>CAXSZV010000007.1:0-119390 GCA_964242815.1 uncultured Novosphingobium sp.
CGCCTTGATCGTGATCCCACGCTCACGCTCGATATCCATGTTGTCGAGCACCTGCGCGCTCATCTCGCGCTCGCTCAAGCCCCCGGTGCGCTGGATGAGCCGATCGGCGAGCGTCGATTTGCCGTGGTCGATGTGCGCGATGATGCTGAAGTTGCGGATCAGGCTGAGCTCGGTCATGCCGCGCGCCTAGCAGGGGCATGCGAAAGTGTCAGTAACCGCGTCCGTGCGCATTCATAAAGCGGCGCATCGCGTGTAACACGGGCGAAAGCTCGGAGGGATTGATGCCGCAGATCGCCATCGTCGGATCGGGACCGGCCGGGTACTACACCGCGGAGGCGGCGGTGAAGCGGTGGGGCGACGCCGCGCGGATCGATATGTTCGATGCGCTGCCGGTGCCCTATGGCCTGATCCGCAGCGGCGTCGCGCCCGATCACCAGTCGATCAAGGCGGTGTCGCGGCGCTTCGAGGCGACCGCGCTCACGGGTCACGTCCGCTTCGTCGGCAACGTGCGCGTCGGCGCGCCTGAGGCGAACGCAGACGTGTCGATAGACGAACTGACCGCGCTCTACGATGCCGTCATACTGGCGACGGGCGCGCCGCATGACCGCAGGCTGGGCCTGGTTGGCGAAGATCTCGGTAACGTGTTCGGCAGCGCCGCCTTCGTCGGCTGGTACAACGGCCACCCCGAGTTCGCGCGGCTCGATCCGGACCTGTCGAGCGATACCGCGGTGGTGATCGGCAACGGCAACGTCGCCTTGGACGTGGCCCGCATCCTGGCGAAAACGCCCGAAGAGTTCGCCGGCAGCGACATCGTGCGTCATGCGCGCGAAGCACTGACCCGATCGCGCATCCGGCGCATCGTGGTGCTGGGCCGGCGCGGTCCGCATCAGATCGCGATGACGCCCAAGGAGCTTGGCGAACTCGGCCACCTGACGCGCGCGACGCCGGTGGTCGATCCCGCCGACCTGCCGCCGGTGAACGAGGACGCCACGCTTGATCCCGGGCAGCGCAAGTCGGTCAGCCATCTGCGTGGCTTCGCGGCGGTGCACGTCGCCGCGCCCGAGCACTTGAGCACGGCCAAGCCGGTGCGGATTGAATTCGACTTCTTCGCCGCCCCGCGCGCGATCCTCGGCGATGGCAAGGTCGCCGGTATCGAGGTGGAGCGAACCCGGCTCGACGGCGCGCGCGCGGTCGGCACGGGCGAGACCTACACGATCCCCGCGGGCCTGGTGATCGCGTGCATCGGCTATCAGACGTCGCCGATCGCGGGTGTGCCCTATGACGAGGCAGCCGGCCGCTTCGCCAACGACGAGAGCCGCATCGCGCGCGATGAGGGACTTGGGTGCCTCTATTGCGTCGGCTGGGCCCGGCGTGGCCCCTCGGGCACGATCGGTTCGAACCGGCCCGACGGTTTCGCGGTCGTGGAACGCATCGCGCAGGACATGGGCGACGATCGGGCTTCGTCGGAAAGCGGCAAGGTCGGCGGCACGGGGTTCGATCGGTTGGCCGATGCGCGAGGCCTGCGCCCGGTCGAGTTCGACGATTGGCGCCGCATCGACGAGGCCGAAATCGCCAACGCCCGCGACGGAAGCCCGCGCGAGAAGTTCGTCCACGTCGACCACATGCTGGAAGCCGGCGCGCGCGGTTGAGTTTTGACATCGAGATATCCTGCCGCACGACCAATCCCCGCCGGCACCGCTCCCGCGAACCTCCGTACGGGATCGGACCGCGCTTGCATTGCCGGCGCTTTCAGCTATGGGCGCTCGCTCCCGGCAGTCGCCGGGGCTTGAGAAAGCCGGAGGGGCCACTCGCGATGAACGCGGGGTAAGCCAGCGATCGGCATAGAAGAAAGGACATATCCGTGCCGCTATACGAGCACGTGTTCCTGGCGCGCCAGGACCTCAGCCAGAGCCAGGTCGATGCGCTGGCAACGACCGCCACCGAGATCGTCGAAGGCAACGAGGGAAAGGTCGTCAAGACCGAGACCTGGGGCCTCAAGAACCTCGCCTACAAGATCAAGCGCAACCGCAAGGCGCACTTCGTGATGCTCAACATCGACGCGCCCGCGGGCGTGGTCGCCGAGCTGGAGCGCCAGACGAGCATCAACGAGGACGTGATCCGTTTCATCACCGTCCGCGTCGAGGAGCACGAGGCCGGTCCGTCGGTGATGATGCGCAAGAGCGACCGCGACCGCAGCCGTCGCCGCGAACGTGAGGACGCCTGAACCATGGCACGAGCATTTTTCCGCCGCCGCAAGTCCTGCCCGTTCTCGGGCAAGAACGCGCCCGTCATCGACTACAAGGACGTGCGCCTGCTGCAGGGCTTCATGTCGGAGCGCGGCAAGATCGTTCCGAGCCGCATCACCGCCGTCTCCGCCAGGAAGCAGCGCGAA
This sequence comes from uncultured Novosphingobium sp., assembly GCA_964242815.1. Lineage (GTDB taxonomy): Bacteria > Pseudomonadota > Alphaproteobacteria > Sphingomonadales > Sphingomonadaceae > Novosphingobium. The sequence goes on from CAXSZV010000007.1 coordinate 2,393, forward strand.
CTCGGCCAGGCGATCAAGCGCGCGCGCCACGTGGGGCTGCTGCCCTACCTCGTGAAGTAAGGAGGACTATCAGATGAACATCATCCTCCTCGAGCGGATCGAGAAGCTCGGCGCGATCGGCGATGTCGTCACCGTCAAGGACGGTTACGCGCGCAATTATCTGTTGCCGAACAAGAAGGCGCTGCGCGCCAACGACGCCAACAAAAAGGTGTTCGAGACGAACCGCGCGAAGATCGAAGCCGACAACGCGGCGCGGCGCGGTGTCGCCGAGAGCGAGGCCAAAGAGGTCGAGGGCAAGCAGGTCGTGCTGATCCGCGCCTCGTCCGCTTCGGGCCAGCTCTATGGCTCGGTATCGGTGCGCGACATTGTCGACGCGCTGAACGAGGCGGGCGGCGCCAACGCGGTTCGGGTAACCAAGGCGATGGTCGCGCTCGATCGTCCGATCAAGGCGATCGGCATATCCGACGTGCGCGTATCGCTTCACCCGGAAGTCTCGGTCACCGTCCAGGTCAACGTCGCGCGCTCGCCCGATGAGGCCGAATTGCAGGCGCAGGGCGTCGATGTGATGGCGCAGATGTTCGAGGCCGACGTCTCGGGCTTCACCGAAGCCTACGATCCCAACGCCGAACCAGGCGAGATCGCGATTGACCGAGAGGACGCGGCGGCCTGAGCTCTTCGCTTCGCGGCGGCTCAAAACCGTCGCGATAGGCCGAAGTATAGCTCGCGGTCGGGCGTATCCTGATTGAGCGCGATCTGCGCGCCCATATCGATCTGCGTCTCCTCGCCCAGCATCAGCCCGGCCGACGCGCTGAAGAGCGCCTGCGTCTCATGGCCCGACGGATCGTCGTCGCGGATCACGCTGCCTTCCAGCGCGATGTTGAGCGTCTTGGTCGCCTCGATCTGCACTCCGCCGGCGGTGCCGTAGGCTAGGTGGCGGCCGTGGCGGTCCTCGTCGACCGCCGCGTCGATCTCAGGCGTCGCGATCAGCGAGAACGCGCCGCCGAGCGGGACGCTGACCGGCACCAGCAACCCCGCACCCCAATCGCCCGAACCGATCATGCGGCCGCCGCTCGGCAGCGTTACCTGCGGCAGCAATGCGATCGACAACTGCTTGCCGGTCGGGTCGATCAGGTTGCGCTTGATGCCGAGCGTCACGTCGCCCGTGCCCGACAGGCGATCGATCTCGCCGCTCTCCCGATCGCGCGTGCGATCGTGGCCGTAGGGCGTCCAGCCGAAGCGAAGCTCGGTATGCTCGGCGATGCCGTAGCGCAGCGACAGGTCGCCGATCAGCACCGTATCCTCGATCGATTGCTCGTCCGACTGGTGCGTCCAATCGCCCAGCGAGGTCTCGAACGACAGCTTGCCCGGATCGATCACGCAGGGCGGCGTATAAATGCCCGGCCGATCGGGACAGTAATCGCGTGCGCGCGCCGTAGTCGCGCCGACGACGATCGCCATGGCGAGCAAAAGCAGTACCCTCATGGCCGGTGGGGCTATGCCGCGTGCGTCGCGCTGTAAAGCGTGCACTGGCGCAAGCGCTGGGCGCGCGCATTGTCTTTGCCTTGCCTCCTGACGCGCGATAGCCTGCGCCGATGCAGCAGCCCGCCTCGATCCAGCACGACCTCGCGCGGATCTATGACGAGGCGATCGCGACGTTGCGCGCCGATATCCTCGCGTTCGCCCAGACCCGCCGGCCCCCGCCGCCCGAACGCGTCGCGCAGCGCGCGTGGTGCTACCCCGAGCTGCGGCTGCGCTACACCGGCGAGGAGCGCACGTCGCAGATCGCCCGCGCGTTCGGTCGGCTCAGCCGCGCGGGCGACTATGCGACCACGATCACCCGGCCGCATCTGTTCGCCGATTATCTGGCCGAACAGCTCGAACTGCTGATGCGCGACTATGCGGTCGAGATCACCGTCGGCCGATCGAGCCAGGCGATCCCCTTCCCCTACGTGCTCGATGGTGGCGCGGAGCTTGGCGGCGTGACCCCGTTCGAGCTCGCCGCGCACTTTCCCTCTACCGAACTCGCGCATATCGGCGACGAGATCGCCGATGGTATCGCTTTTGCCGAGCCCGACGCGCCGCTACCGCTGGCGCTGTTCGATGCGCTGCGGACCGATTTCAGCCTGGCGAGACTGACGCACTACACCGGTACGCCGCCCGAGCATTTCCAGCGCTACGTGCTGTTCACCAACTATCATCGCTATGTCGATGAATTCGTCGACTGGGCGGGGCTGCAACTCGGCGGTGATGGATATGTGGCGTTGTCGGGCGCGGGCGGGCTCTATCTCGATGCCCGCACGCCCGATGCCCGTGCGAGGCTGTCGGACACCGCGTGGCGGCGGCACCAGATGCCCGCGTACCACCTGATCGAAGGCGGCGGCGAAGGGATCAGCCTGGTCAACATCGGCGTCGGCCCATCCAATGCGAAGACGATCACCGATCACCTCGCGGTGCTGCGACCCGAGGCATGGCTGATGATCGGCCATTGCGGCGGCTTGCGCGATAGCCAGCGGATCGGCGATTACGTGCTCGCGCACGCCTATCTGCGCGACGATCACGTGCTCGATCCGGTGCTGCCCCCCGAGATCCCGCTGCCCGCGATCGCCGAGGTGCAGCAGGCGCTGGCGCAGGCGGCCGAGATCGTCAGCGGCGAGGGCAGCGTCGGGCTGAAGAAGCGGATGCGCACCGGCACCGTGGTGACGACCGACGATCGCAACTGGGAGCTTCGCTATACCGCCAGCGCGCGGCGCTTCAGCCTCAGCCGCGCGATCGCGATCGACATGGAAAGCGCGACGATCGCCGCGCAGGGCTTTCGCTTCCGCGTGCCCTACGGGACGCTGCTCTGCGTCTCGGACAAGCCGTTGCACGGCGAGATCAAGCTGCCGGGGCAGGCCAACCGGTTCTATGAAGAGGCGATCGGCGCGCATCTGGCGATCGGCGTCAGCGCATGCAACCTGCTGCGCAGCGAAGGCGCGCGGCTCCACTCGCGCAAGCTGCGCGCGTTCAACGAGCCTCCGTTCCGATAGCCGTTCGATTAATCTATCCGCCATGTTGCGAAAAAGACGGTTGTCCCGAGCCCCGCCCCCGGTAGCACCCGATGCGATCAACGACAGGAGCGCCGGGTGAACAGACGGGACATGATCCGAGACATCACGGCGGCATCGCTGACCGTTGCGCTGATGCCATCGCCGCTCCGCGCCGCGACACGGCCAGTATCCGCGCAGATGCCGGACATGGCCGCTTTCATCGCCGCGCTGCCCAAGGCCGAATACCACGTCCATCTTGAAGGAACGCTCGAGCCCGAAATGAAGATCGCGCTTGCCGCGCGTAACGGCATCACCCTGCCTTATGCCGACGTCGCGGCGATGCGCGCGAGCTATGTCTATCACGATCTGCCGACGTTCCTGAAGATCTACTACGAGGGGATGAACGTCCTCGTCACCGAACAGGATTTCTACGATCTCGCCTATGCTTACCTGGGGCGCGCGAAGGCCAACAATATTGTCTACGCCGAGATGTTCTTCGACCCGCAGGAGCATTTGAAGCGCGGCGTCGCGATGGCGACGGTGATCGGCGGGATCACCCGCGCGCGAATCGCCGCCGAACAACGGCTGGGCGTCCGCTCGCAGCTGATCCTGTGCTTCGTGCGCGATCTGTCGGCGCAATCTGCGATGGCCGCGCTCGACGCGGCGCTGCCGTTCAAGCAGCACCTGATCGGGGTGGGGCTGGATTCGGATGAACGCGGCAACCCGCCGGACAAATTCGCCGAGCATTTCGCCAAGGCGCGCGCGGCGGGCCTGCACGTCACCGCGCATTGCGACGTCAATCAGGAAAACTCGCTCGCCCATATCCGCGAGGCGATCGTCGACCTGAAGGTCGAACGCATCGACCACGGCGGCAATATCCTGCAGTCACCCGAACTGATCGCGCTGGCCAAGGCGCGCAATCTGGCGTTCACCGTCTGCCCTTCGTTCTCGGGCAAGATCGAGACGCCGAATGGCCCGATCGAAGTGGTACGCGGCATGCTCGACGCGGGGCTCGCGGTCACGATCAATTCGGACGATCCGGCTTACATGGGCAGCGAATACCTGAACGCGGTCATGCTGCGCGAGCAACGCGCCTCGGCGCTCAGCCGCGCCGAGCTGATCCGGATCGAACGCAATGCCTTTGCCGCCGCTTGGCTTCCAGCTGCGGACAAGTCGGCTTACCAGGCGAGGCTCGACGCCTTCATGCGAAGCCAGGGCTTGGCATAGCTCGGGCTGAGCGGCAGCTGCCTGGCCCGCCGGTCGGGCGAACCTCACCTCCTCGCGATCACGCCGCCAGAAAACGCGCGATCGCTTCGCCCAGTTCAGCGCGCGTCACCGACGACATGTGCGTGCCGGGCACCTCGACGAAGCGCCCGTCGGGAAGCGCCCGCGCCAGCGCGGGACCCGAGCCGTTGTCCTGATCGTCCGCGCCGCAGACCACCAGCGTCGGCATCGCGATCCGCGTCAACGCCTCCGGCGGCGTATCGTCGACCGATCCGAGCAGCAGCCGCGCGGCGATCCGGTCGATCCCCTGCGTCTTCATGAACGCCCGCGCGAAGTAGGCCGGATCGCCGCGTTCGATCGTGTCGTACCGGTCGATCGCATCGATGAAGAATGCGCTCCGCCGCGCCCACCCCGCCAGACCCGCAAGGCCCATGCCGCCGAGCACGAGCCGGCGCGGACGCATGCCCGCAAGCACACCACGCACCGCCGTCCGCGCACCGAGCGAGAAGCCGACGAGGTCGTAGTCGGACAGCTCCAACGCGGCGACGATCGCCATCGCATCGGCGACGAGCACGTCCTCGGGGTAGGCCGCGGGTTCGTGCGGCGCGTCGCTCAAGCCATGCGCGCGCAGATCGGGCATGATCGCCGTAAAGCCAGCGTTGGCGATCCTCGCGGCATGGCGATATTTGATCCAGTTGACCTCGGCGTTCGAGAACAATCCGTGGAGCATCAGTATCGGGCGACCCTGGCCGACGCGGTGAACCGCGATCCGCGCGCCGCCGTAGCCTGGCAGGAAAAGCGGTTCCGGAGACGTCACGACACCTCGCTCAAGCCGATCGGCAGGTTCATCGATTACTACTCCGGCGGTTCCACGCCCGCCGCGCGCCAGCGATCAACGACGTTGGCATTCTCGTCGCTACGGATGCCGGGCAGGTGGCGCACGTCGGTCCACGGCGCGAGCATGCTTTCGGTCGCATAATTGTGCGAGGGGCGAAACGCCGTCGGGTCGTCGAAGCTGCCGACCGTAAGATCGATGTTCGTTCCTCCGACGAGGAAATCGAATGCGAGCGGTGTGCCGCAACGTGCGCAGAATCCGCGTCGCGCGATCGGCGAAGAGTTATGCCAGTCGGGCTCGTTATGCCAAGTTACGGCATGCTTGGACGGATTAACGAACGCTATGGAAACACCGCCGGTCGCGCGCCTGCACATGTTGCAATGGCATAGATAGGCCTCGTGAGGTTCGACCTGCGCGGTATAGCGAACGCGACCGCACTGACAGCCGCCGGTAAGCGTGATCGTCATACAATATCCATTATGGGGTGGCTCTCATCGTTATATTTCCTTCACACCGCCGACGCGCATGGCCAAGCAGGTCATGCCCGACACCGTCACGACGATTTACATCCGCGCCATTGATCTGAATCATCTTACTTTGAGCAAGGCGAATCTCATGTCCGAATGCCCTTTCAGGGAACCGGATCAGGATCGCCCTGTTGAGGCAAAGGCAAGTAACAGACAGGGATTGCAGGATGATCGGATACAAGGCCTTTGCGGCGGCGCTAAGTCTGGGGATCGCGACAGCAGCGCTCGCGCAATCGGTACCGTCACCCAACGCTCCACCGCCGCCGCCGCCAGGCAAGACCGCAACCGCCCCCGCGCCGGCCGCTGCCGACATGCAGGACGTGCTCGATGCGTTGGCTTCCTTGGATCCCCAGCCGATAGAGACGCTCACACCGGTAAAGGCGCGCATCCAACCCTCGTTTGCCGATGCGCTTCATAAGACGATGCGGTTGAAGGGCATATCGCCCGCGCCCGACCCCGCGGTGACGACCATTGATCTGCCGTACGGCGCCGATCCGATGCAGTACGCGCGCATCTACAAGCCGGCGAGCGCGCCGGCGGGTGCGCCGTTACCGGTTGTCGTCTATTTCCACGGCGGCGGCTGGGTTATCGCCGACGTCAACACTTATGATGCTACGCCGCGGATGCTGGCAAAGCAGCTGAACGCGATCGTCGTCTCGGTCGAATACCGCCATGCTCCCGAGGCGAAGTTCCCCGCGCAGCACGAGGATGCGGCTGCCGCCTATCGCTGGGTGCTGCAGAACGCGGCATCGTGGGGCGGCGACGCGAGCCGGATCGCGCTCGCCGGCGAAAGCGCCGGCGGCAATCTGGCGGTCGCTACCGCGATCTACGCGCGCGACAACCGACTGACCGCGCCGGTGCATATCCTGGCGGTCTATCCGATCGCCAACAGTTCGCCGGCGCTGCCTTCGCGGATCGACAGCGCCAACGCAAAGCCGCTCAACACCGCGATGCTGAACTGGTTCGCCTATTATTACTCTACCGCTAAGTCCGATTTGGCCGATCCGCGGCTCGACCTGGTTCATGCGGACCTGCACGGACTGCCGACGACGACGATCGTCAATGCGCAGATCGATCCGCTGCGTTCGGATGGAGAAACGCTGGCCGACGCTTTGCGCGCGGCCGGAGATCGCGTCGAACAACGGACGTTCCCAGGCGTTACACATGAGTTCTTTGGGATGGGCCAGGTCGTGCGCGGTGCCTATGACGCCGAATTGTACGCGTTCGCCCGCTTGAAGACCGCGTTCGATCGAGCGCGATGAATACGCGAAAGCTTTGGGTCAACTTGCACGAGAGGAAAGTCAATATGCACCGTCTTTCGATCCTAGCCGCCCCGTTGGCGCTTGTCGCCGCGAGCCCCGCCTTCGCGCAGGCGCAGAGCCCCGGTGAATATGTCGCCACCGCCGGCGCGAGCGATCTGTTCGAGCGAGAGTCAAGTCGGATCCTCCTCCAGTCGACGAGTAAGCCCGATTTGCGCTCGTTCGCGCAGATGATGATCAAGGATCATACGAAAAGCACCGCGATGGTGAAGGCTGCGGCGCTGAAGTCGAAGGTGAAGGCGGGTCCGCCAAAGCTGAATCCCGCGCAAAGTGAACAGATCGCGCAACTGAAGGGCGAACATGGCCAGGCGCGCGACGCGCTCTATATTTCGCAGCAGAAGGCTTCGCATAATCAGGCGCTGGCGGTGCAGCAAGCCTATGCGAGCGGCGGTACCGCGCCGGCGCTGCGCAAGGCGGCGGCCGAGATCGTGCCAGTGGTAAAGCATCACATCGCGCTGCTGGCGAAGATGTAGCACGAACACGTTGACCGGATCGATTACCCGGGTGGATTGCGCGAGCTCGCGTCCGCCCGGATTTTCGGATCGGATCAGCATTGAGGGTCGGGAGAATCGATGGCCGGCGGCTGGACGCGCGATGGCGCGGTGCAGGATCAGATCGACGATACCGTGAGCGACGCAGTCTCGAACGCGCGCGCGCGGATGCCCGCGGGCGATGGAACGCGGCACTGCGACGATTGCGGCGAGGAGATTGCCGATCGAAGGCGGCTGGCGCTGCCCGGCACGCGCACCTGCGTCGGTTGCCAGGCCATCCGCGACGCCGCGATCCGTACATCGGGGATCAATCGACGCGGCAGCAAGGACAGCCAACTGCGCTGACCCTGGCGCGGTGCGTGACCCCGAGCGTCGTCTTGCCTTTGCGCGGCCGACCGCGACGGCGCGACGGTTGCCATTCGCAGGACCTTTGATGCCACCTTCTTCGCGTATCTCGTCCGCCGCCCCGCTCCTTCTGTTATTGCTCGCGCCAATAGAGATCGCCGCATCTACAAGCGGAACTTTGTTGGTCGAAGTTGGAAACGTGCGTAACTCGTCCGGGTTAATCCATGTCGACGTGTGTCCGCAGGCGTACTTCGCCAAGGAGGACTGCCCGTTCTCAACCGAAGTGCCGGCGCACGTGGGGATTACCGCGATAGCCGTCCACGGCTTGCCGGCCGGCAGGTTCGCGGTGCAGGCGACGCATGACGAAAACCACAATCACAAGGTCGATCGCGGCCTGTTCGGCATCCCCAAGGAGGGGATCGGCTTCTCGCGCGATGCGCGCATCATGTTCGGGCCGCCCAAGTGGAACGACGCGGTGATCGCGTTCGACGGACGTTCGGGGCGAACCTCATTCCGCTTGCGCTATTTCCTCGGTCCATCCGGACCGCCGTCGCGCTGATGCGTTCGCCGATCGCTTTGGTTGTCGGCATATGCGCCTCGCGTCCCTGGCGTGCGGTCGTGGCCTCGCTGCTGATCTTCGCCGTCGCGATCGTGTTCGCCGCGACGCATTTCACGATGAGCACCGATACCGCCGAGCTGATCTCGCCAGACGTCAATTGGCGGCGGCAGGAACGCACGATGGAGCGCGCGTTCCCGCAACTCACCGACGTGACGCTGGTGATCATCGACGGCGCGACGCCCGAACTCGCCGAGGATGGCGCGGCCAGGCTGGCGGCTGTGCTTGGCGCCGATCACGCGCACGTTCGCCGGGTCGAGCGACCCGACGGCGGCGACTTCCTGGCGCGAGAAGGTCTGCTGTTCGCCTCGCGCGCGGACGTCGCGCAGACGACCGCTGCGCTGGTCAAGGCGCAACCGTTGCTCGGCGGGCTCGCCGCCGATCCCTCGCTGCGCGGCGTGGTCGGCGTGCTCGACACCGCGCTCGATGGTGTGGCGAGCGGCGCCTCGACGCTTGCCGACATCGACGGTCCGATACGCGCGCTTACCCGTTCGCTCGACGCTTCGATCGCCGGACGACCGGCGTTCTTCTCGTGGCAGAACCTGATCGGCGGCTCGGGGAATGGATCGTTCGCCGCGCCAAAACGTCGCCTGATCCTCATCCAGACGGTGCTCGATCATGGCGCACTGATGCCGGGGGAAGCCGCGAACGCGGCTATCGTCGCGCACGCGCAAGCGCTCGGCCTCGACGCCGCGCATGGCATTACCGTTCGGCTCACCGGCGAGGTACCGCTTGCGGACGAGGAGTTCGCGACGCTCAAGGAAAACATCGGCCTGGTCGGCATCGTCATGCTCGGCGCGATGCTGCTCACGCTGTGGTTCGCGCTGCGCTCGCCCCGGTTGATCGCGGCGATCATGGTCACGATCGTCATCGGACTGGTCGTGACCACCGCCGTCGGATTGCTGGCGGTCGGTCGGCTCAACCTGATCTCGGTCGCGTTCATTCCACTGTTCGTCGGCCTCGGCGTCGATTTCGGCATCCAGCTCTGCGTGCGCTTCAATGCCGAGCGCAGCGACGGAGCCGGCGAGGAAGACGCCATGCGCGCCGCCGCCGAGGTGCTCGGGCCGTCGCTGCTGCTCGCCGCCGGAGCGGTGGCGCTGGGCTTCGTCGCGTTCCTGCCGACCGCCTATATCGGCATCGCCGAACTCGGCGTGATCGCGGGCCTCGGCATGCTGATCGCGCTCGCGTTCACCGTCACGCTGCTGCCCGCGCTGATCATGCTGGTACACCCGCCCCGGCCACGCGGCGAGATGGGCATCGCCGCGCTCGCCCCCGCCGATCGCTGGATGGCGGTACACCGCCGCCGGGTGCTCGGCGCGTTCGGCGTGATGACCGCGCTGAGCATCGTGGCGCTGCCCTGGGTCACGTTCGACTTCAATCCGCTGCACCTGCGGAACCCTCGCGCACCCGCGATGGCGGCGCTTGCCGATCTGATGCGCGATCCCGATCGCAATCCCAACACGATCGACGTGCTCGCGCACGATAGCGCCGAGGCGACCGACCTGACACGACGGATCGCGGCGCTGCGCGAAGTCAAGCAGGTCGCCTCGCTCGACAGCTTCGTGCCCGAGGATCAAGCAGCCAAGCTCGCCCTCATCGACGATGCGGCGACGCTGCTCGACCTGACGCTCAACCCGTTCGACGTCGCGCCACCGCCAGGCGATGCCGAGTTGCGGACCGCGCTGATACAAGGCGCGAACAGACTGCGCGCGGTCGCCGCAGGGGGGCAGGACGCACGCCAAACGGCGGACGCGCGCCGGCTGGCGGACACCTTTGAGCGGCTTGCGCGCGCCACGCCCGCGCAGCGCGCACGCGCGGACGCCTTGCTGGCGAAACCGTTGGCGGTGATGCTCGACCAGACACGCGCGCTGTTGCAGTCTGGCCCTGTGACTGTCGCGACGCTGCCGCCGGAACTAGTACGCAACTGGAGAGCGCCGGACGGGCGAGTGCGGTTGCAAGTCTTCCCATCGGGCGACAGCAACGATGCGGCGACGATGCGCGCCTTCCGCGCCGCCGTCGCCAGGGTGACGCCGGCGATCTCCGGGCTTCCGGTCGCGACGCAAGCCGCCGGCGCGACGGTGGCGAAAGCGTTCGTGCAGGCGGGCGTCATCGCCTTCGCACTGGTGAGCCTGCTGCTGTTCGCCGTGCTGCGCGATGCCCGCGAGGTATTGTTCACGTTGGCCCCGGTGATCCTGTCGATCTTCCTCACGCTCGGAACATGCGTGCTCATCGGCCAACCGATCAATTTCGCCAACATCATCGCCTTCCCGCTGCTGTTCGGCGTCGGCGTAGCGTTCCACATTTACTTCGTGATGGCATGGCGCGGCGGCGCCGGCCTCAATGCGGACGGCAGCGGTGCGGGCGGCCTGCTGCAATCGAGCCTCGCCCGCGCGGTGTTGTTCAGCGCCTGCGCGACCGGAACCGCGTTCGGCAGCCTGTGGCTGTCGGCCCATCCCGGCACCGCCAGCATGGGCAAGATCCTGATGATCTCGCTGATCTGGACGTTGATCTGCGCGCTGATCTTCGAGCCCGCGCTGCTGGGGCCGCCGCGCGCGAGGGTTGCCGGCACCGACCCGCCCCCCGATCCGACAGTTGGCACTACCCCCATCCGACCGTCCTGAGTCTGTCGAAGGATCGTTCTTCTTACCTCACGGCCAGAGGACAGCCCTTCGACAAGCTCAGGCTGGTCGGGCGTTTAACTTAATGAGCGGCCGTTGCCGGCGCGGCGGGATCGGCCAGCGGATCCTGCATCTCGGGCGCGTTCGCCGGCGCCGACGCGGTTCCGGCCGGATCGACCAGCGGATCGTCGAGGTTGTCGTTCGCCGGCACCGGGTGGCCGATCGCCCGGCGACGCGAGTGCAAAGCAGCGATCTCGGCCGCGCGGTCCTGCAGATAGACCGAGCGCAATGTCGCATAAGGGTCGACCGCATCACTGAGCAGCGCCTTCAGGTCATCGTCGGCCTGCGCCCGCTCGTCCAGACCGGTCAGGACCGCGCGGGGTATCTGGAAGTAGAGCTTGTCGAACGGCTTGCCGATGACGAGCGGGAACAGCGCGCCGTTGACCGCGCCGTCGACCACCTGCCCGCCGAACAGATCGCGCACCGTGGTCGGGCCGATCAGCGGCAGGAACAGGTATGCACCGGGCTTCACGCCATAGAAGCCGAGCGTATCGCCAAAGCCGTTCGGCCGATGCGGCAGATTGATGCCGGGCGATTTGGCGACATCGACCAGCCCGCCGATGCCGACCGTGGAATTGGTGACGAAGCGCCCCAACGTCTCGATCGCCTTGCCGACCTTACCCTGCAACAGAAAGTTCAGGAAAACGACCGGCTCGGTCAGGTTCGAGAAAAAGTGACGGATGCCGGTGCGCAGCGGACGCGGCACCACGTGCTTGTATCCGAGCGCGGCCGGACGCAGGAGACCGCGATCGAGCTTCTGGTAGCGTCGGAACATGCGCCGATTGAACCGCTCGTGCGGATCGCCGGGCGCGGGGATGACGATATCCGGTGCGGCCCTGCCATTGACGACGATCTGCGTCGTTCGCGGAGCGGGGGCCTCGCCGACCGGTCCCGCCGATGGCGGATCGATGGGGGCCACGGCGGAACCCGAGGGGGGCGTGGCGGGCGCGGCGATCGAAAAGCCTGGCGGAGCGTGCGCCGTGCCGAGCGGCGTCGCCAGCGCGACGTAGGCGGCGACCGCGATCATCCGCCGGGCTTCGCCGCCAGCGCATCGAGGTGCGTGATCAGCGACTTCGCGCCGCCGCGCGCGATGACGGCGGCGAAATCGCTGCGCCGCGTCGCGAGCTGGCTGATCGCGTTCTTGTAGAACACGTCGATGATCCGCCAGCTTCCCCCGCTCTGCCGCAAGCGATAGGCGATCGCGACCGCGCTGCCCTTGCCGTTAAGCGTCGTGCGCACCAGGCGATCGCCGCCCCGCGCCTCGACCTGCGGCGCGATCGTGAAGCTCTCGCCGTTCCACCCGTCGAAGTTGCGCGCGTATTGCGCGATCGTCAGTCGGCGCATGGCGGCGACGAGCGCGGTTTGATCACCGGGCGCGAAGCCGTTCCACGCGGGGCCGACCGACAGGCGCGTGAGCAGCGGCAGGTCGAACGCGCGATCGACCACCGGCGCGATCCGGCCGGCGCGGCCGGCGACCCCGGCGGCCTTGCCCGCCTTCATGATCCCCAGCAGCCCGGCGTCGAGCTGCTCGATCGTGGCACGCGCTGGGTCGACCTCTGCGCTGGCGATCGTGGGCGTGAGCGCGATCAGCGCGGCGAGTATTGGCGAGGCGATACGCATGGCGAGCGCCCATAACCGCCCCCGCGCATGGGGTCCACCGCCCGATGCGGTTAGCCGCGCCGGTAGATAGTCCGAAGGTTGCTTTGTTGGAGAATGTTGCTTAATTGTTCCTGCCGTTTCAACGGCAGGATGATAGGATCATGGAACAGGCTTCCAAGCGTGACGGTGACTTCGATACCTGGCTGCGCACCGGACGACAGCCGCGAAACGATCGCGCGACGGTCGCGTCCGGCGAGCTGAAGTTCAACCCGAACCACGATCCGTCCGACGGCCGCTTCACCTTCGGCCCCGGCGGGTCGGGTGGTGTCAGCGGTTCGGGCGCGGCGGCGCTAGGGCACGGATCAAGCAGCCGTCGGGCCGATCCGCCGACAGCCAAGCCTGCGGTGGCACCGGCAGCAAAGCCTGCCACCGCCAAGCCGCACGGTTGGGATCTCGGGGTGCTATCGCAGAATTTCGAGGCGCCGGGCAGCGACGACGCGGGACGCGTGTCAAACGATCCGCAAGATCCTGGCGGCATTTCTTACGGCAGCTACCAATTTTCCACTAAAAAGAAAACCGCTGCCGAATTCGTTGCGAGCCCGCAAGCCGCTCATTGGGTCGGTGATTTTCACGGACTAACCCCCGGCAGCGCGTCGTTCTCCGCCAAGTGGCGCGAAGTCGCGGCGCGAGACCCGGTTGGCTTCAAGGAAGCTCAGTTCGCTTTCATCAAGCGAAGGAATTACGATTGGGTGGTCGCCAGCGTGGCGAAGAGCACGGGCTACGACATCGACCATGCCGACTTGCCGGTGCGCCAAGCCGCCTTCTCGACCGCAATGCAGAATGGTCGTCCGAACCTGTTGTTACGCGATGCTGTTCGAGCAGCAGATCGGATGGCTAAACGCACCGATCGCGGCATCAAGCCACCTTGATAAGCGCAATTTATCGGGCGAGAAGTGTATTCGCGATTGATCAGCGCGATGCTTATATGCGTATAGGGGATATGCAAAAGGTGAAGCGTTTTAACAATATTGTTAACGTTCGGTATCCCAACGAGAAAGCAATCGTGTTAAATGCATTGAAACGCATCTCAAAATGAAGATTATACTTTTATTTTTAATCGAAACGGCCTTTTTTTTGCCGATTTTAGCATTGGCAAGTGAGGATGAATTTCACGATAGGGAGGATACGCAATGTGTAGACCGTAGTGGCGGTATTACGGTCAACCTTTTACGTTGTAATTCTAAGAGTTGGAAAAACATCAAACCCATCCTTGATAAAGAGAAGAATCGCATCAAAAGCCGGATGTCGACATCTCAAAAGCTGATATTCGACAGGGCTGAAACGCGCTGGTTTAAGAAAATCGAAGCCGGCTGCGTCTTGCCAGACGAAACGGGCACCTTGGGGGACATCGCCTACGGCGCCTGTATCAACGACGAGACGATCAAACGCATCAAGTGGCTTCGCGCGCACTATCCGCGTCGTTGAAGATCTGCTGCTCAGCCGATCGTCCGGCAGTTGCTTTGTTCGAGAATGTTGCTTAATTGTTCCGGCCGTTCAACGGCAGGGTACTACGATCATGGAACAGGCTGAGCATCGCGCAGGCAATTTCGACACATGACTGCGGACTGGCCGCCAGCCGCGAACCAATCGCGCGGCGGCGGCGGCGGGCGAACTGAAGTTCAATCCCAACCGCGATCCGTCCGACGGCCGCTTCACCTTCGGCCCCGGCGGTTCGGGCGGTGTCAGCGGTTCGGGCGCGGCGGCGCTCGGGCATGGATCGAGCAGCAGCAGCCCCGATCCGATCTCCGCCAAGCCAGCGACGCCTACTACGGCGTCGAAGCCGCCGACGGCGCATCGGCGCGCCACCGACCTCGGCGCGCTGGCGCAAGGTTTTGAAGCGACCGGCACCGGCGATGCGGGCCGGGTCTCGACCGGTAAGGGTGATCCCGGCGGAGTGTCTTACGGCAGTTATCAGCTTTGACCAAGAAGCACGTCGTCGGCCCCTTCATCGCAAGCCCCGAGGCGCACCGCTGGGCCGGCGATTTCCATGGCCGCACCCCGGGAAGCGCGGCGTTCTCGGCCAAATGGCGGGAGATCGCGAAGCGCGAGCCTGAGGCATTCAAAGACGCACAATTTAATTTTATCAAACAACAAAACTACGATCCCGCGGTGGCCAGCGTCAAAAAGGCGACCGGTTATGATCTTGATCGTGCAAGCCAACCAGTCCAACAAGCAACGTTTTCAGCAGCTGTTCAGCACGGACAAGCCCGACTATTTATCTCGAAGGCGGTGCGGGTGACTGATAGGATATTTGGTCGTAATGATCCCCGCTACCAGACGGCATTAATAAATTCTATTTATGATCGTAGGAGTGCGTATGTAGCGTCGCTACGTGATCACGCGGCGAAGGTGGGTGATCGCAAGCATGCTATACAATATGATAGCATCATTAGAAATAGGTTAGTATTTGAGAGGCAAGCCGCTCTTCGTAATATGAGGATTTGAAGCTAGTATGAAAAGCCTAAATTATACGCTGATGGCATCTGTAGCTCTAGCCCATACGAGTTCATTCGCTGCTCCTTACGATGAGTTTTATACCAAGAGCTCGCAAGAGTGCGTAAATAAAAGCGGCGGTATAACTATAAATCTCACCAATTGCAATAACCAAGATTGGGAGTATTTAGAACCTAAAATGAGATTTGAGGTCAACAGAATTAAGTCTCGTCTGTCACCAGACGGGAAGCGCCGATTCGATCGCGATCAGAAGAGCTGGTTTCATCGTATTGATGAGGGGTGCTACACCCCCGACGTCCCCTATCAGGGCACGGCGGATATACTCGGACACGGCGCCTGTATCAACGACGAGACGATCAAACGTATCAAGTGGTTGCGCGCGCGCTATCCGCATCGCTGACCGTATCGCGCAAGGGCCGCGGGCGAAGGTGCCGGCTGCGCAGCGCCGGCGATGTATGCACCCCGCCCCTTGCGCCTCGCCAATCCCGAACCGACATTGCCGCTTCCGTCGGGCGCGCGCAGGCGGTATCAGACGCACGCCGTATGGGCAGGGCCGCGGGGCCATAGCCGCTCGGCAAGACAGGAATACGCATGACCCTTCCCCTCTCGCAGATCGCGCGCATCGGCGCCTACACGGTCAAGCAGACGATGCTCGGCCGCAAGTATCCGCTGGTGCTCATGCTCGAGCCGCTGCTCCGCTGCAATCTCGCCTGCCCCGGCTGCGGCAAGATCGATTATCCCGACGCGATCCTGAACCAGCGCCTGAGCTATGAGCAGTGCATGGAGGCGATCGACGAATGCGGCGCGCCCGCGGTCTCGATCGCAGGGGGCGAGCCGCTGCTCCACCGCGACATGCCGCGGATCGTCAAGGGCTTCCTCGATCGCAAGAAGTTCGTCGTGTTCTGCACCAACGCGCTGCTGATGAAAAAGCGGATCGACGATTACACGCCCTCGTCGTTCTTCACCTGGTCGATCCATCTCGACGGCGACCGGCAAATGCACGATCACGCGGTCGACCAGTCGGGTACGTATGACGTCGCGATCGAGGCGATCGAGATGGCGAAAGCGCGCGGTTTTCGCGTCCAGATCAACTGCACGGTGTTCGATGGTGCCAACCCCGAACGGCTCGCGGCGTTCTTCGACGAGATGGAGAGGCTTGGCGTCGAGATCACGATATCGCCCGGCTATTCGTACGAGCGCGCCGCCGATCAGGAGCACTTCCTGACGCGTGAGCGGACCAAGCTGTTGTTCCGCGACCTGTTGTCGCGCGGCGATGGCGGCAAGGCGTGGAGCTTCACCAACTCGCCGCTGTTCCTCGATTTCCTCGCCGGCAACCGCAGCTACGAATGCACTCCGTGGTCGATGCCGCTGCGCACCGTGTTCGGCTGGCAGAAGCCCTGCTACCTTGTCGGCGAAGGCTACGTGCAGACCTTCGCCGAGCTGATGGAAGGCACCGACTGGGAGCAGTACGGCGTCGGCAAATACGAAAAATGCAGCAACTGCATGGTGCACTGCGGCTTCGAGGGCACCGCAGCGGCCGATTCGCTGCGCCACCCTCTGACGATGTTCAAGGTCGGCAAGCAGGGCGTCCGCACCGATGGGCCGATGGCGCCCGACATCGACCTCAGCCGCGCCCGTCCCGCGGCGGACGTCCATCTGACGCATGTCGAGCGCGAGCTTGCGCGGATCAAGGCCGAGCAGCCTGAGGGTGGCCGAAGGGTTCAGCGCGCCGCCTGAGAAGGATCGGTATCCGGGCGGCTATCGGGTCCAGCGCGCGGGGAAAAGGCGCACGGGCACGGGCTCGTCGAGCGACCGCCAATCGCGCAAAGCGATCACCGCGTTGCTTTCGACCGGGCGGCGCCCCCGCGCGCGATCGATCGACCAGGTGATGTGGTAGATGCTGCCGTCGGGACGATCGATGCTGCCGTCGATCGCGACGACGAACGCCTGGAGCCCATCGCCGTCGTCGCTCTCGCCGACGATCTCCGCGCGAACCTCGCGCGGCATCGGCGCATCGTCCGACGCGAGCGTCAGCGTGACGTGGTCCGCGATCACGTCCGGCCAGGCTGGCGCGAACCTGTCGAGCAGCGCGGCCCGATCGTCATCATCCAACTTCCATCCGTGAATGGCCATGATCAGCCGCCCGCGCGTCGGCGCCGCGTTTCCCAGCCTTTCTTCGCGGCTGCCGAGCGCGTGGCGTCATCCTGTTTCGATCCGCCGATCGCCCCGCCCTTGCGCGCTGACTCGTGCGTATCGGGCGTGCCGCGTCCCGAGCCCGATTTGTTGCCGCCACCCGACTCCTTGTTCACCGTCGCCCAGGCGCGGCGTTCGGCTTCCTCCTTGCCGACGCCGCGATCCTCATAGCCTTCCTCGATGTGCTCTGCCTTGCGCTTCTGCTTATCGGTATAGCTGCTTTTATCTCCACGCGGCATCGCCCGTCTCCTTGCCTTGTCCGGTCTTCAGAACGAGCGAGTGAGGATGGATATCCAGCCTCGATGCAACGGCGCCTTGCCAGCAAGCCGTGTTTGGCAAAGAGCACGCGCGATGGCGCGGCTGATCATGCTCAACAAACCGTATGACGTGCTTTCGCAATTCACCGATCGGGGGACGCCTGGCGTGGACGCGGCTGCACGGCGCACGCTGAGTGACTTCATCGCGCTCCCCGGGGTATACCCGGCCGGACGGCTCGATCGCGACAGCGAAGGGCTGCTGCTGTTGACCGATGACGGCCGTCTGCAGTCGCGGATCGCCGATCCGCGATACGCGCTGACGAAAACTTATCTCGTGCAGGTCGAGGGCGAGCCAAACGACGACGCGCTATCCGCGCTGCGGGCCGGTGTGACGCTCAAGGATGGCCCCACCCTTCCCGCTTCGGCTCACCGCATCGCCGCGCCGGCGCTGTGGCCGCGCGATCCGCCGGTGCGCTATCGCAAGAGCATACCCGATTGCTGGCTGGCGCTGACGATCGGCGAAGGCCGCAACCGGCAGGTCCGCCGCATGACTGCCGCGATCGGCCATCCGACGTTGCGGCTAGTGCGCTGGCGGATCGGCGGCTGCACGCTCGCCGGATTGCAGCCTGGCGAATGGCGCGAGATCGCGCCCGATACGTTTCGCTAAGGCTCTTCGAACGCGATGCTGCCCTGATCGAGCAGCGCGCCAAGCAGATCGAGCACCTCGGGCGAGCCGCAGCCGCGATCGAATGCCATGCGATGATGCCCGCATAACCGCTCGGCCACGCGCGCCATGTCCGCTGAACATTCGAAGCAGCGCCCATCGACGAACAGGAGCAACCGCCCCTCGTTCTGGCGTAGGAAGGAAAACCGGCTGGCCGGGTTGCGACGCAGCCACACGCCGCGATCAAGGCCATCGCGCAGGCGATCGACATCGGTCGGCTCGTCGGGCGTCCAATCGATCTCGCCATCTTTGCGGGTGCTGTTGTACCGCCCGAACCAGCGCGCGAAGGCATCGCGGTCGCTGGCGGCCTCCAGCAGCATCGCCTGCAGTCGGGTGATCGCTTCGCCGCTGATCTCGCCGGGGTTGTCCTGGCAGGCAAGGCCGGGATCCTCGTAGCGATCGCCGTCCGATGCGGCGGCGAGCGCATCGTCGGACCAGCCGGCGATCAGTTCGGCGCGCGACGGGGCGCGAAAGCCGATCGAATAAGTCATGCACCCGTCGCCCACCGCGACGCCATGGTGTGCCACGCGCGGCGGTACGTAGAGGATGTCGCCGGGCTTCAGCATCCATTCGTCGGTCGGCTCAAAGTCCGCAACGAGCCGCAGATGATCGTGCGGAAGCAGGGCCGTCGCCTCGTCGCAAAGCTGGCCGACCTGCCAGCGCCGCCGGCCGGCACCCTGGATCAGGAACACGTCGTAATGATCGAAGTGCGCGCCGACGCCGCCGCCGTCGGTCGCGTAACTGACCATCACATCGTCGATCCGCCAGTTGGGGATGAAGCGGAACGGCTCGATCAGCATCGCGACCTGCGGCACGTGATGATCGACCGCCTGGACCAGCAACGTCCACGGCGCTTTTCTCCGGCGGACCAAGCGCCGCTCGTCGAACGGCCCCTGCTCGACTTCGACCCTGGCCGCACGCTGCTCGATCAGTCGCGCGTCGACTTCTTCCTCGCAGGCGAGCCCGGCCAACTCGTCAGGGTCGATCGGATTGCTCCACTCCACCCAGGGATCGCGGATCATCAGCGGTCGCTGCTGCCAGGTGTCGCGCAGAAACGCCGCCTCGTCGAACCTGTCCGCGCGAAGGATCGGGCCAAGCAAATCGCACGGCATCAAATCAGGCCGCCTGTTGGTCCAGCGTCTCGCTCGCCTGCAACCATTCGGCCTCGACCCGGTCGAGCGCGCGCGCATGATCGGCCCGCCGCCGGTTGAGATCGCCCATCGTCAGCCGCGCAAGTTCGGGCGCGGCCGCCTTGGGATCGAACATCGCCTTGTCGATCGCGGAAATCTGTGCCTGAAGCCGCGCGACCGCCTGTTCGGCCTCGGTGACCTGCTTCTTCAATGCCCGCATCGCCTCGCGATCCTTGGCGCCGCCCTTTTTGTCGGCCTTCGCATTCCGTTCGCCGCGACCCTTCCCCTCCCCGCGCGGCGGGCGGCCGAGCACGAAGCCGATGTAATCCTCCATGCTCCCGGCATAGTCGGTCGCCGTGCCGTCATCGACCAGAACCAGCCGGTCCGCTGTCAGCTCGACCATATGCCGGTCGTGGCTGATCAGGATGACCGCGCCTTCATAGGCGTTCAGCGATTGGACCAGCGCTTCGCGCGCATCGACATCGAGGTGGTTGGTCGGCTCGTCGAGGATCAGCAGAT
Organism: uncultured Novosphingobium sp.; assembly: GCA_964242815.1. Lineage (GTDB taxonomy): Bacteria > Pseudomonadota > Alphaproteobacteria > Sphingomonadales > Sphingomonadaceae > Novosphingobium. The sequence goes on from CAXSZV010000007.1 coordinate 22,390, forward strand.
GCGGCGCGTTGCGCGTGACCAGCGCCAGCGCCAGCCGCGCGCGCTCGCCGCCCGATAGCTGCGCGACCTTGGTGGTCGCCTTGGCCCCCGGGAAGCCGAACCGGCCGAGCTGCGCGCGCACGTCCTTGGGCGGCCGGCCATCCATCGCCCGCGTCATGTGTTCGAGCGGCGTCTCGTCGCCGGCAAGCTCCTCCACTTGGTATTGCGTGAAATAACCGATCTGCATCTTGCCCGACGCCTGCATCGCCCCGTCCATCGGCGCGAGCTGCCCGGCGAGCAGCCGCGCCAGCGTGGTCTTGCCGTTGCCGTTGCGGCCCAGCAGCGCCATCCGCTCGTCGGGATCGATCCGCAGGTTGAGCCGCCGCAGCACCGGCGTTTCCGCCTTGTAGCCGACTGCCGCGAGATCGAGCGTGATCAACGGCGGTTTGAGCTCGGTGGGGCTCGGAAAGTCGAACGTCAGCGTCGGATCGTCGATCAGCGCGGTGATCGGCTGCATCTTCGCCAGCATCTTGGCGCGCGATTGCGCCTGCTTGGCGGTCGAGGCGCGCGCCGAATTGCGCGCGACATAGTCCTGCAGCCGCGCACGCTGCGCGTCCTGCGCCGCCGCCGCCGCCGCGAGTTGCGCCGCGCGCTCGGCCCGCTGCCGCTCGAAACTGTCGTAGCCGCCGGGGTAGAGCGCGAGCTTGCCGCCCTGCAGATGCAGGATCGTGTCGACCACATTGTTCAGCAGATCGCGCTCATGGCTGATGACGATCATCGTGCCGGGGTACGACTTGAGGAAGCTTTCCAGCCACAGCGTCGCCTCGAGATCGAGGTGGTTCGACGGCTCGTCGAGCAGCAGCACGTCAGGCGCGGAGAACAGCAACGCGGCGAGCGCGACGCGCATCTTCCAGCCGCCCGAGAACGAGTCCATCGGCTCCGCCTGCATCGCCTCGTCGAAGCCCAGCCCCACCAGAATCCGCGCGACGCGCGACGGCGCGCTGTAGGCGTCGATCGCCAGCAGCCGTTCGTGCACGTCGCCCAGCCGATCGGGGTCGGCGCAGACCTCCGCCTCGGCGAGCAGCGCTGTCCGCTCGGCATCGGCGGCGATGACCGTCTCGAACGGTGAGGCCGAGCCGCTCGGAGCTTCCTGCGCGATGTAGCCGAGCCGGGTACGCCGGGGCATCTCGATTTCACCGCCATCCGCCTCGATCTGGCCGATGATCGCCTTGATCAGCGTTGACTTGCCAGCGCCGTTGCGTCCGATCAGCCCGACGCGGCTGCGCGGGGGAATCGCCGCGGTGGCGCGGTCGATGATGGTGCGCCCCCCAAGCCGCACGGTAAGATCGCTGATCTGCAACATGGCCGCCCGCTTAGCAGCCGGCTGCGGGCATTACGAGGGCATCTCAGCGCCGCGCGATGCTCGTCTTTCCTCGCAAGGCGCGCTCTTTACCTTTTCCGAGTCGTGGATGGTGATATCGGTGCCCGCAACCGGCGTTCTTCGTCCGTTAAGGCGCTGCGCGTACACAGCCCGCCATGGCCCGGCGTGCAGGACTGGATGTCTTGTGCCATGTAAAGACCGCATTTCGGCTATGATCCATGTTGTTCGTTGAAACAAAGCCTGCTCGTATATCAAGGGATGAGCAGTCGTGAGGCCACAATGAGTGCCAGACATCTCGAACAATCGCGGATTCTTATCGCCGAAGATGACCATCTGATCGCGGCTAAGCTTGGCTATGGTTTGGCTGAGCTTGGCGCCTCGATACTTGGCCCTGCATCGAGTATGCAGGAGGCGATCGTCCTGCTGGTGCGCGAGGGACGGCCGGACGGTGCGATATTGGACGTTGGTCTGGGCGGAGCGCCGGCCTTTGCTCTCGCCGATATCCTCATGCAGTGCGATGTTCCCATCATCTTCACGGCAAACCACTATCCGATGATCATGCCGCCTCGGTTCGCCAGCGTCCCACTATTGCACAAGCCGGTTACTGCGGTCGATATCGCCTGGGCTCACGAAACCTTTGAGAGATGGCACGCCTACGGATGACGCGGACAAGACATGCTTGGCCTTGGCGCCGCATCAGCATTTATTTCACTTACCCAATCGATGTTAATGCCGAGCGGGCGTCGCCGGCTAATGTTTAGTTGTGGTGGCCACCAACCGCGTAGAGCATTGGCCATTCAACTGCGGGCGCCTTGCTGAACTAACCCCTCACCCCATCATGCAAGGCGCCCACTCTTTCGCGCATCGACGATGAGCGAAGGCGAGGGATGTCCGACCGGCCGCTTCGGTAACGCACGACGATCATCTGTTTCCGTCAGCCGCTTTGAAAAGCTGCTCGACCGCGAGTGCGATCCCACGCGTATTGATCGGTTTTTCCCAACGGGCGGCATCTTCAAAGCGCGAAGGGATCCTCACCGCGTCGTAACCCGTCGCGAATAGGAACGGAATGTCGCGTTCCCGCAACCGATCGGCGGCGGGAAATACCATCTCGCCGCGTAAGTTGAGGTCGAGCACGGCTCCGTCGATAAGCGATTCAGCGTCGATCAAGCGAAGCGTATCGCCGAGCGTGCCGACCGGGCCAAGCACGAGCGCGCCCACGGCGCCGAGCGCGGCGCGCAACTCGTCGGCAAGCAGATATTCATCTTCGGCGACGAGAATGCGCCGCTTCGCGAGCGGACCTTCCGCTATGATCGTCTTCCCGGTCGGTTCTGCGCAAAGCATTAGAACGCCCTCCGTCTATATACTTAAATTCAATATCAGAAAACTGCCAAGCATCTGGAGATATTGGGCGCAAAATTAACTGCAATGTCTCAATCTGATCCTGTTTGCTGCTGGAATAGCCAGCACAAGACGTCAGAAGGATCGCCTAACAGCCGTTGTCAGATGCTTATGGTACGCGGCTTAGAGGGATCGCTGTCATCCGGCGAGCGCAATCGCTGCGATCGTGCGAATCAATGCCCGCGCCTGGATCACCGCATTTGGTCCGAGGTGTATAGCGCTGACGCGAGCGATAGTCTTCGTTGGCATGAGACCGCTTTGCAGACAGCCCGTCCATCCCCATCTCGCACCCATGACGAACGAACTGATCGCGCTGGGCCTTATCGACGAAGACGACATCATGCTCGACAAGGCGGCGCTCGCGCTCGCGACGCTCGACCATCCCGACGTCGATACCACGCCTTACCATCGCTTGCTGGCCGCGATCGACGTGCGTCTGCAAGCTATTGGCGGCGACGCGACCGATGCGGGTGAACATGCCGCGGCGCTTGCACGCGTGCTTGCGGTGGACTTCGGCTTTGCCGGCGATGATGCGACGTACGACGATCCAGCCAATGCGGATTTGATGGAGGTGATCGATCGGCGGCGCGGCTTGCCGGTAAGCCTGGCAATTCTCTACGTCGCCGCCGCGCGACGTCAGGGATGGGCGGCGAACGTGCTCGATCTGCCCGGCCATGTGCTGGTCCTCGTCGGGCAGGATGTCGATCCGGTGATCATCGACCCATTCCACCATGGCGCGCGGGTCGCTCCTTATGGACTGCTCGCGATGCTCGACGCACCCGAGGCCGCCACGTCCGCCGCCAGGCATGTGGCGACGATGCCGAACCGCGCGGTGCTGGCGAGGCTACTGCTCAATCAGGCTACACGGGCCGATAAGGCAGGCGACGGCTCTCGCGCGCTCGAACTTTATCGGCGGATCACGACGATCGCGCCCGGCCTTCCCCCGCCATGGTGGGAACGCGCACGGCTCGAGCTAGCCGATGGGGACGTCACCACCGCCAGGGCCAGCCTCGGCGCGATACTGGAAGTCTCGCGCGAACCACGATTGCGACGTAGGGTGAACGATACGTTGAAGGCGCTTGCCCAAGCCTGATGGTGCCGATCGACAGGGCACTCGCTTGAGATTGCCCGATGATTACACGATATTGCTCGAAAGCGCTGTGTTATGCACAGCAACGCTGGAGTGCTGGCTATCGAAGAGTTCGATGATCAGCGGATGATCTTTGAGATGAAGCGTAACAGACGTCGTGTCGCTGTACGTCTTCTGCGGTTTGGTCGCCGAAACGAGCGGGTCGAAGATCGCGACTGAATAGTGATTGCTGCCAAAGTCGATTTTGACGGATTTGCTGGGTGCAGCGATTCCGGTGTGGTTGGTCTCGTCCCAGATGTCCGGTTCGGCCCACAGCACGATATCGTGTTCGCCGGTTGACTTCTCGTATTGTAGGCTGGATCCGGTGTCCGGCATGTTTGACAAGGTGAAGTTGATTGGATGGGCGTCGAAAGACAGCGCATTGGACGCATGGTCGGCCAACAGCGTGGTCATGTTGTGAATTGCCGTCGCGGCGAGCTTGGGACGGTTTGACAAGTCGAACAGGCCGAGGTTCTTGTCGATGCTGACTCCCGATGGATCGGTGTAGGGGTCCAATAACTGATACAAGTACGTTCGTGAGATACCCAGCTTGGTCGCGTCGAGCAAAGCGTTAAGCGTCAGCTTCGATTGCGCAAGTTGATCGACCCCGCCCCAATTGCTACTCTGCGGTGCCGTGTAATATCCTAGTTCGGTCAGTACCACAGGCTTGCCACTCATCGCGGTCGTCTGCGTCCGCAAGCCGTTGACCAGCGTGTTATAGGGCTCCGCTCCTTTCTTGGGATAGGCATGAAAGTTGGCGTAGTCTGACGATGTCTCGGCGTTGGCACCGGTTAGCCCATAGGTGGCGACATGGTCGAGGCTATCGGTTTGACGGACCGCCGTGTTCAATGCGTTCTGATATGCAATGCCCGCCGCCGTGCCGGTCAAACCCGCATACTTCACCGGCCAGTTGTTGATCTCATTGGGGCCTTCGATCGCGACCAAAGCTCCTGGATGGGCGACCGACCACGTGGCGACAGCCTTTACCAAAGCGTCCGGGTCGCGACCGGGCTGAGCGACCATATCGATCTTGATGCCGGCGTCAGCCACCGTGCCAAAGCTGGCTTGTCCCTGGTTGGTGGACCCGATCGCGCCAGCGCGGATGTATGTCACGCCCAGGTATTTCAGATCGCTGATGACGTTGCCGACGTTGGCATAACGACTGTCGGTATATACGAGATGGGCGTTTACACCGATTCCATCGGCAAACGCAGCGGCGCGCATAACATCAGGCATCATTATTTCCCCACGCCAAACCAGCCGGCAAACCGGCGCACTTGGCGTCCCCCAATCAACTCGCTTGATCTTGAAACCCGAATTTACGCCGAACCACGTCGCTGTCGACACTTTACTTATGTTGCGAATCAGACAGTTATCAAAGCAAGCCCGACAGCCATCGCGTGGCTTTGATCCAGATCAGTGACCAACCAGCGGGAGTATGTGTCCCGAGTCGGGGACATTCACATGTCGTGATCACGACTTATCCCATCGATCGCACAACTCGTCACTTTCGCGGGGTTCGCTGCGCTCGATACGATCGGGGCGCGGCTCAAAAGCGCTTATCGCGCCGTCCTCGAGTGCTTGCGCAGTCGCGATGGATCGCGAGCGGAAAGCACCGAATGCCACCCCGGCGCGAACGGCACATCAATCCGGTGGCGATCGAGCTTCGTCAATCTCGGCTGAACGCGCGCGATTCGACCGACGACGTCAACTCAGTTTGACAACGTGCACGCCGCTCGTTCGGCTAGAGCGCGTTCCCACGCCAGGGCATCGCGAACGATCGTGGCGAGATCGTCGCGCTCGGGAACCCAGCCGAACCGTTCGCGTATCGCTTGGTTGTGTGAGACGAGTTCGGGCGGATCGCCCGCGCGGCGCCCTTCGACCGTCCGGGCGATCACCATATCGGTAACGCGATCCACCGCATCAAGCACTTCGAGCACCGAATATCCGTGCCCGTATCCGCAATTGACGACATGGCTTTCCGCCGGTCTGGCGATCAACGCCTCCAGCGCCTTCACATGCGCATCGGCAAGGTCGCTGACGTGGATGTAATCGCGCACGCCGGTACCGTCCGGCGTCGGAAAATCGGTCCCGTACACGCTGACGTGTGCGCGTTTGCCCGTGGCAGCCTCTACCGCGACCTTTATCAGGTGCGTGGCGCCTGCAGTCGATTGGCCCGAGCGGCCGGCCGGGTCGGCACCCGCCACGTTGAAATAGCGGATGGCGCAGTAGTTGATCGGATGCGCTGCCGCCACATCGCGAAGCATGAGCTCGGTCATCAGCTTCGACGAGCCATAGGGATTGATCGGCTGGCTCGGCGCATGCTCGGGGATCGGCACGGTATCCGGCACGCCATAGGTCGCGGCGGTCGACGAGAAGATGAAATGCGCGACCCCGGCACGCACCGCGCTGCCGATCAGCGACAAGCTTTTGGCCGTGTTGTTGCCGTAATATTTGAGCGGATCGACGACCGACTCAGGAACGATGATCGATCCCGCGAAGTGGATGATCGCGCGAACGCCATGTGCCCGGATCGTCGCTTCGACCAGCGGCTCGTCGGCGACGTCACCTTCGACGAACGTGGCAGCATCGGGCACGGCCCAGCGGAAACCGGTCGACAGATCGTCAAGAACGATGACCGGCCAACCCGCGTCCAACAACGCAAGAACGGCATGGCTGCCGATGTACCCAGCGCCGCCTGTCACGAGGATCGGGAAGCGTTCAATCATGCAATGCAGCCTGCCCTGAAACCTGGGCGAAGAAACCCGGGCGATAAGATTTGGTGGTGAAACCTGGCGCGGGTTAGAGCCAACCGGAGCCGGCTTCGCAAGCGGCCCGATCAAGCTAAGCGATCACGCGGTAGCGGAACGCCTTACCCCTCCATTGCCAACAGCGTCAGTACGAACCGCGGGCCAGGATCACGCGGGGAACCGTCAACAGCAGGATTCCGACATCGAGGCGCACCGACTTGGCCTTGGCATAAGATACATCGAGCGCGATCCGACGCAGATAGCTGACGTCGTTGCGACCGTTGACCTGCCACAGCCCGGTGATACCCGGCCGGACATCACAGTAATAATTGATATACCGCCCGTAGAGTGGGACTTCCGAATTCACGATCGGACGCGGACCCACCAGGCTCATCTCGCCGATCAGCACGTTGTATAGCTGGGGAAGCTCGTCCAGACTCGACTTGCGCAGAAACGCACCGAGCTTGGTCACGCGCGGATCGCTCCGCAACTTGCGGTCGCGCTCCCATTCCTCGCGAGCGACCGGATCATTGGCGAGAAGCTCGTTGAGACGCGCTTCGGCGTCGACCACCATGCTACGAAACTTGTAGCACGAAAAGGATGCTCCACCCCGTCCGACCCGACGATGGCCGAAGAAAGCCGGCCCACGATTGGTCGTCTTGATCATCAACGGAATGACGATGAACAAAGGAAGAAACAGCAGCAGCAAAGCCAGACTGCCGAAGATATCGAGCGCACGCGTCACGCCCGAACCCATCGCATCGGCAGCACTTTCCGCCCGCGCGAACGTCCGTCCGCCGTTGTGCGCCGCAGCGTCGTCAGGCTCTCGCAGCGCAATATCATGTTGCCGGCTCACGTCGGTTCCCCTTGGCTCCGATCGCGACTGTACGTCTTTTCGCTTGATAGGAAAACGAAATTATCGATTCTGTGCCATTTTGGGCAGCCACACTAACTCTTTGCAAAGCCGCCGGTTTTTGCGCGTCGCAGCGCACGGTCATGCTGCACCGCAAAATAAATGTCGTCGCAGCATATCCGGCGGGGCTGCGACGTCCTGCCGGGTCCGCGATCAGAAGTAACGCTCGCCGACGCGGATGACGTCGCCTGGTCCCACGACCTGATCGTCGGTGCGCACCTTCACCTTGATTTCGGGCACGCCCTTTCGTTTCAGGAAGACGGTGCGCCGGTTCGCGCGGTAGGAATAGCCGCCGGCAGACGCGATCGCCTGAGTGATCGTAAGGTTGTTCGTGTAGGGGTAAGCACCTGGTCTTCCGACCTCGCCGAGAATGTAGAACGGCCGATAGGTCAGCAATTCGATGCTGACTTTCGGATCGTTGAGGTATCCTCCAGCCAGCGCCGCGCGCAACATCTCGCCCGCTTCCAGTGGTGTCTTGCCGTTCACCTTTACCGGACCGACGAGCGAGACGATGAGCTGGCCATCGTCGTTGATGCCGTATTCGCCGCTGAGCGACGGCTCGTTGAAAACGATGACCCGGACGCGATCGCCAGGGCCAAGCGTGTACCCGGTAAGATCCCCGGAGCCGATGGCCGGGCCCGCAGGCTGCAGCACCGGCGTCGGCAAGGCTTGGGCGGGTGCAAGCACAGAGCCAGGCGCTATCTGCGCGATGGCTGGCGCTATGCCGCCGAACAGAGCCGCCGCCGCGATAAACCCGACCCTCCACCGCATAGTCGCAGATCCTCAATCGATGCAGCACCAGGCCGCCGAGCGGCCGCCGCCGCTTTGTTCGCCGGCGCGCGAGTGCTAAAGCCGCCGAGCGGAGGTGACAAGCATGTTCGATAATGCCATCAGCGCCGCATGAAGATCAAGGGAGGGACGCGATGGGAACGAGCGCGACCAATCTGCTAGTGAAGGTAGGGCTGGGGTTGGCCGTTCTGGCCTTCGTGTTTTTGCTGCTCGATGGTGAGGGGGACGGCAATTGGGCTCTTGGAATCGCCTTGGTGTGGGTTCTCGTCGGGGTGGCGACGCTGATCTTGCTGACCCGTCGGCAGTACGTTCGCCGCGCCAGATCGCATCGGCGGTCGTCCAGTTCGCGGCGGCTGGAGATGCGCCGCACGGACATGCGATCCGCCCGGCAGACGGTGAGCGGACCACCCCAAACCAAGCATCTGGTCGATCAGCGCGACTGACGCGGCGGCTGATGACGCGGCTGCCAGAGCGGCTTGCGGAGCGGCTGGCGCATCTGATCATCGCGGCGAAATCGCGGCTGGCGCTCTCGGCTGGAGGTGCGCTGTTGCTCGGCGCGGCGTCGCCCGCATTCGCGCAAGCCGTTCCCGCGGGCACGGACACGCTTATCCCTTCCGCCAATAGTCCACTGGGCCTCAGGGTCGGCGGATTTCTGGTCTATCCCGACCTGCATGCCACGATCGGCTACGACGACAACATCTTCGTGCGTCACGACAACGTGGTCGCCGACGCGACCTCGGTCATCCGTGCGAACGTGGCCGCCAAGTCGGACTGGAACCGACATCAACTCGATGTCAGCGGTTACTTCATCGACACGCGATACTTTACCTATGGCGACCAGAACAATGACCAGTATGCTGTCCAAGCAGACGGTCGGCTCGACGTATTTCACGATCTGAACATCGCCGCGCAGGGATCATACGGCCATCTGGTCGAACAGCGCGGCACGCCAGGCAACGATCTGGTAGCGGGCTCGCCCGTGCATTATCGCCTCGCCAGCGGATCGGCGGTGGTGACGAAGTCGTTCAATCGCGTTTCCGTCGCCGGCACGGTCGGTATCCGCGACTACGTTTATCGCGATGTCACCTTGCCCACAGGCGTGTTCGTCGACCAGTCGTTTCGCGATCGCGCCGCGCACGATTACACGGGGCAGATCAACTACGCGTACAGCGCTCTGACAACGGTATATCTGACCGGTAACCTCAGCCTCATCGATTACCGTCCGCGTGCCGGCCAGATAGATCGCAGCAATCGGGGCTACTCACTCCTGGTGGGCGCGCGGTTCGAGATAACCCGGTTGCTGCATGGCACGATCGGGCTGGGATACATCTCGGAGAGTTTCCGCGACCCGCGCCAATCCCCGTTCAGCGGCCTCGATTATTCTGCGGACGTCACGTACGAGCCGACGCGGCTGACCAAGCTCGTCCTGTCCGCCGACCGGACGCTCAACGACAGCGGAACCGTGCAAGTAGGCGGAGTCCTGACGAGTTCGTTCCGCCTGAACGTGACGCATGAACTGCTGCGTAACCTTATTCTCGAGGCGAGGCTTAACTACAACCGCGACAAATACAGTCTTGGCGGCGCGACGCGCGGCCGCTTCGGCTCCTCGCTCAGCGCCGAGCGACGCTTCAACGACTACCTGCGCGGAACGCTGAGCTATTCACATCGCTCGCAAAGCTCGACGCGGTTCCGGTCATACCAGGAAAACCTCGTGAGCCTTGGGATCGCGGTATATAGGTAGCCGGCAGCGCCATGGCCGATTAAGCCGCCGTACGCTAAAGAGCATTCGAATGAACCGTCAGCATCGAGATCGCGTGTGAACGAAGCGTTGAACATTTATCGTGCAAACGACCCGTCGACGCAGAACGCGGTTCTTGCCGGCGGCGCGGCATCGGGCACGCCGAGCGGCGATCGGCTCGACCTTCGCAGCTTCTTCGGCGCGCTTCGACGGCATCGCTGGCTGTTCGCCATCGTCGCGACGACGATCATGGTGATCGCCGTCATCGTCACGTTGCGCCAGCAGACTTTGTATACCGCGACGACGAGCGTGGTCATCGATCGCCAGCAGACCCAGGTCACGCCGCGTGTGCAGGACGATGCGGGGACGATCGATACGTTCGATTCCGCGCTGGTCGATACCCAGGTCGCGATCATCGAGTCGAGCGAGATGGCGGGCAAGGTCGCCGACGCGCTCCGGCTCTACGATGCGCCGATCTACGATCCACGGCTGCAATCGATCGGCTTTCGTGTCCGCATGTTGATGGCACTCGGCGGATCGGCACCGATCTCGCAGCGGATGTTCGATAAAAGCGCGCAACGCGAATACGTGATCGAACGATTGCAAAATGCCGTCGCCGTGACGAGGCTCGGCAACACCTATGCTCTCACCATTGCGTTTTCGGCGACCGATGGAACGTTTGCGGCTGCGATCGCCAACGAATATGCGCGGCAGTATTCGGGGCTGCAGATCACCCGGGAGCAGAACCAGAACAAGGACGCGATCGCGTTTCTAGGTAAGCGGATCGAGGAACTGCGCGCGCGGGCGGAGGACGATACACGCGCGGTGCAGGAATATCGCATCCGCAACAACCTGCTCAGCTCGAACGGCGTCAGCCTGACCGAAGGCGAGGTTTCGACCTACAACCAGCAGCTCGCGGCCGCCAAGGCGCAGGCGGGCGAGGATCAGGCACGGCTGAGCACCGCGCTGAGCCAATTGCGCTCGGGATCGAACGGCGACGATGTCGGCGAAGCGTTGACGTCGGGCGTCGTGTCATCGTTGAAGACCCAGCGCGCGACGCTGGCGGCGGACCTTGCCAACCTCAAGTCGAAGTACGGCCCGCGCCATCCCGACGTCATCCGTGAAACGCAGCAGATCGCCGATCTCGACAAGTCGATCCAGGCGGAAGTCGACCGAGTGATCTCGAACCTGCGCGCGAAAGTGAAGGTATCGCAGCAGGGGCTCTCCTCGATCGGTGGCAGCCTTGCCCAGGCGCGCGGTACGCTGTCCGCGACGAACCAGGCGTTGGTCGGGTTTACCGACCTCAACCGCAAGGCTGAAACGTCGCAGGCGCTTTATGAAGCCTACCTCAACCGTTACAAGGAAACCGTCGCCAAGGAAGGCACCGAGCGGTCCTATGCGCGGGCGATCAGCTGGGCCGTGGTGCCGACGACGCCGAGCTCACCCAACATTCCGCTCAACATGTTCCTCGCGGTGTTCCTCGCCATCGGCGGCGGCCTTGCCAGCGCGCTGATCGCCGAACTGCTGTTCACCGGCCTGACGACCGGAGACGATGTCGAACAACGGCTGGGCACGAACTATCTTGGCGCGATTCCATCGCTGAAATCGGTAGGCATGGGCAAGTCGACGGTGCCCGACGTGATCATCGACGAGCCGCAGTCGGCGGTCAGCGAGTTCTTCCGCCATCTGCTCACGTCGATCAATCACTCGGTCAACGCCAACGCACAGGTCGTGCTGATGACTTCCGCGCTGCCGCAGGAGGGCAAGACCGTCACCTCGATCGCGCTGGCGCGCATGGCCGCGTTGCAGGGCGAGCACGTGCTGATGATCGATTGCGACACCCGGCGGCGCAGCCTCAGTCGCTGGATCAACGTGCCCGGCGACCTTGGCCTGCTCGACGTGCTGAAGGGCGACGTGCCGGTCGATGGCGCGATCGTGCTCGATGAGGCCAGCGGCGCCTATGTCCTGCCGCTGGGACGATCGCGGGCGGATCGCGGCGATCTGGTCAGCAGCGACGCGATGTTCGATCTGCTCAAGGTGCTGCGCGGGCGCTTTACCTACATCGTCCTCGATTGCGCTCCGGTCCTGCCGGTAACCGCGGCGCGCGTTCTGGCGAAGGCCGCCGACGCGGTCGTGTTCGTCGCGCGTTGGCGCAAGACGCCCGATCATGCGATACGCGCCGCATTGCGCCTTATCCCCACCGATCGGGCGACGATCGCCGGCGTCGCGCTGACGCAGGTCAACATCAAGGAGCAGAAAAGGTCGGGCTTCGGGGATGCGGCTTTCTACTATGATCACTACCAAAGCTATTATGCCTGACCGCGAAGAGGGGCCGACCTCCGCTGGTGCCCCGGAGCGGTTCAAGCGTGTCGCCATCATTCACTATTGGCTGGTCGGAATGCGCGGCGGCGAGCGCGTGCTCGAACGGCTGCTGCATCTGTTTCCCCAAGCCGACATATTCACGCACGTCTATGATCCCAAGGCCGTATCGGCGCTGATCGCCGGGCGGAAGGTGACGACGACCTTCATCAATCGCCTGCCCGGCGCGGTCCGCCATTATCAGAAATACCTTCCGCTGATGCCGCTGGCGCTGGAGCAGCTCGACTTGCGCGGTTATGACCTTGTGATCAGCAGCGAGAGCGGCCCCGCCAAGGGTGTGATCGCCGCGCCCGACGCCTTTCATCTGTGCTATTGTCACTCGCCGATGCGGTATCTGTGGGATCACTATCACGATTATCGCGCATCGGCCGGACGGCTATCCAAGCTGGCCATGCCGTTGCTGTTCCACCGGCTGCGCAACTGGGATGTGACATCGGCCGCGCGCGTCGATCGCATCCTCGCCAATTCCAGTTTCGTACAGCGGCGTATCCAGCGCGTGTGGGGGCGACATGCAGATGTCGTCTATCCGCCGGTGGAGACCGATCTGTTCACGCCCGTCGCCGATCCCGAGCCGCGCTATCTGTGGGTCGGCCAAATGACGCCGTACAAGCGCGCCGATCTCGCGCTCGATGCCTTCAACGCGAACGGGCTGCCGCTGCTGATGGTCGGCGATGGCGAGATGGGAGCGGACTTGCGGCGACGCGCCAAGCCGAACATCACCATCGTCACGCACCTGAAGTTCGCCGAGCTTTGTCGCGCTTACGCGAACGCGCGCGCGCTGATCTTCACAGCCGAAGAGGATTTCGGCATCGTCCCGGTCGAGGCGATGGCATCGGGCCGCCCCGTCATCGCCTATGGCCGCGGGGGCGCGCGTGATACGATCGTCGAGGGGGAAACCGGGCTGTTCTTTGCCGAACAAACCGCCGAGTCCCTCGCCGATGCGGTCGCGCGGGCCGAGAGCTGGCTCCCAGACTTCGATCCCGGAAGAGCGGTCGCGCAAGCGCGACGTTTCGCGCCTCCTATATTCGATGCCGGCATTCTTGCCGCCCTGCCCGCCTGAGATCGCGAGATGACGCCGACATTCATCGGGTTCGCCATGATGCTGATCGGCGTCGTGCTGATGGTCTACGGCAGGATCGAGGCGATGGCGGCGTTCTGCCTGTTTGCCACGCTGATGGGCGGTGGCTCGGCGATAACGATGGGCGCGCTCGGCGGCGCGTCGCTGCTGCCATCGCAGTTCGGATTGATCTTCCTGATGTTGCGCATCGCCTTGCCGAGCGCGCGGCAGATGCCGCTGGTGCGAGAGGGCACGGTCGCAAACAGCATGCTGGTGGTCTACGTCGGCTATGCCATCGTCAGTGCCTTCGTCCTGTCGAAGATATTCACCAACGCGATGCAAGTCGTCCCGCTGAAGCCGAGCGAAGATATGCGCTCAGGCCTATTCTCCACCGTGCCGCTGCAGTTCACCACGCAGAACATCACCGCCAGCTTCAACATGACGTTCACCTTGTTGAGCGCGATCGCGATGTACGTCGCCGCCAAGCAGCCGCGCGGCGCGGTGATGCTGGCCAAGACGGGGACGATGATCTGTTTCGTCCATTCCTATCTTGGAATTTCAGCCGCGTTACTGGCGAGCACGCCATACGCGGCATTTCTGAAGCTTTTTCGAAACGGATCATACTATCAGCATAACCAGAGCGTCGAAGGGTTCATCCGGATCACCGGCATCCATCCGGAACCGTCGGGCTATGCGCAGTACGGTTTCATCTGGTTCGTCTTCGCGACCGAATGCTGGCTGCGCGGCATCCTGCCGAAGCGGTCTGGCCCCGCCGCGCTGATCATGGGCAGCATTCTGTTCATCTCGACGTCGTCGACCGCCTACGTCAGTCTCGGCGCTTACGCCGCGGTATTACTGATCCGTATGGCCTTCACCCCGCAACTCATGGGCCTGCGCAAGATACTGGTCTTCGCCGGCTTGTTCATCCTCGGCTGCGTCGCGATCAGCGCGATGCTGCTCATTTTTCATTCGCTGTCGGCAAAGCTGCTCGAAATCCTCGAAGCGATGACGATCAACAAACAACAGAGCTCATCCGGACTGCAGCGCGCATTCTGGGCCAAGCAGGGAATCGACGCATTCAAGGTTTCGCACGGCCTCGGCATCGGCGCGGGCAGCTTCCGATCGTCGAGTATCTTCACCGCGATCCTCGGCTCGGTCGGCGTGATCGGGTCGCTGGCGTTCGTTCTGTTCACCGCGCATGTCTTCAAGCCGTTCCGCACCGCCACCTACCTTCTGGAGGACGACAAAGTTTCGCAGGTCGGAGTGGCCGCGGCCTGGACGGTCGTGATGATGCTGGTGCCAGCGGGTATCGGCAGCCCGTCGCCTGATCCCGGATTCACCTTCGGCGCCTTTTCCGGCGCGGCGCTGGCGCTGCGCGGCCGTTCGCGATTGACGCCGAACATGCCCTGGATGCGCCGTCGGCGACCGGACTTCGATACCGCGACACCCAATCTGCAGCACTGATCGCCCGCGAAGGCGAGCATCGGCTCATGCGACCAGCTCTCTTCGTTCTATTCGTTGCGACCGCGCTCGGCCTGCTCGGGCAAGTAGGCCAGTTTTTTCCCGCCGCCGACGCGGTCAATCACTATGCGCCGATCTGGATAGCCATCGGCCTGGTGGGCGCGGCTATCGCGCTGCTGCTTCGGCCCAGCCGCGCACAGGCGTTGTGGATCACCGCTGTCAGCTTTGTCCTCATCGCAATATTGGCCCGAATGGTGCTCCCTGATTTCCTGGCCAGCGCCCGTCACGGTGGTGAGGGCGCGGACCTTACGCTCGTTCAGTTCAACGCGATGAAGGAGAACGCAAAGCCTGCCGTCGCCGCGGCTTGGATCATCGCGCAACGTGCGGACGTCGTGACGATCGAGGAAGCGCGCGAATCGAGCCCGGTTATGCGGCGGCTTCGCGAAACCTACCCGTTCCAGACCGGTTGCCTCGACCATGATCGCTGCTCGACCGCGATCCTGACCCGCGAGGCACCGCTGGCGATCGTGCCCCTGGCGCACGGCGATCCCGACAATCGCGGCGGGCTTTCGGCGATCGGCGTAATCGTCCTATCGCACGGCGTGCCGACGCTGGTGATCGCCACCCATTTCAACCGTCCCTGGCCGTTCGAGGGCTATGACAGGAGCCTGCGAGCGCTGACCGCCAAACTGCACGCGCTGCCGCCCATGCCCACGGTGCTGGCCGGAGACTTCAACATGACGCCATGGACTTTCGCGATGGCGCGTCAGGATCGAGCGATAGCGATGCCGCGGCTGACGCGCGCCCTGCCCACCTGGCCGGCCACGCTCGCATTTGGCATTTCGCTTCCCGTTCTGCCGATCGACCACGTCTATGCGCGCGGGCTGCATGCGCTTCGAATCGTGCGAGGGCCCCCGATCGGATCGGACCACCTGCCGCTTCGCCTGGAACTCAAAAACGACGAGCCGAGCGATACCTTCAATCCAGCGCCAACCGCGTGACGAAACGCCGGCGCGCTGGCCGTATCACGTCAGGACCGGGTCGTGTCCGACGTTGGCGAACGACACGTCAGCTCGGTCATGAAGTCGAATAGTTTCTGGCCAAGCATGTCGGGATCGTAAGCCGGCGCACTGCGAACGGACCCGAGCTGCAAAGCGGCGATGCGTTCGGGTTGATCGATCAGCGCCTTCATCTCCGTCGCCCAGGCATCGACCGATCCCGGTTCGATCAGCACACCGTTGACCCCGTCCTCGATAAGCTCCGGAATGCCACCGGTCCTGCTGGCGAGGATCGCGATACCCTGACCGAAACCACCGACGATGACCCCGCCAAGCGGCTCTAGCCAGATCGATGGTACACATAGCACATCGCTTTGCGCCATTCGGTTGCTGACTTCCTGCTGGCTGATCTGTCCGGTAAATGTCAGCCAAGGGCGATCGGCGTAGCGATCGCGCAATTCGCCGGCGGTCGGACCATCGCCGACGATGGTAAGCGTGAAATCACGCTCGCCGGCGATGGCATCCGCCGCCGCCAGCAGCGTCTGCACGCCTTTCGTCTCGTGGATTCGGCCGACGTAGAGGAACTGGGGTGCCGGTCCTGGCGTCCGCGATACGGTCGCTTTGGGATAACGGTTGGGGTCGGGCGCGACGAGTTGGGGATAGCTGCCCAGCGGCAAATCCTGGTCGACCGTCTTCAGGTTCGCGGTTGATGGCGAATAGAAGCCGATCCGACGCACCTTCTCGATCATGTGCCGTTTCCACGCGCTCGAGATCATGCAGCTCGCGCATTGCGATCGGCAGACATGGTCCGCGCGGAAGCGGCTCGACCGCAGGCAGGTAAGCGACAGGTCATGCAACGCGAACATCACCGGAATGTCGCGACGGCCGAGTTCTCCAAGCAGATTGAAACCAAGCCCGGTCAGGAGGTGCACATTGACGATGTCGGGGGCGAATGCATCGAGCACCTCGACCAGCGGTTGCAGGTTGCGCGGGTCGAAGTGATCCTTCGTGTGCCAGAACGCCTTGCTGAGCGCGCTTTGCTCGATAACGCGTGTGACCGGATAATGGCGGGGCGGCCACACCCGCCAGATACGCATACCGTTTTCGAGCACATCATGCACGACCGCGTCCGGTGACGTGGCGGTCGTCAGCACCGCCACCTCGCAGCCATGCGCGACGAGCCAACGCGCAAGGTTCCATGCCGAAAACTCGGCACCCCCGATAGTGTTCGGCGGGAACAGCGCGGATACGATCAGGACGCGCACGTTAGCCCGAAATCGCCGATCCACGATATCTCATCGGCGACCGCAGCGGCGATCCGTCAATACCGGCCGGTCGGCCGATGGTGGCGATGCGGGACCTATGGTAACGTGGCGCGATGCTCAAAAACCTCATGCTGGTATCGCTTCTGAACATCGGAAAGCTGCTTTTACAATCGTCGATCGCAATCGTCATTGCTTTGTTCACCACGCCTGAACGCTTTGGTCTGATCGGCTTCGCGCTTCCCCTCGTCACGTTTCTGATCCTGATCGGGACCGCCGGTATCGCGCCGGCGATCATCAGACAGCCCGACCTTGGCAGCCGGGAGCTCGGTGCCGCGTTGAGCATGGCTTTCGCGATCTCGGTCTTCCTATCAGTCGTCATTGCCATAGCGGCGCCGTTTCTCGAGCGGGGTGCGCGGCTGCCCGGACTATCCGGTATCCTGTGCGTACTTGGCATCGTGATCATCCCGGCGAACCTGGCGGAGACGCTTCGTGCCGCCCTGGAGCGTCAGCTGCGATATCAGCCGCTGGTTAAGGTTGAGCTTACCGCGCTTGGCGTCGCGGTCGGGACGGCGATACTTGGCGCGATGGCCGGCGCGGGGATATGGGCTCTCGTCCTTTATCATCTGGTGCTGCAGGTCGCCCGTGCGACGGGGATGGCGCTGCTGCAACGGGCGCAAATCCGGCTGAATTTTGATTGGTCGACGATCCGACCGATGCTGCTCTTCGGCGGACTGACGCTGGTTGCCAACCTTTGCAACTTCGCCTCACGCAATATCGACAACCTGCTGATCGGCGCGAACTTCGGTTCGCGTGCGCTGGGCCTTTACGGAATCGCCTATCAGCTGATGACGCTGCCGCTGATCGCGATTGCCTGGCCGGCCTCGAACCTGCTGCTAGCGACGCTCAAACGCCTGACACCCGGCGACGCAATCGAGTATGCCGATACGGTACGCGACATGCTGACGTTCACCGCGGCGATAGCCTTCCCGATCGCTGCGTGGCTGTCCATCGCCTTCCCCTGGGCCGCTGGCCAGCTGCTGCCCGCGCGGTGGCGCGATGTCGCGCCGCTGCTCGCCTTGCTCGCGCCCGCCGGCGCGTTGCAATCGCTGGCTGCCTTTACCGGCGCGGTCCTGCTATCGCGCGAGAAAGCCCGGATGAACCTTGCCATATCGCTCGCATCCGCCGCGATCCAGATTGGCGGCTTCGTGGTCGGAGTGCGGTTGGGCTTTCGCGGCTTCGTCGTAATCTACATCGCCCTGAGTTCGATCGTGTCGATCGGGCAGCTTGGGCTGCTGGCGCATGTGGCCGGAATGACGAAGCGATCGCTGATCCGCCAGCTTGCCCCCGCTCTGCTCGGTGCGGCCTTGCTGGGATTGGGCTTCCTCATGCTTCGCTCGATCGGCGAAAACTGGCCGCGATGGATCGGGATGAACGCGCTGGCGCTGATCGCGATCGCGTCGCTCTATGTCCGCTGGTATCCGCATCTGCTCGGCCATACGCTGGTGAAGTTTCTCGCCGCGCGTAGCCAAGCGGCGGTCGGCTGAGCCTATGCGGATCCTTCATTTGGGTATGCTCTACCCGCCGCACGTGATCGGCGGCGCGGAGCTTTCGGTGGCGGCGCTGGCGGAAGCGCAGCAGCTGGCGGGCCACGTGGTCGCCGCCGCCTGCACCACGCCGGGATCGTTCCGCATCGAAGAACGCCACGGCGTCGAGGTGTTCCGTATGCCGCATGAGACCAGCTTCTGGGCCGAAGACTGGCCCCGACACGGCAAGCTACGCCGCGCCTATCGCAAGTTCGCGCAGCAATACAACTATCGGCTCGAACGCCATTTTGCCGACGTGATCGCCAGGTTTCGGCCCGACGTCATTCATAGCCATTCGATGGTCGACGTAACCACCCGGTGCTGGCTCGCGGGGGCACAGGCAGGGGTGCCGATCGTCCACACGTTGCGCGATTACGATCTGCTTTGCGCGGACAGCACGATGTATCATGGCGGCTTGGGGTGCGGAATAAAGTGCCGAGCGATGACGTTCGCCAAGCGTCCGCATCACCGCATGATCGGCGCGGTAGCCGCGTTGAGCGCCGAAACGCTCGCGATACATCGAGCGCACGGTCTGTTTGCTCATCTCGACGGCGACCGCATGGTCGTTATCCCGAACGGGATAAGCCCCGGCCCCGTGGAGTCACACCCGAACCGGCAGGGACCCATACGGTTCGGTTTTCTCGGGCGTGTCAGTCCCGAGAAGGGACTGGATCTGTTGATCACAGCGCTGCGCGACCTGCCTGGCGACGCTGAATGGGAGCTTTTGGTCGGAGGCGCCGTACCCGCGTATGTCGCCACGCGCCTGCAAGCAACTATAGCGGGGTTGCCGATCCGCCTTCTGGGCCATGTCGACAGTACCGCATTCCTGCGCGAGATCGATGTCCTGGTCGTGCCATCGCTATGGGTCGAACCGTTCGGCCGGGTCATAGGCGAGGCTTACGCCGCTGGAATACCTGTCCTGGGAGCCAATACGGGCGGTATCGCGGATCTGATCGGGCGGGTGGACCCCGAATGGCTTTTCCCCGTCGGCGAAATCGATAGCCTTCGGATGAAGCTGGCGGCGATCGCCGACCGCGGGCGTCCCATGCTTCCGCATCCTGACCGCTTCCGGTCGCTGGTGGATGCGTTAACCTGGCCGATCATCGCGCGGCAGTACGACGCGCTTTACGCGAAAGCGATATCATTGGGTGGCATTGGCGCGGACTAGCGCCAGGCCATCGGCGGCGATCGCTTCCGGACGCTAACACGACTGAGCACATGAACTCGACCGAGCACATGAAAAACCGGGACTCACGCAAGTGAGCCCCGGTCCGTCAATCGTTAGCGAAAACGCTTATGCGATCTTACGCAAACTTGAGTGTCTTTCCGAACTTCTTGCTGCGAGCGACACCGCCCACGACACCGAAGCCGACGATCATGATCGCCCAAGTGCCCGGCTCAGGGGTAGAGGCGGTGACGAAGCTGAACTTCGGACGCGGATCGGCGGAGAAGATGCCGACCGACGACGCGGTGAACGACCGCAGCGCGGTCGCGTCCGGGATGAGTTGGCTAAGACCGGTGCCAGTGCCAGCGCCAAACGACTTGAGCGCCGACAAAGCCAAGCTGAAGTCAGCTCCAGACAGATTATTAAACGAGTACAGATCAGACGAGTAGGTAACCGACCCGCCAGAAAACGTCGAGTCGCTTACCGTCGGTGAGGTGGAATTGAGCTGCCCGACGATAACACCGTCGCGGAACGTCGCCGAAAGCAAGTTCGCGCCGGAAGCAATCGTGAACGATCCACCAACGATGTTGCTGCCAGTCAACGTGATGCTAGGGCCATCATAGATCAGGCTCAGCACACCGGCATTGCCGACGACAGGGTTGTTGTTGCCGCCAAGGTTACCCTGAGCGATAAATGTGCCAGCCGGGGTCACCACGGTCTGCGCGGGGCTACCGGTCGGGACGGTCGCCTTGAGCGTCAGCTTCGAGCTGAGGCTCTGCAATTGCGTGGCTTGTGCCGCGCTCAAGCCGGAACCCTGAAACGTCGAGAACACCTCGACGCTATTCTGACCCGGATTGCTCTTGTTGGTGCTGGTTCCGAGCACACCACCAGTACCGGTGTTGGTGGGAACGTTGATGGTGCCGCCACCGTTGTTGCGAAACAGAAGCGAGCTTTGCCCGGCGTTCTGCTGTGAGTAGCTGGCGAAGTTGGTCAGTTCCGCATGTGCGGGAACCGAAACCAAGCCCGCGACCGCCGCAGCCCCTATTGCGTAGATACCCTTCATGCGAATTCTCCAAGACTCTGTGATCCGTGGACTACCTAACAATCAGTTACCCCGCAATGGGAAATCGTTGCACTGCAACGTAAGGCGCTGACGAATTGTCCCTCAATGATACGCTCGCGTTGAGCGCAATGCGCAAGGTACTGAAATATCACTGAATGTGCCCAGAGTGTGTGATGACATTCGCACGCTAAAACAATAGGCTCAGCGTAACAAACTCGAGCGGTCATCGAGCACTAGCAGCATTGAAGCGTCACTTTGGCGTGCTGCTCGCGGCAGGCCCCGCCTGATAAGTGACTTCAGCCGATCGACGATACGTCGTCACCGCATTCTTGACCGCCGCTTCGGCGCTACGCCGCTTCATGATGCCGATCGCCACCGCCCTGGCCTGCTCGGCACCGAGCGGTTTGGATTCGCGTGAGGCAATGGTGCTGATTACCGCGTCGGCGCCAGCCGCAACCGCGAACGGCCGGTTGGGATCTCGATTGACCAGCTTCTGGTAGAGTGCGGGATCGATATCGGACGTATCGAGCGTCGTCTGCGCCAGGACATAGGGTACTCCGTGCGCTTTCAGCTGCTCGATCACTTGCGCGACCGATGTCTGCCTCGGCAACCAATCGCTGTTGAGCACGATACCCGCGGTCCGCACCTGATTGAGTATCAGCACTTCGCGCTTGTCGAAGCGACCTGGATTGGCCCGAATGAATTCGGTGACTTCGGATTCCAGCGGCGTGCGGACGTTGGCGGTCAGTCGTCGTGCCCAAAGACCCGCCAGAATCTTGTCATCCGTCGCCTGACTGCCGACAAGATATTCGGGCGTCTTGTCGAGGCCCATCTCCTTGGCCTTGGCGACGATGAGCCGCTGCTCGACCAGCTCCTGCAGCACGGCTTTGCGCACGAGGTTGCGGTCTGAGCCCGACGGCGCACCGAACTGGGCGATCGCCGTGTCGAGCTGCTGCTGCGTGATCTCCTCGCCGTTGACCTTGGCCACGACCTGGCCTTCAGGCGCGCTATGGCATGACGCGATCATCAGCCCCGTCGCCAGCACAAGCAGATTAGCCGCGCGCACCATGTCCTTCGCCATTCAGTTTTCCCCGACCCTAACCCGGCGAATGGGCTGGCTTAACGCCGGTAAACAATACGCCGCGCCCTACTCCGGTGACGGCTTCGGATAGGGCTTTGGCGAAATCACGCAAGAGGGCACGCGACGCGGCGGCGTCATCCGAAATCACCGACATCCGCACGAGCGCGCCATCGGGCAGACGTCCGGCAAGATTACTGCGGACCAGCGCGACCTGCTCGGTCAACCAGTCGGTGGGGAAGAACGTGCCGATACGAGTCCAATACAGCAGCTGTTCGGTGCGGTCATAAGACTTGGCCGTGTACGATACGGCTGGCAGATCGATCCTCGAAGCCCGATCGGTCAGGTTGAGCTCGGCGCGGTTCGACAACTTGAAGCCGTTCGCCGGGTAACAGGCTTCGGGCCGATGGACGACGATCGTGCCGGTCTGCCCGCCCGCATAGGCGATCACGAGCATGACGACGGCATTGGCGGCATTCGCGTAGGCTCGGGTCAGCACGCCGCCATAGACGCCCTCGACGCCCTCGTCCTCAAGCGGGAGGATGAAATCCTCGGTCGATACGGGCCCCCAGTTGCCGAACTTCGTCGGGATCGCATCGGTCAGCGCGTCCTGTGCGAGCGGCCCGGTCGCGCCGCGCGGGACCAGGATGGCCCCTGCCCCCGCCGTCGCCAGCGCCGCGCCGCCGATCACGAACTGACGCCGATCGAGCGGCCTTCCCCGCCACGCCGCGTCAGACATGCGCCGGCTCATCGGCCGATCCGCGCCGTGATCCAATCACCAGGTCCAGCCCGACGATGCAGGCGATCGCGATGAAAGCCATGAACACGCCGGCGAAGCCGTGCAGAAACCCCTGCGCCGCCGCGTTGCCGAAGTAATGGGTTATCAGGACGAGGAACAGGACGCGGATGAAGTTCGCGAGGACGGCGATCAAAGGGATCGCGATCAGCAGCGGCCAGGCTCGCGACCATCGACCACGATAGCGCGCATAGGCATAAAACGCGCCGACCGCCGATAAGCCCACCAGCGAGTTCAGACCTGAACAAGCGCGCGCGACCAAAAGCTGATATTGGTCGATATAGATGATTACCCCGCCGCGCGCCACGCGATAGCCGAGCGAGGCCAAAAGATCGACCGCGACTTCCGAGATATTGAGCTTGAGCCAGCGGCTGAGCGGCAGGGTGATGACTTGCGGTTCGGGCAGCATGAACAGCAGATAGACCAGCGGAAACCAGACCGCTCGTACCGCTGCGTAACCCGCATAATGGACGAAGACCGCCAGGACCATGGCGTAGACCGCCAGCCCCTCAACACCGAGCCATCCCACGATGCGCGCGAACACGTAAGCCAGCGCCGCCCCCGCGAAGACGATCGCGGGAAGCACCGTTGGGCCCGCCCGCGCATGTGTGAGAACGGCTTCGCGGCGCGCGCTGAGCAGCCATATCCCGGTCGCAAGGACGATGAAGCCATGCGCGCCCTGTTCCTCGGACCACACCTGCCGCGCCAGCCGCACCAGTGTGGGAATAACGAGCACCGCCAGCGAGACCCACAGGAACCAGCCCCGCGGCCAGTCAGACAAGCGGTTGCGCGACGCATTGTTCGCGATCGGCGCGACCAAGCTGTCCCTGTCCAGCGCGATCCCGGCGTTAGTCGTGGTCATGCGGCTTCGCCACAGGGCGCTCGCTCGGCCAGCCGACACGCCGGCGCACTTGACCGTCCCAGCGCCGAAAGCAGTCGATAGGCATTACCGTCACAATACCAACTCATACAGCTGGCCCACGCTGCTGCACGATGCCCGATCCGGCGGCCCGCCGATATCGCCACAATATGATATCGCCGATCAAGTGCCCGATCCCCCGACCACAGAGCCTACCGCCAAGCGTCGTACCGTCCGACGGCCGCACATTCAATTCAAATGGCTGCGATCGAGCAAAAGCATGCGTTGTGGACGCTATCGGTCAAACGCGATGGCTCTTGCACATCAATGACGGTCGCCGCGACCAGTCTGGAGGACCGCTAAATCAGAGGTCGCTACCGCATCAGATAGGTAAGGCACACTTCCCACAGCAACAGGCTGACGAGCGCCGCGCTGCCCCAGCCCATCAACGAAATCCGCACACCGGCGGTGTGCCGTCGATCCCCGACGCCAACATCACCGGTAAACTGTGCCAACATTCGCATTCGTCTCTCCGTCTCACCCATGGTTATCTTGAAAACCAAACGTTTGGGAACCCGGGATCGTTTCGTCCCGCTTGGCCGCATGCTGTCGATGCGTCTCGACCGGCGACCCGACCCTCTGGACCGTATTTAACGCAGGTTATGACTAAACCAAGTGCGAAAGCATCTCTTCGTATGTTTTGTGCTCCAGCGCGGCAGTGGGGCTTCGGTTTCTTGCCATGCCGGCAGTTACGGATGCTCAACGTCCGGGCATAAGGGTTGCGGACCGACGATCAACGGCGTGGGGCAAACGGAGTGTGGCGGATATCGGGGCGAATGGCTACGATCGGGTCCGCGCTTGCGCACCATACTGCAATGCAGCATAGGGCGGCGATAGGACGGGGGGTAACTGGTGAAATGTCGGAGCCTAAACGCCACCGGATCGGGGTGATCATCGCGACGATCGGCCGTCCAGAACTCGTCGCGCCGATGCTCGCTGCGATGGACGACCAGACCCGTCCGCCCGATCGTGTCGTGATCTCGGCCACCAAGCCCGCCGATGTCGATCGCGATGTCGCGGTTGGGCGCGCCGAGCTGCTTTATGGCGACAAGGGCTTGACGCGGCAGCGCAACCGCGCGCTCGATCTGATCGAGCCCGATTGCGATGTCATCGTATTCTTCGACGATGATTTCATTCCGGCGCGCGATTGGCTGGAGCAATTGGAGGTCGCGTTCGCCGAAAACCCCGGCATGGCCTGCCTGACCGGCACGCTGCTCGCCGACGGAATCAATGGCCCCGGCATCGGCCTTGACGATGCGCGGGCAATGGTCGCGCGTGACGAGGCGACGTCGCGCACCGCCGCGGTGCAGCCCATGGGCGCTCCTTACGGCTGCAACATGGCGTTCCATCGGGCCGCGATCGACGGCATCCGCTTTGACGAACGATTGCCGCTCTACGGTTGGCAGGAAGACCTCGATTTCGGCGCACGCATCGGGCTGAGCGGGCGGGTCGCCAAGGCCGACCGGCTACGCGGCGTGCACATGGGGATCAAATCGGGGCGCGTGCCCGGCGTCCGGCTGGGTGCGTCGCAGATCATTAACAACGCCTATCTCTGGCGCAAGGGAACCATGTCGCTCAAACGCGCGATCAAGTTCGCCGCGCGCAACGTGGCGGCCAACCTGCGCGGATCGTTGCGTCCAGAGCCGTTCATCGATCGCCGGGGGCGGCTGAAAGGCAACATGATCGGCCTCGCGCAAGTGCTGCGCGGCCGCCTCAATCCCGAATACGTGGAGCGGCTATGATCGGTCGCTACGCCAACGACGCCAAGCAAGCGACGTCATGTTCGACCCATCGCCGTTAACCACGCTCGCCGTAGGCGCTTCGCCGGTCGTCTTGTCGGTGGTGCGGGACGAACTGGCGCGCCTGCCGCGTCTGCTCGAACACTACCGCAAGATGGGTATCGAGCGGTTCGTATTCGTCGACAACGCCTCGAGCGACGGCACGACCGCGTATCTCGCGGCGCAGCGCGACGTGACGCTGTTGCAGACGGCGGACGCGTTCGGGGACGCGCGGTTCGGCATGGACTGGATCAACGCCATGCGACGATCCCTGCCGCCTGAGTGCTGGACATTGTTCATCGATGCCGACGAGTATCTTGTCTACGATGGCTGGCCCGACGTATCGATCGATCGCTTCCTTAATACCATTCCCGATCGAGCCGACGCGATCGTCGCATTCATGCTCGACATGTACCCGCGCGGCGACATCGGCGAGGTCGATCCGTCGGACGATCTGCTGCGCGAGGCGCGTTATTTCGATACGCAATACCTGTTTCGCACTCGCCCGCGCAAACCGTGGTCGAAGGGGCGCGCGATCCTGGAAGTCGTCGGCGGGCCACGCGTGCGTTTATTTTCCAGCTTCAAGCGCGAACGCCGGACGACATGGGTGGATTACTTCATCCGCGGCCAGATCGATCGCATCCTCGAGCACGCCCCCCCCTCGCTGCGACGCCCGATCATCGAACGGTTTCCGGCCACGATTCCCACGCTGAAGAAAGTTCCTTTTCTGCGCGGCCACGATCCGTTTTACGTCAACAATCACGACGTTCGCGGCGCGCGATATCATCGTTTCAACGTGGTCTTGCTGCACTTTAAGTTTCTGTCCGATTTCGCCGCGAAGGTTAAACGCGAGGTCGAGCGCGCGCAACATTATCGGTTCGGCGCCGAATACATTCTCTATCAAAAGCACATTCTGAAAGAAGGCCACATCGTCCTGTATAATCCAAAGGTCAGTGGAGAGTTCAGGACGGCGAAAGATTTGTTGGAACAGGAGCTTATCCACGATGTCTCGGCCCATCTTGCGTAAGCTCGCGCTCAGCGCGACCGCGTTCATCACGGCTTCGTGCGCGCAACCGGGGCGCGCGGCGGATACGACGGTTTCGGCCGAGGCGCTGGTCGATGCGATCGGTGTGAATACGCATCTCAACTATTCGGATAGCGACTATAACAAGTTTCCGCAGGTACTGGCGGCGCTGCGTTATCTCGGCATCCGCAATCTGCGCGATGCCGCTCCGTTCCGCGCTTATCCGAACCAGGGCAACTACGCCAAGGCGGCGCAACTACAGTACCGCTTCTGCTTCGTCACCCAACCCAATGAGCCGCTGCCGATCAAGATCAAGGCGATGGAGGCGTTCGAACGCGCCTATCCCGGGTCGATCGCCGCGATCGAGGGGATCAACGAGATCAACAACCGCAAGTCGCTGACGTATCGCGGTCTGAACGGCAATCAGGCGGCGCTCGCGTTTCAATCAGACCTTTACGATGCGGTCCGATCCAGCCCCGTCCTGCGCAATGTGCCCATCTACAACTTCACCGGCCCACCGCTGAACGGCAAGGCGGACTTCTCGAACTATCATCCATACCCCAAGCAAGGGCAACAGCCGCTCGGACCGCTGACCCGAGAGTTCCGCAGCCAGCAGACGGCGATGCCGGGCAAGCCGAGCGTCATCACCGAAGCGGGCTATCACACGCTGGTCGCCTATCCGGGACGATGGATCGGCGTGGACGAGCGAACCGCCGGACGTCTGTCGCTGACGATCCTGTTCGACGCGCTGCAACTGGGCATCCCACGCGTCTATTTCTATCAACTGCTCGACGCCTATTCCGATGCCGCCAACAGCAATATGGAAAAGCACATCGGTATGTTCGATCACGCTTTCCGGCCGAAAGCGTTCGCTACCGCCATCCACAACCTGATCGGCGCGATCCGTACTCCATCGGTCGGCACCGTCGCCGCAACCGCCCCGCCGCGCGTCATCGCCGCGAACCCGGACGTGATGGCGGTCAAAGTGAAGCGGCCCCGGGGGAGCTGGGGCGTCATCCTCTATCGCCGCGCGCCGTTGTGGGACGTGGCGAACCGGCGCGCGATCGAACTGGCCCCGGTTCCCGTCGATATCGCATTCGCCGGCGAACGATCGGTCGCGCGCTACGATCTGTTGGGAAGCGGCGCGGCCGAACGCGGCATCGTCGCGAACAAGGTCACCGTGCCGGTCGGTTCCGATCCCGTGCTGGTCATCATGGACGGCGCGGCGTGATCGGATTGGTGCGGCTGTCGTCGCCATCGGAACCTCGGCGGATCGTCGCGTGATCCCGGTCCTGCTGTTCATCGCGCGGGCCTGGGCGCAGATATCGTCGGTCATCCTGTTGCTGGTCGCAGGCCGCCTGCTCAAGATCGAGGAGTTCGGGCAGTTCACGCTCGCCTCGACGATCGCGCTGTTCATGAACCAGTTCATGTGCGTCGGCACGAGCGAATACGTCATTCGCCATCCCGACAAGCCCGACGCGCCCGACACCTCGTTCTGGGTCAACGTCGGGCTTGCGCTGCTGTATATCGTCGGCGGCGTGGTCATCGCCCTCGGCTCGGGAACGCTGCTCAAATCGCCTCAGGTGATGATGCTGACGCTGATGCTGGTTCCGCTGTCGCTGTTCGTCGGCATTCGCGGCGTCGGCGGCTCGATCCTGTTGCGCGACGGCAAACTCGGCACGTTCGCGTTCACCAACATGGCGGTCGAATCGGCGGGGCTCGCCATGGGCGTGTTCGCGCTGCTCACGCATTGGGGGGTCTTCGCGCTGGTCGCGAGCCGGTGGGTACAAAGCATCAGCGGGATCGGCTTCGTCGTCGCCGCGCGCTGGCATCCCAAGCTTCGCTTCTCACGCGTTCAGGCGCGCGAGATGATGCAGTTGTGGCGGTCGATGATCGCCGACCGGGGGCTCGCCTATTTCCAGAACTACGGCGCGGATCTGCTGCTCGGCTTCTTCATGACGCCGGCCGCGGTCGCGATCTATCGCATGGGCGCGCGGATCGTCGCGCTCGTTACGACCATCATCTATGATCCGATGCGGCAGTTGAACTGGCGCGTGCTAACGATTAGCCATGCGCGCGAGGGCACCGTGCTGCCCGCGACCGAGGTGATCATCGGCGCGTTGTATCTGCTCATCGTCGGGCCGATCCTGCTGCTCGGCCTGACCGGCGGGACGCTCGCCGGGTTGGCGCTCGGGCCGCAATGGTTTGGCATCGGCAACGTCATCATGCTGTTGGCGATCGCGGTGCTGCTCGGCGTGCCGCAACAGTTGTCGGAGCCTGCATATGGCGTCACCGGCGCGATCGGGCGACTGCCGATCCAGCGGATCGTCACGCTGAGTGTCAGCCTCACGCTGCTCGTGGTGTTCGCGCGCTATGGTCCGATGTGGGCAGCAGCTTCACAGACTATTGCGGCGGTGGTGGCGTTCATCGTGACGATCGTCTTCCAGAACCGCGTGCTTGGGCTGCATCCACGCCGCTACATCATGAATTTCGGCCTCGCGATCATCGTCGCGGCGCTCGCACTCGCTGGTGCCGAAGCCGTGCGCCGTTCGATCGGCCATACGCTGCCGGGCATCTTCAACGTCGCCTTGATGATCATGGCGGGCCTGTGCATCTATGTCGGCGTGATTTTCCTGACCGGCCGACGGACCATTCTGCGCCTCGCCGATCTCGTCGGACAGAAGAATTAGCCGCAAATCCCGATCAGAGCGCGAGGTCGCGCCGCAGGATGTCGCTCATCTTCGCCGCCGCCTCGTTCCAGCCGAATAGCCCGGCGCGCGCGAGGCCAAGCGCGCGGTGGTCGAACCGCATCGCGGCGCTGTCGGTCAACCGGACGATCGTGTCGGCTAGGTCGGCCGGATCATCGGGATCGACGTACAGAGCCGCATCGCCCCCCACTTCGGCAAGGCTGGTCAGCCGCGTCGTTACCGCCGGCGTACCGCACGCCATCGCCTCGGCGATCGGCAGGCCGAACCCTTCGTAGCGGCTGGGATAGAGCAGCGCCGCCGCGCCGCCGATCAGCGCGGGCAGATCGGCGTCGGCGACGAAGCCGGTGGCGGCCACGCGATCGCTCGCGCTCGTGGCGAGCCGCGCGTCGCGGAAGATATGCGAAGCGCCCGCGCCGCCCAGCACCAGCAGCTTGAAGTCCGCCGCGATCCGACCCTCGGTGGCCGCCCAGGCGTCGATGACGAGCGGCAGGTTCTTGCGCGGCTCGACCGTCGACAACGTGACGAAATAGCGGCCGGGCGTCACCGCGTAGCGCGACGCGACCGCCGCGATCGCATCGGGCTCCGGCGGCCGGAACTCTTCAGACACGCCGTTCCAGACGACCTCGATCCGGTCGGCCGGTATGTCGAGCGCGGCAGCAATCCGCACGCGTGCGTCATCGGAGACGGTCACGATCCGCCGCACGCGACGCGCGAGGCGCGGCCACAGCGCGCGATACATTCGCACGAAGTTCGCTGAAAACCACTCGGGATGGTCGAAGATCGCTGCGTCATGGAACGTCACGACCTGGTCGGCGATCGCGATCGGCCCGGTGTTGCACGGGCTCCATAGCGGAGCGCCGCGAAGCGCGATCGGCAACGCGAACTGTTCCCAGGCGTGCCCCTTCATCCCGGTCGCGAACCGTTGCGGCGGACAGATTTCGCGATGATCGATCGCGATCCGGCGCAGCATCTCGTGCGCCATCCGCTGCACCCCGCTGCGCGCGCCTTTGCGAAACCGAGCGTTCACCGCCAAAGTCATGTGCGACTTCCCCCTGGCGATCCATGCGCCGATCGACCACTCGCCCGGCGATGGACGCAATCATCCCCGTAGGCAACGCCGCGCGCCGCCGACCGGTGCCGGCGCGCATATCATGCATCGACAAGCCCTCGGCGCGCAGTATGCACGCGATGGGCGAGAGGACTGCTGACACACCATGACCATTGCCGAAGCCACGCCGGAACTTGGGCCCAACGATCGCGCGTTCCTCGGCCATCCCAAGGGGCTGGGCTACCTGTCACTGGTCGAAGGGTGCGAGCGGTTTTCGTATTACTCGATGCAAACGCTGCTCGTGCTCTATATGGTCAAGTATCTGCTGCTGCCCGGGCATATCGAGCACGTCGCCGGGCTCGCCTGGTTACGGAGC
Source organism: uncultured Novosphingobium sp. (assembly GCA_964242815.1). Classification (GTDB taxonomy): domain Bacteria; phylum Pseudomonadota; class Alphaproteobacteria; order Sphingomonadales; family Sphingomonadaceae; genus Novosphingobium. The sequence continues at coordinate 53,165 of CAXSZV010000007.1, forward strand.
GGCTGGTATGCCGGGCTTGCCGGCCAACCGCTCGCGTCGGCGATCTTCGGCGATTATACCGCGCTCGTCTATCTGACGCCGATCGCGGGCGGCATCATCGCCGATCGCTGGCTGGGTCGACGCACCACGCTGGTCGCGGGCGCGCTGATCATGGCGCTCGGCCATTTCCTCATGGCGTTCGAAGGCAGCTTTCTGATCGCGCTGCTCGCGCTGATCGTCGGCGTCGGGCTGTTCAAGGGCAACATCGCCACCCAGGTCGGCGAACTCTATCGCGACGGCGATCTGCGCCGCGCGATGGCATTCCAAATCTTCTACATCGCGATCAATTTCAGCGTCATCGCGGCGCCGCTGGTATCGGGAACGCTCGGCGAAAAGGTCGGCTGGCACTGGGGCTTCGGCACTGCCGGCGTGGTGATGGTGATCGGCCTGATCATCTACCTGGGCGCGCGTCGGTGGCTGCCGGCGGATCGCCGGGTCCGCCACACCGCGAAGGCCGGTCGGCCGGCGCTGGCGCGAAACGACCTCAGCCGGCTGATCGCGGTGCTCGTCCTCGTGCCGATCATGACGCTGGCGCTGCTGCCCAACCAGGAGATCTTCAACGCCTATCTGGTCTGGGCGGACGAGCATTTCCAGCTCACATTCTTCGGCGAGACGCTGCCGACCAGCTGGATAGTGACAATCGACGCGACGCTCAGCGTCTCCATGCTGGTGGCGGTCACCGCGTTCTGGAAATGGTACGGTCTGCATCGGCGCGAACCCGACGAACTCGGCAAGATGATCGTCGGCAGCGTGTTCAACATCGCGGGAGCGCTGTGCCTAGTGATCGCCGCGGCAACGAGCGGAGGCGGCAAGATCGGCCTGTTCTGGCCGCTGATGTTCCATCTGCTGAACTCGATTGGTTTCGGCAACCTGCTGCCGGTCAGCCTCGCGCTGTTCAGCCGGCTCGCGCCACGGGCGCTCGGCGCGACGGTGATCGGAATCTACTACCTGGCGTTCTTCGCCGCGAACAAGACCGTCGGCGTGATCGGCGGCTGGTACTCCAGCATGGATACCGCCCGCTTCTGGCTGTTGCACGCGGGTGCGGCGGCGGTCGCGCTGGTAGCGTTCGTGCTGTTCAAGGCGCTGCTTGCGCGCAGACTTATGGGCGAGGCGCATCCCGAAGACTTGGCGCTGGCATAGCGCGAAGACTCATATTGACCGCAGCGGTACGATCACCGCCGGAACAAGATCGACTTTCTCATGATCCGACAAATGCGCCTCGATCAGCAACCGCCGATGGCAGGCGGCGGCATCGCGCTCGTAGCACAGCAGCGCTACCCTGCCTTCGCTGGCCGCATCGCGAAGCTCAGCGACCGCGCCCAGCGCTTCGGGCGTTTCGAGCTGTCCGGCATAGACGCGCGCCAACGTCAGGTGATCGCCCCTGCGTGCCGCCGCCCTTCCCTCTGCCGGCGTTCCCAGCGCGCGCCAGTGGCGATAGGCGATGCCCGCCTCGCGCAACGCGCTCGCCAGCGCGGTCTTGGAAAACCCCGGCCGCCGCGACAACGGCAATGCGCGCACGTCGGCCAGCAGCTCGACATTGGCGTCACGCAAGGCGGCGATCACCGCGTCGACGGTCGCCTGCTCGTACCCGATCGTCCAGATGCGCTTTGCGGCGATGGCCATCAGTCGTACAGTGCTATCAATTGCGTGGCCGTCATCCCTAACTTAGCCGACGAGGTGCGCAGTCTGCGCGATTCACTCCGAGAAGAAGGAAAAATTTATCGAGTCCACCTGTCGCGCCGACCGCGCCGGACGCTGATCATTTGGCACGACCAGACGGTATGGACCATCCTTGGCATCGAGCGGTTTGTCGTCACATTGAGTGGCAATGATCACGGGCGTGTTGCCGAGGGTGGGATCTAGTTCACCGAGCGAGAAGACGACCTCATAACCGTCTTTGGAGTCTATCTCTACGGTTCGCGTCAGTGCCTTGCCGCGAAGCGCTTCTCCATGAGGCAGACCAAGTTTAGCAAGCAAATCGGTCAACTTCGGACCACTGCACTCATGCACAACGCCGTAAAGATTGAGCCTGGCCGACGCTTCAGGTAGGCCTTTGAGTAATTCGGCCGTGACCGGCGCTACGGAGGCGCTGACGCTAGCCGTCTCACCCCAAGCGATTGAGCCAACGCTTAAGCTAAACATCGCTGCAACGCTAATGATAGCGGAAAGTCGCATCACTCCAGCTCCAGGATCACCGCGTCGACCGCAAGGCTTTCGCCGGCCTTGGCGTTGACCTTCTTGACCGTGGCGGTCTTCTCGGCGCGCAGGATGTTTTCCATCTTCATCGCCTCGACCACCGCGAGCGGCTGGCCCGCCTCGACCTTGTCACCCTCGCCGACGTTGAGCGAGACGAGCAAGCCGGGCATCGGGCAGATCAGGAACTTCGACAGATCGGGCTTCGCCTTCTCGATCATGTACGCGGTTAGCGCCGCGACGCGCGCGGGCAGGATCGCCAGCGTGTGGATCGCGCCGCGCGTGGTGACCTTGAGGCCCGAACTGCTCGCCTCGATCTTCAGCGTCATCGCATCGCCATCGACGGTCGCGTGGACCAGCCGGTCGCCCGACAGGTATTGCAGGTCGACGTCGATCGCAGCTCCATCCACGATCACCGCGTGGTCGGCGACCGTCGCGGCGAACCTCTGCTTGCCAAGCGCGATGCTCCAGTCGAACGGCGGCGGCAGCGGGTTGGCGAGTTGTCCGTCGACCTGACGCGAGCGGTCGGCGCGCGCGGTGGCGATGATCGCCGCGACCGCGATGATCTTGCGCTTGGTCGCATCGTCGGTCGCCGCGCCGTGGAAGCCTTCGGGGTATTCCTCGGCAATGAACCCGGTGGTGAGTTCGCCCGAGCGGAAGCGCGGATGCTGCATGATCGCCGAGACGAAATCGATGTTGTGGCCGAGCCCTTCGATCTCGAACGCGTCGAGCGCGGCGACCTGCTTGTCCGCCGCCGCGTCGCGCGTCGGCCCCCAGGTGACCAGCTTGGCGATCATCGGATCGTAGAACATGCTGACCTCGCCGCCTTCATAGACGCCGTCATCGACGCGCACGCCGTCGATGCCGCGGCGCCCATTCGGATTATTGGCGTTCTCCGAGCCATCGTCGGTCCAACCTGCGACAGGCGGGCGGTAGCGTGACAGGCGCCCGGTCGAGGGAAGGAAGCCGCGATAGGGATCCTCGGCATAGACGCGGTTCTCGATCGCCCAGCCGTCGATGCCGATCTCGTCTTGCGTGAACGGCAGCGGCTCGCCCGCGGCGACGCGGATCATCTGCTCGACGAGGTCGATCCCGGTGATCGCCTCGGTCACCGGATGCTCGACCTGCAGCCGCGTGTTCATCTCGAGGAAGTAGAAGCTCTCTCCGGTAGGGTCCGCGCCCGAGACGATCAGTTCGACCGTACCGGCGCTGTAGTACCCGACCGCGCGCGACAGCGCGACGCACTGCTCGCCCATCGCCTGCCGCATCTTGGGCGTCACGAACGGCGACGGCGCTTCCTCGACCACCTTCTGATGCCGCCGCTGGATCGAGCATTCGCGCTCGTTGAGGTAGACGATGTTGCCGTGCTTGTCGCCGAGCACTTGGATCTCGATGTGGCGCGGGTTGAGGATGAACTTCTCGATGAACACGCGGTCGTCGCCGAACGAGTTCAGCCCTTCGCGCTTCACCGCCTCGAATCCCTCGCGCACGTCGGTCTCGGTATAAGCGAGGCGCATGCCCTTGCCGCCGCCGCCGGCGCTCGCCTTCATCATCACCGGATAGCCGATCTCGGCCGAGATGCGCACCGCGTGTTCGGTATCCTCGATCTCGCCGACAAAACCGGGGACGACGTTGACCCCGGCGGCTTTCGCCAGCTTCTTCGATTCGATCTTGTCGCCCATCGCCGCGATCGCGTTCACCGGCGGGCCGATGAATTCGATCCCTTCGGCGGCGAGCGCCTCGGCGAAGCTCGTGCGCTCGGACAGGAAGCCATAGCCCGGATGCACCGCCTGCGCGCCGGTCTGCTTGCACGCGGCGATGATCTTGTCGGCGACGAGGTACGACTGCGCGGCGGGCGCGGGACCGATATGCACCGCCTCATCCGCCATCTTGACGAACGGCGCACGCGCATCGGCGTCCGAATAGACCGCGACCGTCGCGATCCCCATGCGACGCGCGGTCTTGATCACGCGGCAGGCGATCTCACCGCGATTGGCGATCAGGATTTTGGTGAACATAAGGCGGCAGCTCTTTCAGACGACGAACGGAATGCGGCGCTTTGGCGGTACGTCGATCCGCCTCGCTTGGCGAGGGAACCCCAACCGCATCGCCCCATGCCAAGCGCGCGCCGCCCCGTCATCCCGAATTTGTATTCATCCAACAATCCGCCGTTTCTGTGGCCCGCCTGGCCAGTACCGATCGGAATGACCGTCGCAGCGGCGTGGCCGAGCCATCCAAGCATTTGGGGGGGGGGGGGGTCGACTTGCCGGAGCGGCGATGCGACACGAGCACGTGAAGCGCGGATGTGCTCGCCCGGGAGAGCGACGATGAAGCAAGCGGTGCTGCGCAGCGGCGAGGGGATCGGCGCGTTGCGAATAGAGGACGCGCTCGTGCCGACGCCCGGCCCGGGCGAGGCGCTGGTGCGGTTGCGCGCGGCGACGCTTAACTTTCGCGATCTCATCATGGCGAAGGGGCTGATTCCCGGCATCGCCAAGGAGCCCGAGCTCATCCCGCTGTCGTGCGCGGCGGGCGTGGTCGAGGCGGTGGCGGACGATGTGACGCGCGTCGCGCCGGGCGACCGAGTCAGCCCGATCTTCGATCTCGGCTGGCTGAGCGGCGAGCAGACTTCGTTCCAGATGCTGGGTGGCAACGTCGATGGCGTCGCGCGCGAATATATGGCGGTTCCGGCATCCGCGCTGGTGCACAATCCCGACGAGATCGGCGATCTGGAGGCGGCGACGCTGACCTGCGCCGGGCTGACCGCCTGGTCGGCGCTGACCGCCTGGCGCCCGACGCGGGCCGGCGAATGGGTGCTGGCGCACGGGACCGGCGGCGTATCGATCGCCGCGCTGCAATTCGCGCACGCGATGGGTGCCAAGGTCGCGATCACCTCGTCATCCGACGCCAAGCTGGCGCGCGTGCGGTCGCTCGGCGCCGACGTGACGGTCAATTACCGGACGACGCCCGACTGGGCGCGCGCGGTGGGCGAGGCGATCGGCGGATCGCAGGTCGCCAACGTGATCGATACGGTCGGCGCGGCGCAGTTCGATGACAACGCGCGCCTGTTGCGTGCCGATGGCCAGCTGTCTGCGATCGGCATGCTCGGCTCCGACTTCAGCTGGACCAGGACGGACCGCCCGGTGAACCTCGCGCGGCTTTCGGTCGGCAGCCGTGAGCAGCACGAGGCGATGCTGCGCTTCATCGTCGCGCATCGCATCAAGCCGGTGGTCGACATCGTGTTCGACCTCGACCGGATCGAGGACGCCTACCGCACGATGGAACGCGGCGATTTCTTCGGCAAGGTCGGGATCAACCTGGCGTAACTAAAAGACCCGGAAGATCCCCTCGGCCGACCCCGCCGCTTCCCCGTCGGCCTCGAACACGCCGCGCACGAAGACGAGCTGCGAGGTCTGGCGCACCAGTTCGGCCGCGCATGTCAGCCGGCTGCCGATCCTGACCCCGTTGGCGAAGTTATAGGCGAGGTGGACCGTCACCATCTGCCGATGGCCGATCGCATCGGCGACGCGGATGCCGAGCGCCATGTCGGCGAAGGTCATCAGCGCGCCGCCATGGACGTTGCCGACGCGGCCATTGCCGATGTCCTCGCCGCAATCGAGCGCGACGGTGCGCGTGCCGGCTGCCCCGCGAACGTGCACCGCCCCGAGCACCGCGGAAAAGGCCGAGACGGGTAGCAGCCGCCAACCGTCCTCGACGGCGAACGCCCCGACCGGCGGCCGGCCGATCAGGAAATCGTCCTGCTCTCCACTCATCAAAGCGTCTGGTTACCGAGACCCGCCGCGTGCTTCGCCGCGATCCAGCCGAACGTCATCGATGGCCCGACGCTCGCCCCCGCGCCCGGATAGACCCGGCCCATCGGCGATGCGGTGGAGACGCCGGTCGCATAAAGCCCTGCGATCGGCTCTTTGCGACCATCGAGCACACGCGAATTGGCGTCGGTGATCACCCCGCCATACGTGCTGACATCGCCCGGCACGACGTCGACCGCATAGAACGGCGCGGTCTCGATCCTGCCCAGCGTCATCGCGACTCCATCCCCCATCAAGTCGCCTAGCCATTGATCGTAGGCGCGGTTCCCCCGCCCGAAATCCTCGTCCACGCCCTTGTCGACGAAGCCGTTGAAGCGATCGACCGTCGCGCGCAGCTGCGCGGGCGCGATCTTGAGCAGTACCGCCAGGTCTTCGATCGTATCGGCTTGCTTCAAGTAGCCCGAGGCGATCCAGTTCGCCGGGATCTTCTTGCCCGCGCCGCCGTTCGCCAGCGAATAGCGGTCCATATAGCTCTGGTCGAGGATCGCCCAGCTCGGCACCGCGGGCACGTCGCGGTCGCGTTTGATCATGCCCTCGCAATAGGCTTCGTACGATCCGCCCTCATTCTGATAGCGCACCCCGGTCTGATCGACCAGGATCGCATGCGGCTTGGCGGTGATCGACTGCGCGCTGGGGGCGACATAGTCGCCTTCCCATCCCGGCGCGCGGGTCATCTGAAAGCCGACCATCTCGTCCATCTGTGCGAGCACGCCGCCGATCTTCTCCATCTCGACATGCAGATCGCCAGTATCGCTTTCGTTCACCATCGACCATTCGGCGCGCGTGCCAGGCATATATTTATCGCGCATCGCCTGGTTCTTGGCGAAGCCACCGGCGTTGACGAGCACGCCCAGTTTCGCGCCGACGCGCCACGGCTTGTTGCCTTTGACGGTGCGCACGCCGACGACCTTTCTGCCGCCGTCGGCCGCATCCTCGACGATCAGTTCGTCGACCGCCGAGCGCAGGCGGATGTCCACTCCGGCAGCGAGCGTGGCTTTGAGCATACGGCCTTGCAGCGCGGCGCCGGCGGTGACCCAATGCTTGCCGGTGACCTTGCCCGCGACGACCTTCGCGGCGGTCTTGGCGAACAGCCAACGGTACTTCCACCGGTACTTCGCATAGGGCAGCTTCATGCCGTCATCGAGCTTGACCGGCACCTCGAGGAAACCCTTGCGCAGCCTTGGTGCCCACTCGCCCAGCTCGTTCTTGTCGAAGGGCACGGCCGTGACCGTGCGGCTCGATTTGCAACCGCCGGGCAGCTCGTCGTAATAGTCGGGCCAGAACGTCGATCCGCGTTCCAGCGCCACGCCTTCGCGCAGCAGGAACTCGATCATGTCGCGCCCTTCGGCCACATAGGCGCGCCGCTTTTCGGGGCTCGTGCCCGGCGTATCGGGATCGTCGCCGATCACCGCGTCCATATAGGCCGCAGCCTGCTCGGGGCTGTCCTCGCCCGGTTCCATGAACGGGTTGTCCGGTGCCCAGATGACGCCGCCCGACTTGCACGTCGTCCCGCCGGCATAAGCCGATTTCTCCAGGATCACGACCGACTTGCCCGACTTGCGCATCAGCAACGCCGAACTCATCGACCCGCCGCCGCAGCCGACGACCACCCAGTCGAACGTCTCGTCAAATTGTGCCATCGCATCCTCTTGTATCGCCGTGCGCCACATCGGGCGCCGGGTTCGCCTGCGGATAGAACGCATGTGGCGCGGCTTGGCAAGGTTCGCCGCGAGCTTGGCGCGGGCGCGCCGATTGACCGCGATGCGCGGCTTGGTCATGGCGGGGGGCAAGCAGAAAAGGCCGCCGTCATGACCGCCGCTATCCCCCCGCTTCCCGAATTTTCGACGATCGCGCTCAAACGCGCCGATCGCCTGCTGCGGCTGACGTTGAATCGCCCCGAAGCGATGAACGCGGTGAGCCTTGAGCTCCATGACGATCTTGCCGCCGCGTTGTGGTTCGCGGGCGGCGATCCGGGGTCCGACCTGGTGCTGATCACCGGTGCGGGCCGCGCGTTTTCGGCCGGCGGCGATCTCGACCATATCGAGCGCAACGCGCGTGAGCCGCATCGCTTCGATCACGAGGCGCGGATCGCCAAGCGGATCGTGACGACGCTGCTCGATATCGACAAGCCGGTAGTCTGCCGGATGAACGGCCACGCGATCGGCCTCGGCGCGACGATCGCGCTGCTATGCGACATCGTGTTCGCCGCCGACACCGCGAAGATCGGCGATCCGCACGTCGGCCTGGGCCTCGTCGCGGGCGATGGCGGCGCGGTGATCTGGGCGCAGCGGATCGGCCTCGCCAAGGCCAAGGAATACCTGTTCACCGGCGAATTGCTGACGGCGCGCAAGGCCGCAGAGATCGGCTTGGTCAACCACTGCCTGCCCCTCGACGAGCTCGACGGCGCGGTCGACGCGTTCTGCGCCAAGCTGCTGTCGGGGGCGATCTCCGCGATCCGCGCGACCAAGGTGCTGACCAACCTTGAGCTGAAGCGTATTGCAACGGCGGTGATGGACGCGGGCATCGCGCTCGAATCGCTCAGCGTCCGCAGCGCCGATCATCGCGAAGGCATCGCCGCGCTGAAGGAAAAGCGGCCGCCGCGATATGGGCAACAGCAGAGCTGATCGCCTCAGCCGCTTCCTGACGTCGTCCCCACTTGATCGAGGGCTCAGCTTCTTTGGCGATGGAGCGGGGTCGAGCGAGCCCTGGATCAGGGTCGAGGATCAAAGCGCGAAGGCCTTCCCTATCGAACGGCTTCTCAAGCGCGGACTTCTCCGGCACCAATGATCTCGCGAGCGCAGCATGACGCTACCGCAGGAGAATCTCCGTGAAACTCGCGATCAACGTCGATCTCCATTACACCCTCCCTTCGCTGACCGATGTGCTGCTGCAGGTCGAGGCGGCGTTCATCCCCGAGCAGACCGTCGAACAGGCGCATATCGAGATCACGCCCGGTCAGCACTTCGCGCGCGTGCCCGGGCACGACGGCATCGGCGAGCGTATCTGGGTGCGGCTGTCCGGCCCGCTCAACGTCAAATACACCGCCACGGTCGCGATCCAGCGCTTGAGCGCGGATATCGCGACGCTGAGCCAGACCCCGCCGCACCTGCTGCCCGGTGGCGCCGTCGATTACCTGATGCCCTCGCGCTACTGCCCCGCCGACCGCTTCCAGAGCCTGGTCGACGACGAATTCGCCGGACTGATAGGCGGCGCGCGCGTGGCGGCGATGCGCGACTGGATCTTCAAGCACATCCGCTACGAGCTCGGCAGCAGCACCGCCGCGACCGGCGCGCTCGAGACCTACGTCGAGCGGCGCGGTGTCTGCCGCGACTTCGCGCATCTCCTCATCAGCATGGCTCGCGCCAGCGCCATCCCCGCGCGCTTCGCCAGCGTTTATGGCCTCGGCGTCGAGCCGCAGGACTTTCACGCGGTGGCCGAGGTGTTCCTTGAAAACACCTGGTGGCTGGTCGACGCGACCGGCATGGCCCGCGCCGACCAGATAGCCAAGATCGGCGTCGGCCGCGACGCGGCGGACGTCTCGTTCCTGACGAGCTATGGCATGGCGTGTCTGGTGGGGCAAAGCATCGACGCACAACCGGCCTAGAGCCAGATGGCTAGCCGGCGCTCAGCACGTTGATCGCCGTGTGCACCCTTTCTTCAATCTCCCCCCGCCCCAGCCCCGGCGAAATGAGTTCGCCGATGCACACGTGGATCGTGCCGGCGCGCTTCCAGCGCCGGTGATACAGTGGGCCGCTATCGACGGCGACCGGCACCACGGTCAGCCCGAGCAGCTTGTACATCGCGGCGAAGCCCGATTGCAGCGGTGGCGCGGTGCCGTGCGGCACGCGCGTGCCTTCGGGAAAGATCGCCAGCAGCCGGCCGCGCGCGGCCTCGACGCGTGTCGCGGCCAGCAGCGCGCGCAGCGCGCGGGCACCCTGATCGCGCTCGACCGGGATCAGGCCATAGGCGCGCGCGATGCGACCCCAGCCGGGGATGCGCAGCAGCGATGCCTTGGCGAGAACCGCGGGATTGCCGAACAAAGCCGGCAGTTCGAGCGCCTCGAAAAAGCTTTCGTGCTTAATCGCCAGCAGCGCGCCGGGCGGCGGCGGCGGCCCGACGACGTCCACGCGGATGCCAAGCAGCCGACGCATGCAGCCGCGGTGATAGCGCGCCCAGTTCACCACCACGCGGCGGAACACGTGGTCGCCAATCGCCAACGCGCCGAAGGCAACCGCGAGATAGACCAGCGTGCCGCCGTAAAATGCCAGGTAGAAAGCGACGCTGCGCACCACCTCCCCCGGCGTCGCCGCCCGCTCGCTCACCTCTGCCAAAGCGCCTGCGCCAACCGCGCCAGCACCTTGTTGTATTCAAGGAACAGCGCGCGCAGCGACGGTTCCGATCGGATCGCGTCATCGATGACGACGATTCCCGGCGGCAGGATGCGATCGAGCTCGAAGCGCGCGCGACGCATATGCCAGTCGCTCGTCACCAGCCGCAACGTGCGCACATGGTTCACCGCGATCCAGCGCGCCGCCTCGCGCGCGTTGCTGCGGGTGTCGAATGCCGCGAAACCCAGCGTGACGCAGCAGCGCATCAGAGGTGCGGGTACGTGGTAGACGGCCTGAAACTCGCTCGCGCGGACCGTCCGCCCGACACCCGAGATCAGCAGGCGCGGCGCCTGACCGCGTTCCAGCAAGGCGAGGCCACGCTCCACCCGCCCTTTGCCGCCGGTCAGCACGAACACCGCATCGGTGCGTCCGTCGGGCGCGGGTCGCGGCAGCGTCACCGCGAACCACAGAAAGCCGAACGCCCAGATCAGCAGCAACAGGGATAGCAGCCGGCGAACCATCGCACTCGCGTTACACCAAACGAGCCGCGCTGTGCAGCCGGCGCGAACCGCGAGGATTGTCCCGCGCAGGCACCCCCTGTCGCCGATGTGGAAAACGACGCGCCTGCCAGCGTCGCGTCCCACGCGACCCTTGTCGATCGCCGACGCCGGTGCTTAACCAACGCTGATGATCATCAGCTGCCCGGCGTGCGCCACCCGATACGATCTGCCGGACGGGGCGATCCCCGCGGTCGGCCGCACCGTTCGATGCGCGAGCTGTCGCAACAGCTGGTTCCAGCCTGGTGACGGCAGTGCCGAGGCGGAAAGTGCGGCGGTCGAAAGCGGGGCGGTCGAAAGTGGCCCTGCCGAAAGCACGGCAGAAAGCACGGCGCGCGCCCCGCTCGTGCGATCGATACCGCCCCTTCTCCCACAACCTGCGGACGAAGCCGGCGTCACGCTGGTGGTTCCCGCAGCGACGCCGCCGCCGGTATTCGAACGCTTGCCGCTGGTCGCGCCTGCCTCGACCGAACCGACTGGGCAAATCCGCCCGGCCCCGGCTGACGCCCATGCCGATGCCTACCCCGACGATAGCCGATCAAGCTTCGCCTACGAGGCACCGTTCGCGCCGCGTCGACGCCGGTGGAAGACGTGGCTGCTCGCCGTGCTGGCGTTCGTGCTGCTGCTCGCCGCGATCGCCGCTGCCGCCGTATGGTACGGCGCGCCCGACTGGTTGCCGTTCGGCCAATCGACGTTCGGCCGGTCGGCGCTCGTGAAGGCGCGGCCCGGCCTGGTACTCGATTTTCCACGCGATCGGGTGGAACGCAGGACGCTGGCCGATGGCACGGAGTTCTTCGGCGCGCGCGGTACGATCACGAACACGGGCGCTTCGCGTCGCGCGGTGCCGCCATTGCTGATCGTGCTGCGCGACCGCCAGCGCCGCGAGGTCTATCGCTGGGAAGTCATCTCGCCCAAGCCGCAGCTGGGCCCGGGCGAGACGATGACGATCGACGAAGCGGTCACCGACATACCCCGTTCCGCGACCGAGCCCGAAATCGGCTGGGCGGCATGACGGCGGGCGTGGAAAAGCGCCTCCCGCCGGCGCGAACATCCACTTGCGGGTGAAAACCCGCTTTGCTAATGGCCCGCTCCTACCTCGAAGCCCCGAGCCCAGCGCGGCGGCTTCGACGATTTTTGCGGTCGTGGCGGAATTGGTAGACGCGCAACGTTGAGGTCGTTGTGGGCGAAAGCCCGTGGAAGTTCGAGTCTTCTCGACCGCACCAGACAGTCCTGAGATCTTCGGCAAAGCCTGCGTCTCTGCGGCGGGAGGCGGAAAATGGCGCAGTTCTGCGGCGTTTCGCGAGACAGCTAAGCAGTAGTGCAGTCAGGCTGGTCTCGGAGAGCGCGTGATCGGGGTGAGAAAGTACCAGCAGTCTCAGGCGCAAAACTTCTGACTGCAGTTGGATTGGCCTTAGGAGAGCCCCAGCATCTCGCGCTGCTGAGCCCAGCTGCTCGGTAGTTTCAAGCGGAGCAATGCTGCCGCAGTGAGCGTTGCCGGCTGGCGGCCTTCGACGATCGCGGCGACGATGTCGGGCGCGATGCACGAGAGGCTCACCTGCTGAGCAAGGCGGGTACGGCAGCGCTTCTGGGATGCGGCGACGCAGCCGATCGACTTGCCGGGATGAGCGAGCATGAGCTGCTGCGCTGCGTGCGCTTCGGCGATCAACGCGACCAGCTTGTCGTCGCGTACCGCTGACCGGGCCAGCGGCTGCTCAGGCCCGGGGATGACCAGCCGGAGCTGGTGCCCTCGCCTGACCTTCGTTGCGGGACAGGCTAGCTGGATCATGTTGGGGTCGGGCCGAAGGTGTTGATCAAGGCCGAGTACGGTGGCGAGCCTTGCCGGCTCGACCATGACGCTCACCGCCTCATCGCCGAGTGTGACCCGAGGACAGAGCTTTGCCAGCAGACCGGCGCGAGCGTGCACCGAGCCGCTACGCAGCGTCGCCGCAGCGATGTCACCGTGCTCGATCACTTTCTGGAGCACTTGCGCGTAATCATCAGCGGTCATGATCAGCGCAGCGATCTGCTGCTGGTCAAGCAGCAGCTCGGCAAGCTGATCGCAGACAAGCTTCTCGATATCGTGCGCCGACATCCGCCACGCCGGACTGCCATCGATAAGGTCGGGCCGCGTGACGTAGTAGCGATAACGCACGCCCGGCTTGGTCGCGTGGCTCGGAGTCATCGCTCGGCCTTCGCCATCGGTAAGCATGCCGACCAGCAAGCTTGGCTGGGTCGCCCGGAGCCGCCGCGAGCTGCCCGATGTGCGATCGGCGATGGCGGCCTGCACCTCGTCCCACAGCTGCTGCGGCACGATGGCCTCATGCTCGCCATCGTGCTGCTGCCCCTTGTGGACGATCTTGCCGCGGTAGATCGGGTTCGACAGCAGGTGGTAGAGCGTACCGCGCTGGAACTTGCAGCCGCCCCGGCGCGGGCCACTGGCGCCGACCTGCAGCTTGGTGCTATAGCCCTCGCGCGCGAGTTCGTCGACCAGCTCGGGCACCGAGCCCAGGGTGATGTAGCGGCGCATAATGTGCCGCACCGTCTGCGCCTCGGCATGGTTCGGTACGAGCCGACGCTCGCGCACGTCGTAGCCGAGCGGCACCGTTCCGCCCATCCACATGCCGCGGCGCTTGGAAGCGGCGATCTTGTCGCGGATGCGCTCGCCGGTGACCTCACGTTCGAACTGCGCAAAGCTCAGTAGCATGTTGAGCGTCAGTCGTCCCATGCTGGTGGTGGTGTTGAACGACTGGGTTATCGAGACGAAGCTTGCGCCTGCGGTGTCGAGCACGTCGACGATGCGCGCGAAGTCCGACAGGCTGCGGGTAAGCCGGTCGATCTTGTAGAGAAGGATGATATCGACCTTGCCTGCCGCCACGTCAGCCAGCAGGCGTTTGAGGCCCGGCCGCTCCAGGTTGCCGCCGGAGAACCCACCATCGTCGTAACGCTCGGGATGCAGCATCCAGCCTTCGTGCCGCTGGCTGGCGATGTAGGCGGCACAGGCCTCGTATTGCGCATCGAGGCTGTTGAACTCCTGCTCGAGACCATCCTCGGTCGACTTGCGGGTATACACCGCGCAGCGCTGAACCCGCTCAGCCACGCCGCGTGATCCCGAAGAAGCGCGGACCCGACCAGTGCGCGCCGGTAACCAGCCGCGCGATCTGGCTCAGCGAGCGGTAGGCGCGCTCTTCGAACAGGAAGCCGTCCTCGGTCACCAGCACCGCGATCGTCCTACCCTGCCACTCGCGGATGAGCCGCGCGCCAGGCGTCAGCGTGCGGGTCACCGGCTGCGGCGCCGCTGGTATACCAGCGCCCTGCGTCAGGACGCGCTTCAGCTCGCGGACAACCAGCGCCGGCAAGGTGCCCAGCTGTCGTTCCTGCAGGCGCTGTCCCAGTAGGCGTCGCAGCAATGGGGCAGCGACGTTCGGCGCTGTGCTGGCGTAAGGGTCCCGGTCGGGGCAGGTCCGAGCGGCGGCGCGCGCGGCCGGCGCCAGCGTTCGAACGTCTCGATGATGACCATGCGTCCGCCGCAGCATGGACACGGCGGGCGGAAGTCGCCCGGATCATCCGGTGCATCGGCCATGTGGGGCGGCGCGACCGCGAGCAGCCGGCGCGCATGTTCGAGGTGCGCCTTGCGGGTGGCGCCGGCGAGCAGGCCGTAGTGGCGGATGCGGTGGAAGCCGCGCGGCAGGATGTGAAGCAGGAAGCGGCGGATGAACTCGTCGGCGGCGAGCGTCATGACCTGTCGGCGGTCGGCGCCGGCGCGGCGATAGTCCTTGTAGTTGAAGGTGACGCCGGCCGCGTCGAAGCCGATCAGGCGGGTGTTCGAGATCGCCACCCGGTGGGTGTAGCGGGACAGGTAGGCGAGCACCGCCTCGGGTCCGGCGAACGGCGGCTTGGCGTAGACCACCCAGCGCTTCTTACTGACCGGCACGAGATGGCGGAGGAAGGCGCGACGCTCGGCGAGGTGCGCCATCGCACCGAAGAACACGAGCCGGCCGGCGTCGTGCAGCGCCAGCAGCCGGGCAAGGAACAGGCGGCGGAACAGCTTGCCTAGCACTCGGACCGGCAGCAGGAACGCGCCACGCGAGGATATCCAGCGATTGCGGTCGGGCGAGATGCCGCCCCCGGGCACGATCATATGCACGTGCGGGTGATGCGCCAGTGCCGATCCCCACGTGTGGAGCACCGCGGTGATGCCGATGCGCGCGCCGAGGTGCCGCGGGTCGGCGGCGATCATCAGCATCGTCTCCGATGCCGCTCGGAACAGCAGATCGTACACCAGCGCCTTGTTGTGGAAGGCGATAGCGGCGACCTCAGCCGGCAGCGTGAACACGACGTGGAAGTAGCCGACCGGCAGCAGGTCGGCCTCGCGCTCGGCGAGCCAGGTGCGCGCCGCCACGCCCTGGCATCGGGGACAGTGCCGGTTACGGCAGCTGTTATAGGCGATCCGCCAGTGCCCGCAGTCGATGCAGGCCTCGACATGGCCGCCGAGCGCGGCCGTGCGGCAGTGCTCGATCGCCGACATGACCTTGAGCTGGTGCAGGCTCAGATGCCCGGCATGCGCGGCCCGGTATGCAGAGCCGGCGGCGCGGAAGATGTCGGCGACCTCGATTGAGGCGCGCACTGGCCGTCAGCCGGCGGGCGTTCTCCCTGCCATCAGCGCCATGAGTTGGTCGAGCGGGCCGGTCACGGCACGGATCGTGCGGGTGGCGACCTTGGTGTAGAGCGCGGTGGTCTCGAGCTTCGAGTGCCCGAGCAGCACCTGGATGACGCGGATGTCGACGTCCTGCTCGAGCAGGTGGGTGGCAAAGCTGTGCCGCAGCGTGTGCGGGCTGACGCGCTTGCGGATGCCCGCCGCCTCGGCCGCCTCGCAGACGGCGCGGTGGAGTTGCCGCGTCGAGATCGGGTCGGTGTAGCTGCGCCCCGGGAACAGCCAGCCGTGCGGCAACAGGACGCTGCGTCGCTTGCCCTCGCGCCACCACAGCCGCAGGAGTTCGAGCAGCTGGGGCGACAGCATGGCGTTGCGGTCCTTGCGTCACTTGCCCTCCTCGATGCGGATCAGCATCCGCTTGCTGTCGATGTCGTCGGCTTTTAGATGCGCGACCTCCGACACGCGCAGCCCGGCGCCACAGCCTCGACGAGTTCTCGGTGTCGCCTTCTGGGTCTACATGACCAAATCACGCAGTCCTCGGACTCAACGGTCGCCCGCGACAGGACGCGCTTCTGCTTGGGCGGGTGGATCGTCTCCCCCGGGCGAGCAGCACGACCAGTTCAGCATTTTGGCGGCCCGCCTCGTCTGCGTTCTCGCCTGCTGAACGCGGAAAAAGATCGCGAACGGACTGGCGCGCCAAGCGCCAACTTATCGACGAGAAGCCTGCAATCGACCTTTTCTCAGTCGTAGAACGTCTGTCCCGAGATATCATGCATAGATGGATCGCCGCATCCACCGCATACAGGTTGCCAAGGATCGCACTACCAACCAAATTTCACATCGAAATGCCGACCATCGTAGCCGATACGCCCGACGTGCGGCGCGACGAAGTGGCCGGGAATCAAGAGCGCATTGTTCGCCACGCAAAATTCGAGCAGATCGCGTCGCGCTCCCGCAGCCATCTCCTGATCCCAGCAGAGCTTGCTGCTCCACTGCCAGAACGGGATCTGGATCGGCGAATGAATGATGTCGCCCGCGAAAACAGCCGTGTTTCCCGCCGAGCGCAGTTCGATCCGCATATTGCCCGGTGAATGGCCCGGCGCCGGACGAAGGGTGATCGCATCCAGCATCTCGTGCGCGCCATCGACAAGATCTGCCAAACCGGCGTCTAGGATCGGCAGGATCGAGTCCTCGTAACAGTTCCGCAGCGCGACGAAGCTGGTGGCCGCCGCGCCTTCGCGCGTTGCGTCCAATTCGATGCGCGAAAACACATAGCGAGCGTTCGGGAACGTTGGCGCCCACCTGCCGTCGATCAGACGCGTATTCCAGCCGATATGGTCGCCGTGAAGGTGGGTGCACATCACATAGTCGATGTCCTCGGGCGTAAGCCCGATGGCCGCGAGCCGTTCGAGATAATTCGTGGTCAGCCGATGAAACTCGCCAAGCCCGGGGCCCGGTCGTTCCTTGTCGTTGCCGACGCAGGTATCGATGAGGACGTTCTTCTCGCCTATGCGCAGAACGAAACTCTGGACCGGCATTGGAATGCGCCCGGTCTCCGGATCGAAATGATCGGGACAAAGCCAGTGCTCATGCGGACGAACCGCATCGCGATCGAAGTCGGGGAACCACGTCTGCGCCGTCTCGGCCAGGATCGTGCAATCCAAAACGTGAGCAATCTCGACATTGCCGACCTTGCCATGGTGTCGCGCGAACATCCTCTCTCCCTTCGTCTTCAATTCATTTACCGCCCCGATCTGAACGCATAAGGTCCGTCGCTCCCGTAAATGGGGGAGCGACGGACCCATTCATGAAGGGGCTCGATCCGCTTAGATGGGCATGATCAGCCCGTCGACGCCGCCCGCGATGCGGCCATAGTTCTCGAAATTCATCACCGCCGACACGAAGGGGTGCATTGATCCGACCTTTACATCTCCCCACAGGCGATTGAAGATATTGCCACGACGAGCGAACGAACCGCCGCTTGCGGTCGCCAAGGCGTCAACGCCTTCCCATACGAGACGATCGGCGTAGGCCGAATCGCGGGTGACGCGCGCACGTTCCAGCAAGGGCATGTTCTTGTGCTTGGCGGCCCACGTGTCCATGTCGGTGCAGGCCTTGGCGATGATCGCCTTAGCCGCGTCGATCTTCGCGCTCGCTTCGGCGATCGTGTACTGCGTGGCCACCGCCTCGGCCTGCTTGGTGTAGGGCGTGAGCTTGATGTCGCGCTTGGGCAGCGTCTCGACGAACTCCTCAAGCATATGCATGCCCGCGCCGAGCACCGGGAAGGTGAGGATCGCCACCATCAGCGGCGCGAACGCCGTGTGATAGGAATCCTCGTCCGGGAACGCACCGACCACTGTGCCTTCGTTGCACCCCTTCAGCGGAACGATCCGTTCGTCGGGAATGAAGACGTTTTCCATGGCGACGTTCGAGCTGCCGCTGCCGCGCAGCCCAATCGTATCCCAGTCGTCGAGAATCTTGACGTCGCTCATCGGCACCAGCGCAACACCGGGGCCAATCGGCTCGCCCGCCTTGTCGAACATCGGCACGCCGAGCAGGTCCCACTGCGCATGGTAGACGCCCGAGTTGAAGAACCACATTCCCTTCTCGACGAGGATGCCTCCGGGCACCGGCCGGGCCTTGCAGCCACGCGCGGAGAACACGCCCGAACACCGCGCGTTCGGCTTGTCGAATACCTCGTCCGACACGTGCTTTGGATAGAGCCCGGCGGCCATCCAGTTGCACGCGTTGACCAGCGACACCGCCCAGGCGACGCCCGCATCGCCACGGCCGAGTTGCGACACTGTGTTCATGTAGGTCGTCGTCGTCGCCTGATACCCGCCATAGGCGCGTGGAAGCGTAAGCGAAAACAGGCCGGCTTCTTCGAGCATCTTGTGCGTTGCGGATGGCGTCCTGCCCTGCAGATCGGTCTCGGCTTGGCGGCTGCGCAGCGTCGGCACCATCGACGCTGCTAGCGCGGCCGGATCGCCCGAAAGAGCAGGCCGAACGTCGGAGCGGGTCAGCAAGTCAAGCATATCGTCATCCTCTATCTTGCCGACCGAGTCGCGCGGTGGGCTCTGTCCGCTTGATCTATCAAACGAGACTCTATGTCAAGTATGACATTTAGGGCTTGGTCAATCGCAGCGCCATGTATGACAAAGACAAGGATGATAATCATGTCACTTTGAGCAGTGAGCTACCGTCCTCGGCATCATCAAACGAGCCAACCTGTCGCCGCTGAACGCGCTCAGTTGGCCACCCCTGATTGTGCGAAGACATCGTTGCGAGCGGGGGGCCGGTACGGCAGGTGATGCGCACGCATCGTGAAGAGTAGCGCGATCGCCGGCAGCAGCAGGGTAAGCGCGCTTCCGAAGATCAGGTTCAGATTAAAAGATCTGGCAAGAGCGGTCCCGATAAGGGCGGGGCCGATCGCACTGCTCACGCCATAGGCAAGCGTGACAAGGCCATAGATCGCGCCGAACGATCTGATGCCGAAAGCGCGGCTCACCATGAAAGCTCCCGCGTTGAGTTCGGAGCCGAGCCCCGCCCCGATCATCGCGGCCGCGAAGAAGAAGGCGCTGGTCGAATGATCGAACAGCAGCAGCAGGAACGCCAAGGCAGGAAGCAACGCGCACGCGCCCGTCACGAACGGCGCGAACCAGCGGTCTAATAGCAGACCAACCGACGCCATCCCGCAGAACATCGCGATGCCGACGACCGTCATCACTGAAGCCGCCTCCTGTGGCGTCAGACCGTTCAGCCGCAGGATGACGGGCAGGTTCACCGACGATCCGCCAAGCACGCCGGTGAGGAGCATGAAAACCAGCGCGATCCGCCAGAAGGTGGGCGAACGCAGCGCCTGCGCAAGCGTCGCCCCCTCCGCCACGGGCACCTGGGTTCCGCGCATGGACTGCGGCGGATTGCGTAACAGGATCGCCGTCGACGCGAAGATGATAGTTCCCGTAGCCGCGCCTATGATTTCATAGACCGTACGCCATCCGAAATGCATTAGCGCGGCAGCGATCGGCGACCACGAGCTGACGCCGAGCGAACTGCACCCGAAGACGACGCTGAGCGCAAGGCCCCGACGAGTCGTGAACCAACCCGTCACCAGGTGGGCATACAGTACCGGGGTGGCGGCGAACCCCAACCCGCACGCCAGCGCGAGGAAGGCAATGAATTGCGTCGCGGTTTGCGGCAACGCCCCTAGCGCTGCGAGCCCGACCCCGTAAGCAGGGCCCCCGATCAACGCCATCCTGCGTACGCCGAACCGGTCCGCGCCATAGCCGACGGCGGGTGCCAGCAACGCAGCCAACAGCGTCCCGGGGCCGATCGCCGCGGCAACCACCACCGGAGACCAGTGCGTCGCCCGGACGATCTCGGGCGCGAAGGTGCCGAACGTGAATAGGATTACCGCCGGCTGGCCACAAAAAATACACAGCCCCGCCCCAAGCAGCACCCACCAAGCCCGATTGATCGGCTCGATTCGCTTTGGCACGTCCGACTTTCCCAAGCCCTTCGCCATCGACATATCCTTCATTGGCTGCGCAGCGCGGCTCGAGCCGCTATCGTTCGGCTTTTTCGCCAAAGCCGGCGCGGGACGAAGGACGGTCCGCGCCGCCCGTCGGCTGTTCTCGCCAGCGAGCGGGGAAACGGCCGTCCGCACGGAAGCTTTGCAGGAACGTGTAACGCTCCGTGTGCTTTTCACTCGCCGCTGATGTGGCCGCGGCGATGGCCAGGACCCTCGGCTCGCTCGGATCGTATACCGGCCAGGCGGGCAGCCCAGCGCCGTTCGGATCGCCGGTCCTCGCGAAGTTGGTCCAATAGCTCGTCATCTGGTCCGCGATCTCGCGATCCCGAACGCCGGGCACGGCATCCGGCTTGGCCATGCGCTGGGGCCGTAGGGTGCCGAACACGAAGTCCATCTCCGCCCCGTGGATCGGCATCGGCGAATACGCAGAGCTGTGATCGAACTCGTAGCCATAGACGGGACGACCTGCCGCGCGCCCTTGCGTCTGGAGCAGGGCCCAGCTCTGCTGTGCGATGGCCATATCGCCGATCAGCGCGTTCGCGGAAGCCGAGGCGGCCGCGTCCGTATCGGCGGGATAAGCCGCAAGGAAGCGCGTCAAGTTGTTAGGCCCGAACAGATCGGCGGCCGCCCGCCGGAACTCGGCCGCGTTTGCATGCGGCAATGCGCGCGCGCGAAAGATTACGTCCTCTGCCGCGTTATGCCCCGCAAGCAGCGGTACCTTCGCTGCGGCACCACGCGCAAACGCGTCGGCCGGGCTAGCGGTCAACACATAGCCGTCTATGCTGGGCGAAAAGGCGTCGACCACCGGGTCGTCGCGGCGCCCCATCGCCATTCCCGCAATAAGCGCCTCGACCGGCAGAGCGCGCAAGCCGGTGATCGTACCGTCTTTGAAGCGAGCGGCGAATGCCTTGCCTTGCGCTTCGGCCTCGGACCGCGTCCGGATCGATCCATGCTCGCTGTCCCAGAAGGCGCCGCTCTCCACGATCGCCTTCGCGAACAGCCCGCGCGCCTGCGGTGAGGCCATGAGCAGGCCCACGGACATCGCGCCTGCGGATTCGCCGAACACCGTGACGTTCGCCGGGTCGCCGCCGAAGGCAGCGATATTGGTACGCACCCAATGTAGCGCCTTGATCTGATCTTGCAGCCCATAGTCGCCCGATGGAGCTCCCTCGGCATCGAGGGTGGGATGGGCAAGAAAGCCCAGCACGCCGAGCCGATAGTTGAAGCTTACGACGACCACGCCTTTCGCCGCCAGTCTTGCTCCGTCGTTCGTGGGCTCGCGGGACGAGCCGAACTGGAACCCGCCGCCGTGGATCCACACCATGACCGGCCGCTTAGCCTGCGTAAGCCCCGCCTGCGACCAGACGTTGACGGTCAGGCAGTCTTCGCTGGCGGGACTCGCATCGAGGAATGGACCGCCGGCCGGCGTAGGGCAACGCGGCCCAAAGTCGGACGCGTCGCGGACCGCCGTCCATTTGCTCGGCGCTCGCGGCGAGCGCCACCGCAAAGCGCCAACGGGAGGGGCGACATAAGGAATGCCCTTGAAGGCCACCACGTCGTCGCTCCCGGCCACGCCGCGAACCGGACCATGGCTCGTGCGGACGATCTGGTCGAGCTTCTGGGCCGCCAGGGAGGCCGACCCTCCAATTCCCAGCGCGAAAATCGTGCCGACGATGCTCGCGAGCGCTTTGCGAGCGCCTATGCGCAAGCCGGACGATACCACAACGTTTGGCACGAGCGTCAGAACTTGACGCTTACCGTACCGCCGTACGTACGCGGCGGCAGGATGCCATACGTAAACGCGCCTAGCGTCTGACCATAGGTCACGATTGGCTGGTTTTCCACGTTCTTAACGAACGCCTGCACAACGATACGGTCGTGAGGAGTATGGAAGGACAAGCTCATATCCGTTGTCGAGTAGCCCTTCTGCCGATCGATCGGGTTGGTCGAGCCGACGACGAGATTATACTTCGTGGAAAGCTTGGAATGGACGGCGAACACCAGCGAATTATCATTAGAGAAGTCGAAGGTGTGCTCATAACCAAGCAGCGCGGAAATCTTCGGCAAGTTTACTAATTTGGTGCCCGAGTCTGCGGAGATAAGAACTGGCACGGGATGGGGCGGTCCGTTTAGGAAATCGAAGGTAAACGAAGCGAGGTTGATGTCGCCGAACGTGCCATGTCCATACGTCACGGTGGCGGACAGTCGGTCGCGCCGCGTGGCGGCGAAGTCCGTGATCAACTCGACGCCATAGGTCTTTACCGACGACGCGTTCTCGATGACGAGGAGCGGGCCCGCGCGCGTGTTCAGGAACGCCGGCTGCGTATATTGATAGTCCTGGATGTCATAATAATAACCTGCGGCGTTCACCGTCAGGCGGTTGTTGATGAAGCGGTTCTTCAGGCCAACCTCATAAGCCATAACCGTCTCGGGCTTGAACACCGGCGGCGCCAGGTTCGCCGGAGTAGGCAGGCTGAGGTTGCCACCGTTGCCGCCGCCCGGGACATAACCGGTCGAGAACGACGCGTATAACATGTGCCCCGGCGCCACATCGAACTCGGCACCGGCCTTGTAGGTTACCCGGTTCGATGCGACGTTGAGCGTGCCGTTATTATCAGTCAAGCCTTTGAAATCATGCGTAAAACGAATACCGCCGGTTAGCCTCAGTGTGTCCGTTATGGCATAGGTTAGCTGGGCGAAGACCGCCTGCGAGCGTTGTGGCAGCTTACTGATGTTGTACGGCGCGGGCAGCGTGTTGGTATAATGATAGTTTCCGTGAGAGCCGAACAGGAAGCCGCCGATCTGCCACGCAAAGCCGCCCTTATGTGCTGCCGTGTCCCGGCCGGTGAGCCTTAGTTCCTGCGTGAAGTCGTCGTTGTTCGCGTTCAAACCTGCAGTGAAGGTCAAATTGCTTGGCGAGTTCGTAAACCGCTGATGACTGCCGACATAGCCGCTGATCGAAGTAAGCGTCACGCCACCGAAGTCATAGTCGATCTGGAGCTGGGCGGAGTTGATGTAGGTACCTGTCGTTCCGTTCGTCGAAATGTTCCCGGTCAGACCGCGGGCAGAGCACGACCTTGGCACAAAGAGCGAATAGGGCTGCGTTCCTGGGCAGGGATACGCCGCAGCGGCCGCGCCGTGGCCGCCCGTCCATAGGCCAGTCCCCTCCAGGTACACTGTCAACTTGTCGGTCGGCTTCCAAAGTGCCGACAACCTTGCGGTATCGCTATGGTTGTCGTTGTAATAATCACCGAGATAGCCATCCCGACGATTGCGCCCATACGCCGCGCGCACCGCCAGCGTGCTCGTGACCGGTACGTTCACGACGGCGCTCACGTCGAACTCGTTCAGCGAACCGACTGTCGCCTGCAGGAACCCGCTTAGCTCTTGCGTTGGATGGTTCGTGACGATGTTGAGCGCGCCAGTTGCCGCGTTGCGCCCGTAAAGCGTGCCTTGCGGTCCGTTGAGGACTTCCACCCGAGCGATGTCGAGGAAGGCAAAACCGTTCGGGAGGGGGCGGTCGAAGAACAAGCCGTTCACGCTCACCGATACCGCCGGGTCTGAACGCGGATCAAGGAACGTGGAGCCGATGCCGCGAATGGCGACCTGGAGCGAGTTCACGACGGGAATGATCTGCACGTTGGGAACGACGCTGTTCAGATCCTTGACGTCGATGATATGCTGCCGCTCGAGCGCCGTGTTGCTGAGCACCTGCAAGGCGGCCGGAACGCGTTGCGCCGTGGACTGACGTTTCTCGGCGGTGACCACGATATCCGCCAGCTGGCCCTGATCCGTGCCAGCCTGCGGCGCCGCAGGCCCATCCGTGACGGAGGAAGGCCGCGACGATGGTTGCGGAGACGATTGGTCCGGGCTGGCGGCCTGCGCGGCGTCGGCGGCCGAAGGCGTTCCACCGGTCTGCGCGAATGCGATTCCCGGGATCGTGAATGTGCAGACGCTGGCAACACCGGCCAGCAGGCAAGCCTTGCCGACACGACGGTCCATCAGATTGGGCATTTTAAATCCTCCCCTTAGGTCTTTCTCTTCACGACTGCTGCGCCTGGGCGAGCGGTTCGAAAGACCGGCAATGCGTGCAAGATCCGCACACGGTCGATCAAACGCTACGTCGTGTTCAGCTTCTTGCAGAGCCGTGACGATGTCGTGTAGGCGTACGGTCCCGCCCTGTCCTATCGGATCGATCGCCAGAGATATCAGCGATGATGATATTATACTCGGCCAGCCGGGGCTATGACGCGGCTACCTCCCATATCGCTGATAACGTCAAAGCCCATGACGCGCTCTTTTGCGATCGGAATGGAACTGCGCCGAGCTGCCAGCCCCCGAGCTCGAGCCTCATAATGGGCAACATGTCTTTTTTGTGTGAGCGGGTGGTTAGCGTAGGCGGGAGCGCTTCGGCCCCTGCATCTCGCGGGTTCAGCCCCGAGGCATCATGAAGCGACACCTCGACCAACGCCTCAGACTTCAGCTCCTGCGCGTGATCGATGCGCTCGAGACCAACGGGAGCTTGCTGAAGGCGTCGGCCGCGCTCGGGGTCACGCAGCCGGCCCTGACGGGTAGTCTGAAGGATATCGAGGCGCTCGTTGGAACGCGCATCTTTGACCGTCACGCGCGCGGCGTGCGGCCCACCGAAGCCGGCATGGTGCTCATTCGCAGCGCTCGTCGCATTCTTGCGGAGATCAGGCGAACCGAAGAAGACTTGGATCTGCTCACGAACCCGTTCGGCGGCATTGCGGCCATCGGCGCTCTGCCGGTCGCCGCGTCCGGCATTGCGCCGATGGTGATAACCAAGCTTCGCGCGGACCGCCCCGACTTCCGAGTGCGGTTGGAGGAAGGCCGGACCGAGGAGTTGCTGCCGCTCCTGGCGGCGGGGCAGATCGATCTGATCGTAGGCCGGTTCTATGAATCGCCCGCGCCCGATCTCTTCGTGCGCGAGGAACTGTGGTCGGACCCGATGGCGATCGTGGCGCGCGCTGGCCATCCGCTTCTCTCCGGCGGCGCGATCGTGCCCGCCGATCTGCCTCGCTTCGATCTCGTCCTTCCGATCGCGCCGCAGCGGATCGCCGCGGAAATCGCGACGTTGCTTCCGCCGCTCGGTCTCGCGGATACGGCACCGATTTCGTCGACGTCCTATACTTTCACGCGCGAAGTCCTGCTCGACACCGACGCGTTTACGATCATTCCGCCGATGAATCTGCTCGGCGATCTCAACCGCGGGGTCTTGGGCATGGCGGCCCTGCCCGTTCCCGCACCGCTTAGGCCAGCCGGGATCATCACCATGCGGGACCGCAAACTGAACGGCGCAGCCACCGCATTCGTCGATTGCCTTCACGAGAATATTCACGAGATCGTGACGAGCGGCCTGGCCGCGATCTTCCCGCCGCAGGGCTTTGGAGCTGGAAAGTCCGCGCCGCAGCGAAGCGTCGCTCACGTTGGACGCCTTGCGTAATATGACAAGTCGCGCCAATACCGATTAGCGGGGATCGCATCTGTTACGCTGGGTCGAGCAAACAACTCTCCTATGAGAGACTTCCGCGAGCGAGGATGAAGAGCAATCATGTCGAATTTCCCCATCGCCGGATATGAACCTTTCTTTGATGGTGACGCTCCCGATAGACAGAATAGCTCATCTGAGAGCGGCTGCTTATCGGCCGTTCGGCCTGGGCTTGCCGACCTCGTTGGAAGCAGGCGCTGGATGGTTGGCGCCACGGCCACCGGCGCTATGCTGGGGATGGCGTCGAACCGCGCGGCGGCCAGCCCTATCGCGTCCTCGCCGTCCGTTTCTGCTGCTTCCGATCGGCAGCTGCTGGACCGTCTCGCGGTCGGGGAACTCGTGCAGCGCGAACGGTCGGCGCGCGACCAGCACATGTGGGACGAGATGGCCGCCTGCTACCATCCGCAGTCGCGGATCGAGACGGTCTGGTTCAAGGGTTCCGGCGCAGATTTCGTCGCCGCCACCCGGCGCAACCTCGGCAGCGGCAAGATCGTCAGCCTGCACCAGCTGGAACCGTCCGTCGTCAGGATCAACGGCGCTCGTGCGTTAGCCGACACCGGTTGCCAGCTCGTCGCGTTTGGCGAAATCGACGGCGTGCCGATCTGCAATTTCAGCCAGGTCCGCCTGCTGTGGCGCGCGCAGAAGCTGAACGATAACTGGCTGCTCATGGCGCTGAATGTAATCTACATTCGCGACATGCTGATTCCGTGCGATCCCAGTCGGGTTCCAAGGATCGATCAGACCGAACTCGCGAAGTACCGGCCCTCATACAAGTTCGAGGCCTATTACTTCGCCAGGCTCGGTCGGCCGACGAGCGACAACCTGCCGGGCATCGATCAGCCGGAGACCGTCGCAACGGTCCGCGCTGCAGACAACGCATGGCTCGACGCGGCCTGAATAGGCGGCCAGCCAAGCGTCCTCAAGCGGTGCCTCTCAACCAGGCGGCCTCCGCCGCGCGTACCCCCTCAACCAGATCCGGGCGGTCGATGCCGGGCAAGTCGTCCCCCGCACGGTGTTCGGTGCGGGCGAAGAAGTAGCTGAGGTAGCGATAGGACAATCGGTACCGCCCCGCCTCCGCCTCGTTGATTATGGGTACTTGGCTTGGATTTACGGGGGCGATCGCATCGCGGACATAAATGATCCGCAATCCCGCGATCAGCCAGCGCCCCTCGAACAGTTCGGCGCGCCACAACAGTCTGGCGTGATTGGTAATGCTGATCGGGACGCCATCGAGGTCGACAAAGGCGATCATCTGGCAGGCGGTTTCGGCGAGCGCGCGCGTATCGTTCAGCGTCACGACCGCGGGCGCCATCTGGTGCAAGCTCAGCCGCCCGCTGGCCAAATTGCGCCGGCTCAACTCGACGAATTCAGCGCCGGTGCCCTTGAACCAGGACACTTCGATCGAGCTGTCGGGATGATATGCCGCGGCCATCTCCGCCCACATGCCGGTATCGCGCGCCGAGCGTTCGCGAAGCACCAGATCGCCGACCGCGGCCCGGTCACGCTCCTGCTGTTCAGGCGTGCGACCCTGGTTGACCATAATTGCGTCCTCGATGCTGCGGAAGTTTGATCGACCGGTGTCGGCGTCGCTCACGTCCGGCCGGCGTTGTGAAGCGGCGCGATCGCCGCCGTAGCGCGCAATGCCCAGAACTCCCAGGCGCGCCCGATCTGGCCAAGATTTGCGGCGTCCGCGGCCGCCGCCTCTTCAGCTGTCAAGAAGGACGGCGTCCCGAGCTGCGCGGCCGCCATCTGGATGCGCGCGTTGGCCTCCGTATAGATGGAGCGGAAGACCGCCTCGCTTAGGCTTGACCCGACGACGGTCATCCCGTGGCCGCGCATGAGGATGAGCGGATGGTCCGCAAGCTTGCGCGAAAGGCTGAGGCCGAGATCGAGCGATCGGATCAGAAGGTCGCTACCTGGACCCAAGTTGTCTCTGATCTCGTAGATCGGCGTTCCTCGCCGGATGAAGCCGCTCATATGGCAGATAGGACAGAGTTCGGCACCCTCGACGATGCCGAAGGGCAGGATCGAGGGAGCGTGGCTGTGCACGACGGCGTTCACGTCGGGCCGGAGCCGGTAGATCGCGGCGTGAATGAAGCGTTCAAGATAGACCCGCGGCGGGTCGGGCGCGAGAACGTTGCCTTCGAAATCGAAAGCGAAGACGTCCTCCTCCCGAACGAGCGCTGGCGCCATGTTGCGCGCGAGGAGAAAACGCGTCGCATCCTCGGGATCGCGCCGGCTGACATGGCCGAAACCGTCGAGTATTCCCTGATCGTACAGAATATGGTTGGCGAGCGCGACCTTCGCTTGCGGTGTCATGCGGGCGACTGGGCGGGCGCGCGCAGCTTGATATGGATGTTCTTCTCGTGAGTGAAGGATAGCAGCTCGGCCAGCGATTCCTCCCGCCCGATACCCGATTGCTTAACGCCGCCGAAACCCGCGCCCTCGAAGTGTTTTCCGGTCTCGTTGACCCAGACGAACCCTGCTTCCACCGCTTGCGCCGTCCGATGGGCACGGTTGAGATCGTCGGTCCAGATGGAGGCGGTGAGGCCGTATTCGACGCCGTTCACCTTCGCCAGCATGTCGGCCTCGTCGGACCATTTGAGAATGGAGAGGATCGGCCCGAATATCTCTTCCGACGCGATGCGCATCGATTGCTCGACGTCGCAGAAGATCGTCGGCTCGACGAAATAACCGTTGGCAAGGGCGGGGTCGGTGGGCTTGTTGCCGCCGAAGAGCAGCCGCGCACCGTCCTCATGGCCCGCCGCCACATAGGACAGCACGCGTTGATATTGCGCCTCGCTGATGATGGCGCCCATGGTCGTCGCGGGATCGGTAGGGTCGCCGGGTCGGAAGCGGCCGACATGCGCGACGACGCGCTCGAGCACCTCGTCGTAGATCTCCTCGTGGATGAACGCACGGCTGGTAGATCCACACGACTGTCCGCACCACGTGAAATTCATTCCGGCGACGACCGCCCGCGCGACCTCGTCGGGGTCGGCATCGTCGAAGGCGATCAGCGGGTTCTTGCCACCCAATTCAAGCAGGACTGGCTTCACCGTCGCCGCCGCCGCAGCCATGACCCGCCGTCCGGTCGGGACGCTGCCGATCAGCGTCGTCATACCGACACCCGGATGCGAGGCGAGCGCCGCCCCCGCCTCCGCACCGCCGGGCAGCACATTGAACACGCCGGGTGGAAACAGGCCGCCGATCAGTTCCGCGAGCCGTAGACCCGAAAGCGGCGCCTGCTGTGGCGGCTTCATGATAACGGCGTTTCCGGCGGCGAGCGGTGCCGCCGCCTTTGATCCAATGAACATGAAGGGGTGGTTGAAGGCAACGATGCGGGAGACGACCCCGATCGGCTCGCGAACCGAAAAATTGAGCCGGTCGGGCCCCATAGGAACCGACGCCCCCTTCATCTCGGTAACCAGCCCCGCGAAGAACTCGAAGGCCGAAGCTGTGGATTCCGCATCGCGCAGCATTTCGGAGACCGGGTTGCCGCAGTCGAGTGCGTCAAGCGCCGCCAGTTCGTGACCATGCGCGCGGATCACCCCGGCCGCCTCGCGCAGGCGCTTCGCGCGCTCACTCGGAAGCGTTGCCCGCCAGACCGCAAAGCCCTTTTGCGCCGCGGAGACTGCGCGGTCGACGTCGGCCGATTTCGCTTCCGCAACATCGCCGAGATGCTCGCCCGTGGCGGGACTGATCGTCGCCGCATAGTCGCCGCCCTCCGGCTCATGCCACGCTCCGCCGTGGAACAGCGACAGGCGGCTCGGCAACGGGATCGGTCCGCCTTTGGACTGGTAGACACGGGCACGGTCAACCGGCGCTTCGGCTGTTTCGTCCGCCGCCGACGCGGTTCCGGACTCGATGGCGTCGTGCATGATCACTTCCTATCTGGTCTTCGTCACCACGCTCGGATGCGTTCCGAACTGGGCCCGTCTGATTCGTCGAACGCTGCGAGCGAGGGTGTTCAGGCCGCCTGGGCCAGTACCTCACGATGCGCGATGAGGTCGGCGGCTCGCTCGGCGATCATCACGATCGCCGCGTTGATGTTGCCGCCGATCATGTTCGGGATGACGGACGCGTCGACGACGCGCAGCCCGTCGACCCCGCGCACCCGCAGCTCGGCATCCACCACACCCATCGGATCGTCGTCCGTCGCCATCCGGCAGGTGCCGAGCGGATGGTGCGCGGTCATCGCGGTAGACCGGATGTGACGGTCGAGGTCGTCATCGGACATCGCCGCGTCACCCGGCGTTATCTCGCGTTCCAGGAAGGGCTCCATCGGGCGCTGCCGCCCAATCTCGCGCATGGCGCGGAACGACGCGCGCATCGCCGCCTTGTCGCCGTCCGTCGCGAGGAAATTGAAGTGGATCCGCATGGGCTTTGCCGGATCGTCGCTCGCTAGTTGTACGCGGCCACGGCTTTCGGGGCGCAAGAGCACCGCGCGACAGGAATAGCCGTCCGCGAACGCCTTGCGGAACGGCGGAAGATACGGGCCGGCGGCGAGTGGCCCCGCATGAAACAGGAGTTGCGTATCGGGAATGTCCAGCGCCCGGTCGCTCTTGATGAAGCCCATCAAACCCTGCGGTAGATCGGTGGCGAACCCCGTTCCGAGCAGGTGCGCCTTGGCGAGCGCCAGCCCGATCCGGTCCAGCCGCATGTTGCGCAAGAAGGTGCTGGGCGTCTTGCGGCCATAAGCCGCCATCGTGATCAGGTGGTCCTGCAGGTTCTGTCCGACGCCGGGCAGCGGGACGGTACAGCGGATCCCGGCGGCCCGCAGCGCCTCCGGATCGCCAATGCCGGACAGCATCAGGATCTGCGGCGTGTTGATGACCCCGGCAGACAGTATAACTTCCCGCCGTGCCTCCACGCGCCGGACCTCGCCCCCCACGTCGAATTCCACTCCCGTCGCACGGCCGCCGCTCGTCAGGATGCGGTGGGTCAGGGCGTTGACCACCACGTGCAGATTGCGCCGCCGGAGCGCGGGTCGCAGATAGGCGGCGGCGCTGCTGTGCCGCTTTCCGTTGTGGATGGTAACTTGGATGCGGCCGAAGCCCTCTTGCTGCGCGCCGTTATAGTCGGGGGTGATCGGATGACCAAGGCCCACGCCCGCCTCGATATAGGCGTCGACAATCGGGTCTTCGTAACGGCTGGTGCGCACCGTCAGTGGCCCACTGCCGCCGCGATATTCGTTCTCTCCGCCTTCCCAGCTCTCCTGCTTCTTGAAGTAGGGTAGCGCGTCGTCATACGACCAGCCGGATAGTCCCGCCTCTGCCAAGGCATCAAAATCGCGTCGGTGACCGCGCACGTGGGTCATCGCGTTGACGGATGAGGAGCCGCCGATGACCTTGCCGCGCGCGCACTCGACTTCACGACCGCCGACGTTCGGCTCGGGCTCGGCGAAATACCCCCAGTCGTGAAGCCGCCCCTGCAGTATCTTTCCCCAGCCGAGCGGAATATGGATCCACATGTCGCGATCCCATCCTCCCGCCTCGATGACCAGCACCGAGCAATCGGGGTTCTCGGAAAGCCGGTTGGCGAGGGCGCACCCAGCAGAGCCGGCGCCGACAATTACATAATCATAGGACCGCTCGGTCATTGGACAGCTCCAAAGGCGAATCGCGTCGCTCCGCCGATCTTGGTGCCCACGTGCGTCGTGCGGCGAATCGTCACCGGCATCGCGCCACGACACGTGACCAAGAGTGATAAGCGCAGCTTCGATCTATCAGGGCTGCGCCCGTTGCCGCGAAATACATATAACCCCTACCTGATATCGTTGGTCGGCCTGATCGCGCTTGCCAAAATGCACAGCGCGATCGTGTATATGCAATTTGTGCGAGCGCGCGGTCTGTGTCTTATCGGATTTGCCGCGCGAGGTATGTCGCCCGCTTATACCAGCACCAAAGTACCTGCGGTCCACGGGATTTCAGGCGAAATGGAGCCGCCGGTATTTTCCCCGAAAATACAGTAGTGGATCGCGTCGCGGTTCGAAGGTCGCCTTCTCCACTCGGCCGACGAGGATAAAGTGGTCGCCGCCATCGTACACCGCGTAACGCGAGCATTCGAAACTGCCGAGCGAGTCGTGGAAAACGGGTGCACCCCATTCTCCATGACTCCAATCGTCGGCGGCAAAGCGCTCCTCACCTCGACGCGCAAAGCGGTTGGAAACGGGCTGCTGCCCGATCTGCAGGATGTTGACGGCAAAGTGCGCCGCTTCGCGAAGCGCCGGCGCGCTGCCTGCTGCGTTCGCTACGCAGACCAGCAAGAGCGGAGGATCGAGCGACAGCGATGTAAAGCTGTTCGCGGTGAGCCCGATCGGACCGTCTGGCGTCGCCGCTGTCACTATCGTTACGCCGGTCGCGAAGCAGCCCAGCGCATCGCGGAGCGTGCGCGCGTCTGACCCGCTGCGGAACCCGGGCAATGCCCGCGGCTGACGCCGCTCCAGGAAATCGAGCAGCAAGGCGTTGAACTCGTCCAACCGCCGATCGGTCACCAGCAGGCGAGCGTCAGCAACCTCCGCCACTTCGACGTCGGGAAGAACGGAGGCAAACGTAGAGACGCGCATCTGGTCGGAAACGTCGCTTAGGCCACCGCGCACGATCAACACCGGCAGATCGAGGCCCGGCGCGGCGGCGACTAACCGAGCGTTCGCGTCGCCGGGATCCCAGTTCTCCAGCCAGCGGACGTCCCAGGTCGGCGTATCTTCACTCACCAGAGCTTCTCGCATCCTATCGCCAACCCGCTCGGTGGCGTCAGGGGCTAGGTCCGTCGGCAGATCGACGAGAACGAGTCCAGCGGCAAGCGTACTAGCCCGATCGCCGAGCGCGGCGGCGGCTATCCAGCCACCTCCGCCCGCCGCGACGATGACCGGCCGCCGATCAAGCTGCGCAAGCACCGCGCGCAGATCGGCAACGAACGATTCGATGTCGTATCGTGCGTCTGCCGGCCATTCACTTTCGCCGTGGCCCCGAAGATCGAGCGAGATGACGTGCCGACCGGCGTCCACCAACGCGGAAGCTGCGGCTTCCCATACGTCATGCGTTTGCCCACCCCCGTGGACGAGGAGAACCGTAGGGTCATCTGACCTACCACGAACTTCGGCAGTCAATCGAACGCCGGCAAAGCCGGTAAACTTAGCCTGATTTCGCATCGCGCTCTCCTCATCATGCTTATGATAATAATAAGACATCTTGTCCAACATGACGCGGAGCGGCGGGACGGTTGAGCTTGCGCAGAAGAGCGGCGAGCTGCCTCGCGATAAGCGCGAACTTAACGACGATCGAAAGACAGTTCACGCAAGAGGAAGCAGACGCGGGTGTCCGGGATCATTGGGTGCGCGCAGGGCGCGCTTGCAGGCGGTCAGTCGAGCGCGGTACGTGTTCCCGCGTTCTCGAAACGCCGAGCATTCTTGGCGTTTGGCAAAGGGCCGGCGGTCGACGTATTTCCTCCGGCTGACATTTCGCCTGACCAGAAATCTCGGCTATTTATGAAATTAAAGGCTCGGCGGCATTGGGTGTACAGGTGAAACGAGCGCGCCAGGCGTGCCGCTAGGTGCCCAAATTAGGATACCCGTTATGAAAGTGCCGTATAGGTGGATAATCGCTCGATGACTGCGACCAAGAAGGATGACCATCGCGTCCGAGTGGCACGCCAACGACGTGATCGAACTCGCGAGCTATTATTAAAGACGGTAATGGCGAGTTACGCGCGCGGCCTTCAGCAAGGCCCCCCGTCGGTCGACGAGGTCGTTTCGGAGGCCGATGTCTCGCGAGCAACATTCTATAAGTATTTCAATTCGGTGGAAGCTGTAATTGCTGAGCTTGGTCGTAAACTCGTCGATGAAATGGTACAAAGTCTTATCGATCTTTACGGGGACAAGAATGACGCATTCTTTCGCTTGACCACCGGGATTCAGCTTTTCCTGTTCCGGAGCGTCATCGACCCCGTATGGGCGGCATTCGTGGCGCGGACGGATTACCTGGCGCAAGATACCGAGCCTCTGCACGGGATGATTGGTCATCTTGGCGCCTCGCGAGCGCAGGGGTTCGTCGCCTTCGAGGATGCGGAGGCGGCGGCCAGCTTGGCGGTGGGTGCCATGATGGAAGCCATGAGGTTCATGGTACGCACCGGGCACCGCAGCCGTCGATACGTCGAGGATCTCAACATAATGATCCTCAGAGGGCTGGGTGTCGAGCTCGAGACCGCGCAGCATATCGTGAACGAGCGGACCATCTTCATACGGGGTGTCGCGCACGATCGACTGGCCTGGTGGGTCGATCCATGGGCATGACGGGCGCCGCTGGACGCGTAGCTTGACCCGAACGTCGTAGTAGACACGACATACATCTTGACTTCGTGCGATGAGGCTGCAACTCAGCCGCTCTTGGCTTGGCACTCGCCGGCCGATGGCTGCGGATGAACGTAGCGGATCGTTAGACAAACCGCTCGAAGGCCGAAGAAATGAAGCTCGTACGGTTTGAACCAGTTCCCGGACGGGGCCCCTTGATCGGCGCGGTCAAGGGTGATCGCGTGGTCGATCTTGTCGCCGCCGGAAGCCGCTGGACGACTATCCGCGAGATCGCCGACGTTGGAACGACAGCGCTCGACGACTTGGCGCGGCTGGTCGACAGCGCGCAAAAATCTTTCGCGATTGCTGACGTCCGCCTGCTGGCGCCCATTGAGCGCCCGGGCAAATACCTGGCGATCGGGATGAACTACGCGAAGCATCTGGAGGAGGCCGATCGCCTCGGCGTCGCGCGCGCCAAGCACCAGACCTGGTTCAACAAACAGACGACGTGCATCGCGGGGCCCTTTGACGAGATCGAGCCCGGCGTGACCGAGAAGCTGGACTATGAGGTCGAATTGGTCGCGGTGATCGGAGCACCGGCCAAAGGGGTGAGCGAGGTCGAAGCCCGGCGCCACGTGTTCGGCTATTGCGTCGGCAACGACGTGTCGGCGCGCGACTGGCAGTTCCACACCCCAACCTTCACGATGGGCAAGTCGTTTGACACGCACGGGCCAATCGGGCCATGGATCGTCACCGCCGACGAGGTCCCCGACCCGCATGCGCTTGACCTGCGCGCCTTCGTCAACGGCAAACTACGTCAGCGCAGCAATACGGGTCAGATGATCAGCAATCTCTGGGCGCAGATAGCCTATCTATCGACGGCCTTCACGCTCGAAACCGGAGATCTGATCGCAACCGGGACGCCCGAGGGCGTCGGTGTGGGCATGGAGCCACCGACTTTCCTTCAGCCGGGCGATGTCGTGCGCTGCGAAATCGACGGCATCGGTGCGATCGAGAACCGGGTCGCGAGCTAGGCAACGATGCTGAGGCGACGACGGCCCCTTCCCCTCGCGCTCGGCGTAGCAACCGCCGGCATCCTCCGGACGATCGTCGACTATCGCGCCTGGCGCGCGCTCGGTCCGGGCGGGCTGCCCCCGACCTGGCGCGGCTGGCTTCGCAAGACGCGCTGGCGTCTCGCCATGCACCATCCGTTGGAGCTCGAGTCGCTCGCCGCTCGCCGGGGCGGCCGGCCCCCAGACCCGACGCGAGAGCGACGGACCGTTGCACGTGATCGTGAGCACGAGCGACGCCCGCGCCGTCATCGAGCTGGACTGGGGCGAGCGACACGGTCTCGCCGGCTCCCACCTCGACCTGCCGCTTACCTACATGATTAGGTACGCTCCGCGTGACGAACGCAAGCTCGCGGTGACGTCGCGCATCCTCGATGCGGCAATCGCTTATCAAGCGCTTGATCCCACGCGCCCGCTGACCGGCCGCGCCACGTCTGCGAAGGAACATTAGCCATGCCCGTTCTGGGACCATTGTCGTTCACGCTGGAGGTCCCCGACATCGAGCCGGGCCTAGCGTTCTATACCGATGCGGGCCTGGTCGCGGACGTCGAAGCGAACATCGTTCGGCTGCGCTGCGCGGGGCAGGACCGCGATTCCGTGGTGCTGCTGGGAGGCTATCCGAAGAAGCGCCTGCACCACATTTCGCTTCGTGCGGACGGTCTCGACGAGATCGCCGCACGGGTGGCCCATCGAGACGGAGCGGTCGTGTTCGCGCCCGACGGGTTCGAGGACAACGGCCTTTGGGTGACCGACCCGAACGGTATGCTTATCCACCTCAGCGAGCGGGCTGCGGACCCGGAGCTAGCGGCTGCGGCTCCGTTCGAGATCAACGCTCCGGGCCGGATTGCCCGCAAGCGTCGCTCGGCGATCCTGCCGCAAAAGGCCTATGCGCCGGTCAAGCCGCTCCGTCTCGGGCATATCCTGGTCTTCTCGCCCGATGTGATGAAGAGCGTCGCCTTCGTGACGGAGGCGCTGGGCATGGGCCTCGCCGATCGTGCTCAGGACGTCATAGCCTTCACCTGCGCGCGCAAGGATAGCGACCATCACCTGGTCGCGTTCGCCAAGTCAACAGGCGTCGGTTTCCACCACGCGAGCTTCCAGGTTCACGATCCCGACGAAGTCGGCCGCGGCGGGCGAGCGCTGCTCGCCAAATCACGCCGTGGCGACTGGGGTTTCGGACGGCATATGATCGGCTCCAACTTCTTTCACTATATCCAGGACCCATGGGGATCATGGTTCGAATATTACTCAGATATCGACCATATCGACGATTACGCGCTCTGGACGCCGACCAACTACGAAATGGAGGACAGCCTCGCGAGCTGGGGTCCCGAGGTTCCCTCCGACTTCGTGCACAATTACGAACTTGACATGCGGCCATTAGAATCGAGCCGGCACGAGCCGTCGCCGATGATCGGAGACGAGCGGCGTGAGCGGCATGGGATGATCCGCGCATGACGTTTGTCAGGCAACTCGTACATATTCCGACGCCAGACGGCACATGCGATGCAGTGCTGGTGTCACGCCGGGATAATTCGGCGCGGCCGGCGATCATCATGTACCCCGACGTCGTCGGTCTTCGACCCGTCAAGGTGGACATGGCCGAACGCCTGGCCGCTTCGGGCTTCGTGGTACTCGCCGTCAATCAGTTCTATCGGATCCGGTCCGCGCCGCTCTTCGGCGAAAGCTTTTCGATGGCCGATCCGAACGACTTCGCCGCAGCGATGCAGCTTCTCGCCACGCTCGACGAAAGTATGATCGAGCGCGACGCTGTCGCGTTCGGTGACTTTTTGTCGCACCGTCCAGAGCCGGCGGCGGGATCGCGCATTGGAACGATCGGGTTCTGTATGGGCGGGGGGATGGCGATCCGCACGGCTGCGGCGCTGCGAGAACGGGTCGGCGGCGTCGTCTCCCTGCATGGCGGGCACCTTGTCGGCGACAAGCCGGACAGCCCCCATCGCCTTCTGCCGAAGACATTGGCGTCCTATTACATCGGCGTCGCCGCCGACGACGACGCCAGGCGTCCCGATGACCGGAACGTCCTTGCCGACACGCTCAGGGCCGCCGATCTCTCGGGCGAGGTCGAGCTCTATCCCGACGCCAACCATGGCTGGATGGTGCCTGACGCACGCGCCTATAATCCGGCGGCCGCCGAGCGCGGGTGGGGCAAGCTTACCGCCGCCTTCAAGCGGGCGCTCGCCTGACAGCCCCGCCGCTTTCCCCGTGATCGGATGGGGTCGTGATCAGAGCATTCCTTGCGCCGGAGCGGTTCGTCGCCCGGAACGCGTGAACACGATCGAAGCCGAAGCGACGGACGCAAACAACTGGGCTGAAACGTGGTGTCTCGGTGCTTAAGTCGCACCGATCATCAACATTCGCCGCCGCTCCTCTTTGAATATCTTTTGAAAGCGCAGCGCATGTTGCCCCGTCGGGGGAATATTACTGGGTGGACGTTGTACGATCGCTGGACACCGTCACACGGCTCGCGGCGCTTCCCGCCACCTACTGTATCATCCTCACCTACCAATACTGATCCCCGCCCCGGGGGGGGCAGGGTTCCGCCCGCCGTCAGGTCGGCGATGCGACCGAGTAGGTGACAGCGGCATTGCGCGACTTCTGGAAGTCTTCGACGGTTTCGCCGCGCATCGCGGCGTAGATGTCGATGTTCGACAGGCCGAGCACGGCCCCTAGCTTTTCCAGCACGAAGAAGATCACGCCGTGGTGGATCAGGCCGCGCCAATCGCGGCGGCGCAGGAGATCGCGCTCATCCTCGCTAAGGCCTGCGGCTTCATACTCGCCCTCCTCGTCGGCGCGGAAGCGCGCGCGTGCCTGCGCGCCGACGAGCCCGTGGAGGAAACGGTTGACGCGATAGCCGCGCGCGCTGCGGTCGAGCGTGTAGGGATAGGTCCCCGGCAACGCTTCCGCGCCGTCAAGCTGAGCGGCCATCTCGTTGCGATGGCGCAGGGCGTCGATCGCGCTCATCGGCTCGGCCTCGTTCTCGAGAACCATCGTTGCTATCGCGGTCATGGACGGAAGGTAATAGCTGTCGTGCACGCGTCGCACGCCGGCTGACAAGGCGCCCCTCATTACCAGCCACATGATGATCTCGGAACTTTCCATGCCGCCCAGCCGCGCATAGTCGGCATGGGTCATCCGAGTCAGCGCCTCGGGATCCTTCTCGATCAACGCAAGGAATTCATGATCCCAGGATGTGTTGTTGAATCCGCAGCGTTCGCCGTGCACCTGGTGTGATAGGCCGCCGGTGGCGACGATCACGACCGCCAAATCCTCAGGATAACTTTCGATCGCCCGGCGCAGAGCCTGGCCCAGCTTGTAGCATCGGGCCGCCGTCGGGATTGGAAATTGAAGCACGCCGACCTGCAACGGCACGATCGTCACCGGCCATCCCTTCTCCGCGTCGCTCGGCAACAACACCGACAGTGGCGAAAAGCAACCATGGTCGAGCGGACGGTCCCGGAAAACGGACATGTCGAACTCGTCCGTGACGAGCGACTGCGCGATGTGGCGCGATAGCGCCGCGTGCCCGCCGATCGGCGGGATGCCGGTGCGCTTCCCCCCGCCTTCGTCCGCGACCTCGTAACGGTCGTCCACGCCCAAACAGAACGCGGAATAATGATCGAAGAAGAATGAGGTGATATGGTCGTTGTAAATGACCACGAATACGTCGGGCTGCTTGTCCTCGACCCAGCACTGAATCGGCCGATAGGCTTCGAAGATCGGCTTCCAGACGGGATCGTCCTGTTTATGCGCGTCGAGCGCGAAGCCGATGGTCGGCGTATGCGAACTCGCGATCGCACCGATGATTCTTGCCATGCTTTTCTCCGTTCATGCGGCGCCTAGCGACCGATTGCCTTCAACTTGGCGTCCAGCCGAGGGAACACGCGCCGTGCGTTGCCTTCGAAGATTGCTTGCCGCTGCTCGTCGCTGATCGGCAGCGCGTCGACATAGCGCTTCGTATCGTCGAAATAATGGCCGGTCTCGCGATCGATCCCGCGCACCGCGCCTACCATCTCGCTGCCGAACAGGATGTTCTTGATGTCTATCACATCGGCAAGCAGGTCGATGCCCGGCTGGTGATAGACGCAGGTGTCGAAAAAGACGTTGTTCATCAAGTGTCCGTCCAAAGCCGGTTTTTTGAGCATGTCGGCAAGCCCCCGGTAGCGGCCCCAATGATAGGGCACGCCGCCGCCGCCATGGGGAATGATGAAGCGCAAGTCCGGAAAGTCGCGAAACAGATCGCCTTGCAGCAGTTGCATGAAGGCGATCGTGTCGGCGGCGATGTAGTAGGCGCCGGTCGCGTGCATGGCGGGGTTGCAGCTGCCCGAGACGTGGATCATCGCCGGCACGTCCAGCTCGACCATCTTCTCGTAGAAGGGATACCAGAAGCGGTCCGTCAGCGGCGGAAAGGCGAAATGCCCGCCGCCGGGATCGGGGTTGAGGTTGCAACCGACGAAGCCCAGTTCACCGACGCACCGTTCGAGTTCGGCGATCGATCCCGCCATGTCGGCCTTGGGGCTCTGCGGCAACATGCACACGCCCACGAACGTCTCTGGATACAGGCCGCAGACCCGCGCGACGAGGTCGTTGGACGCCCGCGCCCAGGCGGTCGCGACGGCCTCGTCGCCCAAGTGCGGCGCCATGGTGGAGGCGCGGGGGCTAAAGATCGTCATGTCGGCGCCGCGCTCTTTCAGAAGCTTGAGCTGGTTCGCCTCGATCGTCGCGCGGATCGCATCGTCGTCGATCGCGGGATAGGGCGGCGGCGGCGCGCCGTCCTTGAACGCAGCCAACTGCGCGTCACGCCACGCGTCGTGCGCGGGCGGGGCGGTCGTGTAATGGCCGTGGCAATCGATGATGAGCGTCACGCGGTGTTCACCTCTCCGGAAGTTTCGGCGAGCGGCGCGAGCGCTGCGAGCTTCGCCGCGAGCCCGGTCGGGGGCGCAAGCTGCAGGGCACCCACCGCTTGTTGTCGATCGATCGTGCCGCGAGTCATCGCGGGATCGACGCCGAGCGCGGCGAGCGTCGCCGCCGATTCCCGCATCTCGGCGGCGCGGCGCAACCCATGCACCATCATCCGGTCGAGATTGTAGTCGAGGCGACGGTGCCAGTCCGCGCCGGGCCAGCTCGCGTCGAGCGAGGCGACGACCTCGTCGAGAACGCCGGCGGCGCGCGCCGCCAGGGCACATTCCGCCGACAGCGCCTCCAGCCCCTTGACCATGACCGATCGGATCATCTTGATCGCGGAGGCAGCGCCGACCGCGCCGGCGACCGCCCGCACATTCGCGAAACCGACCGCGATCAGCGCGTCGCGCGCCGCGTCGGCGTGCGGACCCGCCACCAGCAACGGCACGGCCACGCCGGTGGGGTGCACCGGCGCCATCACCGCGACGTCGGCATAGCGTCCGCCGGCCGCCTCGATCGCTCGCGCCGCCGCGCGCTTGGTGTCCGGTGCGACCGAGTTCATGTCGCAGAACAATGCGCCCGCCGTGATGCTCGCCGCCGTTTCCACCGCAGCCGCCAGCGCCTCGTCGGCGCTTACCAGCGACAGGATCGTCGGGGCACGCGTCGTGGCGTCCGCATTGCCCATCGCCACCTTGACGCCGCTCGCGGACAACTCGCTGAGCTTGGCCGCGCGCGTCTCCGTCGCCCCCAACTTGCGGTCATAGGCGACCAGCGGTGCCTTCAGGCCGCCCGCGAACGCCTGTGCCGCCTCGCCAAAGCCGATGAACGCGATGCGGGTGGCCGTCATCGACCCAGCTACGGTCATCGCCGTGGCGCACGCCAATGACTATGCTCGGCCAGTCATGCCTTTTCCGGAGGTTTGGTCGTGCCCGCCGCGTGTCCGAGCAGCTCAAGCAAGCGGCGCTGGCGTCCGGTCGGCCGCCAGTCGGCGCGCGTGACGATGCCGATCTCGCGAACGCTGCCCGGCAACGGTCCGGCGACGATCGCCAGCACGCCAGCATCGATCTCCACGTCGACCTGGTCGGGCGAGAGCAAGGTCAGCATGTCGCTGTGCGCCAGCATCGTCCGGATCGCGACGGTGGACCC
This sequence comes from uncultured Novosphingobium sp., assembly GCA_964242815.1. GTDB lineage: Bacteria > Pseudomonadota > Alphaproteobacteria > Sphingomonadales > Sphingomonadaceae > Novosphingobium. The sequence continues at coordinate 94,226 of CAXSZV010000007.1, forward strand.
GCAGGCCACCGGCGCCGCGGGTGGCCTTTGCCCCGCGAACGTCGCCTCCCATTGGGTGCGCAGCGGCGTACCTGGGGTGCCGACGATCCAGGGGAAGCGGGCAAGGCGATCGAGATCGGTGTTCGCCCCCACCAGTGGATGGCCGACGCGGCCGACGACGACCAGCCGATCCTGGAAGAGCGGCGCCTGCACGAGATCGGGTTCGATCGACGGACGCAAGGCGCCGATCATTAGATCGAGCGCGCCATCACGCAACGGCTCGACGAGGTCCCGCCACGACCCTTCGACGATCAGCGTCGCGGCGGCGGGGTCCTCGCGTTGCAGCGCCGCCACCGCCAGCGGCAGAACGCGCGCGCGCGCCAGCGGCATCGCACCGATCAACAGCGGGCCGACCGCGGCCTGATCCTCGATCGCCTCGGCAATGCCGGCGGCGATCTCGCGCGCGGCCAGCCTGATGCCGCGCGCCAGCATCCGGCCGGCGGGGGCAACCTGTACGCCGCGCCCGCGCCGCTCGACCAGGCTGCGCCCGACGATCTGCTCGACTTCGCGGACGGCGCGGTGAAGCGCGGGCTCGGACAGCCCAGTCGCGGCCCGCGCCGCCGCGAACCCGCCCGCGTCGACCACCGCGACGACGGCGCGTAGTTGCGTCGCGGTCATCAGCTTCTCGCCGCCGCCGCCAGCGCCGCGCGGCGTGACCGCGGCCACCGCCCGCGCCAGCCGGACCCATGCCCGCGTCGTCCGCTCGGCCATGCGTCGGCCGCCTTCGGTCGGCTCGACACCGGTCGACGTGCGCACGAACAGCGGCCGGCCGAGCGCCGCCTCCAGCTTGGCCAGCCCTTTAGTCAGCGCCGGCTGGGACAGATGAACCGCCCGCGCGGCGGCGCTGAGACTGGAATGGTCGGCGATCACCAGGAGCGCACGCAAGTGTCGCCAGTTGAATTCGAACGGATCCACGCAATAGACTTATCACGAAGTTATGGCTCGGCTAGACTTGATATTGGCGCGTCGACATCGCCTTTCGCAGGGATACCATCGCTTGGCAGGAGACGATTTGCATGACGGGACGGGTGGTACGCAAGTTCGAGCGCGCCGATCGCGCGACGATCGCCGGACTTGCCGCCGCCGGCGTCGCGACGGTGCATGAGGCGCAGGGGCGGACCGGCCTGCTCGCCAGCCGGTTGCGGCCGATCTGGCCGGGCGCGCGGATCGCGGGATCGGCGGTGACCATCTCGGCACCCCCCGGCGACAATTGGATGGTTCATGTCGCGATCGAGCAGCTTCAAGACGGCGACATCCTGGTCCTTGCGCCGACGTCGCCTTGCGAGGACGGCTATTTCGGCGATCTTTTGGCGACCAGCGCGATGGCGCGGGGGTGCCGTGGCCTGGTGATCGACGCCGGTGTGCGCGATGTGTGCGACCTGACCGCGATGGGGTTCCCCGTCTGGTCGAAGGCGGTGTTTGCGCAAGGCACGGTCAAGGCGACGCTGGGCTCGGTCAACGTGCCAGTCGTCTGCGCGGCCGCCGCGATCGATCCGGGCGATGTCATCGTCGCCGATGACGACGGCGTGTGCGTGGTGAAGCGCACCGATGCCGCCGATGTGCTCGCCAAGGCACGGGCGCGCGAGGCGAACGAGGAGGCGAAGCGGCAACGGCTCGCAGCGGGCGAACTCGGGCTCGATATCTACGCGATGCGCGAGAAGTTGGAAGCCATGGGCCTGCGCTATGAATGACCCCGCGACGGCGGGTGTCGCCTGCATGTGGATGCGTGGGGGCACCTCAAAAGGGGGGGTGTTCCTCGCCGACGACCTGCCCGTCGATCGCGCCGCGCGCGACCTGTTCCTGTTGCGAGCGATGGGTTCGCCCGATCCGCGGCAGATCGACGGCATGGGTGGCGCCGATCCGCTGACCTCCAAGGTTGCGGTGGTGAAGCGGTCGGCGCGCGAGGGTGCCGATGTCGACTACCTCTTCCTGCAAGTGTTAGTCGATCAGGCAATCGTCACCGACAGCCAGAATTGCGGCAACATGCTTGCCGCAGTAGGCCCATTCGCCATCGAGCGCGGACTGGTCTCCGCGCTCGATGGGGAGACGCCGGTCACCATTTACATGGAAAACACAGGCCAGGTCGCGGCGGCGACGGTGCGGACGCCCGGCGGACGCGTCACCTACGCGGGCGCGGCGCGGATCGATGGCGTCCCGGGCACGGCCGCGCCGGTGCCGCTGGAGTTTCATGAAACGGCGGGATCCTCGTGCGGCGCGCTGCTACCGACCGGCAACGCGGCGGACATGGTCGATGGCGTCGCCTGTACGCTGATTGACAACGGCATGCCCTGCGTGGTGATGCGGGCCGAGGATGTCGGCGTCACCGGCTACGAAAATCGCGAAACGCTCGACGCCGCCGAGGCGATCAAAGCGAGGATCGAGGCGATCCGTCTTCAGGCGGGGCCGCTGATGAACCTCGGCGATGTCGCGGAGAAGTCGGTCCCCAAGATGATGCTGGTGGCCCCCCCACGGTTTGGTGGCGCGGTCACCGTCCGCTCGTTCATCCCCAGCCGCGCGCACGCCTCGGTCGGCGTGCTTGGTGCGGTCAGCGTCGCCTCGGCATGTCTGATAGCCGGTTCGCCGGCGGCGGCGGTTGCGTCGGTACCGGAAGGTCTGACGAAGACGCTTTCCGTCGAGCATCCCACGGGGGAGATGAGTTGTGTCGTGACAATTGGTGACGACAGACAAATAATGACCGCAGCTATTTTAAGAACCGCTCGTAAATTAATGGACGGATACGTTTATGGAACGTAGTTTCGATTGATATTATATTTGATAATTATGAAATGCAAGTTTGAACCAAAGCCATGAATTTATGGAGTCGGATGGTGAATCATTTCGGCCGACCGCAGTCCGGCATGCGCCAAGCCCAGGTTCATAGAGTTCGTTGCGATAACTCGCCCAAGCGACATGGCCGTCATAGTCTTCGTTTCACAAGCAACGGTGGGATTGCGCGCTTTTTGGGCACTGGCGATGGTGGGGACGGCGACCATCCGCGTCGGCTCGTTCCAGACCGCAAAAAATTGCTGCTGGGGAGTCCGCGTCGTCTCTAACGCATCAAGTCGACCGGCGTGACGCTTAGTGCCTGCGCCAGTTCAAAAAGCGACACGACGGTCGGATTTCGTCGGCCACGCTCAAGATCTGAAATGTATTGCTGCGAGAAGCCGGATCGCTCTGCCAGCGTTTCCTGGGTCATATCGCATGCCAGCCTGATGCGCCGGACGTTATCTCCCACCAGCTTGCGCATGTCCATGCGCCGCGAGTTGACTGGTCCGCCGTAGGAAGTTTATCAACTATAGTATGTATGAAATGCTGACGCGCCGGTGAGCGCGACCTTGCCCCAACGGCCATTTGACCCCTCTACCGTTCGCTACGTGAAGCTTGGATCCGGCGGCGCATGGGTTAGGCGAGCGCTCGACGAACGCGTCGTGCCGGTCAGCTTTCAGGAGATATCGCACGAACTGGCTTCGGCGGGTGATTGGATGGCCGTACGCGCGCACCTGAAAGCACAAGGGTACGCCGCTTCAACCGTAGCCAACTGGACGCGTGAGTTAGGAGATTTTTATTCGCTAGGGGCAGACACCTTGTGGTGCACCTTCGCCGAGGGTCATCTTTACTGGGCGTTCGCGGAACCGGAAGTCATCCCCGTCGAAGGAGGTGCGGATGTACGTCGCCGTGGTCATCGACCTGTTCTCGCGCCGGGTCGTCGGCTGGTCAATGAGCGACATCATGACCGCGCAACTCGTCACCGACGCGTTGATGATGGCGATCTGGCGGCGTGGGAAGCCGGATGCCCTGCTGCACCACTCGGACCAGGGCAGCCAATACACGAGCGAGAAGTTCCAGAGGCTGATGACGGACAATGGTGTGACCTGCTCGATGAGCCGGTCGGGCAACGTCTGGGACAATGCCGCTATGGAGAGCTTCTTCTCGTCGCTGAAGACCGAGCGGATCGGGCGCAAAACCTATCGCACGCGCAATCACGCAAAGGCCGACGTATTCGATTACATCGAGCGCTTCTACAATCCGACGCGACGCTCAACCTTGGGCTATCCCAGCCCCATGGACTTCGAGCGGCAAGCGCAGGTAGCTTAACCTCGTGTCCGCGAAACCGGCAGCAGCTCATCACATCACGTCAGACTTGTATATCCACTTTATGGGTCTGAACCCTAGACCAAGTAGCCGCCGCTCATATCAGCCTATTTTTCAGTTTTCTAACTTTGTTTGTAGCAGTTGCTGCAGCGTTGTATGCGAAACGTGCTGCGCAGGATACCAGTAGGGGAGCAACGGCGGCCGAAAGCACTATTTCGAAACGAGGCGTCTCGGAGAGAGGCACAAATCAGAGCTTATCTGACCGTTGAAACCGCTCAGATCATGGTGCCAAGGGTCGGCATGCCGGAATTAACAATGACGGTCTGTAATTCCGGCCAGTCGCCCGCACTTGCCTTCTCAGTCAAATATGACTTACGCATTTTTCGGATGGTAAAAGATCACCTGAAGATTGAACGTAATCAGAACGTCGGGCAACGGGTACATAACATACCGGCAGGTAAATTAACGTTAGGACCCTACAGAATTGCATCTCGAGAGGACTTCGATGCTGAACGAATAAATTTGCTTGAGCAAGCTCAACATGTAAATATTGAAGTATCGTCAACGCTGTCTTGGCGCGACGTTTTTGGTTATAGATTTCAGCAAGATAAGATATTCGCCAACGTGCGCCCTTCTATAGCCATCTTTGCTGGTACAATCGATTTAGAAGAGGACGAAATAGACCAGAACCGTTACGACGACCATAGGCCCTAACCTTTCGTCGAACGCAATTTCAAAGATAATCGCTTAGTCAGCCGTATTCGCCTATTCCCACACCCATCGGTCGCGGGGGATCGCCATCAGATCGAGCGCGGCGGTGAGATCGCCCCGCTCGATCCAGCCGTGCGCGGCAGCGCGCGCTTTCGGCTTGGCGCGGAACGCGATGCCATAGGTCGCCGCTTCGAGCATCGGGATATCGTTCGCGCCGTCGCCCATCGCCAGGCTCGCGGCGTGCACGCCGATCGCCGCCGCTTCCTCGATCAGCGTCGCACGTTTGGCCGCGCTATCGACGATGGCGTCCGGCGCCCCATCACCCTCGACGCACCCGGTCAACGCGCCATCCAGAACCTCGAGCCGGTTCGCGACCACACGATCGAAGCCCAATTGCTCGGCGATCGGATCGGCGAAGTGATGGAAGCCGCCGGTCACAAGGACTGTGCGGCAGCCAAGTGCCTTCAGCGTCGCGACCAGCGTCCGCGCGCCGGGCATCGGCGCGATCCGCTCGGCCAAACAACTTGCGATGGCACCTTCGTCGAGCCCGGCGAGCAGCGCCACGCGCTCATGCAGCGCACCGACGAAGTCGAGCTCACCGCGCATCGCGCGATCGGTGATCGCGGCAACGCGGTCCTTCACACCGGCAAAATCGGCAAGTTCGTCGATGCATTCGGCGGCGATCATCGTCGAGTCCATGTCGGAGACGAACAGGCGCGGAACCACCGGCAGCGCATCGGTGACGAGGAGGTCGCATGGGGCGCAATGCCGGTCGACGATCGCGCGGACTTGCGCCGCATCGCCGCGCGGCAGCTGAAGCTCGATTGTCGCCGATCCACTCTCGACCGGTTCGGCCATCGCCACCGGCCAGCCGTGCGCCGCAAGCTCCTCGCGCGCCGCTGCGATGCCGTCCGCAAGCTCGCCGGTCTCTGCTATCAGCCGGACGATGAGCAAGCCTGCGACCTTTACGACATCACCGGACGGGGCCGATCGCCGTCCGCCGCTGGCGCTCATCGCAGGGCCTACCGCCAGCGGCAAGAGCGATCTGGCGGTGCGACTTGCGCTGCGCTTGCGTGAGACGGGCCGCGATGCGGTGATCATCAATGCCGACAGCGCGCAGGTCTATGCCGATCTGCGCGTGCTGAGCGCGCGGCCGATGCCGGCCGAGATGCGCGACGTGCCGCACCGCCTGTTCGGCGCGTGGGACGGCGCGATCGCTTGCTCGGCGGCGGACTGGGCGGCGGCTGCGCGCGCCGAGATCGCCCAAGCCCAAGTGCGCGGCATCGTGCCGATCGTCGTGGGCGGAACGGGGCTCTACATCCGCACGTTGCTCGACGGCATCGCGCCGATCCCGGAGATCGATCCGGCGGTCCGCGCGACGGTGCGCGGTCTGACGGTAGAAGTCGCCTATGCCGCGTTGTCGCGAAAGGACCCGGACGGGGCCGCGAGATTGGCCCCAGGCGACACCGCGCGGGTTTGTCGCGCGCTCGAGGTCGTCCGCTCGACCGGCCGGTCCATTGCCGCTTGGCAAGCCGAACGCGCGGGTGGCATCGCCCAATCTGTGATACTCCATCCGCTGGTCCTGACGCCCGAGCGAGAGGTGCTGTACCAGCGATGCGCCATTCGATTCGCCGCGATGCTGGATAACGGCGCAATCCCCGAGGTCGAGGCGTTGCTGGCGCGCGCGCTGTCCCCCGCACTGCCTGTCATGCGCGCGATCGGCGTGCGCGAGATCGCCGGACACCTCGGCGGCGCATGGCCCTTGACCGAAGCGTTGGCTCGTGCCGTCCAGGCGACGCGGCAATACGCGAAACGACAGGCCACCTGGTTTCGCGGACAAACGCCGGCCGTCTGGCCTGCCGCTGATCCAAGCGAAGGCGGACACCAAATTCTTGACACATTGTTTCATGATTTGTCGTTGACATGAAATATTGGTACGATTACTGGCGCCGAAGGACATCTTTCGTCAGGCACTCGCTGCCCCTTGCGTCACGGGTCACAGCTTGCTGGATGAACCCGTATCTTCTAGGGAGCGCGGCCTTCGGGTTAAGGGAATGAACGGTGAGCATTGAGCGCAGCGGCGCACGGATCCTGGTCGAGAGCCTCGTGCGTCTGGAGGTCGAATTCGTGTTCGGCTATCCGGGCGGCGCGGTCCTCCCGATCTACGACGCGATGTTCGATGATCATCGCATCCGCCACATTCTAGTGCGGCACGAGGCTGGCGCGGTCCACGCTGCCGAGGGATACGCGCGCGCGACCGGCAAGCCTGGCGTGGTGCTTGTCACGTCAGGGCCCGGCGCGACCAACACCGTCACCGGCATCGCCGACGCGTTCATGGATTCGATTCCGCTGGTGATCATCACCGGACAGGTGCCGACCAGCCTGATCGGCAGCGATGCGTTCCAGGAAGCGGACACGATCGGCATCACGCGCCACTGCACCAAGCATAACTATCTGATGAAGGACCCCGCAGAGCTCGCCGCGACGATCGACGAGGCGTTCCAGATCGCTTGTCAGGGCCGGCCCGGCCCGGTGCTGATCGATATCCCCAAGGACGTACAGATCGCCACCGCGATGCTGAGCGACGGCGCTCCGCAGCGGCGCAATCGCTACGCGCCGCAGATGCGCGCCAACGATGCGAGTATCGCGCGCGCGGTCGATATGCTGGCGGAGTCCAAGGCGCCGGTGTTCTATACCGGCGGCGGCGTGATCAACTCGGGACCGCAAGCGAGCGCGTTGCTGCGCGAGCTGCAGGCGATGACTGGCGCGCCGGTCACCTCGACGCTGATGGGCCTCGGCGCTTTTCCCGCCAAGCACGACGACTGGCTCGGCATGCTGGGGATGCACGGCACCTACGAAGCCAACATGGCGATGAATCAAGCGGACCTGATCCTATGCGTCGGCGCGCGGTTCGATGATCGCGTCACCGGTCGGCTCGATGCGTTCGCGCCGCATTCGAAGAAGATCCACATCGATATCGATCGCAGCTCGATCAACAAGACGGTTCCAGTGGACCTGCCGCTGATCGGCGATTGCGCCGAAGTGCTCGATCAGATTATCGCCGCCTGGGGAACGCGGGCGCCGCAGGACCTTGCGCCGTGGAAGGCGCGCATCGGCGAATGGCGACGGCGCGAAAGCCTGTCCTATCCCCGCGTCAAGACCGAGCTGGCGCCGCAATACGCGGTCGAGCGCCTGTTCGAGCTGACCCGCCATCGCGATCCGATCATCACGACCGAAGTCGGCCAGCACCAGATGTGGGCGGCGCAGCATTTCCACTTCTTCGGCCCGAACAAGTGGCTGACGTCGGGTGGGCTCGGCACGATGGGTTATGGCCTGCCCGCCGCGATCGGCGCGCAGCTTGGCAATCCCGATGCGCTGGTGATCGATATCGCGGGCGAGGCATCGATCCAGATGAACATCCAGGAGCTCGGCACCGCCACTCAGTACCGGCTGCCGATCAAGGTGTTCATCCTCAACAACGAATACATGGGCATGGTCCGCCAGTGGCAGGAGCTGACTTATGAAAGCCGCTATTCGAACTCCTATTCGGATAGCCTGCCCGACTTCGTACGCCTGGCCGAAGCCTATGGCTGGAAAGGCATCCGCATCGAGCATGAGGCCGCGCTCGACGACGGCATCCGCGCGATGATGGCGCACGACGGCCCGGTGATCGTCGATTGCATGGTGTCGAAGGTTGCGAACTGCTTCCCGATGATCCCGTCGGGCGCGGCGCACACCGAGATGCTGCTGCACGGCGACGAAGTGCTCGGCACGATGGACGACGAAGCCAAGGCGCTGGTGTGATGGGGTCGATGCGATGAAGATCGCCCTGCGCGAGGCAGAACGCCATGTGCTGACCATCACCGTCGACAACGAAGCGGGCATCCTGGCGCGCATAGCGGGCATGTTCACCGCGCGCGGCTATAACATCGACAGCTTGACCGTCGCCGACATCACCGAGAACCACGCGGTCAGCCGGATCACGATCGTCACCCACGGGCCGCCGGCGGTGGTCGATCAGATTCGCGCGCAGCTGGAGCGTCTGGTTCCGGTGCACAAGGTTACCGACCTCACCGAGATCGGGCCGTACGTCGAGCGCGAGCTGGCGCTGATCAAGGTCGCGGGGCTCGGCGAAAAACGCGTCGAGGCGCTGCGGCTTGCCGAAATCTTCCGCGCGAGGCCCGTCGACACGACGACCGAGAGCTTCGTCTTCGAGCTGACCGGCGCGCCCGACAAGATCGACAGCTTCGTCGGCCTGGTGCGCGGGCTGGGCCTGGTCGAGGTCGGCCGCACCGGCATCGTCGCGATGGCACGCGGGCCTGAAAGGGCCTGACACAGTTCAAGCAAAACAGGGATTGACGATGAAGGTCTATTACGACGCCGATTGTGACATCAACCTGATCGCCGACAAGAAGGTCGCGGTGCTGGGTTATGGCAGCCAGGGCCACGCGCATGCACAGAACCTGCGCGACAGCGGCGTCAAGGATGTCGCGATCGCGCTGCGCCAGGGTTCGGCGACGGCGAAGAAGGCCGAGGACGCCGGCTTCAAGGTGCTGTCGAACGCCGATGCCGCGCAATGGGCCGATATCCTGATGGTGCTCGCGCCAGATGAGCATCAGGCGGCGATCTATGCCGACGATCTTGCCGCGAACCTGAAGCCGGGCGCGGCGCTCGCGTTCGCGCACGGGCTCAACATCCACTTCGGACTGATCGAGCCGCGTGCGGACATCGACGTCATCATGATCGCACCCAAGGGCCCGGGGCACACGGTGCGCAGCGAATATCAGCGCGGCGGCGGCGTGCCCTGCCTCGTCGCTGTGGCGCAGGACGCGACGGGCAACGCGCACGACATCAGCCTTGCCTATGCGAGTGGCGTGGGCGGCGGTCGTTCGGGCATCATCGAGACCAACTTTAAGGAAGAGTGCGAAACCGACCTGTTCGGCGAGCAGGCGGTGCTGTGCGGCGGCGCGACCGCGCTGGTCCAGGCCGGGTTCGAAACGCTGGTCGAAGGCGGATATGCGCCCGAGATGGCGTATTTCGAATGTCTGCACGAATTGAAGCTGATCGTCGATCTGATGTACGAAGGCGGCATCGCCAACATGCGCTATTCGATCAGCAACACCGCCGAATATGGCGATATCACCGTTGGCCCTCGGATCATCACCGAAGAAACCAAGAAAGAGATGAGGCGCGTGCTCGCCGATGTGCAATCGGGTCGCTTCGTGAAGGCGTTCGTGCTCGACAATCGCGCCGGCCAGCCCGAGTTGAAGGCTGCCCGCAAGGCCGCGCTGGCGCATCCGATCGAAGAAACCGGCGCGAAGCTGCGTGCGATGATGCCGTGGATCGGCGCAAACAAGCTCGTCGACAAGGCGCGCAATTGAGTTTGAAGAGACGGAGAGGGGTCCTGATTAGTTTTTAACTGAATAATCAACAAAGGACCTGTCCATGATCACGCCGCGATCATACCGCGTCCAATAAAGAGACACTCACATCGAGTAACGTCGTCGGCTGGCTCGCCAAACTGCTATTGCATAATAATGATTTTAACTATCCCCATTATGGAGCCAATCCTGAGGCACCCATTATCAGTTGCCCAGTCGAGTTCCAGGTGCGGATGGCCCGAATCGATGGCTTTTCCAAGCGATTGGGCGCTGGCATGCTGATCGACGAGGACCAGATCGGCCAATTGCTGCGTGACCTTGCCGATTGCCTGCAACGGCTAGAAGCGATCGATGCGCGCATCGCCGCCGCCTACCTCGACAGTGCGATTGAGGCGCTCTGTCACGAGCGGCAAATTACACGCGATACCTTCAAAACGGACTGATCGTTCGCGCTGGTCCGCTTGTCAAAGCTCGGCTTTAGGAGCCAGTTTACAGGCACGGGGTTCGGTGCAGTACTGCATTCGCTTCCCGTGGAATTGGGGCATGCGATCGGCTCGAACTGAAAGGGCCGACTGCAATCACACGGGTTGGTCAAATGAAAATTGACGTTTCCGACGTCAAGGCGAAGGCCTTGCGCCTGATTGGTATTGCCAATGAACTGCTGGCGATGGCTCGGCAATTCGAGCAGGACGACGCCAGTGAAAAGCTGTTGGCGCTTGCGGCCGATAGCGAGGCGATCGAGCCACGCAGCGAGCATCGCGATCATCCGCTATGGGTTGAACTGGCGCGCGAACATTACCGTAACAGGCGGCGACGAGACAAGATCTTCGCCACGGAGACTTTGTTCGGCGAACCGGCGTGGGATATCCTGCTCGATCTGTTCGTCGCGGCGAAAGAGGGTCGCCGTGTCTCGGTCATGAGCGCATGTATTGGCGCGGCGGTGCCGTCGACCACCGCCCTGCGCTGGATCTCCGCGCTCGAGCGCGAAGGTCTGCTGACCCGGGAAGACGATCCGGACGACGCGCGGCGCACCTATGTCCTGCTGACCCCCGCCGGCTACACCGCGATGGTCGATTACTTCGATGCCGCGTCGCGAACGCTCAAGCCCGCGGTACTCGCCAAGCTCAACGGCTTGCACGAGCCGTTGTTCGACCCGCGCGAAACCTTTTCGCGATCGGATGAGCGACGAGATGACGATCGCTCCGCCGGCCGGGCGCTTCACGCGCTCTTGCAGCAAAGGCGCGCATAGCTCGCCGCCGACACGGCTTGTCAGTCCGCTAGTCGACCAAAGGCAGCTGGACCCGCGTAGGCGGCGGCACTGCCCAGTTCTTCCTCGATACGGATCAGCTGGTTGTATTTGGCCAGCCGATCCGATCGGGCGAGCGATCCGGTCTTGATCTGCCCGCAGTTCGTCGCGACCGCCAGATCGGCGATCGTCGCATCCTCGGTTTCGCCCGAGCGGTGCGACATCACGGCGGTGTACCCAGCGCGCTGCGCGATCGACACTGCTTCAAGCGTTTCGGTCAACGTGCCGATCTGGTTGACCTTGACCAGCAGCGAATTGGCCAGCCCTTTGGCGATACCCATTCTCAAACGCTTCGGGTTGGTAACGAACAGGTCGTCGCCGACGAGTTGTACCGTGTCGCCAAGCTTGGCGGTCAGCGCCGACCAGCCTTCGAAGTCGTCTTCGCCCATGCCATCCTCGATCGACTTGATCGGATAAGTACCGCACAGGTCCGCCAGGTAGTCCGCGAAAGCGTGAGGCTCAAGCGACAGCCCTTCGCCGCTGATTTCGTATTTGCCGCCTTTGAAAAACTCGGTCGATGCGCAGTCGAGCGCGAGCGCGATCTCGGTGCCGGGCTTGAAGCCCGCTTGCTCGATCGACGCCGTCACGAAATCGAGCGCATCGCGCGTGCTCGCCAGGTCGGGCGCGAAGCCGCCCTCGTCGCCGACCGCTGTCGACAGCCCCTTCTGCTTGAGCCCGCTTTTGAGCGTATGAAAGATTTCCGCGCCCCAACGCACCGCCTCGGCCAATGTCGGCGCGCCCACGGGCATGATCATGAATTCCTGGAAGTCGATCGGATTGTCCGCGTGTTCCCCGCCGTTGATGATGTTCATCATCGGCACGGGCAGGACGTGCGCGGATACGCCTCCGACGTAGGCGTAGAGCGGTAGGCCCCGCGCCGCCGCCGCCGCCTTGGCCGCCGCCAGGCTGACACCCAAGATCGCGTTCGCGCCGAGGCGCGCTTTGTTTTCGGTGCCATCGAGCGTGATCAGCGCCATGTCGAGTTCGCGCTGATCTTCGGCATCGCGACCGATCAGCGCCTGCGCGATCTCGCCGTTCACCGCGCCGACCGCCTGGAGCACGCCCTTGCCCGCATAGCGCGCCTTGTCGCCGTCGCGCAGTTCGACCGCTTCATGCGCGCCGGTCGACGCGCCTGACGGCACTGCCGCACGGCCAAAGCTACCGTCGCCAAGCAGAACTTCGACCTCGACTGTGGGATTGCCCCGACTGTCGACGATCTCACGCCCATGGATATCGACGATTTCGGTCATGGGCGGTGCTCCTTGCCTGTTCCACGCGCAAGCCGTTGATGGCTCGGCCGGGGTCTTAGCAGCGGAACCTTCGCATACAAGCCGCGTTGCTTGCACATCCATTCACCCGCGCCGTCCAGCGGCGCGCGGCGGATGGTACTCCTTGCCCAATACGGGTGTGACAAGGATCATGCCGATGCCGGACACTATCTTCCCCACTGACGCCGACTCACCCACCTCGCCCAAAGCGTCCCAACATTTCGCCACCGCGGTTGAACAGGCGAAGGCGGGCGCTGCGGCGTTGGGCAAGCAGGCGCAGGGGCAGGCCGACGCCTACCGTGAAAAGCTGACCCAGCATGCCGACGCCTGGACCGATCAGGCCAAGGATCGCGGAGACGATGCGCTCGTCAAGGTCAAGTCGCTCGCTGTCGATGGCAAGACGCGCGCCAGCGGTGCGCTGCAGAGCGCGGGCAAGTTCGTTGAGGATAACGCGGCCTTGGTGGACGACAAGGTCGGCGCGACCTACGGCGATTATGTTCGCACGGCGGGCCGCTCGCTCCAGGATTTGGCTGAGCGGCTTGATGCCAAGGATATCGACGAATTGAGCAGCGAAGTGCAGGCGTTCGTCCGCGAACGTCCGGCGTTGTCGATCGGCATCGCGGCGGCGAGCGGCATCTTCCTATCGCGCCTGTTCATGGGATCGAAGGGCTGATCGGCGGCTTTCGGAACGGAATTTTTGCGATGAATGCGGAATTGCCGGGTCAGACAGCTGGTCGGCTGAGCGCGGAAAGCGGATCGCTTCCCGACGATCTGCGCGGTTTGATCGACGATGCGCGCGGCTATGCCGAGGCGGAGGTCGCTTATCAAAAGGCGCGAGTCGGGCATGTCGCGGGACTCGTGCCGGCAATGGCGATCCTTGCGGTGGTTGCTTTCCTGTTTGCGTTCTTCGCTTTGGGAGGCCTCGTCGTCGGCTTGATCTTCGCGCTCGCTCCCTGGCTGACGCCATGGGGCTCGACCGCCGTCGTGTGCCTAGCCCTTCTGGTTGGAGCGGGAGTCTGTGTGTTGCTTGCACGCAGCAAGTGGCGGGAGATCTCCGCTGCCTTCGCTGAAGGAATCGATTTGTGAGCGCCTTCACGACGGCCCGATCCGCGCGAGACACGGCGAAGGCGGCGCTGAATGCCCGTTTATCCTCTGTGCGCGGCGACCTTGAACAGCGCAGCGTCGGCGGACGTATCGTCGACAGGATCGTCAGCGAGACCGCCGATGCGGCGCTTGAAGCAGTCGACGTCGTGGGAAGTCACAAGGCGGTCGTCGGCGGAACGCTCGCCGCCATCGTTCTGTGGTTCCTGCGCAATCCCATTATTGCCGCGATCCGACGCTTGTCGGCCCGCATAACGAAACGCGGTCGAGGAGTATGGTCGTGAGCACTAGCGCCGCAAGCAAGCATGCCAAACCGATCGACCCTCCGGTCGAAAATGAAGCGCCTGTCGTCGAGACGCGAAGCGATAAGCGCGAAGAGCGCCAGACGGCGGTGACCGAGTTCGTGCGCGATCACCCGCTGCTCGTGATCGCGGGCGGGGTCACCGCCGGCCTCGTCATCGGTGCTCTGCTACCCCGGCGGACGGGCAAGGCCATCGTTCGGCGCACATCGGCGTTGTCCGAACTCGCGGCGGCGGCGGCGCTGTCGTTCGGCAAGGACGCGGCCGATCGTGCAGGCGATGCCAGCGACACCATTCGCAAGGGAAGCCACGTCCTGGCCGACCGGGCCGAGGATTGGACGGCAATCGCGCTAAAAGGCGCAAGCGTGTTCGCCCAGAGCGCCGCTGACAACATCGGTAAGCTCAGCGCGGCCGCGGCGGACAAAGCCGAAGATCTTGGCGATAGCGCGGCGGATCAATTCGCCAAGACGCGTCGCCAAGCAGCGAAGCGGATCGACAAGACTGTACCCGTCGCCGAAGCCGCGGCGGCGCACGCTGGCAGGCGCGTTGCCGACGCGATCAACCAGTTACGCGCGCGTCTGGTCGGTTAAGTAACGCCGACGCAACCACCGATGCAAAAGCTCCATCTCGTCATGGGAGGACGCGTCAGCGATCCGCAGGGCCTCAACTTCATCGATCTCGGTAAGGTCGATATCGTCGGAATATTCCCTGACTACGAATCCGCCGAATATGCCTGGCGCTCGGCGGCGCAACGCACGGTCGATGATGCCGAGATTAAGTATGTCATCGTCCACCTGCATCGGTTGTTGGAGCCCAAGCTGTCGGCGAAATGAACCGATCAAATGAACTCGATCTTCTCGACCACGTAGAACCGGTCTCCCGCAGGCACGGTCACTTCTACCTCATCCTCCGCCCGGCGACCGATCAGGGCGCGGCCAAGCGGCGAATTGTAGCTGATCCGCCCGACCTTGGCATCGGCCTCGTACGGTCCGACGATCTGGTAACGAACCGGCTTTTCGTCGTCGTCGAGCAGCGTGACAGTCGCGCCGAACACGATACGTTCACCCGATAGCGTCGTCGGATCGATGATTTGTGCGCGTGACACACGGTCTTCCAAGTCGGCGACCATCGCCTCGACCTGACCCTGACGCTCCTTCGCGGCATGATATTCGGCATTTTCGGACAGATCGCCGTGCGCGCGGGCTTCCTCAATGGCATCGATGATACGCGGACGCTCCTCGCGCAGAGCCTTGAGCTCCGAGGTCATCTTTTCGTAGCCTTCCGCCAACATCGGCAACTTCTCGACACCCGCCATTCCTGTCCAATCCTCCGTGGTCGTTTGTCGCGGCATGTCCGCGCCCGTCTCTAGTGCAGAGACAGGTCCGATCATTCGCGTATGTGGGGAAAGCGCGACCGAACTAGGCATAATAATCTTGAAGCGAACGCACTTCAAGTCGCTCTCCATGCATTGCGGCGATGGCACGCGCTGCCCAGACACTCGCTGTCGCAGTGGTATAATAAGGGACACGCTCGGCCAGCGCCGATGCGCGGATAGATTGCGAATCCCGCAGGCTCTGCCAGCCCTCGGTGGTGTTGAAGATCAAGGCGATCTCGCCGTCGACGATGCGGTCGACGATATGTGGCCTACCCTCGGCAACCTTGTTGATACGCTCCACGGCCAACCCCGCCTCGGCCAAAAAGCGCTGCGTGCCGCTGGTGGCGACGATGCGAAAGCCAAGCTCGATCAACTGGCGGATCGCGGGCAGGATCTGCGCCTTGTCGCCTCTCTTTACAGAAACGAACACGGTCCCCTCGCGCGGAAGCGCTACACCTGCGCCGAGCTGCGCCTTGGCGAACGCCGTGGCGAAATCGGCGTCGATGCCCATAACCTCGCCGGTGGATTTCATTTCCGGACTGAGCACCGGGTCCACCCCTGGGAAGCGCGCGAAGGGAAACACCGCTTCCTTGACCGCCATGTACGGCAGCGCACGCTTGAACGGTGGGAACGCCGAAAGCTTTTCACCCGCCATCACGCGCGCGGCCACCTTGGCCACCGGTTGGCCGATCGCCTTGGCGACGAACGGCACGGTGCGGCTGGCGCGTGGATTGACCTCGATCAGGTAGACCTGCGGGCCCGAAGGCTCGTCCTTGACCGCGAACTGAATGTTCATCAATCCGCGCACGCCGAGCGCGCGGGCCAGCGCCTCGGCCTGGCGCTCCATCGTCGCGATGACCTCGTGTGATAGGCTGTAGGGCGGCAACGTGCAGGCGCTGTCGCCCGAGTGGATGCCCGCTTCCTCGATGTGCTGCATGACGCCGGCGATCGCCACCGCCTCGCCATCGCTCAAGGCGTCGACATCGCATTCAATCGCATCGCGCAGATACCGGTCGATCAGCACCGGACTGTCGCCCGACACCTGCACCGCGGTGGCGATATAATCGTCGAGCTGCTGTTCGCTGTCGACGATCTCCATCGCCCGCCCGCCAAGCACGTAGCTCGGCCGGATCAGCACCGGATAGCCGATGCCGGCCGCGACCGCGACCGCTTCGTCGCGGCTCCGTGCGATGCCGTTTTCCGGTTGTTTGAGGCCAAGCTGGCGAACCAGCGCGCTGAACCGCTCGCGATCCTCGGCTAGGTCGATCGCATCGGGTGACGTGCCCAGGATCGGGATGGCCGCGTCTTCGAGCGCCTGCGCGAGCTTCAGCGGCGTTTGCCCACCAAACTGGACGATGACCCCGATGAGCTCGCCCGCTTGTTGCTCGACCCGCAGGATCTCGAGCACGTCCTCGGCGGTCAGCGGCTCGAAATAGAGCCGATCGGATGTGTCGTAATCGGTGCTCACCGTTTCCGGGTTGCAGTTGACCATGATCGTTTCATAGCCTGCCTCGGCAAGCGCGAAGCAGGCGTGGACGCAGCAATAGTCGAACTCGATGCCCTGGCCGATCCGGTTGGGACCGCCACCCAAAATCACGATCTTGCGCCGGTCAGACGGCATCGCCTCGTTTTCGGGCTTACCGAAAGCCGGACTTTCATAGGTGGAATACATATACGGCGTCACCGCCTCGAACTCGGCGGCGCAGCTGTCGATCCGCTTGAACACCGGGTGCACATCGAGCTTTTCGCGCAAGGCGCGCACGTCCGCTTCGCTGGTCGCGCCGGCCATCGCGCGCACGACGTCGCCGACCAAGCCGTGCTTCGCGGCCTTGGTACCGCCCATGCCCCCCGCGAGCGGCACCGAGCTTATCGCCAACGCGGCGAGCCGTCGGTCAGAAAAACCCATCGCCTTCAAAGCACGTAACCCTTGCGCGTCCTGCGGCAAGCCCTCGTCGGCGATCGCCGCCTCGGCCGCGACGATTTCGGCGATCTGGCGCAGGAACCAGGGATCGTAATGCGTAATCGCATTGATCTCCTCGACCGACAGGCCCTCGCGCAGCGCCTGCGCGACCACCAGCAGACGGTCGGGCGTCGCGCGCGCCAGGGCCGCGGTTATCTCGTCGCGCGGTGCGCCCTGCAGGTCCGTGACGTGATCGAAGCCGTCGAGCCCGGTCTCAAGCCCGCGCAGCGCCTTCTGCATGGACTCCTGAAAGTTGCGGCCGATCGCCATCACCTCGCCGACCGACTTCATCGCGGTGCTGAGCAGCGGGCTCGCGCCTTTGAATTTCTCGAACGCGAATCTGGGTATTTTGGTGACGACGTAGTCTATCGTGGGCTCGAAGCTCGCCGGTGTCGCGCCGGTGATCTCGTTGGTGATCTCGTCGAGCGTGTAGCCGACCGCGAGTTTGGCCGCGACGCGGGCGATCGGAAAACCGGTCGCCTTCGAGGCCAACGCCGAGCTGCGCGAAACCCGCGGGTTCATCTCGATGACGATCAACCGGCCGTCCGCCGGATTGACCGCGAACTGCACGTTCGAGCCGCCCGTCTCCACCCCGATCTCGCGCAGCACGGCGATGCTCGCCGAACGCATGATCTGATATTCCTTGTCGGTCAGCGTCAGCGCCGGCGCGACGGTAATGGAATCACCGGTGTGGACGCCCATCGGGTCGACGTTCTCGATCGAACAGACGATGATGCAGTTGTCGTTGCGATCGCGAACGACCTCCATCTCGTATTCTTTCCAGCCGAGCAGCGATTCCTCGATCAGCACCTCGGTCGTGGGGGACGCGGCAAGCCCGGTGCGGACGAAATGCTCGAATTCGGCGCGGTTGTAGGCGATCCCGCCTCCGGTGCCGCCCAGCGTGAAGCTGGGCCGGATGATCGCGGGCAGTCCCGTAACCTCCAACACGGCCCAGCCATCATCCACCGTATGCGCGACGCCCGAGCGCGCGCTTTCCAGCCCGATGCGGTCCATCGCCTCGCGAAAACGCGTACGGTTTTCGGCCTTGTCGATCGCATCTGCATCGGCGCCGATCATCTGCACGCCGTACTTTGCCAGCGTGCCGTCGTTGAACAGCGCCAGCGCGGTATTGAGCGCGGTCTGCCCACCCATCGTCGGCAGCACCGCGTCGGGCCGTTCGCGCTCGATGATCCGCGTGACGATCTCGGGTGTTATCGGTTCGATATATGTCGCGTCAGCCATATCCGGATCGGTCATGATGGTCGCGGGGTTCGAGTTCACCAGCACGACGCGATAGCCCTCTTCACGCAGTGCCTTGATCGCCTGCGTGCCCGAATAATCGAACTCGCAGGCCTGGCCGATCATGATCGGTCCGGCTCCGATCACGAGGATCGTAGAGATGTCAGTACGTTTGGGCATTTGACAGCATTGCTTTCATCGCATACATTGAAGGCAAAGGAGATTGATGGTGGCGACACTGACCGTCCGAAATGTGCCCGACGATGCGAAACACCGCTTTCGCCAGATTGCAGCAGCGCATGGCCGCTCTATGGAAGAGCACCTGCGTCAGCTTGTGATCGAGGCCGAATATGAGTCTGCCGCCGATGGCAGTGGGGGCCGGGTTCGCGAAGCGCAGCAGGCGTTCACGCCCGCGCCGACCAGGGAGGATCGCGTGCGACAACTGTTTCAGCTCGCCGATGGCCCGAGTGGCACTGGGGCTAATAGCGGCCGATATGCCGATATCCGTTTCATGACGGCCAAGGACGCGATGGCGGAACTTCGCCGCCTCGCGAACGGCGTCGGGCTCGACCTGCCGCCACGCATGAGCAGCGAACTGGAAGCTCCTGACTTTTGATCCTCGTCGATACGAACGTATGGAGCGAACTGACCAAGCCGCGCGGCGATTCCGCCGTGCTGGCTTGGCTTCAGGCCAACGATGCGGACCTCGCGCTATCGACGCTCGTGATCGCGGAAATCCAGTTCGGCATCGAATTGCCGGGCGCTGCCGACAAACGAGGGTTCCTGGAACGATGGCTCGCCGGCCTGGTGTCCCGCTACTGGGGGCAGACTCTCGCGTTTGGACGCGAAGCCGCGTATCAATACGGACGTATCGCCGCCCGGCCCGAGGTAAAAGCGCGACAACCCCAGATAATCGACATGCAGATCGCGGCGCAGGCGCAGGAACACGCCATCCCGGTCGCCACCCGCAACGCCCGGGATTTTGCGTGGATCGGCGTGCAATTGATTGACCCATGGGCGCGCTGATCGATCGCTTCGCGTCATCAAACATGGGGGGCCGTCCGACGATCGGCTTGCCGCGGGCGGAGGCAATCGACGCGATGGCAACAGGCCCGCCCATCAGTCGAAATGCCGTATAGCCCTCTCACCTTTCGGGCGGAGAAGGTTGGGAGAGGAGGAGCAGCGCAAGAGGATCTTGGCTGCCCTAGCGACCATCGCGTGCAAACGGGCGGCGCCGCGTGGACAATTGCCGGACCCCGCATCACAACATCCCCACGAACCGCTCGAACAGATAGAAACTGTCATGCGGCCCCGGGCTCGCCTCGGGATGATATTGCACGCCGAACGCGCGCTTACCCTTGATCGCGATGCCGCAGTTCGATCCATCGAACAGTGAAACGTGCGTCTCCTCGATCGTTTCAGGCAGCGCTGTATTGTCGACCGCGAAGCCGTGGTTCATCGCAGTGATCTCCACCACGCCGTCTTCCAGTCGCTTGACCGGGTGGTTCGCGCCGCGATGGCCCTGATGCATCTTGGCGGTCGTCGCGCCGGCGGCGATACCCAGCATTTGGTGGCCGAGGCAGATGCCGAACACCGGCACGTCCCGCTCGAGTAATCCCTGGATCGTCGGCACGGCATAAGCGCCGGTCGCCGCGGGGTCGCCTGGGCCGTTCGACAGGAACACGCCCGCCGGGTCGAGCGCCAGCACCGCGTCGAGCGTCGTCTTGGCCGGCACCACGGTCACACGCGCGCCGGCGTGGACTAGGTTGCGGAAGATGTTGTCCTTCGCGCCATAATCGATCGCGACGACGTGCGGCCGCTCCCCGCCGCCCTCGCCCGCATAACCATGGCCGAGCCGCCAGGGACCGCCATGCCAATCCTCATCGTCCGAACGCGTCACCATCGGCGCGAGGTCGATGCCCTCCAGCCCCGACCATCCGCGCGCGCGCACCAGCAGTGCCGGGATATCGAACACGCCGTTCGGATGATGCGCGATAACCGCGTTCGGCGCGCCGCCCAGCCGGATACGGCGCGTCAACGCGCGCGTATCGATGCCCGACAGCCCGATCCGGCCGCGCTGCGCCAGCCATTCGCCGAAGCCTTCCCGCGCGCGAAAATTGGACGGCGGCGTGACCGCCTCTCGCACCACGCAACCGACCGCGCCATCGACGCGGGACTCAAGGTCATCGTCGTTGACCCCGACGTTGCCGATGTGCGGAAAAGTAAAGGTGACGATCTGTGCAGCGTATGAAGGATCGGTCATCACCTCCTGATAGCCGGTCATGGCAGTGTTGAAGCACACCTCGCCAACCGCTTCGCCGACCGCGCCGAAGCCGCGCCCCCAGGCGACCGACCCGTCCGCGAGCACCAGCGCGCCGGTTGCCCCGCGCGGCGGTGGCACGGGGGCTACCTGGGCGTCGAGCGCGGGCGCAAAGGGGATGGCGGGGTCGGCCAGGGCTCGCTCCGTTTGCGGGGTTTTGACAATGGGTGCTAAGGGCCGCGCGCTAACCGCCGCGTCGCCCCGCGTCAACCCCGCCGGCCACTGCCCGGGGGCTCTAACGCCTGCCAGCCCATCTAGTGAAAGTCATCGGAAATGCTGAGAGATATGATCAAGTCCGCTCAGGTCACGGCGATGAAGGCAGGCGACAAGCCGCGTCTCGCGGCCGTTCGGCTGATCCTTGCCAAGCTCAAGGACAAGGACATTGAATTGCGTACGGCCACGACGGTGCCCGATGACGATACGCTGGTAGTCGACGTGCTGCAGAAAATGGGCAAGCAGCGCCGCGAATCGATCGCGCTCTACAAGCAGGGCGGGCGGCAGGAGCTCGCCGATGTCGAAGCGGCCGAGCTCGCCGTGATCGAGGAGTTCCTGCCGAGCCAGATGAGCGAAGCCGACACCGTCGCCGCGATCGAGGCGATCAAGACGCAGGTCGGCGCGACGGGCGTCAAGGACATGGGCAAGGTGATGGCCAAGTTGAAGGCACGCCACGGGACGACGCTGGACATGAGCCGCGCGAGCGCGCTGGTGAAAGCGGCGCTGGCCTGATCGCGTTAGGTCACGGTCGCGTGTAAGCGTGCGGTGTGAGTCTGTCCCCCGCCTTCCTCGACGAACTGCGCGCCCGCACGTCACTTTCGAGTGTCATCGGCCGCACGACGCGGCTGATCAAGGCGGGGCACGAGTTCAAGGCGTGCTGCCCGTTCCACAATGAGAAGTCGCCAAGTTTCACGGTCAACGACGACAAAGGGTTTTACCATTGCTTCGGCTGTGGCGCGCATGGCGATGCGATCCGGTGGCTGACCGACCAGCGCGGGCTGGGCTTCATGGACGCGGTCAAGGAACTCGCGGCCGAGGCCGGCATGGAGTTGCCCGCGCCTGATCCGCGCGCGGCCGAAGCGGCGGAGCGGCGCGACACGCTGTATGACGTGATGCGCGCGGCGCAGGACTGGTTCGTCGCCAACCTCGCCAGCGATCACGGCGCGGCTGCGCGAGCTTATCTTGCGAAGCGAGGGATTTCATCGGAGACGGCCGCCCGGTTCGGCTTCGGCCTTGCGACCGACGACCGCGCCGGGCTGAAATCCGCGCTGTCGCGTTTTCCCGAAGCGATGCTGGTCGAAGCTGGGCTGCTGATCGAAGTCGAAGGCCGCGAAACCTACGACCGTTTTCGTGGCCGGCTGATGCTGCCGATCGAGGACATGCGTGGCCGCGTGATCGCGTTCGGCGGGCGAATTCTCGACGGCGGCAAAACGGATGCGCCCAAGTACCTGAACTCGCCCGACACGCCGTTGTTCGACAAGGGCGCGACACTCTACAACCTCAACCGCGCGGCGGCGACGGCGCGCAAGGCTGGCCGGCTGATCGTGGTCGAAGGCTACATGGATGTGATCGCGCTGGCGGGCGCGGGGATCGAGGAATGCGTCGCGCCGATGGGCACCGCGCTGACAGAGCGTCAGATCGACTTGCTGTGGCGTCAGGTGGAGACACCGATATTGTGCTTCGATGGCGACGCCGCAGGCGGCCGCGCGGCGATGCGTGCGGCAACGCGCGCGTTGCCGATGTTGAAGCCGGGGCATAGCCTGGACGTCGTGCGCCTGCCGGCGGGCCTCGATCCTGATGATCTGGTGAAGCGCGATGGCGCGGCGGCCGTCGAAGCGTTGCTGGGCAAGCCGATCAGCCTGCTCGACGCGTTGTGGTCGCATGAGCGCGATGCGGGAGCGCTGGCAACGCCAGAAGCGAAGGCCGGTCTGAAGGCGCGGCTCATGGCGCAGGTCGATACGATCGCGGATCGCGACATTCGCGCTCTCTATCGACGCGACCTCCTCGATCGCTTTTCGTCCTATGCCTTTCCACCGCGCGATCCCCGCGCGAAAGCCTCGCGCGCGTTCGGGCGCATCAATCCAGCCGACTTCGCCGGACGCGATCGAGCGTCGCCGCCGATATCGGACCGACCGGAGGCGGCGCGCAAGTCACTATGCGCTGCCATTATCGCCGGACTGATCCGCTGGCCGGAGGAGATCGCTCGGCACGCCGAAACGTTGACCAGTGCGATCACCTACGACCCGCGTTTCGCCATGCTGCTCGACGCGGCCGACCATAACAGTCCGCTTGAAAGCGATCGGCTGTCCACCATATTGGCTGGTCTGGGCATGTCGTTGCCCGAAGCGGGTGATTACAAGGGGTTTCGGTTCGGCTTCCTGTTGGAGGACTGCCCACCGGATACGGCGTCAAATGAATTGCGACACGCCATCGGCCTGTTGGTTGAGCGTCCGGCGCTTGAAGCAGCGCTGCTGACCGCGACCCGGCGGCTGGAACTCGACCTGACGGATGAGGCTTATGCTGAGCAGCAGCGTCTTTTGAAGAGAAAACTGGAATTCGACGCGCGTCTGCGGCAGATGGCCGGCGCGCTTGCGGCCACCGCCCCAGCCGGCGGCCACGGGAAATGACGGATATGATGGACGAAGACAACACCGGCACCGACAAATCGGACGGCGGCGACGCGCCGTTGATCGACCTCAATGAAGGCGCGATCAAGAAGCTGATCGCGCGCGCCAAGCGCCGCGGCGTCATTACCGTCGATGAGCTCAACGAAGCGCTGCCGCAGGATCAGATGTCCGCCGACCAGATCGAGGACATCATGGCCGCGATCTCCGAGATGGGTGTCAACATCGTCGAAAACGACGAGGATGCCGGCGAGCCCGACAACGCTGCCGAGGACGACGTCGCCGACGAGGAGGACAGCGGCGCGGCCGAGCGTCCAGCGGACAAGAAAAAGGAAACCGTCGAGCGCACCGATGACCCGGTGCGGATGTACCTGCGCGAGATGGGCGCGGTCGAACTGCTCAGCCGCGAGGGTGAGATCGCCATCGCCAAGCGGATCGAGGCGGGCCGCGATACGATGATCCTGGGATTGTGCGAAAGCCCGATCACCTTCCACGCGATCATCCTGTGGTCCGAAGCGCTGAACAACGGCGAGATGCAGCTGCGCGAGATCCTCGATCTCGACGCGATGCTCTCGAAGGAACCGGCGCCCGAGGCGCTGACCGAGGACAGCGAGGACGCGGACGCCGCCGAGATCAGCGAGGCGACCGCCGGCCCGTCGTTCAAGGAAGAGGAAGAAGTCGAAGAACCCGCCGCCGTCGCCGATGAGGACGACGAGGATGGCGAGCGCCGCCCCCCCCGCGCCGCGGAGGAAGACGAGGACGACAACACGCTCAGCCTGGCGCAGATGGAAGCGCAGCTGAAGCCCGAGGCGCTCGAAAAGTTCGCGCGGATCACCGAGCTGTTCCGCAGCTTCGAGAAAGTGCAGATGCAGCGGCTCGACGCGCTCGGCCTTGGCAACGCACTGACGCCGGCGAAAGAGCGTCAATACCAGCAGCTGCGCGAGGATCTGACCGCGCAAGTCGAAAGCGTTCAGTTCCACGCGACCAAGATCGAGTACCTAGTCGACAACCTCTATGCGTTCAATCGCCGGCTGACGACGCTGGGCGGGCAGATGCTGCGCCTCGCCGAACGACACAAGGTGCCGCGCAAGGACTTTCTCGACCATTACGTCGGGCGCGAGCTCGATGATCACTGGCTGACCGACATGAGCCGCCGCGACAAGCGCTGGGCCGCCTTCGCCGCGAACGAGGCCGACAGTGTCGAGCGTATCCGGCTCGAGGTGTCCGACATCGCTTCGGCCACCGGCATGGCGCTCACAGAGTTCCGTCGCATCGTCAACATGGTGCAGAAGGGCGAGCGCGAGGCGCGGATCGCCAAGAAGGAGATGGTCGAGGCGAACCTGCGCCTCGTCATCTCGATCGCCAAGAAGTATACCAACCGCGGGTTGCAGTTCCTCGACCTGATCCAGGAAGGCAACATCGGGCTGATGAAGGCGGTCGATAAGTTCGAGTACCG
>CAXSZV010000008.1:0-111372 GCA_964242815.1 uncultured Novosphingobium sp.
GCGGCATCATGAAGTGCGACATCATCGCCGACGGCATCGTCGCGGCGGCGAAGGACGTGAACCTGCAGGTGCCGCTGGTCGTGCGCCTCGAAGGCACCAACGTCGAACAGGGCAAGGCGATCTTGAACAATTCGGGCCTCGCGATCGTTTCGGCCGACGACCTGGGCGATGCGGCGAAGAAGATCGTCGCCGAAGTGAAGCAGGCGGCGTAAGACCTCGGGGATGGCCGACAACATCGAAAATCTGATGCTCGAGCACCTGAAGCGTTTTCAGGCTACCCTTGAGCGCATTGAGCGTCGTCAGGACGAGGCGACAAACCGGCTCGCCAACCTCGAAGGCGCGGTTGCATCCGTCATGCAGCATCTTGCTCATCTGTCCGCCGCAGATGCTACGCAGCAGATCGCCCTTGATAACGTCAATCGTCGGTTGGACAGGATCGAGCACAGGCTTGAATTAGCCGGGTAGCGCTTGACCGACCGCCGGCCCCCGGCGATGGCGAAGCAATATTTATCCGCGCGGTCTGGCCGCCGGTCCGCATGAGTGGAAGGGACCTTTCGCGATGAAAATCCTCGTGCCCGTAAAGCGGGTGATCGATTACAACGTGAAGCCGCGGGTGAAATCGGACGGCACCGGCGTCGATCTCGCCAACGTCAAGATGAGCATGAACCCGTTCGACGAGATCGCGGTCGAGGAAGCCATCCGCCTGAAGGAAAAGGGCGTGGCGACCGAGATCGTCGCAGTGTCGATCGGCCCGGCGAAAGCGCAGGAGACGCTGCGCACCGCGCTCGCAATGGGCGCCGACCGCGCGATCCTGGTGACGGTCGAGGGCGATGTCGAGCCACTCGCTGTCGCCAAGATCCTCAAAGGCATCGCCGATGAGGAAGCGCCGGGCCTGGTGCTCCTCGGCAAGCAGGCGATCGACGACGACAGCAACCAGACCGGCCAGATGCTCGCCGCGTTGATGGGCCGTCCGCAAGGCACCTTCGCCAGCGAAGTCACGGTCGAAGGGGACGCGGTGACGGTCAAGCGCGAGGTAGACGGGGGACTGGAGACGGTCAGACTGATGGCTCCCGCGATCGTCACCACCGATCTGCGGTTGAACGAGCCGCGCTATGCCTCGCTGCCCAACATCATGAAGGCGAAGTCGAAGCCGCTCGCGAACAAGACGCCGGCCGATTACGGGGTCGATACGACGCCGCGCCTGAAGACGCTGAACGTCAAGGAACCGGCGGTACGGTTGGCGGGGATCAAGGTGCCCGACGTCGACACCCTCGTGAACAAGCTCAAGGATATGGGAGTAGTCGCATGACCGTTCTGGTTCTCGTCGAGCATGGCGACGGCAAGGTCAGGGACGCGACGCTCTCCGCCATCACCGCCGCGACCAAGCTCGGTGCCGTTCACGCACTCGTGGCCGGCGCGGGAGCTGAGGCGAAGCAGGCCGCCGCCGCGACCGCGCAGATCGCCGGCGTGGAGAAGGTGCTGCTCGCCGACGATCCGGCCTATGCGCAGATGCTGGCCGAAAACGTCGCGTCGCTGATCGTCGGCCTGATGGGCGATTACGACGCGCTGGTCTGCCCCGCGACTTCGAACGGCAAGAACATCGCCCCGCGCGTCGCCGCGCTGCTCGACGTGATGCAGGTGTCGGACATTCTCTCGGTCGAAGGGCCCAAGACCTTCACGCGGCCGATCTATGCGGGCAACGCAATTGCGACAGTCGAGGCAAGCGACGCGAAGCTGGTGCTGACCGTGCGCGGCACCGCCTTTGCCAAGGCCGAGGCGACCGGTGGCAGTGCCCCGATCGAAGCGGTTTCGGGCGCGGGCGACACGGGCCTGTCTAGCTTCGTCGGCGCGGAGATCGCCGCGTCGGAACGTCCCGAGCTGAGCAGCGCCAAGATCATCGTCTCGGGCGGACGCGCGCTCAAGGACGCGGACACGTTCAAGCAGCTGATCTTCCCGCTGGCGGACAAGTTGCACGCGGCGGTCGGCGCGAGCCGGGCGGCGGTGGACGCGGGCTATGCGCCGAACGATTATCAGGTCGGCCAGACGGGCAAGATTGTCGCCCCCGAGATCTACGTCGCGGTCGGCATTTCGGGCGCGATCCAGCACCTTGCCGGTATGAAGGATTCAAAGACGATCATCGCGATCAACAAGGATGAGGACGCACCGATCTTTCAGGTCGCCGATATCGGCCTGGTCGGCGATCTGTTCACGCTGGTGCCCGAGCTGACCGAAAAGCTGTGAGCGCGCGGTAGGCGAGCGCTCGCTCCGCAAGGATCACAGCCACACGTCGATCGCGTGGATCGCCAGCCCCGCCAGGCCGCCGACCACCGTGCCGTTGATGCGGATGAACTGCAGATCGCGGCCGACCGCGCTTTCGATGCGCGAGGTGACGGTGACCGCGTCCCACCGCTTGACCGTTTCGGAGACCAGCCGCACGATCTCGTCGCCATAGCGCGAGGCGATGCCGACGATCGTGCGGCGCGCGAACCGGTTGATCTGGAGCTGCATAGCCGGATCGTCGCGCAGGGCCGAGCCGATCTCCGCCAAGACGCCCCCCAGCGTGCCGGCGAGCGCCGATTGCGGATCGCGCGCCGCCTCGATCAGCGTATGCCGGATGCGTTCCCATACGGCCTGCCACCAATCGCCCAGCGCGGGATTGGCGAGCAGCGCGGCTTTGGTGGCCTCGACCTTGGCGCGCAACTCGGGATCGTTCGCCAGCCGATCGGCCAGCGTCGCCAACCCCTGCTCGATCTTGGCGCGCAACGGATGCTGCGGATCGATGAGCACTTCGGCCAGCATCTTGTACGCGCCATCGAGCACCGAATCGGCGATGCGGCCGTCGAGCCCAGTCCAGCGCAGCAGCGCGTTGGCGCGCTGGCGGATCATCGCGCGCACCAAATCCTCGTTGTCCTCGATCGTCAGGCCAGCCCAGCGCACCAGCGCGTCGATCAGCGGCAGATGGCGCTTGTCCGCAATCACCGCGCTTAGCATCCGGCCGAGCACCGGCGACAGCTCGATCCGGTCAAGCTGCTGTGCCAGCCCGGCCTTGACCTGCCCGCCGAGCCGTTCGGGATCGAGCGATTCGAGCACATCGGCAAGCAGGTTGGCCGCGCCTTCGCCAAAGCGCGATCGCGTGCCCCGCCCATCGTTCGTCCTGGCGTCGGCGAGCATCCCGCCAGCGGCGGCGGCGATGTTGAAGCCGGTCAGCCGCCTTGCGACAACCGCGGGAGTCAGGAAGTTATCGCGGAGGAACGCCGCCATCGTATCGGCAATGCGGTCCTTGTTTTCGGGAATGATCGCGGTGTGCGGGATCGGCAGGCCGAGCGGCCGGCGGAACAGCGCGGTGACCGCGAACCAGTCCGCGAGGCCGCCGACCATTCCGGCTTCGGTAAAGGCGATCGCGAAGCCCAGGATCGGGTGCTGATCGACGTGGCCATCCGTGGCCGCGCGCAGCAGCAGGAACGCGGCCGCCATCGCCGCGAGCAGTCCGGTGGCGACGCGGCGCATACGCCGCGCGCGATCGGGCGCCGCCTCGGCCTTATTCGGCAGGAACCGCGCCCCCCGTGGGGTGCCGATCGGGACCGCCGACCGGAGCCAGCGCATGTTCGGGCTCATACGTCAGCAACGAACGGCGCAGTCTTGGTCCAAGCTTGCGCTCAAGCCCATCGGCGAGGCTGAACGCGGCGGGAACTATCAGCAGCGTCAACACGGTCGACAGCAGCAGTCCACCGATCACCACGATACCCATCGGCGCGCGCCAGGCCCCGTCGCCCGAGAGCGCGAGCGCGGTCGGCACCATGCCTGCGGTCATCGCCACGGTGGTCATGACGATCGGTTGCGCGCGCTTGCGTCCCGCCTCCATGATCGCCTCGAACTTGGGCACGCCTTCCGCCATCTGCTCGATCGCGAAATCGATCAGCAGGATCGAGTTCTTGGCGACGATGCCGAACAGCATCAGCAGCCCGATAAACACCGGAAGCGACAGCGGCTTGCCGGTGATCATCAGCGCGATCAGCCCGCCGAGCGGCGCGAGGAACAACGAGCCCATGTTGACCAGCGGCGAGATCACGCGATGATAGAGCAGCACGAGCACCGCGAAGACCAGCAGGATGCCGGCGGGCAGCGCGAACGCCAGGTTGACGAGCATCTCCTGCTGCCAGCGGTCCGAACCGAACGCGGTGTTGCTGATCCCCGTGGGCAGATGTTTCATGATCGGCAGCTTGTCGATCGCCTTGGTCGCATCGCTCTTGACCACGCCGGGCGCGAGATCGGCGCCGATGAACACGCGGCGCTGCTGGTTGTAGCGTTGGATCGTCGTCGGCCCCGAACCGAAGGTGATTTCGGCGATACGCGACAGCGGCACCGCGTCGCCGGTCGCGGTCGGCACCGGCAGGTTGGCGATGTTCGCGATGTTGCGCCGCGCGGCCTCGGGCAGACGCACGCGGATCGGCACCTGCCGATCGGACAGTGAGAACTTGGCGGCGTTCTGATCGATATCGCCGATAGTCGCGATGCGGATCGCCTGGCTCAACGCCGCGGTCGAAACGCCCAGCTGCGAGGCGAGGTCGAGGCGTGGCTTGATCACCAGTTCGGGCCGACGCATGTCCGCGCTTATGCGCGGCGCGACGAGTTGCCGGAGCCCCTGCATCTGCTCGACGAGCTTGGTCGCGGTATCTTCGAGCAGCTCTGGATCGGAACCCGACAGCATGACCGAGATCGGCCGCCCGGTGCCCGAGCCGCCCTCGTCCGACTGAAACGTGACGCGTGCGTCGGGAAACTGCTGCAACATCGGCGTCAGATCGTTCTGAAACTGCTGCGTGGTACGCGCCTTGTCATCCTTGAACATCAACAGGATGCGGCCGGTGCCCTCGTTTATCCGCTCGAAATAGTTTCTCACCTCGGGTTGCTTGGCCAGGAGCCCGCTGATCTGATCGACGACGGCCTCGGTCTGCTTGATCGTGGTCCCCGGAACCTGTTCGACCGAAACGCGGGTGAAATCGTTGTTGGCGGTCGGGAAGAACTCCTGCGCGCGGGTGGCGAACAGCACCACGGTCAAGGCCAACGCGAGCGCGCCGATACCCATCATCCACACGCGGTGATCGCGCAGCCTGGCCAACAGATTGTGCCAGAGCGCAACGCGCCTGCCCGGCGTGCGGTTGGCGGCGCGATAGCTCTGGGCAGCGGAGGTATCGAGCGACCAGCGCAGCACGCGGATATACCGCGCCATCAACGGCCCGCCGGCATGTTCGGCGTGTCCGTGCGCCTTGAGGAAATAGGCGGCGATCATCGGCGTGATCAGCCGCGCGACCGCCAGGCTGATCAGCACCGCGACGACCACGGTCAGCCCGAAGTTCTTGAAGAACTGGCCAGAGACACCGGGCATCAAGCCGACCGGCAGGAACACCGCGACGATCGAGAACGTCGTCGCGACCACCGCCAGGCCGATCTCATCCGCCGCGTCGATCGAGGCCTGATAGGCGTTCTTGCCCATCCGCATGTGGCGCACGATGTTCTCGATCTCGACGATCGCATCATCGACCAGCACGCCGGCGACCAGACCCAGCGCAAGCAACGACAGCTGGTTGAGCGAGAAGCCCATCAGGCTGATGAACCAGAACGTGGGGATCGCCGACAGCGGGATCGCGATCGCCGCGATGAACGTCGCGCGCCAATCGCGCAGGAAGAAGAACACGACGATGACCGCGAGGATCGCGCCTTCGACCATCGAGGCCATCGAGCTGTCGTACTGCTCCTTGGTATAGGTTACCGACGTGAATGTCCGGGTGAAGTGGACGCCCGGATAGTCGCGTTCGATCTGCGTCATTTCCTTGACCGCCGAATCGTACACCGAAACGTCCGAGGCGCCGCGCGCGCGCGCGATCGAGAACGTCGCCACCGGCTTGCCGTTGAACTTCGCTATCGAGGTGATCTCGCCATACGAATCGGTGACGCTGGCGATGTCCGCGAGCTTGACCGAGCGGCCGAGGCCGAGCCCGACATCGGTCTGCGACAGATCATACGCGGTCTTGGCGTTGCCGAGCACGCGGACCGACTGGCGCGACCCGCCGACCTCCGCCTTCCCGCCCGCCGCGTTGAGGTTCGACGCGCGCAACGCGAGGTTGACCTGGCTCGCGGTGACGCCCAGCGACTGCATCCGCGCCGGGTCGAGCGTGACGAGGATCTCGCGATCGACGCCGCCGAGCCGCTCGACCGTCGCCATGCCCTCGATCCCAAGCAGCCGCTTGGCGACGGTATCGTCGATGAACCACGACAGCTGCTCGAGCGTCATGTCGTCGGCCTGCACCGCGAAATAGGCGATCGGGTCCGAAGAAGTGCTGGCCTTCTCGATCTGCGGCTCGAGGATGCCGTCGGGCAACGCGCTGCGCGTCTGGTCGACCGCGTTCTTGACCTCGTTGACCGCGGCGTTGACATCCTCGCCCAGCGCGAACTCGATCAGCGTCTGGCTGCTGCCTTCGGAAGCGGTCGAGCTGATCGTCTCGACCCCGCTGATCGCGCGCACCGCCGCTTCGACCTTCTGCGTGATCTGCGTCTCGATCTCGGTCGGCGCGGCGCCGGGCTGGCTGATCGTGACGATCACCACCGGAAACTCGATGTCGGGCTGCTGCTGGACCTTCATGCCGATGAAGCTGACGATGCCGAGCAGCACCAGCGCGGCGAACAGCACGATCGGCACGATCGGATTGCGGATCGCCCACGCCGACATGTTACGAAAGTTCATCGGCCAGTCCGATGCGAAGGCGTCCGATGCGAAGGCGTCCGATGTGACGGCATCCGATGCGATGGTGCGGGCGCAATCATTGCGTGGCGAGACGCGGCTTGACCGCCTGGCCATCGGCCAGGAACGCACCCGCGCGCACGACGACGCGCTCGCTCCCCGAGAGCCCAGACGTGATCGTTATGCCATCGGCACCGAGCGCGCCCGCCTGGATCGCGCGTCGTCGCACCTTGTTATCGGGGCCGACGATGTAGACGTACGAACCGCGGTTGTCCGAAAGCACCGCCGATTCGGGCAGGCGCGGCGCGATCGTCGATCCGGCGTTGATCGTGACGCTGGCGAACCCGCCGGGACGCAGTTCGGGCGCATAGGCGAGCGCGATCCGCGCTTGCCCCAGCCGCGATGTCGGATCGATCACCGGCGACAGCTGCCAGACCTGCCCGTCGAAGCCTCGCGCCGCGCCCACCGGCGTCACCGTCGCGGGAACGCCGACAGTAATCTGGCGCAGATCGTCCTCGCTCAGCTTCGCCAGCATTTCGAGCTGGCCGTCCTTGGCGATGCGGAACAATACGCCGCTGCCGCCGCTGACGACCTGCCCCGGCTCGACGTTGCGCGCGAGCACGAGGCCCGCCGCCGGCGCGACGATGCGCAGCCGCCGCGTCCGCGCCCGCGCCTCGCCCAAGGTCGCGCGCGCGACGCCGACGCGCGCATTGGCAGCATCACGCGTGGCGGTCAGCCGATCGATGTCCGCCTTGGAGATGAAACCGCGCTGCACGAGCTTCAGCGAACGATCGAGGTTGCTTTGCGCGATCCGCGCGTCCGCCTGCGCGACGGAGATCTGCGCGGACAGCCCGGCCGCTTCCTGTGCCTGGACCGATCCGTCGATCAGCGCCAGTACCTGCCCCGCGCGCACCCACTGGCCCGGCTCGACCAGGACCTGGACGACCTCGCCCCCTTCGCCGACCGACCCCACGGGCATCTCACGCCGCGCGGCGAGCACCCCGGTCGCGTTGATCTGACCGGCGATGGCCGCGCGTCCGGGCGAGACCACCGTCACGACGGGCACTTGCGAAGCATCGCCGCCCGACAGCGCGTCGGTCTTGGCGCCGCGGTGGATGAAGAACCATGCGCCGACGATCACCGCCAGCACGGCGATCGCGATGATCCACAGCCGACGGCGCGAACGCCGGTCACGGTCGCCCGACGCGGCGAGCGGATCGTAGGCGACGCCACCATCCTCCTCGAACGCCCGGATCGTGCTGTCGTAGTTCATCGTGGCCTTTGCCCCGGCGCGTTTCCGATCGCGATCAAGGCACCCAGCCGCGAACGGTCGGGACATAAGCCGCCACAGGGCCGATAGCAATCCACGCCGCCGCGAGCGGCGCGGAAGTGGCGATTGCCTCGTGGGTCGGCAGATGGCGGGTTAGCGGAGCCGACCACGCTGGAACAGGTTGGCGATGGCGAGGAGGATCACTGCGCCGAGAAACGCGGTCAGCAACGTCCGCCAGTCGAACGCGTCGCCGCGCAGGTGTCCGCCGCCTATGAGGCCGCCGAGCAGGTATCGACCCAGGATCGAGCCGAGACAACCGACGATCACGTTCATGACGATGCCCATCGAAGCGTCGCGGAACATGACCTTGCTGGCCAGCCAGCCCATGATGCCGCCCATGATCAGCGCGATGATGACGTCCATCTGTTCTCTCCTCCACGGCGCGGACGCGTGACCGGATCACGCGGGTCCCGCGCCGCCCGCGCATAATGCGGACTGCGCGCGCAGGTTTCAATACTTCTGCTGCCGTTCCCAAAGCTCGCGATAGACCTGCGTCCGCGTGATCCGCAGGCCCGCCATCCCCGATCGGTCGATCGCGCGCTGCCAAGACGCAAACTCCTCGAGCGTCAGCGCATAGCGCGCGCAGGCCTCTTCGATCGACAGCAATCCGCCCGCGACCGCCGCGACGACCTCCGCCTTGCGCCGCGCGACCCAGCGCCGGGTATCGGGGGCGGGCAGCGTGTCGATCGTCAGCGGCTCGCCGAGCGGGCCGACGACGCGCGCGGGCCGGACCGCGTTCGCTGCGTTCACGGTCGTCCCCGAAGGACCGGCGACGCGTATCGCTCGTTGATTGCCGCCAGTGGCATCGCCACGGCATCGCACGGCGGCGGATCAACCGCAGCGCAGGTCGCGTTCGTTTCCATGACCGATAGAACGGCACGGCGGCGCGCGATTGAACCGGGACGACCCCACACGTGTCATCCTGCGACAGTCGCCCGAGCGCTGGAGGTGCGCACGCGTCCGGTATATGAGGTGACGATGGCTACGCTCGCCCCATCATCCGCGATCGACACCCGGACGCTGTTTCACAGCGATGCGGGCGCGGCGATGCGCCGCATCGTCGTCGCCATGTCGGGCGGCGTCGACAGCTCGGTCGTCGCCGCGCTCGCGGCGGCGAGCGGCGCGGAAACCATCGGCATTACGCTGCAGCTCTACGATCACGGCGCCGCCATCGGCCGCAAGGGTGCGTGCTGCGCGGGCGACGACATCCGCGATGCGCGCGCGGTCGCCGATCGGCTCGGCATCGCGCATTACGTCGTCGATCACGAGAGCCGATTTCGCGAGGACGTGGTCGATCGCTTCGCCGACGAATACCTCGCCGGCCGGACGCCGATCCCTTGCATCCGGTGCAACATGGGGCCCAAGTTCACCGACCTGTTCGCGATGGCGCGCGATCTTGGCGCCGATTGCCTGGCGACCGGGCATTACGTGCGCCGGGTCGAGAGCGCCGCGGGGGCCGAACTGCACCGCGCAGCCGATCCCGCGCGCGATCAGAGCTATTTCCTCTACGCCACGACCGAGGCGCAGCTCTCCTATCTGCGCTTTCCCCTGGGTGGCCTCGCCAAGCCGGCGGTGCGCGATCTGGCGGGCGCGATCGGCCTTCGCGTCGCGGCCAAGCCCGACAGCCAGGACATCTGCTTCGTCCCCGATCGCGACTATGCGGCGGTGGTGCGCAAGGTCCGGCCCGCAGGCGCGGTGGCGGGCGACATCGTCCATGCCGAGAGCGGACGCACGCTCGGCCGGCACGACGGCGTGATCGGCTTCACCGTCGGCCAGCGGCGCGGGATCATGGTCGGCGGCCAGGCCGAACCGCTCTACGTCGTCGCGATCGACGCCGGCGCGGCGCGCGTGCTGGTGGGCCCGCGCCGGATGCTTGCCGTGCGCGCGGCGCGGCTCGTTGAGACCAATCGCATCGGCCCGCTGCCCGAGGCTCCGGGTCTGGCCATGTTGACCGCGAAAGTGCGTTCGCTGGCGCGCCCCGTGCCGGTCGTGCTCGACGGACCGCTGGGCGACGGCAAGGCGACGACGATCCGTTTCGCCGAGCCCGAATACGGCGTCGCGCCGGGTCAGGCCGCCGTGTTGTACTTGGGCGAACGCGTGGTCGGCGGCGGCTGGATCCAAGCGACCGAGCCCGCCTGAGAGGTGAATCACTCCCGTCGCTATCGCGGCGGCGGTGTGTCTGAGGCCGTGTGTACGAGGGCAGCGGTTGCCATTGCGCGGCGGTTTGCGCATCTGGCTGCCGTGACCGCGCGCTTTCCGCTGCTGCTGCCGCTCGCGGCGCTGATCGCGCTTGCGGCTTGCCGCGCCCCCGCCCCGGATGCCAAGACGCCGACCGTGGTCGCGACCACGCTGTCCAAAACCGGCCAGAGCCGCCTCGCCGGCGCGATCGACGCGCTGTTCGCCGATCGCCGCGCGGGCGATACGCAGGCGATCGTCGTCGTTCGCGACGGACGCGTGATCGCCGAACGCTATGGCGCGGGGATCGATGCACGGACGCCGCGATCGGGCGGATCGCTGGCGAAATGCGTGACGGGACTGCTCGTCGGGCTGCTCGTCGCGGATGGACGCCTGGAGCTCGATGCGCCGGCGCCGGTGCCCGCATGGCGGCGGATCGGCGATCCGCGCGGTGCGATCACCCCGCGCATGTTGCTGCAGATGCGATCGGGCCTGCGTCATGCCGAGATCGGGGCGGACGGCGATGCCGCGTATATGCTGCACGGCGATGCGCGCGGCGACATGGCCGCCTATGCCGAGGGACAGCCGATGGCGGCGCGCGCCGGCTCCGCATCGAACTACTCTTCGGCCGATACGATCGTGCTCGCCGATCTGGTCGCGCGCACGCTTGCGCCGGACGCCGGGCCGACGGCGCGGCGGCGCGCGGTCGCCGACTATCTGCGCACGCGATTGTTCGTGCCCGCAAGCCTTGGTTCGATGACGGCGGGCTTCGACCGGAGCGGGACGATGATCGGCTCGACGGCGATCTGGGCCAGCCCTCGCGACTGGGGCCGGCTGGGCGAGCTGCTGCGCAACGGCGGCACGGTGCGTGGTGCCCAGCTGCTGCCGCGCCAGTGGATCGCGTTCATGCGCCGGGCTTCACCCGTCGACCCCGAGATGGGCGCGCAGCTGTGGCGCAACCACGCCCGTGCGGACGGCGACGGTCTGCTGATCGCGGGCAAGGCCCCGCCCGGCATCTTCGCCTGCGCGGGCAAGGGCGGGCAATTCGTGATCGTGTCCCCCGCGCAGCGCGTGACGCTGGTGCGCTTGGGCGCGAGCGGCGACGGCGGCAGCGGCGTGCTCGCGCGGCGGATGGACGCGATCCTGCGCGCTCTGCCCGTCGATCGCCGATCGCGGTAGGCGATTGCCCTTGGCGGTCCGCGCCGGCCAGACTATCCAGCCTTGCCCCGCTGGGGCTGCCACGGCACATCGTGCGCCGCGTCGCCGCGCTCATCGACATGGCCTTCGGGATCGGGGTGGATCAGAAACTCGGTATCCGGGAACTCGGCCGAAAGCCGCACCTCGATCTCGTCCATCACGCGGTGCGCCTCCTGCACGGTCATCTGCGGATCGACCCAGACGTGGAATTGCGCGAAATCGCGGTTGCCCGACGTGCGCGTGCGCAGGTCGTGCACGCCGCGCAGCTCGGGATGGCGGTTGATCAGTTCGACGAATCGCGCGCGCTTCTCGTCCGACCATTCGCGGTCCATCAGCTGCTCGATCGCCGCGTGCGAGGCGCGCCACGCGCTCCAGCCGAGCCAGGCGGCGATGGCGATACCGAACACTCCGTCCGCGCCTGATACGCCCAGGCGCTGGAGCGCCAATGCGGCGATCACGCCGAGGTTCAGCGCCAGATCGGACCGATAGTGGAGTTGGTCGGTGGTGATCGCGACGCTGCGCGTGCGGGCGATCACGTGCCGCTGCCAGGCGAGCAGCGCCAGCGTCGCGACGATCGCGACCAGCGATACCGCGATTCCCTCGTCGACCGGGCCCGCGCCGCGCCCCAGCAGCAACCGCCGCACCGCGTTGGCCGCGATGCCGAGCGCCGACAGCGAGATCAGCACGACCTGGAACATCGCCGCCAGCGCCTCTGCCTTGCCATGGCCGAAGCGGTGATCATCGTCGGCCGGCTGCGCCGCGATCCATACCCCGGCCAGCGTCGCGAGACTGGCGGCGAGATCGAGCGCGGTATCGGCGAGGCTTCCGAGCATCGCCGCCGACCCGGTGCTCCACGCCGCGCGTGCCTTGAGCACAGCGAGCAGCGAGGCGACCGCGAGCGCAGCGAGCGCGGCGCTGCGGTTGAGCGCGGCGCCGCTGCGCCCCTTCATAGATGCTCCGTCACGGATAGAGCGCCGTGCTGGTCCACGCCGCGCCGCCGCCCGTGCGCGAGAACAGTCGCCGCTCGTGCAGGCGATAAGGCCGATCCTGCCAGAACTCGATTTCCCGGGGCGAAAGGCTGAAGCCCAGCCAATGCGCGGGCCGTGCGACCTCCCCATCGGCGAAGCGCGCGTCGGCTTCTTCGTATCGCGCGATGAACGTCGCGCGCGCATCGAGCGGGGCGGACTGGTCGGACGCCACCGCGCCGAGCTGCGACTGGCGCGCGCGGCTGTGGAAATAGGCGTCGGCATCGGCGGCTTCGAGCCGCGTCAACGGCCCGTCGATCCGCACCTGACGCCGCAGCGACTTCCAGTGGAACAGCAGCGAGGCGTGGGGGTTGGCGGCGATCTCGCGCCCCTTGCGGCTCTGGCCGTTGGTGTAGAACACGAAGCCTTCGGGGCCGTGGCGCTTGAGCAGCACCATCCGCACCGACGGGCGGCCGTCCGCGGTGGCGGTCGCCAGCGCCATCGCGTTGGCATCGTTCGGCTCGCTCGCGGTGGCCTCAGCCAGCCAGGCGTCGAACAGGTCGAGCGGATTGCCGTGCGAAATGGTTTCGGCGATGTCGTCGGTTTGCACGGCGCGCGATCCTGTTGGCGCGGGAGGTTCGACGTCGGTCACGACGTCAGATATCCGCCCGACGGTTCCACGCGACATAAGGGTTCCCGTCGCGGGTGGAAAGCGCATCGACCATGCGGCTTGTCGACGCGCGGACCGCCGCTTAGGTATGCGCGCATGGCAGCGGACCCCTATAAGCTGATCGGCGTGGCGCGCGGGGCGAGCGAGAAGGAGATCAAGTCCGCCTATCGCAAGCTCGCCAAGCAACTGCATCCGGACAAGAACAAGGACAATCCCAAGGCCGCCGAACGCTTCAGCGACGTGACCCGCGCCTACGATCTGTTGTCGGACAAGGACAAGCGCGCCCAGTTCGATCGCGGCGAAATCGACGGCGACGGCAATCCGGCGATGCCGGCGGGCTTCGGCCCCGGCGCGGGCGCAGGTTTCGGGGGAGGCTTCGGCGGCGGCCGGGCGGGCGGGTTCCGCAGCGAGGGCGAGAACTTCAGCGCCGAAGGGGCCGACCTCGGCGATATCTTCGAGGGTCTGTTCGGCGGTCGCGGCGGCGGTGGGAGCGGCGGCGGCGGCGGGGCGGGATTTGGCGCAGGCCGGGCGCCCCAGCGCGGCGCGAGCGTATCGTATCGCCTGGCGATACCATTGCCCGACGCGGCGACGCTCGCCCCGCAGCGCATCACCTTGAGCGATGGCGCGAGCGTCGACCTCAAGCTACCCGCCGGGGTCGAGGATGGCACGCAGATGCGGCTCGCCGGCAAGGGCCAGGCGGGGCCGGGCGGCGCGGGCGATGCGATGGTGACGATCCAGATCCAGCCGCACGCGTTCTTCCGCCGCGAGGACGACAATATCCGGCTCGACGTTCCCATCACGCTCGACGAGGCGTTGAACGGCGCGAAGGTCAAGGTGCCGACGGTCGACGGCGCGGTGATGCTGACGGTCGCGCCCGCCACCAGTTCGGGCCGCACGCTGCGCCTTAAGGGTCGCGGCTTCCACCGGCGCGACGGCACGCGCGGTGATCAGCTCGTGACGCTCGAGATCGCGCTGCCGGATGACGACGCCGATCTGGCGAAGCGCCTGGAAGGCTGGGCTGATACGCGCCCGCTGCGCGCGCGGTTCGGGGTTTGACCGTCGTACCTTCCCCCCTCCCGCCTGCGGGAGGGGTCGGGGGTGGGCCATACAAACGTTGTGCGAGTGCGACCCTTGCGAATCACATGCCCACCCCTAACCCGCTCCCGCGAGCAGGAGGGGAATACGAGCCGGTGACGGATAACGCTCCCGCGCCACCGGACCTGTCGCCCGAGGCGCGGCGGCAGGCGGCGATCGCCGATCCGGGCGGGGCCGACGGCTTCGGCCACCGGCTGCTCGCGCATCTGACGCCCGGCGCGCGCGCGGTCGAGATCATGCGCCGCGTCTGGATCGGGGCGTACAATGATGGCTTCATCCACGCGGGCAACCTTGCCTACATGGCGATCCTGGCGCTGTTCCCATTCTTCATCATCGTCGCCGCGATCTTCGCCGCGCTGGGCGAGAGCCGCCAGAACCTCGCCTCGCTGCGCGCGTTCCTCGGCGCGATGCCGCCGGTCGTCGCACAGGTGATTGAGCCTGTCGCGGCCGATGTCATGGCGGCGCGCAGCGGCTGGCTGCTGTGGTTCGGCGGGCTCGTCGGCCTGTGGACCGTATCGAGCCTGGTCGAGACGATCCGCGATATCCTGCGGCGCGCGTACGGCGCGCCGCCGAGCCTTGCGTTCTGGCGCTATCGCCTGCTGTCGGGCGGCTTCATCGTGCTGGCGGTGATCCTGCTGTTGCTCAGCCTGTTCGCGCAAGTCGCGATCACCGCCGCGCAGGAAGTGATCGCCGCATGGTTCCCCCGGCTCGACAGCTGGCCCGTGACGCTCGCGACCTCGCGGCTACTCCCCGCCGCGGTGCTCTACGGCTCGATCTTCCTGCTGTTCGTCTCGCTGACCCCTGGGCGCTATCGCGGTCGCGCCTATCCCAAGTGGCCGGGCGCACTGCTCGTCACCGTCTGGTGGGTGCTGGTGGTCATCGCGCTGCCGCCGGTGCTGCGCCGCTTCCTGAGCTATAGCCTGACCTACGGCAGCCTCGCCGGAGTGATGATCGCGCTTTTCTTTTTCTGGCTCGTGGGCCTAGGGATGGTGGTCGGCGCCGAATTGAACGCGGCGCTGGCGACCACTCCCGAAGAGCGCAACGCAGTTGGGCAGGCGGTCGGGCAATCGGGCGGGCAGGCGGACGAGCATGTCCGCATGGTGAGCATGGCAGGTCAGGGAGGCGCGGGTTGACAGGTTTGATGGCGGGCAAGCGCGGCCTGATCATGGGGTTGGCGAACGACAGATCGCTGGCCTGGGGCATCGCCAAGAAGCTTGCCGAACACGGCGCTGAACTCGCCTTCGCCTATCAGGGCGAGGCGCTGGAGCGCCGCGTTCGTCCGCTGGCGGCGCAGCTCGGCAGCGATTTCCTGATCGAATGCGACGTCGCCGACATGGCCGCGCTCGATGCCGCCTTCGCGACGCTTGGACGCCGCTGGCCGACGATCGACTTCGTGGTCCACGCGGTCGGCTATTCGGACAAGAACCAGCTGCGCGGCCGCTATTACGACACCACGCTCGACAACTTCCTGATGACGATGAACATCAGCGCCTACAGCCTCGTCGCGGTGACGCAGCGCGCGGTGGCGATGATGCCGTTGAACGAGGACGGCACCGGGGGCGGCAGCATCCTGACGCTGACGTATTACGGCGCGGAAAAGGTCGTGCCGCACTACAACGTGATGGGGGTCGCCAAGGCCGCGCTGGAAACGAGCGTCAAGTACCTCGCCAACGATTGCGGCCCGCATGGCGTGCGCGTCAACGCGATCAGCGCCGGGCCGATCAAGACACTGGCGGCGAGCGGCATCGGCGACTTTCGCTATATCCTCAAGTGGAACGAGCTGAACTCGCCGCTGCGCCGGAACGTGACGATCGACGATGTCGGCGGCGGCGCGCTCTATTTGCTCAGCGATCTCGCCGCGGGGGTGACCGGCGAGATCCACCATATCGACGCGGGATACAACCTGGTGGGCATGAAGCAGGAAGACGCGCCGGATATCGCGCTGGTGTGATCGCCCGGTAATCGCGGGGCCGGTGCCGGACCCCGCGCGATCGCTTCCGACGCTTGCCGGAGGCGGGGCGGACGCGGTACGCTCGCGCCGCACCATGAAGGCGGGACCGCCATGTATTCGCGCCGCGTGAGCCTGCCCGCCATCATCACGCTCGCGCGCGCCGGCAGCCTGGAGCTTGCCGAACGCCTGTTCGACCAGAGCGGATATGCGCAGCGGTTGGACGACCCCGCCGCGCTCGCGGTGCGGGGCCGGCTGCGTAAGGATCGTGCCGCGCGGCTGCCGCGCGCGGAGCGGCGCGCGGCTTATGCGCTTGCCGCCGCGGCCTATGCCGCCGCCGACGATCTCGCGCCGCAGCCCTACACGCGGCTCAACGTCGCCACGCTGACCTATCTCGCCGGCGATCACCGGCGCGCCTGCACGTTGGCGCAAGACCTGTCGGATTGGCTCGATAACGGCGCGGATATCGCTGATACGCCGTATTACCTCGAGGCGACGCGCGCGGAGGCGCGGCTGCTGTGCGACGATGCGGCGGGAGCGGCGGCGGCGCTGGAACGCGCTATCGCGGCGCAACCGCAGGCCTTCGAGGATCACGCCGCGACGTTGCGCCAGTTCGCTGCGATCTGCGCCGAAGGCGGCATCGACGCGGGCTTCCTCGATGCGTTGCGGCCGCCGCGCTCGCTGCATTACGCGGGGCATCTGGGCATCGCGCCGGACGCGCGCGATGCGCTGGCCCGATCGGTCGCCGCCTACCTCGATGAGGCGCGCGTCGGTTTCGGCTTCGGCGCGCTCGCCGCGGGGGCCGAACTGGTGATCGCCGGCGCGCTGCTCGATCGCGGGGCCGAGCTTCACGTGTTTCTGTGCGGATCGGTCGAGGAGTTCGCGGCGATCTCGGTCGATCCTTATGGCGCGCAGTGGCGCACGGCGTTCGATCGCTGTCTCGACGAAGCCGCCGAAGTGCGCTGCTTCGCGCAACCGGGCGGCGGGTATCAACCGCTCGGTAGCCGCCTCGCGGCGGACGTCGCGATGGGTGCGGCGCTGATGAACGCGGGTCAGCTCGAGAGCGACGCGGTCCAACTGCTGATCGCCGACGACGGCGCGGGCGACTATGGCGACGGCAGCGAGACCGCGCGGATCGGCGCGGCCTGGCGCGCGCGGGGCGGCGCGACCGGAGGGGGCCGAGCGCGCGGATCGGATGCCGGCCAGCGCGTGCTGCGCGCGGCGCGAACCGCGCCGGTTATCGCCTCGGGGGTGAAGAACGAGCCGGAAGGCTTCCCCGATCTGCGGCTGGCGGCGATGCTGCGGATCGAGCTCGACGGGCTCGACCGGCTGGACGAAGCCGACGTCGCGATCGCGGTCGAGCATCGCGTGCGGCCGTT
Source organism: uncultured Novosphingobium sp. (assembly GCA_964242815.1). Taxonomy (GTDB): domain Bacteria; phylum Pseudomonadota; class Alphaproteobacteria; order Sphingomonadales; family Sphingomonadaceae; genus Novosphingobium. The sequence goes on from CAXSZV010000008.1 coordinate 17,496, forward strand.
GCGCGCGGGCATGGCGGCGCTGCCGATCCAGCCTGACCTGATGCTTCCCGCCGGCAACGCGCGCATCGCCGCCTTCGCCGATCCCGCGCTCGCGTGGCATTATGCGCGCGGCGTGCTGGCGTTGATGCCGATGCTCGCCGCGCCGCCGGGTTCGCGCCCGACGTCCGGCTCGCCCGACGATGCGACGGCGCTGCCGCTCAAGCTCGCCGGCCATTACGGCCTCACCCACTGGCTGACCGATCCGTCGACGCTGGTCGGCCGCGCGCTCGTCGATCTGGACCACGTCGCGAGCGGCGGCGTGCCGGGCGTGCTGACCGTCAGCGAACCGCTCGCCCGCGTGCTGCAACTCGCCCCCGAAGGCGCGCCGCGCGTCGAGCATGTCGGCGAGGTCGCGGGGATCGAGCTCTATTCGGTGACGGAGGACACCTACGAAGTCGATACGACGTTTCGATCGGATATGGGCGACCAAACACCCTAAGGCTTTGTAACCCAAGATAATCGTTCTCAGGTGGACTATGCCATAGGGCGGTTCGCCCCAGATCGCTTGCGTGGTTTTTGCACATGCGAGAGGGCGGTCGCGGCAGTGCAGCAGCGCGCTGTCGAGCCGCAGTGAGGCCCACCCATGTCGGCTACCGAGCTTAGCGCCGCAGCGCTCATTCCTCGGCTGGTGACGAGCATTGACGACGCCTTGCAGCCGCACCTGCCGTCGAACAAGTACGCGATACTGGACTTTCCCGACCATTCGAATGTCGGCGATTCCGCGATCTGGCTGGGCGAGATCGCCTACTTTAGAAACAAGCTCAACCGTCGTCCCGCGTATGTCTGCCGATACAACGACTTCAATGTCGATGCGTTGAACCGTCGTGTTCCTGAAGGACCGGTGTTCATTCATGGCGGCGGCAACTTCGGTGACATCTGGGATCATCATCACCGGATGCGCGAGCATGTGATCGCGACGCTCAGCGAGCGAAAAATCGTTCAGCTGCCCCAGTCGATCCAGTTCTGGTCGGAATGGCGACGCGATCAGACCGCGCGGCTGATCGCCGGTCATAAAGACTTCACGCTTATGGTGCGCGATCAATTCTCATTGGATCTTGCGCGCAGGCACTTCGATTGCGCCGTCCGCTTGGTGCCGGACATGGCGTTCTATCTCGGCAAGCTTGCCCCTGGCCCGCCGAGCCGCGACGTCCTGGCGCTGTTACGAAGCGACTCGGAAGCGCTCGCCGAGATCAGGGACGCGGCGACATCGGTCGATGTCGAGGATTGGCTTGACGAGGATATTCCGAGGGTCCGCGTCGCGAAGGGCCTGGGCATGGCTCGGGCGCTGCTCACGCCCAATCCGCGTCGCGACGTTAGCGAAGCGTTGCTGGATGCCGCGGCGAAACAGCGGGTGCGACGCGGGCTGGCGCAACTGTCGAGCGCGCGCGCGATCATAACCGATCGCTTGCACGCGCATATCCTCTCGCTCCTGCTCGGGCGTCCGCACGCGGTGCTCGATAACAATTACGGCAAGATCGGCCGGTTCATGGCGGCATGGTCGGGTGGGACGCCGCTGACACATGTCGGGAAGAGCCTGGCGGACGCGATCGACTGGGCGAGAGCCGCTGCTCGCAACGGGTACGAGCGATGAGTTCGGCCGAGATCGCGGCGGTGCCGACCATCTCGTGCCTGCTGCCGGTCTATAACGGCGAGCGCTATGTCGCCGAAGCGATTGATTCGATATTGGGCCAAGCCTTCGGTGGGTTCGAACTCGTCATCGTCGACGATGGCAGCACCGACGGCACCGGGCGGATCCTCGAGCGGTATCGCGCTTCGGACCTGCGGATACGCGTGATGTCGCAAGGCAATGGCGGGATCGTCTCGGCGCTCAATGCGGGCCTCGCGCTATGTCGCGGGCGCTATGTGGCGCGAATGGATGCCGACGATATCGCCCTGCCGAACCGCTTCGGCTTTCAGACTCGATATCTGGATGATCATCCAGGTTGCGTTCTGGTCGGCGGCGTGGCTGTCTCTGAGAATATGGACGGCAGCGGGCGAACGCGATTGGCGGGCAGAACGCACGAGCACACCGATCTGCGTCACTTCCCACCCAAGGTCGCGGTGTCGCTGCATCCGCTGATCATGGTCCGCAGGGAAACGCTCGTCGCGATCGGCGGCTATCGAGACTCGTTTCGCCACGCCGAAGATTACGACCTGTTCATTCGCCTGGGGCGGCACGGTACGATCGACAATCCGCCCGAGCGGGTGCTGATCTATCGCCGGCACCAGGACGCGGTGTCGATCGCGCATCTCGAACTGCAGGAACGCAACGCGGCATCGGCGGAGATAGACAACCGCATGACCGCCGGGTTCGCGCCGACAGCGCCGTGGATTTTTGAAACCTATGTGCGATTACGGATATGGCGACGCTATCAGGACGTTGACCCGAGCAAGGCGGCAAGGATGTTAGCCGGGCGTATGCGTGATCTGGTGCTGGCACGGCCCAGCAGTTGGTTGAGCCGGGATTACATGGCGATCCGCCTTCGCATCCTGGCGGGAATGTGGCGGATGGCGAGATTGAAATTGATCGGCGGCGCCAGGCATTGAGTGCAGACGGATCGCAGATGCCGTCGGTGACCGGCGAAACGGTCAGCACGCGGGCGCGATTGGCCCGGGGCGCGGCCTGGATCACCGGCGCAAGAGTGATCGTCAACCTGCTGGGCGTCATCAGCACGCTGGTGCTGGCACGGCTGCTCGTCCCCGCCGACTTCGGCTTGGTGGCGATCGGCACCACGATGCTGAGCATGCTGACGGCGTTGACCAACATCTCGATGACCGAGGCGCTGGTCCAGCACCGCGATCCGACACGCCAACATTACGATACGGTCTGGACGCTGAACCTGTGTCGCGCGACGGTCATCGGGGTTACGTTCGTCGCGCTGGCGAAGCCCGTGGCGGTCTTCTATTCGGACGAACGGCTCGTCGGCATCATGATCGCGCTGGGGCTTTCGTCGGTCATCGGGGGTGTCGAGAACCCTCGCGCCATCATGCTGACCAAGCAGCTGATCTTCTGGCAGCAATTCATGTTGCAGGTGTCGCAGCGGCTCGTGACCCTGATCGCCTCGGTCACCATCGCCTATATCTACCGCAGTTACTGGGCGCTGGCATGCGGCATCGTGCTTGGCCAGATAACCCAGGCGCTGATATCGTACACGGTGCTGCCCTATCGGCCGCGTCCGTCGGTCGCACATTGGAAGGAGCTGTTTTCTTTTTCGATGTGGCTCTCTTTCAGCCAGATCATAAACGCGCTGAACTGGAATTTCGATCAGGTGCTGATCGGGCGCTTTATCGGCAAGACGAGCCTTGGCTTGTATACCGTCGGCAACAACCTTTCGGCGACGCCCACGCGTGAGGTGACCGCCCCGCTGACGGCAACGCTTTACCCTGCGTTCGTACGCCTCGCCGCCGATCGGTCGCGCCTTGCGAGCGGTTACCAGCGAGCACAGTCGCTGGTCACCGCGATAACGCTGCCGTTCGGCATCGGCATGGCGCTGGTCGCCGAACCGTTCGTCCGATTGTTCATGGGTGAAAAATGGCTCGGAGCAGTCTTCATCATCCAGGCATTATCATGCGTTTTCGCGTTGCAGACGCTCGGCAGCCTCGCCGGTCCGCTGGCGATGGCGAGCGGGCAGACCCGATTGCTGTTCGTTCGCGATACGCAGGCCTTCGTCTATCGCATCCCGCTCATCGCGATCGGGATGTATCTCGATGGGCTGCATGGCGTGGTCTATGCCCGAATCATCGGCGGCGGCCTGACGATCATCTGTAATGCCGCGGTCGTGCGGCGGGTGGCGGGGTTGAGCTTCGTCGCGCAGCTTCGCCCGAATGTCCGCGCGCTCGTCGCAGCCGCGGGAATGGCAGCGATCGCGATCCCGACGTCTAGGCTGCTTCCTCCGCCGCACGGCGCGGCTGGCGAAGTGCTGACCATCGTCATCATAATGGGGATCGGCGCGGCCACATATGCCTTGCTGACGGGGGTGATGTGGGTTCTGGGCGGTAGGAAAGACGATTTCGTCCACGAGATCGTGCTGGTGATATCGCAACTGATCCGTCACCTGCGTCCGCGTTCGCTGCTGGCGAAGTAGCGGTCGCCAGGTAGCGCCAGGTAGCGGTCAACGCGCGCCTGACCCGCGATCGTCCCGAGACCCGCGGAGAGACTTACGCCGCCTTCGCCTGCTCCTCGACATCGCGCAGCACATAGCCGCGGCCCCAGACGGTTTCGATGTAGTTCACGCCGTCGCAGGCGAGCACCAGCTTCTTGCGCAGCTTGCAGATGAACACGTCGATGATCTTCAGCTCGGGCTCGTCCATGCCGCCGTACAGGTGGTTGAGGAACATCTCTTTGGTCAGCGTGGTGCCCTTGCGCAGTGCGAGCAGCTCGAGCATCGCATATTCCTTGCCCGTCAGGTGCACGCGCGCGCTATCGACCTCGACCGTCTTGGTATCGAGGTTGACCAGCATCTTGCCGATGCGGATCGCCGAGTGCGAGTGGCCTTTCGAGCGGCGCACCACCGCCTGGATGCGCGCGACCAGCTCCTCGCGATGGAACGGCTTGGTCACATAATCGTCGGCGCCGAAGCCGAAGCTGCGCACCTTCGAATTCATCTCGCCGACGCCCGACAGGACCATCACCGGCGTCTGCACGCGCGCGACGCGCAGCTTTTTCAACACGTCGTAGCCGTGCATGTCGGGCAGGTTGAGGTCCAGCAGGATGATGTCGTAATCATAGAGCTTGCCCAGATCGAGGCCTTCCTCGCCAAGGTCGGTCGCATAGACGTTGAACCCCTCGCTCCCCAGCATCAGCTCGATCGCATCGGCGGTCGACGTATCGTCCTCGATCAGCAACACGCGCATGTCCCATGTCCCCTGTCTGCGGGCGTCCGCGCGAAACGCGAAGCGCGGTAACCCTTGCCGTTAACTACTGTGCAACCAGAGGGTTAAGAGCCGGTTACCGCTCGCCACGCGAGCGGATGTGCGTCCACTGTGGAGCAAATCGGCGGCGTGCGGCGGCGGCGCGGATGATCGTCAGAACGCGGCGGTCAGGTTGAACGCGCCATAAGCCGTCGTGCCCCCCGCCGGGGCATTGGGTGCCTCACGCAGAAACCGGCCCTTGGTCAGCAGCACGCCGTCGAGCTCGAGCCGCAACGCCTGCGGTCGCACCCACCAGCGCAGGCGGGCGTCGATCTGGTGCCCGGCGAACGATCCCGCCCTGCCGCTCGGATCGCGCACTCCCGAGGTCGAGAAGCTGTCGGTCGCTTCGGCAAGCCACAGCGCATGATAGCTGACGAACGCGTCCCAGCGCGGCGAGGGCGCGATCTCGATGCGCGCACCCGGCGTCGAAAGGTTGGCGCGTCCGACCGCGTTGTAGAGCCCGGCCGGGGCGAGATCGGACCGGCGCATGCCGTACAATGTATCGAACCGGCCATAGCGTCCGCCGGCGCGATCGCCACTGGCGCGGTCGTAATCGATCGATAGCCGGGTGCGCCATGCGCCGGTGAACGTATAGCCGGCCTCCGCATGGACGAACCACGCCGATACCGGGAGCCGGGCCGCGCCTGGCGCGGTCGACGCGCTGATCGAGCCCGACTGGTAGTACGCTTCGAGCTCGCCATCGAGCGCGGCGCTCGATCGCTCGCGGAACACGCGGCCACCATAGGTGTCGAGCGACCGGTCGCGCGTCGGCCGCCCCCGCCGGTCGCGCTCGCCCAGGTGATAGAAGCTCGCTTCGAGTGTCAACGGCCCGACTGCCTTCGCCTTGGCCGCCGTAGCGCCCCACAGCACGAGGTCGAACCCTTCGTGATCGAACGCGACCGCGTTGCGACGCAGCGCGGCGGGGTCGTCGGGCCGGCGCTGCTGCGGCAACACAGCGATCGCGGTGGCACCGATGCCGTGCCAGGGTGCCAGATCGAGCTTCAACCCGGTGTAGCCGCTGGTCGTGTTGCGATAGTCGTCCGCCGCGACCAGCCGTCGCGAGCCGATGTTGAGCGTGAACCGACCCGCCTGCGCATAAACCCTGGCGCCGCCGATCGCGGCCTTCGCGCCGACATAGGCCTGGACGAGTTCGAGCGCGTTGACCTCGCCCGTGCTGACGGGCGTGCCCGCGGCTTCGCCGTAGACCCGGCTGTCCCACAATTCGCCCGCAATGGTGAACGGCCCCGAACGATATCGCGCGAGCAGCGTGGTGCGCAGGTTTAGCAGATCGTCGCTGCGATCATACCCGGCGCGCGGCTGATTGGCGATCGCCTCATACCGCAGCCGCAGCGTGCCCGAGAGATCGAGACCATCGGCATCCTGCGCCAGCGCGGGCGTCGCGCCGACTACCAGCATGATCGGCAGCATGGCCGGCAGCATGGCCGCGAGCACGGTCGCCGACGAGCCGCCCTTGCGCATCCCTGCTCCCCCGGCATCCAGCGTGATACGCTACCGCATGGCGCGGGTAGCAGCCGATTGCGTCGTTGCGAAGGCCGGGCGTCGGTTGCGGCGTGGGTCGCGCGGGCATAGGCTCGCGGGCGGTCGACGCGGGTAGCGATGGGAGGATGGCGATGGACGATCGAACAGACGGCGCGCTCGCCCGGGTCGCGCTCGCCAAGGTTCCGGCGGTCACGCTTGGCTTCTGGATCATCAAGATCCTCGCGACGACGCTCGGCGAGACCGGCGGCGATACGGTGTCGATGACCTGGCTGGGGGAGACGACGCCGGAGGCGTCGCAGGGCGTGCTCAACGGCTATCTGATCGGCACGATTATCTTCGGCGTGCTGCTGATCGGGCTCGCCTGGGCGCAGATCCGCGCGCGCACGTTCAATCGCTGGCTCTATTGGGCGACGATCGTCGCCTCGACCACCTGCGGCACGACGCTGGCCGACTTTGCCGACCGCTCGCTCGGCATCGGCTATCCAGGCGGATCGCTGCTGTTGCTCGCCTGCGTGCTCGGATCGCTGCTGGCGTGGCGGCTGACGCTGGGCACCGTCGCGATCGAGAGCGTCGCGGGGGTTCGCGCCGAGACGTTCTACTGGATCACGATCATGTTCTCGCAGACGCTCGGCACCGCGCTCGGAGATTGGGCGGCGGACAGCGGGCTCGGCTACGGCGGGGGCGCGCTGCTGTTCGGCGCGGGCCTGCTGGTGCTCGCGCTGCTCTATGCCGTGACCCGCCTGTCGCACGTCGTGCTGTTCTGGGCGGCGTTCATCCTGACCCGCCCGCTCGGTGCGACGGTCGGCGACTGGTTCGATAAGCCGCGCGCGCAGGGCGGGCTCGCGGTCAGCCGGCCGATCGCTTCGCTCGTGCTCGCCGGGGTGATCGTGCTGCTGATCCTGATCCTGCCGCAGCGCACGGGCGACCATCCGGGCCGCGCCAAGCCGCGCTGATGCCCCGCCGCTGCGACATCTGGCGCGTCGGCATCGTGCGCGACGCGCTGCCGGCGATAGTCGCCGCAGGCTCGGTTCCATCAAAGAGCGTCGTCTGGCTGCCGGCGGAACCCGCTTTCCGCTTCCTCGCCGATCCGTTCGGCCTGTGGCGCGACGGGCGGCTGCACGTCTTTGCCGAAGCCTACGACTATCGCACCCGGCGCGGTCATATCGACTGGCTGGTGCTCGACGAGGACTTGCGCGTGGCGGACCGCCGCACGGTGCTGCGCGAGCCGTGGCACCTGTCGTACCCTTACGTCTTCGAGGCCGAGGGGGAAACGTGGATGCTTCCCGAGGCGAGCCGATCGGGCGGCCTGACGCTCTATCGCGCCGAAGACTTTCCGACCGTCTGGACCCCGACCGCGACCATCGCGCTCGATCCCCCGCCGCTCTACCTTGTGCCGATCGATGCGACGCCGGTGTTCCACGATGGTCGCTGGTGGCTGCTGTTCGCTGGCGGTGCGAACCGCGCGGAGCGAATGGGGACGTTGCACGTCGCCTGGGCGGACGAGCTGGCCGGGCCCTGGCGCCTGCACCCGGCAAACCCCGTCCGCCGCGACATCGCCGGCGCGCGTCCGGCGGGCACGCCGTTCGTCGAGGCGGGGCTGCTGCGCTTGCCGGTGCAGGATTCGCGCGCGACCTATGGCGGCGCGGTGCGCGTGCTCACCTTCCACCGGCTGACGCCCGATGTGGTCGAGACCGAAGTGGGTGAGGCGATCGCACCGCCGGCGGCCGATCCCGCGTTCGATGGGTTTCACACGCTGTCGGCGGCGGGGCCGGTGACGCTGCTCGACGTTAAGCGGATCGATCGGAGCGGTCGAGGGTGGCTGATCGACTTGGGGCGGCAGTTGCGACGGCTTGCGAAGTAAAAGCATCGGGGCTCCCCTTCCGGTGCGCGACAAGCGTCCTTCTCCCCTCCCGCCTGCGGGAGGGGCCGGGGGTGGGTCCTTCTTCGTGATCAGGCGTAGGCTCGGGCGGAGATACAGGCCCACCCCCAACCCCTCCCGCTTGCGGGAGGGGAGCAGGCAGGCACACGTCATCGCCCGCTGGCGAGCGCGGGGTTACGCCGGGAGAAGTCGCGCGGATACGGCGGTGGGGCCGGCGCGGGGGGGGCCTGACGCCGATGGCGGGGCGCCATGCGTGTCTTCGTTCGCGAACGGCCGGTGAGCGACGCATGGAAGGTGCTCTCACCGGCTCGGCCCTGGGGGTGGGAGACTGGGCATCGGCGTGGTTGGGCTCGCATCCCTGCCTACCGACGGCGGGTGGCCTATGGCGGCCCCCCGCAGCATATGTCCCGTCTCGCTGCGCGGAGCCCCGACTGATGGAGCGCCGGCCCGTGTGCGGGGCAGATCGGACGAGGCCTTCGTCCCCCCGCACCCGCCGCTTACCCGCTCGGGCGGACCCATGCGGACGGCAGAGCATATAACCTATGTGGTTAGATGTGTCAAGCCATAGCACGACAAAGAGCGTCCGCGCCGGCGGCCTCGAAGCGCTTCTGGCTGAACAGGTCGATCATGCGTTGGCGTGAGGCTTCCCCCATGTCCGCCATCCTGGCCGGATCGCCGAGCATCCGCGCCAACGCCGCCGCGAGCGCAGCGCCATCGCCGGGCGGCGTGACCAGCCCGGTCACGCCGTGCACGACCGACAATGGCATCTCGCCGACCGCGGACACCACCGCCGGCAGGCTCGCCTGCATCGCCTCGTGCGCGGCAATGCACAGCCCTTCGGATCGCGACGGCTGTACGTAGAGATGCAGACCGGCGAGGAACGGCCGCGGCTCGACGAAGCCGACGAAGCGCACCCGATCGAGCCCGGCGGCGTGCGCCTGCGCCTCGAGCGCGCCGCGCAGCGCGCCGTCACCGGCGATCGCGACCTCGATCGGCGCGGGGGCGGTAAAACCGTTCTGGTTCATTCGGGCAAGCGCCGCGAGCAGCACGTCATAGCCCTTCACGCAATGCAGTCGGCCGAGCGATCCGACGCGCAACGGCTCGCCCGGCCGCCACGGCTTTGCGACTGGCGCGTCCTCAGTGGCGCGGAACAGCGGCCAGACCGCGATCTGATCGCGCGGCACGCGCAGCCGCTCGTGCGTGAGCGCGGCGACGCTGGCCGAATCGGCGACCCACAGCCGCGACCGCCGCCGGCGCAGGCGCAGCAGCCAAGCGTTGGCGGGCTTGAGATAGACCGAGTGCTGCCAGCTCACCACCCGGACGCCGCGCCGCTGCCCGACGATCTGGCCGAGTAGCGTCGCGCGCGTTAGCGAGGTCCACAGCAAATCGGGGCGGCGTCGCGCGACCTCGCGGCTCAGCCAGCGCAGCGCGGCGAGGTGATCGCGCTCGCCGCCGTCGCGCACAGCGACCTCGAAACCCGCCGCTTCGATCGCCGCCCTGCCGCGACCATCGCGCGCGGTCAGCGCCAGCACCGCGACTTCGCAACCATGCGCGCGCAGCAGGTCGGCGACCGCGGGCACCGGGGACGACGCGCCGCCGCCCTCCAGCGAATTGATGACATAGCACACGCGCATCAGATCGTGGCCGCCGTGCGCTCGACCGGGGCGCGGGTGCCTCGCAACGCCAGCGTGGTCAGCAGCACCGACGCGGCGGTCCCCTGGATCAGCGCGTGCCAGCCCGCCCCGGCGGGGCCGAACGCGCGCATCATCAGCGGCAGCAACGGCAACAGGCTGACGTTGACCGCGAGGTTGGCGACGACCGAGGACGAAGGCCGGCCGAGCGCGGTCAGCGCGGCGCTGGCGGCGGGCGCCGCGAGCCAGACCGTGCGCGCGAACCCGAGCAGCACGATCAGCATCGCTGCCGAGGCGAACGCATGGCCGCCGATCCCGACCGCGATCCGCCTTGAAAACAACGCCATCACCGCGAGCACCGGCAGGCCGATGGCGAAGGCGATCGCGTCGCAGCGCAGCAGCGCCGCGCGCAGCGGTGCGCCGCCGCCGCCGCCCGCAACGAGCCGCGCGAGCTCCGCATAGGCCGCCTGGCCCATGATCTGCGCGGGCTGCTGGATGATGCCCGCGGCGCGCTGCGCGACCGAATAGAGCCCCGCCGCGACCGGCCCGAGCGTCCAGCCGACGAGCAGCGGCGGGATGCGCGCGACGAGCTCGGTCAGCGTGACGTCGGCGTTGGCGCCCAGCATGAAGCGGAACAGTCCGGGGTTCTCCGCGAGCGTGCCGCGCACGCTGCCAAGCAGCACCGGGTGGTTGAGCGTCCGGCGCAGCACGACAAGCCCGATGGTCCACATCGCCGCCCACTCGGCGAGCGCGGCGAGCAGCCAGGCGACGAGGAAGCCGTGCAGCCCCCACCCCTGGTGCCATACCAGCAGCGCCCCCGCGAGGCGGACGGCCGGCGCGACCATCGAATGCAGGCCGATGAGGTCGAACCGGCCGCGCAGTTGCAGATAGCCGGCCGGCGTCGCGCGGATCGAGGCGAGCACCGCGAAGCTGTAGGGCGTCGCGAACGCGAGCGCGGTCGGCGACCAGCCGAGACGGGGGCCCAGGACGGGCGCGAGCAGCGCGGCGACGATCACCGATGCCGCGCCGCCCGCCCCCTCCACGAGCGCGGCGAAGCGCAGCAGGCGCATGAGGCGCGGCCGGTCGTCATCGGCGAGCGCCTGCGCGCCATAGCGGACGATCGCGTGCCATCCGGGAAACTCGACGATGCCGCCCACCGTCATCGCGAAGGTATGGACGAGGATCAGCACGCCGTAATCCGCCGGGCCCAGCGCGCGCGTCGCGATCACCAGATAGCCGAGCCCGATCACCGCCGACGCGGCCTTGCCGCCGAGCAGCCGCGCGAGGTTCGAATAGATGCGCGCGACGAGGTCCGCCGCGCGCCCGTCAGGCGGTGGCGGCATAAGGCGCGTGATCCTCGCGGGGCGGCACAAGCGCAAGAACGTCGCAGATCGCCAGCGCTGCGCGGATCGCGGACGGTGTGTCCGACAGATCAAACCGCGCGGCGAACAGATCGTGCTGCGTGGCGGCGAACCGCCCGCCGGGATCGGCTCGGGCGAGCGCGAGCGCCTCGCCGAGCCGGTCGGGATCGTCGATTACCGGGCCGGCGCGCCAGTGGGCATAGCTGGCATCGTGGCTCCAGTCGGTCCGATGCGCATCGAGGAACACGCACGGTCGCGGCCTCAGCAGGAATTCGTAGACCTGGCTCGACACGTCGCCGAGATAGATGTCGGCGCGATCGGTATAGCTCATGTCGCTCGACGCGCGACTGCCCAGATCGATGTGGATGTTCGGCGCTTCGAGGAAGCGGTCATCGATGGACCCCGCGCGATCGATCCGCAGCCGATCGATCGTCACGACGAAGCGCCGCTCGAACAGCATGACGTGCGGCGCGAAGATCAGGCGATATTCGGGATGATCGACGAACCAGTCGAGCACCGCGCGCCCCATCGCGTACCACGACGACAGGTGCGGCGAGACGTGCGGGTTGTACAGCACCACCGGCCGACCGTCGTCAGACAGTGGATTGGCTTCGCGTGGCGCGGGCAGATCGAACTTGGGATAGCCGACCACGCTGATGCGCGCGGGCTCGACGCCCGCGTCGGCGATCAGACGATCGCGGATATGGCCGCCCGATACCAGCACGTGGTCGAAGCCTGCGCTCTTCGCATCGAAGCCGATCGCGCGATCACCCGCGCCGTGCCGCGTGTGCACGATCTTCAGCGCATCGAGACCGTAGCGCGTCTTGAGGACCAGCGAGGTCTTCTCGGCGACCACCAGCGCGTCGAGCGAGGTGAAGAAGTCGAGATTGTCGCCATAAACCAGTAGCTTGCTGGCCGGCGCGACCGGCTCGATCAGCGCCGCGAGCACGCGCGAGCGCGGCCGGGTGAGCGTCAGCGAGATAAGGCTCAGCCGCCTGCCGATCCGGTCCCCCGCCAGCCGGACCACCTCAGCATGGACGCGCGGATTGGTGTTCGCGATGACGATATCGAGGTCGGGCGCAAGCTCGTTCAGCGCCAGCGCGATCGGCAGGCTGTGCGCGACCTGGTGGATCTGATCGTGGTTGAAGAGGAAGCCGACCCGCATCGCGTTGCAGATGCCGCCGGGCCGGGTATTGCGCAAGCCCGGCGCCGTTATCCACTCGGTTCGTGCCTGGCGCCCCGCCAAGCCCGGATCAGATCTCCACTTGGCTGCCGAGTTCCACCACGCGGTTGATCGGCAGGCAGAAGAAGGTCATCGGCTGTTCGGCGTTGCGCACCATCGCCGAGAACAGCCGCTCGCGCCAGATCGCCATGCCCGGCTTGCGCGTCGGCACCAGCGTCTGGCGGCTGAGGAAGTAGGTCGCGCGCGCGTCGGTCGGCACCACCGGGGCGAGCGCGGAGGGGATATCCGGGGACTCGAAGAACCCGAACCGCAGGAGAATGCGAACGATGCCGTCGCCAAGGTCGGTCTGCTCGAGCCGCTTGCCGGCGGGTACATAGGGTTCGAGCGCGGTCTCGACCGTCACCAGCAGGATGCGGTCGTGCCGCACCTGGTTGGCCTTGAGATTGTGCAACAGCGCCGGGGGCGTCCCGTCGTGCAGCGAGGTCAGGTAGATCGCGGTCGCCGGGACGCGATGGACGCCGGCAGTGCTCTTGCGGAACACGTCGACCGGCATCGCCTCGGCGGCGATCTTGCGGCCCACCAGCCGCCGGCCGCGATGCCATGTCGAAAAGATCGTCATCAACACCGCGGCGATCACCACCGGCAGCCAGCCGCCGGCGAGGAACTTGGTCGACGACGCGGCGAACAGTCCGAGGTCGAGCCCGAGCAGCACCGCGTAGAGCGGCACCGCCCAGAGCGGGTTCCACTTCCAGATGCGGAAGATGACATAGCCGATCATCAGCGTCGTCAGCACCATCGTCGCGGTCACCGCGAGGCCGAACGCAGCCGCCAGCGCCGCCGACGAGCGGAACGCGAGGACGATGCCGACGACGGCGATGAACAGCATCGCGTTGACCGTGGGCGCATAGACCTGCCCGCGCTCGTCGGCCGAGGTGTGGCGGATCGACAGACGCGGCAGATAGCCGAGCTGCACCGCCTGTTGCGTGACCGAGAACGCGCCCGAGATGATCGACTGGCTGGCGATCACCGTGGCCGCCGCCGCCAGAAACAGCATCGGTATCAGCAACGGCTTGGGCGTCATCAGGTAGAACGGCGATTCGATCGCCTTCGCGTCTCCGAGCACGAGCGCCGACTGGCCGGCATAGCACAGCAGCAGCGCGGGCAGCGCCAGCCACAACCATGCGCGGCTGATCGCGCGGCGGCCGAAGTGGCCCATGTCGGCATAGAGCGCCTCCGCCCCGGTCACCGCGAGCACCACCGTGCCGAGCGTCAGGAACGCGCGCGCCGGATCGTTGAGGAAGAACGCCACCGCATAGGTCGGGCTCGCCGCCGCGAGCACCGCCGGACGTTCGGCGATCTGCAGGGCGCCCAGGATGCCGATCGCTAGGAACCAGACGACCATCACCGGACCGAACAAGACGCCGATCCGCTTGGTGCCGAAGCGTTGGCCCGCGAACAGCAGCACGACCAGCCCCAGCGTCAGCGGCAGGATCAGGTCGCCGAAATGCGGGTCGACGAGCTTAAGCCCCTCGACCGCCGAGAGGATCGAGATCGCCGGCGTGATCACCGCGTCGCCGTAAAGCAGCGCGGTGGCGGCAAGCGCGGCGAAGGCGATCCAGCGCACCGCCGGCGATTGTGCTGCAACGCGTTGCACGAAGGCGAGCAGCGCGAAGCTTCCGCCCTCGCCGCGATTGTCCGCGCGCATCGTCACGAACACATACTTGACCGTGACGACCAGGATCAGCGTCCACACCAACAGCGACAGCACGCCGAGCACGTGAAAGCCATCGAGCGGCAGCTTGTGCGGACCGATGAAGCTTTCCTGGAACGCATAGAGCGGGCTCGTGCCGATATCGCCGAAGACGATGCCCGTCGCGCCGAGCGACAACTGCCAGATGCTGGCGCCTTTGCGTTGAATCTCACCCATCGGCTTAACCTACATAACTTGCGCCTAAAGGCGAACGGCGATCGCGCCCGGCATCGGCCCCCGGCGATGACGACGCTTGACGTAGTCAGGTCGAACCGGAACCCGACGCCGGGTCCGTCCATTCATCTTCAAGCCTCGCTTCCCGAACGGAAAAGTCGGGCTTCAGACAGATCGCCGCATCGTCCGATCGATCGGTCGGCCAAAGGAACGAAGATGCAGGCAACGTGGTGGCGGCCGCTCCGTGAACGGGAAGCGGGTGCCCTGTTGTATAGAGCCGTCGCCGAACCCGGCCTTCGCGTGCCCGTGGATCGAAGCGCACGATCGCCGCAGCTGCCGAGCCATGCCCGTCTGCGGATCATGCTGACCTATCTGTGGCGCCACCGCCGGCTGCCGAAGCTGGCCGCGCCCGAACTGTTCAGCGAGCTGATCCAGCAGCGCAAGCTTTTCGATCGGGACGAGCGCCTGTCGCTGCTCGCGGACAAGTTGCGGGTCAAGGATCACGTTGCCGACCTGCTTGGGACCCAGTGGGTGATCCCGACGCTGTGGCATGGATCGGAGCTTCCCATGGCGCCGATCTGGCCGCGACCGTTCGTGCTGAAGTCGCGGCATGGCTGCAATCAGCGCGCGTTCGTGCGCACGGGCTTCGAGGACTGGACCCGGATCCGCAACGCGGCCGCGCGCTGGCTGCGGGCGCCATACGGCATCTGGCTAGACGAATGGGCCTATCGCGGCATCCCGCGCGGCCTGCTGGTCGAGCCGTTCATCGGACAGGCCGACCGGCTGCCGATCGACTACAAGCTGTTCGTGTTCGGCGGCCGGGTTGCCTATATCCAGGTCCACCTCGATCGCGAAGGCAGGCATCGCTGGGTCGTGCTCGATCGCGGCTGGAGGCGCGTGTCGGCGCCGACCGCCGATGATGACCCGCCGCGCCCAGTGTCATTGGCGGCGATGATCGAGGCGGCGGAGGCGCTGGCGCAAGGCTTCGACTTCGTCCGCGTCGATCTGTACGAGGTCGCTGGGTGCCCGCTGTTCGGCGAGATGACGTTCTACCCGGGATCAGGGCTGTACCCGTTCGATCCGCTCGCGCTCGACCGGGCGATGGGCGCGCATTGGCGTCGGGCTCGATCGGGCGGAGCCGAACCTGGTGTTCCGCCGCCCGCGCCCGGCCCGGGCTACGTACCGCCGATGCTCGGCCGGCGCGAATGATCAGCGATCGAGCGTCGCCAGTTCGGCCGGGCGAAGTTCGTGGACCAGCTGCTCCATCGTGCACTGCGCCGGTGCCTTGTCGGGTCGCCAGCGCAGCACGCGCGTGCCGTGGCGGAACCGCATGCCGGTGACCTGATCGTAGAGCACCTCGACGACCAGTTCGCCGCGCAGCGGTTCCCATTGGCTTTCCTCGCCGTCGTTCCAGCGGCTCGGCCCCCCGGGAGCCTTGCCGGTGAAGCCGGGCGCTTCGATCAGCGGCTCGAGCCTGGCGGCGAGCGCGATGCGCTCCGCCGCCGCGATCCCCGAGCTGAAACCGACGTGGTTCAGCCGCCCGGCATCGTCGTAGAGCCCGAGCAGGAGCGAGGCGACACCGCCGCCGCCGTCCTTCGCGCGCCGGAACCCCCCGACCACGCAGTCGGCGGTACGGTGCTGCTTGACCTTGAGCATCGCGCGCTCGCCCGGACGATATGGCTCGTCCACCCGCTTGGCGACGACGCCGTCGAGCGCGCCGCCGCTGCGCGCCAGCCAGCCGCGCGCGGCCGCGAGATCGCCGCGGGGCGACAGCAGGAGCGATGGTCCGCCATGGCGCGCGTGGAACGCCTCCAACACCGCCCGACGCTCCGACAGCGGTCGATCGAGCAGATCGTCGTCGTCGCGTGCCAGGCAGTCGAACAGCATCAGCTGTGCCGGTGTCTGCCGCGCCAGCTTCTGGATGCGGCTTTCGGCCGGATGGAGGCGCGCCTGCAACGCGTCGAACGACAAGACCTCGCCGACGGGCACGATCAGCTCGCCGTCGAGGACGAACCGCGCCTGGCCCACGCTTTGGATCAGCGTGACGATTTCGGGGAAGTAGCGCGTCAGCGGCTTACCCGACTTGGAACGAATTTCGACCGCGTCGCCATCGCGGAACACCAGCGCGCGAAAGCCGTCCCATTTGGGCTCGAACTGCCAGCCGGGCGCATCGGGAAGCTCGGCGACGAGCCTCGCTTCCATCGGCGAGAGCCTCGCGTCGATCATGTGTGTGCCGCACGCATGGCGGACTCTCCGATAATACGGCGTCGCCGGATGAACCACCGCGCTCGTGCTGCGTTTTGGCAAGCGCGACCGTCAGCGTAAAGGAGACGAGGCCGCCATGACAGTTCCGCGTGCAAAGCCATTCGCCAGGCCGCTGTTGTTCGCGTTTTGCGGTGCGGCGGCGGCCGGGCTCGTCTGGGCGGTCGGCGATTATCGCGCGTGGCGTGCGCTCGGCCCCGGCGGCCTTCCGCCGACCTGGCGCGGCTGGCTGCGCACGACGCGCTGGCGCCTCGTCATGCAGGATCCGCTCGCGCTCGAACCGCTCGAGCGGCGGCGGGGTGGTCCCGCCGATCTTAGCTCGCTCCACGATCTTCCGCGGCGTGCGGGCCCGCGCCCGCGCGTCGCGCCGCATCCGGTGCCGCACCGGCAGTTGACCGACGTCGGGTCGCCCGCGCTGCGATCCGCGACGTCGGCGCTGCTTGAAGAGAAGGTGAACGCCGACCCTGCTCGGCTCGAGCTTGCCCGAAGCCATTTCGAGAAGAGTATCCCCGCGATCACGCTGAAGGCCGGAATGCGGCATCACGCCGACGTCTGCGCCGCGTGCGGCGAGGTCGGCCATGTTCATCCATCCGACGGATCGCTGCACATGATCGTGAGCGCGAGCGATGCGCGCGCCATCATCGAGCGTGGCTGGGGCGAACGTCATGGCCTCGCCGGCTCGCATCTCGGTCTGCCGCTCACCTACCTGATGATCTATGCGCCACGAGACGAAGGCGAGCTGGCGGTGACGTCCAGCATCCTTGATGCGGCGATTGCCTACCAGGCGCTCGACCCGCGACAAGCGCGCGTCGGCCGCGAACCGTGAGCAGCATGGGTCGCAAAGACCCGCCTTGATCCATTCTCGCTTTGATCAGTGCGATCGCGGCCGGAACATTGCCGATGCTGGTCGCTTGAAGGTTGAGGCAGGCAGGCACCCGGCCAGGGACACTACCGCTTTCGCCCTGGCATCCCCGGGTTTCCCGATGGGGCACTATCTCCAAGGCGGCAACGATGACGGTCAAGGCGGTTCTGTTCGACATCGACGGCACGCTCGTCGACAGCAACGACTTCCATGTGCAGGCCTGGGACGAGGTCTTTCGCGGCGTGGGAAAGGCGTTCGACCTTCAGGCGATCCATGACCAGATCGGCAAGGGCACCGACATGCTCGTGCCGACACTGATGCCGGGCACCGGCGACGACGAGCAGGAGAAGCTCGGCGACGCGCACGGCAGCGTCTTCAAGCGGAAGTATCTTACCCAAGTGAAGCCCTTCCCGGCGGCGCGCGATCTGCTCGTCCGCGTCGATGCGGCGGGGAAGAAGGTGGTGCTCGCATCCTCCGCGTCGCAGGGCGAACTCGACCACTATCTCGACCTCCTCGACGTGCGCGACGTGGTTGCCGCAAGCACGACCAGCGACGACGTCGAGAAGACCAAGCCCGCGCCCGATATCTTCGCGACGGCGCTCAAGAAGATCGCGCCGCTCGGTGCCGCCGAGGCGATCGTCGTCGGTGACACGCCGTACGACATCGCCGCCGCCGCCAAGTGCGGCATCGCCGCGATCGGCCTGCGCTCGGGTAAATTCTCCGACGAGGCGCTGCGCGGGGCGGGCGCGGTCGCACTGTACGACGATGTCGCGAGCCTGCTGGCGGACTACGACCGCTCTCCGCTCGCCGGCTGATGCCACAAGGAACCGTGATGACAATCAAGTTGAAGCCGCTCGGCAACCAAGTGATCGTGGTGACCGGCGCCACCAGCGGCAACGGCCTGGCGATAGCCGAGCAGGCGGCGCGGCAGGGCGCGGCGGTGGTCGCCGCGGCGCGCAACGAGGGAGCACTCGACGAACTGCGCGAGCGTCTGGCGGCGGACGGCGCGCGCATCGCGACCTGCGTCGCCGATGTCAGCGATCAGGCCGCGGTGGAACGTATCGCCGAGGTGGCGGTCAAGACGTTCGGCGGCTTCGACAGCTGGGTCAACAACGCTGGCACCGGCACCTACGGGACGCTCGATCAGGTGCCGCTGGCCGATCACCGCCGGGTATTCGACGTCAATTACTTCGGCGTGCTGCACGGCTCGCTGGTCGCCGCGCGGCACTTGCGCGCGCGTGGCGGCGGCGGCGGCGTCGGCAGTGGTCAGGGTGGCGCGATCGTCAACGTCGGCTCGATCCTGGGCGATCGGGCGATCGTCCAGCAGGGGCCTTACTCGGCGACCAAGCACGCGGTGCAGGCGTTGACCGACACGCTGCGCATGGAGCTGGAACGCGAAGGCGCGCGCATTTCGGTGACGTTGATCAAGCCGGGCGCGATCGACACGCCGTTCCCCGATCATGCGCGCAACTTCATGGACCAGCCGCCGCGCCTGCCGCCGCCGCTCTACACGCCGGGGGTCGTCGCCGACGCGGTGCTGTTCGCCTGCGCCAATCCGCGCCGCACGCTCTATGCGGGCGGCGGCGGCCTGCTGTCGTCGCTGCTGTCGCAGGCATCGCCGCGGCTCGCCGATCTGGTGATGGAGGCCGCGGGCACACGCATGCAGCAGATGCCCGATCATCCGGGCGACCCGGCGCGGCGCGACAACCTGTATGAACCGCGTGCCGATGGGCTGCGCGGGAGCCAACCGGTCCATGCCCGGCGTTCGAGCATCGCGTTGCAGATGCAGAAACTCGCCGGTCCGCTGCTGGCGATTGGCCTGGTCAGCGCGAGCGCCGCGGTGGCGGTCGGCGAGCGGATGACGCGGCGGCGCTGATACGCGCGCTGTCGAATCGCGCTCAGCTCACGGCGTCGAACACGAGCTTGCCGTTCAGTCCGATAAGCAGGGCCGCGATTGCCCAGGTGACGATCCGGGTCAGCGGGCGGTTCGCGAACGCGCCCATCTTGCGCCGATCCTGCGTGATGCGCAGCAGCGGCACGACCGCGAAAGGCAGTTGAAGGCTGAGCACCACTTGGCTGAGGATGAGGAGGCGCGTCGTGCCGCCATCGCCGTAGAGCAGCGCGACGATGCCTGCGGGAACCACCGCGAGCACGCGCGAGACGAGACGCCGCGCCCAGGCGGGTATGCGAAAATCGGTGAACCCTTCGAGCACGATCTGCCCCGCCAGCGTGCCGGTGACCGTGGCGTTCTGGCCCGACGCGAGCAGCGCGACCGCAAAGATCGTGCTGGCGATGCCCGCGCCTAGGATCGGTGAAAGCAGCCGGTAGGCGTCCTCGATCTGCGCCACGTCGCCGTGCCCGTTCGCGTGGAACGCGGCGGCGGCGAGGATCACGATCGCGGCGTTGATCAGGAAGGCGAGCGACAGCGAGACCGTGCTGTCCAGCGTCGCGAAGCGTACCGACTGGCGCTTGCCCGCGTCCGACCGATCGGTCTGCCGGCTCTGCACCAGCGAGGAGTGGAGATAGAGGTTGTGCGGCATCACCGTCGCACCGATGATGCCGATCGCGAGGTACAGCATCGCCGGGTCGGTGGCGATCGCGGACCGGGGCAGGAAGCCCGCGCCGATCGCGGCGAGATCGGGACGCGCGAACGCCATCTCGGCCGCGAAGCAGATGGCGATCGTGGCGATCAGCGCGATCACGAACGCTTCGAGCTTGCGGTGTCCACGCGCCTGGAGCAGCAGGATGAGGAACACGTCGAGCGTCGTCAGCACCACGCCGTAGACCAACGGCAGCCCGAACAGCAATTTGAGCGCGATCGCGGTGCCGATCACTTCGGCGAGGTCGCACGCGACGATCGCCACCTCGCACAGCAACCACAGTGCGATGCGGACGGGCACCCCGTAGCGCTCGCGACAGGCCTGCGCCAGATCGAGGCCGGTGACGATTCCGAGCTTCGCCGCCAGCGCCTGCAGCACCATCGCCATCAGGTTGGACAGCAGGATGACGAACAGCAGGTCGTACCCGAACGACGAGCCGGCGGCGATGCCGGTCGCCCAGTTGCCCGGGTCCATGTAGCCTACCGCGACAAGGTATCCAGGCCCCGACGAGGCGACGGCTTTGCGCCAGAACGCGGACAGCGCGCCCCGCCCGCCGATCCGGCGCGACGAAACCGGGCGATCGGGCGGCGTGGACGAATGCCCGTCCGCCACCATCGCTTTGGGCGGTGGTGGCGGCATGGTCTACTCCGTCCTTGGCGCGCCTCATCCAGGCGACATCCGGGTGACGCGGCATCTGGGCATTCGCGCGTTAGTGGGCAAGCGCGGGGTGGGTGGCGACCTCAATGTTTTTCGCGCCGCCCGTGTCACCGTCGGTGATGCGGCCCGCGCCCGGCCCCGCGCCGAGATCGACGCCGGTTATCGGGTTCTTTGCGGGGTTCGATCGCGTCCGCAGCGCGGCCTTTTCGACCACGGCCGCATTGTCGCGGTCGAGGGCCACCGTCGCCGTGCCGTCTCCGCCATCGATGGGCATCGTCTGGGTAAGATCGTCGATCCGCTCCCACTGCGCCCCCGAGTTCCACGGGCCGTCGGTGTCGCCCTCGCCTTGCGACGTGTTGACGTAGACGCTGGCGTACTTCTCGATCCCCGGCAGCTTGCCGCTCGGGAAGTTGTCCTCGATCGCATAGAGCGCCTTCTCGAACGATTTCTGGTGCGCGACCTCGCGCGTCATCAGAAAGCCGAGCGCTTCCTTGATGCCCGGATCGTCGGTGATGTTGATCAGACGTTCGTAGACGAGCTTGGCCCGGCTCTCGGCCGCGATGTTCGAGCGCAGATCGCACGTCGGGTCGCCCCGGCTGTCGATATATGTCGCGGTCCACGGAACGCCCGCCGAATCGGTCAGCGAGGGCCCGCCGCCGAACAGCAGCGCTTCCTTCGCGCTGCTCCCGGTAGCACCGATCATGCCGAGGAGCTCGGCCTCCGCCAGCGCGCCTTCGGACATCTGCGCCTTCGCGCCCTTGTTGAGCATCGCGACGATCGAGCCGATCACCTCGAGGTGACTGAGTTCCTCGGTGGCGATATCGAGCAGCAGGTCCTTGCGACCGGCGTCGAGTTCGCCGAGCCCTTGCGTGAAGTAACGCATCGCGGCGGCCAGTTCGCCGTCGGCGCCGCCGAACTGCTCCAGCAACATGGACGCGAGCGCCGGATTGGGTTCGGCGACGCGCACGGTATATTGAAGGCGCTTGTTATGCATGAACATCGGGTTTTCCTTTGAATACTATTGCATTCGTTTCAGGCATGGACCGATCCCGGAATTGGGAGCGTTCATGTGAATTGTTTTGATTGCTGCCCCGCCGATGTGGGCGAGGACCGGCGGACGCGCCGATCGGGCCGGGCCTTGGCGCAGAAGGTTCGGCGATAGGTGGCCAGCGCCTGACCCACGACCTGATCCATATTGTAGTACCGATACGTCGCGAGCCGCCCGACGAAAGTCACGTCGCCCGTTGCCAGCGCCAGCGCCTCGTACCGCTTGAACAGCGCCTGGTTTTCGGCGCGGGGGATCGGGTAATAGGGGTCTCCCTCCGCAGCCGGATATTCGTAGGTCAGGCTCGTTTTCGGCGAGATCTGGCCGGTCAGGTGCTTGTATTCGGTGACGCGCGTGTAGGGGACGCTTTCGGCCGGGTAGTTAACCACGCCGACCGGCTGGAACTGCTCGACATCGCGCGTCTCGTGCACAAAGCGCAGCGAGCGGTAAGGCAGCTTGCCATATTGCAGGCCGAAGTATTCGTCGATCGGGCCGGTGAAGACGAGGTGATCGTGCGGATAGGCGCGCTCGGCCTCCCGATAATCGACGCCGAGCAGCAGATCGATGTTGGGATGATCGAGCATCGCCTCGAACATCGCGGTGTAGCCGGCCGCCGGCATCGCCTGGAAGCTGTCGGTGAAGTATCGGTCATCGAGGTTGGTCCGCGTCGGAACGCGCGAGGTTACCGACTTGTCGAGTTCGCTCGGGTCAAGACCCCATTGCTTGCGCGTGTAGCCCTGGAAAAACGTCTCGTAGAGTTCGCGTCCGATCGCCGAGATCACGACGTCAGCCGAGGTGCGCACGATCGCGATCGGCTCGGCCCGCGCCTCGAGAAAGGCTTCGGCCTCCGCGTCGCTCGCCAGCGCGCGACCATAGAGCAGGTTGAGCGTCGTGCGGTTGATCGGCATCGGCACCAGCAGACCGTCGACGTCCGCGAGCACGCGATGCTCGTAGGGTCGCCAGGCGGTGAAGCGCGACAGATAGTCGACGATCTCGCTCGAATTGGTGTGAAAGATATGCGGGCCGTACTGGTGGATCAGGATCCCCGCGTCGTCGCGGCGGTCGAACGCATTGCCGCCGATGTGCGGGCGGCGATCGACGACCAGCACACGCTTGCCGCCATCCGCCGCCAGCCGCTCGGCCATCACCGCGCCCGCGAACCCCGCGCCGACGACCATGACATCATAGGGTCTCGCGCGTTCGGTGGGCCAGGACTGCGGCGAAACGATGGGCTGCACCGAGCCTGCCTCGCTCACCACCGCATCGACCAGCGCGGCCATCTGGCCCTGCGTGCGATCCCACGACATTTCGCCGAGCAACCGATCGATCGGTTCGCGCCATCCGTCGGTCCGCTCGATCCGCAGCGCATCGTCACAGGCGGCGATGAATTCCGCGGCGCCGTCCGCGATCCGGACGGCGTCGAGCGCCTCGTAGTGCCGCTTCACATCGACGATCGGCGTCGATACGACCGGGCACCCGGCCGCGAGATACTCGGGGGTCTTCGTGGGGCTGATGAAACGCGTCGCCTCGTTGATCGCGAACGGCATCAGCGCGACGCGCCACCCGGCGAGATATCCGGGCAACTCGGCGTAATCCTTGGATCCGAGATAGTGGATGTTGGCCCGGCGGGGCAGGTCCGCCTCGTCGATCTTGACCACCGGACCGATCATGACGATCGACCATTGCGGCCGCGCGTCGGCGAGCGCCGCGAGCAGATCGAGGTCCATCCGCTCGTCGATCACCCCGAAAAAGCCCAGCCGGGGCGAGGCTATCGATCGCTGGTCCTCGGGTTCGGCGATCGCCCGACGGGCCTGACCGAAATGCGCGACATCGACGCTCGACGGGAATGCGTGAACCGCCTCGTGCAGATCGCGCTTGGCTTCGTACAGGCTATGCCCGCCGGTGAACACCAGGTCGGCCACGCCCAGCAGCGCGCGTTCCAGCAACAGCAGTTCGGGCGGAGCGCCTTTGAAATTGGCCAGTTCGTCCATGCAATCGTAGACGACGCACTGCGCATCGAGATGCCGTGAAAACGGCAGCATCATCGGCGTGTAGTACCATAGCGCCAGCGAGCCGGTGGACGTAGCAATCAGCCCGTCGAGCAAATCGCGCAGGGCTTTCGTCCGCTCGGGACCCGAAAGCCCGGGTGGAAGCTGCGGGACGGCGACGATGACGCCCGATCTCGGACACCGATCGAGCAAGAGCGTGGGCGCGACGCCGACGGCCGTTTCCACCGGCTCCTCCCAGAACACGACCGTTCTCTTGACGGTTCGACTGGCGGCGTGACCGGCAGTTCGATCGGCGGCGAAGCGAACCATGATCTGCTGCGGTCGCTGGAAAACGAAATTCCATCGCAGATGACTAAAACAAATCAGCACGTCATCCGAACTACTGATCTGCATCGCGTTCGCAGAAGCTAATGTTCGCGCCACAATCGCCCCTATATTGATTTCAATATCAACCATTTACGGGGTGAATAGGTTCCAATCCTGTGACAGAACGGAATTTACCAACATAGATCATAGAACTGCTTTTTTGATTCCGCCGCTTGGATATATTGCAACGCGGGTGGCGGGTTGCGGTTATGAATGCATGAAAATGTGCGCCAGCGATCCGATCGATAGCCCGGCGGCGGATGCGCTTCGCGGTAAGCTCGAGCTTTGGGGAGGGATCGAGTGCACGGTGAACCGCATCGGCGACGGTTTTGGCGATCAGCTGGTCGCGACGGGGCACGCAGGCCGCCGCGACGACATCGAGCGCATCCGCGACATCGGCTTTGCCGCCATACGCTATCCGATCCTGTGGGAGCGGGTGGCGCCGCACGACCCGTCGGCGCGGGATTGGGCGTGGACCGACGATCGACTGTCGCT
Organism: uncultured Novosphingobium sp.; assembly: GCA_964242815.1. Lineage (GTDB taxonomy): Bacteria > Pseudomonadota > Alphaproteobacteria > Sphingomonadales > Sphingomonadaceae > Novosphingobium. Next base: position 42,220 of record CAXSZV010000008.1, read on the forward strand.
GTTGCGTCTGGCCGGACAGCGCGTGATCGCGGGCCTCGTCCACCATGGCGGCGGGCCGCGCTATACCGATCTGCTCGACCCCGGCTTCGCGCGAGGGTTGGCGGGCCACGCGGCGGCGGCGGCGGCGCGCTATCCGCACATCGAGGACTGGACGCCGGTCAACGAGCCGGTCACCACCGCGCGCTTTTCGGCGCTATACGGGCACTGGTATCCGCATCATCGCGACGAGCGATCGTTCTGGCTCGCGCTGCTGAACCAGATCGACGCGACGCGGCTGGCGATGCGCGCGGTCCGCGAGGTCAATGCCCATGCGCGGCTGATCCAGACCGACGACCTTGGCCGCACTTATGCGACGGGCGGTCTGCGCGATCAGGCGGGACACGACAACGCGCGGCGCTGGATGAGCTGGGACCTGTTGTGCGGCATGGTCAAGCCCGGCCACGCGATGTGGCGCAGGCTTCGCGGTCTGGGGTTCGAGGATCGTCTGGCGGCGATCGCCGACGACCCCTGTCCGCCCGATATCATCGGCATCAATCATTACCTGACCAGCGACCGGTTCCTCGATCATCGCACCCGCCGTTATCCGGCCGGGTACGCGGGGCCAGGCGCGCGCGGGCCGTTCGTCGATACCGAAGCCGTCCGCGTGCTCGATCCCGGCCCGCAGGGGCTCGGCGGGACGCTGCACGAGGCATGGGAACGCTATCGCCGGCCGATCGCGATCACCGAAGTCCACAACGGGTGCACCCGCGACGAGCAGATGCGCTGGATGTGGTCCGCCTGGCGGGCCGCCGAACACGCGCGCGCCGAAGGCGTGGACGTCCGCGCGGTGACGACCTGGGCCTTGTTCGGCAATGCCGGGTGGGACACCCTGCTGCGATCCCCAGGTCGCTATGAGGCCGGGGCGTTCGACGTCAGCGGCGACGTTCCGCGCCCGACCGCGATGGTGCCGCTACTGCGCGCGATCGCCCGTGGCGACGGGCCCGCGCATCCGGTGATGCAGGGCGCGGGCTGGTGGCAGCGCGCGATCCGGCTCGAGCATCCACCAAGCGCGCGACCCGCATCGTTGCGCGAACGGCGCGGCATCGCTGCGCTGATCGGGCCGCTGATCGGGCCGGCGCCGGTCGCGCCCGTGCTCATCGCCGGTGCCGATGGGACGCTGGGCCAAGCGCTCGCCGCCGCATGTCGCCACCGCGACGTCGCGCATGTCGCGCTCGGCCGCGCCGGAATGGATCTTCTCGACGGCGATCGGGTCGCGGCCGCGCTCGACCGTCACCGGCCATGGGTCGTGATCAACGCCGCCGGCTGGGTTCGTGTCGACGACGCGGAGGACCGCGCGGCGGACTGCTTCGGGGTCAACGCCGAGGGCGCCCACCGGCTGGCGCAGGCCTGCGCGTCGCGCGGCATCCAGAGCGTGCATTTCTCGACCGATCTCGTGTTCGACGGGCGGTTTGAGCGGGCTTACGACGAACGCGACGCGCCGTGCGCGACGAACGTCTACGGGCGGAGCAAGGCGGCGGCCGAGGACCTGATCGGGACGCTCGACGGGGTCCATCTGATCGCGCGGACGGCGGCCTTTTTTTCCCCGTTCGACCGACACAATTTCGCCATGCACGCCTGCGACGCGCTTGTCCTCGGCGAGCGCTTCGGCGCGTCGCCCACGCATACCGTCACGCCGACCTACGTGCCCGATCTGTGCAACGCGGTGCTCGACCTCGCGATCGATGGCGAGCGGGGTATCTGGCACCTGACCAACGGCGAGGCCTGCACCTGGGCGGAGTTCGCCAGGCGCCTCGCGCGGGCGACCGGGCTGGACGAAAGCCTCGTCGAAGACCGTGGTCCGGCCGACCTCGGTTGGCGCGCGCCGCGCCCCCGGCATCTGGCGCTGACCAGCCATCGCGGCACGCTGTTGCCTTCGCTGCATGATGCGATCGCACGGTTCGCGGCGCAATGGGCGAAGGCGCGGACCATCGTCCCGCCACCATCGGCGCACGAGGCGCGGCTGTACGATGCCGCCGCGCTCTGCTTATGACCGGGGTTCGCGGCATCGGAATCGTTCACGCTCCGGGGTCCGATGGATACCCGGACGCACTGGCGATCGTGCGCGAGATAGAGGCGACGCTGATCTCGACCTACCCCCGCCATCGCACATATTGGGAATGCAGAACCCCCGACATCATGGTGCATTCGGGCTGGCTTGGCAGCAACTGGACCTGGTCCGCGCTGGTCGAGCGCGCGGACCTTCAACGCATCGCGTTCGCCGCCGAACGGGTGCGACGCCGTCATCCGCGCGCGGCCGGGTAACGCAAGCAGGCGGGCGCTCGGTGCGCCCGATCTGTCGGTTTTTGCAGTCGGTGTCAGCGGCTGGCCAAAGCCAGTGTCAGCGGGACGCGCGGAATGAAGCGATCAACACCGGCCGTCCCGATGATGGCGTTTCGGGACCGCGCACGTCGTCAGCTGACCTCTCGCAGAAAGCCGAGCAGCGCCTCGCTCACCCTGTCCGTCGCTTCAAGCTGCGGCCAGTGGCCGACGCCCTCCAACGGAACGAACCCGCGAAGGTCCCGCGCCAGCTTGCGCAAATCCGCTTCCTCGGTCCGGCGCATCTTCACCATGCCGTCTTCCTCGCCGAACGCGAAGAAGGAGGGTTGATCTATCGTCGCGCCGGCCAAAGCCCCCGCCTGGTCGAAATAGGGTTGCATCGCGCGATAATAGTTCAACGGTCCGTTAAAGCCGTTGCGCTCGAACTCGCCGATCGCGGCGAGCATGTCGTCGCGGTCGACAAATGCGGGGATGCCGACGGGGGACGGCCGGTTCAATCCCCGTGACGGGTCCATCGGGTTCCAACGCTTGGCCTCGGGCGGCTCGCCCGATGTCCAGTAGAACATGCCGGGGATCGAGGTCGCCGCGTCCGCCCACTCGGCGTCGGCTTCCGGGCGCATCTGGGCGAACATGTAGAACTCGTCTTTACCGGCCGCCCGTAGCTGTTCAAGAAAGCTGGGACGGATGATCGGGAACGGCGGCACGCTGAGGCAGAACACGGCGGCAAAACGGTCCGGCCGCATCATCGCCGCGGTCCAGCTGACCGCCGCGCCAAAGTCATGGCCGACCAGCGTCGCCTGCTCGACGCGGAGCGCATCGAGCACCCCGATGAGGTCGCCGACGCATTGGAACATGGTATAGGGGGCCACATCGTCCGGTCTGGAACTCTGGCCGTAGCCCCGCATGTCGAGCGAGATCGCGCCGTGGCCGGCCGCGACCACCGCCTCCATCTGACGGCGCCACCCGCGCCAAGTATCGGGGAAGCCGTGCACGAACAGGACCGTCGGCCCATCGCCCGCCTCCGCAACGTGCAACGTGACGCCGTTTGCCTGAACCTGCCGGTGCTTGACGTCCATGCCACGTCTCCATCTCTGCCTTGCTTACCAATACGTACGTATGTATTGAAAGTCTATGGGTCGTTCTTCCTTGCGCGACAAGCTGCTCGACGCTGGCGTCGCCGCGCTACATGAACGTGGCTACGCCGCTTGCGGCGTCCGCGAGATCACGCAGGCGGCTGGCGCTCCACTCGGGTCGTTCACCAACCATTTCCGATCGAAGGAGGAGTTCGCCGCGCTCGTTCTCGATCGCTACATGGACGCCCTGCTCGGCATCGCGACGGCGACGTTGGACGATGCTTCGCGTACGCCGCTGGACCGGATCGCTGCCTATTTCGACGCTATCGATAGCATCGCCGCGCCGTTGGACTGGCGGTTCGGCTGCCTGCTGGCCAATATGGGGCTGGAGCTGCCGCCCCACAGCGAGTTGCTCCGCCATCGGCTGATCAAGGCGATGGGCGATCTGACGGCGCCGTTTACCCGGGCCATACGCGCCGCGCAGGACGAAGGGCTGGCGCGGACCGACATGGAGGCCGAAGACTTGGCCGTCATCGTGATTGCCGCCTGGCACGGGACGCTGCTCCGCGCCAAGGTCGAGCAGCGGGGGGAAGTCGTGGCCATGTTCGCGCGCTCGCTGCCGCTCTTGTTGCGAACCGCCGCGCATCGCTGAGCCTGCCGAGGCAAATGGCGGCCATGCGCGGCTTGCGCTGACACCGACTTGGAAAGGTGACATGATGGCTGATTCATAAATCTTTGATTTGTCCGCTTTTCTCTTCGACGGCGCTTGACCCTACCCGCGAATCGACGGCGAGCCGGGTACAGCCTAAGTGGCCGTTTGTGGGACCAGGGAGCATGAACGATGACCGAAGCGTCTGCGCGCGATATCGCGAAGGACGATAAAGCGGGCCGAATACCGCGGTCGCTGCCGATGTGGCTGCTCGCGGCGCTGGCCACGGGACTGGTGCTGGGCGCGGTCTTCGCCGGGCAACGGGTTGCCGGGCTCGACGTCATGCTGGCGGTCGCCCGCCCGGTCGGCCGGCTGTGGCTCGATGGCCTGACGATGACGGTGGTCCCGCTCGTCTTCGGGCTGCTCGTCACCGGCATCGCGAGCGCGGCGGAAGGTGTAGCAGCGGGAGGCGTCGCGCGCCGCGCGCTGTTGTGGTTCGCGGGGTTGCTCGTGGCGAGCTGCGCGGTGAGCGCGCTGCTTTCGTCCACGCTGCTCGCCGTCTGGCCAGTGGGCACCGCTACGCTGGCCGGCGTGGACGGCGCGGCTTCGTCGGGAGCATCGGCATCGGCATCGGGGTCGGCATCGGCGACCGACTGGATCGCCAACATCATCCCGACCAACCCGATCAAGGCCGCCGCCGATACCGCGATGGTGCCGCTCGTGGTCTTCGCGCTGCTGTTCGGTTTCGCGATCACGCGGATCGCCACGCCGCTGCGCGAGAGCCTGCTGACGTTCTTCCGTGCGATCGTCGAGGCGATGCTGGTGATCGTGCAATGGGTGTTGCGGCTGGCCCCGCTCGGCGTGCTGGCGCTGGCGTTCACGGTGGGCGCGCAGCTTGGGCTGAGCGCGGCGGGCGATTTCGCGCAATACGTGGCTGTCGTCGCCGCCAGCTGCCTCGCGGCGGCGATCCTGGTGACGATCGTCGCGATCGTCGCGGGGCGGATATCCCCCGCGGCCTTCGTGCGCGCGGCGTTTCCCGCGCAGATCGTCGCGGTCAGCACGCAGTCGTCGCTCGCCTCGCTGCCCGCGATGGTCGGCGCGGCGGCCGCGCTCGACGTCGAGCCCGAGGCGGCGGGCGTCGTGCTGCCGCTGGCGGTGTCGATCTTCCGCGTCGCGAGCGCGGCGGCGAACATGGCGGTCGCGGTCTACCTTGCGCATCTGCACGGCGTTACGCTGTCGCCGCCGACGTTGGCGGTGGGCGTCGTGACGGCGGCGGCGGTAAGCCTCGCCGCGGTGGGCCTGCCGGCGCAAGTGTCGTTCTTCGCGACGATCGCGCCGGTCTGCGCCGCGATCGGCGCGCCGATCACGCTGCTGCCCGTCCTGCTCGCGGTCGAATCCATCCCCGACATCTTCCGCACGCTCGGCAACGTCACCGGCGATCTCGCGGTGGCGCGGCTGGCGGGCCGGGTTAGGACATCTGACTCTACGCCTCGCGCGTGAAGATCGCGCTGACGGCGGCGATGCGATCGACGTCGGCGTAGGCCGGCGTGGCGAGTTCCTCGCCGAACACGTCGGGGTCGATCTCGCCGTAGCGGAACGAACAGCCGTGGCCGCTCGCCGCGATCGCCAGCGCTTCGCGCAAGCGATCAACGCCGTCGATGATCGCGCTGCCGGTATAGAGGATCAGCCGTCCGCCGGGGGCGAGCCGCGTCAGCGCTTCGCCGGCGAGGTCGAGCGAAAGCCGGCCGCCGTGCATGTCGCCGCCATGACGATAGGTGCGCGCTTCCACATCGACGATGAAGGGCGGGTTGATCAGCGCCAGGTCGAAAGCCCCGGTCAGCCCGGCAAGCCCGCTCGTTTCGACAAACGTGATCGCGATGCCCGCCTGCGCCGCGTTGATCCGCGCCAGCCGCAGCGCCTGGGGGTTGAGGTCGGTCGCAAAGATCGTCGCGTCGCCACAGAAATCGCTCGCGGTGATCGCGCCGACCCCGGCCCCGACACCGATGTCGACGATGCGCGATCCCAAAGCCGGTGCGCGCGCGCTCAGCTCAGCGGTGATGAGGTTCGCGAAGCGATAGCTGTCGGGGCCGAGGAACACCGCGTCTTCGGCCGTCGTCGGATAAGCGGAGTGCAGATAATTGTGCGCGCCGACGCTGGAGACGCGCACCCGGCTGCGATGGTGCGGCTGGGTCTCGTCGAGCATCCCGCCGGCGCGCAGCATGTCGCGCAGATCGCGCGGCAGCACGTCGGGCGCGAACGGCAGGCTCCAGCCCAAGATATCGCGCAGACCTTCGGCCGGCCGGCCCTCCCCGCGCGCGATCACGCGCGCGTGCGAGGCGGGGGTCGGCGTGGTGAAGCGATAGTCGTGCGCGACGAGCCGGGAGTGCAGATCGAGCAGCGCGAGATCCGGCTCGTCAAGATCGATCAACTATTGCCCCCGCCCCGCTCATACCGCGCTTGCCCGCGTTTAGGCGTCGCTGCCCATATAGCGCGCATACTCCTCGCGATATCGGTCACTGATCCGCGCCTGGTCGCTCGCGCTCGCGGTTTCCGCCAGCTCGATAAACCAGTTTCCTTCTTCCGAATAGATATGGTGCAACACCGCGCCACGGATGTGCTCGAATTTGTCGTGGTAATCCTCGCTCATCGGATCGAGCGTTTCGAGCAACCCCATTTCCATTTTCGCCGCGGACTGCTCCTGATACGCGAGTTCGGCATGGCCGACCTGCTTGTCCGCCGCCAGCGCCGGATAGATCGTCACCTCTTCGGCGATCGAATGGCCGGTCAGCAACAGACCGAGCCGCTTCTGCGCCGACCGGCGCGAGGAGGCATCGGTGGCGACACCCAAAGCTGTAAATTGCTCCTCGATCTCGCGATGGTGCGTCAAGGCTTGCGAAAGCCAGTCGCCCGGACGCGCGATCGCTTCCGCCTTGCGTCGCGCATCGACCCGCGCCTCGTCGCTTTCGAGCGGGGTTACGGCCGCGACGACCTTATCGATGACAGACATGATGATCTCCGGCTGTTGTCACACCAGTCAACAGCCTTGAAACCCGGTCGTTCCCCCTATCGTGCCCAAGTTTTGCAAGCACAGTTAACCCTCGTTAACGTCAGTCTGCGACCGTGCCGCGTAGCCTGCGTCGAGATGCGGTCGTCAGAGATAGACCGGTCAGCGATAGACCGGGACGGCGCCGCCTGGACGCGCGCGGCCGCCGCTTGTCCTCAGCAGCGCGCCGAGTTCGGCGATCCTCGCCTCGCCCGCTTGGAGCGCGTCGGCCGAAGTGTGGACCGAATAGTAGCCGAGCACGAGGTCGTGCGGGTGCGGCAGCGCCGAGGCGATGACGAACACCGCGTCGCTGTCGCCCGAAGCCTCGAGGATGATCGGACTTTCGCCTTGCTCGAACGAGACCATTTCGCCCGCCGTAATGCGCTCGCCCGCGTCGAGCACGCCCCGCGCAACGGCTAGCCAGGCCACCGATTGACCTGGCGGCGGCTGCCAGCGCCACCGTTCGCCGGGTTTGAGGGTGACCAGGAGGTAAGTGATGCCGTCCGGCGCCCGGACCGGGCTATGCGCACCGTCCAACCCGCCGATGATGACCGTCGCCGGTCCCCAGACCGGCATGTGACGCGCCTCAAGATACTGGCTCTCACCCGGCAGGTTTTCGCAGTCCGCGCCGAGCGCGATCCAGAGCTGGAAACCCTGGATGCGCGCCGACCCGCCGCGCGACATCTCCTTGCCGTGCCACGCACCGCCGCCGGCGCGCATCCATTCGACCCCGCCGTAGCCGATCGTGCCCGTGCCCGCGTCGGGATCGTCGAACCTCACGTCCCCCTGGGTGATGAGCGTAACGGTCGCGATGCCCGAGTGGGGATGGACGTCCATCGCGCCGATCATCGACGCGTCCATCTCGAACAGATCGAGGAACACGAACGGCTTGAGCGAATGGCCGAGGTCGGACGGGCTCATCAGCCGGACGATAGGGCCATGACCATGGCCCCTCGTCCGGTGGATGATCGCGCGCCGGTCCCGCACCATATCTGACGTCACGTCGGTGGATTGCGTCATCTCGCGGTACTCGCTCGTATCAGGCGGCCAGCAGCGCCGCTTCCTCCAGTTCAGGGCGATGCGCGTCGCGAAACGCATCGACACTCGTCTCGCCGGTCATCAGCGCGAGCGTGCGTCCGGCCAGGACGACTTCGACATCCTTGATGCCGATGAAGCCGAGGATCTGCTGCAGATAGGTGCTGGCCACATTGGCGGCCTCATACGGCGTACCCGGGGAGAAGTCGCTTCCCGACGCGACGATCACGGTGGCCTTCTTGCCGGTCACCAGGCCTTCATAGGCCATCGTGAACGTCTCGCCGACCCGGCAGACGTGGTCGACCCAGGCCTTGAGCACCGCGGGAATCGAGAAATTATACATCGGCGTCGCGATCAGGATGTGATCGGCAGCCTTCAATTCGGCGATCATCTCGTCACCGATCGCGAGCGCGTCCTGCATCTCGGGCGTGCGCTGCTCGGGTGGGCTGAAGGCGCCCGCGATCCAGTTCATGTCGACGAACGGCAGGTGCGTCTGCTGAAGATCGCGCACGGTCACCTCGCCGCCGGGGTTGCGGCCCTTCCAGGAAGATACGAAGTCGGTCGCGAGGGTCCGCGATGCGGAATAGTCCCCACGGGGGCTTACTTCGATAACGAGCAGCTTGGTCATGGCAATATCCTTTGGCTTGGCTGTAATTGACTGGTCTGCGCGTTGCCGACGCACAGGCACTTGTGAATAAACGTCAGACGACGAGCGGGATCGCGAACCGTCCGAGCTGCGCGACCCGCGCAGCGATTTGAGCAATTGTCGTATCTGCAAGTTCTTTCTCCATCGCATGGCGGGCCTTGTCGAGAACCGGACGGATCGCCTCCAGGATGTTTCCGCCGACCGGGCACGCGCGGCACGGCTCGTCCCGGTGGACTGAGAACAGTTCCGTATCTTCGGCCGCCCGATAGACATCGAGCAGCGTAATGCTTTCCGCCGGCCGGGCCAGCATCGCGCCACCGCCGCTGCCGAGCTGCGATCTGGTGAACCCGGCCTCGTTCAGCCGGATCAGCAGCGATCGAATGACGGTCGCGTTCGTGTTGGCCGAATGGGCGAGGTCCTCCGATCGCATGGGTCGGCCATCGCCAACCGCGAGGTTGACGAGCGTATGCACACAAACAACGAAACGAGTGCTGGTCGGCATATTTCTCTCTATGTAAGCAACACATATACACACTAGGCTCGGCACGCAAGGGGCGGATCGTTTTTTATCGCGCTCCGCACGCCGGATCGACCTCGCGCCGGAACCCCGTTACCGGTAATCCGCGTCGCAAGGCGGGCGTGGCGTTCCGGAGAATAACCGCATCACCCTGCCAAGAATAACCGTGCCGACAATAACAAAGCGCAACTTGATCGCGCGGCAACGGATCGACAATCGCCATCGTCAGGCGCAGCCAGAGCATACGGACCAATCGTCGGCGCGCCGGCCATCGCTGAGTGCGGTCTTCAAGGCAGGAGCATAGGTATGATCATCGACTTGACGGGCAAGACGGCGCTGGTGACCGGCTCGACCGGTGGCATCGGCCTGGCGATCGCCACCCGTCTCGCCGCATCGGGCGCGAGCGTGATCGTCAACGGGCGCAAGCAGCCGCAAGTCGACGCGGCCTGCGCCAAGATCAGCGCCGCCGCCGCGAAAGGCGAAGTGCGCGGCGTAGTGGCGGACGTGGGCACGATCGCGGGCTGCGAGAGCGTCGCGCGCGCCGAGCCGGTGGTCGATATCCTGGTCAACAACGCCGGCATCTTCAAGCCGCTCGATTTCTTCTCGATCCCCGACGCGCAGTGGGAGGAGATGCTCGGCACCAACGTGCTCGCCGGAATGCGGCTTGCCCGCGCTTACCTGCCCGGCATGGCGCAACGCGATTGGGGGCGCGTCATCTTCATCTCTTCCGAATCGGCGCTCAACCTGCCCGTCGAGATGATCGATTACGGGGTCACCAAGACGGCCATCCTCGGCCTCTCGCGCGCGCTCGCCAAGCGCATGGCCGGCGGCAACGTGACCGTGAATACGGTGCTGCCGGGCCCGACGCTTTCGGAAGGGGTGGCGAAGATGCTCCAGGGCATGAGCGACGGTGACGAGCCCGTGGAGCAGGCCGCCACCGACTTCGTGCGGACCCAGCGCCCCAGCTCGATCCTGCAACGCATGACGACGCCCGAGGAAATCGCCAACCTTGTCGCCTACGTCGCCTCGCCGTTGTCGTCGGCCACGACGGGGGCGGCGTTGCGCGCTGACGGTGGCGTGGTCGACACGATCGCCTAGCATGACGCGCACGCCAGGCGGCCAGCATATGCGCTCGGGAAAATCGCGAAACTACGCGGGCTTCGATCGAGCGGCTCAGCTGGCGCGATGGCGGAGCCGCTCGATAAGCACCCGCTCGCCGACGCTCGACACTTCGTCAAGCCCCGCGTCGATCATGGCGAGCGCCGGCCTGATCGCCTCGATCAGGCGGAATTCGGCGTCCGTCGGCGAAACGCTGGGCGTCGTGCGGCGGAGCAGCGCGGTGCCCAGCCGGACCTCGAGCCGGCGCATGGCGTGGCTCAGCGCCCGATGGCGCCACGCCCAGGGCGGTGGCGGCGGCTAAAGCTGCGTTCGCGGACGACCACCTAAAACGCAACAAGGTCGGGCAGGTCGGGCGGACGGCGCGCCGGGCCGCCGCCGCGGCCAAGCATTTCGGCAAGATCGTGATCGACGTCGCTGAGCGGTAAGGCCGCGCGACAATACGCTTCAACCTGGCTCAACGCAGCGCATCCGCGAGCCGTGACAGCATCACCGCGACGGTCGCGGGGGCAAGCGGCCGCGCCGCTTCGCACAGCCGCGCCTCGACATCGGCGACGATCACCGAGGCGGCTTTAAGGGCCTCACGACCCATTGGCGTCAGCTCGGTGGTTTGAATGCGCTTGTGCCCGGGATGGGGTGTCCGCGCGACATGGCCCGCGCGCTCGAGCGCTACCAGGATCGCCTGCATCGTCTGCGGAGTGACGAAGGCGCGGCGCGCGAGTGCGGCGTTCGACGCGCCCGGCTCGATCATGAGAAACGAAAGAACCGCATATTGCGGCGTCGTGAGCCCAATTCCGCGCAGATCGGCGTCCAGCCGGACGCGCAGCGACTGCTGGGCCAGCTTCACGGCAAAGCCGATCGTCGCATAGGGATCATCGTTCTCCAGGGTTGACATATCAGCACCCTTATATAATGTCAGCGTGCTGATATTAGCCGCTGTTACAGTGAAGGGAAACGCCGCGATGCCGCATCTGATCGGACCCGACTTCATCGGCATCCAGGCCGAAGACCTCGACGCTGCACGCACCTTCTATTCCGAGGTTGTCGGGCTGACAGTCGCTGACCGCAGCCCGCCGGGTGCCGTGGTGTTCGACACCAAGCCGATCCCGTTCGCCGTGCGTACGCCCGTGAGTGATTTGAAGGACGCGGACACGCTCGGCCTGGGAATCGCGATCTGGTTCGGCTGCGATGACGCCGACGCGCTGCACGATCATCTCGTCGAGCATGACACGACGATCGTGTCCGCGCCCAAGGACGGACCATTCGGCCGCTACTTCGCGTTCCGCGACCCGTTCGGGTATACGATAACGCCTCACACGATCGCTAATTCGTGATTCGGTGTTTGTTTCCGAACGGTCGAGTCGGCATCGAATGAGCCAACGGTAGCTGCCCTTTTTCGGCGATCGGACTCCTGCGCGCGGGACGTTCGTCAGGTCACTCCGCCTCTCCGGCCCGACACCTGCCGATCACCATCTCACGCAGCCAGCGGTGTGCGGGATCGGCGTCGAGGCGGGGGTGCCACATGGCCTTGATCGTCAATTCAGGCGTCGCCACGGGGAGGTCGAACGCAACCAGGCCGCGGGCCGTGGCATCGCCATCGTGAAAGCACGAGCGCGACACGAGCGCGATCAGGTCCGACCGGCGCGCGATCGTCAGCGCTTCGAGGAAGTTCGGGACGACCACAACGACGTGCCTTCGCAAGCCTTGCTCGCGCAGCGCATCGTCCACCGGGCCCGCCGTCGCGCCCCGCCTGGACGTGACGACGTGGCCGCACGCGGCATAGCGCGAAGGCGTGATCGGTTCGGCGAGCAGCGGATGACCCAGGCGCGCCGCGCCGACGAAACGATCGCGGCAGAGGAGCGTGCTGCGCGCTTCCTGCGCGCGCCCTCCCGGAGTGCCGATTTCGAGGTCAATCCTGCCGTCGCGCAACGGCTCCGCTTCCTTGTCCGCCTTGAGCGTGAAGCGGAGCCGCACGCGCGGTGCCGCCGCGGCGATCGCGGTGATCAGCTCCGCCGCGAACAGCGTGACGAACGCTTCGTTGGCGCGGATCGTGAAGGTGCGTTCGAGCGTGGCCGGGTCGAATTCCGCCGTCGCGGGGGACAGCACCGCTCGCGCTTCTTCGGCGAGCGCGTGGACGCGGCCGGCCAGTTGCTCCGCATAAGGCGTGGGCACGAGCGAGCGTCCGGCCTGAACCAGCAGCGGATCGCCGGTCGCCGCGCGCAGCCGCGCCAGCGTCCGGCTCGTCGCCGAGGCGCTGAGCCCGAGACGCCTGGCGGCGGCCGTGACGCTGCGTTCGCTGAGCAGCACGTCGAGCGCGGCAAGTAGGTTCAAGTCGAGCGTGGCCATCGGGTGAGCATAGCCGTCACGTCGCGCGGTGCCCAGCGCCACGTGCAATCATCCATTGCATCGGATGCGTCTGGCGCTGCGCCGCGGCCACGCCATATCCAGCGCGAATATTCGAAAGGTGCACGCTCATGGCTTCTTCCCCCGATAAGGACAGCAAAACCATCCTCCTCGTCGGCGCATCGCGCGGCCTCGGCCTCGCGATGGCGGGCGAGTTCGTGAAGAAGGGCTGGCACGTCGTCGCCACCGCTCGCGGTGCGGACCGGACCCCGCTCCACGATCTCGCCGACGCCCATGCGGACCAGCTGACGATCGAACAGCTCGACATCACCGAACCGCATCAGATCACCGGTGCGCGCGAACGGCTGTCGGGCAGCGCGTTCGATATGCTGTTCGTCAACGCCGGAACCGCCAACCACGACCAGGCCGAAACGATCGCCGAGACGCCGACCGATGAGTTCGTACGCGTGATGCTGACCAATGCGCTCGGCGTCATGCGCACGGTGGAGGGACTTCAGGATCTGGTGCGCGCCGGCGGCCTGATCGGCGTCATGTCGTCGGGGCAGGCCAGCATCGCCAACAACGAGAAGGGCGGCCACGAGGTCTATCGCGGCAGCAAGGCGGCGCTCAACCAGTACATGCGCAGCTACGCCGCGCGCCACGCCAACGACCAGCGGGCGCTGTTGCTGATGGCGCCGGGCTGGGTCCGCACCGAACTGGGCGGCCCCGACGCGCCGCTGACCGTCGAGGAGTCGATCCCGCCGCTGGTCGACACGGTGATCGCGCAGCAGGGCAAGCCGGGGCTGCGCTTCCTCGACCGCAACGGCGCGACCGTGCCATGGTGATCGGGCCATGGTGATCGGGCCATGGTGATCGAGTAGCGACAAAGCGGGACGGAAGGGCAAGGCATGAAGCTGATCGCGATCGAGGAGCACTATCTGACGGCGGACGTGCGCGCCGCCTGGGACGCGATCGGGCTGGAGGCGACCGACCCCGCCATCGCAATCTATTCGGACGAGATCGAGCGCCGGCTGCTCGATCTTGCCGACGAGCGGCTGGCGCTGATGGACGAGACCGGCGTCGATGTGCAGGTGCTGTCGCTGACCACTCCCGCGCTGCACGACCTCGGGCCGGAAAGCGTCGACCTGGCCCGGCGCGCGAACGATGCGGTCGCCGCGACGATCGCGCGGTGGCCGGACCGCTTCCAGGCGTTCGCCGCGTTGCCGATGGCGATGCCCGACGAGGCCGCGCGCGAACTCGAACGCTGCGTGACGACGCTCGGTTTCAAGGGGACCATGCTGTGCGGACGCGTCGGCGACCGCAACCTTGACCATCCGGACTTCCGGCCGGTGTTCGAGAACGCCGCCGCGCTCCGTGTCCCGATCTTCCTCCACCCGCGCACGGCCCCGCCGGCGGTGCGCTCGGCCTATTATTCGGGCATTTCGCCCAAGGTCGACGATGCCTTCGCGATGCACGGCCTCGGCTGGCATTATGACGCCGGCATCCAGTTCGTGCGCCTGGTTCTTTCGGGGACGTTCGATCGCCTGCCAGATCTCCAGCTGATCCTCGGCCACTGGGGCGAAGTCGTGCTATTCTACGCCGAGCGCCTGTCATCGATGGACCGCGTGGCGGAGCTTGAGCACCCGTTCGCCACGTACCTGCGCCGCAATCTCTACGTGACGTCGAGCGGCATGTTTATGCCCGACTATCTCGCGCGGACGGCGCAGATCGTCGGCACCGACCGGCTGCTGTTCTCCACCGACTTTCCCTATCAGTACCGGCCCGGCGGCGACGCGCGGCGCTTCCTCGACGAGTGCGGGCTGAACGATGCCGACCGCGCGGCCTTCGCACACGGCAACTGGCTGCGGCTTACTGAAGGCTCCTGACCATCTGGTTCTAAGCCAGCACGCCGCCATCGACATGAAGATCGGTCGCGGTGATGTACGAGCTCTCGTCGGACGCAAGGAACAAGGCGGCGTTCGCGACCTCGATCGGCGTCCCCACCCGGTTGAGCAGCGTGTACGCGAGCATCGATGTCATCCACTCCGGATCGGCGAGCTGGTCGCGCGTCTGGTTCGTCGCGATGAGCCCGGGCGAGATCGAGTTGACGCGGATGCCGAACTCGCGCCCTTCCATCGCCATATGCCTCGTCATCGCGACGACCGCGGCCTTGGCCGTGCTGTGCGCCAACGCGCCGATGCTGCGGAATGTCCGCCACGCGGTCGCCGAGGCGACGTTCACCACCGTGCCGCGCGTGACCTTGAGATGCGGCCATGCCGCCTGGGTCAGCAGAAAGACGAGATGCACTTCCTCGTCCATGTTGCGATACCATTCGTCCTGCGGAATATCCTCGATCCAGTTGAACGCGGTTCGTGCGGCGTTGTTGTAGAGCACGTCGATCCGGCCGAACTCGCTGATCGCACGATCGACCAGCGCCTGGCATTGTTCCTTGTTGGTCAGGTCGCACGGGTGCAGCGATACCATCGTGCCGCCGGCCGCCTCGACGCTTTGCATCGTTGCGGCGGCACTCTCCGGGTTGATGTCGCAACCGACGATGGTCGCGCCTTCGCGCGCGAACAACAGCGCGGTTTCCCGGCCCATGCTGCCGCCGGTGCCGGTGATCAGACAGACTTTGTCCTTGAGACGCTCGCTCATCATCATCCTCTCTCTATGCCGCGTGTTCGCGGGCACGGTTGTCTAGGCCAGGCGTGTGCGGCGGTAATACCGCTCACGGGGCACGGCCAAGCGAAACGCCAGCACGACGCTTGCCAGCCCCGCTCGCTTATGTCAAATCGGTTGCACAATGTGCAACGGCGGTCTGCGCTGGAGCGGGTGGTAAGGAGAGGACGGCAAATGACTGCAGGCAGAGAGATTCACCTGAACGCGTTCTACATGTCATCCCCCTCGCAAAGTTGGGGCGGCTTGTGGGCGCATCCGAATGCGGACGGCCTTGGCTACAACACGCTGCGGTTCTGGACAGACCTTGCGAAAACGGCCGAGCGCGGCCTGCTCGACTGCGTTTTCGTCGCCGACAATCTGGCGGTGCCCAGCCTGTACGAGGGCAAGCCCGACGCGATGATCCGATCGGGGACGATGTTCCCGGCGGCCGATCCGATGATGCTCGTCTCGGCCATGGCGGCTGTCACGCAGCATCTGTGCTTCGGGGTGACCGGCAACACCACGTTCGAGCCGCCCTATCTGCTCGCGCGGCGGCTCTCGACGCTCGATCATCTGACCGAGGGCCGGTTGGCCTGGAACGTCGTCACCGGCGCGATCCAGAGCGCGGCGCTCGCGCTCGGCATGGAGCCGGTGCCGCACGCCGAGCGCTACGATCGCGCCGACGAATACATGGACCTCATGTACAAGCTGTGGGAGGCGAGCTGGGAAGACGGCGCGATCAAGCGCGACAAGGCCGGTCGCATCTTCGCCGATCCCGCGAAAATCCACGCGATCAGCCACCACAGCGAACATTATCGCTGCGATGGCATTCACCTGGTCGAGCCATCTCCCCAGCGCACGCCGCTGATCTTCACCGCCGGCGCATCGGGCCGGGGCCAGGAGTTCGGCGGTCGGCATGCCGAGTGCACGTTCATGTCGACCAACACGCTGTCGGTGGGCAGAAAGATGGCCGACGGCTTTCGCGACGCGGCGGAACGCGCGGGCCGGTCGCCCGAAAGCCTGAAGGTCTTCCTGGCGGCGACCGTCATCGTCGCGCCGACCGAATCGGAGGCGAATGACCTCGTCGCCGAATATGCCGAGTATTCGAGCGAGGAAGGCAATCTCGCGATGTATTCGGCGATGGTCGGCACCGACTTGTCGCTCTACGCGCCCGACGATCCGATCGACATCATCAAGAACGACGCCATCCAGTCGATCTCGGCGCAGATGAAGGACGGCAACAACGGCAAGCCGATGACCACCCGCGATCTCGGCAAGTTCGCCGGGCTGGGCGTCCGCGAAGCCTTCATCGTCGGCTCGCCTTCGCAGGTTTGCGATCAGTTGATGGTATGGAGCGAGGAAGCCGGGATCGACGGCTTCAATCTGGTGCGCACGGTCGAACCCGCCGGGATTGCCTCGGTGGTCGATCTCGTGGTGCCCGAACTGCAGCGGCGCGGCGTCTACAAGACCGCCTATCGCCCCGGGACGATGCGCGAACAGCTGTTCCCCGACACCGGCGCCAAGCTTGCGCCACAGCATCCGGGTGCCGCGTTCCGCCCCGTTGCCACCCCTGCCGCCCCTTCTGTCGCCGCCCCTTCTGTCGCCGCCCCTGCCGCCGCCTAACCGAAGGACGAGATCCCGTGACCAATTCGACCAACCCCGTCTTCAACACCAACCGCCTGAAGCTCGGCACCTTTTCGAGCAATGGCAAGGCTCCGAACCTGACGACAGTTCCCGAGGCCTATCTCGCGACCTGGCCGCTGACGCTGCAACTCGCGCGCATGGCCGATGCCGCGGGCCTCGAGGCGATCGTGCCCTACGCGCGATGGAAAGGCTTCGCCACGGGCCGGCCCGACGATGCCACCGGCACCGTGATGGACCCCTTCACCTGGGCCGCCGGCATCGCGCAGGCGACGAGCTACTCGGCGATCTTCGCCACCTCGCATGCGCCGACGCTGCATCCGATCGTCGTCGCCAAGCAGTGCGCGACGGTCGATCACATATCGGGCGGCCGTTTCGGCCTGAATGTCGTCGGCGGCTGGAATCGACCCGAACTCGAGATGTTCGGGGCATCGCTGCGCGAGCACGACGAGCGCTACGACTACATGTCCGAATGGCTGGGCATCATCCGGCAGTTGTGGACGTCGGACGAGGAGATCGATTTTTCCGGCAAGTTCTTCAACATCGTTAGGGGCGTATCGTCTCCCAAACCGATCCAGCGGGCGGGGCCGCCGATCATGAACGCCGGGGGTTCGGCGCGCGGCATGGAGTTCGCGGCCGAGCACGCCGACATGTGCTTCGTCATCATCAAGTCGGACAAGCCCGACCAGATCCGCGAGCAGGTGGAGGACTACAAGACCTTCGCCAGGACCCGCTTCGGTCGCGATATCCAGGTCTGGACGAGCGGCTTCGTGGTGCAGCGCGAGACGCGGCGCGAAGCGGACGAGTACCTCCATCGCTACAGCGTCGAGTTCGAGGACACGCTGGCGACCGATGGCTGGATGCGCCTGCAAGGTCAGGAAGCGCAGTTGATGCCGCCCGATGCGATGAAGGCGTTCCGTCAGCGGTTCGTCGCCGGCGCGGGCGGCTTTCCACTCGTCGGCACCGCCGGGGAGATCGCCGACCGGCTTGCCCTGCTGGAAAGCTGCGGCGTCGACGGCGTCGTTCTGACCTGGGTCGATTATGTCGATGGTCTGAAGCGCTTCATAGACGATGTCCTGCCGCTGACCGAACAAGCGGGCTTGCGCGTGCCTTTCCCCGGCGCACGATCCGCCGCGAGCGAACGGCAGCCCGCCGCGATCGAGGCCTGACGGCCATGGCTGACACGTTCTCGAGCCAACGGATCCTGTTCGTCGCCTTCCTGTCTAATCCGGGAGCGGTCACGGGACTCGTCCTGCCGACGGTGATCGGCGCGTTCGTCGCGCACGGCCTGACGCTCGCCACCGCCACGCGCCTCGGCGCGATAGAGATGTTCGCGAGCGCGGTGCTGCTGCTGGTCGCGCCGCTCCTCGTCAATCGCGTGAACCGCCGCTGGCTGGCGGTCGCGGCATTGCTGCTCGCCGCGATCGGCCAGATCATGTCCGCGCTGCCGGCAAGCGGCGCGGCGGCCGCCGTCTGGCGTGTCTGCTCCGGGGCGGGGTCCGGCCTGATCTATGCCGTCGCGATCGCTTCGCTGAGCGCAACACCGTCGCCAAGCCGATCGATGGGCTTCTCGGTCGCGTTCAATCAGGTATCGGCGATCTTCCTGCTGCTCGTCATCCCGCTGCTCGCCAGGAGCGCGCCGGGGACCGCGGCGTTCTTCGTGCTCGCCGCTTTCGCGTTGTTCCACCTTGCGTTCGTGCCGGCGGTGCCCGTCCATGTCGAGCCCGCACCCATCGCGCCCGGCGCGGCCAACCGCCTGGTCGTCCTCGGCGCGCTGGGCGCCATGTTCCTCATCGCCGCCGGCTTCGGATCGACCTGGCCGATCGTCGGCTTGATCGGCGCGGAACATGGGCTCGCGCCGCAACGGATCGCGACGGGATTGCTGCTTGGCGGCATCGGCGCCGCGCTTGGCGCCGTCGTGGCGACGATCCTGGCGACGCACGTCAACCGCGTCGTCGCCGTCGTGATCGGCACGCTCGCGCTCGCCGGCTGCATGTTGCTCGCGCTGACCCCGCAACTCGTCCTGGCGATGTTCCTGATGATGGCGTGCTGGGCGTTCACGCTGCCGTTCTACATGAGCCTGCTCGCCACGATCGATCCAACGGGTCGCCTGGCGGTGCTCACCAGCGCGATGATCCCGCTCGGAGTCGCCGGCGGGCAAGGCCTGGCGAGCCTCTTTGCGGGCACGGGCCTCGACACCGTGGTCTGGATCGGCGCTGCCATTGCGGTAGCCGCGCTGGTCACGCTGCTGGCCTCGACGTTCAGCGGCGGAATCGGCACAGCGCGCGCGTTGGCGGCGTAGGGCGGACGATACCCGGCACCTGCGCGAGCGACCCGCGCCCCGTGGCCGCGCGTCAGGGCAGCAGGATGGTCGAACCGGTGGTCGCGCCGGCTTCCAACTCGCGATGGGCCTCCACGATATCGCTTAAAGGCAGCACCTGGCCGATCTTCACCGTAAGGCCGCGGCGGAGCATTTCGAAAACCCGGGCGCTCCCCGCCTCGCGTTCGCCCGGCTTGCGGTAATAGTCGAACAGCGTCGGCCTGGTGACGAACACCGAGCCCGCGCGCGCGAGGGTCGCCAGTTCGACGGGCTCGACCGGACCGCTGGCGTTGCCGTAGCTGACAATCAGGCCCCGCCGCCGGACCGACTGGAGCGATGTGGACCACGTCGCCTTGCCCACGCCATCGAACGAGACATCGACGCCCTCTCCGCGCGTCATATCGCGCACCGCCGCGACGGTGTCCTCCTGCTTGTAGCGGATGACATGGTCCGCTCCGGCCGCGCGCGCGGCCGCCACCTTCTCCTCGGTGCTGGTCGTGGCGATGACGGTCGCACCGACCATCTTGAGCCACTGCACCAGCAGCAGCCCGACGCCGCCCGCCGCCGCGTGCACCAGCGTGGTCCAGCCGGGTTGCACCTTGGCGCAGCGCTCGACGAGCGCCTCGGTCGTGCAGCCCTTGAGCATCACCGCCGCAGCCAACCGGTCGGGAATATCTTCGGGAAGAACGAAGAGCTCCGCGGCGGGGACGTTCCGGCTCGTGGCGTAAGCGCCGAGCGTCGGACCGAACGTGGCGACCCGCTCGCCGATCTTCAGGTGCACGCCTTCGCCGATCGCCTCGACGATACCCGCGCCTTCGACGCCGAGACCGCTCGGCAACGGCACCGGATAAAGCCCGTTGCGATGATAGGTGTCGATGAAATTGAGGCCGATCGCCGTCGACCGCATCCGCACCTCGCCCGGCCCCGGCGGCGGCAGATCGATCGCCTCCCACGTCATCGCCTCGGGACCGCCTGGCGCCGCGATCACAAACCGTCCCTCGCGCCTGTTTTCGGACATCACCAATCACTCCGCTCATCGACGCACACCCAACAAGTGCCGCAGTCACTCATTGCACATGCTGCAATTCGTTTGACAAGCGACAATGATGTCGCCAACACGGTCGCGCAATACGCGATGCCGGATGAACGGTATGCGGGAGAGGAATGGGCGCTAAATGGAGGACAAGCTTCAAGCTGCGATCGTCGCGGAAATCCTTGGACGACGACTAAAACGACTTCGGGGATTGTATTTCTACGCGCGTGTCGGTTATGAGTCGCCGCAGCATTTATTCGACCGGTGTTTCGGCGCAGGAGACTGAACATGGCCAGCAATCCTCTGCCGCCGTATCCCGTCTACCGGCCGCTGCCGTCAACGGCACGGCCGACGCGGGTGCCGATGCAGTATATGCCGCAGCTGTCGATCGCCGAGCGTGATCGCCGCTGGGATCGCCTGCGCAAGCGGATGCGGACGGCGAAGCTCGATTGCCTGCTCTTCCTGAGCAACGACATCTATTACGACATGGGCACCGCCAACGTGCGGTACATCTTCCAGGTCGGCGGCAAGATCGCCTCGCCTTACGGTCTGTTCTTCGTCGAACGCGATCCGATCCTGTGGAACTCGGTTCCGCACATGAACCAGCCCTACAACTTCAACCTGTCGATCCAAGACTGGGTCGAGGATATCCGCCCGTTCCAGGGCTTCGCGCCGATCGCCGCGCAATTGCGCGAGTTGAAGCTCGACGCGGGCAAGATCGGTCTCGTCACGTTCAGTTCGGTCGTCGCGCCGCCGACGCTGCTACAATTCGAGCTGGAGGCGCTCAAGGCGACGCTGCCGAATGCGACCTTCGTTGATTTCAGCGCCAATCTCGAAGAGATGCGGCTGGTCAAGAGCGAGGAGGAGATCGGCCTGCTGCGCAAGGCCGGGAAGGTCGCGCGCATGACGATCGACGCCGTCATGGAGATCGCGCGGCCGGGACTGCCCGAGGCGGCGGTGCTGGCGGAGATGATCAAGACACAGGTCGCGAACGGTTGCGAGCCCAATGTCTTCAACCTGTTCACGTCGGGTCCGGTCGAACACGACCCCAACGAGCTGTGGCATCTGCTGCACGGCGTGGATCAGCCGGGCATCGCGACCATGCGACCGCTCGCCGAGGGCGACATCATTCTATCGGAATACCACACGCGCTACGGCGGCTATAACTGCCACACCGAATATACCTTTTACCTGGGCAAGAACCCGCCGCAGAAGCTGATCGACCTGTACAAGGTCTCGGTCGAATGCCTCGACGTCAGCAAGGAAGCGCTCAAGGCGGGCGCGCTGCTCGGCGACGTCTGGGAAGCGATCCGCAAGCCCGCCGAGAAGGCCGGTTACAAATGGGTCGAGCTCGGCTTCCACGCGATGGGTCTGGCCTCGCCCGAGATGCCGACGGTCGTTTACGAGGAGGGCTATGGCCTGAACTCGGCGAACGGTCACGGCCTTCACAACTTCGTGTTGGAAGAAGGGATGTGCTTCGGCAACAACATCGACCTTCACGATCCCGACTGGAAGCAGGATGTCGGGACGATGCTGTCGGACTTCATGGTGGTGCGCCAGGACGGGGCGGAAACGCTCGTCGACACGCCGCGTGAACTCGGCGTGATCGCCTAGGCGGCTGGTGGGGAAACCGTCCCGATGGCTTCGGCTCGCCTCGATCGCGCGTACAGCATCGCCGACCTGCGGCTGATCGCCCGCCGCCGCCTGCCCCGGCCGGTGTTCGACTACATCGATGGCGGCGCCGACGACGAGATCACGTTGCGCCGCAACGCGCTTGCCTTCGACGAGCTTGATATCATCCCAGACGTCCTGACCGACGTGTCCGTAATCACAACGGCGGGCAAAGTTCTCGGCCGCGAGCTCGCGTGGCCGCTGATCCTGTCGCCGACGGGCATGAACCAGCTGTTCCATCAGTCCGCCGAGCCTGCCGTAGCCCGCGCCGCCGGCCGCGCGGGGCTTGGCTACAGCCTGTCGACGGTCGCCAGCACGCGGCTCGAGGCGCTGGCCGATCACGACGGGCCGAAAGTCTTCCAGATCTACATTTTCAAGGACCGCGGGCTCACGCGCGAGCTGGTCGCGCGCTGTCGCGAGACCGGGTTTGACGCGCTGATGCTGACCGTCGACACGCCCGTCGCGGGGAACCGGCGGCGCGATCACGCGAACGGGCTGTCGGTGCCGCCAAAACTGACCCTTCGCTCGTTCGCAAGCTTCGCGCGGCACCCGGCTTGGTCGCTGCCCGCGCTTTGGGGCCCGAAGTTCGACTTCGTCAATGTCAGCGATCATACCGACGGCTTCGCCACCGGCCCCCGATCGATCTTCCAATATATCAACGAGCAGTTCGACCGGTCGCTGGTCTGGCGCGACGTCGAATGGCTAGCCGCCGAATGGGGCGGGCCGCTGGCGGTCAAAGGGATCATGACGCCCGCAGATGCGCGGCGCGCCGCCGCGGCGGGAGCCTCGGCCGTCATGCTGTCGAACCACGGCGGCCGCCAGCTCGACGGCGCGCCGGCCCCGCTCGAGCAGGTCGCCGAAGTGCGAAACGCGCTTGGCGACGCGACCGAGATCATCTGCGACGGGGGCATCCGCCGCGGCTCCGATGTCGTGAAGGCGCTGGCGGTCGGCGCGACCGCGTGTTCGACCGGCAGATCGTATCTCTGGGGTCTCGCGGCGGGCGGCGAGGCCGGTGTCGATCGCGCGTTGACGATCCTGCAACAGGAGTTCGTCTCCACCATGGCGCTGGCGGGCGTCAACGACGTCGCCAAGCTATCGAGTCGGAATGTACGGTGGAGGAATAGTAATCACGCATCTACTATCGCTTACAGCAGGTCTATTACTAATAATCCCGTAAGCACAGCGCGCCTCGCGCTTACGGGATAGTTCACCGGTGGAACATTTACTCAATACGTTTATAGTGTGATTGGTCAAGTTTAACTAGTGCTTATACAATAGCACATCAATGTAAGGGGAGAATAAACATGAGAGGAAATACCCGCACACATCGTTCGCAGCTTCTGGCAATAGCCAGTGCGACCGCGATCATTGCCGGCGCTTCGCCTGGTTTGGCGCAGACCGCGGCTGACGCCGTGCCCGCGCAAGCGACGTCGCAGCCGCTCCCCGCCGCCGCCAGTGCTCCCGACACCAATACGGTCCCGCCAACCGACACGAATGTCGCCGGTACGCTGGGCGATGCGGCCGGCATCGGCGAGATCGTGGTGACGGCGCAGAAGCGCGCGCAGAACCTCAACGATGTCGGCATGTCGATCACCGCGGTCGGCGCCGCGGAACTCGCCAACCGCAACATCGTCCGTCCCGAGGATCTGGTGCGGGTCGTTCCCAGCCTGACCGTCACGCGCAACTACCGCGATACGCCGACGTACACGCTGCGCGGCGTCGGCTTCTTCGAGGACAGCCTCGCGGCCGCGCCGACGGTTTCGATGTATGTCGATCAGGTTCCGCTGGTGAACCCGATCATGGCGCGCGGCGCCACGCTCGACCTTGAGCGCGTCGAGGTTCTGAAGGGGCCGCAAGGCACGGTGTTCGGGCAGAACTCCACGGGCGGCCTGATCAACTACATCGCGGCCAAGCCGACCAAGGAGCTCAGCGCGGGCGTCGGCGCGAGCTACAGCCGCTTCGACCTGTTCCAGGCGGACGGTTATATCAGCGGTCCGATCGCCGACAATGTGCAGGTCCGGATCGCCGGCGCCACCTCGCAGGGCGGCGCATGGCAACGAAGCGCCACGCGCGACGACAAGCTGGGCAAGCAGCGTTTCACGCGCGGACGCCTGACGATCGACGCGCAACCTACCAGCCGTTTGCGCCTGTCGCTTACCGCGAGCGGATGGATCGACAAGGGCGACACGCAGGCCGCGCAGACGATCGACCCGTTCCCCGTGATCAGCGGCGCGATCAGCCCGCTGGTCGACATTTCGCGCAACATCCAGGCGCAGAATCCCGGCGACCAGCGGCTCGCCGACTGGACGCCCACCGATCGCCTCCGCCGTAACGACTGGATGTATCAGATCGCCGGGCGAGCGGATTACGACCTGACGAGCAACATCACGCTCACCTCGATCAGCGAGTACGCGAAGTTCAAGCGCGACAGCGTCGTCGACGGTGACGGCACGCCCGCGCAGAACTTCCTGCAACACTCGATCGGTTCGATCCGCGATATCTCCGAGGACCTGCGTCTTGCGGGCAAGTCGTTCGACAATCGTCTGAACTGGACGATCGGCGGCAATTATCAGAACACGCACGTCACCGACATCAACCAGCAGACGATCAACACCGATGCGGGCGAATTCGTCATCGGGCCGTTCGGCGCGTTCGGCCATGACGACATCCGCGGCTACAGCCGGATCCGCACACTGGCGGCCTACGCCAGCGGCGACTTCGACCTGACCGACACGCTGACCTTGAGCGGCGGTGTCCGCTACACGTCGAGCAAGACGCATTACAACGGTTGTACGCGCGATGCGGGCGACGGCGAACTGGCGAACGTCTTCGGCAACATCCAGCAATTCGCGCTCGGCGTGCCACGGACCACGGCGGTCGGCCAGTGCGTCACGCTGCGCAACGATCCGTCGACGCCCCCCGCGCTACTGTTCACCACCGGCTCGCTGGATGACGATCTCAACCAGCACAACGTCTCGTGGCGCGCGGGCGTCAACTACAAGCCATCGGGCAAGAACGGTCCGCTGCTCTACGGCAACGTCAGCCGCGGCTACAAGGCGGGCAGCTTCATCCTGACCGGCGCGAACCTGACGCAGCAGTTGCTACCCGTCACCCAAGAGCAGCTGACCGCCTACGAGGCCGGCTTCAAGGCACCGCTGTTCGACCGTAAGGTGCAGATCAACGGAGCCGCGTTCTATTACAATTACAAGAACAAGCAGATCCGCGCGCGCTTCGTCAACATCTTCGGCATCCTCGAACGGCTCGAGAACATTCCCAAGTCGCGCATCTGGGGACTCGAAGGGCAGATCCTCGTCCAGCCGGCTCCGGGCCTCACCGCCAGCTTGAACGGCACTTACGTGAACTCGCGCATCCAGCGGCAGAACGGGAGCGGCACCTTCCCCAGCCAGCCGCATGACCCGGGATCGCCGGTTCCGGTCAACGGACTGTCGTTCCCCTTCACCCCGAAGCTCTCGGGCACGGCGGACATCCAGTATGAGTTCGCGGCCTCCGACCGGTTGAACGTCTTCCTCGGCGGCGCGGTGACATACCAGTCGCGCACGCGCAGCACGTTGACGCAGGCCAACCCGAACCTGCCGACCAATATCACCCCGACTTCGACCACCGCCTACAACGATCCGACCTTCTCGCTGCCCGCCTA
This sequence comes from uncultured Novosphingobium sp., assembly GCA_964242815.1. GTDB lineage: Bacteria > Pseudomonadota > Alphaproteobacteria > Sphingomonadales > Sphingomonadaceae > Novosphingobium. The sequence goes on from CAXSZV010000008.1 coordinate 67,939, forward strand.
TGCGACGGTGGACCTGCGCGTCGGCATCGAAACGGCCGATCACAGGTGGAAGGCGACGGTCTTTGGTCAGAACGTGCTCAATCAGTTCTATCTGACCTCGGTCACGCTCGTTCAGGACACTATCGCCCGCTATACGGGGATGCCGGCGACGTACGGCGTCCAGGTGAGCTACAAGTTCTGATGCGCCGGGACCGGGCTTAAAGCGAACGCCGGGGAGAGCGTATGGCGATCGTCGTCGAGACCACGAAAGGCCCGATCGCGGGCGACCTCTCGCCGGATGGCGCAGTCGCGATCTTTCGCGGCGTGCCGTTCGCCATGCCACCGGTAGGGCCGCGCCGCTGGCGCGCGCCCGAGCCGATGGAACCATGGGCCGGGGTTCGCGCCGCGCGCGAACCCCGGCCCATCGCGCCGCAGTTTCCGCTGCCGCCGGACTCGCTCATTCCGCTGGGTGATGAGAAGCAGTCCGAGGATTGCCTCACCCTCAACCTGTGGGGGCCAGGCGATCCCGAAGGCCGACGATTGCCGGTCATCGTGTGGCTGCACCTGGGCGCTTTCCAGTTCGGCTCGGGATCGGCACCGATTTACGACGGGGAAAACTGGCCGCGCGCGGGGGCGGTCATGGTGACGCCCAACTACCGCCTCAATAAGTTCGGTTTCCTCGCGCATCCCGCGCTCTCGCGCGAGCAGGGGGGTCGATCGGGCAACTATGGGCTGCTCGATCAGATCGCGGCGCTCGAATGGGTCCGCGACAATATCGCGCGGTTCGGCGGCGACCCCGATCGCGTGACGGTCGCCGGCGTCTCCGCCGGATCGTCGAGCGTCACCTATCTGATGGGCTCGCCGCTCGCGCGGGGCCTGTTCCACCGGGCGATCGCGGAGAGCGGCGGCAGCTTCGGCGGAACGGCGGAACGGACCGGCGTCGGCGATCGCTGGCAGACGCTCGCCGACGCCGAACGGTTGGGCGAAATCTGGGCGAGCGATCTCGGCGCGGCGAGCGCGGAAGAACTGCGCGCGCTGCCCGCCGATCAGGTGCGCGTCGCGAGCGAGCCGAACTGGACCGACACGGCGGGGACGTTCGACGTCGCGCAACCCATCATCGATGGCCGGGTGGTGCTCGCCGACAGCCGCACGGTGTTCGTCGCCGGCGATCAGGCGCCGGTCCCGCTGCTCGTCGGGTCGGCCGCGAACGAGGACCTGCTGCTGCCGTTCAGTCCCGATCTCGCCGCGTACCGCTCGCAGGCCGAAGCCGATTTCGGGCCCGCCGCCGATCGCTTCATGGCGCTATATCCGGCGACGACCGATGAGGAGGCGATCGCGGCGACGATGCTGGCCAACAGCCATCGGCTGTTCACCTGGCAGAACTGGACCATGGCGCGCCTGCACGCGGCGGCCGGCCACGACACCTACTACTACCGGTTCGAACAGGCGCCGCCCGTACCGGACGTGGGTTATCCCGAGCAGAATTTCCCCCGGCCGCTCGGTGCGTTCCATGGCGCGTCGCTATTTTACAGCTTCGGCAGGTTTGATTTGCGCGATTGGCCCTGGAGCGAGGACGACCGCCGTTTGGCGGCGCTCGTGACCGCGGCCTGGGTCGCCCTCGCCGCCACCGGTAATCCGACAAGCGCTAAGCCGACGAGTGGTCTGCCGCATTGGCCGTCGTTCGATCCAGCCGCGCCCGCGATGATGCGCCTCAACGCCGCGCCGGCGCTCGACGGCGTGCCCGACCGGGATCGGCTGGCGTTCTGGGACGAGTTTTATGGGTTCGACGCTGATGCGTGAGCATCCGGGCCGTCGAGCAGGATCTTGCCCGGATTGAGCACGCCCCGGGGGTCCAGCACCTGCTTGATCGCGCGCATGAGGTCGATCTCGGCACCCTGACGCGACACTTCCAGGTAGCCGCGTTTCTCGAGACCGATACCGTGCTCGGCCGAGATGCTGCCGCCCACCGATGCCAGCGGCGTGTAGACGAGCGCGTCGACGGCGTCGTGGTCGGCGGCCTCGCCGGTGCTGATGCAAAGGTGCAGGTTTCCGTCGGCGATATGCCCGAACACGACGAGTGCCGCGTCGGGCCAGCGCTGGCGCAGTTCCTGATCGAGCCGCTCGACGTAGCTTGCCATCGCGGCCTGCGGCAGGCTCACGTCATACAGGAACATCGGCCGCAGCCGTTCGGCGACTGCATCGATGTCGTCGCGGATCGCCCATAGCGCGCGACCCTGCGCGATCGTCTGCGCCAGCGTCGCGTCGGCGATCAGGCCGCTGTCCCACGCTTCCTCGATGATCGTCTGGAGCAGCGCCTCCGACCGATGCGAGACGACTTCCACGAGCAGATAGAACGCGTGGCTGTCGGCGAGCGGCCGACCATGTCGGCCCGACGACAGCACCGTCTCGACAAACTGCGGCCACATGAGCTCGAAACTGCTGAGCGTGCCGTCGGCGGCCGCGGACATGCGCGCGAATAGCGCGAGCACATCGGCGAAGCACGCGACGCCGATCAGCGCCGTCGCGCGCTCGCCGGGATCGGGCCGCAGCCGCAGAACCGCGCGGGTGACGATCCCGAGCGTGCCCTCCGAACCGATGAACAGCTGCTTGAGATCATAGCCGCTGTTGTTCTTGATCATCCGGTTCATGCCCGAGATGACGGTGCCGTCGGCGAGCACGACCTCCAGGCCCAGGATTTGATCGCGCGTCATCCCGTAGCGGAAGACGCTGTTGCCGCCCGCGTTCGTGGCGATGGTTCCGCCGACGGTCGCCGATCCGCGCGCACCAAGATCGACCGGATAGTAAAGCCCCGCGGCCCGCGCGGCGTCCTGGAGGGTCTGCAGCGGCACGCCGGCCTCCGCGACCACTGTCGCACCCATCGTATCGACGGGCTCGATCGCCGTCATGCGTTCCAGCGACAGCGCGACCTCGTGCGCACGCGATCGCGCGCCGCCGGCAAGGCCGGTCCGGCCACCCTGCGGGACGACGGTCACCCCCGCGCCGTGACAGAGGCGCACGAGCGCCGACACTTCGACCGTGGTCTTGGGCCGGACGATGCAGAGCGCGGTCATCGCATCGATCGGCGGGTAGTTATCGTGGCGGCCGGAGACGTCGGCACCGACGAGGACGTTGCCGTCGCCCACGATCGCGCAAAGCTGCGCCAGCAGCGCGCGCGCCGCGTCTGCATCAGCCGAGTCAGCTGCGTCAGGCGATTGCGACACGCAACTCCTCCCTCGCCGGAGCCCTTGGATCAGTGTCCGGCGCGGCTTCCAAGAACGCCGCTTCGGCAAGCGCGACCGCCTGCCGGTAATCCTGCGCCGCCTCTTCCTTGACCGGACCGTACCCGCGCACCGCGTCCGCCTTGCCGAGGAGAGCGACCGCCGCCGCGTGGTTGTCGGCGGTCAGCCCGCGCACCACCCGTTCCACCAGCGCCTCGTAGTCGGCGATCAGCGCCCGCTCGGTGCGCCGATCCGCCGTGCGGCCGAACGGATCGAACGGCGTACCCCGCAGACGCCGGAACCGGGCGAGCGCGCCGAACACGGGAAGGATCCAGGGGCCGAACTCGCGCTTGCGCGGCCGACCGTTGACTTGCGGACCACCCATGATCGGCGGCGCGAGGTTGAATGACAGCTTCGCGCCATCGGCGAAGGTCCGCCCGATCTCCTCGCGCAGCGCCGGCTGCGTCAACAGGCGGGCGACCTCATACTCGTCCTTGTAGGCGAGCACGCGCGCATACGTCTTCGCCACCGTGATCGACAGCGCCTCGCCCGCGACGCCAGTGGCACTCTCGGCCTGGCGGACACGCTCGACAAGTTCGCCATAGCGGGCAGCCAGCCGCGCATCTTGATAGTCGGTCAGATGGCGGGTGCGATGCGCGAGGATGTCGTCAAGCGTGGTCGGCACGACCGGCTGCGGTGGGGTAGCCGACGCCGCGAGTTCGGTCACGCGCGCCGGATCGACCGCGAACAGGCGGCCGAGACGGAACGCGCGCAAATTGAACGGCACCGACACGCCGTTGAGTTCGATCGCCCGCTCGATCGAAGCCACGCGCACCGGCAAGGCTCCCGACTGCGCGGCGACACCGACCAGGAACATGTTCGTCCCGATCGTATCGCCCAGGACGCCCAGAGCCACGGCCGAAGCGTCGACCGTCGTCAGCGCCTCACGTCCGACCAGCCGCTTCAGCCGGGCCAGCAGGAACGCCGGATCGGCCGCGAGATCGCGATCGAACTGGAACGCCGGCGTCGGCGTGACGTTGGCGTTGGCGATGGCGATCGTTCGCCCAGCCTTGGCGCTCGACGCGGCCTCGGGCGCCAGCGCCGCGACCGGATCGAAGGCGAGCAGCACGTCCGCTTCGCCGTTGCCAAGACGCTGGGTAGCGATGTCGGCCGGCTTGGCGGCGACGCGGACGTGGCTGTAGACGGCGCCGTTCTTCTGACTGAGCCCGGTCATGTCGAACAGCGACATCGCCAGCCCGTCGAGATGCGCGGCCATGCCGACGATCGCGCCGACGGTGACGATGCCCGTACCGCCGATCCCGGCGACCATCAGGTTGTAGGTGCCGCGCGATATCGCCGCGACCGTCGGCTCGGGCAGCGCGTCGAACAGTCCCTCGTCGATCGCGACCCGCTCGGGCTTGCGCAATTCGGCGTCACGCACCGTGATGAACGACGGGCAGAACCCGTTGAGGCAGCTGTAGTCCTTGTTGCAGCTCGACTGGTCGATCGCGCGCTTGCGACCGAACTCGGTTTCCACGGGAACCAGGCTCACGCAGGTCGACTGGACCGAGCAGTCGCCGCAGCCTTCGCAGACGGCCTTCGAGATGAACAGCCGCTTCGGTGGATCGCTCATCTGCTTGCGCTTGCGGCGGCGGCGCTTCTCGGCCGCGCAGGTCTGCTCGTAGATGATCGCGGTGCAGCCCTCCTCCTCGCGCAGCTCGCGTTGCAGCGCGTCGAGCGTGTCGCGATGGCCGACTTCGGTGCCGCTCGGCAATCCCGTGCCCCGGTGCCGCTCGGGATCGTCGCTGAGCACGACGATACGCCGTACGCCTTCGTCGTGGAGCTGTCGCGCGATCTCGGCGACCGAGATCGGCCCGTCCACCGGCTGCCCCCCGGTCATCGCGACCGCATCGTTGTAGAGGATCTTGTAGGTGATGTTGATCCGCGCGGCGACGGCGGCGCGGATCGCCAGCAGCCCCGAATGGAAATAGGTGCCGTCGCCCATGTTCTGGAAGATGTGCTTGGTGTCGGTGAACGGGGCCATTCCCATCCAGTTCGCGCCTTCGCCGCCCATTTGGGTCGGCAGCAGCGCCTGTTCGGGCCTGACGAAATTGACCATCGTGTGACAGCCGATGCCCGTCATGCTGAGGCTACCGTCGGGAATCCGCGTCGAGCGGTTATGCGGGCAGCCCGAGCAGAAATAGGGCGCGCGTTTGCCGGTGCCGCCGTCCATCGCGCTCGCTATCGGCAGCGCATCGCGCGCGGCCCGCACGTCGTCGGTCAGCAGGCCGAGCCGATCCAGCCGCGCGGCGATGGCGATCGCGATGACCGTCGGGTCGAGCGGGAGGGTGGAGGACAACAGCGGCTGCCCCTCTTCATCCAGCTTGCCGATCACGAGCGGCCGTTCGCGCCGGTTCACCAGCGCGGTCGCCACTTGCTGTTCGAGGAAGCTCTTCTTCTCCTCGACGATCAACAGCGTCTGGTGCCCCTGAGCGAAGTCGATCAGGCCGGAGGTTTCGAGCGGCCAGATGCAGCCGACCTTGTAGAGCGACACGCCGCTGGCGGCCGCCCGCTCGTCGGCAAGGCCGAGGAGGTCGAGCGCGGCGCGGACGTCGCCGTAAGCCTTGCCGGCGGTAACGATGCCCAGCGCTGGCCGATCTGCGCCAATTATGATGCGATCGATACGGTTGGCGCGCACGAAAGCGGCGACCAGCGGCAGCCGGTGCTCGACGACGATCCGCTCTTCGCCCAGCGGGTCAAAGCTCGTCTGCAACCCATGCACCGCCGCCGGCAGATCGGCCGGGAACGTGGGCAGGACCAGACCGTCGGGGGAGAGGTCGAGGTCGATCGTAGCGGTCTGCTCGGCGACGTCGTTCACGCACTTGATGCCGACCCAGCAGCCGCTGTAGCGCGACATCGCGAAGCCCAGCAGGCCGTATTCGAGCAGTTCGGCGACGTTCGACGGGTAGAGCGACGGGATCATGTTCGCCGCCATCGCCTGCTCGCTCTGGTGCGAGACGGTCGACGACTTGCCCGCGTGATCGTCGCCGTACAGCGCGATGACGCCGCCATGCGGATCGGCGCCGGCGCAGTTGCCGTGCTTGAACGCGTCGCCCGAACGATCGACGCCCGGACCCTTGGCATACCACATCGCGTAGACGCCGTCGTACTTGGGACCCGGGACCAGCCTGACCTGTTGGGTGCCGCGCACCGCGGTCGCCGCGAGGTCTTCGTTGACGCCGGGCTGAAAGACGATGTCCCCTTGCTTCAGGCGATCGCCGACCGTCCACAGCGTGAGATCGACGTTGCCGAGCGGCGAGCCGCGATACCCGGTCACGTAGCCGGCGGTGTTCAAGCCCGCCGCGCGGTCCCGCTCGCCCTGCGCCAGCATGATCCGCGCAATCGCCTGCGCCCCGCTGATGACGACACGGCCGGAACTCTTCGTCCATTTGTCGTCAAGCGTGATCGGATCGATGGCAAGGTTCATTGTTTTCGACACGCGGGCGTTCTCCTTGTCCGGGGAGCCTTATCACCCGGCACCGCGTCGATCTGTCGCCTACCCGACGGTCTTGGCAGATTACTCGTCGGTCGCGCGCGCGACCAGGCGCGGAAAGTCCAGGATCGTGACGTTGCCGTAGGTCACGGCCAGGATGCCATCGTCCTGGAGTTCCTGAAGCGCCTTGTTGACCGATTGCCGCGAACCGCCGACCATACGGGCGATCTCGGCCTGCGACAGTCGCAGCGACAGACGGATGCCCTCGTCGGTGGCCACGCCGAAGGATCGGGCCGCCGCGACGATCCGGCTCGCGACCCGCGCCAGCAGTTCCGAAAGATGCGCATCGGCGAACAGGCCGCTCAGCAGCCGCATATGGCCCGAGAGCAGGCGGAGCAGGGCATCATCGAAGCTGCGATGCTCGAACCGCAGGCGGTCGAAGCCGGACTTGTCGAGGATCTGCAGCTTGGCGTCGGCCGCCGCCTCAGCGGTGTGCGGCCGCGCGCCCGCGTCGACGCAGCTGCTGACGCCGAAGCAATCGCCCGGTTCGAAGTGCAGGTAAAGCAGTTCGCGGCCATCGGCCCGCGCGACCGATAGCCGGATCGCCCCCGAAAGCAGGCGATACATGCGCTCGCCGGGTTCGCCCTGCGTGTAGATGCGCTCGCCGACCCGATAGGTCCGGGTGCGTGACGCGACGGTGAAGGCGGTCCGCACCTCGTCGGACAGCCACTGGAACATGTCGAAGGGAGACGGGCCGGGCGCGATGTCAGAGCATCTGGCTCTAGGGCCGGCTGTCATCCGGCTCCGGGCGCTCCCTCCGCTGCCACGGGCGGGTCGGCGTCCGGCTGGACGCCGGGCGCGGCGTCGGCGAAAGCCGGCAGCGCCAGGCAAGCCTCTTCCACCGCCAGCAGGCGCGGCCAGCGCAGCGGCACGTTGAAGCGCCGCGCGTTCGCCAGCTGCGGCACCAGGCAGATGTCCGCGAGGCCGGGCTCCGCTCCGAAGCAGTAAGTCGTATTCCGGTCCGCGACGAGCGCCTCGCACGTCGACAGCCCATCGTCGATCGTCTCGACGGCCCAATCGTCGATTGCGGCCTGATCGTGGCCAAGCCGTCGCAACCGCTTCAGGATCTTGAGGTTCTGCACCGGATGCGTGTCGCAAGCGATCACCTGAGCGAACGCGCGCACTTTCGCGCGCAGCACCGGGTCGCCGGGGAGCAGCGGTGGGTCGGGGATCGTCTCGTCGAGATATTCGATGATCGCCAGCGACTGCGTGAGCACTTGCGAGCCGAACTCCAGCGCGGGCACGAGGCCCTGCGGGTTGACGGCCAGGTAGCTCTCGGCCTGCTGCTCGCCGCGCAGCAGATGATGCGCGACATAAGCATAGGACCGCTGTTTCAGATTGAGCGCGATCCGGACCCGGTAAGACGTCGAGGACCGGAAGTAGCTGTGCAGGGTGAAGCCCCCACTCCCCTCACTCCCTGCGCCGCCGTCACTCATCGGCTGGGCCGATCGAGATGTCGAGCGGCGTCAGCCCCTCGATCGCGACGGTCAGCCGATCGCCGGTCACGACCGCGCCGACCCCCGCCGGCGTGCCGGTGTAGATCAGATCGCCGGGCTCCAGCCGGTAGAAGCGCGAGACGTAGGCGATCACCTCGGGCACCGACCAGATGAGGTCGGCGAGATCGGCGTCCTGCTTGGTCTCGCCGTTCACCGTCAGGCTGATGTGCCCCTTGTCCATCGCGCCCAGGGATCCCGCGGGATGGATCACGCCGAGCGGCGAGGACTGTTCGACGTTCTTGCCCGTATCCCACGGGCGTCCCTTGTCGCGCGCCTCGAACTGGAGGTCGCGGCGCGTCATGTCGAGCCCGGTCGCATAGCCGAACACATGCTCGAGCGCGCGCGCCTCCTCGATCCGGCGGCCACCCTCGCCGATCGCCACGACCAGTTCGGCCTCATAGTGAAAGTTTGAGGTCTCCGGCGGGTACGCGATCGTCGTCCCCGAAGGCACGACGGTTTCCGCCCACTTGGTGAAGAAGAACGGTGCCTCGCGGTCGGGATCCTTGCCCATCTCGCGCGCGTGCGCGGCATAGTTGCGCCCGATGCAGAACACCCGGCGAACCGGGAACGACGTCCCCTCGGTCACCGGCGCCTCGATCACCGCGGGGGCGGCAAATGGTTGGGTCACTCGCGGTCCTCTCTGAATAGACTCAGCTTTTCCTGCGCGGCCCGATCCGAATAGCCGAACAGGACGAGCTGCTCCTCGGCCCTGATACGCAACCGCGCCCAGGATGGCACGACGAAGATGTCACGCTCGGCCAGGGTCATGATCTCGTCGTCGATCTCGACTTCTCCGCGCCCTTCGACGACGACGAAGATGGTCCCGTCGGTCGAGCGGCGCGGCCGCGTCTCGAAGCCCGCCGGGAGCAGGCGGACATGCGCCGAGATCGTCGGCATCACCGAGCCGCCGTTCGCCGGGTTGAGGAATTCGAGTGCGTGGCCGGCGTGCGGGTCGATCTCGGCGGTCGTCAGCATCGCGTCGAGCGCCGGCCGCCACTCCGCGTAGGGATAGTGGAACAGCGGCTGGTGCGCGGGTCGCCGGTCGGCCGGCGACCCCTGCATCGGCCGCATGTTTCGCCCATAACGGCTCAGACTGTCACCCGGCCCTACGGTTTCGGGATGCGCGGCACCGCCCAGCTTTTCGGAGAAGCTGGCGTCGAAATGGCGCACCGTCGGGATGTCGAGCCCATCGAGCCAGATCATCGGCCGGCCCGATGCGTTGCCGTGATCGTGCCACTGACCGCTCGGCGTCAGCACGAGGTCGAACGGTCGCATGATCGCCTTCTCGCCATCGACTGCGGTGAACGCGCCGTCGCCTTCCATGACGAAGCGCAACGCCGACTGGCTATGGCGATGGCACGGCGCGACCTCACCGGGCAGGATGAGCTGTAATCCGGCGTAGAGGCTCGGCACGATCGCGGACAGACCGGGCAGGCCGGGGTTCTCGAGGATCAGCACGCGGCGCTCCGCCTGCTCCGCCGATATGAGATCGCCCGCGCGCAACAGGTAATCGCGAACCCCGGCATAGCGCCACAGGTGCGGCCGCGCCGGCGATCGGGGTTCGGTCAGAACGAGCTGCGCAAGTTCCTCCCAAAGCGGCTTCAACGAGGCGGGGGCCATCTCGGCGTAAAGCTCGGCGAGCTGCTCTGCCTGTGTGTTCGGTAACAATGTGCGTCATCCCCGGCCCGGCGCGCCGGCGCAGGTCGACCAGCAAGTCGTCAAGAGTATGCTTGTCGTTCCACATTGTCAAATGCGTTTCGCTTAGTGCGACGGGCGCCAGCCAAGTTGGCCGCTGACGTCGTCGCAGGTCTTGAGCAGGTCGGCGCGCGCGCCTTCATCGTCGTTGCGTTCGATTTCGGTCGAATCGACGAGCGTCGCGACAAGGATCGCGCGGCCTTGTAGATCGCGGATGGGGCATGCCATCGCGCGCAGGCCGGGCAGCACCGATCCTTCGACGCGCGCGAAGCCCTTCGCGCGGACGTCGTCGCGAATGCGTTCGACGTCGCTGGCGGTTATGCTCGACGATCGCTCCAATTCGATGCGGACCAGAGGGTCGGATTCGACCGTCGGCACGAAGGCCAGGAACGCTTGGCCCGTCGCCGAATAGAGCAGCGAGAGCACCGATCCCAGGCCGAACGAGGTCATGACCGGTGGCCGCCCCATGTTCCAGCGGACGATCGTGGGTCCAAGCGGGCCGAGCGCGGCGACCTGCACCGTGCGGCCCCACCGCTCGCAATAGCGGACGATACCGCGGTCGGCGACGGTGAAGGCTTCGACCCGCGACAGCGCGCTGAGACCCAGTTTCAAGGCGGCGGGCCCGATATCGTAGCGTCCGGTGTCGCCGTCCTGCTGGGCCATGCCCACTGCGATCAGGCTGCGCAGATAACGATGAACCTGCGAGTTGGACATTCCCACGGCCTGCGCGACCGCGCCGAGCGCGGCCGGTTCACCCAGGCTGACCAGCCCTTGGAGGACGCGCATCCCCGTCTCTACCGATTGGATACCTTGCCGGCGACTGCCACCATCACCGTCCTGCGCGCTCACGACTTGCCCCTTGATAGAGGCGGTCGATTATGGCCGAACGGCAGCAGCCGTCAAACCCTTGTCGATGGCACGATACTGTCGATTTCGCGGGATTAACCTGCGTGTAGCGTTGTGCTCGCGCCTTTGTCTTCCATTGTTTACTATACACCGGTGTCTGTAAACAAACCTTAGCGTAAATCGACTTAGGTGCGTTCGTCAGCGCGCCAAGCATCCTGTGGGGGCGGAGCCACCGACAGGGATGGGTTACAGAACTTCGAACAAGCCGGCCGCGCCCATGCCGCCGCCGACGCACATTGTCACCACCACATATTTGGCGCCGCGCCGTTTGCCCTCGATCAGCGCATGGCCGGTCATACGCGCGCCGCTCATGCCGTAGGGGTGGCCAATCGCTATCGCCCCACCGTTGACGTTGAGCAGATCGTTGGGGATGCCAAGCGTGTCGCGACAGTAGAGCACCTGCACCGCGAACGCTTCGTTCAATTCCCACAGCCCGATGTCGTCCATCTTGAGGCCGAACCGATCGAGCAATTTGGGCACCGCGAACACCGGCCCGATACCCATCTCGTCGGGTTTCGTGCCCGCCACCGCCATGCCGACGTAACGGCCGAGCGGCGTAAGCCCGCGACGCTCGGCGACCTTTTCCTCCATGAGCACGCTCGCGCTCGCGCCGTCCGAAAGCTGCGAGGCATTACCGGCGGTGACCGTGCCGTCGGGTAGCACGACCTTCAGCGCGCGCAGACCATCGATCGTCGTATCGCTCCGCGCGCCCTCATCCTTGGTGAGCGTCACTTCCTGATAGCTTATTTCCTTGGTGACTTTGTCGATGTTCGCCATCGTCGCGGTCACCGGCACGATCTCCTGATCGAATGCTCCCGCGCTCTGCGCCAGCGCCGTGCGCTGCTGCGATTGAAGGCCGTATTCATCCTGCCGATCGCGAGCGATGCCATACCGCGCCGCGACCACTTCGGCGGTCTGCAGCATGGGCATGTAGATGTCGTCGTGCATCGCCAGCAGTTCGGGATCGGGAACGATGTTGAGGCTGGGCGTCTGCACCAGACTGATCGAATCGACCCCGCCGCCGATCGCGATATTCATGCGGTCGACGGTGATCTCCTTCGCCGCAGTGGCGATCGCCATCAGGCCGCTGGCGCATTGGCGATCGAGGCTCATTCCGGCGACGCTCGTCGGCAACCCCGCGCGAAGCAGCGCCATGCGCGCGATGTTGCTGGCCTGGTGTCCCTGCTGCAACGCCGCGCCGAAGACCACGTCATCGACTTCGGCGCCGTCGATCCCGGCGCGCTCGACCGCGGCCTTGATCGCATGGCCGGCGAGCGTCGGCGCGGGCAGGTTGTTGAAAGCGCCGCGATAGGCGCGGCCGATCGGCGTGCGGGCGGTCGAAACGATTACTGCGGATCGCACTTGCTCTCTCCTTCTTGTTCAGATCGGGACTTCTTGTTCAGATCAAAACTTGGGTGATCCACTCGGCGACCATGGCCGGCTTTGGCTCACCCTCGATCTCGATCGTACAGGTGTCGCTTTTCTGGAATTGGCCGGGCCGTTTCTCATCGAAGGTCTGCAGCGTGAAAAGCCCGCGCACCCGCGCGCCGGACCGAACGGCATTCAGGAACCGGGCCTTATCGATCCCATAGTTGATCGTCATCTTCACGTTCGCCGGCACCGGCACGTCGGCCAGCGCGAGCAGGGGCGACATCAGCGACATCGTCAGAAAGCCATGCGCGATCGTGCCGCCGAACGCCGTCGCCGCCGCGCGTTCGGGATCGACGTGGATGAACTGACGGTCGCCGGTCGCCTCGGCGAACCGGTCGATCGTCTGTTGCGTGACCTCGATCCAGTCGGACGCGACCTCGCGGCCGGTCCACTCGATCATGTCTTCGATCGCCACCGTCGGCACCGATCAACTCCGCGATCGAAGGATAATGTCGGAGAATATCATTTGGCCCTAGGTCGCCGATCCGGTCTGATACGCCTCGAGCTTGGCGCGGAACTGCGGCGGGATCGGCTGGCTGGCCTTCGACTTGTCGTCGACGAAGACCGGAGAGATTTTGCCCTCGAAGCTCAGGTCGCCGCCCTCCATCCGCGCCTCGACGCGCATGTCGAAGCTGCGCGTGCGGATCGTCTCGAGCCGCAGCGTGACCTCGAACCAGTCCTCCGGGCGAAGCATCTTGTGGAACACCAGGCTTACCGCCTTCATCGGCGTGCCGAGCCCCAGCGAGGCGAGGCTTTCGCCGTGGTTGAGCACGCGCCGCTGAAACCACGCGTAAGCGGCGAACGAATAGTCGAGGAAGCGGCCCGAGTAGACCACCTGCGCCGGATCGCATTCGCTCCACTGCACGCGCCGTCGCATGACGATCGGCGCTTCGCAGATCAGCGACTCCATGTAATCGAGCGGCTCAGTCATAGCCCGGCCGGACCCGCCCCGACGATCGCGACCGTCATTTGTTTGGATCGTGATCGACGATGCGCAGCGTGTCGCGCCCATATTCGACGATCGTACCCTCGACGCCGCCACTGCAGCAGCTGTACCAGACGGCGGGCTTGAAGCCCGCGCGTCGGCGGTCGAACACGAGATCCTGCTCGCTGGACAGCGTGACATAGCCATGCCGGACCGGGCTGACCTTGATGGCCTGATCATCGCGCGAGGCGTCGATCAGGCCCGCGAACTCAGGCACATCGAGGACGAACAGCCGAGGCATCAAGCTGCCGCTTTCAGCATGGTCTCGACCAGCCCGGCCTTACGACGCCACACCTCGTCCATCGTATCGAGCCGGCGGCTCTGCTCGGCCTCGATCTGGATCGCGGCCTCGATCGTCAGCGCGGCGTCGGTCGCATCGACGGCGTTGATCTCGCGGCGCTGCCACGCGATCTCGACGGCATAGCCGTTGGGGTCGGTCACATAGATCGATTCGATGATCTCGTGCGCGGCCTGCATGACCTTGAAGCCCTTGGCCTCAAGCCGTTCACGCCAGGCGACGAGCTGCTCTTCGGTCTTGACCAGCCAGGCCGTGTGCACCGAATTGTAGAGCCAGCTGCCCACCTCGATCGTGTCGGCCGGCTTGTCCTCCTTGAGGTAGTAGAAGAACGCGATCGTGCTGCCTTCGCCCGAATCGAAGAAGAAGTGCAGGAAATCCGGATGCGTTTCCGGACCCCAACCCCGCGCCGAAATCGCGTGGACCAGTTTGAGCCCCAGCACATCGCGGTAGAACGCCACCGTTTCGGCGAGTTTCCAGGTCGGGCGCGCGGTGTGGTGCACGCCATTGAGGAGGGGCGCGGCGACGATCGAAGATGGCAATCGCTGGTCCTCGCGGGTCTGTAACATGTTGGTTCACCTCGTCGACTTGGCTGCTAGGCGCTGAACTTCTCGTCGATCCACTGACCGATCGCGTCTCCGGCGGCGGGCCGCGCGCTCGGGTCACCCGGCCGGATCGGCCGTCCGTGGTGATCGCCGGCGAATTTCAGACGCTGCTTGTCCGCGCTGCCGATCCACGCGAACAGCTGATCGTTATCGGACGGAAAGGTCGATGCGTCCCCGGTATATTCGATCATCAGCGTCGGCTGTTCGATCGCGGGCGCACATGCTTCCATTGAGGCGTTCGAAGATAGGCCCGACCACGTCGACAGCCAGCTGTCAGCGGTGCAGAGCCGGGCAAAGCCGATGCTGCCAAGGTTCGAGACCGCCGGGTTGCGTCCCCACAGCGATCCGAGCGCTCGGTCGGAAGGATCCATGCCAAGATCCCAGGACCGCAGATCGGCATCGGTCCGCCATATCTCGAAGATCGGCGTGTGCGCGGCGAGCTTGCGATCAGCGGGCGTCGCGCCGCCCTCCAGCCGCTTGCGCGCGGCGAGACGCTCGGCCACCGCCTTGCGCGCGCGCTCGTCGAGCCGCCTCACGCGTTCGACCTGCGCCGCGCGATAGCGCGATACGAAAGCCGCGTCATACGTCGCGCCCTTGCCCGAAAAGCCGTTCGCGGGGCTGAACGGATCGAGCGTCGGATCGGTCGACAGCGCATCGTCCTCGTTCGTGACCGATGGGTCGATCCCGTTCATCAGCAGCCGGCCCTGCCCGAGGTGGGCGGATACGAACACGATGCCGTCGGCGGGGATCATGTCCACGTCCGCGAGCGCGACGGGCTTGCCGGCGGGCGTGCGCGCGATACGCTTGTCGGGCGCCAGCAGCGCCTGCTGATTGTAGAACGCGAACAACGGCCCGCCGCCCGAATTGCCGACCTGGACGATGTGCCGATACCCTGCTCGCCGCAGGAACTGCATCGATGCGGCAAGGTCGGCGATCGCGGTCTCGTGCTCGAGCCGGATGTCGTTGCCGACCAGGCGCGGCGCGGGAAGCAGCACGGCCACACCCTGCCGCGCCAGCTCGGCCGCCAGGTAGTACGCGACCAGATGCTCACGCGGGTGCGCGACGATGGCGGCGGTCTGCTCGCCGCCGCGCGCGTAGAGATAAGCCGAGATGACCTGGCCATCGTGCGTTCTGAGCGGGTGGACCGTCAGCGTCATCCCCTCGGGCACGCGCTCGGGGTCCCAATATGCGCCACGCAGGCCGGCGGTCTCGCCGCCTGGAGTAACCGGAGCAACCGGAGCAATCGTCGCCATCGTCAGGCCGCCGTCTCGGTAGCCAGTTCGCGCCGCGAGGCGTACCGCCCGCTGAGCAATGCGCCGGCTTCGGGCACGATCGTCGGACGCCCGAGCTCCTCGAGCATCTTGAACGTGGTGCCGACGGCCGACGACAGGACCGGTATGCCGACCTTGCGTTCGACGATCGGGATGGCCTCGAGCGAGGGCATCTGCACGCACGCCGACAGCACGAGCGCGTCGACATTGGCGAGGCTCAATCGCGGATAGATATCGACCAGCGCGAGCGGATCGCGCGCGCCGACCGCCAGATTATCCTCGATCTCGAGCGCGATACGATCCTGGACCTCGACGCCCTCCGCCTCGATGTAATCGACCACGACCTGCGTCAGCGGCTTCATGTAGGGCGCGATGAGCGCGATCTTCTTCGCGCCGAGCGCATGCAGCCCCTCGACGAGCGCGCCGGCGCTGGTCACGACGGGCGCGGGCGCGCCGTTCTCGACCGTGCGAAGATGCAGACGCCGCTGCGATTCGCGGTGATAGCCGTGGCCCATGCTCATGATGGCCACCAGGCAGGCATAGCCCATGACGTCGACGCGGGCATCGGACAGCTCGAGCGCGCAACGATCGGAATCGCGGTCCATCGCCGCGAGTTCCTCCTTGGTCACTCGCTTCATCCGCATGCGACTCGAATGGAACGTGAAGCGTGAGCCGTCACCGGTTTCGGCGCGGCGAAGCATCGCCGGAACCTCGGTTTCCATAGTCGTGTTCGAGCTGGGCACGATCTGCCCGACGCGGATCGCTCGCCCGGATGCACCGACACTCATCAGTCATGCCTCTTTCAACATCTGAGTCGACTATCCGCCACCAGAGTTTGCAAGTCAAGTGGGCGCTCCCTATAAGGGCGCGCAGGCGCTGTCCACGCGCGAGAGGATTTGACGATGACGACGACGCAAAACGAACGCGGCAACTGGATTGATGGGACCTGGATCAGGAGCGGCGAGGCGTTGACCTCGACCAATCCTTCGACCGGCACCGAGCTCGGAAGCTTCGTCGCCGCCTCCGCCGAAGACGCGGATGCCGCGATACGTGCCGCGCGCGCGGCTTTCGACGCGGGCGTTTGGGCAGGCGACCGGTCGCTGCGTTCGCGCGCGCTTCTGCAATTCGCCGATCGGCTCGAGGCGCGCGTCGACGAGCTTTCGCTGATGCTCAGCCGTGAAGGCGGCAAGCTGCTCCAGCAGACGCAGTGGGAGGTGCGCGGTTCGGTCGAATGGCTGCGCTACGCCGCGGCGACCGCGCTGCTGCAGACGGGGGGCCGCGCGCTCGAAACGGTGCCGGGGACCTACTTCCACTCGGCGCCCGAGCCGATGGGCGTGGTCGGGGTGATCTCGCCCTGGAACTCGCCGATCATCCTGACGGTGCG
Source organism: uncultured Novosphingobium sp. (assembly GCA_964242815.1). GTDB lineage: Bacteria > Pseudomonadota > Alphaproteobacteria > Sphingomonadales > Sphingomonadaceae > Novosphingobium. Next base: position 84,757 of record CAXSZV010000008.1, read on the forward strand.
CGCGATCGGACCGGCGCTCGCCGCGGGGTGTACGGTGGTTCTCAAACTGCCGAGCCAGACCGGCCTCACCAACGCGATCTTCGCGCGCGTGGCGGCTGAGACCGCGCTGTTGCCAAGGGGCGTCCTCAACGTCTTTACCGAGAACGGCAGCGACGGGGCCTCGCGGCTGGTCAAGTCGCGCGACGTGGACGCGGTCAGCTATACCGGCAGCACGCAAGTCGGCCGCATCATCGCGGCCGAAGCGGCGCCGACGCTGAAGCGGCTCAATCTCGAGCTCGGCGGCAAGACGCCGCTGATCGTGTTCGACGATGCCGATCTCGACGTGACGATCCGGCAGATCGTCATCGCGCTCGTCGCGATGAACGGACAGTTCTGCTGCACCGGCTCCCGCGTCCTTGTCCAGCGGGGCATCGCCGATACGCTGCGCGGAGCGTTGAGCCAGGCTTATGAGCACGTCCGCCTGGGCGGCAGCGAGGACGCCGATGCGCAGCTCGGCCCGCTCATCGATCGCGCGAGCGTGCAGCGCGTGGATCAGGCGGTCGCGAGGGCCGCGCAAAAGGCGCATGTCCTGGTACGCGGCGGCCCGGTCACCGATGGTCCGCTGGCGGCGGGCGCGTTCTACCGGCCCTCGCTCATCGAAGTCGATGACCTCGGCTCGCCGCTGGTGCAGGAGGAACTGTTCGGACCGGTGCAGACCTTCGAGGTGTTCGATGACGAGGCGGACGCGATCGGCCGTGCGAACGCGAGCGAATTCGGCCTGGCGGCATCGGTGTTCACCCAGGACAGCGCGCGAAGCCGGCGGATCGGCAAGGCGATCCGCGCGGGTCACATCTGGACGAACTGCTGGGGCGTGCTGTCCGAGCACTTCGAGCAAAGCGGCTTCAAGCAGAGCGGGATCGGTCTCTTGTGCGGCCCACGCGCGATCGAGGAGTTCCAGGAGGTCAAGGTCTACGCCACGGTGGACGCGCCTTCCGCACCGGCATGAGACCGGCTCAATCGGCGATCAGTTGCGTCAGATGCGCGACGTCCTCCTTGAGGATGTTGAGCACGTCCTGCACGCGATCGCTGCGCGAACGGTGCGCGTCGGGTCGAAGCAGCGAGCGCAATCCCATCTCCGCGACCGTGGTGGCGATCTCGTCACGCGAGATGCGGCCGTCGGGATGGAACCACCAGGCCACCCAGTTGCGCATGCCCATCAGCGTGAGCGCGGCGACATGGGGATCGACGGGACGGAATTTGCCGACTTCGATGCCTTTGACGATGATCGAGGTGAAGTGTTCGAGGATGGCTTTCTTCGAGATGTCGTGACTGGCGCGGATGTCCTGCGGCATGTCGCCCTCGGACCGGTCCAGCATCCTGAACAGGACATGGTTGCGCAGCACCCACTCGGTGGTGACCCGCATGACATGGCGCAGCGCGTCTTCGGGATCACGGTCGGCATCGGTCGCCATCTCGTTCAACTGGCGCTCGGCGGACGTGGTGACTTCCTCTATCAGCGCTTCGAGCAGCTTTTCCTTGCTCGGGAAGTGATAGTAGAGACCCGGGCGGCTCATGCCGAGCGCGTCGGCCAGATCGCGCAGGTTGGTCCCGGCGAAACCGCGCTCGGCGAACAGCTCGGCCGCCGTATCCAGCATCGCGCGGCGAACCTGCGCGGTATGCTGTCGCACCGGGCGGCGATCCGCCTTTTCCGCTGTCGACGAAGCTTCCGCGTCGGCGGAGCGCGCCGGAGCGGAGACCTCTGATCGCTTGGCCGATTGCTTTCGTCCTCCAGCGCTTGCCACCACCGTGCGTACCTCCTGATCCGGACGCATGTCCGCATGAAGCGCAGCTTAGACGATCGAAGGCGATAAGGCATCCGACTTCGGCCGCCAAACGTCTTGACCCGACGCGGGCGTCGGTTTAGCGTCTACTGAGTCGGATTGGTTCGCAACAGGCTGCCAGACGACCTGACGTCGAGACGATCGTCACGGGAGCGGGATAGCGAGGCGGATGCAGCCGCCCTCCACCCTCTTGCCGGGCACATCGTCGCGCGTTCGGCCGCTGGTGAGAATCACGCAATGCGCCTCGCGGACGATCATGGGACAGGAGGACGAATTGGCAGGCGTTAAGCACCCGATCGAAGGGGTAAGCTACCTACCCCAGGCCGCAATCGACTATTACGCGGCCGAAGGCGTCCTGACCGACGAGACGCTGACCGATGTGTTCGACGCCGCCTGCCGTCGCTGGCCCGAACGGATCGCGTTTTCCGAACCGGGCTGCCTGGTCACTTACGCCGAGGCCGCGGAAGCGACCGACCGCATCGCGGCGGCGCTCCATCGGCTGGGTCTGCGGCCGCTCGACCGCGTGTTGTTCCAGGCGGCCAATTCGAAGGAGCTGATGCTTTCGTTCTTCGGCTGCGTGAAGGCGGGCCTGATCCCGATCTGCACGCTGGCCGCGCATCGCGCCAACGAGATCGGTCAGATCGGACGGCAGGCCGACGCGAAGGCCTATATTGTCGATGCCGCCGCGAGCAGCTTCGATCTCGTCGAATTCGCGCTGAGCATGAGGCCGGAACTACCGACCTTGAAGCACATCTTCACGATCCGCGACGAGGGGATCGAGCATCCCGAAACGCAGTCGCTCGACAAGCTGGCACAGGCCGAGGACGCAGCGCAAGCGCGCGAGATCGTCGGTACGATCCGCGCCGAACTCGACCCGTACCAGGTGGCGATCTTCCAGCTGTCGGGCGGCACCAGCGGCACGCCGAAGATCATCCCGCGTTTCCATAACGAATACGTCAACTCGGCGCGCTGCATCGTCAGTTACTTCGGCTTCGACGAAACGCTCGTGACGTTCACGCCGAACCCGATGCTGCACAACATGCCGATGGCGTGTTTTTCGATGCCTGCGCTGATCGGCGGGGGCGAGGTCGCGATCGCGCCGGGCGGCGATCTCGATTCGATGCGCGACATCATCGCGCAACGCAGGCCCAACTGGTGCGCGATCGTGCTCGTGCACGTGATGCGACTGATTGAGATCGGCGCGATCGACAAGGATACGTTCAAGGACGCCTACGGCCTGATCTGCATCGACAAGTCGGTGGAATTGAGCCGCATGGTCAACGCCCCCGCTTATACGCTCTACGGCATGACCGAGGGCCTGCTTTGCCATACGCGCAGGGAAGACTCGGTCGCGGCGATCACGCGCACGGTCGGCCGATCGGTATCGTCCTATGACGAAATCCGCCTCGTGGAGCCCGACAGCGAACGCGACGTCGGACCGGGCGATGTCGGCGAACTTCTGATCCGCGGGCCCAGCACGATCCGCGGCTATTTCGACGCTCCCGAACACAACGCGGGCGCCTTCACCAGCGACGGCTATTACCGCAGCGGCGATCTGATGCGCTGGCACGTGATCGACGGGCAGCGCTACGTGTCGTTCGAAGGACGGGTCAAGGACGTCGTCAGCCGCGGCGGCGAGAAGATCAACTGCTCCGAAGTCGAGCTTGCGATGATCCAGCATCCGAAGGTCAACTCGGTCATGTGCGTCGGGATGCCCGACGACGCGTATGGCGAGCGGATGTGCGCATTCGTGATGCTCGCGCGCGGCGCGGAAACGCTGAGCGTGCCCGAGATCGCCCAACATCTGGGCGACCTCGGTTTCGCGAAATTCAAGTATCCCGAACGCATCGAGATCGTCGAAGGTTTCCCGATCGCCTCGTCGGGCAAGCCTTCGAAACCGATGCTGCGGACGATGATCGCCGATAAGCTCAAGGAGGAAGCGGCGCTGCGTCACCCGACCTCGAACGCCGCCTGACTTCAGCTCACGCCGCCCGCGACCAACGCGCACATGGCGTCGCGTTTCGCCGCGTTGCCGGCCAGACCAAATGGAATCGAAGATGGGACATGTAATCGGAATCGACGTTGGCGGCACGTTCACCGACGCCGTCCTCATCAACTCGGACGGGAGCATGACGTCGTCGAAGACCCCGTCGACGCCGCCCGACTACGGCGATGGCGTCAGCGCGGCGATCGATCTGCTGGCCAAGCAGCTCGGCGTGTCATCGCGCGACCTGCTCGGCGCCACCGACTATGTGGCGCATGGCACCACTTCGTCGCTCAACGCGCTCGTGATGAACAACGTGCCCGACGTCGGCTTCATCACCACGAAGGGGCACCGCGATTCGATCTACATCATGAATGTCGAGGGTCGTTACCTCGGCCGGCCGCAACATGAGCTGCAGGAGATCGTGCTGCAGGACAAGCCGCGCGCGATCGTGCCGCACCGCCTTGCGCGCGAAGTCACCGAACGCATCGACCGTACAGGCACCGTGATCGCGCCGCTCGACGAGGACGAAGCCCGGGAGGTCATCCGCGACCTGCTGGCCCAAGGTATCCGCGCGATCGCGATTTCACTGTTGTGGTCGTTCCGCAATCCGCAGCACGAACAGCGCCTGCGCGAGCTCGTCGCCGAGCAGGATCAGGGCGTGTTCGTCGCGATCTCCTCGGAGGTCAGCCCGCGCATCCGCGAGTTCGCGCGTAACGCGACGACGATCATGAGCACGCAGATCGGCCCGGGCCTCGATCTCTACCTGTCCGAACTCGAAGCCCGGTTGCGGAGCGAAGGGCTTCGCGGGTCGCTGATGGTGATGCAGAGCTCGGGCGGCTCGGTCGCCGCCAACAAGGCCGCGGCGACCGCGATCACGACGATCGGCGGCGTGCTGACCGGCGGCGTCGTCGGCTGCGTGCGGCTGGCCGGCCTGCTCGGCCATCGCAACGTGATCGCGACCGACGTCGGTGGCACGACGTTCCTGGCAGGCATCGTCGTCGACGGCGAACCGGTCCGCGCGTCGCAGACGATCGTCAACCAGTTCCCGGTCAACGTCCCGACGCTCAAGGTCGAGGCGATCGGATCGGGCGGCGGCGCGATCGCGTGGATCGACAAGGGCGGCAACCTGCGGGTCGGGCCCAAGTCGGCGCAGGCGGTGCCGGGGCCCGCCTGCTACGGCGCGGGCGGCATCGAGCCGACCAACACCGATGCCAACCTGGTGCTCGGCATCCTGCCCGAGACGGGCCTGCTCGGCGGCGAGCGTCCGATCCGCAAGGACCTTGCGCGTGAGGCGATCCGGACGCGCATCGCCGAGCCGCTGGGGCTGACCGTCGAGCAGGCGGCGGCGGCGATCCACGCGGTGCAGAACGCGCAGACCGCCGACCTCCTGCGCAAGATCGTGGTCGAGAGCGGGCACGATCCGCGCGACTTCACCGTCTATGCGTTCGGCGGCGCCGGCCCCGCGCACTGCGCCGCCTTTGCCAAGGAGGTCGGCGTGAACGAGGTCGTGGTCCCGCTCGGCGCGGTGGCGTCCGCCTTCTCGGCGTTCGGGCTCGCGGTGTCCGACGTGGTGCTGGTGCGCGAACAGTCCGATCCGATGGCCGTGCCGTTCGACCCCGCCCGGGTCCAGGTGGGCTTCGAGGCGCTGGAAGCCGCGGTACGCGAGGCGATCGACCGGCAGGGCATCTCGCTCGACCGCGTCGAGCTGCACCGCGAGATCGACATGCGTTACGGCGTGCAGCTCAGCGAAGTCACCACGCCGGTCGCGGCCGGCCCGATCACCCGGGCGACGGTCGAGGAATGCGCCGCCGAGTTCGAACGCCGCTACGCCCAGCTCTACGGCGAAGGCTCGGGCTTTCGCGAGGCGGGCATCTTCGGCATCACGCTGCGCGTGCGCGGCGTGGGCGTGCTCGACGTGAGCCCGAGCTTCGTCGGGGTCGGTGCCGCGCAAACCAGCGACCCGAGCGAGGCGCTGGTGGCGAGCCGGCAGGTCTGCCTCGACGGTGCGTTGGGGTTCCGGCAAACCCCGATCTACGATTACCGCGGATTGAAGAGCGGCCACGTCATCGAGGGGCCCGCCGTGATCGACGTGCCCACGACGTCGGTCGTCGTGCGCCATAACATGCGCGGCGAGATCGACGAGTACGGCAATCTGCGAATCCAGACCCGCCCGGCGATCGCCGCCATCCCGCTCAAGAAGGAGGCCGCGTGATGTTCCCCGGCTCGGAAAAGTTCATCTCTCGTCCCGTCGATCCCGCGGTCCTGCGCCGGACGATCCCAGCCAAGCTGCGGCTGCACGAAGTCGATCAGGCGACGATCGACGAGCTCGACCCGCTGACCTACGAGGTCGTGCGCCACCGGCTCTGGTCGGTGACCGATGAGATGGGCGAGACGTTGAAGAGGATGTCGGGCTCGCCGATCGTCACCGACGCCAACGATTTCGACTTCACGCTCAACGATGAACTGGGCCAGGCGGTCCAGGTCGGCCTCTACAACACCATGCTGGTCGGGGCGATCGACCTCGCGCTGTCGTGGACGCTTCAGAACCGCGCCGAGAACCCGGGTATCGAGGAAGGGGACATGTTCCTCTGCAATGATCCGTGGATCGGCGGCGGCTTGCACCAGAACGACGTGCTCATCTTCCAGCCGGTGTTTCATGACGGCAAGCTGTTCGGCTGGACCAACGCGATCTGTCACCAGCCCGATCTCGGCGGATCGGCGATCGGCTCGGCCCCGATCGGCGACGTCGACGTGTTCGCCGAAGCGGTGCCCACCCCGCCGATCAAGATCGTGCGCAAGGGCGAGATCCAGCAGGACATTCTCGACGCCTGGGTCCGCCGCTCGCGCGTTCCGCTGATCGTCGGGCTCGATCTGCGCGCCAAGGTCGGCGCGAACAACATCGGGCGCACGCGGCTGCTCGAGGTGATCGAGCAATACGGCGCCGACGTGGTCAAGGCGGTGATGAAGCGGATGCTGGGCGACGCGGAAAGCCGCCTGCGCCAGAAGCTGCGGACGCTGCCCGACGGAACCTGGTCGGCGACTGGATACCAGGACCAGGCGTTCCTCGGCGATCGCCGCACGCACAAGACGGTGGTCACGATGACCAACCGCGACGGGCATCTGACGTTCGACTTCACCGGCACCGACGCTCAGGTGGGCATCATCAACTGCACGTATGGCGGCTGCCGCGGCGGCATCATGCTCGCCCTGCTGCCAATGCTGGCGGGGGACATCCCCTGGTCCGCCGGCGGCCTGATGCGCTGCTTCGACATCGTGACCCCCGAAGGCACGCTCAACAACGCGCAGTTCCCCGCGGCGGTCAACCGCGCGCCGCTCGGCAGCGCCTGGATGATCGGCAACCTCGTCGCGCAATGCCTGTCGCTGATGCTCGACCGCGACTTCGAGATGCGCAAGAACCTGCAGGCGAGCTGCTGCGGCACCTTCAACGTCGCGCTCGTCGCCGGGCTCGACGAGCGGACCGACACGCCGGTTCCGTTCCTCAACGCGGTCATGGATTCGGTCGCGGGCGGCTACGGCGCGCGCGCGGATCGTGACGGCATCAGCACTGGCGGCAACTTCTGCATCCCGATGGGGCGGGTGCCGGACTCCGAGATCACCGAACTGCTCTATCCGCTGCTGGTGCTGTGGCGCCGCGAGGAGGTTGATTCGGGCGGACCCGGCCGCCAGCGCGGCGGCGCGAGCTGCGGTGTCGCCATGACGCCCTACGGCACGTCGATCCCCGCGAGCATTCTCCTGTCCTCCTCGGGCAAGGCGACCGCGCAGAGCCCGGGGCTCGCCGGCGGCTATCCAGGCAACCTCGGCTTCGACGTCGTCGTCCGCGGGGCCGACGTGATCAACCGCATGGCCGCGGGCGCGCTTCCGGCGGGGCTCGACGAGCTGCACGGAGAGCAGCATATCACCCAGTGCCACGAGCAGGGGACATTAGCGCCCGGCGACGTATTGTACCTCAACTGCCAGGGCGGTGGCGGCTATGGCGATCCCCTTCACCGCGAGGAAAGCGCCGTGCTACGCGACGTCGAAGCCGGGCTCGTGAGCCGGCAGGCCGCGCTGGAAATCTATGGCGTGGTCCTCACCGACGCGTCGCAGGTCGATGCCGACGCCACCGGTCGGCGGCGCGACGCGATCCGATCGGACCGTCGGCGCAGCTCAACGCGCGACCCGCTCACCGACCGCAAAGCCGACCCGGCGTCGGGCGTACCCATCGACGACAACCTCGCCACCGTGCTCGTCGCGGAAGAAAGCCGTATCGCATGTAGGCACTGCGGTGAGATCCTGTCGGACGCGGACGGCCGGCTACACCTTTCCGAAGCGAGCGAGCCATCGCGCGCGGTCGGCCCCAACATGCGCGCCGAGCCCGGTCTGTTCATCGACGCGCCAGTGCATTTCCTGCAGTTCACCTGCCCCGGCTGCGCCACCGCGTTCCTGACGACCATCTGCCCGACCGATGCACGCCCCCCGGTAAGCGGCTGCGAAGTCTTCGCATCCGCCGACCGCGAAGCAAGATCGCTTGCGTTCCACGAGTGAGGTGAAATCGCAACAACCATGAGGGGCAGCTAAGGCAGGCCATTGCTCCGCAAAGACCTGGAGAAAATGGTGCGCCCGGAACGATTCGAACGTCCGACCCTCAGATTCGTAGTCTGATGCTCTATCCAGCTGAGCTACGGGCGCGCATTGGGGATGGGGGCGCATAAGGGGATCGGCGCCTGGTGGCAACCTTAAACAATTGCGGCCAGCGCCGCCGCCAGCGGGCATCGCGAGCTCGTTGAGCGATGTAGGCGGGCCATGCGATGGCGGCGGCGCCAAGGCAGCGCGGCGTTCCGGCTCGCCGACCAAGGGCTGAACGTCTGCGTGGTGCGCAACCCGCGCTCGCTGGCGATCACGCGGAGTTTGTGGGCCCTTCGGTTGATCGAGGCGCGCGCCGCGCAAGACGGCGGCGACGCGTCGAACCGCTACTCGTCCTTTATCCCCAGCGATGACGGATCGGTCGCCGCGATTGTCTGGCCTGCCGGTGACGGTAGGGCGTACCATCCTCTTCCGCCTGGTCGACAGGGCCGGCGCACCGTGGGGGTGGCGGCGGACTTCTACTTGGACAACCGCCCGTGGGATTAGCAGGTACACGATGGTCCCGCGGTCGCCGGCATTTTCGGATCGACTTCAGGTCTTGAAAGGGAACCCATAGCGGGAAGCGCTCTTTGATCGCTCGCACGGTCGATCGTCATATCGCTGGGTCCAAGGACGCCTGCACCAAGGACCGCGCAATCTTACGCGGCGAAGGCCCGCTGATCGAAGTTTACTCGTGCGCTCTCCACTTCGGCCAGGTGGCGCATGGTCCACGCGTACAACGCCTTGAACGGCTGCTGCAGGGATCGCCCGAGTTCGGTGATCTCGTATTCGACAGCGACGGGCGACAGAGGAAGGACGCGGCGGGAAACCAGGCCGTTGCGTTCCAGCCGGCGCAGGCACTGGGTCAGCGCCTTCTGTGACACACCTTCCAACAAGCGCTTGACCGCGTTGAAGCGCAAGGGGCCGGGGTCGAGCACGGTCAGCACCATCATCGACCACTTGTCGGCGATCTGGTCGAACAGCAGCCGGCTCGGACAGTCCACGGCGAAACGCTGGGGTTCGGTCACAGTGGTTCCCTCGAAGTTACCTAGGCGAGCTGGATTGCTTTATTGACGCTAGGTCTCTTAAGTATACCTAGTTTGGCGCTAAGCCAATGGAGCCGACACCCATGACCGCGATCACGACCGAAACCCTGTTCCGCCCCCTTCGCGTCGGCACGATGGACTTGGCCAACCGCATCGTCATGGCTCCCATGACGCGGACGTTCGCGCCCGAAGGGATACCCGGCGCGGCCAACGCGGCTTACTACCGGCGGCGCGCCGAAGGCGGGGTCGGCCTGATCCTGTCCGAAGGCACCGTGATCGATCGCCCCGTGTCGCGCAACGAGCCGGGCATCCCCTTCTTCCACGGCAGCGCGGCACTGGCCGGTTGGCAGCATGTTATCGATGCCGTGCATGATGCCGGCGGTCGGATGGGGCCGCAGCTCTGGCATACCGGATCAGTCGTCGGCATGAGCGGGTGGGAGCCGGAGGCATCCGTCGAAAGCCCGTCCGGCCTGATCGGGCCGGATCAGCCGAGGGGCTTGGCAATGGACGAGGAGGCGATCGCGGACACGGTGGCGGCGTTCGCCAAGGCCGCCGGTGCCGCCAAAGCACTCGGGTTCGACACGGTCGAACTGCACGGCGCGCACGGTTATCTGATCGACCAGTTCTTCTGGTCGGGCACCAATCGCCGCACCGACCGCTACGGCGGCGCTTCCATCCGCGAGCGCTCGCGCTTCGCAGCCGAGGTCGTCGCGGCCGTGCGGGCGGCGACCGGCCCCGACTTCCCGCTCATCCTGCGCGTCAGCCAATGGAAGCAACAGGACTATGACGCCCGGCTGGCGGAGACGCCGCAGCGCCTGGGCGAATGGCTCCTGCCGCTGGTCGAGGCCGGTGCCAACGTGCTGCACTGCTCGCAGCGGCGCTTCTGGGAGCCGGAGTTCCCGGAGATCGATGGCGATGACGGGCTGAACTTCGCCGGCTGGGCGAAGAAGCTGACGGGCGCCACGACGATCAGCGTGGGCTCCGTCGGTCTGTCCGGCGACTTCTTGGCCGCGTTCGCCGGAGATTCCTCGACCAGCGCGGAACTGGACCGGCTCGTCGGTCGCATGGAGCGCGACGAGTTCGATCTGATAGCGGTCGGGCGCGCGCTCATCAGCGATCCGCAATGGGTCGCGAAAGTCCGTGCCGGCGATGCCGACGGGCTCAAAGGCTTCGAACCGGCGGCTCTTGCTGAATTGGTCTGAAAGGAACCATGCCTAGGGAAGCGAAAAAAAGCGTCCAGCGACGTGAAGGTTGACGGAGCTGATCGGGGCACGACGTTTTTCCGCGCGCATCCCGAGTAAGACACCAGCGCGGCGCGCTTCCATCGACGAGATCGCGACCGATCGTGATCGGTTCCGCCCGCCGCGTTCAGCTTGTCGAACGCCCCGCGCCAACAGTCGTCAATTCGTCCGGCAGCGCCACGCCCGCCGCCACAAGCGCCCCATTCAGCATCGCCAGCAGCCGTCGCAATCCCACAACGCTCGCGCTTTCCGCGCGAGCCGTCAGCATCGCTTGCGTGTTCGAGGCGCGCAGCAGCCACCAGCCGTCTTCGGTCGAGACGCGGACGCCATCGGTCGTGTCGACCCGGGCGCCTTGCGCCGACAGATCGCGCGCCACGTCCGCGACGATCGCCATCTTGCGCGTCTCGTTTGCCGCGAAGCGCAGGTCGGGCGTACTGATGAGGTCGGGCATCGCATCGCGCAGCGCGGTGACCGAGCGGCCCGCACGCACGCTCGCGACGATCAGCCGGATCGCGGCATAGAGCGCATCGTCGAAGCCGTACCAGTCGTGCGCGAAGAACAGGTGCCCGCTGAACTCGCCCGCCAGCGGCGCGCCGGTCTCGATCATCTTGGCCTTCAGCAGGCTGTGCCCGGTCTTCCACATCAGCGGCTTGCCACCGAGCGCGGCGATGCGCGCGAACACCGCGTCCGAGCATTTGACGTCGGCGATCACCGTCGCGCCGGGCAGGTCGCGCAGCAGGTCCTCGGCGAGGATCGCCAGCAGCTGATCGCCCCACAGGATGCGGCCGCTTGCATCGACGACGCCGAGCCGATCGCCGTCGCCATCGAAAGCGAGTCCAAAATGGAGACGCTTCGCCGCGACCAGTGCGCGCAACTCTGCGAGATTTGCGGCAACGGAAGGATCAGGATGATGATGCGGAAAACTGCCGTCGACACGCGTATGCAGCAGGTGGTGCTCGCCGGGCAGCCGGCGCGTCAACGCTTCCACCACCGGCCCGGCGGCACCGTTCCCCGCGTCCCAGCCGATCCGCAGCGCCGCGAGCGCCCGCCCGTCGATCGCCGGCTGGTCAGGCCGATCGAGGCGGCGCAGCAGCCGTTCGACGTAGGCGGGCAGGACGTCGCGCTGCTCATGGCCGCCGCTGCCCGCGATCCACTGACCCGCCGCCGCCACCCGTCCGAGCGCGACGATATCCGCGCCGAAGAACGGTCGACCGCCGGCTACCAGCTTGAAGCCGTTGTGATCGGCGGGATTATGGCTGCCGGTTACCTGCACGCCGCCGTCCAGGTGTTCGCCTCTCTCTTCGGCTGATGCTTCGGCATAGTACAGCATCGGTGAGGGGCCGATGCCGATATCGACCACGTCCGCGCCGCTATCGTTGAGCCCGCGGATCAACGCGGCGCTGAGCTTGGGCGAACTCAGGCGACCATCGCGGCAGACGGCTATCCGTAGCGCCGCCCCGCTATCGCGCCCACGCGCGGCGAGCATCGTCGCGAAGCTGCGCCCGAGCGCGTAGGCGTCTTCCAGGCCCAACGTCCGGCCGACGACGCCGCGCATGTCGTATTCGCGCAGGATGCCGGGGTCGAACGCGTGGGCCACCGGCGCGGGCTTCAGGCGGCCGCGTTCAAGGCGCGCGCGTGCCGCTTTCGCGCAGCGCGAGGTCGGCGAGGAGAAGGTCGCGAGCCGCATCGGCCGCATGAACCGCGTCGCTGCTGCCGCCACGATCGGGATGCACGCGCGCCAGCGTCGCCCGATGCGCGGCGACGATCTGCGCGCGATCGGCGGCAACGCCAAGCCCGAGCAGCGCGCGCGCGCGATCGGCGCTCGAGCTTCCGGCGCCGCGCGCTTCCCATGGCCAGCGCCCGGTCGCGAGCTTCCAGCCGATCACCACCAGCGCGGCGAGGACGAGAAGCTTCATGCGCCGGGTGCGCTCACAAGCCGTCCGGCACCAGCCGCCGCTTCGGCGTCCGCTGGGGAACCCGCGTCCAGCGGCGTGGCGTTCGTTGTGGCGCTGGGAGCGGCGCTCGGCGTGGGTTTGGGCAGGTTCAACCCCGCGACCAGCGCGCGCAGTTCCTGCCGCGCGACCAGATGACTGGTGCCAAGCTCGCCCAACTGGTCCTTGTCGAGCAACGTCAGCCCCGAAGGGAACAGCTCACGATAGATCACGCGCTCGCTCAAGCCCTTGGCGACGCGGAAACCCGCGCGCCGCGACAGCTCGGTCAGCGCGCCGTCGATGCGGCGCATGTTGCGCGCCTCGATATGCTGGGTGCGGTTGCGCAGCACCAGCCAATCGAGCTCGCGCCGCTGCTCGTGGATCGTCTTCAACGCGCGTTTCTTGCGCGCGTCCCACATCAGCTCGGCATAGAACGACAGCTTGCGCACCTTGAAGCTTTCGGCGTCGACCTGGCCGATGAGGTCGAAATCGACGAAGCTGTCGTTCATCGGCGTGACCAGCGTATCGGCGGTGGTCGCCGCGTGCCGCGCGAACGGATCGTCGCGTCCGGGGGTGTCGAACAGCAGGAAGTCCTGGTCCTGCTCGATCTCCGCCGCCAGCGCCTCGAGCCCCTCGATGCTGCCGCCGTCCGCGCCGTCATAGACCGCGAACGTCGCGCTGGGCAGCGCGATGCCGCGACGGCGCTCGGTGTCCATGCGGTTTTCGAGATAGCGGTGCAGCGTGCGCTGGCGCGGATCAAGATCGATCGCGGCCACTCTTGCACCCTGATAGGCGAGCGCGATGGCGACGTGGACGGCGGTGGTCGATTTGCCGGTGCCGCCCTTCTCGTTGGCGAAGACGATACGGTGTGCCGCCTGTGCCGTCATTGCGCGGGATCCGCTCCAAGGTTGTCGACCGCCCGCCCCGGCGGCTAGGCAGGCGGCGTCCGCGCCGCGTCGCCGGCCTTATCGGAGCGCCCTCGCCCATGCAAACCATCGCGCAGCTTGATCCACTGCGATCTGCGATAGCGGACCTGCGCCGCAGCGGACGCATCGCGCTGGTGCCGACGATGGGCGCGCTGCACGATGGACACCTGACGCTGGTGCGCGAGGCCGCCAAGCGCGCCGAGCACGTCGTCGTCTCGATCTTCGTCAACCCGCTGCAATTCGGCGCGAACGAGGACCTCGCCGCCTATCCGCGCCGAATGGCGCGCGATGCCGCGCTGCTCGAAGCCGAAGGCGTCGCGGTGCTGTGGGCGCCGACGGTCGAGGTCATGTATCCGCCGGGCTTCGCCACGACCATCACCCTAGCCGGACCTGCACGGCCGCTCGACGGCGCGGCGCGGCCCGGGCATTTCGATGGCGTCGCGACGGTGGTCGCCAAGCTGTTCCAGCAGGTGACCCCCGACATCGCCGTGTTCGGGGAGAAGGATTGGCAGCAGCTCGCGGTGATCCGCCGCATGGCGCGCGACCTCGACCTCACACGCCCGCACGCCGAGGCGATCTTCGGCGTGCCGACGGTGCGCGAGGCGGACGACCTCGCGATGAGTTCGCGCAACGCATATCTGACCGCGCAGGAGCGGTCCCGGGCGGCGGCTTTGCCGCGCGCGATGCGAGCCGCGATCGCGTCGATCAGCAGGGGGGGCGATCAGGCCAATGCGCTTGCCGCGCTCCGGTCGGCACTGCTCGCCGATGGTTTCGCCTCGATCGACTACGCCGAGGTCCGCGATGCCGAGACGCTCGACCCGATCGATGGGTGCGGCGACCGACCCGCCCGCCTGTTCGTCGCCGCGCGCATCGGCACGACGCGCCTGATCGACAACATGGCCTTCGACAACATGGCGCTACGCGGCTGGAGCGGGTAGCGGGAATCGAACCCGCCTGACCAGCTTGGAAGGCTGGGACATTACCACTATGCTATACCCGCCCGCCGCCGGTTTATCCCGCAAGGGTGCTCCGAACGCTCGCTTGCCACGATCCGCCGCCGGCCGTCAACACGGCGCGGCGCGGCGCGCGCGAATGGTTGTCGGGCGTACCGGTTTCGTGCGAAGCAGGTAGCGAGGGCGCGGCGGCAAGGGCGCGGGCGTGCTCGCGGGGATCGCCGATGTACATCGCGCTGCTGATCATGACCGTGGTCATCTACGCGCTCGTATGCTTCGTCTACGCGCGCCACGAGGCCTGCAGCTGGTTTCATCCGCTGACGATCTATCTCGCCTTCCACGGCCTTGTCTTCGTCGTGCGGCCGATCCTGTCGTGGTATTACGACTACACGTTTATCTATCAGCTCTACCTGTTCCTGCCCGACGATTACGCGAAGGAGATGACGCTCGTGGTCGTTAACCTCGGCCTGCTGAGCTTCGCCTTCGCCAGCCTGCGCTGGGGTAACGCAAGGCTGCAGTTCAAGGCCGATCGCGCGACCGACGCGCAATTGCGTGAGCTGCGCCGGCCGCTGTGGTGGATCACGCCGCCGTTGCTGGCGATCATCGCCTACTCGCTCGTCCAGATCCTGACGTTGCGCGTATCGGGCTTCGATGCGGTCGATGCCGATCGCACCACGGGCACGTTCGTCAACACCACCGGCAACGGCTATGCACAGTTCGCCTATCTGATGGCGGCGAGCCTGCTGCCGATGCTGGCGTGGAGCGGTCGTTTCCGCATATGGTGGCTCGGCGCGATCGGGCTCAGCGCGCTGCTGCTGGCGGGATCGGGCATACGCGGGCCGATCGTCAGCCTGCTGGTCTGCGCGGCCACGCTGTACCTTTATGCTTCACGTCGGCGCGCGCCCGACCTGCGCGTGGTCGCGGTCACCATCGCCATGGCCCTGGCATTCAACGCGATCGGCGCGGACCGGGGCGAGCAGGCGCGTTCGCTGCTGGGCGGCGCGGATACCGGCGTCACCCACGGCCCCGCGCGGCTAGCTCCGCTCGAGGGGATGGATCTCGGCAATCTCGAATTCGTCGAATTTCTGGTGGACAAGGTTCCGCGCGCGACGCGCAGCTACAACTACTTCCTCGATAATCTGCAGATCATCACCGAGCCCATTCCCCGCGCGCTGTGGCGGGACAAGCCGGTCGGTCAGCCGATCCGGTTGTTCTATCTGACCGATTATGGCTACCCCATCGGGATGACCAACTCTCTGCCGGGTGAGGGATGGGTGCAGCTCGGCCTGTTCGGCGTCGCGCTGTGGTGCGGCTTGTGCGGTGTCATCTGCGGCGTGATCTACAACCGTTTCGCGCTCGGGCAACAGACGCCGATCCAGATCGCGTTCTACGCCGCGTTCCTATCGACCCTGATCGTGTTCTATCGCGACGGGGCGTTGATCTCGTTGCTGCGGCAGGGGATCTTTTTCCTGGCGCCCCCCGCGCTATGGTGGCTGGCGGCTAGATTTTCAGGCGCGACGGGCGCGGCCGACCAACGCCTGCTGGACAGTGTGAGAAGCCGAGCGGCCCGACGCGCGCGCGTTGAAACGCGCGGTAGGGCGGGTGATCCCGAGGCCGCTGGTGACGAAGGCGATGATGATGGGTCGGCGCTCGGCGCATCGGGCAACGCGCGCGATCTTTCCCATCTTCCGCGATCGCGCCGGCATCCGCGCCGGGCGGTATCGCCGCGCGCCTGATCGCCGGTCCGGCAACGCACCATCATGCGGACGCTGGAGGGGCTGCGCATAGGCTTGCTGACCGCATCGGCCTCGCGCCTCGGCGGCGGGGTGTTCGAGGCGGTCGCGGCGCAGGCGGCGCTGATCCGATCGGCGGGCGGCGACGCGCTGGTATTCGCGCTCGACGATGCCTTCGCCGCAGCCGACGCGCATCGTTTCGCGCCGGGCACGATCCGCCATCTGCGCGTGTCGGGTCCGCGCGGCGTCGGCTTCGCGCCGCGCCTGATCGACCGGCTGCTGGCCGCCGATCTCGACTGCCTGCACCTGCACGGCATCTGGATGTACCCATCGCGTGCGGCCGAGCGCTGGGCCGCGCGAACCGGCAGGCCTTACGTGATATCGCCGCACGGAATGCTCGCGCCGCTGATCACCTCGCGCGGTCGGACGAAGAAGTTCGCGGCGCGGCTAGCCTATGAGCGGCGGGGCTGGCGTCGCGCCGCGGCGCTCCATGCCCTCGCCGACGCGGAAGCTGCGGATATTACGCGGGAGACCGGCCGGCGTGCGATCGTGATTCCCAACGCCGCGCCACCGAACGACCGCGCGCCCGGCGGCTGTGACGGCCCGGGCGACGCCGTGCCACCGACGATGCCGCCGCCGCACCTGGTCAGCATCGGCCGCGTTCACCCCAAGAAAAACCATGCGGCGCTGCTCGCGGCCTGGGCGAAGCTGTTGCCGGCGCTTCCGCCGCATCTGTCCGACGCGCGCCTGACCATCGCCGGCTGGGGTGACCGCGCGCATGTGGCCGACTTCGGCCGAGCGCTCGCGGCGGCGGGGCCGGGCGTCGAATTCGTCGGCGGCGTCCATGGCGAGGCGAAGGCGCGGCTACTGACAAGCGCGCGCTTCGTCATCCTGCCCTCGCTGAGCGAAGGGCTGCCGATGGCGATCCTGGAAGCCTGGGGCGCGGGCGTGCCGACGGTGATGAGCGCCGCCTGCAATCTCGACGCTGGCTTTGCGGCGGGCGCGGCGATCGACAGCGGCGTCGATGTCGGCTCGATCGCCACCGCCATCGCCCAGGCGCTGGCGCTGAGCGAGACGGAGTGGCGCGCGATGGCGAGCGCGGCGCAAGGCCTCGCGCAAGGTCCGTTCGCGCCCGCGACGATCGCCGACTCGTGGGTGGCCGCCTATCGCCGCGTGCTTGGCCTCGAGGCGGAGGACGCATGAAGGTCCTAGACGCGGCGCGCAGCCGTCCGCTCGAAGGCGGACCATCGTTCACGCTGGGTAACCGCCTGCTGCGCGGGCTGTGGATCGTGACCTGGCTGCTGCTCGCGCGATGGACGCCGCCGCCGCTGCATCGCTGGCGCGTATTTCTGCTGCGTGCATTCGGCGCGCGGATCGGCCGCGGCGCGCGGGTGCACGCGAGCGTGCGCGTCTGGCTGCCCGTGAACCTGGAACTTGGTGCCCATGCGCTGATCGGACCGGGTGCAGAAATCTACAACCAGGGGCGGATCACGATCGGCGAGCGGAGCGTGATCTCGCAGCGCGCGCATCTGTGCGCGAGTTCGCACGATATCGACGATCCGCACTTCCAGCTGCGGTTGCGCCCGATCGCGATCGGTGAGCGCTGCTGGATCGCCGCCGAGGCCTTCGTCGGACCGGGCGTGACGATGGCCGACGGCGCGATGCTGGCGGCGCGCGGCGCGCTGTTCGTCGATGCCGTGCCGCTCGGCGTCTATCGCGGCAATCCGGCGGAGCTCATTAAGACACGGCGGCTGCCCCTTGAGTGATACGGCTTCGCCCGCCATCGTTCGCACAAAAGCTTCGCTTACCGCGCGCCAAGCCATTCTGGCTGGCGTGGCACGCCGATCGTCCCCATGTGGCGACCGGCGAATGACCGCGACAGCGACAAAGGACGGGCGGACGTGAAGATCCTCACCGGAAACGATCTTGCGACAGGTGCGGTGATCTGGTGGACTGGTCGTGGCTGGTCGCACCGGGTGGAGGACGCGGTCGACGTCGGCGCGGACGGCGAACCGATCCTGTTGCGCGAGCAGGCCACGCGCCGGGTAAATGCGGCCTATGTGATCGACGCCATGCCGACGCTCGCCGGGCCGCGTCCCGCGCATATCAAGGACCGCGTCCGCGCGCTGGGGCCGACCGTCCGCCCCGACCTGACGCTCAAGCCCGGCGATGCTGCCGCGCTTTCCGCCATTAACTCCGGGGTGGTCTGATGTATCGTTACGATCAATACGACCAGGCGATGGTCGATACCCGCGTCGCCGAGTTCCGCGACCAGACCCGCCGCCGCATGGACGGCTCGTTGAGCGAGGACCAGTTCAAGCCGCTGCGGCTGATGAACGGGCTGTACCTGCAGCTCCACGCCTACATGCTGCGTGTCGCGATCCCTTATGGCACGCTGTCCGGCGCACAGATGCGTATGCTGGGCGACATCGCCGACAAGTACGATCGCGGCTATGGCCATTTCACCACGCGGCAGAACATCCAGTACAACTGGATCAAGCTGGAGGACGCGCCCGACATCCTCGCCGATCTGGCGACGGTGGAGATGCACGCGATCCAGACCAGCGGCAACTGCATCCGCAACATCAGTTCGGACCAGTATGCCGGGGCCGCCGCCGACGAGGTGACCGATCCGCGCCCTTACGCCGAACTGCTGCGTCAGTGGTCGAGCTTTCATCCCGAGTTCTGCGCTCTGCCGCGCAAGTTCAAGTTCGCGGTTATCGCCAGCGAGACCGATCGCGCGGCGATGCGGCTGCACGACATCGGCATCCAGCTGGTCCGCAACGATGCCAAGGGAGATGGGACGGGCGAGATCGGTGCGCGGTTCTTCGTCGGCGGCGGCATGGGGCGGACGCCGATGATCGGGCCGATGGTGCGCGACTGGGTGCCGATCGATCAGTTGATCACGTATTCGGAGGCCTGCCTCAGGGTCTACAACCGCTATGGCCGGCGCGACAACAAGTACAAGGCGCGCATCAAGATCCTGGTCCACGAGCTCGGCGCGGCCGAATACACGCGCCAGGTAGAGGAAGAGTTCGCGCATCTGCTCACCCAGGGCATCGAGCCTCCGCTGGCCGAGCTCGAGCGGATCAAGGCCTGCTTCGTCGATCCCGCGTTCGCGCCGGACGCGGCGCATGACCTCGATCGCGCCGATCCGGACTTCGCGCTGTGGGTTGACCGCAACTGCGCGCCGCACAAGCAGCCCGGCTATACGATCGCGACGATCAGCCTGAAGCCGGTCGGCGGCATCCCCGGCGACGCATCGGCCGATCAGATCCGGCTGATGGGCGATCTAGCTGAGCGATACAGCTTCGACGAATGCCGGGTGACGCACACGCAGAATATCGTACTGCCGCACGTGCGGCGCGCTGATCTTCATGCGCTCTGGCAGGAACTCGATGCCGCAGGGCTCGCCACCGCCAACCTCGACCGGATCGGGGACATCATCGCCTGCCCGGGGCTCGATTACTGCAGCCTCGCCAACGCGCGCTCGATCCCGGTCGCGCAGAAGATCAGCGCGCGGTTCGCGGGGCGCGAGGCCCAGATCGGCGAACTCAAGCTGAAGATCAGCGGATGTATCAACGCATGCGGCCATCACCACGCGGGGCACATCGGCATCCTCGGTGTCGACCGGAAGGGCGTGGAGAACTACCAGCTGTCGCTAGGCGGGTCCGAGGGCGCGGATACCTCGCTCGGCCAGATCACCGGGCCGGGCTTCAGCGAGGACGGCGTGGTCGATGCGATCGAGCGTGCGACCGGGCTGTACCTCGCCCAGCGCGAAGAGGGCGAACGCTTCCTCGATACCTATCGCCGCATCGGCATGGCGCCATTCAAGGAGGCGATCTATGGTTAGCCCGTCCGGCGCCGATCTGACCGACGCCAAGCAGGATACGGCCGAGGTCGGCTTGCGCTTTCGCGATGACGAGCCGGTCGCCGATCCGGCGGTGACGGTCGACGCGTTCGGCGCGCAGACCAACGCGGTCGCCGTCCGGATCGAGCCGGGTGACGACGCGCGTGACCTGTTGCCGCATCTGGGTCGCATCCGGCTGATCGAGGTCGCCTTCCCGGTGTTCGGCGACGGACGCGGCTATTCGGCGGCGCGCATCCTGCGCGAGGCCGGCTATGCGGGTGAACTGCGCGCGGCTGGCGACGTGCTGGTCGATCAGCTCGCCGCGCTGCGTCGCTGCGGCTTCGACAGTTTCGCACCGGCGACGCCGCTTAATCCGGCGGACGCGCGCGCCGCGCTCGACCGCTGGCCCGAGGTCTATCAGCCGGCCGTCGATGGCCGTGTGCCGATCTGGGCGCTTCGTCATGAGGGACGTCGTGGCGACTAACCCGGCGGCTATCGCGATACCGCGCGCGATCGACCGGATCGACACCGGGCCGCGCTTCGGCGAGAGCGAGCCGATCGCGCTCGACCGCAGGTTTCGCGGCGTCGAGACGGTGGCAATGCTGACCACGGTGCTGCGCGAGCACCTTGCCGGCGATGTCGCGGTGGTATCGAGCTTCGGCGCGGAGAGCGTGGTGCTGCTGCACCTCGTCGCATCAATCGACCCGTCGATACCCGTGCTGTTCCTCGATACCGGCAAGCACTTCGCCGAAACGCTCGCCTATCGCGACGCGGTCGCCGAGCGGCTCGGGCTCACCGGCTTGCGCAATCTCACGCCCGATCCGGCCGTGCTCGCCAAGCGCGACGAAAGCGGGCTGCGCTGGTCCTACGATCCCGATGGCTGCTGCGAGATCCGCAAGGTCGCACCGCTGGCCGAGGCGCTGAGCGGGTTCGACGCGTCGATCACCGGGCGCAAGGCGTTCCAGTCGGTGACCCGCGCCAACCTGCCGCGCTTCGAGATCGATCGTACGGATACCCAGGGCCGCATGAAGATCAATCCGCTGGCCACGTGGAGCCCGAACAATATCGCGGCCTACGTCACCGCGCACGACCTCCCGCCGCATCCGCTGGTAGCGACCGGCTATCTGTCGATCGGCTGTGCGCCGTGCACCAGCCCGGTCGGCACCGACGAGGACAACCGGTCGGGGCGCTGGCGCGGATGGGACAAGGTGGAGTGCGGCATTCACGTGCCAGGCGTCGCGGGCGATACGATCGAGCTGCCGCCGGGCTATGATCCGGTGTTCTGATCGGCCTGCGGTGAAAATCAGAATGCGATCGGGGCGCCGTCGAAAGCGAAGAAGCCGCCGCTGTCCGCGGCCGTCAACCGGTCGAGCACCGCCAGCATGGCTTGCGCACTGTCGCCCGCCGCTTGCAGCTGCCCCGCGGGCAGGTTGCGCTGGAACGGACGCGACAGGCCGGTGTCGACCGTTCCCGGATGCAGCGCGGCGACCACCGCATGGCGGTGCGTTCGCGCCAGTTCGACGGCGAAGTTGCGGCACAGCATGTTGAGCGCGGCCTTCGACGCGCGATAGCTGTGCCAGCCGCCGAGCCGGTTGTCGCCGATCGAACCCACCCGCGCGGATAGTACGGCAAAGACCGCTCGGCGATCGCGCGCGAGCAGCGGCAGGACGTGCTTGGCGATGAGCGCGGGGCCGATCGTGTTGATCGCGAACATCCGCGCCATCCGTTCGGCGTCGATCGCGCGATAACCGCGCTCCGGGCCGGTGCCGTCGGGAAACGACAACATGCCGGTCGCGACGATGGCCAGATCGAGCGGCGCGCCGATCGTACTCGCGGCGGCCGCGATGCTCGACTCTTCCGCAAGGTCGAAAGCGAAACCGCGGACCTTCCCGCCCCCCGCCGGCGCCGTCCGTGCGCCGGCATGCACCACCGAGACGTCTTCGCGCAGGCCAAGCGCTGCTACCAGCGCCGCGCCGATGCCGCCACTCGCGCCGAACACGCAGGCGTTGCGCGACGTGCTCAAGCGGCGGCTCGCATCGCGCGATCGGCGTGCAGGGGTTGCCCTGCGTCGCGCGCGCCGATGCCGCGAAACCAGGTCATCACGGGTATCTCCTGCAGCGTGCACTAGGCCGTATGGATCGGCATCCGTTACGATCGAGGTGACCTTCCATGCAACCGGCCCCCTGCGTTTCGCAAGTCGCCACGCTTGCTCCTCGAGTTCAAATCGGTAGATAGACAGCGATCATCGTGGCGAATTGCGCCGCGAAGCAGGAACATCCGATGGCCCAGTTCGCCCTCCCCGCAAACAGCAAGATCAAGAAGCAAGGGAAGGTGCACCGCGCGGACGGCGCGACCCGGGTGAAGAAGTTCACCGTCTATCGCTATGATCCCGATAGCGGCGAAAACCCGCGTTACGATACGTTCGAGATCGATCTCGATACCTGCGGCCCGATGGTGCTCGATGCGCTGATCAAGATTAAGGCGGAGCAGGACCCTAGCCTCACCTTTCGCCGCTCGTGCCGCGAAGGCATCTGCGGATCGTGCTCGATGAACCTCAACGGCCGCAACGGCCTCGCCTGCACGACCGCGATCGAGGACCTGAAGGGTGACATCCGCATCACCCCGCTGCCGCACATGGACGTAATCAAGGACCTGGTGCCCGATTTCACCCATTTCTACGCGCAGTATGCGTCGATCCGTCCATGGCTGCAGACTGTATCGACCACGCCGTCGGGCAAGGAGCGGTTGCAAACTCCCGAGCAGCGCGAGAAGCTCGACGGGCTGTACGAATGCATCCTGTGCGCATGTTGCTCGACCTCGTGCCCGAGCTACTGGTGGAATTCGGACAAGTTCCTCGGCCCGGCGATCCTCCTCCAGGCCTATCGCTGGCTCGCCGACAGCCGTGACGAGATGACCGGCGAACGGCTCGACGAGCTCGACGATCCTTTCCGGCTCTATCGCTGCCACACGATCATGAACTGCGCGAACGTCTGCCCCAAGGGGCTGAGCCCGGCGCGCGCGATCGCGGACATCAAGAAGCTGCAGGCCGAGCGCCACGTCTGAGCCCAAGCGGTCCGGGCGTGACGATTGCCGATGAGCGAAGCCGCCTGACATGACCAGCCTGATCGCGCGTTACGAGGCGTTGGTCGCGTCGGGCGAATTGCGTCCCGATCACGAGCAGGAAGCGGCGGCCGAACGGCTCGATCGGCTGCAACGCGAGCTCGAACGCGGCCACTCCGTCGGCGGGGGGTTGCTCGGCAAATGGCGCAAGCACAAGCATGTCGCGCCGCGCGGGCTCTACCTATGGGGCGGAGTCGGGCGCGGCAAGTCGATGCTGATGGACCTGTTCCACGATTCGCTGCGCATCACGGCAAAGCGGCGCGTGCACTTTCACGCGTTCATGATCGAGGTGCACGCGCTGCTGCGTGAGGAACGCCTGAAGGAAGCGGGCGATCCGATCCCGCCGATCGCCGAGCGCATCGCGCAAGGCAAGGGGCTGGGATCAGGCCCCGGATCGGGCCAGCGCCTGCGTTGTCTCGCGTTCGACGAGATGGTGGTCAACAACTCAGCCGACGCGATGATCATGAGCCGGCTATTCACCGCGCTGATCGTCGATCAGCAGGTCACGATCGTCACCACGTCGAACCGCGCGCCCGGCGAGCTCTACAAGGACGGCCTGAACCGTGAGCACTTCCTGCCGTTCATCGCGCTGATCGAGCGCGATCTCGACGTGATGACGCTGAACGGCCCGGTCGACTACCGGCTCCAGCGGCTCGCCGGGATGCCGAGCTGGCACTATCCGCTCGGCGAGCCCGCGACCGAGCAGACGCGCCAGGCGTTCTACCGGCTCACCGATTATGCGCCCGAGGATGCCGATCATGTCCCGTCGGCGGAGATCGCGCTGGGCGGGGGGCGCAAGCTCTTCGTGCCAAAGAGCCTCAAGGGCGTCGGCGTGTTCAGCTTCAAGCGGTTATGCGGCGAGCCGCGCGGGGCCGCCGACTATCTTGCGCTAGCCCACGCTTATCATACCGTGGTGCTCGTCGGCATCCCGCGCATGGGCCCTGATACGCGCAACGAAGCCGCTCGGTTCGTTACGCTGATCGACGCGTTGTACGAAAACAAGGTCAAGCTGTTCGTCGCCGCCGACGCCTTGCCCGAAGACCTTTACACCGACCCGCGCGGCAATCCCGGCACGCGCTTCGAGTTCGAGCGTACGGTCAGCCGGCTTAACGAGATGCAGAGCGCCGAATATCTGGCGCTGGGGCATGGCGAAGCGTGAACCCGCCGCCCACGTCTATACGGTGAAGCTCTCGCCGCAGCCACAACTGCCCTTGGCGTTGGGGTTGGCGAAGACGAAGCCCGCGGTGAAATCATCCTCCACCCAGTCCATCGTGCTGCCGATCAGGTAGAGCACGCTCGCGCCATCGATGAAGAACAGGCCGCCGGGCGTCTCTATCCGCTCGTCCAGGCGATCAGCGGCGGTGACGTAGTCGACCGAATAGGCAAGACCCGAGCATCCGCGCCTTGGCGTGCTGAGCTTGACGCCGATCGCGTCCTGCGGTGCCTGCGCCATCAGGTTGGCGATGCGCGCCTCGGCGCTCTTCGTCAGGATCACCGCCGCAGGGCGAACGCGGGTTTTCGTATCAGCCATCACAGCATTCCCAGTTCGAGCTTGGCTTCGTCGGTCATCTTGGCCATGTCCCATGGCGGATCCCAGACCAGATTGACTTCCGCGTCGCGCACGCCGGGCACCGACGAGACACGCAGCTCAACCTCGGCCGGCATCGACTCGGCCACCGGACAATGCGGCGTGGTCAGCGTCATGGTGATCGCCACGCTCGCCTCGGGCGACACATCGACGCCGTAGATCAGCCCGAGATCGTAGATGTTCACTGGAATCTCGGGATCGAAGATGTCCTTCAACGCCGCGACGACTCCCTCGTAAAGCACGCCGCCGGGCTCGCCGGTATCGGCATCGGCGGGCTTGGCGGCGAGAAAGCCCTCCAGGTAATCCCGTTTGCGTTCGAGCTTGGCCGACGGCGACTCAGCGGCAATCAGCGCCACTGCCGGCTCCACCGCCTCACGATAATCGCCATCGACGCGTGCGCGCGGTGGTGTGGGGGCGGCGGCCACTTCCTCGACCATGAAGCCGCGCGGTTCGTCCTGCATGATCGATCCTTATCCGAAAATCTTGCGCGTGCGCTCGATCCCCGCGACCAGCGCGGCGATATCGCTCTCGTCGCTATAGACGCCGAAGCTCGCCCGCGCGGTCGCCTGAACACGTAGATGCTCCATCAGCGGCTGCGCGCAATGGTGCCCCGCGCGGATCGCGACACCGTGCTCGTCGAGGATCGTGCCCAGATCATGCGGGTGCACGCCATCGAGCGCGAAGCTGACGAGGCCCAGGCCATCGTCGGGGCCGAACACCGTGATGTCGTTCATCCGGCGCAAGATATCGCGCGCCGCCGTGGTCAGCGATCGCTCATGCGCGGTAATCGCGTCGATGCCGATCGCCTCGACATAATCGATCGCCGCCGCCAGCCCGATCGCCTCGACGATCGCGGGCGTTCCGGCCTCGAACCGCGTCGGCGCGGGCGCATAGGTCGTGCGCGCGAACGTCACGCGATCGATCATCGATCCACCGCCCTGCCACGGCGGCATCGCGTCGAGCAACTCAGCCCGCGTCCACAATGCGCCGATCCCGGTAGGGCCATAGAGCTTGTGCGCGCTGAAGACGTAGAAATCGCAGCCGAGCGCGCCGACATCGAGCCGCAGACGAGGCACGGCCTGGCATCCATCGAGCAACAGCTTCGCGCCCACGCCGTGCGCCAGATCGGCCGCCCGGCGCGCGTCGAGCACCGAGCCGAGCACGTTCGAAACATGCGCAAAGGCGACGAGCTTATGCTTTGGCGTCAGCATTGCCTCCGCGGCATCAAGGTCGATGCGGCCGTCGGCGGTGAGCGGGCAAACGTCGATCGCGATGCCTTCCGAGCCCAAACCCTCGCGATCGCACAACAACTGCCACGGCACGATGTTTGAATGGTGTTCGAGCGTCGATAGGAGGATGCGGTCGCCCGCCTTAAGGTTCGCCGCGCCCCAGCTCTGCGCGACGAGGTTGATCGCCTCGGTCGCGCCGCGCGTGAAGACGATCTCCGCCTCATTGCCCCCGACGAACCGCGCGACGGTCCGCCGCGCCGCTTCGTAAGCAAGCGTCATCTCGGCCGAGCGCGCATAGACCCCGCGATGCACGGTGGCATATTCGGCCCCCAGCGCCCGCACGGTCGCATCGATCACCGCCTGCGGCTTCTGCGCGGTCGCGCCCGTATCGAGGTAATGCCAGCGGTCGCCGTCGATATTCCCCCGCCCGGGGAAGTCGGCAGCAATGCTCCCCTTCCGCATGCGGGAGGGGAGGGGGGTAGGCAGCCCCAACGGCTGCAGCCAATCGGGCAAACCTTCGGGCCTTCCGGGATGCGGGAGGGGCGGGTGCAACGCGTCGGGCGCGGCAG
>CAXSZV010000009.1:0-107112 GCA_964242815.1 uncultured Novosphingobium sp.
TCGATATGTCGAACGTGCCGCCGCCAAGGTCATAGACCGCAATCGTCTTGCCGTCCTTCTTCTCGAGACCATAAGCCAGCGCTGCGGCGGTCGGCTCATTGATGATGCGCAACACTTCAAGCCCTGCGATCTGCCCCGCGTCCTTGGTCGCCTGGCGCTGCGCATCGTTGAAATACGCGGGCACGGTAATGACCGCCTGCGTCACGGTTTCCCCTAGATAGCTCTCTGCGGTTTCCTTCATCTTTTGCAGGATGAAGGCGGAAACCTGCGACGGGCTGTAATCGGTGCCACCGGCCTTGACCCACGCATCGCCGTTCTTCCCCTTTGTGATCGAATAGGGGACGAGGCTGACGTCCTTCTGGGTCATCGGATCGTCGAAGCGGCGGCCGATCAGGCGCTTGACCGCGAAAATCGTGTTGTCGGGGTTCGTCACCGCCTGGCGCTTCGCCGGCTGGCCGATCAAGCGCTCGCCATCCTTGGTGAACGCGACGATCGACGGCGTGGTGCGCGCGCCTTCCGAATTCTCGATGACCTTGGGCTTGCCGCCGTCCATCACCGCGATGCAGCTGTTGGTCGTGCCGAGGTCGATGCCGATTACTTTGGCCATGTTGTCCAGTTCCTCACCTATTGCTAGACACCGCGCGGCTCGCCTCCCCGGACGGGCAAAGCGCTTCGGCGGCTCACCGGCGCCTGGGTGTCAAAAGCGCCTTCGCAGCGGGATATAGGGGCGGATTATCGCGGCGCAAGGCTGCGTGCGTAATCCAGGGCATTAGACTAACTTGATGAAATATAGGGATTAATCCGTTGTATAAGCCCTTTTTGCGCATGTCTGTCGTGCTGGTTTTGGCCGTGGTAACAACGGCCGGATGCGACCGCTCGGCCGAACGCTCGGCGATTGCGACCTCCGCGTCGCAGCCTGCGATCGATGCAAAAGCCCCCGTCAAGAAGCGTTCGGCAGTCGCCGGGATGGCAAACGGTCTGATCGTCGGCGACGCGCGGCTCGTCTTGCCCGCAGTACCCGGGCGCCCGGCGGCGGCATACTTCACGATCCGCAATCCGGGCAGTACGCCGCGCAAGCTCATGAATGTGGTCATTGCCGGTGCGAGCGAGAGCCAGATGCACGAGACCAGCGGCGGCACCATGCGCGCGCTCGGCTCCGTCGAAGTGCCGGCGAACGGCGCGGTACAATTCACCGCCGGGGGGCGGCACGTGATGGTGTTCGGACTACCATCCACGTTACGTACCGGCGGCGTGCAGGCGACACTGACCTTCGATCGCGGTGACAGGGTCACCACCGCGCTGGCCATTCAGCCGCCCGGTGGAGCCGATCCGATGGCCGGAATGAAGATGAACTGATCGCATGACGAACGCCGCCTGCCCCACCGGCGCCGAACGCCCACTTACCGAAGGCGAGATCGCGCTCGTCCAATCGATGTTCGGCAACGCGATCGATTGCGCGGCAGTGCGCGTGCGGCGGCGCAAATGGTTTCCGTTGCAGCCGACGAATACGCTGATGGCGCCGTGCGGTCATATTCACTTCCACCCCGCCTCGCGATGGTATCGCGACGACTTCAGCCAGGCCTCGCTCGATCTCAAGGCGCTGTTCCTGCACGAGATGACGCATGTCTGGCAGACGCAGCGGCGCGGGCGGTGGTATCTGCCGGTGTGCCGCATGTTCTCGTCGCGCTACACCTATGTGCTCAAGCCGGGCTGGCCGCTGACGTGGTACGGTATCGAGCAGCAGGGCGAGATCGTGCGCCACGCGTTCCTGTTGCGCCACGGATGCCGGGTTCCCGGCGTTACCGACGCAGCGGCCTATGATGCGCTGGTGGACTTCGGGCCCGCTAAAGGCGACGATCGGTCAGGCCGATCATGCGGCGGGGACCGCTCTGCCTGATGTGAGGCGGCGGTAGTAATCCATGCACGGCAGTTCGACGAACCGGGTCAGCGCGGCGGCGGCGGCGAGGCTGAGGCCGACCAACACGAGCTTGGTGACCGGGTTCTGCCCGAACCAGCTACCGGCCAGCCGTTCGGCCACCTGCAACAGCGGCACGTGGACCATATAGAGCGTGTACGAAATGGAGCCGAGCCATTGCGCCGGTCGGCTGGACAGAAACGCGCTGTCATGCGTCGCGCCGCTCAGCACAAGGCAGCAGATCAGGAAGGGGAAGACCAGCGCCGCCGCCGGTGCAAGGCTTGCCAGCACCATCACCAACAGCGCGCCCGCCAACAGTGCAGGTGTCATCCATGGCCGCCAATCGACCGCGCGGCGGAGGTCCGCGCCGAATAGAAAGTGTCCGCATGCCAGCCCCACTACGGCGCGCGGGAGATACAACACGCGTTCGAGCATCACATTCGCATCGAGGATCGCGAGCGTCACCAGCCCGATCATCAAAGCGATGCGGCATGCGCGGCGAGACAGGACCGGGAATCGCGGTGCAAGCGCGAACGCGACGATCGGCAGATAGAATTCGAAGCTGACGCTCCAGCTGGGTGCGTTCGCCGGATAGAGGTTGAGGAACGGAACCCACCCCACTGTTTCGAGCGGGGCGAACCGCCAGACATATTCAGGCGGGGGGAATAGCAACGCGATCAGCGTGGTAAGAAAAAAGATCGGCGCGAGGCGGAAGAAGCGTTTCCCGGCGAATTGCCAGGCCGAAGGCCGCGCGCGCCGCACCGAACTGGTCAGCACGTAACCGCTCAGGATGAAGAACGCATCGACGCAGAGCTGGAAGGTCGCCCCGGGCAGCAATCCGTGCGACACGCGCAGGCTGAAACTGTTGAAGCCGTAATGTAACAGCACGACGCACAGTGCGAGCACGCCACGCGCGCCATCGAGATCGCGCGCGTAGCGATGTTCGAAATGCTCCCGATAGCTCACCCTGCCATCCGATTCGCCCGTTCGGCGCAAGCAGACGGCAATTCGTTATGCGAGATCAATCCCCCGCCTTTGCGACGGCGACCATAGCGGGACGCAGCAGGCGATCCTTGATCATATAGCCACTCTGCAATTCCTGCACGACGGTGCCCGGCGCGGCGTCGGCGCTCGGCACTTCAAGCATCGCCTGGTGCTGGTTCGGGTCGAGCGGCATGCCGACCGAGGCGATACGGGTGATGCCGTGGTTTACGAACACCTTGTCGATCTCGCGTCCTGTCGCCTCGAGACCCGAGACCAGACCCTTCATCGTCTCGTCCTCGCGCAGGGTAGCGGGAATCGCGGTCAGCGCGCGCGATAAATTATCAGCGACCGACAGGATGTCGCGCGCAAAGCTCGTCGCGGCGTAGGCGCGCGCGTCGGCCATCTCCTTCTCCAGACGGCGGCGCACGTTCTGCGTCTCGGCCTTGGCGTAGAGCGCTTCCTGCTTCGCCGCCTCCAGATCACCGCGCAGCGCGGCCAGCGGATCGTCCTGCCCGGTGCCGGGAACCTCGATCCGCTCCTCGGTGGTCGCGGCCATTTCAGGGGTCACCGCGGGATCGTCCTGCGGGGTGGTCTGCTCGCTCATGTAAAGAAAGTTCCTCAGCCGATCAGCTTGCCCAGCGACGCACTGAGCGACTGGGCGGTGAAGTCCACCATGGGGACAACGCGCGCGTAGTTCAACCGCGTCGGCCCGATCACGCCGACGACGCCGACCACCCGGCCCTCGCGATCGCGATACGGCGCGGCGATGACCGAAGAGCCCGACAGCGCGAACAGCCGGTTTTCCGAACCGATGAAGATGCGTGTCGCCTCCGCCTCGCGCGCCAGATCAAGCAATTCGGCGACCGACTGACGATCCTCGAGATCGTCGAGCAGCTGGCGCACGCGTTCGAGATCACTGAGCGCCGTATCGTCGAGCAGATGCGATTGACCACGGACGATCAGCACGGGCCGCGCCGCCGCGTCGGCGCTCCACACCGCGAGCCCCCGCTCGACCAGATCGCGGCTGGCGGCATCGAGCGCGGTCCGGCCCGATGCGATCTCGGTGCGCACGAACTGCGCCGCCTCGGCCAGCGTCCGCCCGGCAAGCCGCCTGGTCATGTAGGCCGATGCCTGATCGAGCGCCGTAGTCGTGATTCCCGGCGGCAGCGCGACGATGCGGTTTTCGACCGCGCCGTCCTCTCCCACCAGCACCGCCAGCGCGCGGCCGACCGAGAGCGGCACGAGATTCAGCTGCGCCAACCGAGGCTCGCGCCGGGCGACCATAACCACCCCGGCGCAGGCGCTGAGATCGGAGAGGACCGCGCTCGTCGCTGCCAGCGCCGCCTCGATCGGGCCGGGCGCAGCCATGCCACGGGCGATCGCCGCACGCTCTTCGACCGTAGGCTCGGCCACCTGCATCATCGCATCGACGAACAGCCGCAGCCCGGCCTCGGTCGGCATGCGCCCCGCCGAGGTATGCGGCGCGGCGAGCAGCCCCAGCGCTTCGAGGTCAGCGAGCACCGAGCGGATCGAGGCGGGCGACAGGTTAAGCCCGGCGCCGTTGCCATCGCGCGCGCCGGCCAGCGTCTTCGATCCGATCGGCTGGCCCGACGCGATGTAGCCTTCGACCGCGCGGCGAAAAATCTCGCGCGCTCGCTCAGTCAGTTCGGTTAGGGGAAGCGTGGCCATGCGGCGAAGATATGCGCAAAAACACCATCCGGCGCTAGGGACCTGCCCGGAAGCGAAGTCCGCCGATGGTCTTCCCCGCGCGCCGCTTTCCTTCTCCTGTCCATCGGTTAAAGACGCACGACCATTCCAGCAGAGGAAATCCCATGCGACCTTCCGGCCGCGCGCCCGACGAGTTACGCGCCCTCTCGTTTCAAACGCATTTCACCAAACACGCTGAAGGCTCGGTGCTGGTCGGCTTCGGCGATACCAAGGTGCTCGTCACCGCGAGCGTCGAGGAGAAAGTGCCGCCGTTCTTGCGCGGCAAGGGCGAAGGCTGGGTGACCGCCGAATACTCGATGCTCCCGCGCGCCACACATACGCGCGGCAGTCGCGAGGCAGCGAAAGGCAAGCAATCGGGCCGCACGCAAGAGATCCAGCGGCTGATCGGGCGCAGCCTGCGCGCGGTGGTCGATTTCAAGAAGCTGGGCGAGCGTCAGATCGTGCTAGACTGCGACGTGATCCAGGCCGACGGCGGTACGCGCACCGCCTCGATCAGCGGCGCATGGGTCGCGTTGCGGCTCGCGATCGACGGCTTGATGGCGAGCGGACGCGTGACCGACGATCCGCTGACCCGCAAGGTTGCGGCGGTCAGCTGTGGCATTCATCAGGGCACCGCGGTGCTCGACCTCGACTATGTCGAGGACAGCGCGGCGGACGCCGACGCCAACTTCGTGTTGATCGAAGGCGGGCAGATCGCCGAGGTCCAGGCGACCGCCGAAGGCGCGACCTACGATGAAGAAAGCCTGCTGCGCCTACTGCGCCTCGCCCGCATCGGCTGCGACCGCATTTTCGCTGCGCAAGCTGCGGCGATCGACAAGTGATGCAATGAGCCGAAAGCTCGATCCAAGCTCGACGCTGGTCATCGCGACGCACAACGCGGGCAAGCTCAAGGAGATCACCGCACTGCTCGCGCCCTACGGGCTGACGTGCCGATCGGCGGGCGACATGGGGCTGCCCGAACCCGACGAGACCGGAACGACCTTCGTCGACAACGCGCTGCTTAAGGCCCGGGCGGCGGCGACGGCGTCGGGACTGCCCGCGCTCGCGGACGACAGCGGGCTCTCGGTCGCGGCGCTTGGCGGCAGGCCCGGCGTCTACACCGCCGATTGGGCCGCGCGGCAGTGGTTCGAAGGCGAGCCTGACGTGGACTGGCGGGGCCGCGACTGGTATCTCGCCATGGGCAAGGTCGAGGGCCTGCTTCAGGAGTTGGGCGCTGACGTCGATCGCGCTTGCTGGTTCACCAGCGTGCTGGCGATCGCCTGGCCCGATGGTGCGAGCATCGCCTACGAGGGCCGGGCGGACGGCACATACACCTGGCCGCCACGCGGAACGCTAAGCTTTGGCTATGATCCGGTGTTCGTGCCCACTGGTAGCGACTTGACGTATGCCGAACTCGATCCGTCTGCGAAGAACCGCATCAGCCATCGCGCGACGGCTTTCGCCAAGCTTGTCGCTGATCAATTCGGACCATCCAATTAAAGGCTATGTTGAGATCAATAGCGAGGTTATAGTCGGAAGTTATCTAGCGGAGGGTCGAATGGCGCAGATAACCGAAAGCAAAGGCGACAGACTGTTGTCGCAATCGTCTGGTTTAACGCTTGCTTTGGCGCTGATCCCTATGATCGGCGGAATTTCGATCGCGTTAATCGGCAACTGGGATAAGATCTTCCACACCACGGTGACCGCTTCGTACGACGGTTATCATACGTCTGGAGATTTTGACACCGAGATGCGATATTTTCTTGAGATCACGGGTCAGCGCGCGGCCTACGATCAGAATGTCAGGCTGGGCTTTGACGTGATGATGAATCAAATCAATCAGGCCGGTGGCGTACCACCCGATAAGCTGGCGAAGATAAGAGAGATTGCTCTAAAATCGGTGCCACCATATGATGAGATCGTCACTCAATTGATTCCAATCTGGCGCTCGCATTTTTCACTCGATCAGATTCAGGAGCTGAACAAGTTTTATTCGACGCCGTTGATGCGCAAGCTGGTCGCCGAGCAACCCGCTATCGGCAAGGAACTTAAGCCGGCACTTGATCGTGAGATGAGCGAGGTCATGCAGCGCGTGCAGAAGAACCTGCAAGAGGCGGCGGCGAGTGGACAGATTTAATTAGTCAGGACGTAGTCAACGTAGTCTGATGGCCCGCGCGCTCTACATCCACTGGCCGTTTTGCCTGGCGAAATGCCCGTATTGCGACTTCAACAGCCATGTCCGGGCCGCGGTCGATCATGCCGTCTGGGGTGATGCGCTGGTCGCCGACATGGCGTGCGAAGCGCGGATAGCCGGTGGCGAGCGGCTCGACAGCGTGTTCTTCGGCGGCGGAACGCCATCGTTGATGCCGCCCGCGCTGGTCGCGCGGCTTCTCCACGAAGCAGAGCGTCTGTGGGGCTTCACGCCGGACATCGAGATCTCGCTCGAAGGCAATCCGTCCTCGGTCGAGGCGGCGGCCTACGCCGACCTCGCGCTTGCCGGGGTAAACCGTGCGTCGCTCGGGTTGCAGGCGCTCGATGACGCGCCGCTGCGCTTCCTTGGTCGACTACACGACGCAGCCGAGGGGCTCGCCGCGCTCGATATCGCACAGCGGCATTTCGCCCGCGTCAGCTTCGATCTGATCTACGCGCTGCCTGGCCAGACGATCGCCGCCTGGCGCGAACAGCTGGCGCGCGCCTTGGCGCTGGGTGCGGGACATATGTCGCTGTATCAGCTGACCTTTGAGCCGGGCACGCGCTTTGCGACAATGCTTCGCAGCGGCGCTATCACGCCGCTCGACGAGGATACCACCGCCGACATGTTCGCGCTGACCAGCGCGGTGACCGCCACCGCCGGCATTCCGGTCTATGAGGTGAGCAACCATGCGCGACAGGGCGAGCAGAGCCGACATAACCTTACTTATTGGCGTTACGGCGACTACGTCGGGATCGGCCCCGGCGCGCACGGTCGGCGCGGTGGTGCCGCGACCGTTCGTGTCCGCAAACCGGAGAACTGGCTCGCGGCCGTCGCGCGCAACGGGCACGGCATTGCGGAAACACGGTGTCTGCCAGCAGCTGAACAGGCGGGCGAGGCGATGCTGATGGGGCTGCGGCTTGGCGAGGGCGTCGATCTGGCGGCGCTCGGCGCCCGGCTTGGTCTGCCGATCGAGCGGCTGTGCGATCTCGACCGGCTCGACTTCTACCGCAGGCAGGGCCTGACGTGGCGCATGGCCGACCGCATCGGCGTTACCGCGGCGGGTATGCCGGTGCTCGACGCCTTGCTTGGCGAACTGGTTCCGGCCGCGCCGGTCGAGGCCTGACGTGACCGGGCGAGCCTTGGCCAGCCGAGCCGACCTGATCACCGCTTGGCAAGCGCATCTGACGCATGCACTACGCCGTTCGCCCCATACGGTGCGCGCCTACGTCGCGACCGCATCGCGATTGCTGAATTCGCTTGCCACCGATGGCATTCCGGCGGATTGCCCGACGATCGCCCGTCTCGACGCGATGGCGCTACGCAAACACCTTGCCGCGCGGCGTATCGACGGCATCGGCAACGTATCCGCCGCGCGCGAACTCTCGGCGCTCAAGCAGTTCATCGCCTTCGCCGGCGAGCAGGCCGGAATAGCCGCGCCTGCCCCACCGCGGATCCGGGGGCCGCGCGTCAAGAAGGGCTTGCCGCGCCCGATCACGCCCGACGAGGCGGTGAACCTTGCCGCCACCGTGTTCGACGACGCGCGCGAGGACTGGATCGGCGCGCGTGACCGCGCGGTGTTGCTGCTGCTCTACGGCGCGGGACTGCGGATCGCCGAGGCGTTGTCGCTGACCGGCGCGGCACTGCCGCTGGGCGAGACCCTGATGATCACGGGCAAGGGCGGCAAGCAGCGTGTCGTGCCGCTGCTGCCCATCGTACGCGAAGCCGTCGCCGATTATGCCACGCGCTGCCCATGGGGCGTGCAACCCGACGCGCCGCTGTTCCGCGGGCAACAGGGCGGCACGTTGTCGCAGGGCATGGTGCAGAAGGCGGTCGCGCGCGCGCGCGTCGGGCTTGGCCTGCCCGACACCGCGACGCCCCACGCGTTGCGCCACAGCTTTGCGACGCACCTGCTGAGCGCTGGCGTCGATTTGCGCTCGCTGCAGGAACTGCTCGGCCACGCTAGCCTCGGATCCACGCAGATATATACGAAGGTCGACGCGGCGGTGTTGCTGGACGTCTATCGCAACGCGCATCCAAGAGCCTGACGGAGCTGGTAGCGGAGGAGGGACTTGAACCCCCGACACGCGGATTATGATTCCGCTGCTCTAACCAGCTGAGCTACTCCGCCGCGCGCCATCCAGCGTTCGTGCCGGGCTCTTACGGGCGCGCCGCGTGAGGGTCAACACCGCCGGATGGATCACCGGCAAGGATCACCAACCGGTCAGGGCTGTCCGCGAAACACGAACTCGCGCAGCGGCGCCCAGTCGCCCGCGTCGTAAGCGTAGAAACCGAGCCCGTGAAAGCGGAACTCGCGCGACGTGATGGTCGGCGCGAGCGCCGCGTAAAGTGCGCGCGCGTCGTCCGCGCTGACCTTGTTCTGGATCGTCACGTGCAGCCGCGCGGGCTGCATGTCCTGGCTGGTGAGCATGCCGCGCATACGTTCGGCGATGGTCGCGTGGATCGCCGCCATCGCCGCGCTCTCGATCCGGATCGCGGTTCCGCGGCCAAGCTTCATCAGCCCGGTAATCCGCGCCGGCGGGGGAGCATCGCGCGTAAGCTCACCGAGCAGCCGGCGAACCTCGGCTTCCGAAGAGGGCGGCAGTGCATGGAACAAGGTTACGTGCGCGCGCAGGCGATTGCGGTCGGGCGGAAAATACGCCCGGCGCAGACCGTCAGCCCAGGCGGCGATATCGTCTGGCATCTGCGCGGTGACGATCAGCGGCCGGTTGACGGCACCGCTAGCAACTCCGGCAGGCGTCAAATCCCGCCCGCTTGCAACGCCGCAAGCACTTTGTCGGGCGCGGACTCACCGTAAGGGTCGCTATCCGCTCCCTCGTCGTTGATCCCGGGTTCCTGGAACCAGCCGACGATGCGATTGTCATCGACCACCATCGCATATCGCCAACTGCGCATGCCTAACCCAAGACTATCCTTGTTGATCAGCATCCCCATGCGCCTGGTGAATGAACCCGATCCATCGGGCAGCAGCTTGATCTTCTTGAGCCCCAGGTGCTTACCCCACTGGTACATCACGAAGGCGTCATTGACCGACAGGCAGTAGACCTCGTCCACGCCGGCCGCGCGAATATCGTCATAAAGCAGTTCAAAGGCCGGACACTGCTCGTTCGAGCAGGTCGGCGTGAACGCGCCGGGTAGCGAAAAGATCACGACGCGCTTTCCGCCGAACGCCTGGCGCACGTCGAGATCCTGCCAGCGGAATGGGTTGTCGCCCTCGATGCTTTCGTCGCGCACTCGCGTCTTTAGCGTCACGTGGGGAATGGTGCGACCTAGCATCGGGGGAGCCTCTTACAAAAGGGTCATTGTCTTGGATTATTGCAGCAATCGATCGGCGATGCGCAGGTTCCCGACGCGCATCGGGCGCCGCGTCAAAGTTCGCCGCGTTGCCGACGGATCGCGAACCATTTGGCGACGTTGTGGTTATGCTCCTCCAGCGTGCTGGCGAACGCGTGCCCCCCCGTGCCGTCGGCGACCATGTACAGCGCATCGGTGCGCGCCGGATGCAGCACCGCGACGATCGAGGAACGGCCGGGATTGGTGATCGGCCCCTGCGGCAGGCCCGCCATCGCATAAGTATTATAGCCGTTTCGCGCGGCGATCTCCGATTGCAGGATACGTCGGCCGAGCGGCTTGCCGCGCGTGATCGGATAGATGATCGTCGGGTCGGCCTGCAACGGCATTCCCCGTCGCAGCCGGTTCTGATAGAGCGCCGCGACGGTCGGGCGCTCGGCGGGCTTGCCGGTTTCCTTCTCGACGATCGAGGCGAGCGCGATCGCCTGCGCGGGGGTGGCCACCGCGATGCCCTTCGCCCGCCGCGGCCATAGCTCGGCGATCGTGCGCCGCATCGCCGCCTGCATCCGCGTAAGCACCGCCGCGCGGGTCTCGCCGCGTTGAAAGCCGTAACTGTCGGGAAGCAGCGAGCCTTCGGCGGGAGCTGCGATCGCTCCGGTCAGCAGCGGCTGCACCTTCAGCCGATCGTAGACCATGATCGAAGGCATGCCCTCTGGCACGACGACGAGCCGATTGATGAAATCATCACTCTGGATGATCGCCAGGATGCGCGCCGCGCTCGCGTTCCTGGGCAAAAGGAACTCACCGGCCTTGATCGCGCCGCCTCGTGCGAACACCCGCGCTCGCCAGCGAAAGCCCGCCGCCGAGCGGATCGCGCCTTCTGAGGCGAGCTTTTCGGCGATCGTCGTCACCGTTGCCCCCGGCGGCACGACGAACGCCCGGTCGGCGCGCAACGGCCCTGCCCCATACCACCCATGCGCGAATGTGCCCGCTGCGATGACTATCGCTACAATGATCGCCACGGCAGCGAGGCGAACACGCCTCATCAACGGGCGTTCAGACCGGTCGCAGCACCAGGCTCGCGTTGGTGCCGCCGAAGCCGAAGCTGTTGTTGAGCACCGCGCGCACCTGTCGCTGCTTGGGGACGTGCGGAACCAGGTCGACCCCCTCGCAACCCTCGCTGGGATTATCGAGGTTGAGCGTCGGCGGGACGATCTGGTCGCGCATCGCGAGGATGCAGAATATCGTCTCGACCGCGCCCGCGCCGCCAAGCAGGTGGCCGGTCGCCGACTTGGTGCTGCTCATCGACACACCGCCGATCGCGTCGCCGAACAGA
Source organism: uncultured Novosphingobium sp. (assembly GCA_964242815.1). GTDB lineage: Bacteria > Pseudomonadota > Alphaproteobacteria > Sphingomonadales > Sphingomonadaceae > Novosphingobium. The sequence continues at coordinate 11,446 of CAXSZV010000009.1, forward strand.
CGCCGCACCGCGCCGAGCTCCAGTTCGTCGCCTAGCGGCGTCGAGGTGCCGTGCGCGTTGATATAATCGATATCGGATGGCTCCAGCCCAGCCTTGCGCAGCGCCATCTGCATCGAACGGAACGCGCCCGAGCCCTGCGGATGCGGCGCGGTGACGTGGTACGCGTCGCCGGACAGGCCGTAACCGATGACTTCGGCATAGATATGCGCCCCGCGTGCCTTTGCCCGCTCATACTCCTCGAGCACCACGACGCCCGCGCCCTCGCCCATGACGAAGCCGTCGCGATCCCGGTCGTAAGGGCGGCTCGCCTTTTCCGGCTGGTCGTTGAAACTGGTCGACAGCGCGCGGGCCTGGGCAAAGCCGGCGATGCCGATCGGACAGATCGTGCTCTCCGCGCCGCCGGCGAGCATCACCTCGGCGTCGCCGTCCTTGATCATCCGCGCGGCGTCACCGATCGAATGCGCGCCGGTGGAGCAAGCCGTGACGACCGCGTGGTTGGGCCCCATCAGCCCGTATTTGATCGAGACCTGCCCCGAGATCAGATTGATCAGCCGCCCATGGACGAAGTGCGGGCTGACACGCCCCGGGCCCTTGTTAGCGAGCACGAGCGATTCGCTCTCAATGCCCGGCAGTCCGCCAATTCCCGCGCCGATCGAGCACCCAGCATGGAACCGCTCCTCCTCGGTCATGTCGGTCAAGCCCGCATCCTCGAGCGCCTGCCCGGCCGCGTCGATGCCGTAAACGATGAACGGATCGACCTGGCGCTGGATCTTGTGATCGACGCGCTTGTATGCATCGAAGCCGAATTCATGATCCGCCGACTTCACTTCGCAAGCGATGCGGCACTTATGGTCCGAAGCGTCGAAATGGCTGATCGCCGCGGCACCAGACTGGCTCGCGAGAATGTTCGCCCAAGTCGTCGGCACGTCACCGCCAAGCGGCGTCACCAGGCCGATGCCGGTTACCACGACGCGACGCATGCAAACCTCCAACGATGCAAAAAAGCCCAACCCCCGCCAGGAGGCTGAGCCCGCCATCTATCCCGCCGCCGCACAGTCCGATGCGGCCCGCAAGCACAATGCGCGATCAGCCCTTGTTGTCGTTAATGTACTTGATCGCGTCGGACACGGTGCTGATCTTTTCGGCCGCGTCATCGGGAATCTCGACGCCGAACTCTTCCTCGAACGCCATGACCAACTCAACGATGTCGAGACTGTCAGCCCCCAGATCATCGATGAAGCTCGCGTCTTCCGTGACCTTGTCCGGCTCAACCCCCAGATGCTCGACGACGATTTTCTTAACGCGATCGGCGGTATCGCTCATAAACGGAACCTTCTCGTAGGGATGATTTCGCCTGTGCCCTAGTCCGGGGTGTTGCGGCTGGCAAGTGCGATGCCGTGCCGCCACCGGGCATCGGAATGACGATCGGAATCGCGGTCGGTGTCAGTCATAAGCTCCGCAATCACATGGCGATCGTGCGATCTGAGCGGATTTGCGTGCACGGTTGTGCCATGGACGGGCGATGCCGACCCCGAACGACGTATCCCCCGCGCGCGCGCAATCGCCTTCCATTCTGACACCGATGCGAAGAATGACCTTGCCGATCTGGACCATCGCATTCCCCACGCTCGGCCTGATCGCGCTGGCGGCGGGGCTGTATCGCTATGGCGCGGTCGGCACGGCCGTCTCGGGCGTCATCCTGATCGGCGCGGTGCTGGCAGCCGTCCACCATGCGGAAATCGTCGCGCACCGGGTGGGGGAACCATTCGGCACGCTGGTGCTGGCGGGCGCGGTGACGGTGATCGAGGTGTCGCTGATAGTCAGCCTGATGCTGTCGCAAGCGGGCAACGCATCCAGCCTGGCGCGCGACACGGTGTTCGCCTCCATCATGATTATCGTCAACGGCATCGTCGGGCTATGCCTGCTGATCGGCGGCATTCACCATGGCGAGCAGCGCTTCACGCTGCGCGGGGTCAGCGCGACGCTGGCCGTGCTCGCGGCGATGGCGGTGCTCACGCTCGTGCTGCCCAACTATACCTCGACCGTGCCGGGGCCGGTCTATGCGGAATCGCAACTGGTGTTCGTCGCGGTGACCAGCCTGGCGCTCTACGGAGTGTTCGTGATGGTGCAGACGGTCAAGCACCGCGACTATTTCCTGCCCGAGGGAGATAAGCTGCCGCGCGACGCGCATGCCGCGCCGCCCTCGACGATTGGCGCATGGCTGTCGTTCGGGCTGCTGCTGGTCTCGCTGGTGGCGGTGGTGCTGTTGGCCAAGGGGCTTTCGGCCAAGGTCGAGCAAGCGGTGCTGGCGGCCGGGCTGCCGCTGGCTGTCGTCGGTATCGTCATTGCCGCGCTGGTGCTCGCGCCCGAGAGTTTGGCCGCCTATCGCGCGGCGCGCCGCAACCGGTTGCAGACCAGTCTTAACCTCGCGCTTGGCTCGGCGCTGGCGACGATCGGGCTGACCATCCCGGCGGTCGCCGCCGTAAGCCTGGCAATGGGGTTGCCGCTGGCGCTGGGGATCGACGCCAAGGCGCTGACGCTGCTCGTGCTGTCGCTGTTCGTCATCACGCTGTCGCTGGGAACCGGCCGTACGACGATCCTGGGCGGCGCGGTCCACCTGATGATCTTCGGCGCCTATCTGTTCACCACGGTCGTGCCGTAGGGCACCGATTTACCGGGGCTCTCAACCCCGTCCATGCTGAGCTTGTCGAAGCACTGTCCTGCTTAGGTGAACCTGGTAGCGGATCCTAAGAAGGACGGCCCTTCGACAGGCTCAGGGCAGACGGAGTGGTCGGGAGTGCCCGCCCTCCCCTCAATCGATGACGCGGATCGACAGTTCGCGCAACTGCTTGAGCGATGCCGGAGCCGGCGCGCCCATCATCAGGTCCTCGGCCTTCTGGTTCATCGGGAAGGCGACCACCTCACGCAGGTTCGGCTCGTCAGCCAGCAGCATCACGATACGGTCGACGCCGGGGGCCGAGCCACCGTGCGGCGGCGCGCCATACTTGAACGCGTTGATCATCCCGGCAAAGTTGGCATCCACCTCGTCGCGCGAATAGCCGGCGATCTCGAACGCCTTGTACATGATCTCGGGCCGGTGGTTGCGGATCGCGCCGCTCGATAGTTCGATCCCGTTGCAGACGATATCGTACTGCCACGCCTTGATCGTCAGCGGGTCCATCGTCTCGAGCGCTTCGAGCTCGCCCTGCGGCATCGAGAACGGGTTGTGGCTGAAATCGATCTTTCGCGCGTCCTCGTCATACTCGAACATCGGAAAATCGACGATCCAGCAGAACTTGAACACGCCTTGTTCAATCAGCCCAAGCTGCTCGGCGACGCGCGTCCGCGCTAGGCCGGCGAGCTTTGCGGCGGCAAGCTCCTTGCCGGCGGCGAAGAACAACCCGTCGTCGGCACCGAGACCGAGCGCATCATAGACCGCGGCGATCCGCGCTTCGCCCAGGTTCTTGGCGACCGGGCCGCCGAAGACGCCGGCCTTGCGCGTGACATAGCCCATGCCGCCATGGCCTTCGCCTCGTGCCCAATCGTCCATGTCCGAGAAGAACTTGCGGCTCTTGTCGGCTGTGTTCGGCGCGGGGATCGCGCGAACCACGCCGCCCCCGCCGACGATCTTCTCGAACAGCGCGAAGCCCGGCCGGCGGAAATGCTCGGTCACGTCGCCGATCAGCAGCGGATTGCGCAAATCGGGCTTGTCGGAGCCGTATCTAAGCAGCGCGTCGGCATACGCGATACGCGGAAAGCTGCCAGCCGGCGTCACGCTCTTTCCGTTGGCAAACTCCTCGAACACGCCCGCCAGCACCGGCTCGATCGCTGCAAAAACATCGTCTTGCGTGACGAAGCTCATCTCGAAGTCGAGCTGATAGAATTCGCCCGGCGAACGATCAGCGCGCGCGTCCTCGTCGCGAAAGCACGGTGCGATCTGGAAATAGCGATCGAAGCCCGCGACCATCAGCAGCTGCTTGAACATCTGCGGTGCCTGCGGGAGTGCATAGAACTTGCCCGGATGGACGCGGCTGGGGACCAGATAGTCCCGCGCGCCCTCAGGGCTCGAGGCGGTGAGGATCGGCGTCTGGAACTCGGTAAACCCCTGTTCGATCATCCGCCGGCGCAAAGACGCGATCACCTGGCTACGCAGCACGATGTTCGCGTGGATCTTCTCTCGCCGCAGGTCGAGGAAGCGATACTTGAGCCGGATGTCCTCGGGATAGTCCTGCTCGCCAGCGACGGGCATCGGTAGCTCCTCGGCGCGGCTGAGCACCGTCACCGCTTGCGCGAAGACCTCGATCGCGCCGGTTGCCAGCGCTTCGTTCGCGGTGCCTTCGAACCGCGCCTTGACCAGTCCGTCGATGCGCACGACACTTTCGACGCGCAGCGCTTCGAGCACGGGCAGCGCCGGGCTATCGCTGTCGGCGACGATCTGCGTGATGCCGTAATGATCGCGCAAATCGACGAACAGCACTCCGCCGTGATCGCGCTTGCGATGCACCCAGCCAGACAGCCGCACGGTCTGCCCGACCGCGTCCATGCCGAGCGCGCCGCAGCTATGAGTACGGTAGGCGTGGACGGGACCGGACATCGGAATGGGGCAGCCCTTTTCAATCGCCCGGCGATCGGGCAGGGAAACAAGCGGCGGCTAACAGGCGATGGCCGCTCCGTTGTCAAGCCGTGGGCCCATGCCGGGCCCCTTCTGAAATGCCGGGCTCAACCAGAAATCGAGCGGATGAAGATACACCCTTTGATCACCACCAGCGACGCGGTCGCCGATCTGTGCGAGCGGCTGGCGCGAGCCGACTATGTCGTCGTCGATACCGAATTCATGCGTGAGAACACGTACTGGCCCGAGCTATGCCTGATCCAGATCGCCGATACCGACGAAGCGGCGGCGATCGATCCGCTCGCGCCGGGGATCGACCTCAAGCCTCTGTGGGATATCCTGACCGATAACGAGGACGTGCTAAAGATCTTTCACGCCGGGGGACAGGACGTGGAAATCGTCTACAACTTTACCGGGCGCACGCCGCATCCGCTGTTCGATACGCAGGTGGCGATGATGGCGGTCAGCCAGTCTGAGCAGATCGGCTATTCGAATCTCGTCGAAAGCTGGCTCGGTTTCTCGATCGACAAGGGTGCGCGGTTCACCGACTGGTCGCGCCGACCGCTGACCGAACGGCAGATCGATTATGCGATCGGCGACGTCACGCATCTGGCGAAGATTTTTCCCAAACTCCTTGCGCGGCTGCGCAAGACGGGACGCGGCGAATGGCTCGACCAGGAGATGGAGAAACTCGCCGATCCGTCCAACTACGCTAACGATCCGGGGGCGGCCTGGCTGCGGATCAAACCGCCGAGCCGCAACGCCGGCGTCCTCGGCCGCCTGCGTGCGCTTGCGCAGTGGCGCGAGCTCGAGGCGCAGGACAAGAACATCCCGCGAGGCCGCATCGCGCGCGACGAGACGCTCGCCGATCTCGCCAGCCATCCTCCGAAGGCGCAGGCGGACCTTGCCAAGGTGCGCGGGCTATCGGCGGGCTGGCGCGACAACGAGATCGGGCGGCGCATGATGAAAGCGCTCGCCGACGCCAAACCGATGACCGACGACGATATGCCGCCACGCGCCCCGCGCGGCGCTCCGCTCGGCAAGGAGGGAGGCCTGGTCGCCGACCTGCTCAAGCTGCTGCTCAAGATCCGCGCTCGCGAAATCGACGTAGCGGCAAGACTGCTCGCGCGTAGCGACGATCTGGAATTGCTTGCTGCGGGCGTGCGCAGCGGACTGCCGTTGCTCGAAGGCTGGCGCTACGATCAGTTCGGCCGCGACGCGCTCGAACTGGTCGAAGGGCGGATGGCGTTCGCGGTTGTCGACGGACGGTTAAAGATGACCCGAGTTGCGCAGGCCGACATAGCCGAGGGTGATCCGATGGAGGCGGTGTGACGAGGATGCAGATCGCGACGATCGACGGAAGCTATCCCGTGCCTTCGATTTTCGTACGATGAGCGTTTACTACCCGACGCTGAAGCAGCTCCAGTATCTCGTGTCGCTTCACGAGCATCATCACTTCGGCCGCGCCGCCGACGCGTGTTTCGTGTCGCAGTCGACTTTATCCGCGGGCTTGCGCGATCTGGAAGCGCTGCTCGGCGTGGTGCTCGTCGAGCGGACCAAGCGCACGGTGCGTTTCACGCCGCTGGGCCATGCCGTCGTTGCGAAAGCGCATGACATCCTGCGCGAAACCGAGGAGCTGTCGCATCTCGTCCAGTCGTCCGGCAAGCCGCTGTCGGGCGAAGTACGGATGAGCGTGATCCCGACGATCGCGCCGTTCCTATTGCCGCGGATGCTGCCGCGTCTGCGCCGCGAGCGGCCCGCGCTGCGCCTATTCCTGCGTGAGGAGCCGAGCGCGGCGGCGATCGAATCGTTGCATCACGGCCGCGCAGACTGCGTGCTGCTCGCACTGCCCTTCGCCACCGGCGAGGTCGAGAAGGAGACGATCGAGCTCGACGCACTGTTCGTCGCCTTTCCCAAGGATCAACCAGTGGATCTTCCCGACGAAATCCCACCCTCGCTGATCGACGCGAACAGATTGCTGATGCTCGAGGACGGGCATTGCCTGAAGGATCATGCGCTCGCCGCATGCAACCGGCCGGAATTGCGCGCGAGCGCGACGATGATCGGCACGTCCCTGCACACGCTGGTGCAGATGGTGGACAATGGTCTTGGCGTTACCATGCTGCCCGAAATGGCGCTCGACGCGGGTATCCTGAACGGCACTGATGTCGTCGCCCGCCCGCTGCAATCACCGAATGCCAATCGCGAAATCGCGTTGATCTGGCGCAAGAACAGTCCGCGCGGCGCGGAGTTCGCGTTGCTCGCGGAGGAACTGCGTCACGGGTGATGGTGACGGCGGACGAGCAGGTTGTCGTGGCCCCGCACCCGTTCAGGCCAGCACTATCACCTGATCGGCCAACCGCTCGACTTCGGCCCGGTCATGGCTGACGTAAAGTATCGGCAGGCGGATCTCATCGCGAATGCGCTCGATCAGGCGCATGATCTCGTCGCGCCGGGCAAGGTCGAGCGAGGCGAGCGGCTCGTCGAGCAGCAGCACGCGCGGCGCGGACAGCAATGCCCGCCCGATCGCGACACGCTGCGCCTCGCCGCCCGAAAGCGTTCGCGGCATCCGGCGCAACAAGTGACCAAGCCCGAGTAGATCGATCGCATCGCCAGGCGCGATAAGGGTGGCAGCCTCCTCCGCGCGCTCCGAACGCGCAAGCCGGCGACTGAACAGCAGGTTGTCCGCGACGTTGAGATGCGGAAACAGCCGATGGTCCTGAAAGACGTAGCCGCAGCCGCGCCGCTCGGGGGCCAGATCGACGCCCGCGCCGTCATCGAACAGCATCTCACCCGCCACCAGGATGCTGCCGCGCACCGGGCGAAGCAGCCCCGCCAAGGCGCCGAGGATCGTCGTCTTGCCGATACCCGATGGCCCGAACAGCGCGGTAAGACCTCCGCCGGCGGTGAACCTGGCGGCGATATCGCGCTCGCCTCGCCGGACGACGATGTCGATCTCCAGGAACCGTGCGTCGCCGGGCACGACCGTGTCGAACATAAGCGGCAACGCGGTATCAAACGGCATGGCGCGCGCCGCCCCGCCGCACGAGCCATTCGGACGCCACGAGCGCGCCGAGGGATAGGACCACCGAGATCACCGCGAGCCGGGTCGCCTCGCCCTCTCCGCCAGGCACCTGCAACGCCCCATAAATCGCCAGCGGCAACGTTTGCGTCTCCCCCGGGATGTTCGAGACGAAAGTGATCGTCGCGCCGAACTCGCCGATCGAGCGCGCGAAGCCGAGCACCAAGCCGGCGAGCACCCCCGGCATCGCCAGTGGCAGCGATATCTCGCGGAACGTGCGCCAGCGCCCCGCGCCAAGCGTTCGCGCGGCTCCCTCTAGCCGCGGATCGATCGCCTCGATCGACAGGCGCATCGCACGCACCATCAGCGGCAACGCCATCACCGCCGCCGCCAGCGCCGCGCCGGTCCAGCGGAACATCACCGATAGCCCGATCGCGTCGAGCAACCGCCCCGCCGGGCCGTTCACGCCGAACGCCAGCAGCAGCGCCCAGCCGGTGACCACGGGGGGCAGCACGAGCGGCAGGTGCACGAACGCATCGACGAGAATGCGCCCGTGAAAACGCACGCGCGCAAGCAGCCAGGCGAGCGCGAATGCCAGCGGCAGGGTCGCGGCGATCGCCACCGCGCTAACCTTCAACGACAGCGCGACGACCACCCACTCGCCGTGCGTCAGCCCCACTCAGCGCGTGCCGAAGCCGAAGCGACGAAAGATCGCCTTGCCCTCGACCGACAGCAGAAACCTCGCGAAACCTTGAGCATCGGGGTTGCGCGCGGCTTTCAGTACCGCGATCGGATAGGTGATCGGCGCGTGGCTTGCGGGCGGGAACCGGCCGACCACGCGAACGCGGGGTTCTGCCAGCGCGTCGGTCAGGTAGACGATGCCGAACGGTGCCTCGCCGCGCGCCACTAGCGCCAGGGCCGCGCGGACGTTCTCGGCGCTGGCGATGCGCCCGGAGACTTGCGGCCAAACGCCGAGCCGGGTCAGCGCCTGCCGCGCATAAATCCCCGCCGGCACCGATCCCGGATCGGCGAGCGCGAGGCGCCGACTTCCGAGCGCCTTCGCCAAGGCAAAGCCCGGCTCAATGCGCAATGCGGCGCGGCTCGACGACGGCACGATCAAAACGAGATCGTTGGTCACCAGCGTTGCCCGGGTGGCCATGCGCAGCAGGCCGCGCCGGGCAAGGTCATCCATCCACTGTTCGTCAGCAGAGATGAACACATCCGCCGGCGCGCCCGCTTGCACCTGACGCGCCAGCGCCGAACTCGCCGCGAAAGCCATCACCGGCCGCGCATGTCCGTGCGCCGCCCAGCGATCACCCGCAGCAGTGACCGATTCCTGTAAGCTTGCCGCGGCGAGTACCAGCGGGCCGGACGCCGCAGTCGCGAGCGAGAAAAAAGCCAGTGTCGCGACGGCGAGCAAAGCGGCAAGAGAACGAGCGACAATCATCGGCGGTTTCATATCCGCTCGTATATCGATCGCCCGACTAAGGTAAAAGCGCCTTCTCCGAACGAAGTTGAACCGCCACCATCAGCGCAGCCGCACGACATTGTCCGAAACGCGGCGTTCGCGCCATTCGCCGGTATAGAGGCTCGCCATCGGATCGTCGGCGACCTCGATCACCTCACCGCGACCAAAGCCGTTGAACGCCGTGCGCATCGCCACGCCATAGGCGCCGAGCATACCGATCTCGATATAGTCACCCACCGACGTATCTGCCGGTAGCGCAAACGGCCCTTCCATGAAGTCCGCATCGTCACAAGTCGGCCCGTAAAGCGTGAAATCCGCCAGCGCCTGGCCGCGCTCTTCCGACAGACAGCGCACCGGGAAGCGCCAGCCCAGATGTGCCGCATCGTATAGCGCGCCATACGCGCCGTCGTTGATGAACAGCTCGTCGCCGCGCCGCTTCTCGACCTTTACGATCAGCGAGTTGTATTCCGCGCAGAGCGCACGTCCCGGCTCGCACCACAGTTCGGATGAATACGAGACCGGCAACGATTCAGCGGCGCGGTGGATGACGTCGAAGTAATCCTCGAGCGGGGGCGGCTCCATGCCTGGATAGACCGAGGGGAAGCCGCCGCCGACGTCGACGATGTCGACCAGGACCGCCGCATCGACGATCGCCGCGCGCACGCGCTCAAGCGCCTGCACATAGGCGAAGGGCGTCATCGCCTGGCTGCCGACGTGGAAGCATATGCCGAGCCAATCGGAAACCTGGCGCGTCGCCTGCAACAGCGGAGCGGCGTCGGCGAGATCGATGCCGAACTTCGAAGCAAGGCTGAGCTTGGCGTATTCGGACGAAACGCGCAGCCGCACGCACAGTCGCAGGTCTTGCGCCGTCGCCCCATCGGTCGCGGTCGCCACGACGATCTTTTCGAGCTCTTCGTGCGTATCGAGGCTGAACGTGCGCACACCGTGGACGTGATACGCCTCGGCGATCGCGCTGGCGGTCTTGACCGGATGCATGAAGCACAGCGTCGCCTGCGGCAGCGTCGCGCGGAGCAGCCGCACCTCGGCGATCGAGGCGACGTCGTAATGCGTGATGCCGTTGTCCCACAGCACGCGCAGCAGATCGGGCGATGGGTTCGCCTTGACCGCATAGAGCGAGGTGCCCGGAAACCTCTCGACGAAGAAACGGGCCGCGCGCGCCGCCGCGTGCGGGCGGTTCAGGATCACGGGTTCGTCGGGCGCGAAGGTACCCGCTACAGCCGATGCGTTATGGTGAATGTGCAACTCAAGGGACCCCCAATAGGCCTTTCGGCCAAGACACACAGGATGAAAGCTGCCTTGCGGTTTGGAAGTCCCCATGGGGCAGCGGGGGGTCGATATAGGGCCAACTCGCTGCGGCGCAAGCGGAAAACGGACGCCTGTCTCAAGACGTCAGCTCAGCCGATCGCGAAAGCTCGTCCAGTCAAATCGGCGGACGCATTCGAGGTGGTCGGTTTCACTGTCCCAGAGCCAGATCGAAGGCAGTGGCACGCCGTTGAAGGTCGTCGTCTTGACCATCGAGTAATGCGCCTGATCGAGGAAGGCGAAGCGCGTTCCCGGATCGGGTGATGCGGCGAAGCGGTAGTCGCCGATCACGTCGCCGGCGAGGCATGAAGGCCCGCCGAGCCGCACGGCATCGTCCGCGCAGTCTATCTCCGGATCGCCAAGCGGTTCGCCTAGCATCGCCGGCCGATAAGGCGCCTCGATCACGTCGGGCATATGGCACGTCGCCGATATGTCGGTGACCGCGACGCGCATGCCGTTCCATTGCGTATCGAGCACCGTGCCGACCAGGATGCCCGCGTCGAGCGCAACCGCCTCGCCCGGCTCGAGGTACAGCTCGCATCCGGTGCGCGCCTTCAGATCGCGCAGGAAGCCGACCAACTCGTCGCGCTGGTAGTCGGCACGAGTGATATGGTGGCCGCCGCCAAGGTTCAGCCACTTCAGACGCGGCAGGAAGCGTTCGATGCGCGGCAGCAACGCGTCCCACGTGCGCTTCAGCGGCAGGAAGTCCTGTTCGCACAACGTGTGAAGATGCAGACCTGACACGCCGTCGAGGTGCGCGTCGGTCAACTGATCGACCGGAAACCCCAGCCGCGAGTGCGGCGCGCATGGATCGTAGCGCGGGACATCACCTTCGGCATGAAGCGGGTTGATCCGCAAGCCGATGTCCTGATCGGGCGCGAGAAACCGGCGAAACCGGGTGAGCTGGTCGGGCGAGTTGAAGATCACGTGATCGGACAATCGACCGATCTCGGCCATGTCCTCCGCCTTGTATCCCGCGCAATAGGTGGCGATCTCGCCGTGATACCTCTCGGCCGCCAGCCTTGCCTCCCACAACCCCGAGGTGCAGACCCCGTCGAGATATTCGTCGATCAATGGCGCGACGCGCCACATCGAAAACGCCTTCATCGCCGCCAGCACGCGCACCCCGGCGCGGTCGCGTGTGTCTTTCAGGATCGAGAGGTTAGCCCGCAGCTTAGCGGCATCGACGACGAACGCGGGGCTGTCGACGCGCGTGAGGTCAAAGTTGGCGAAGGCGCCGGGATCGCCGGCTCGGGTATCCATGATTAAAACGCCAACGGCTCCGGCAACTCCTTAACTTGCCACGGCAAACCTTCCTCGTTCAGCATCTCCATGAACGGATCGGGATCGAACTGCTCGACGTTGAACACGCCTTCCCCCTTCCATTCGCCCAGCACGATCATCGCCGCACCGATCATCGCAGGGACGCCGGTGGTGTAGCTGATCGCCTGGTTGCCGGTCTCGGCATAGGCTTCCTCGTGATCGCAGATGTTGTAGATATGGAACGTCTTTTCGCCGCCGCCGTCCAGCGCCTCGCCGGTGGCGATGTCGCCGATATTGGTCTTGCCCTTGGTCGTCGGACCGAGGCTCGCCGGCTCGGGCAGCACCGCCTTCAGGAACTGTAGCGGCACGATCTCTTGTCCGTTGTAAAGTACCGGATCGATCCGCGTCATGCCGACGTTCTGCAGCACGGTCAGGTGCTGAATGTAAGCGTCGCCGAACGTCATCCAGAAGCGCGCGCGTTCGAGTTCGGGGATGAACTTCGCCAAGCTTTCGAGCTCTTCGTGATACATCATGTACATCGTCTTCGGCCCGACGCCTTCGAAGTCGAACGGCTGCTTCACGCTCATCGCCGGGCTCTCGACGAACGCGCCGTTCTCCCAGTGCCGCGCGGGCGCGGTGACTTCGCGGATGTTGATCTCGGGGTTGAAGTTCGTCGCGAACGGCTGGCCGTGATCGCCTCCGTTGCAGTCGAGGATGTCGAGCCTGCGGATCGTCGCGAGTTTATGCTTTTTCAACCACATCGCGAACACGCTGGTCACGCCGGGATCGAAGCCCGAGCCCAACAGCGCCATCAGACCCTTCTCGCGGAACCGGTCGTGATAATCCCACTGCCACCGGTATTCGAACCTCGCTACGTCGCGTGGCTCGTAGTTGGCGGTGTCGAGGTAATGCGTATGCGTGGCGAGGCACGCGTCCATGATCGCCAGATCCTGGTACGGCAATGCGAGGTTGACGACGAGCTCGGGGCCGATCTCCTCGATCAGCGCCGAAGTCGCGGCGACGTCGTCCGCATCGATCGCATAAGTACTGATCGTCATGCCGGTCCGTGCGAGCACCGATGCGGCGATCGCCTCGCACTTCGCGACGGTGCGGCTGGCGAGATGGATGTCCGAAAAGATGCTCGGATACATCGCCATCTTGTGCACCGCTACCGAGCCCACGCCGCCCGCACCGATCACCAGAACCTTCGACATCAAAAACTCCTCGAAAACCGATAGCGCGTCTTAGGGATAGCGCGTGTCAGAACCAAGTCGGCAGTCGGCAGCTATCGTACGAAGAGGCTGGCAAGTTCGACGTGCGTCGACCAGCGGAACTGGCCGACGGGGCGCAATTCGACGAGCGCGTACCCTGCAGCGACAAGCGTTGCAGCGTCCTTCGCCCAACTCTGTGGATTGCAACTCATGTAGACGACGCGAGGAACCCGGCTTAGCGTGATCTGCGCGATTTGTTCGCGCGCGCCGGCACGCGGCGGGTCGAGCAGGACAGCATCGAACCGGTCGAGCTCGTCGGCCATCAGCGGGTTGCGGAACAGGTCGCGGTGCATCGCGTGGACCGGCCGCCCGCTTCGCGCTGCGGCGGCCTTGCACGCAAGATGCGCGTCACGCGCCGCTTCGACCGCCAGCACCCTCGCCGGACCCGCCAGCGAAAACGCGAAAGTGCCAAGGCCGGCGAACAAGTCGGCGATCGTCCCTACATCTGCCAGCCAGTCGCGGGCTGCTTCAAGCAACGCCGCTTCGCCATCGCGCGTCGCCTGGCGGAACGCCCCTGACGGGAACGACACGGTCGTTCCGCTCAGCGCGACCGTCACCGGCTCGGGCTCCCACATCGCCTCGGCACCATACCCTTGATCGAGCGTCAGCCGCGCGAGTGCCTGGTTGCGCGCGAAATCGAGCAGTGCCTCGGTCGCTTCGAGGGTGTCGACCGCGAGCCCCTTGATGCCGCAGTCGACCCCCTGGTCGGTCAGCGCAAGCTCGACATCGATAGCGAGCCGCCCGGCTTGCCGCGCCAGCATCCGACGCAGCGGCGCTATCAGCGCGAAAAGCTCGGGCGCGATGACGTGGCATTCGGTCATGTCGACGATCGCATGCGATTGCGCCGCGCGAAAGCCGAGAGCGATCCGTCCATCGACCCGGGACGCATGCAACGTCGCCCGTTGGCGCGAGCGCGGCGATGACAGATGCGCGGGTGCGATCGCGACGGGCGTAAGGCCTTGCCCCGCCGCCGCGTTTGCCACCCGGTCGCCGACGAAGCCGGCAAGCGCGGCTTCGTCCAGATGCTGAAGCTGGCAGCCCCCACAGCGCCCGAAATGCCGGCAGGGCGGAACCGCATGATGCGGTCCGCGCCGCAACGTGCCATCGGCGAGCAGCACGTCGCCCGGCGCCGCGCCCGCGATGTGGCGACCGCTGGCGGTGACGCCATCGCCCTTGGCGGCGACGCGGACGATCGTCTGCTCGCCAACCGCGACAGCGTCGGTCACAGGCATCTAGCGAACGCATCGCGGATCATGGCTGCGAGCGCGCCGGCGGAGAACGGCGGCGGCGTGATCCGTGCCGCTTCGCCGTGCAGCCAGACGCCTTCGCACGCCGCATCGAAAGCGGACGCGCCGGTCGCGAGCCGGCTGGCGATCGTTCCCGCGAGCACGTCGCCGGTCCCCGCGGTCGACAGCCAGCTCGACGCGGGCGGCGCGAACGTAATCCGTCCATCGGGCGCGGCAATGACCGTATCGGCTCCCTTGGCGACGACGACTGTGCCACTGTGCTGCGCGAGCAGCAGCGCGCGCTCCGACTTGGGTCCCAGCGCCGGGGTCGCGAACGCCTGCTCCAGATGCCTGAACTCGCCTTCGTGCGGCGTGACGACTGTCGGCGCGGTCCGCCCCGCGAGCGCTGCGCTCTCAAGCAGCATCAGCGCATCGGCATCGACGACCAGCGGTGTCGGTCGCGCAAGCGCGGTGCGCAGCCGTTCCCTCGCGAAATCATCCCGGCCAAGCCCCGGCCCGATCAGCATCGCCGCGATCCGACCATCGTGCAGCGCGTCCTCCAGCGGACGCCGATCGACGACGAGATCAGCCGGGATCGGTGAATTGGCGACGGCGGCGTCGATGGCGTCGTCGAGCAGCTTGACGTAGCCCGCGCCCGCGCTCTGCGCCGCTTGTGCGGCGAGTAGCGCAGCGCCCGGCATCGCGCCGCCGACGATCGCTAGCAGCCCGCGCGAATACTTGTGCGCATCGGCGGACGGCGCGTGGAGGGGCGGAGGTGACAGCACCCGCGCGGCGTCGTCCACCGCGTTGAGCCCGATCGGTGCCAACCGCCGCAGCCCCATGCGCGCGACGGCGGGCATCAGCAGGTGCGCCGGCTTCCACGCGCCGAGCGCCAGGGTCAGGTCATAATCGGGCATATCGTCGGTGAGCAACTCGCCGGTGTCGGCATTCACGCCGCTCGGCAGGTCGAGCGCCATGAGGAACCGGTGGCGCGACGCGAGCCTGGCGATCATTGCCGTATGCGCGGGCTCGAGGGGGCGCGACAGACCGATACCGAACAGGCAATCGATTAAGACTTCACCCCGCCGCCCGTCATCGATGCCGATGGTCGGGCCGAGGTATTCGTCGCGCATCTGCTTGGCGGCGACACCCGTGGTGTCGCCCGATGCAACCACCGCGACATCGCCACCGCGCCGGCGCAGCGCCTCAGCGATGACATAGCCATCGCCGCCATTGTTGCCGAGGCCGCAGAGCACGGTCACCGGCTGACCTCCAGCGATGCGCCAGGCCCAGTCGGCGGCTGGCCTCCCTGCGGCGCGCATCAGCGTCTCGACGCTCGTGCCCGCGTCGATCAACGCCTGCTCGGCGGCGCGCGTCTGCGCGACCGTGAGCACCTGATCGAGCGCGACCCGTCCGCCCGGGGATGGCTCAGATATCGGCGTAGATGTGGGTTTCCGCCCTGGCACCGGGATGCGTGATCGCGCCGAAGCGCGCAGGACCGACATTCCGCGCATAGCGCCACAGCGCGCCAGCGTTGTAATCGGTTCCGCGCGGCGTCCAGCCTTCACGCCGCTGGTGGAGCGTCTCATCGGACACCTCGAGATTGATCGTACCGGCCTCTGCGTCGATCGCGATCATGTCGCCATCGACGATGAAGGCGATCGGCCCGCCTTCCGCCGCCTCGGGTCCGACATGGCCGATGCAGAAGCCCCTTGTCGCACCCGAAAACCGACCGTCGGTGATGAGCGCGACCTTTTCGCCCAGCCCTTGTCCATAAAGCGCGGCGGTGGTCGACAGCATCTCACGCATCCCCGGGCCGCCTTTGGGTCCCTCGTTGCGGATCACGACGACGCCCCCTTCACGGATGGCGCGCGCCTCGACGGCGGCGAACGCGTCCTCCTCGCACTCGAACACCAGCGCGGGTCCGCGAAACTGCAACCGGTCCATCCCTGCGACCTTGACGATCGCGCCATCGGGCGCGAGCGATCCCCTGAGCCCGACGACGCCGCCGGTCGGCGTGATCGGCGCGCCTGCCGCGTAGATCACCTTCTGGTCCGGGTTCCACGTCACCTCGGCGATGTTCTCGCCCAGCGTACGGCCGGTGACGGTCATCGGTTCAGGGTCGAGCAGACCCGCGTCGAGCAGCGTCTTCATCACCATGTAGACCCCGCCGGCGTCATACATGTCCTTGGCAACATATTTGCCGCCAGGCTTCAAGTCCGCGATGTAGGGCGTTGATTTAAATATCTCGGCGACATCGAACAGATCGAAGTAGATCCCGCATTCGCTCGCCATCGCAGGCAGGTGCAGCGCCCCGTTGGTCGACCCGCCGGTCGCCGCGACGACCCGTGCGGCATTCTCGAACGCGGCACGCGTGCAGATATCGCGCGGGCGGATGCTGGTCGCCAACAGATTCATGACCTGCCGTCCCGCAGCGACCGCGATATCCTCGCGCGATTTATAAGGCGCTGGCACCATGTTACTGTTCGGCAACGATAATCCGATCGCCTCGCCGACGCATGCCATCGTGTTCGCGGTGTATTGACCGCCGCACGCGCCATGCCCTGGGCAAGCCGCCTTCTCGATCGCATGGACTTCGGACAGCGGACAAGCGCCGGCTGAGTAACGCCCGACAACTTCGAACACGTCCTGCACGGTCAGGTCGCGATCTTGGTAGCGGCCCGGTAGGATCGAGCCACCGTAGACGAAGATCGACGGCACGTTGAGCCGCAGCATCGCCATCATCATGCCGGGTAGGCTCTTGTCGCAACCAGCGAAGCCGACGAGCGCATCGTAGCAGTGCCCGCGCACCGACAGTTCAATCGAATCGGCGATGACTTCGCGGCTGACGAGCGAGCTCTTCATGCCCTGGTGGCCCATCGCGATACCGTCGGTCACGGTGATCGTGTTGAACCGGCGCGGCGTGCCGCCACCGGCGATCACACCGGCGCGCGCGGTGTCGGCCTGATCGTTGAGCGTCGTGTTGCACGGCGCGCTGTCGTTGCCGGCGGAGACGACCGCGACGAACGGCGCGGCGATCTCCTCCTCGGTCATTCCCATCGCATAGTAATAGCTGCGATGCGGCGCGCGCTCGGGACCGACCGAGACGTGGCGACTGGGCAGGCGCGACTTGTCGAACTGGTTAGTCACCGAAATACGCTCTCCTTTTTCGCGCGCTTTCGCCCCGAGCGTCGCAATGTCAAGCTGAGCCGCGCAACCGGCCGGTCATTCGCCACCACCGAGGCCGCACGTCGGCAATCCGCGCGGCCATCGCATCGCGCGCCGCTTCGTCGCCAAATAGCGCGAAGCATGTCGCGCCCGAGCCCGACATGCGCGTCAACCACGCAGGACCATCGCGCAACAGGTCGAGGACTTCGGCGATCACCGGGCACAATGCGATCGCCGGCGCTTCAAGATCGTTGCGGCCACCGCGCGCGATCGCGCCGGCGGCGCCGCTCGGCAATGCACCGCGATCGATGCCGTCCCAGGCCCGGAACACTGGCCCGGTCGCAAGCGGCACGCGCGGATTGACCAGCAGTACGGGAGTGCCGGCGAGATCGTCCTCGACAGCCTCGAGTTCCACACCCGTGCCCCGCCCGATAACGGTGCGGCTGGCGATGCAGGCGGGGACGTCCGCGCCAAGTTGCTTCGCGCGCGAAAGCCAGTCGCTTGGCAAGCCATGCGCGGCATCGATCAGACGGAAGATCGCGCCCGCGTCCGCCGAGCCGCCCCCGAGCCCCGCCGCGACGGGCAACCGCTTGTTGAGATCGACGCGCCAACCGGCCAGTCGGGGCAGCAGCAGCAATGCCTTGGCGACGATATTTGCGAACGGATCTGAAATGGCATCGGCAAATTCGCCTTTGACGATCACGGCATCCTCTACGCCCGCCCCGCCAGGAGACACGATCAACTCGTCACCGACATCGACGAACGCGAACAGTGTTTCAAGATCGTGGTAGCCATCCTCCCGTCGCCGCCGGACGTGCAGCGCCAGGTTGATCTTGGCGTAAGCCGTCTTCCGCATCGACGCTTCCCGTACCGACCGGACCCCATCACATGTTCGGATAATTCGGCCCCCCGCCGCCCTCCGGCGTCACCCATTCGATGTTCTGGGTCGGGTCCTTGATGTCACACGTCTTGCAGTGGACGCAGTTCTGCGCATTGATCTGCAGGCGTGGCGCGTTCTCTTCGATACCAACGTATTCGTAGACGCCCGCAGGACAGTAGCGAGCCTCCGGCGCGGCGTAGATCGGCAGATTGATTCGCGTCGGGACGGTCGCGTCCTTCAACTGCAGATGGCAGGGCTGGTCCTCCTCGTGGTTGGTGAACGAGTAGGACACGCTGGTCAGGCGATCGAAGCTGATCACGCCGTCGGGCTTAGGATATTCGATCGGGCGATAGAGGTCGGCGCGCATCGTCGCCGAAGCGTCGGTGTGATGCTTCATCGGCCTGGCGATGCCGAAGCCGCCGACGACGCGAAGCCACATGTCGGCGTTGGCGAGCACCGAGCCGATCTCGGCGCCCCACTTCGCCACCATCGGTTCGGCGTTCTGGACCAGCTTCAGCTCGCTTGCGATCCAGCTTGAACGAACCGCACTATCATATTCGTCCAGCTCGGTTTTCTCCTTCCCAACGGCGATCGCGGCGGCGATCGTGTCGGCCGCGATCATGCCGCTCTTCATCGCGGTATGCGTGCCCTTGATCCGCGGCACGTTGACGAACCCCGCCGAGCAACCCGCGAGCACTCCGCCGGGAAACGCGAGCCGAGGCACCGACTGCCACCCGCCTTCGTTGATCGCGCGCGCACCGTACGATATACGTTTGCCGCCCTCGATGATCTCGCGGATCGCCGGGTGCTGCTTCCAGCGCTGGAACTCCTCGAACGGGTAGACGTAGGGGTTCTTGTAATCGAGCGCGACGACGAAGCCCAAGGCGACCTGGTTGTCGGCCTGGTGATAAAGGAACGCTCCGCCCCAGCTGTCGCTCTCGCTCATCGGCCAGCCCTGCGTATGGATCACGCGGCCGGGCACGTGCTTGTCGGGGTCGATCTCCCACAATTCCTTGATGCCGATGCCGTATATCTGCGGCTGACAATCGCGCTCCAGATCGAAGTGCGACTTCAGACGCTTTGTAAGGCTTCCGCGCGCGCCTTCGGAAAACACGGTATATTTGGCGTGCAGTTCCATGCCCGGCTGATAGTCCGACTTGTGGCTGCCATCGCGCGCGACGCCCATGTCGCCGGTCGCGACGCCCATCACCGCGCCCGCCTCGTCAAACAAGACCTCAGCCGCCGCGAAGCCCGGGAATATCTCTACCCCCATCTCCTCCGCCTTTCCTGCAAGCCAGCGGCACAGATTGCCTAGCGAGCCAGTGTAACACCCGTCATTCGACATGAACGGCGGCATTAGGATGTGCGGCACCGCGACCTTTTTCGTGCGTGTCAGATGCCAGTGCCAGTTGTCGGTAACCGGCGTGCGCGCCATCGGGCAATCATCGTCGCGCCAATCGGGCAGCAATTCGTCGAGCGTCTTGGGATCGACAACCGCACCCGAGAGGATATGCGCGCCGATCTCGGACCCCTTCTCGATCACGCAGACCGCGAGATCGGCATTGATCTGTTTCAGCCGGATCGCGGTCGACAGGCCCGCCGGGCCGCCGCCGACGATGACGACATCGTAGGGCATCGATTCACGTTCGCTCATTACCGCTCCGGCACGATCCGCTCTGTCAGCCGGATCGTTTTGCTTGTGTTCTGCGACGTAGTGCCTTGATCGGCGTGGTTCCACAGGTCAAGACCAGGCGATGGACGATGGCGAAGAAACCGCGATCGCGCGCGATGTGGCGGGAGCCCTCGCCTGGTGGGCCGAAGCGGGCGTCGACCTGTGTTTCGATGACCAGCCCGCACGATGGATTTCGCCCGCGCAACCCACGGCGCTCGAGGCAGAACGGCTACGCATGGAATTGCGCGAAGCACCGCCACTTAGCACGTCCAACAACGCTATGGGCAAGTCGGCTCTGGTTTACGGAACTAAGCCGAGATCGCCGCGCACCGCCAGCCGTGAGGATGCGCTCGATTTGTCGGCGTTCCCCGGTGATCCCGCGTCGTTCGCGCATTGGTGGATGACCGAATCGTCGATCGACGCGGGGCGGAGCGGTGGGCGCGTGCGTCCGCGCGGCCCGAGCGGGGCAGCGTTGATGGTGCTGGTGCCCGAACCCGAAGCGGTCGATGACGAGCGCCTGTTGTCCGGTCCGCAAGGCAGGCTGCTTGCGGCCATCATCATGGCGATGGGTTTGCGCGAGGAGAACGTCTATGTCGCGAGCGCGCTACCGCGCCATACGCCGATCCCCGATTGGGCGGACCTCGCCGCGCGCGGTGTCGGCGATGCGCTTGCCCGACATGTTGCGCTAATATCACCGCAGCGGTTGGTTGCGTTCGGCTCTGGCATCCTATCGCTGCTCGACCACAGTCTGCCGCAAAAGACTGCCGAGCACCACTTTTTCACGCATGAGGAAGCTCGGATACCGCTGTTTGCCGCGCGCAGCCTCGAGGCGATCATCGCGAGGCCCGCGTGGAAAGCTGAGTTGTGGAAGGGATTGCTCGATTGGTTGCCGATCGCGTTCATCGAATCACGAAGCGGTGCGACCGCGGAAGTGGACGCTTCGCCATCAGCGGACTGAAGCGGTGTTGCCTCGCAATCGCTTGCACAGTCGTAGGTGTCGCTATCGCGTCGACCGCTGCGCAAGCGAACAGCGCCGCCGCCGATTACTTCCGCAACCGCGCCGACCGCACCGCAGTGCCGACGCTGCTCAGCCAGGAAGATCGCGATCTCTATCGGCAGTTGTTCGCGGCTATCAATCGCAAGGACTGGGCGCAGGCTCAAGCGCTGTTCGCACAGCGCCCCGATGGGCCGCTGACGCAGGAGGCGCTCGCCGAGTATTATCTTCATGCTGACAGCCCGCGTACCGAAGCGGCGCAGCTGTCCGCCTGGCTGACGATGGGCACCGCGCTGCCGCAGGCCGAGCAGATCGGGCGGCTGGCGATCAAGCGCGGTGCGATCGATCTTCCTGCTATCCCGACCGAACAGGCGTTCATGCGTCTGCCCTCGCTGCCAAAGAGGACCAAGCCCCGCCCGATCGATGACGGCACGATGCCCGTCGCGATCGCGACGGGCATTCTTGCACGGATCAAGGCCGACGATGCGCCCGGTGCGCGGCAGTTGCTCGATGGCATCGAGGCGACGCTGAGCGCCGAGGCGCGCGCCGAATGGCAACAGCGTGTCGCCTGGAGCTTCTATATCGAGAACGATCATGCGAGCGCGTACCAGCTTGCGCAGCTTGCCGCGCAAGGCGGCAGCGGTGGTTGGGTCGGCGAGGCGTGGTGGACGGCGGGGCTCGCGGCCTGGCAGCTCGGCGATTGCGACGGCGCGATCGACGCGTTCAAAACTTCCGCCGCGCGCGCGGACAACCCCGAACTCGCCGCCGCTGCGCTCTATTGGCAGAGCCGCGCGCTGATCCGCTGCCGCAAGCCCGAAGAAGCCACCCGGCCGCTGCGCCTCGCCGCAGCGAAAGACGAGACGCTTTATGGGATGTTGGCGCTCGAACAACTCGGCATGAAGCTGCCCGAGCAGCGGGTCGGTGCCGATTTCAGCCTCGCCGATTGGCAGGCGCTGCGCGATGTCGCGAACGTGCGGGTCGCGGTGGAGCTGGCGGAGATCGGCGAGGACGGGCGCGCCGACGAAGTGCTGCGCCACCAGGCGCGCATCGGCAGTCCTCAGCAATACGCGCCGCTGACGCGGCTCGCGCGTGATCTCGGCCTGCCGTCGACGCAGCTTTGGATGGCCTACAACGCACCGCAAGGCGGTCGGCCCGAACCGGCGACGCGTTTCCCGACGCCGCGCTGGACGCCGTCGGGCGGTTGGACGGTCGACCCGGCGCTGGTTTATGCGCATACGTTGCAGGAATCGGTGTTCCGCACCGCCATCGTCAGCCAAGCCGGCGCGCGCGGGCTCATGCAGATCATGCCGGCGGCGGCCAAGGACCATGCCAGTGCGCTCGGCGTCATCGGCAATGCGGACGACTTGAACCGGCCCGAGGTCAACCTGGCGATGGGCCAGCAACACTTGCAGGCGCTGCGCGATTCGCCGACGACCGGCGGGCTGTTGCCCAAGGTGATGGCCGCGTACAACTGTGGCTTGAAACCGGTTTCGCAGTGGAACGCCGATATTCGCGACGGCGGCGATCCGCTTTTGTGGATCGAGTCACTGCCCTATTGGGAAACGCGGGGTTACGTGAACATAGTGATGCGCAATTACTGGATGTACGAACGGCAGGCGGGTGGCATGTCCGAGACGCGCATAGCCCTAGCGCAAGGGATGTGGCCGACCTTCCCCGGCCTTACGGGGTCTAAGGCGGTGCGGATCGCGCAGAATGGCCGCGTGCTGCGTGGCCATTGATCCGGCGCGTGTCTTTCGCCCGATCAATATCGCCCTGCTGACTGTTTCCGACACACGCGACGCGTCGAACGATACATCGGGCGATCTGCTTGCCGGGCGCATCGTCGCGGCGGGCCATAGGCTCGCTGACCGCGCGATCGAGCGTGACGATGCGGAAGCGATCGCCGACCGATTGAATCGGTGGATCGACGATCGGGGTATCGACTGCATCGTTTCGACCGGCGGTACGGGCCTTACCGGTCGTGACGTCACGCCCGAGGCGCTCGACCGAGTCAAGACGAAGGACATTCCAGGCTTCGGCGAGATGTTCCGCTGGCTGAGCTTTCAGACGATCGGCACATCGACGGTGCAATCGCGAGCATGCGCGGTGCTGGCGGGCGGGACATACGTGTTTGCGCTGCCCGGCTCGAACGGCGCGGTGAAAGATGGATGGGACCTGATCCTGGCCGAGCAACTCGACAGCCGCAACCGACCCTGCAACTTCGTTGAACTGATGCCGCGGTTGCGCGAAGTCTGACGGCTCATCCCACGCCAAGCGGCTTCATCAGCTGCATTTCGAGAGCGCGGGCAACGCCGGCATCGGCCTCGATCGTTCCGCGAAAACGCCGCAGGTTAGCATAGGGCATGATGCCGTCGGCGAGGTTGTCCGCCCAACGTGTAAGCACATAGAGGTAGGCATCGGCGACCGAGCGCGCGTCGAGCACCGTATCGCGCGCGCCCATTGCATCGTCGAGCGTTGCCATCTGCGCGGCGACGCGCGCGAGCGCGGCGTGTTTGATCAGATCGGCTTGGCTGGCGTCGTGCAGAAACCGCTGCGGAGCGAAAAACGGGCCGAACGCGCCGTGCACCTCGTCGGTGAAGAAGGCGAGCCGCTCCGCGAGCTTGAAGCGATCGATCGGCGCTTCGCTCGGCGCCCACAGCGCCGCCGCTGGGTAACTGTCGGCGATCCAGCTAAGGATGGCAGCCGCCTGTGTCAGCACCATGCCATCGTCGAGCACGATCGCCGGCACCTGCCCGCTCGGATTGATCGCCAGATATTCGCTCGAGCGATTATCACCGTGCTTCATCATCTCGAGGTCATAAGGTGCCCCCGCCCATTCGAGCGCGATATGCACGGACAGTGCGCAGGTCCCCGCCATGCTGTAGAGTTTCATCATTGCCACTTCCATCGGTTTACGAAAACAGACAACCCGTCATTCCGAATACAGTTGCATTCGTGTTCTTGTTGTGTTCTGTTCAGAGCGTGGCGGAGATACGAACGATCACGGGCCGTGGCGCTCCATCGGGCGCGGTGCCGCAGCGCTTCGGGCTGCCTGCGCGCGAGGATGACGAAGACTGGCTCGATGCCTCCGGGGTCATCGACGGCGTCCCGCCCAAGCTGCGCACCAGCGTCACCGAAGAGCACCCGCGCACGATCGTCAGCTTCAACAAGTCGCCCGACGTGCCGTTCGACCGATCGATCAACGCCTATCGCGGTTGCGAGCACGGCTGCGTCTATTGCTTCGCGCGGCCGACGCACGCGTATCACGACCTGTCGCCCGGGCTCGACTTCGAGACCAAGCTGTTCGCCAAGCCCGGCGCCGCGCGGCTGTTGCGTGAGACGCTGGCGAAGCCCGGCTACCGCCCCGCGCCGATCGCGATGGGTACCAACACCGATCCTTATCAACCGATCGAGGCGCGCTATCGCATCACGCGCGAGGTGCTCGAGGTGTGCCTTGAAGCGCGTCATCCGGTGACGATCACCACCAAGTCCGATCGCGTCCTGCGCGATCTCGATCTGCTGCGCGAAATGGCGCGGCTGCGGCTGATCGCGGTCGGAGTGTCGGTGACGAGCCTCGATCCCAAGCTCTCGGGCCTGCTCGAACCGCGCGCGTCGGCGCCTGCGAAGCGGCTCGCGGCGCTCGCGCGGCTGACGGAAGCGGGCGTGCCGTCGCACGTATCGGTCGCGCCGGTGATCCCGATGATCACCGATCATTTCATCGAGGGCATCCTGGCCGAGGCGGCGGCTTGCGGAGTCACCCAGGCTACGTGGATCCTCGTCCGCCTGCCGCACGAAGTCGCGCCGCTGTTTCGTGAATGGCTGCAGGTCCACTTCCCCGACCGCGCGGCCAAGGTTATGGCGACCGTGCAGTCGATCCGGGCGAAGGATGGCATAGGCCGCGACAACGATCCCGACTTCTTCACCCGCATGAAGCCGACCGGCGTCTGGCCCGACTTGTTCCGCGCGCGCTTCTGCGTCGCGAGCAAGCGGCTCGGAATCGGCAAGGTGACGGTCGATCTCGACTGCTCGGGGTTCAGGCGACCAAGCGCGGACGGGCAGATGCGGTTGTTGTGACGCCCGGGTCAGCGATAGCGATCGAGCATCGGAGGGCGGTGCAGGCACGAGGCGAACGTGAACGCGCGACCGCGAAGTGGAGCGACCGTATCAATGCCAGGGTGGCGTGGGTTCATCAGAATCACGTCCGCTTCCGGTAGCACACGCGACCGGATCGCGAGCAGCAGCGATCGCTTGGACGATGCCCACTCCTCAACCAGGACAGCCGTTTCGCGCTCTGTCAAGTTATCGGGTATTCGATTGGGCTCGGCGTCGCTCTCAGTCCAGCCAAGAATATACGGCGCGGCAAACGCCTCTTCGGTCGATTCGAGATAGCGGAGCACGACGAGGACGGCGAGCCCCGCCTCGCTGGCCAGACTGACGATCGGCATTCCCGGCGGCGAATAGCGGCCGCCGAACTTTGCCGCACCGGCGCCATCGAGCGCGAGCTGGTCGGCGCGCGCGAGCCGCCACAGCTTCACTCATATCCTCACAGATAGTCGAGCAGGTGCAGGCTGAACAGCGCCGCCTGCTTCGCCGCGATCGGGCCGAGGCGCAGATAGTCGTCGTTCGGCGCTTCCTGCGCGACGTTGCTGCCAGCGCGAACCACCAGGAACGGCACGCCGAGCATGACGCAGACGTGGCCGAGGGGCGCGGACTCCATCTCCATGATATCGTCGTGGAAATGGCCGCGCAGCAGATCGATCCGCTGTTGCGTAACGCCGAACAGGTCGGACGAGGCGACGACGCCGCGGCGCGCCTTCACCGCGTATGTGGCGCCGTTGGCGGTCACCTGCGGGCCTTGATAAGTCGCGATCGCCGCGTCAGCGCGGGCGAGCAGCGTATCGGACGGTGAAAAGGCGTTCTCGATCTCGACACCGTCGTCGGGCCCGTTGAAAGCGCGATAGACGATCCCCGGATCGGCGCGGATCAGACTGCCGTAATCGTGCTCGTAGGTCACGGTCGCGACGATGACATCGCCGGTGCGCAAAGTTTGGTTGATGCGCGCGCCGGTGCCGCTCATGAGCACCAGACGCGGCTTGAATCGGTCGATGAGGAGCGTCGCGACGCTCGCGGTCGAAGTCTTGCCGATGCCGGTGATCGCGACGACGACGGACTTGCCCCTGATGGTGCCTTGCCAATAGGGGATGCCCCATTCGGTTTTCTTCACGGGGTCGCGCATTGCGGTGACGAACGGCGGAACTTCCTGCGGCACCGCGCCGAGGATAAGAATGGTCGCGCTCGGCGTATAATGCGTTGGAGAGGCAGGTGCCGATGCTGCGCGCGCCGGTGCGGTAACGGTCAGCGCCAGCGCCAGCGCCCAGATCATCATATGGAACGCGACGAACTTCATGAGCGATCCCTCGATGGCGAATGCTCACCATATGGTGGCCGCCAAGCTCGCCAAGCACGATGAATCGAACGCGGTGTTGCGTGAAAGCTTCGACGCGCCCTGCTGCCTACTTCCATGTTAGCCCCTGTGTCACGCGACGAGGCGCAGGTTCGGGCGAGGACGCACGGGCGCCAGCGTGACATCCTCGACGCCTTCGATCGCCGCGATCCGCTCGACCAGCTCGCCGTCGAGCACGAAATGCCGACCCAGCGCCATAAGCGGCCGCGAACCATCCGCGGCATGCAGCCGTGCGACCACCTCTCCCCGCGCATCGTCGCGACATGGCAGCAGCAGCGCCAGGTCGGCCATCACCACGGAACGAACGACGTCGAACGTCAGCCGCATCCGCTCGGCGTAGTGCACCTCGGCAAGCGGCTTCGCACCGCGCACGGTGATGCGCGGCGGCTCATCGGGTCCGGGCGAATCGAGTTCGACGGTGAGCAGTACGCAGGCGCCCTCGGCCGCCCATTTGACGAACGGCTCGACCAACGCATCCTCGAAGCATGAAGCGCTGAACTGCCCGGATGGATCGGAGCACTCGACGATCACGAACGGCGCGCCCTTGCGAGTCCGGCGTTTCTGCACGCCTTCGACCAGCGCCGCCATCACCCCCCCGCGCCGCGCGCCGCCGCTCGCGCCGCCTTCGCCGCCCGTCATGACGATGCTCGCGTGGTTGCGCGCGCCGCTCGCCGACGCGACCTGGCGAAACGCCTCGACCGGGTGAGCGGCGAAATAGAAGCCGAAGTTCTCGCGCTCTTTCGCCATCGTCTCGGTCCGAGCCCACGCAGGCGTATTGGTCAGCCGCAGCGACGGCTCGACATGGTCGGCGCCACCGAATAGCCCGCCCTGCCCGCTGGTTCTTCCGCGTGACGCTTCGTCGGCGGCGGACAGGAGCGTGTCGGCACTCGCCACCACCCTGGCGCGATTGGGCTCGAGCGCGTCGAACGCGCCGGCGCCGGCAAGGCTTTCGACCTGACGGCGGTTCATCGATCCGGCGGGCAGGCGGCGAAACAGATCATGGAGGCTGGCGAACGGGCCATTGGTGCGGCGTTCGGCGACGATCGCGTCCATCGCCTTTTCCCCGACGTTGCGGATGCCGGCGAGCGCATAGCGCACCGCCTGGCCTTCGTCGGTCTCAGCGACGGTGAACTCCGCTTCGGATTGGTTCATGCAGGGCGCGGCGATCGTCACACCGGCGCGGCGCATGTCGTCGACGAAGACAGCGAGCTTTTCCGATTGATGCATGTCGAAACACATCGATGCCGCATAAAATTCGTGCGGATAGTGTGCCTTCAGCCAAGCCGTTTGGTATGATAGCAATGCGTAGGCGGCGGCGTGGCTCTTATTGAAGCCATAACCGGCGAACTTGTCGATCAGGTCGAACAATTCGTTAGCCTTCGCCTTGTCGATACCCGATGCCGTCGCGCATCCTTCGACGAAACGCGCGCGCTGCGCGGCCATTTCGCTGGCGATCTTCTTGCCCATCGCACGCCGCAGCAGGTCCGCGTCACCCAGCGAATAGCCGGCGAGCAGCTGCGCCGCCTGCATCACCTGTTCCTGATAGACGATCACGCCGTAGGTTTCGGCAAGGATCGTCGCGAGCTTGGGATGCGGATACTCAATCGCCTCGAGCCCGTTCTTGCGGCGACCGAACAGCGGGATGTTGTCCATCGGTCCCGGCCGATAGAGCGCGCCGATCGCGATGATATCCGCGAACGTGCTGGGCTTCACCGCCGTCAACGCGCGGCGCATTCCTTCGGACTCGAGCTGGAACACGCCGACCGTATCGCCGCGCTGAAGCAAGGCATAGACCGCCGGATCGTCCCACGGCAGCGTATCAAGATCGATCGTCACCCCGCGCGCCGCCAGCAGGTCGAGCGCCTTGCGCAACACCGACAGCGTTTTCAAACCGAGAAAGTCGAACTTAACGAGGCCGGTGTCCTCGACGTATTTCAAGTCGAACTGCGTGACCGGCATGTCCGATCGCGGATCACGATAGAGCGGGACGAGTTGCGCGAGCGGCCGATCGCCGATCACCACCCCCGCGGCATGGGTCGAGCTGTTGCGTGGCAACCCTTCGAGCTGCATCGCCAGATCGACCAGCCGCTTGACGTCGTGGTTCTGGTCGTACTCTCTGCGAAACTCGGATACGCCGTTCAGCGCGCGGGTCAGCGTCCATGGGTCGGTCGGATGGTTGGGCACGAGCTTGCATAGCCGATCGACCTGGCCATAGCTCATTTGCAGGATGCGGCCGGTATCGCGCAGCACCGCGCGCGCCTTCATCTTGCCGAAGGTGATGATCTGCGCGACGTGATCGTGCCCGTATTTTGACTGGACGTAACGGATCACCTCGCCGCGCCGCGTTTCGCAAAAGTCGATGTCGAAATCGGGCATTGATACGCGCTCGGGATTCAAGAACCGCTCGAACAGCAGGCCGAGCCGCATCGGGTCGAGATCGGTGATGGTCAGCGCCCAGGCGACCACCGAACCCGCGCCCGACCCGCGCCCTGGACCAACCGGAATGCCCTGCTCCTTCGCCCACTTGATGAAGTCGGCGACGATCAGGAAGTAGCCAGGAAACCCCATGCTGGTGATGACGCCGATCTCGAATTCAAGCCGATCGCGATAGAGACAGACTTCGTCCCACCATCCGCCCGTCCTGAGCTTGTCGAAGGTCCGCATTTCTTCGGCATCGCCGTGCGGAGAAAAGGACAATGCTTCGACAAGCTCCGCGTGGACGGATTCGGGATAATAGCGTGCCAGCCGCCGGATCAGTCCTACCCGCGCGTCGTCGGCCATTGCGCGCGCCTCGCCTTGCGCATCGCCCGCAAGGCTCGGCAGGATCGGCTTGCGCTTGGGCGGCGCGAACGCGCAGCGTTGCGCGATGACGAGCGTGTTCGCGATCGCTTCTGGTAGATCGGCGAACAGTTTGGTCATATCGACAGCCGACTTGACGTGCGCCTGCGCCTTCGAGCGGACCCGGTCGGGGGCGTCGATATGTGTCGCGTTGGCGATGCACAGCATCGCGTCGTGCGCGGCGTGGAAATGCGGCTCGTCGAAATGCGCGGGGTTGCTCGCGACAAGCGGCAGATTGCGCGCATAGGCAAGCGTGACCAGCGCATCTTCGGACGCGTCCTCGATCGGATCTCCCGTGCGCGCGATCTCGATGTAGAGCCGGTCGGCGAACAGGGTCTGCAGCGTATCGCAATAGGCAGCGGCCTGATCAGCGCGCCCCTCCGCGAGCAGCTGCGCAAGCGCGCCGTCAGCCGCGCCGGTCGTGGCGATCAGGCCGGCGCTATGGCCGACGAGATCGGCGAGGCGGACATGCGGCTCCGCATCGAGCGGACGGGCGAGGTGCGATCGGCTGACGAGATGGCAGAGGTTGAGCCATCCCCGCTCGTCCTGCGCGTAGAGCGGCAGCCAGTCGATGATCTCCGGCCTGTCATCACGTGCGACCGCGAGCAGCGCTCCGATGATCGGCTGCACCCCCGCCTTGCGGCACGCGCCGGCGAACGCGGCCGAGCCGTAAAGCCCGTTGCGGTCGCAGATCGCAATCGCCGGGAATCCATGCCTCCTGGCAAGCGAGGCGATCGCTGCCGGCTCGATCGC
This sequence comes from uncultured Novosphingobium sp., assembly GCA_964242815.1. Taxonomy (GTDB): domain Bacteria; phylum Pseudomonadota; class Alphaproteobacteria; order Sphingomonadales; family Sphingomonadaceae; genus Novosphingobium. The sequence continues at coordinate 41,400 of CAXSZV010000009.1, forward strand.
GCCGTCGAGCATGGTGTAGCACGACAGCACGCGTAGGGGAACGAACGGGGCGAAAACCATCTTCGCCAGATAGGCGGCGGTATGGTTGGCGATCAAGTCCGTGCGGCGTTGGGCGGTGGATAGGCTGTTCGAGAAGCCCACCCCCGAGCCCTCCCGCAAGTGGGAGGAGCCGCATACCAAAAGCTTCTTACTTCCCTCGCGCCTGCGGAGGGGCCGGGGTGGGCCTTTGCTTACACCTACAACAGCGCAACAATATCCGCGTCGAGCTTCGCCGGTTTGTCGGTCGGTGCGTACCGCCGCACCACGTTGCCTTGGCGATCAACCAGGAACTTGGTGAAGTTCCACTTGATCCCTTGCGAGCCGAGCAGTCCCGGCGCCTGCTGCTTGAGCCATTTGAACAGCGGGTCTGCGCCTTCGCCATTGACTTCGACCTTCGCGAACAACGGAAATGTCACGCCGAAGCGCACGTCGCAGAACGCGGCGATGTCATCGGCGCTGCCCGGTTCCTGGCCGCCGAACTGGTTGCACGGGAAGGCCAGCACTTCAAAGCCGCGATCGGCGTACTTGCGGTAAAGCTCCTCGAGCCCCGCATACTGCGGCGTGAACCCGCATTTACTCGCGGTATTGACCACCAGCAGCACCTTGCCGAGCTTGTCATCGAGCGACACTTGAGCGCCGCCCGGCAATGCCACGGTGAACTGCGCGATCGCCGCCATGGCAATCAGGCCGGAAAGTCGGGGCGACGCGTGAGCGCCACGATTTCTCCAAGGGTCAGGCGATGATCGCCCTTTTTCTCGATCGTATAATCGCTACGCTCGCTCTCGGGCAGCGCCATGACGAAGTGGACGAGTTCGGCCAGGCTGCCGCTGCGCACGGTCTTGAGCGCGGAGAACACGCCGCCGCCATCGTTGCTGCGATGGAGCTGCGCCGCTTCATCCCAAGCAATTCCCGAAGGCACATCCTCGCCGCGAAACGTGCTGGGGTGATCGGTCATCGCTGGCTCCCTCGGATACTATCAGGCGCTCGCCATACCGGTTTGCGCGGCGATGGAAAGATTATCATGGCGCAACGGTTCCTCGTGCAGCCGTCCTTCGTGTAGCCGCGTGACGCGATCCATTCGCGCGGCAAGCCGCTCGTTATGCGTGGCGACCAGAGCCGCGCTCCCTTCCCCCCGCACAAGGTCCAGAAATTGCACGAACACCCGGTCGGCGGTCGCTTCGTCAAGGTTGCCGGTCGGCTCGTCCGCCAGCACCAGCCGCGGCTTATTGGCCAAGGCCCGCGCCACCGCGACGCGCTGCTGCTCCCCGCCCGAGAGCTGGCTTGGGCGATGATCGAGGCGCGCCGCCAGCCCGAGCGACGATAGCAGGTCGGCGGCGCGGGTTCTCGCCTCACGTTGCGACTTGCCCGCAACGAGTTGCGGCAGGATCACGTTTTCGATCGCCGAAAAATCGGGCAGCAGGTGATGAAACTGATAGATGAAGCCCAAGTGGTCGCGGCGCAGCGCGGTGCGCGCGTCGGCGTTCATCGTGCCGGCCGCGATGCCAGCGATCGCGATGCTGCCGGCAAACCCTCCCTCAAGCAGCCCGATCGCCTGCAGCATCGTCGATTTGCCCGAGCCGGAGGGACCGAGTAGCGCGACGATCTCGCCCGCGCGAACCGTCAGATCGACATCGCGCAGCACCTCGATGCGCGTGCCGCCTTGCTCGAACGCGCGCGACAGACCGCACACCTCAACGACGGGGCGATCATTCATAGCGCAGCACTTGCACCGGATCGGTACTCGCCGCGCGCCAGGCGGGGTAAAGCGTCGCGAGGAAGCTCAGCGCCAACGCCATCACCGCGATCCCGGCGATCTCCACCGGATCGCTGCGGCTTGGCAGCTCGGTCAGGAACCGGATCGAGGGGTCCCACAGGTTCTGTCCGGTGATCGCCTCGATCAGCCGCACGATCGGCTGGCGGAAATAGAGGAACACGAAGCCCAACAGCATCCCCGCGATCGTTCCCAGCACGCCGATGATGAACCCGGTAGTGACGAAGATCTTGAGCAGCGACCGCCGCGTCGCGCCCATCGTGCGCAGAATGGCGATATCACGCGTCTTGGCGCGCACCAGCATGATCAGCGACGAGAGGATGTTGAAGACCGCCACCAGCACGATGATCGACAGCACGACGAACATCGCCACGCGCTCGACCGCCAAGGCCTCGAACAGCGAGGCATTGAGCGTCTTCCAGTCACTGACCTGCGCCTCGCCCGCGAGCTTGCGCGCGATCGGCGCCATGATCTGCATCGCGCGGTCGGGATCGTCGGTCTGCACCTCGATCATACTGACCGTGTCACCAGTCAGCAGCAGCGTTTGCGCGTCGGCCAGCGGCATGACGACGAAGCTTTGATCGTAATCGTAGACGCCGATCTCAAACACCGCGCCGATGCGATAGGCGATCTGGCGCGGCACCGTGCCGAACGGCGTCGAGCGGCCCGCGGGGTTGATGATCGTGATCGTATCGCCGACGCCAGCGCCCAGTTCCTGCGCCAGAGCCGCGCCGATCGCGACGACGTTGTCGCCCGCCTTCAGCGAGGCCAAGCTGCCCGCCTTCAGGTTGGGCTGCAGGCGGCGGATGTCGGCGTCGGTATTGCCCCGCGCGAGGATCGCCTCGACCCGGCCGTTGAAGCTCGCGAGCAACGGCTGCTCGATCAGCGGCGAGGCACGGGTGACCCCCGGTGTCGCGCGTACGTCGCGCAACACGCTTCGCCAATCGTCGAGCCGGCCGCCATAAGCCTGGACGATCGCATGACCGTTGAGACCGACGATCTTGTCGAACAGCTCGCCGCGAAACCCATTCATCACGCTCATCACGATCACTAGCGCGGCGACGCCGAGCATCACCGCGACCAGGCTGATCCCAGCGACCAGAGCGATGAACGCCTCGCCGCGCCCAGGCAGCATATAGCGCTTGGCGATGGTCCATTCGAACGGGGAGAGAAGCAAGCTGGGACCAATCCTTCGGAGCGAAAGCGATTTAAGCCGACGCGAGCATGGCGGCAATGGGCATGCCCGCGAATGCGAAGCCCCTCCCGACGAGCAAGAGTTCATAGAGGTTGAGTATCCCCCGCCGCGTCACCAGCGGACCTTGCGCATCGCCGCGCCAGCGCGCACATGCCCTATCGCGTTGCCGGACGAACCTATGCATCCCTGTTCACCTCTCCTCGACGCCGAGGATGACAAGCCGCGCGAAGAATGCGGCGTGTTCGGCGTGATCGGCGCGCGCGACGCGGCGGCGGTGACCGCGCTCGGGCTTCATGCGTTGCAGCATCGGGGCCAGGAAGCATGCGGCATGGTCAGCTATGACGGCGATCGCGAAGGCGGCGAGTTTCTCGCCCATCGCGGAGTGGGACATGTCGCCCAGGTCTTCGGCAATGCGGAGACCTTGCGCGGCCTGACCGGCGCGATGGCGTCGGGGCATGTGCGCTATTCGACCACCGGTGGCTCCGGCTTGCGCAACGTCCAGCCGTTGTTCGCCGACCTTGCCTCGGGGGGGTTCTCGATCGCGCACAACGGCAACATCTCGAACGCCATGACGCTGCGGCGCGAACTGGTGTCGCGTGGCGCCATCTTCCATTCCACTTCCGATACCGAGGTCATCATCCACCTGGTGGCGACCAGCCGTTATCCCACGCTGCTCGATCGCCTGGTCGACGCTTTGCGAATGGTCGAGGGAGCCTATTCGCTGGTGTGCATGACAAACGAAGGCATGATCGCCTGCCGCGATCCGTTGGGCATCCGGCCGCTGGTGATGGGCAGGTTGGGCGATGCAATCGTGTTCGCCAGCGAGACCGTGGCGTTCGACGTCATCGGTGCCGAATTCGTGCGCTCGATCGAGCCCGGCGAGCTGATTCAGGTCGATCACCAGGGCGCGATCTCGAGTGTGCGACCGTTCGTACCAGTCCGTCCGCGCCCGTGCATCTTCGAGCACGTCTATTTCAGCCGTCCGGATTCCTCGATGGACGGCCGCTCGGTCTATGCGGTGCGCAAGGCGATCGGCGTGGAGCTGGCAAAGGAAGCGCCGGCGGACGCCGACATCGTCATCCCCGTACCCGACAGCGGTGTTCCTGCTGCGATCGGCTATGCACGCCAATCGGGCATTCCGTTCGAGCTCGGCATCGTGCGTTCGCACTATGTCGGCCGCACCTTCATCCAGCCGAGCGAGGGCACGCGCAACGCCGACGTCAAGCGCAAGCACAACGCGAACCGCGCGATCGTCGAGGGCAAGCGGATCGTGCTGATCGACGATTCGATCGTGCGCGGCACCACCTCGATGAAGATCGTGCAGATGATGCGCGACGCGGGCGCAAGCGAGGTGCACATGCGGGTCGCCAGCCCGCCGACCGAACAGAGCTGCTTCTACGGCGTGGACACGCCCGAACGATCGAAACTGCTCGCGGCGCAGATGGACATTACAGCGATGGCCGACTTCATCCAGGCGGATAGTCTGGCGTTCGTCTCGATTGACGGGTTGTATCGAGCAGTCGGGGAAGCGGGCCGCAACCGGGCGCAGCCGCAATTCTGTGACGCCTGCTTCACCGGCGACTATCCGACGCGGCTCACCGATCTCATGGAACGCGATGCGCACGATCTGCTGACGCTACCGATCCACCGCGTGGCCTGACCCGCGATGACCGACGTCGAACCGCATGAAGGACCGATCGCGCTCGTCACCGGAGCAAGCAGGGGCATCGGTGCCGCGACCGCCCTCGCGATGGCTGCGCAGGGCTTTCACGTCGTGCTCACCGCTCGCAACGCCGCCACGCTCGAGACCGTCGAGCAGCGCATTTTCGACACGGGGGGTTCGGCGACGATCGCGCCGGTCGACATCGCCGAGCCCGACGGCGTCGCGCGTCTCGCGCAGGCGGTGCTGCAACGCTGGGGACGCCTGGACGCGTTGATCATCAACGCGGCGGTGTTGCCGCAGCTGACCTCGGTCGCCGATATCGACCCGCGCCAGTTGAGCCAGGCGATGACGGTCAACGTACTGGCGACGCAATCGCTGATCGCCAATTTCGACCCGCTGCTGCGCAAGAGCGACAATCCAAGGGTGATCGGCTTGACGAGTACGGTAGCGCAGAGTCCGCGCGCCTACTGGGGCGCTTACGCTTCGAGCAAGGCCGCGTTCGAGGTGCTGCTCGATTGCTACGCTCAGGAGACGCGCAACATCTCCAAGCTGCGCGTTGCGATCGTCAACCCTGGCGCAACGCGCACCGCGATGCGCGCGAAGGCCTATCCCGGGGAGGATCCCGCGTCGGTGAAGCCGCCCGAGGTCGTAGCGGCGCGGATCGCCGAACTGTTGGCCGAAGACTTCGCCAGCGGACATCGCGAGACGGTGACCGGGTAAGCGAACTCACCCACGCTCCTAACCTTTCACCAGCGTGACTTGTACCGCATCGATGCCGCCGCCGCGAAAGCCGCCCTCGCAATACATTAGGTAATAGCGCCATAGCCGCACGAAGCGGTGATCGAAGCCGGGCGGCAACCGTCCCTCTTCCACTGCGCGATCGAAGTTCTTGCGCCACAAGCGCAACGTCTCGGCATAGTCGCCGGCCAGACTTCGCCGCGCCTCCCATTGCAGCTCGCGTAGATTTGCGAGCCGTTGAAACTCCGCCTCGCGCACGAGCATCCCGCCCGGAAACACATAAGTCTGGATAAAGTCGGAACCGCGCGCGTAGGCATCGAACAGCGGATCGGCGATGGCGATGAACTGCAGCGCGGCGCGGCCCCCGGGCTTGAGGCACCGCGCCAGGCAATCGAAGAACGCCGGCCAGTATCGCTGCCCCACCGCCTCGACCATCTCGACGCTGACGATCGCGTCATAGGTTTCGGTGACATCGCGATAATCGCGTTTCTGGAACGCGATAGCGCAGGCCGAGTGGCGCTGTTCGGCCCAGTCAAGCTGCTCATCGGACAGGCTCAGCGCCGTCACGCGAGCGCCTCGATCCGCAAGCGTCGCCGCGAGCGCGCCCCAGCCACAGCCGATCTCGAGCACCTCCCCGGCACCCGCAACCCGTCCGGCGATTGCCTCGATCTTGTGGCACTGCGCCGTTTCGAGCGTGTCGCCAGCGTTGGCAAACAGCGCGCCCGAATAGGTCATCGTCGGATCGAGCCATGCGGCGTAGAAATCGTTGCCGAGATCATAGTGCGCATGGATGTTGCGCAGCGATCGCTTGCGCGTGTTGCGATGCGTCCGGTGAACAAACCGCGCCGCCCAACGCCAAGGCCCTTGCGCGCGCGCCTCTCTGCCAAGGTTCTGCGCGTTCGCCATGAACAGCGCGAACAGCGCGACCGGATCAGGGCTCTCCCACTCCCCAGCCTCCCACGCCTGATACCAGCCGACCGAGCCGCCGGTCGCCAGCCGCATTAAAGCGCGCGCGCTGACGATCCGCACCTCAGCGGCAAAGCCGGGTATGCGACCGCCGAGCATGCGCGTCGAGCCGTCGGGAAGCGTCGCCGCGATCGAACCCGTGGCAAGCCGCGCATCGATGCGATCGAGCACACGATTGAGCCCCCCCGCCCATAGTCGCGCGATCCAGCGCGGCCCCAGTGCCAAGCGTCGGCCGCCCGAAAGCAAATCCGATCCCCGGCGAGGCAGTTGCGCATTCATAGCCGCAATCATGGACGTAGCGCGAGCGGATGGAAAGCGGCGGGAGTCGCGATCTACCGCGCGGAAAGCACCACCCGTTCGCGCGCAGGCATCGTCCAGGCCGCGCTGACCTCCCGCAGCGGCATGACGCGAAGCGGCAGATCGAGCCCGCCGCCCGCAGCGATCGCGAACGTGCCGGCAATCGCCGCCAGCAGTCGCGGCAGCGGCACGCTGCCGAGGCCGCTTCCAAGCAATTCGATTGCGGCCGATCGAAGCACTGCCCCGGGCAGAGGTATCTGCGCGCCCGCGCTATTGCCGATCTGGACGAAACGCAGCGCCTTGCCCTCCGGAAATACCTTCGCAGCGGCGGCGAGCAACCGGCTTGCGCTGTCGCCCCACAAATAATCGAGCACGACATCGACAGCCTCGATGACATTGCAAAAGCGTGCGTCGAGCGCCGCGTCATCATCCCCGAGCACGATCGTCTCGTCCGCGCCAAGCGCCTTCAACGCGTCGAGCGCGACGTGATCGCGCCCGGTGGCGATCACGCGGGAGGCACCCATTTGGCGCGCGATCCGCACCGCCAACTGCCCCGATGCGCCCGTCCCGCCGTTGACCAGAACGGTCTCGCCAGCCTTGAACCGCGCGCGTTCGGTCAGCGCTGCGAAGGAGGACATGCCTGGATTGGCGATCGCCGCCGCGGTCACGTCGTCGATATCCTCTGGGACCGGTACGCAGTGCGCTTTTGCCGCTACCGTCCGCTCGGCCATTGCACCGAACGGACCCCGAGGCAGCAGAAAGTATACGCGCTCGCCGCCCTCCTCGGTCCGCCCCACCCCGTCGACGCCGGCGACGAACGGGTATCGGCTCGAAGCGCTGTAATGCGCGCCCGAGGCGCGGCCGCGCGTCAGCGGGCTGATGGCGCTCGCATCGACCGCGATCAGATGTTCGGTCGCTGCGGGCTCTGGTTCGTCAAAGTCGCCGAACGCGGGCGCGAGGCCCTGCGCATGAACGATCGCCGCTTTCATGCCCTGTCTCCCTCGATCGCAACCACATCAGCGGATTTCGTTTGACGGTAGGCGTCGAGCGCACGCTCACGCGCGGCGACGTGTTCAACGATCTTATCCGGGTATGCAGAAGGCCGCTTGTCGGGTGGCGGATCGTGGATGTCCGCATCGGGTAGGTCGGCAAGTTCGGGAACCCATTCGCGAATGTACCCCGCCGCGTCGAACTTGGGCGATTGCGTCAGCGGCGCCATAATGCGGGTGAACTGGCTTGAATCGACGCCGGTTCCCGATACCCACTGCCAGTTGGTGCCGTTGTTGCCATAGTCGGCGTCGATCAGGCAGTCCCAGAACCAGCGCTCGCCAGATCGCCAATCGATCAGCAGGTGCTTGATCAGGAAGCTCGCGGTGATCATCCGCACCCGGTTGTGCATCCAGCCGATCGACCAGAGCTGCCGCATTCCGGCATCGACGATCGGATAACCGGTGCGGCCGGTCTGCCATGCCTTCAAGTCGCGCGCCGCGTCTTCATCGCGGTCGGGGTAGCGCCAGGGAATTGCATCGAACGCATCGCGATAGCTATGCTCGGGATAGTCGGGAAACTGCGCGATCAGGTTTTGTGCGAAGTCGCGCCAGATCAACTCGCCGCGAAACGTGTCCGCCCCCCTGCCCCGCTTGCCGTCGAGCGTCGCCCAGACCTGCGTCGGCGAAATCTCGCCCCAGTGCAGATGCGGCGACATCCGCGACGAGCCGTCGATCGAGGGCAGGTTGCGCGTTTCATCGTAAGCATCGAGATGCGTCAGGAACGACATCAGGCGCTCGCGCGCATGCCGTTCGCCCGGTCGCCACGCATCGCGCATGGCATTCGCCCAGTCGAGCGTCGGCAATAAGTGCCAGCTTTCGAGCGTGTCCGATGCCGGCCAGACAGCGGGAGCGGATAGCGCGGGCGCCGGACAAGGCTCGCGTGCTGGGAGCGCCTTGGCGGTCGCGCGCGCAAACGGCGTGTAGATGCGGAACTGTCCGCCCGAACCTGCTTTCAACGTCCCCGGCGGAAGCAGGTAATTGCCATCGTAGAGCTTCAGATCGACCGACTTCGCTAAGTCATCCTGCGCATGACGCCACCAGCGTTCGTAGTGGCGGATCGCGTGAACTGCCTCGGCCCCGGTCTCCTTCGCCAGTGCGACGAGTTCGCTCACCGCGTCTCCGCGTCGCAGGATCAGCCGCGAACCAGCTTCCTCGAGATCGGCGGCGAGCGCTTGCAGACTGCCGTGCAAATACCATCGCGATGCGCCGCCGAGCCGGCGATCACCCGCGGTCTCGTCCGCCAGCACGTAGACGGGAATGACCGGCCCCGCCTGAGCCGCCGCATAAAATGCCGGCTGATCGGCAAGCCGCAGATCCCGGCGCAACCAGACGATTTGCGGTGCGGACATCGGCGCTCCTTGAAGATGACGGATCAACCCGCCGCCCCGCGCCGCGTTACGTCGGCGTTAGATTGCGATCAGCCGGCGACCGTCCAAGTCTGCCCGCGCGCCAGCAGCTTGGCAAGGTTCGCGGTCTTGCCCTGGTTGGCCTGCGCGTCCTGCGCCAACACCGTCGCCTCGTACGTCGGACGCGGATCGTCGTAGATCACGCCGAGCGCCATCGGGAACGGCCCGAACGGCATCTCGACCAGCATGTGCGCGACCGCGCGGTTCGTGACGTCGTGCACGATCACCCCCACACCACGCCAGTCACCGTCCGCGACATCGATTACCTTCAGCGTCAAACGATCGGCATCGAGCGCGATGCCCTTGATCCCGCCCGACTTGTCACTGCCGAACAGCATCGGTTCGCCAGCCCTCAGCCACAGCTGCTGCGCCTCCGCACCCTTGGGGGCCGCGAAGTCGTGGAACACGTCCTTGTTGTAGACGATGCAATTCTGGAAGATCTCCACGAACGCCGCGCCCTTGTGCGCGTGCGCCGCCTTCAGCACGCCCGGAAGCTCCTTCGACACATCGTATCCGCGCGCAATGAACCGCGCCCCCGATCCGAGCGCGAAGGCACAAGGGCTCGCCGGCCGATCGACCGAGCCCAGCGGCGTCGTCGGCGAACTGGTCCCTTCGCGACTGGTCGGCGAGAACTGGCCCTTGGTCAGGCCATAGATCTCGTTGTTGAACAGCATGATCTGGCAATCGAGATTGCGCCGCAGGATATGCATCGTGTGGTTGCCGCCGATCGACATGCCGTCGCCGTCACCGGTGACGATCCACACGTCGAGCTCGGGATTGGCGAGCTTGATCCCCGTCGCCACCGCCGGCGCGCGGCCATGGATGGTGTGAAATCCATAGCTCTCGACATAGTACGGAAAGCGGCTGGAGCAGCCGATGCCGCTGACGAACACTGTCTTGGCAGGGTCCGCGCCGATCTCGGGCAACGTGCGCTGCACCGCCTTCAGGATCGCATAGTCACCGCAACCCGGGCACCAGCGCACCTCCTGATCGGTCTCCCAGTCCTTGATGCTGGTGGTGATGGGGGTCATGTCATTCATGGATTTACCGCCTCGATGCTCGGCAACTGCGTGGCATCCGCAAAGACCTCGCCGCCCTCGTTCCCCGGCACACGGTCAAAGAACGCGAAGATCGCGCGTTCGAGTTCGGCGATGGTGAACGGTTGGCCGCTCGTCTTGGTCAGCGGCTTGGCATCGACCAGATATTGATCGCGCAGCACGGTCTTGAACTGGCCGGTGTTCATCTCGGGCACCAGCACATGGTCGAAACCGCGCAGCAGATCGCCGAGGTTCGCGGGCAATGGCCAGATGTGGCGCACGTGGATATGGCTGACGTCGATGCCCTTGGCGCGCGCGCGGCGCACCGCCTGGTGGATCGGCCCGAAGGTGGAGCCCCAGCCGACCACCGCCAGCGCACCGCTGCTTTCGCCGAGCGTCACGTCCTGCGCCCGGATATCGGCGGCGATGCCGTCGATCTTGGCCTTGCGTGCGTCGGTCTGCTCCTGGTGAACGTGCGGCGAATAATCGATGTTGCCGGAGTCGATCGCCTTTTCGATGCCGCCGATGCGGTGCATCAGGCCGGGCGTACCCGGCTTGATCCAAGGCCGCACGCCTTGCGCGTCGCGTTTGAACGGCAGCACCGACAAGTTGCCCGATGCGTTCTCGGGACCGTTGGCGTCATCGAGAAACGTCTTGGGAAACGGCGCGAAGCTTTCCGGATCGGGCACCTTCCACGGCTCGGCGGCGTTGGCGATGTAGCCGTCGGTCAGCAGCATCACCGGCGTCATGTAATGCACCGCGATCCGGCATGCCTCGATCGCGCAATCGAACGCGTCGGCGGGGCTGCGAGCGGCGATCACCGGCAGCGGCGCGTCGCCGTTGCGACCATAGACCGCTTGATAGAGATCCGATTGCTCGGTCTTGGTCGGAAGACCCGTCGACGGGCCGCCGCGCTGCGAATTGATGATCACCAGTGGCAACTCGGTCATGATCGCCAGCCCCATTGCCTCTCCCTTCAAAGCGATCCCTGGCCCCGACGATGACGTGACGCCGAGTTGGCCCGCATACGAAGCACCGATTGCCGCGCAGATCGCCGCGATCTCGTCCTCCGCCTGGAAGGTGGTGACGCCGAACTCCTTCATCTTGACGAGGTTGTGAAGGATCGCCGACGCCGGCGTGATCGGATAGCCGCCGAAGAACATCCGCACGCCGGCAAGCTGCGCGCCCGTGACGAGGCCATAGCTGATCGCCTCGGCCCCGGTGACGGTGCGATAGAGCCCCGGCGCGCTTTCCGCCGGATCGATCGTCAGCTTGCGCAAGGGGCCCGACAGCTCGGCCGTCTCGCCATAGGCGTGCCCCGCGTCGAGCGCGGCGATATTGGCGTCGGCGAGCACCGGATTGTTGGCGAATTTGCCGCGCAGCCAATCGTGCAACGGTCCGCGCGGGCGATCGAACATCCACAGCGCCAGGCCCAGCGTCCACATGTTCTTGCAGCGCAGCCCGTCCTTCATGCCCAGCCCGAACTGCTTCACCGCCTCGAGCGTCAGCGCGCCGATATCAAAGGCTAGCACATCCCAGCGCGACAGACTGCCGTCGTCGATCGGGCTGACGTCGTACTTCGCCTTGTCGAGATTCCGCCGGGTGAACTCGCCGGTGTCGACGATGATCAGCCCGCCGGGCTTCAAGGCCTGGACGTTGGTCTTAAGCGCAGCCGGATTCATCGCGACGAGCACGTCGGGGGCGTCGCCGGCGGTGGTGATGTCGGTCGAGCCGAAGTTGATCTGGAACGCAGAGACACCGAACAGCGTACCTTGCGGCGCGCGGATCTCGGCGGGAAAGTCGGGGAAAGTCGCCAGGTCGTTGCCCGCAAGCGCGGTCGACAAGGTGAACTGGCCTCCGGTGAGCTGCATCCCGTCTCCGGAATCGCCGGCAAAACGCACCACGACCGCCTCTGGAGAGCTACCGGTATCGATGGGCGAGTCGGAGGTATTGAGGGCTGAAAGCGTCGCCATGATTGCAAGCGGTTCCTTTGGCGGCCGGCCGCCTCAGGCAAACCGTCACGATGCATTTAAGATGGCACCCCGGCATCGCAATCCAGAAAAACTGGCGGGAAGCAAACCGCAGCCTTGCGACCGCCTTCCAGCTCTCGTCAAGCAGCCGCGCGCATATCTTCGACACTTTGCGCGGTGATCGGCGAGTTGCGGGCGTATCGGTGGCGATCTAAGGCTTGCGGTCATGGCCAAGGATCGTTTCGCCGCCCTCCCCTACCGCCCATGCGTCGGGGTGATGCTCGTCAACGCGGAGGGGCGTGCCTTCGTCGGTCGCCGGATCGACATGAAGGAGGGCGACTGGTGGCAGATGCCGCAGGGCGGGATCGACGAGGGAGAGGACTTGACCGAAGCGCTATACCGCGAATTGTGGGAGGAAACCGGCGTCACCCGCGACAAGGCTCACGTCGTCGTACAATCTCGCGAAGAGCTGCTTTACGATCTGCCCGATACGCTGATGGGCAAGTTGTGGGGCGGCAGATATCGCGGTCAGCGGCAGACTTGGTTCCTGTTGCGCTTCACGGGCGACGACGCCGACATCGACCTTGCCGCGCACGATCCGGCCGAGTTTTCGACCTGGCGCTGGGTGGAGCCCGAACTTCTGCCCGATCTGATCGTACCGTTCAAACGGCAGGTCTATCGCGCCGTCCTAGACGAATTTCGGGGATCGCTTTGAATTCCCGCCTCGCCGATCAGGCGATTTCACCGATCTCGGTACCCACGTCATAGGTTTCGCCCTCTTCGGCCTTGATCGTCAGCGTGCCTGAGGCCGGTGCCTCGATGTCGCGCGCGGTCTTGTCGGTTTCGAGAACATAGATCACGTCGCCGGCGGTCACGGTGGCACCGTTGGCGACTTTCCATTCGGCGAGTGTCCCCTCGCTCATCGACATTTCAAGCTTGGGAATAGTCAGGGTGGTCGACATCAATTCACTACCTCTTCCTGGAGTTTGTCAGCTGTAAGCCTTGAACGCCTCGCGCACGCGCGCGACGATGGCCGGAGCGTGCGGCACCTGGTGCGCCTCGATCTCCGAGGAATAGGCGATCGGTGCGTATTCCGCGCCAAGCCGGATCGCCGGACCCTTCAGCGTCGAGAACAGTTCCTCGTTGATCGTCGCGCAGATCTCACCGCCGAAGCCGCCAAATTCGACCGCAGCGTGGACGACGAGCGCGCGACGCGTCTTCTTAACAGATGCTAGGACGCGGTGGTAATCGAGCGGCGCCAGCGTTCGCAGATCGACGACTTCGACGCTGATACCTTCATTCGCCAGGTCCTCGGCCGCCTTCATGCACTCGTTGACCACCCAGCCATAGCTGATCAACGTGATGTCGGTGCCCTCGCGCTTCACCTTAGCGACGCCCAGCGGGATGCGGTAATCCTCGACCGGCACCATGTCCTTGCCGCCGCGCAACGCATAGATCGTCTCAAGGTGGACGCACGGATCGTCGTCGAAGATACAGCTCAGTAAAAGGCCCTTGGCGTCGCGCGCGTTGCTCGGATAGGCGACCTTGAGTCCCGGCGTGTGCAGCAGCCACTGCTCGAGCGACTGCGAATGCTGCGCGCCGAAGCCGCCCATCCCGCCGCCGACGAACATGCGGATCGTCATCGGCGCATGCGTCGCGCCGCCCGACATATACCGCTGCTTGGCCGCGTGGTTGGCGATCTGATCAAGGCACACGCCCATGAAGTCGGCGAACATGATCTCCGAAATCGGCCGCATGCCCGCGATCGCCGAGCCCAGCCCGACGCCGATGATCGCGCTTTCGGCGATCGGCGTCGGCCGCACGCGCTTGCCGAACTCGGTCTGCAGACCGCGGTTGGTCGCGAACACGCCGCCGTGCGGATCGCCGACGTCTTCACCCGCGAGCCATACCTCGGGGTCCAGCGTCATCGCGATACGCTGCGCATCGCGAACCGCATCGAGCATGGTGATGTTCTTGCTCTCGCCGGTTGGCTCGATCTCCGCCTCGCGCACCGGATAGTAGCCGCGACGGGGAACTGCATCGAAATCGGCGAAGACGTCGGTCAGCGTCTCGGTCGCGGGCGTCGGCTTTGCCGCCATCGCACGCGCGAGCGCGGCGTCGACCTCGGCCTGCTCGGCGCTTTCCAATTCCGCGAGTTCTTGCTCGGTTGCGATGCCCGCGTCGATCATCAGTTCGCGCGTACGCTTGATCGGCGCGCGCTCCTTGGCAGCCGCGACGGCTTCCTTGGTGTGGTTGGGGCTATCGCCAACGCCTGCGTGCGGCCCGATGCGGAACGTCAACGCCTCGACGAACACCGGCCCGCCTCCCGCGCGGACGCTGTCGATCACGTCCTTCATGCCCGCATAAAATGCGGCCGGATCGTTGCCGTCGAGCACTACGCCGCGAAAGCCGAGCGCCTCGGCGCGTACAGCGAACGTCTTACCGGCGGTATACTCGGGGATCGGCGTGTATTCGCCGATGGTGTTGTTCTGGCAGAGGAAGATCACCGGCAGCTTCCATGAGCCCGCCAGGTTCATCGCCTCGTGCACCGCGCCGATCGACGTCGCGCCATCACCGAAGTTGACGATCGTCACGCGGTCCTCGCCGCGTGCCTGCGCCGCAAATGCCAGGCCGTTGGCGATCGGCGCGCCCGCGCCGACGATCGCGGTGGTGACCATCGAGCCCGACTTCGGATCCGAGATATGCGGGCTGCCGCCCTTTCCCTTGTTGACCCCGTTTTCGCGGCCGAGCATTTCGGTGAACAGATCGTCGAGCGAGACGCCCTTGCCAAGCTGATCGTGCACACCGCGATAGGTGGTCACCATGTAGTCGCGTGTCGTGGTCAGCTGGCTGATCGTCGCCGGGATGCACTCCTGTCCGGTCATCGGCCAGTAGCTGAACATGAACTTGCCCGCCGAAAGCCCGGCTTGCACGGCCCTGTCCACCGCGCGGATGCGCGTCATCTGGCGATAGATCGCCTTCAGCACCTCGGGTTCGATCGCCAGGTTGCTGCGTTCCGCCACGGTCGCCATCATCATCTCCTCGCCCATCGGGCTTGTTTGCGCCGACAGTCGCGATCACGCGACGCGGCGTCAAGCGCGCAGACAGCTTTGGCGGCTTCTCATTCGACCGGATGACAGGCAAATCGTCGAAACGATGCGATCAGCGGTTTAGGAGCCTCCCGATCGCGTCGGCGAGTTCCGATTCCCGGTACGGCTTGCCGAGGCACGGCAGTTTCAGGGCGCCTCCCGAAGGCAGCTCGGAATACCCGGTGGCGACAAGGATCGGAAGCTCCGGACGTACCTCAAGCGCGGCTTCGGCAAGCTCAACGCCGTTCATGCCCGGCATGGAATAATCAGTGAGCAACAGGTCGACGGGCGTATCGCCGCGCAGGATCTGGATCGCCTGTTCCCCCGAATTGGCTTCGATCACATCGCAGCCCATATCCTGTAGCAACTCGATCGTGCTCATCGCGATCAGCACGTCGTCGTCGACCGCAAGAATGCAGGGACGCGCACCGCCGGACAAAACAAGCGCGAGCTTACTCGCCCGGTCTTCGCTATCATTCGGCATCGCACTTACCCCCGGCCATCTCGTCTTCAGCCGGGCAGATAAGTGTTGCGAGCGGTTTTGCCACTTTTGGCTGAACGGTATGTTGGCTCAGGATAATCGGGGGCGATGGGAGAGCAGAAGCGAGGTCCAAAAATTACGACAATCCACCGATCGCGGCCAAGTCAGCCCTGATTGATGAACATGCCGGGCACGTCGTTTCGCGAAGCTCGTCGCGACGAACCGTCTCCGGTGTTTGTGCAGGCGCAGCCGATGCGGGGCGAGGCTGAGGCTATGATCGTTTCAAATGTCATCGTGGCCCGCCATTTTGCATTGGCCCATGCCAACGTATGACGCGCACAACCGTTATACCGCACTGCTCGATGCCGGAACAACCCGCTTGCCAGTTCAAGCCAGCACCGGTAGACGCCGCCAGCCCGCAAGGCATCGCCGCTTTAGCTCAGCCGGTAGAGCACATCATTCGTAATGATGGGGTCAGGTGTTCGAGTCACCTAAGCGGCACCACTTCGCGCAAAAGCGCTCTGCTTGGATCAGGCCGTATCGGCGGTGGTGGCAGGTAAGGTCGCTTGCGCGAGGGCGGCGCACTGGGCGCGCAAACCACGCGAGCTTCCTTCGCCGGTGCTGCATTACGGCTTTGATTGCGGTTGTTGATCGGTGGTCCGCCAATCACACATGAAACGCGATCCAGGCGATCGCCTGCGATGCCGGGACGAAGAACGCCTGGGCGATCAGCGTGCCGACCAGGCGGCTGAACGATATCCATACGATCGTGCGGCGGAACAACGGCTCGCTGATCCGCCCTTCGACGACGTCGTCAGTCATCACCGACAGTTGCGGATCGATCAGCGCGAAAAGCAGGATCGTCGCGAAGCCGTTGACCACCGCGGAAAGCTGTGAGGCGGTGACGCGGAACTCGGGATTGAGGTAACCTGCATAGAGCGAGGCAAGCACGCCGACGGTGATCAGCGCCTGCGCGAAGCAGTTCGCCAGCAGCACCCCCCAGCCGACCCCGCGCGGCAGACGCAGCGATCGCCAGTGCGCGACCGACGGCATGACCGCCGCCTCGCGCATCGCGCGCACGCCGGCGGGCGATGCGGCGCGCAGCATCATGCGCCCGGTCGATCGATGCTGCTGGAAATAGCCGATCGCGCGCGCGAACATGCGCTGGCCCATCGGCACCAGCGCAATGCCGACGGCCACCGCCAGCGTCGCCGAGAACAGGATCAGTCGAAAGTCCCACAGCAGCGCCTCCCCGCCGCCGTTGTGCAGCCGGTTCTCGATCCGCTTGGCGAGGAACGGACCCAGGAAACTGTTCGATGTCCGCGATACCAGCACCAGAATGTTGAACAAGGCGAAGCTCATCGCAATCCGCCGCGTCCGCACTCCGGCGATGCGCGCGGCGTAGGCGAGCGTGCCGATCAGGTTGATACCCGCGGTCAGCAGGCAGATGACAAGCAGTTGGCGATCCATAGTGCGCGCGGGCTTAAGCGAGCGCCCCGCCCCGTCAATGCCTGTTGCGGGTCAGCTTGCGCATGGCATCATCGAGCCCCTGAAGCGTCAGCGGATACATCGAGCCGCCGATGATCTGCCGGATCATCCGGGTGGACGTGGAATAGTCCCACTGCCGCTCGGGCGTCGGATTGAGCCAGACGGTCGCCGGATAGGTGTCGGCCACGCGGCCGAGCCAGACCTCGCCCGCTTCCTCATTGAAATGTTCGACCGAGCCGCCCGGATGGCTGACTTCGTACGGGCTCATCGACGCGTCGCCGACGAAGATGACCTTATAGTCGTGGCCGTACCTGTGCAGCACGTCCCAGGTCGGCGTGCGCTGCGACCAGCGGCGTGCGTTGTCCTGCCACAGGCCCTCGTAGAGGCAGTTGTGGAAGTAGAAGAACTCCAGGTTCTTGAACTCGGCGGTGGCGGCGCTGAACAGTTCCTCGACCAGCTTGACATGCGGGTCCATCGACCCGCCGACGTCGAGAAACAGCAGCACCTTCACCGCGTTGCGCCGCTCGGCGCGCATCTGGAGGTCGAGCCAGCCTTGCCTGGCGGTGCCAGCGATGGTCGCGTCGAGATCGAGCTCCTCGGCCGCGCCCTCGCGCGCGAAACGGCGCAGACGGCGCAGAGCGACCTTGATGTTGCGCGTGCCCAGCTCGCGCGTGTTATCGAGGTTGGCGAACTCGCGCTTGTCCCAGACCTTGATCGCGCGGTTGTGCTTTCCCTCCCCGCCGATACGTACGCCTTCGGGGTTGTAGCCCGAGTTGCCGAACGGCGACGTGCCGCCGGTGCCGATCCACTTGCTGCCGCCCTGGTGCCGCCTCTGCTGTTCCTCCAGCCGCTGCTTCAAGGTCGCCATGATCTCGTCCCAAGAGCCGAGCGCCTTGATTTTCGCCATCTCGTCCGCCGACAGGTACTTCTCGGCGATCGCGCACAGCCAATCCTCGGGCACCTCGACCGGTTGCTGGCCGTAATCGGTCATCAGCCCCTTGAAGACCTTGCCGAACACCTGGTCGAACCGATCGAGCAGCCCCTCGTCCTTCACGAAGGTGGCCCGGCTAAGGTAATAGAACGCCTCGGGAGTCTGCTCGATCATGTCCTTGTCGAGCGCCTCGAGCAGCACGAGGTGCTCCTTGAAGCTCGCCTTGATCCCGGCGGCGCGCAGTTCGTCGACGAAGTTGAAAAACATTCGCTATTTCGGGGGCGCGGGTGCGGGAGGCTGGCCTGCGTGATGCTCAAGCGCCGGATCGAACACGGCCCATGCCGGCGCGGCGTCGGTCCAGATCACCGCTTGTGGAGCCAGACCGTGCCCCTCATCCAACACGCCCAGTCGCATGCCACGCAGGTGCGGCCGCGCGGACGAATGGCCCATCACCGGCGTATGGCAGACGGCGCAATATTCCCGGATCATCGTGTTGCCACTGTCGGCGACGTAGGTCGAGCTCGTGAGGTCGCCCCTGAGCGTCAGCGCGTCGGTCGGGAACATCGCGTTGTGCGCCGGGCCGCCGCCGCTCGCCTGCTGGCACGATCGGCACCAGCACTGGCGCACGCCGACCGGCTCGGCGTCGATCGTCAGGCTGACCTGGCCGCAAGCGCAGTGTCCGGTGTAGGTCATCAGCAAAGTTCTAAAAACATGAGAGTAGCTTACTGTAAAGATTAACCTATATCCTGATCATCACGTCTTGTGAGGCCAAGTCGGGTCGCTTTATGAGCGACGTCCGCAGCAGTGTATCCACCTAGTAGACTTGAGATCTCATAAGGGCTGTTACCATTCTCCCACATCTTCTTTACTACAGCTTCATCATTTAATGTCCAACTCTTCCTCGTATAGTGTTTCCGGCTTGAACTATCCATTCTATCCTGTAGCAAGCTATCACGATGCATTTCTAGCAACGAAGAACGGTTTTGGCCGGCTAACTGGCCAACATTGGCAGATAATTTGTCTAGCTTATCAAGGATAAATTGATCCACTTCGATACGCTGAGGATCTAGCTCGACAGTCGTAAATACTCCAAATGCGTCAATATAAGCCTGATAACTCTTAGATTCGACAGCTCGCAGGATAGATGTCAGTTTTTTCGATAAGCGGTCTATAAGCTCCTCAGTACTTTGGAAGTGCAAAGATCGTTTATATACTATATGCTCAATAACATTCGTATCAAAGGGTATTTTGGTAGAGCTATCAATCATTATTATAACGGGCTTTTTGAATGCCAATCGAAGACCTAACTCAAACATCACATTTGGATTTAGCCCACTGATATCACATACCGCAACTGGATAGTTATACAAGTTTCTAATTATCCGGCCTTGTATAATATCGGTATCGGCACTTTCCCACACAGGATTCGGATTAAGCCCAGCATCCTTAGCGGCTCGCTCAATAATATCTCGTACATCGGCCCAATGTTTCTCTGAATAATCTAAATAATCTGCTATTGGCATCAGTATGCCACATATTTCGGTGGAATCCTTTGCTTCGTTAGATGCTTTAGCCATGAGCTTACCCCTGCCGCCGCGCCATGAACGCCAGCCGTTCGAACAGCATCACGTCCGCCTCGTTCTTCAACAGCGCGCCGTGCAGCGGCGGGATCGCCTTGGTCGGGTCCTTGTTCTGCAAGACGTCGAGCGGCATGTCCTCGTTGAGCAGGAGCTTGAGCCAGTCGAGCAATTCGCTGGTGCTCGGCTTCTTCTTCAAGCCGGGCACCTCGCGCACCTCATAAAAGATGTCCATCGCGCGGCTGACCAGGATCCTCTGGATGCCGGGAAAATGCACGTCGATGATCGCTTGCATCGTCTGACGATCGGGGAACTTAATGTAGTGGAAGAAACAGCGACGCAAAAACGCGTCAGGCAGTTCTTTTTCATTGTTGCTGGTGATGACGACGATCGGACGTTCGGCGGCGGCGACACGCTCGCCGGTCTCGTAAACGTCGAAGCTCATGCGATCGAGCTCCTGCAACAGATCGTTGGGAAACTCGATGTCGGCCTTGTCGATCTCGTCGATCAGCAGGACGGGAAGTCGTGGCGACGTGAACGCCTCCCATAGCTTGCCGCGCCTGATATAGTTGCGAATGTCATGGACGCGCTCGTCACCCAACTGGCCGTCGCGAAGCCGCGCGACCGCATCGTACTCGTACAGGCCCTGATGCGCCTTGGTCGTCGACTTGACGTTCCATTCGATCAGCGGCGCGTTCGCGGCCTTGGCGATCTCCTGCGCGAGCACGGTCTTGCCGGTGCCCGGCTCACCCTTCACCAGTAACGGCCGGCGCAGCACCATCGCGGCGTTGACCGCGACCTTCAGGTCATCGGTAGCGACGTAGTCCTGGGTGCCCTCGAAACGCTGCATCGGTCATCCTGACGTTGGTGCGATCACCGGGGGTTATGGCGCGCGGGCGGTCGAGGCAAGCGGTTGCGAGCGCGAGTGGAGTACCCCGCTCTTCACTCGCACTCACAACCGTATCGTCAGCGGTGATGCCCGCCGCGAAACCCGCCCCGCCCGCCACCGGGAAAATGCGGCGCACGGACGCCGGCTCCGCCCTGGTATGTGCCGCGCATCGCGCCGAACCCGGAACGCGGCGCGTTCAGGCCGCGATGGAAATGATAACGGTCACCGCGCCGGAAATATCGGTCACCCGCCCCGCCGCGATAGTAGAAGTATCCGTTGCGGCCCCAATAGCCATCGTAGATCGGCCCGTAGTAGCCGTCGTACCACCCATCGTAAGCGTAAGGACCACCTCCGTAGGCGAACCGCGCCCCGCCACCATAATAGCCATCGGTCGCGCACGCCGACAGACCCAGCACCAGCGGCAAGGCGAACAGAAGTTTTGTGCGCTTCATCGAACGTGTCCTATGACGCATCGTCTGCGGTGCATCCCGGGGAGCTACAGCTGGCCGTCCCGGATGACATCTTGAGAACGCGCGACAATGACCAAAGCTGCATGCTTACAGCGCGATCTCGAAGTCCTAAGCGTCGATCAATTCCGGATCGAGCTCGCCCGCGCGGTTCTGGATAAAGTGAAAGCGGTGTTCGGGGTTGCGGCCCATCAGGCGGTCGACGAGTTCCCTTGTTGCCTGTCGCTGTTCGTGTTCGGCGGGCAACGTGATGCGAATCAGCGAACGGGTGGCAGGCGCCATCGTCGTGTCGCGCAGTTGGCCCGCATTCATTTCGCCAAGACCCTTGAAGCGGCCGACATCGACGGTCTTGTTGCGAAATATGGTGCGTTCCAGCTGTGCGCGGTGCGCATCGTCGCGCGCATAGGCGCTCTGCGCACCGGCGGTCAGGCGATAGAGCGGCGGTTGCGCCAGGTAGAGGTGCCCATTCTTCACGATGTCGGGCATCTCCTGGAAAAAGAACGTCATCAACAGCGTAGCGATATGCGCGCCGTCGACGTCGGCATCGGTCATGATGATCACGCGGTCATAGCGCAGCGCGTCGGCGTTGCAGTTCCTGCCGGTTCCGCAACCGAGCGCGAGGCCGAGGTCGGCGATCTCCGCATTGGCGCGGATCTTGTCTGCGGTGGCGGATGCGACGTTGAGGATCTTGCCGCGGATCGGCAGGATCGCCTGCGTCTTGCGATCGCGCGCTTGCTTGGCGCTGCCGCCGGCGCTGTCGCCCTCGACGATGAACAGCTCGGTTTCCGCACCCGCCGTCTCGCCCGAGCAGTCGGTGAGCTTGCCGGGCAGGCGCAGCTTGCGCGCATTGGTCGCGGTCTTGCGCTTGACCTCGCGCTCGGCCTTGCGCCGCAGCCGATCGTCCATCCGCTCCATCACCGCCGCCAGCAGCGCGCGACCGCGCTCCATGTTGTCGGCGAGGAAATGGTCGAAGTGATCGCGAACCGCGTTTTCGACGAGCCGCGCGGCTTCGGGCGAGGTCAGGCGGTCCTTGGTCTGGCTCTGGAACTGTGGCTCGCGAACGAAGACGCTCAGCATCGCCTCGCTGCCCGTCACGATATCTTCGGGCGCGATGTCCCTCGCCTTTTTCTGCCCGACCAGATCGCCGAATGCGCGGATGCCCTTGGTCAGCGCGGCGCGCAGGCCCTGCTCATGCGTGCCTCCATCGGGCGTCGGGATCGTGTTGCAATACCAGCTATAGGTGCCGTCCGACCACAACGGCCAGGCGATTGCCCATTCGACGCGACCCTGAGGCGTTTCGGGATCGGTGGTGGGAAAGTCCTGCTTGCCGGTGAATGATTGCGTGGTCACGCATTCGCGACCTTTCACCTGCTCGGCCAGATGGTCGGCAAGTCCGCCCGGGAACTGGAACATCGCGTCCGTCGGAACATCGTCGCCAGCAAGCGAGCCTGCACACTTCCACCGGATCTCCACACCCGCATAGAGGTAAGCCTTCGAGCGCGCGAGGCGGAACAGGCGCGCCGGCTTGAACTTCGCGTCCGCGCCGAAGATATCGACGTCCGGAGTGAACGCGACGGTAGTGCCGCGCCGATTGGGTGCCGCGCCGATACGCTGCAAGCCGCCGAGAGGCTCGCCGCGCGAGAACTCCTGCGCGAACAATTCGCGGTTGCGCGCGACCTCGACCCGGGTCTGGCTCGACAGCGCGTTGACCACCGATACCCCGACGCCGTGCAGGCCGCCGCTGGTTGCATAGACCTTGCCCGAAAACTTGCCCCCCGAATGAAGCGTGGTGAGGATGACTTCAAGCGCGGACTTGCCGGGAAATTTGGGGTGCTCGTCCACCGGGATGCCGCGTCCGTTGTCGCTGATCGTCAGCCGGTTTCCCGGCTCGAGCGTGACCTCGATGCGGTTGGCGTGCCCCGCCACCGCCTCGTCCATCGCGTTGTCGAGCACTTCGGCGGCGAGATGATGCAGCGCGCGTTCGTCGATCCCGCCGATATACATGCCGGGGCGACGGCGTACCGGCTCGAGCCCTTCGAGGACCTCGATCGCGGTGCCGTCATAGGCTTCGGAGGAAGCGGCGCTGGGCAGCTTGGCGAAAAGGTCTTCGGGCGAAGGCATGGGAACGGTTGTAGAACATGCAGCGGACCACGAGCAAGGCGGCCCACTGCGTTATCCTCTCCAAGCTCGCTTGGGGAGGGGAACCATCCGCGGGATGATGGAGGGGTAAGTCTCCATAGCCAAACGGAAGCGCTGCAGAAGGTTACCCTCCACCCCTCGCTGCGCGAGCGGTCCCCCTCCCCGGGCAAGCTCAGGGAGGACATTGCGATTCAGTTCCCGAACCCCGTCGCCGCCGGGCTCACCACAGTAATTCCTTCGGCGCGGACCTCGCGCACTTCGAACGCGCGCTCGATCACGCCGTCACGGCCAAAGCGGAACGGACCGTCGAGGCCGAGAAACCCTTTGGCATCGGTCAGCCGCCCGATGGGAAACGGGCCGCTGCCGTTCCAATCGCGCGCGATGCGCAGCGTGAGCAGCACGGCGTCATAGCCCATCGTCGCGAGACGATAGGGCGCGGTGCCGAACCGCGTCTTGTAGCTTGCGGAAAACTGCCGGAAGCGCGCATCGGGTAATGCGGAGAACCAAGCACCGCGCAATGCCGGCGCGGCCGCCACCGCCGCATCGCCGCTCCACAGTTCGGTGCCCAGGATGCGCGTCGTGCCGCCCGGGAGCCGCAGCGACGGGCCCGCCAGCCGCGCCAGCCTGCCCCCATCGAGGATCATCACCGTGTCGAACCCGCCCTTGGCCGCCAACCGGTGCGCCGCGCTGCCGATCGAAGTGTTGCCGCGATCATAGGGTTCCATCGCCACCACGCTGCCACCCGCATCGCGAGCGGACGAAAGCAGCGCCTGCGATGCGCGCGCGCCATATTCGCCGCTCGGCACCAGCGCGGCAAAGTCGTGGCTTCCATGCCCTGCCGCATAGGCGACCGTACGCGCGATCGATTCGCTGGGTAGCGATCCCATGATGAAGACATCCCGGCCCGCGGCGTCGGAGTCGTTCGAAAACGATATCACCGGGATGTGCGCTGGCCTCGCCGCCCTGGCGACCGCGTCGACGTCGCCCGCCATCAGCGGCCCAAGGATCAATTCGTTGCCATCGGTCACCGCGCGGGCGGCGGCTGCGGCGGGATCGACGCCGGTATCGTAATTGGTGATCCGCAGATTGCTCGCGTTGGTATCGAGCACCGCCATCGTCGCCGCGTTGGCGAGCGACTGGCCGACGCCCGCGTTGGGTCCGGTGAGCGGCACGAGCAGCGCGATGCGATGCCGTTCCTGATCCAGCGGCAGCGAGCCGGCGGTGTTGCGCGGCGGGGGAGGCGGCGGCGCGGTCTTCGGCCCCTTGGGTATCACGGCGCAACCCGACATCAGCGCCAGCGTCACGGCGGCGACCAGCGCGCGCCGGTTGAAGTATCTGTCGAACATCCGCTTGCCGCTCCCCGGGTGGCTGGTCCAAGCTTTGCCGCATGGACGCTATCTTGCCCGCCGGCCTCTACATCGTGGCGACGCCGATTGGCAATCTTGGCGACATAACGCTGCGCGCGGTGGACGTACTGCGCCGGGTCTCGGCGATCGCCTGTGAGGACACTCGCGTTACCGGGCGGCTGTTGCACCACCTCGGCATCGCGACGCGGATGATCCGCTATGACGATCACGCCTCGCCGGAGACACGAGAACGGCTGCTGGAAATGGCCCGCGGGGAGCCGGTCGCGCTCGTCAGCGACGCGGGAACGCCGCTGATTTCCGATCCCGGCTATCGGCTGATCAGAGATGCGCGCGAGGCTGGGGTGATGATCACCAGCCTGCCGGGTGCGAGCGCGGTGCCGGTCGCACTGACGTTGTCCGGGCTGCCGACCGACCGCTTCCTGTTCTCCGGTTTCCTGCCGAGCAAGGCCAAGGCGCGCGATGATGTGCTCGCCGAACTCGCGGCGGTGCCGGCAACGCTGGTGTTCTACGAAACCGCGCCGCGCCTGCTCGATGCGTTGGCGGCGATCGGCATGGCTCTGCCCGACCGCGAAATCGCGGTGGCGCGTGAATTGACCAAGAAGTTCGAGGAATGTCGGAGCGGCAGCGCGGATGACCTTGCGGCGCATTACTCGGCGCATCCACCGAAAGGCGAGATCGTGCTGATGATCGCGCCGCCGGGCGATGCACCTGTCGAAGCGTTCGACGCCGATGCGATGCTGCGCGCGGCGTTGCTGACCGACAAGCCTTCGCAGGCGGCGGCGCACGTCGCCAAGGCCACGGGGCTCGACCGCAAGGCGCTTTACGCACGCGCGCTGGCGCTGAAGTGAGCGACTCTCGTTCATCGGGACGCGAACGGGCCGAGCGGCGTGGCCGACGTGGCGAGACACTCGCCGCGTGGTATCTTCGCCTCAAAGGCTGGCGCATCCTCGCCCGCCGCGTGAAGACTCCGCGCGGCGAAGTCGACCTCGTCGCCAGGCGCGGCCGCACGACCGCGTTCGTCGAAGTGAAGTGGCGCACATGCGGTGCCGAACTAGGCCTTGCTATCGACGCCTACCGCCTGCGCCGCGTCGCGGCCGCGGCGGAAGCTGTCGCGATGCGCTACGCCAGGCCCAATGATACGCTTCGCATCGACGTGCTGCTGCTTGCGCCGCGCCGCTGGCCAAGGCACATCGCCAACGCCTGGCAACCGTGACCGAGAAATAAGCGAATGACCCTACGCGTTGCGGTGCAGATGGACCCGCTCGACCAGATCAACGTCGCGGGCGATTCGACGTTTCATCTGATGCTCGCGGCGCAAGCGCGCGGGCTGGAGCTGTGGCATTACGACGTCGGTTCGCTCGCCTACGACAGCACCGCTGGCGCGACCGGAACGCTGACCGCCTGGGCCGCGCCGGTCAGCGTGCAACGCGTGGTCGGCCACCATTTCACGCTGGGCGAACACCGGCTAATCGACTTGGCCGATGACATCGACGTGGTGCTGATGCGCCAGGATCCACCGTTCGACCTGGGCTACATCACCGCGACCTTCCTGCTCGAACGACTTGCGGGCCGGACGCTGGTGGTCAACGATCCGGCGAGCGTACGCAACGCGCCAGAGAAAGTGTTCGTGCTCGATTTCGCGCGTTTCATGCCGCCGACGCTCGTCGCCCGCCGCATAGAGGACGTTCGCGCGTTCCAGCAGGAGCAGGTCGCGGCCGGGCGGTCGGGCGAACTCGTGGTAAAGCCGCTACACGGCAACGGCGGCAAGGCGGTGTTCCGCGTCCCCGCCGACGGATCGAACCTCGGGGCGCTGACCGAACTGTTCGGCCAGGTCTGGCGCGAGCCGTTCATGGTGCAGCCGTTCCTCGACAGCGTGGCGGAGGGCGACAAACGGATCGTGCTGATCGACGGCGTATTCTCCGGCGCGATCAATCGCAAGCCCGGCGCCGGGGAGTTCCGCTCGAATCTAGCGGTCGGCGGATCGGCCGAAGCGACGACGCTGAGCGCGCGCGAGGAGGAAATCTGCGCTGCCATGGGCCCCGAATTGAAGGCGCGCGGGCTGGTGTTCGTCGGCATCGATGTGATCGGCGGCGAGTGGCTGACCGAGATCAATGTGACCAGCCCCACTGGCATCGTCGCGATCGATCGCTTCGACGGCGCTGACACCGGCGGCGCGATCTGGGACGCGATCGAGGCGCGACACGCGGCGATGATCGGGTAAGGCGCGGCTCGCGAACCGTCCTTTGCGGTAAGCGTTACGCAAGCCATGAACCACTGGATCATCGAACTGATCGCGCGCGGCGGCTATTGGGGCATCGCGTTCCTGATGGCGCTCGAAAACATCATTCCACCTATCCCTTCCGAGCTCATCATGGGCTTGGGCGGCGTGCTCGTCGCGCGCGGCACGATGCATTTCTGGCCGCTGCTGATCGCCGGCACGATCGGCACGACGCTGGGCAATTATATGTGGTTCGTGATCGGCGATCGTATCGGCTATGAACGGCTGCACCCGTTTGTCGAGCGATGGGAGCGGTGGCTCACGCTCGATTGGCATAGCGTCGAGCGATGTGGCGACTTCTTGCGCAAGTACGGCCAGTGGGTTGTGTTCGTGCTGCGCTTTTCGCCTTTGTTCCGCACGATGATCTCGCTGCCAGCAGGCATGGCGCACATGGGTCATGCGCGCTTTCTGGCGTTCACCTTCGCCGGCGCGGCGATCTGGAATACGCTATTGATCCTGGCCGGGCATTGGCTTGCCGGCGTAATGGCAGACGCCGCGCGCTGGATCGTCTGGGTCGGCGTGGCGGTGACTGTGGTGGCGATCGTGATCTACGTCTACCGCGTCGCGACGTGGCGGCCGCGTGTTTAAGAACGTTCGCCTCGCCCGGAAAGTGAAGCTGCGAGCCGGATAAAAAGCATCGCCCCGGCCACGCGAATGGCCGAGGCGATGCCCCTAGTCAGCTCGCCTCGTCAGAAGCGGACGCTCAACCCGCCGCGCCCGCCGCCGCCTTTGTAGTGCGAGCTCACATCGCCGTAACCTTCGATAAAGCCGCTGACCCTGCCCCCCGAAACGATGTTGATCCCAAGCGTGCCGCGTCCGTAGTCACCGAGCCGCCGCCCGAGCAGATCGACGCGCTGACCGCCGCTGATGAAGGCGGTATCGTCGTTGCCGCGGAACTCGTGGATGTAGTTGCCGCCGACATAGAAGGTCAGCGTCCTCGTCGCCGAGGTGTTCCTCACCCCCAAGCGTCCGCCGGCCTTGCCGCGCAGCCCTTCGCCACCACCGAAGTCGAGCGCGGTCGATGCGGCATTGAGCGTGCCGAAATCGGTGTGGACGTACTCGATCGATACCGCGGGTTCGGCGAAGAAGCCCTCGTCCCCAAGCCGGATACCCGCTTCGGCCCGGCCGCCATAACCATCGCCATGCAGCCTGCCGCGGAAGCCCGCGGACGGTTCGACGATCTGCAGCCAGTAATGCTCATACTTGCCCAAGCCGTTGAGGAAGAACGGACCCGAGTTAAAGCTGGCATAAGCGCCACCGTTGATCGCTTCGTAGCGCAGGCGATCGGGCGTATTGCGGAAGCTGACGTTAGAACTCGCATAGCCTCCGGTAATACCGAACACGAAGCCGTCCCGATCGGTCACGCTGCCGAAGTCATACCCGATCTGCGCGCCGAAGAAGTCCTGCGTGTTGTCGAGCCTGATCGATTGCGATTGCCCGAACGCGGTCACCGTCCGGCCCAAGGTCCGGCGATCGACCGAGCCGAACATCTGGCCCCATAGCGCCGACGAACGCCCGGGCGTCTGCGCGATCGTACCGCGCGCGTCGCGCGTGCTCTGCAGATGGTCGAACACGGTATCGCTGGTGCGATAGTACAATTGCCGTGCGCCATCAGGTAGCCCAGCCAGTTGATAGGCAAACACGTTCGGCGTCGCGAACAGCGAGTAATCGTTGGTCGTCGGATTGAACGCGACATTGTATCCGACGAGGCCAGCCCCGGAGACCGGGCCCGCTACAAAGGCACCCGGCGAACTTCCCGCACCCGCATCGACGACGACCAGGTTGTTGATGAGGACGCCAGGCGTCGTCTGTTGCACCGCGATGGCGGTGCTGCCGGTCGCCGCGCCGCCGATCACCAGGCGGTCGCCGAGCGGCCCGGCGGGGGTTATCGCCACGTCGATGCCGAGCGTGCTGGCACCGCTGCCGGTGAAGCTGCCGGGGATCGTCAGCACATCACCGGTGTGACCGTTGCGCAAATCGAGCGTGCCGCGGTTGATGAACGTTTCTAGCCCAGTGAGCGTCACGGCACCCGGCGTCGTTGCCGCCGGGCGAACCGCGAACGTCCCGTTGTTGACCAGCGTATCGGTGCCCGCGCCAAAATCGCTGTTCGCGGTCGCGTTGAAGACACCGTTGTTCGTCAGCGTGTCGTTGCCGCCGGTCAGCGTGACATAGCCGGTCAGCGATCCGGTCGGCGTTATCGTCACCACGGCGGGAGCGCCGCGCGCTATGATCGCAGGCCCGTTCGTGCTGGCGACGACATCGCCGATCGTGATCGTCGTGCCCGTGCCGGAGGTCGCGTCGATGCCGGCGGTCGCCCCCCGCACCGGCGCGCCCGGCAGAGTCGTGATGGTAAGGGTGCACACGCTCGATGCGAGGATGCCGGTTCCCTGCGCCGAGTTGATGCTGCCCGTCGCGGTGATGTTGACGTTATTGCACCCGGTGCCCGTCACGACGACGCCATTCGAATTGGGGCCCGTCGTCGTAACCGGTCCCGTGGTGGTGAACGTGATCGGTCCGGCCCCGGTAACATCGACGCCGTTCGAACCGCCACCGGTGGTGGTGACAGGGCCGGTCGAGACGGTCGTGGTGCCGCCCCCTCCGTCGACGATGACGCCGGGGGAGTTAGTACCGCTCGTCGTGACCGGGCCGGTCGTGACCGTCACCGGGCCATTGCCGCCGCTGCCGTCAACATTGACGCCCGGCGAGTTGTTTCCGGTCGTGGTGACGGGGCCGGTCGTGACCGTCGTCGGGCCTGGGTTCGTCACCGTGACACCCGGCGAACCATTGCCACTGGTGGTCGTGGGTCCGGTCATGACCGTCGTCGGACCGCCGGTGCCGGTTACACCGGTCCCTGGAGAGTTGTTGCCGCCCGTATTGACCGGGCCCGTCGTCGAGGTGATGCCGCAGGCGCCGGTGCCGAGGATCAGGCAGACCGCCGGGTTTGCGATGATCGTCAGACCGGGCGAATTGGCCCCTGTCGTGACGATGTTGCCGATGTTGCTGGTAACGTTGCCGGCCGCGTTGATCAGCACGCCGGCCGCCCCGGATCCCGTGGTGGTCACGCTCTGGCCGACAAGCGAGACGTCGCACGCACCGGTTCCAACGATCGCGCAGACGACCGGGTCGGAGGCGATGTCGATCCCGGCCGCATTGTCGCCGTTGGTACGCAGGACTCCGACGTTCCCCGTGGTCGGCCCCGCGATGCGCGCGAGCACGCCGGTCGCACCCGCGCCGTTGGTGAGGAGCTGGCCGACGTTGAAGCTGGCGCCGCAATTGCCCGCGCCCACGACCGCGCAGACCTGAGGCTGTGAGGCGAGATCGAGGCCGATCGCTTGGACACCGTTGGTCTGCAGCACGCCGACGTTCGCGACGATCGGACCGCCTGCCGAGACGAGCGCGCCCGGTGAGGTAGCGCCTTGCGTGGTCAGGTTCTGAACGGTGAACGCGGTGCCGCAACCCCCGACCCCCAGCACGACGCAGGCCGTCGGATCGGTCGACAGGTTGAGGCCAGCGGCTTGATCACCTCCTGTGCGCAACACGCCGATGTTGATGTCCGTACTGCCGGCGGCGGTAACCAGACCGCCGACCCCGCCGAAGCCGTTCGTCGTCACTTCGCCAAGGTTGACGGTGTTGGTGCAGCCGCCCGCGCCCAGCAGCGCACAAGCCGCGGCGTCGTTCGAGATGTTGAATGCCAGCGCATCGGTGCCCCCGACGCGGATCGCGCCGCCTTGGAGAACGGTGCTCCCCGCCGCGCGGATCAACGCGCCATCCGACAGATTGCCGTTTGTCGTGATGAGGTTCGCGGTAAGCTCAACCGGACCGTTGAGCGATTGGAGAACCGCGCCGTTAGCATTGTCTCCGACCGTGCTTATCGTATCCGTCGCGATCGAGACCGAGCCGCCCTGCGCGTCGATCGCGGGAGCGTTCGCGCCCAGCGTCGAAACGGCGGCGTCGGCAACGAAGACAACGTCGTCGGCTGCCCGCAGCACTGCGCCGATCGCTCCGTCGCCCGCCGTAGCGATCGTCGTGACGTTGGCATCGAGGCCGCCGGCCGAGTTCAGCAACAGCGCCGGCTGATCGACGGTATTGATCGCAGCGGTTCCGAGCGAGGAGATCACGACATCGGCTCCGGGCACCACGGTCGATACGGCAGTCGTGCCGGGCGATTGGAAGCCATTGTCGAGAACGACCTGCACCGGTGTCAGACTTGCCGGAATGTTCAGCGGACCGATCGATGTGGGGGTCGGCAGTTGGACGAGCGGCGTGCCAGTGCAGTCGATGATGCCGAGTAAATTAGGAGCACATACGCTTTGCGCCTGGCTTGGACTGACGCTCATCGCGATAGCGCCGACGACAATAACAGGCGCGAGCGTGCGAGACAGGGCGAGCAAGCTCGCGCCAGCGTGCGAAGTGCGTTTCATCGATGTATTCCCCTACCCTGGTTCGCGCGCCCAGCTATGTCTCAAGATGAGTCGGCGTACCTACGCTAACACCAACTTAACCTATGACAAACGGAAAGTCGCACCGACTTGGATTATATTGGCGATACATGAAACCAGTCGAGTGCCGTTGTTTGCAACGCAGCAATCTCCGAAGACTAAGAGGAAATTAATGCAAATCGACGCAAGGTGATTGTGCGTCGCGGCCTCGCAATTGCAGCAAAATGGATCGAACGTCGATTGGCGCTGGCGGGTTCCGTGATCGAGATCCGCGCGGATGCATCTGCCGCGACGCGCGACCGTCGTGAGTGTCACCTCTAGGTGAGCGAGATGTGCTATTTGTCAGCGATACAACAGCAGATCGGCAACGTCCTCTCGCCACGCCGCTTGATCGCACAGCGCCAGCGCATCGAGATCGCCGGGTCCGGCGGCCGCATCGTCGACCCATTCGCGTAAGCCGGGACCGCCGTTGATCACATCGATAGCCAGGCGCTCGAGCTCGTATTCGTAGGCGAAGTCGCGCCATAGCGGATAGTCGGGGTAACGGCCGCGGATCGCCTTGAACGCCAGCGCCTGCAGGCGCCATGGCTGGAACGTCGCATGATCATAAAACGGCCCCTCGGCATGAACCATCAGCGCCGAGCACAGGCTATGCGCGTGTTTGTGGAAGGTCGGCTCGAACCAGCATTCGCGCAGAGCGCAGCCGGAGAGCCAATCGGGCGCAATGCGCTGCATCTCGGCCAACACGCTACCGGCGTCTACATCGGGTGCGCCGAACAGCACCTCGAGCGGCCGGGTAGTTCCCCTGCCCTCGCTCAACGTCGTGCCTTCGAGCATGACCGTGCCCGCATAGGCGCGTGCCATGTTGAGGTTCGCGGCGTTGGGGCTCGGGTTGATCCAGATGCGGTCGTCGGGCCAGCCGAAGCCGGGCCCGGCGTCGGGCCGCCACCCTTCCATCGCGATCACGCGATAATCGACGTCGAAGTCGAATTGCCGCACGAACCAGTGTCCCATTTCCCCCAGCGTCAGCCCGTGACGCATCGGCATCGGCGCGGCGCCGACGAAGCTTTCGTGCCCGGAGAGCAGCAGCGTGCCTTCGACCGGCCGGCCCGCCGGATTGGGTCGATCGAGCACCCACACGGTCTTGCCCGCCTGCGCCGCCGCCTGCAGCAGATAGAGCAGCGTCGTCACGAACGTGTAGATGCGACAGCCAAGATCCTGAAGGTCGAACAGGAATACGTCGGCCGTATCCATCATCACCGGGGTCGGCTGCCGTACCTCGCCATAAAGGCTGAAGATCGGGATGCCGTAGCGAGGATCGATGGCGTCGCGCGTCTCGACCATGTTGTCCTGCTTGTCGCCCTTCAGTCCGTGCTGCGGGCCGAACGCAGCGGTAAGCCGCACATCAGAGCATTGCGCCAACGCGTCGAGCGAATGGACCAGACGATCGGTAACCGAAGCCGGATGCGCGATGAGGGCGACGCGCCTTCCCGCGAGCGGCGCGCGCAGCGCGAGATCGGCGAGCAGGCGGTCGATGCCGAACTTCATGGCATCGCGGGTGCCGCAAGCGTCAGAGCGAAGCAAGCCAGATCGTGGAAGTCGGGCGGCCCATCGGGATGGGCGAGTGCCCAATACGATTTTGTGCCGCCTGCCTCCTCGATCACGGCGCTGAGCCCTATCAAAGCGGGCAACGGCGGCAGCGCCGCGCGCGGGATCGCCGCATCGAACAGCGCAATGTCGCCGGACCCGCGCCATGTACAGACCGGGGTACGAGGCATCGCGGCATCTGCCCTCCCCTCGCGGTATCCGCTGAAGTCATAGGCGGCCCAGCGTTCGGACGGCGAAAGGTTGAACTCGGTATAGCGTTCGGTGCCGATGCCGCGGACGAACAGCTCGAAGCAGGTTGTACGCCACAGATCATCGTCGCGTGCCTTTCCCCCGAACGGGGGGACGGTCAGCGATTTCGCGCCTTTGATGCGCCAACGCAGGGTGAGCCAGTTTGGGTTATGGACTGACACGCGAACGGCAATTTTTCGAATATCGCCGGACGGATGGTCAGTATGACATCGCAAGGGGAAGTACGACCCTTCGACAAGCTCAGGGCGGACGGGTAAGGCGAATGGTCCATCAACATCCGTCTTCCCTGAGCTTGTCGAAGGGCTGTCCTTTTTCTTGGCAAGCTCCGAAATCCGCGCCCAATCACCGCGTATCAGCGTCAGCTTTTTCGCGCGTGACCACCCCTTGATCCGCCGTTCCACCGCTTTCGCATCATCGCGGACCTGGAATTCCCCGGACCAGACCAATTCGACGGGACGATGATCCGAGGTAAAGCCAGCGATGGCACCGCTCTGATGCTCACCAATTCTGCGCGTCAGATCATCGGTGTGCCCGACATATAACGCGCCGCCCCGGCAGTGCAGCATATAGGTCCAGAAGGGCATCGCATGGGGCTAAGAGAAGGACGGCCCTTCGACAAGCTCAGGGAAGACGGAGGAAGGGTGAGAGCGCATCACCAACTCCGCCCACCCTGAGCCTGTCGAAGGGCTGTCCTGCTTCTTCGCAAGCTTGGCACTTAGCTGTCCGAGGGAGCATCCTTTCCCCGCTTAGCACGCCATGCTAGCGCGCGGCGGCAATGCCGACCTACGCCTCCTCGCTCCTCCGCCTGCTCGATGAGCGCGGTTATATTCATCAGCTGACCGACGCGGCCGGGCTCGATGCTTTGGCGCAGCGCGAGATCGTGCCCGGCTACGTGGGCTTCGACGCGACCGCCTCGTCGCTGCATATCGGCAATCTCGTGCAGATCATGATGCTGCGGCGGCTCCAGCAGGCGGGGCACAAACCGATCGTGCTGATGGGTGGCGGCACGACCAAGATTGGCGATCCATCGGGAAAGGACGAATCGCGCAAGCTGCTTTCCGCCGAGACGATCCGTTCCAACATCGCCTCTATCCGCAAGGTGTTCGAGCGGATGCTGACGTTCGGCGATGGTCCGAGCGACGCGGTGTTCGCGGATAACGACGCCTGGTTGAGCCGGCTCGGCTATATCGATCTGCTGCGCGACGTGGGCCCGCACTTCACCGTCAACCGGATGCTCACGTTCGATTCGGTTCGGCTGCGGCTGTCGCGCGAGCAACCGCTGACGTTCCTCGAATTCAATTACATGATCCTGCAGGCGTACGATTTCCGCGAGCTCGCGCTGCGCCATGGCTGCCGGCTGCAGATGGGCGGCTCCGATCAGTGGGGCAACATCGTCAACGGGATCGAACTCGGCCGGCGAATGGAGGGGCTCGAACTCTTCGGCGCGACGACGCCGCTGCTGACCAACGCGGACGGCGCGAAGATGGGCAAGACCGCGGCGGGTGCGGTGTGGCTCAACGAGGACATGCTGCCGTCGTACGACTTCTGGCAATATTGGCGCGATTGCGACGATCGCGACGTCGGCCGCTTCTTGCGCCTGTTCACCGACGTACCGCTCGATGAGATCGCACGCCTCGAAGCGCTGGCGGGCAGCGAGATCAACACGGCCAAGGTGGTGCTCGCGAACGAGGTGACCGCGTTGTGTCGCGGAGCCGAAGCGGCGCATGCCGCCGAGGCGAGCGCTCGATCGGCATTCGCGGCGGGCGGCGGGGGAGACGCGTTGCCGACGCTGGAGATACCCGCCGGCGGCATGACGATCATCGACGCGCTGGTCGGCATCGGCTTTGCCGCAAGCCGGGGCGAGGCCAAGCGGCTGCTGGCGGGCGGGGGCGCGCGGATCGACGGGGCCGTCGTTACCGATGACGCGTACGTGATCGCGATGACGAGTGGCGAAGTGCGGCTGTCCTCGGGCAAAAAGAAGCACGGTGTGCTGCGGGTGGCCTGATCCGGCACAACCCGGCAATGATCTGCCGGCAAGACCTTGCCGCATTTACCGATTGTTTGCGGCTGCCGGGCATTGTGATCGTGAGCCCACAGTCAGGGAAACCGATCATGTCCGCAGCCGCAAGCTTCGCCACGCTGGATGCACGATACGCGCGCGCCACGCCCGATGCGCGCCAAACGACCCGCCATGCGATCGACCATCCGTTCATCGCCGAACATGCGCGCGCGGGCGATCTCAGGCTGCGCATGGTCAACATCTCGACCGAAGGGTTCATGGCGATGGGCGCTCCGCTGCTCGATCGGGGCGAGCGGTTGCTGATGCGCCTGCCCGTGATCGGCCGGATAGAAGCGCATCTTACGTGGCACCGCGATTGCCGCGCGGGTTTCAAGTTTGAACGGATCATTCGACCCGCAGACTTCGTCAGATTGCTCAACGAGGTGGAACCAACGCGCCGCATCCACGCGAACGACTGAACGTCGCTCGGCAAGCTGCCGCAGCGCACAATATCGCTTGATATAGTATATCATCACTTTTATCCTGCGCTAATGCAGCCTTCCCTGATTCGTTCGTTCCCCCCCTACGTCTTCATCGCGCGGCGGGCGTTGCTCACCAGTGTGGCTATCTGCGCGCTCACCCCCGCCGCCGGTTTGGCGCAGCCGGCGCCCGCCGCGCCGCCGCCGCAGTCACGGGAGATTATCGTCACCGCGTCTCCGTTCGGCACCGATACGCCGACAATTGCCGCCAGGGTGGATGCCGAGCAGATCCGCGAGACGGGTGGCGCCAGCATCGCCGATGCGTTGCAGAACGTGCCCGGCATCGCGGCGACGAACTTCGCCTCGGGCGCGAGTCGTCCGATCATCCGCGGGATGGACGCGAACCGCGTACGGCTGCTCGAAGATGGTGCGAGTTCCTCGGACGTATCCGATATCGGGCCCGATCACGGCGTGCCGATCGATCCGCTCTCGGCGCGCAGCATCGAGGTGGTGCGCGGACCTGCGACGCTGCGTTACGGCAGTCAGGCGATCGGCGGTGTGGTCAACGTGATCAACAACCGCGTTCCACAGACGCTGCCGACCAAGGACATCGACGCCGAATTCGACGGCAGCTACGGCACCGTCAACGATGCGGCGGAAGTGTCCGGGCTTACCGACATCAAAGCCGGAGATTTTGCCCTCCACGCCGATGGTTACTATCGCCACACCGGTAATTACGATACGCCGCTTGGTACGCAACAGAACAGCTACTTCCATGGCTACGGCATGTCTGGCGGCGCCTCGTACTTCTTCGGCGACAGCCACGTCGGCGCTGCCGTCACGCACTACGACGCGAATTACGGCATCCCCAGCGACACGACGCATATCGTCATGCGCCAGACCAAAGCGCTGACGCGCGATTCGTTCGACCTTGGCTCGGGCCTGTTCAAGCGCCTCGACCTTTACGGCAGCTATGCCGACTACAAGCACAAGGAGGTCGAGCCCAACGGCGACGTCGACACGACTTTCCTAAACACCGAATGGGACGGTCGCGGCGAACTGTTGCTTAACCCGATCGGCCCGATCGAGAACATCGCGCTCGGCGTCGAATACCAGGATCGCAACTTTTCGGCGATCGGCGATGACGCGAGTTATCTGTTCCCGACGATCACGCAGACGATCGCCGGATATGTTTTTGTCGATACGCCGCTGGCGACCCGGCTTCGGCTTCAGGCGGCGGGGCGCGTCGAACATGTCCGCGTCGATGGCACGCCCGCATCGAATATCGCCACGAGCAATCACTTCACGCCGTTGAGCGGCTCGGTCGGCGCCTTGTACGAAGCGTCGCGCGCGGTGAAGCTGGGACTGACCTTTTCGAGTACCGGCCGGGCGCCGGCACAGACCGAGCTCTATGCGCGGGGGGCACATGACGGGCCGGACACCTTCGAGACGGGTGATCCCGGCTTGAAAGTCGAGCGCGCCAATTCGCTCGAGGGCACGGTCCGGATCAACACGGGTGCGTTCCGCTTTGAAGGAAGCCTCTACTACACCTGGTTTCACAACTACATCTATGGCGATCTGACCGGCCGTACGTGTGATGACGACGGCGTCTGCGACATCGGCGGCGACGGCGACTTGCGAGAGCTCAACTATCGTCAGCAGGGCGCCCGCTTCCGGGGGGCCGAGGCACAGGCGAGCTACGCTGTCTACCACAAGGACAACATGACGGTTGAAGTCAGCGCGCTGGGCGATCTTACGCGTGCCACTTTCACGCAGGGCGGCAACGTGCCGCGCATCCCGCCCTACCGGATCGGCGGCGGGGTCAGTATGCGCAGCCGAATGGTCGATGCGAGCCTGCTTTATCTCTACGTCGACAGGCAGGACAAGTTCGGCGCGTTCGATACGCCGACGCCGCATTACAACCAGCTCAACGCACAGGTCAGCGTTCGTCCGTTCAAGGCGCATCCCGGTGTCGAACTGGCGATCGTCGGCCAGAATCTGACGAACGACGTGCAGCGCGCGGCAACCGCGCTCAACAAGGACCAGGTCGTGCTGCCGGGGCGCAACGTCCGGTTTGTCCTGCGCGTCGCAACGTTCTGAATGAAGCCGCCCGCGCGATCGGCGATCGCACGGTCGGCTGGAACATAAAGACCTCGATCGCGTCGGTCGGCGCGCGCCAGGCAGGTATATCGTGCGCGTTTGACCCGCCCGCCGATGCGCGCTTGGCAGTGTGGGTCGAGGGTGCCAAACGCGCTTGCGTGACCGAACCCACCTCCCCGTTGCAGATCGGCGACTTCCGCCGTTTTTGGCTGTCGCGCTTCGCGTCGGTGGTCGGCACGACCGGAATGGTCGTGATCATCGGCTATCAGCTCTACGATATCGCACGCAGCGCATACGGCATGACCATTGAGCGGGCGGCATTCCAGCTTGGCCTGCTCGGGCTCGCGCAATTCCTGCCGTTGCTGATACTGACCCCGGTCGCGGGCGTGGCCGCCGACCGTTTCGACCGACGCTACGTCGCCGCCATCGCCATCGCGGTCGATCTGCTCGTCGCCGTCGCCTTCGGCCTGACCACGCATTTCGGCCTGCGCAGTCTGCCGCTGTTCTTCGGCCTTGCCGCGCTGCACGGTGTTGCGCGGGTGTTCGTCAGCCCCGCGCTTGGGGCGATCGCGCCCAACATCGTGCCCGAAGCCCTGATCCCACGCGCCATCGCGTTGAACTCGATGGCATGGCAAGCGGGTTCTGTAATAGGGCCCGCGGCCGCCGGGTTCCTGTTCGCGAGCGGCCGTGAGGCGCCATACTGGTGCGCCGCCGGCCTTCTGGCGGTCGCCTGCGGCTTGGTCCTGTCGCTCCGTCGGCTGCCCGCCGTGGCTCCGCGCGGCGACGCCAGGCCGTTGCACCAGATCATTGAAGGCTTTCGTTTTGTCTGGCGCGATAGGTTCCTGCTCGGCTGCATCACACTCGATCTGTTTGCCGTGCTGCTGGGCGGCGCGACCGCGCTGCTACCGGTGTTCGCGCGTGACTTGTTGCACGTGGGGCCCGCGGGACTTGGGCAGATGCGCGCAGCACCCGCGGTCGGCGCTGCGATCGTCGCGCTGATCCTCTCGATTCGGCCGCTGCAGAGCAACGTCGGCGTCAAGATGCTATGGGCGGTCGCGGCGTACGGCTTGGCGACGCTCGCTTTCGGGCTGTCGCGCGATTTCGTGCTGTCGCTCGGACTGCTCGGCATTCTCGGCGCGGCAGACATGGTCTCGGTCTTCGTGCGCTCCAGCCTTGTGCAGCTCAACACGCCAGACAGCATGCGCGGCCGCGTCTCCGCGCTGTCGGGCCTGGCGATCTCCGCGTCGAACGAACTGGGCGAGATGCAATCGGGCATTGCCGCGGCGCTGCTCGGCGCAACCGGCGCGGTGGTGGTCGGCGGCGCGAGCGCTATCGTCGTGACGATGGCGTGGGCCAAACTGTTTCCGGAAATCCCTCGCGCGCGCACCTTCGCGCCCCAATATCGCAACCGGGCCAATACCGTAATCGGGAGAGTTTAGCATGAAAGCCGAATCGATCCTCGCCACGATTGGTGGCACGCCGCACGTCAGGTTGTCGCGCCTGTTCCCCGATCGGGAGGTCTGGGTGAAAAGCGAGCGGTCGAATCCCGGCGCCTCGATCAAGGACCGCATCGCGCTCGCCATGGTCGAGGCGGCGGAGGCTGACGGCAGCCTGCAGCCCGGTGGTACGATCGTCGAGCCCACTTCGGGCAATACCGGGATCGGCCTCGCCATGGTCGGCGCGGTGAAGGACTACAAGGTCGTGCTGGTCATGCCCGAATCGATGTCGCTCGAGCGCCGGCGGGTGATGCTCGCCTATGGCGCGACCTTCGACCTGACGCAGCGCGAACTGGGCGTCACCGGCGCGATCGCGCGCGCGCAGCAGATCGTCGCCGAAACCCCCGGCGCGTGGATGCCGCAACAGTTCGAGAACCAGGCGAACATCGACGTTCACGTCCGCACCACCGCGCAGGAAATCCTGGCCGACTTCGCGGATACGCCGATCGACGTGCTGATTACGGGCGTTGGCACCGGTGGACATCTGACAGGGTGCGCCGAAGTGCTGAAAGCGCGCTGGCCGGGTCTGAAGGCCTATGGTGTAGAGCCGAGCCTGTCTCCGGTGATCTCAGGCGGGCAGCCGGGCCCACATCCGATCCAGGGCATCGGCGCGGGCTTCATTCCGGCCAACCTGCACACCCAGTCGATCGACGGGGCGATCCAGGTCGATCCGGCCGACGCAAAGGAGATGGCGCGACGTTGCGCGCGCGAAGAGGGCATCCTGGTCGGCATCAGTTCGGGCGCGACGCTCGCCGCGATTGC
This sequence comes from uncultured Novosphingobium sp., assembly GCA_964242815.1. Taxonomy (GTDB): domain Bacteria; phylum Pseudomonadota; class Alphaproteobacteria; order Sphingomonadales; family Sphingomonadaceae; genus Novosphingobium. The sequence goes on from CAXSZV010000009.1 coordinate 81,369, forward strand.
GGGCAAGCTGCCCGATCTCGCGCCGGACGCGCGCGTGCTCGGTTTCAATTACGATACCGGCGAGCGCTATCTGTCGGTGCCGGACTTCCTTCCCGAATGAGCCGCCTCGAACCGATCGCCTATGCCGACGGCGATGTCGCGCTGACTGGGCTGCTCGCGCGGCCAAATGGAAAGCCGCGTGCGGCGGTGGCAATATTCCCCACGATGATGAATGCGAACGAGGCGACCGGGCGGCGCGCAACCATGCTGGCCGAGCTTGGTTATCTCGCGTTCGTCGCCGATTTCTATGGCTTCACGCCAAACGGACAGGACGCGCTGCTGGCGGCGGCAAACGCGCTGCGAGATGATGTCGATCGCTATCGCGCGCGCTTGCGCGCCGCGCTCAGGACCATGGTGGCGCTTCCCGACGCCGACGGCCTGCCCCGCGTCGCGATAGGCTATTGCATGGGCGGCCAGGCGGCACTCGAGCTTGCGCGCGACGGCGCTGATATCGCCGCCGCCGTAAGCTTTCATGGTATCCTCGAGACCGATCGTCCCGCGGAGCTGGAAGCGATCAAGGCGCGGATGCTCGTTTGTCATGGCGACGCCGATCCGCTCGTCCCGCGCGAACAGGTCAGCGCCTTCTGGCAGGAGATGGACCGTGCCGGGGGCCGCTGGCACTTCCATGCCTATAGCGGCGTCCGGCATGGTTTCACCGATCCGGGCAGCGATGCGCGCGGCAACCCGGCGATCGGCTACGACGCGAGCGCGGACCGCCAGAGCTGGGCGGCGATGCTGAGCCTGTTCGACGAACTGTTCGGCACGGCGCTGTAGACCCGATGCGGTAAACCCGACGCGTCAGACGCGTTCTAGCCGGTCGTCCGTCAGCCGTCGGTAAAAGCAGCTGACCGCGCCGGTGTGGCAGGTCGGCCCCGCCGGCCGCGCGCGGATCACCAGCGCATCCTGATCGCAGTCGACGCGCATCTCTTCGACATGCAGCACGTTGCCCGAGCTTTCGCCCTTGCACCACAGCTTGCCGCGCGAACGCGAGTGAAAATGCGCGAGGCCGGTTTCGCGCGTCTTCGCCAGCGCCTCGGCATCCATGAAAGCGACCATCAACACGTCGCTCGTTCCGGCGTCGATGACGACCGCGGTAAGCAGCCCGCGGTCGTCGAAGCGGGGAAGAAACGTCGCCCCTTGCTCGCGCTCCATCGTCACGTCGGCCATTTGGAAGTCCTTATCTTGCTTCAAGCGCCAGACCGCAGTTGTTGCAAGAACACAACATATCCTGACCCAATTACAGCCGCCGCACGGATCGCGCTTTCCATAACATCATTTAAAGCTGAAAAGCCTGTCACCAAGGAGCGGCCGCGAAAGCAGGTGCTCCCGGCGTAAAACGCCACGGTTCAGGGAATGCGGACGGCGGCGAAGAGCCGATACGATCCGATCGAAATGAGGGATAGGGTGAGCGGCCTGGGGGTTGGCCGCTGTATCGCGCAAGCGACGCCCTCACGGTTTCGTCACGAGAACGCCCGGGCAACCCCCGGGCGTTTTTCGGTGTCGCAAGGCCTTCGCTCATGCCAGGTCGAGCGCTTCATCGAGCACGCGGGCGAAACATGCGATGATCACCCGTTTCGCGCCGGCGCGCTTCAGCGCGGACACGCAGGCACCGCTGGTCGCGCCGCTGGTCAGCACGTCGTCGACGAGCACGACCGACGCGCCCTGCAATCGTTCGCGCTGCCGCGGATTAACCGCAATCGCCCCCGCCAGCGCACGCGCCCTCGCCTTGCCGCCCAAGCCGCCGAGCGGCGGCGTGCGCTTGCGCCGCAACAACGCATCGACCTCCAACCGCGCGCCGCGCATACGGGCCAGTTCGGATGCAAGGATCGCGGCCTGATTATAACCGCGATGCCATAATCGCCAGCGATGCAGGGGCACCGGAACGATGACCCAGCCGGCATCGACAACCGTCAGCTTCGCCGCCATCAGCCGCGCCATCATTCCCGCGAGCGCGACCCGTCGACCATGCTTGAAGGCCAGCACCAGCTTGCGCGAGGCATCGTTGTATAGCGTCGCGGCGGCGATCCCATCGTGCTTAGGTGGATGGGCGAGGCACGGCGCGCACACGCGTTCGGTCGACAATGCCCCGTGAATGTTGGCGTCGAACGGCCGCGAACAGCGCGCGCAGCTCGGCTCTCCTGGGATCGCCAGTTGTGCCCAGCAGCCCGCGCAGAGCCCGCCCTGCCCCGTCGTCGCCTCACCGCAAAGCGGACAGCGCGGCGGGAACACGAGGTCGATCACCGGAGCGATGGTGTCGGCTATGGCCATGCCGAGCAGTCTAGGCGGCATCCGCGGGGCGGCAAGCCATTGCCTGGCCCGAAGCCCTGCGCCACAGCGCCAGGATGCATCCGGATCGCCGTCCGCTGATCTTTTCACCCGCGCGCCGTCGCGCGATCCGCCTGCGGATGCGCGCCGCGCAACGCCAGGCGGAGACGGCGCGCTATCTGATCGAAGACATGACCGCCGACGTGATCGAGCGAATTGATTTCGTCAGGCTTCGTCCATCGCTGGCGCTGATCATCGGCGATATCAGCGGAGCGCTTGCGCAGATGCTGGCCGCGCGCGGGTGCCGGGTCGCGACGCTCGATCCCGCCGATGGCTACGACGAGGAGCAGCCGCTGGCCGACGCGGGCTTCGATCTGATCGCCAACCTGGGGACGCTGGACACCGTCAACGACCTTCCCGGCGCGATGATCCACCTGCGCAAGGCGCTCGCTCCGAAGGGTATGCTGATCGCAAGCTTCGTCGGGGCGGGCAGCCTCCCAGTGCTGCGCGCGACGATGCTCGCCGCCGATGGCGAACGATCCGCCGCGCGGCTGCATCCGCAGATCGACGCGCGCGCCGGCGCGCAACTGTTGCAACGCGCCGGATTTGCGGACCCGGTCGCGGACAACCGACCGCTCGACGTACGGTTCGGATCGCTCGAGCGGTTGGTCGGCGATTTGCGCGCGCAAGGCCTGTCCGCCGCCTTCGCCGATCGCGCGCCACCGCTGGGCAAGGCGGCGTTCGCCCGCGCGCGCGCCGCGTTCGCCGCGCACGCGGTCGATGGCCGCGTGACCGAGCACTTCGAAATCGTCACGCTCAGCGGTTGGCGTTCCGCCGAACGCGACCGCTAACCGAGCGCCGCCTGCGCCGCCGCGAGCCGCGCGATCGGCACGCGATAGGGGCTCGCGCTGACATAATCGAGGCCGACCGATTCGCAGAACGCGATGCTCGCCGGGTCGCCGCCGTGTTCGCCGCAGATGCCGAGCTTGATATCCGCGCGCGTCGCACGCCCCCGTTCGGCCGCGAGCGTCACCAACTGGCCCACGCCTTCGATGTCGAGGCTGACGAACGGGTCGCGCGGATAGATGCCCTTTTCCACGTAAGGCCCCAGAAACCGCGCCGCATCGTCGCGCGACACACCCAGCGTGGTCTGCGTCAGATCATTGGTGCCGAACGAGAAGAAGCGCGCTTCCTCGGCGATCTCGCCCGCCATCAGTGCCGCGCGTGGCAGTTCGATCATCGTGCCAACCAGATAGTCGATCGTGCACCCGCGCTCGGCGAAAACCTCCGTGGCAGTCCGGTCGACCAGCGCACGCAGCAACTCCAGCTCGCGCTTCGTCGCGACCAACGGGATCATGACCTCGGGCACCGGCGCCGCGCCCGATGTCGCCGCGACCTCGCAGGCCGCCTCGAAGATCGCGCGCGCCTGCATCTCGTAGATTTCGGGGAACGTGATGCCGAGCCGGCAGCCGCGATGGCCGAGCATCGGATTCATCTCGTGCAGTTCATCGGCGCGACGGCGCAGCGTGTCGACGCCGATGCCGATCGCATCCGACAGGTCGGCGAAATCCGCGTCGCCCTGCGGCAGGAATTCGTGCAGCGGCGGATCGAGCAGGCGGATCGTGCATGGCAGCCCCGCCATCTCCTCGAAGATCGCGTGAAAATCGGCGCGCTGCTCGGGCAGCAGCTTGGCGAGCGCGAGCTTGCGACCCGCCTCATCCTCGGCGAGAATCATCTGGCGCACCGCGCTGATCCGATCCGCCTCGAAGAACATGTGCTCGGTGCGGCACAGCCCGACACCCTCGGCGCCGAACTGGCGCGCCATGCGACAGTCGGCCGGCGTCTCCGCGTTCGCGCGCACCTTCATCCGCCGGTGCGCATCGGCCCACACCATGAGCGTCGCGAAGTCGCCGGCGAGCTCGGGCTCGATCGTCGGCACGCGGCCGGCCATGATGTCTCCGGTCGCGCCGTCGAGCGTGATCACGTCGCCCTCCGCCAGATCGCGCTTCCCGATCCGCAACGTCCGGGCTTTCGGATCGATCGACAGTGCCGAGCAACCCGATACGCACGGCCGACCCATGCCGCGCGCGACCACCGCCGCATGGCTGGTCATGCCGCCGCGCGCGGTGAGGATGCCCTTCGCCGCATGCATGCCATGGATGTCTTCGGGGCTGGTCTCGACGCGCACTAGGATCACCGCTTCGCCCATCTCGGCGCGCTTTTCCGCCGTGTCCGCATCGAGCACGATCGCGCCCGAGGCCGCGCCGGGAGAGGCGGGCAGTCCCTTGCCGAGCAGATCGCGCACCGCCTTGGGATCGAGCGTCGGGTGCAGCAACTGGTCGAGCGCCATCGGATCGACGCGGCGGATCGCGGTCTGCTGATCGATCAGGCCCTCGCCGACCATGTCGACCGCCATCTTCAGCGCGGCCTTCGCGGTCCGCTTGCCGCTACGCGTCTGGAGCATCCATAGCTTGCCCCGCTCGACCGTGAATTCGATGTCCTGCATGTCGGCGTAATGCGCCTCCAACAACTCGAATACCCGGGCGAGCTCGGCATAGGCGGCGGGCATCGCCTCTTCCATCGACGGCGCTTTCGCGCCGGCTTTTTCGCGCGCGGCGAGCGTCAAGTATTGCGGCGTGCGGATGCCGGCGACGACGTCCTCGCCTTGCGCGTTGACCAGCCACTCGCCGTAGTATGCCTTTTCCCCCGTCGCCGGATCGCGGGTGAACGCGACCCCGGTGGCGGACGTATCGCCCATGTTGCCGAACACCATCGCCTGGACGTTGACCGCGGTGCCCCAGCTGCCCGGAATGTCGTTCAACCGCCGATAGACCTTGGCGCGATCCGAATCCCAGCTGTCGAACACCGCTGCGATCGCGCCCCACAGCTGTGCGTGCACGTCCTGCGGGAACGGCGCGCCGAGCTCTTCCGCGACGATCGCCTTGTATTGCGCGACCAGTGCCTGCCAGTGCGCGGCGGATAGTTCGGTATCGTTGAGGAAACCGTTGTCCTCCTTGACGATCTCCAGCGCTTCTTCGAACAGGTGGTGGTCGATCCCCAGCACCACGTCCGAATACATCTGCACGAAGCGGCGATAGCTGTCCCAGGCGAACCGCTCGTCGCCCGACACCTGCGCGAGACCCGCGACCGTCTGGTCGTTGAGCCCCAGGTTCAGCACGGTGTCCATCATCCCGGGCATCGAGACACGCGCGCCCGATCGCACCGAGACGAGCAGCGGATCGCCCGCATCGCCGAACGTCTTGCCCACCGCTCGCTCGATATGCCCGAGCGCCGTCGCGACATCGGCGCGCAGTTCGTCTGAGAAGTTCGCGCCCTCGGCCAGGTAGCGCACGCATTCCTCGGTGGTGATCGTGAAGCCCGGCGGCACCGGCAGGCCGATACCCGCCATCTCGGCCAGGTTCGCGCCCTTGCCGCCGACGATCACCTTATCCTTCGCACGTGGATCGGCGGTACGGGCCCCGCCGCCGAAGGCATAGACCTGCGCGGTCCGGATCGGTGTGGCTTCGAGCGTTGCGGGCATGGTCCGACTATTCCCCTGGCAGTTGACACTTCGCAAAGCGATGAGGTTGACACGGTTGACACAGTCCATCGGATCAGTGTCGCTCCAGCTCCTTCACCCCTCGATCTGCGAGAAGTCGGCGACATTGTGCACTGCAGCACGGAAGCGCGCAAGTAGCGTGAGGCGGGCGGCGCGCTTGTCCGGATCAGAATCGTTCACCGTCACCTCCTCAAAGAACGCGTCGATCGGCGCACGCAAGACCGCGAGCGCCGCCATCGCCCCGGCGAAGTCCTCCGCCGCCACCGCGAGTGCGGCGCGCGGCGCGGCGATGTCGAGCGCAGCGATCAGCGCCTTTTCGGCCGGTTCGGGCGTGTAGGAAAGCGCACTTCGCTGCCCTTCCTCTAAAGGGGGGGGGGCTTGCTCGCCATTCTTGGGCATCCGCACCGCCTCTTCGCCCCGAACGTCGTCCCCACGAGGGGGGGGATCCATCACGCTTTCCGCGTCGGGTGAGGCCGGATGGGCCCCTGCCTGCGCAGGGGCGACGGGGGTGGACGAGACATACCCCTCTTTCTTCAGGATGTTCGCCGCGCGCTTGTATCCGGCGAGCAGGTTCGCGCCGTCCTCGGTCCCGACGAACGCCTGCAACGCGTGGACGCGCGCGAGCAGCCGGACAAGATCGTCCTCGTTCCCGAGCGCGAACACTGCGTCGATCAGGTCATGGCGGACGCCGGCTTCGCGTTGCTGGACTTTTAGGCGGTCGGCGAAGAAATGCATCAACGCAGCAGCGACGTGTTCACGACCAACGCTATGCATTCGTCGAACATTCATCCGTTCGGCGATCAACTCACTGGTTTGCTCCTCAACGAAGCGCTCACCAATTTTATAAACAGCGTAGCACCGCCCATCTGGTTTGAGCATATAGCCATGCCATTCTCCAGACTGACCCGAATAGTTATCAATCATTAATGAATCATACTGAGGTTGCGGCGATTGAAGATAGTAGTCGCTGATTCTAAAAAAGACGTCCATTAAAGAAATTCGAATCCTGTGATCTTGAATGATAGACTCGCAAGCGACACATTGTCTACGAAGTGCGAACGGATCGCGTGAACCTGTGGGTGCGATTCGGGCCGCGAAAAACCCAACCAACGTATCCAGCTTGTCCGCCAGTGCCACCGCCACCGTCACGGGCGCCGTCGGTACATCATCGTCCTGCCCTACGGGCTTGTAGTGATCGCGGATCGCGTCCGCGACCTCGTCGGGGAGCCCCTCGGCGCGCGCGTAGTAGCCGCCCATCACGCCTTGCAGCTCGGGAAACTCGCCGACCATCTCGGTGACGAGGTCGGCCTTGCACAGCCGCGCGGCCTGCTCGGCCATGGCGGCAAGTGTCTCCCTCTCCCCTTCAGGGGAGAGGGTCGGGGAGAGGGGTTCTAACGTTCGATCAGGTTGAGCTGTGGCCCCCTCTCCCAACCCTCTCCACGGAGCCGCAGGCGAGCGAAGCTCAACGGGAGAGGGCTTTATGATGCCTTCCTCGACCAGCCAGCGCGCCAGCTTGGCGACGCGGTCGACCTTATCGGCCACCGTGCCCAGCTTCTCGTGAAACGTAATCCGCGCCAGCCCATCGGCGTGCTGCGCCAGCGTCTTGCGGCGGTCCTGCTCCCAGAAGAACCGCGCGTCGCTCAATCGCGCGGCGAGCACCTTGCGGTTGCCGTCGACGATCGCCACGCCGCCGTCCGAAGCGGCGATGTTGGCGGTGCAGACGAACGCGTCGGCCAGGCTCCCCTTCCGCTTGCGGGCGGGGTCGGGGGTGGGTCGGTCGGGTACCGCGTCAGTCAAGACAGGCCCACCCCCAGCCCCTCCCGCAGGCGGGAGGGGAGAAGCAGGGCTCGTCCGATCTTCGCACACGAAATACTTCTGGTTGGTCCGTGCGGTCAGTTGGATGACCTCGGGCGGGACCTCGAGGAATGCCGGGTCGAAGCGGCCCAGCAAGGGTACCGGCCACTCGGTCAGCCCGGCATTCTCGACGACCAGGCCCTCGTCCTCGATCAGCGTCAGCCCGGCCTCCGCGGCCGCCGCGCGCGCGCCGTCGCGGATCAGCGCCTCGCGTTCGCCATGATCGACGATCACGTGGCTCAGCCGCAGCTTGTCCGCATAGTCGTGCGCGCCGCCGATGGTGATCGGGTCGGGGTGATGGAAGCGATGACCGCGCGTCGCATAGCCTGAGGCGATGCCGCCGACCTCGCACGCGACCAGTTCCTCGCCCAGGATCGCGACGATGCCCGACAGCGGCCGCACCCAGCGCAACGCCTCGTTCGATAGCGAAGCCGCCCCCCAGCGCATCGACTTGGGCCAGGGAAACCCGCGCACGATCGCGGGAATCGCCTCCGCGAGCACGTCGGCGGTGGCGCGACCCGACCGCTCCACCACCGCGAACCAGACGCCGTCGCGTTCGGTCAACTGATCGCGCGTCAACCCGGTCTTACGCAGGAAGCCATCGAGCGCCTGCGCGGGCGCCGAGGTGCGCGGGCCCTTGGTTTCCTCGCGAACCGGCGCAGTGGCGTCGGGCAGATCGCGTGCGATCAGCGCAAGGCGGCGTGGGGTGGACCAGACGGTGATCTCACCCGGCGCAATGCCGGCGGCCGCCAGCTGCTCACGAAACAAATTGTCGAGGTTGACCCGCGCCCCCGCCTGCATCCGTGCCGGGATTTCCTCGCAGCGCAGTTCGAGCAGGAAATCGCTCACAACACCCACCCGGGAAACCGATCGGCCCATGCGTCGGCGTTCTTGGCGATCCACGCCTGGCAGCTGCCCTTCGCCAGATCGCGCACGCGGCCCATATAGCTCGCGCGTTCCTGCACGCTGATCACGCCGCGCGCCTGGAGGAGGTTGAATAAGTGGCTTGCCTCGATCGCCTGGTCATAGGCGGCGAGCGGAATGTCGGCCTCGATGCAGCGGCGGCACTCGGCCTCGGCACGCGCGAAGCCTTCGAACAGCGACGATGTATCGGCGACCTCGAAGTTGTATTTCGAGAACTCGCGCTCGTTGTTGAGGAACACGTCGCCGTACGATACCCCGGCATCGTTGAACCGCAGATCATAGACCCGGTCGACGCCCTGGATATACATCGCCAGCCGCTCGAGCCCATAGGTCAGCTCGCCCGCCACCGGCTTGCAGTCGAAGCCGCCGACCTGTTGGAAATAGGTGAATTGCGTCACCTCCATGCCGTCGCACCAGACCTCCCAGCCGAGCCCCCAGGCGCCGAGCGTGGGGCTTTCCCAATCGTCCTCGACGAAGCGGATGTCGTGCGCCAGCGGATCGACGCCGATCGCCAGCAGGCTGTCGAGGTACTGTTCCTGCAAGTCGTTCGGGTTGGGCTTCAGGATCACCTGGTACTGGTAATAATGCTGCAGCCGGTTGGGGTTCTCGCCATATCGGCCGTCGGTCGGGCGGCGGCTCGGCTGCACATAAGCGGCGCGCCAGGGCTCGGGCCCCAGCGCACGGAGCGTGGTGGCCGGATGGAACGTGCCCGCGCCGACGCGCATGTCGTACGGCTGCAGGATAGCGCAGCCGCGCGCGCTCCAGAACGCATGGAGCGTCAGGATCATGTCCTGGAAGCTGAGCGGCGTGGCCATGACGCGCTGCGATAGGCGGGGGGATGGAGGGGGGTCAACAGCAAGTGCCCGCGATAAGCGCGTGCCGGGCCTCCCGGCATCCTTCGGAAGCGGAGGGGCTATCCGCCTTGGCGCTTGCCTCTATAGTTTGCCGATGCTGCGCGCGCTGCTGCTGATCCTCGCCCTCGCCGGCTGCGCCGCGCCGACCAGGGCCGACCCCGCGTTGTGGCGCGTCGATGGGCCGCATGGTGAGCGGGGGTGGCTGTTCGGCACTATCCACGCGCTCGACCGGCCCGCCGACTGGCGGACACCGCGTGTGCGCGAAGCATTCGATGCAGCGGACCGCCTGGTGGTCGAGGTCGCGAACGTCAGCGACGGCACGGCGATAGCGCGGGATTACCAGGCGCTGGCACATACGCCGGGCGAGCCGCCGCTGTCGCAACGCGTTCCGCCCGTGCTCCGCGCGAAGCTCGCCGCGGCGTTGAAGGCCGCGCACATGGACGATGGCGACTTCGGCGACGTGGAAACCTGGGCCGCCGCGCTGGCGCTCGCACGCGCTATGGCAGGCGACGAGGCGAGCGCCAACGGCGTCGACGGTGCGGTGATCAAGCAGGCCGACGCACGTCCGGTGATCGAGCTTGAAGGCGCGGCAACGCAATTCGCGATCTTCGACCGGTTGTCCGAAGCCGACCAGCGCGCGTTGCTCGCCTATGTGGTCAAGGACGGCGGCAAGGATGACGCGGACGCGGACCTGGCTGACGCATGGCGGCGCGGCGACATGGCGCGGATCGAGCGGGCGACGCGCACCGGCATGCTCGCCGATCCGGGCCTGCGCGATGCGCTCTACGTCCGCCGCAACCAGGCCTGGGTGGATCGCCTCGCACTGCTGCTGCGCAGCGGCACGCGGCCGTTCGTCGCTGTCGGCGCGGCGCATATGGCAGGGCGCGAAGGGCTGCCGGCGCTGCTTGCGGCACGCGGCTTCACCGTCACGCGCGTCGAGTGAGACTTGCGATAATCGCATACCTGCGCTACCGGCCGCCGCTTCCCCGTCATGGTCATCCCTGGAGGCGCGGCGGGCGATCTGCATACTCAAAGCATTCGAAAGGCACTGTCATGAGCGATACGCTGACCCTGCCGGCCGAGACGCGCGAACGGGCTGGCAAGGGAGCCTCCCGCGAACTGCGTCGCTCCGGCCGTGTCCCCGCCGTGGTCTACGGCGGCAAGGAAGACCCCGTCACGATCCACGTCGAGGAGAAGGAACTGGCGCGCCAGCTGGCCACCGGGCACTTCTTTAACTCGATCGTCGAGGTCAGCGTCGGCGGTCAGACGTTCCGCACGCTGCCCAAGGACGTCGCCTTCCACCCGGTCAGCAGCCGTCCGCTCCACGCCGACTTCCTGCGCCTGGCAACTGGCGCCAAGGTCCACGTCAACGTGCCCGTGGTGTTCGTCAACGAAGAAGCCTCGCCTGGTCTGAAGCGCGGCGGCGTGCTCAACATCGTGCGGCATGAGCTCGAACTGGTGTGCGAGCCCGATGCGATTCCCGATGAGATCAGCATCGACGTTGGCGGACGTGATGTCGGAGAATCGATCCACCTCCACGACATCAGCCTGCCGAGCGGCGTCGAAAGCGGCATGGCCGAGCGCGACGCCACCATCGCGACGATCGTCGCGCCGTCTTCGCTGAAGAGCGAGGAAGGCGGCGAGGCAGAGGCTCCGCTGGCCTGATCGGTATAAGCCCCTCCCGCCCTACGGGAGGGGTATGGGGTGGGCTTGTCTAGGTGGGGCGTCCACGTTCGACGGCCTACTACCCCCCGCCCCGCCCGCTTGGGGAAGTTCGATGCAGCTCTGGGTCGGCCTCGGCAATCCGGGCCCGCTGTATGCGATGCAGCGGCACAACGTCGGCTTCATGGCGCTCGACGCGATCGCCGAAGTGCATGGCTTCGCGCCCGAGCAGAAGAAGTTTTCCGGCTGGCTGCGCGAAGGGCGGATCGGCGGCGAGAAGCTGCTGCTGCTAAAGCCCGCGACGTTCATGAACGAGTCCGGCCGCGCCGTTGGCGAGGCGCTGCGCTTCTTCAAGCTTGGCGTCGAGGCGCTGACCGTGTTCCACGACGAGCTCGACCTCGCGCCTATGAAGGTCAAGGTCCGCGCCGGCGGTGGCCTGGCCGGGCACAACGGCCTGCGTTCGATCGATCAGCATTGGGGGGCGGAGTTCCGCCGCGTGCGTCTCGGCATCGGCCACCCCGGGCACAAGGACCGGGTGCTGGGATACGTGCTGGGCAACTATGCCAAGGCGGAGATCGATCCGCTGGCGGACATGCTCGGCGCCGTCGCGGCCGAGGCGGCATGGCTGGCGGCGGGCGACGACGTGCGCTTCATGAACGACGTGGCAATGCGGACGCAACGATAGCCAACAACATTCGCGCGCTTACGAGCGGGGGGCAAGCTCGACAGTCACGCCGACGTTAAGATCGCTCCAGGCGCGATCGGTTGTGACAGCACTCTGTCGTAAAGCAGCGCCAACGCCAGACACGAACGATCGCCTAACGACAGACCGAACCGGCGTGTTTCGGCGCGAAGCAACCCGGCGATCTCGGCTTGGTGGCGATCGGCGGCGATGCACTCCATGCCGAGGTCATCGATCAACTCGGCGACCGCTTTCGCTGGAGAACCACGATCAACCAGTTTGGCGATCACTTCCTGATAGTTGACCGCGCTGACCAACGCGCTTTCCATCCGGTCCGCGACCCAGCCCGATCCGGGCTCGTCGAACAATGCAGCGAGTATCGCGGACGCGTCGAGGACGTATCGCGCGTCAGTCATTTAACGACTGTTCGCGTCGATCTGCGATCAACTCATCCGAAACCAACTCGCCGGCGCGAGCATAAGGACGCAGCATGGCGTGGATCCGCTCCAGCGCCGCGCGCGCAGGCCGAATGTGAAGCTCGCCATCGACGACCCGCATGATGACCTGGTCGCCATCGACCAATCCCAACTGCCGACGAAGGTTCGCCGGGACCTGTAGCCGACCACCGCTGATCAACCTGGCGCGTTGTGTCTGCACTGTATTTACCTCCAACGCCGTACAGTTTTTCTCGTAGCATACATACGCTGCGGTAAGCGACGTTTCATTCGCACAGGTACGGTAACACCGTTTCGGGGGGAAGATCGACGGGTGGGGTCGCGTAACCGCTAGCGTTCGGTCGCACCTCTCCCTATCGCGCCCCGGATCAAAACCGGAGCATACCATGGGTTTCAAATGCGGCATCGTCGGCTTGCCCAACGTCGGCAAATCGACGCTGTTCAATGCGCTGACCGAGACGCAGGCTGCGCAGGCGGCGAACTATCCGTTCTGCACGATCGAGCCCAACGTCGGCCAGGTCGGCGTGCCCGACGAGCGGCTGGACAAACTCGCCGCGATCGCCAGCAGCGCCAAGATCGTCCCTACGCAGCTCGGTTTCGTCGACATCGCCGGCCTGGTGCGCGGCGCGTCGAAGGGCGAGGGCCTGGGCAATCAGTTCCTCGGCAATATCCGCGAGACCGACGCGATCATCCACGTGCTGCGCTGTTTCGAGGATGACGATATCCAGCATGTCGACGATCGCGTCGATCCGATCTCCGACGCGGAAACGGTCGAGACCGAGCTGATGCTCGCCGACCTCGAAAGCCTGGAAAAGCGCGTCCCCGCCGCGCAGAAGAAGGCGGCGAACGGCGACAAGGAAGCGCGGCTCACCGCGAACGTGCTCGGTCCGGCGCTCGATTTGCTGCGTGCCGGCAAACCCGCGCGACTGGCGCAGCCGAAGGATGAGGAGGAAGCGCGCGTGTTCGCGCAGGCGCAGCTGCTGACCGCCAAGCCCGTGCTCTACGTCTGCAATGTCGAGGAAGACGCGGCCGGCAGCGGCAACGCGTTCTCCGCGCGCGTGTTCGACAAGGCCGCGGCCGAAGGCGCGACCGCGGTGATCGTGTCGGCCGCGATCGAGGCGGATCTCGTCACCATGGATATCGATGAGCGACTGGCGTTCCTGGCCGAGATGGGGCTCGCCGAAACGGGTCTCACCCGCATCATCCGCGCCGGGTACGACCTCTTACACCTGCTCACGTTCTTCACTGTCGGCCCTAAGGAGGCCCGCGCCTGGACCGTGCCGATCGGCGCGAAGGCGCCGCAAGCGGCGGGTGCGATCCATTCGGACATGCAGCGCGGCTTCATCCGTGCCGAGACGATCGCCTATGCCGATTTCGTCACGCTGGGAGGCGAGGTGGCGGCGAAGGACGCGGGCAAGCTGCGCGCGGAGGGCAAGGACTATGTCGTCGCCGACGGCGACGTGATGCATTTCCGCTTCAACGTCTGATGCGTCGCCGCGCGAGCCTCCGCCTTCACGCTTTACAACGCAGCTCGCCGTCGCTCGCATAGACGATGCGGCCGTACTTGTCGCGGATCGTGAGCTTATCGGGGCCTGATTGTAAGTCGGCGAGTTGCAGCGTGTGCTTCGCGCTCGAATAGCGGATTGGCAGGTTGCCCGAAACACGGTTGCTGCCACTATCGGATGCGAACGTTTCCCATTCGCCATCGTGCTTGACGAGCCCGAACTGCGGTACCGCGACGAGCACGGCGGCGCGCGGCGCGCCGGTGGCGAAGAAGCCGCAGCCGTCTCCACCGCGTGGCCGCGCGATCGAATGCGGAACGATGATTTCCCGCCCCGGCACGTTCGCGTCGGCGAAACTGACAGGCTCGGGCCGGATCGGCTGCAACGGCGCGGGCTGATGTTCGACCCGCTCGACCAGCGCGATGTCCTGTTCGGCGGAGGTTGCACGCGGCGCCGGGGAGGGGCCGTGACAGGCGCTCGACGCAAGCGCAACCGACAGGATGGCAAGGTTCCTCATATCGCGCAGAATGCACGATCGGACGCAAGGTTGCGTTAACGCGCGCGCTATTTCTTAACGGCGGCCGAACAGGCGTTCGATATCGCCATGCGCGAGCTTGACCCAGGTCGGGCGACCATGATTGCATTGGCCCGAGCGCGGTGTCACCTCCATCTCGCGCAGCAAGGCGTTCATCTCGACGACCGACAGCGTCCGCCCGGCGCGCACGGAGCCGTGGCAGGCCATCGTCGCGAGCACGAGATCGAGCTTTTCGCCGAGCAGCAGCGCGTCGCCGTTGCGCGCGAGATCATCGGCGAGATCAACGATCAACGCGCGCACCTCGCCCCCCGCCAGAGCCGCAGGAACGGCCCGCACCAGCAGCGCTGCGGGGCCGAAGCGTTCGATCGTCAGCCCAAGCGCGGCGAGCGCCGCCGCATGAGCCTCAAGCCGATCGCAATCGGGCTCGTCGAGCTCGACCACCTCAGGGATCAGCAACGGCTGGCTCGCCGCGATCGCGTCCCCCGCCCCGGCGGCGCGCAGCCGTTCGAGCACCAGCCGCTCATGCGCGGCGTGCTGGTCGACGATCACGAGGCCGTCCGCCGCTTCGGCGACGATATAGGTCTGCGCGACCTGTCCGCGCGCGACTCCGAGCGGATAATCCACCGCCTCGGCGGCCGCGGCAACTTCGGCGCGAGCTTGCGGCGCAAACGCATCGGGACCACGCCAGGTCGATGCGACCTCGGCGAAATGCGCCGGCGAGCGGGCATAGTCACGCGCGAACAGCGACTGCAGCGATGGCGCGGCCGCGATCGGCTCCGCCTGCCAGCGCGCCATCGCCGGCGCGGCGGGACCTTGCGCGCTGCGCTGCCCCGCGCCTTCGATTGCCTGCCGCAGCGCGGTCACGAAGAAGCCGCGCACGAACGCGGGATCGCGGAAGCGCACCTCGGTCTTCGCCGGATGGACGTTGACGTCGACCTCCTCGGGCGGCAGCTCAAGGAACAGCGCGAGCACCGCGTGACGATCGCGCGCGAGCATATCGGCATAGGCCCCGCGCACCGCGCCCGCCAGCAACCGGTCCTTCACCGGGCGGCCGTTGACGAACAGGTACTGGTGATCGGCGATGCCTCGGTTGAACGTCGGTAGCCCGGCGACCCCGGTGAGCCGCGCGTCGGCCCCATCCGATATCGGGCGTGCCGCGTCGACGAGGACGCCATCGTCGATCAGCTCGCGCGCGACGATCCGTGCGACGCGACGCGCGGCGCTTTCGTCTGCCGCCAGCGTCAGCACGCGGCGGCCGTCGTGCTCCAGCGTAAAGGCGATCCCCGGCCGCGCCATCGCCAGCCGGCGCACGACATCGAGGCAGGCGGCGTATTCGGCGCGGGGACTGCGCAGGAACTTGCGCCGCGCGGGCACGCGGTGGAACAGCTGCTCGACGCGGATGCGCGTGCCGGGCGGCGTCGCTGTGGGGCCGTCATCCACCACCGCGCCATGATCGACCCCGCGCCGCCAACCGTCTCCGTCATGCGTACGACTCTCGATCGTCACTCGCGCGACGCTGGCGATCGCGGGCAGCGCCTCGCCGCGAAAGCCCAAGTGCGCGACATGCTCGATGCGATCGTCGGCGAGCTTGCTGGTCGCATGGCGTTCGAGCGCCAACGCGATCTCTTCGCGCGCCATGCCGCAGCCGTCGTCCGCCACCTCGATCAGGTCGAGGCCCCCCGCCCCCAGCCGCACGCCGATCGCCCCCGCCCCGGCATCGATCGCGTTCTCGACCAGCTCCTTCAACGCCGAAGCCGGCCGCTCCACCACCTCCCCCGCCGCGATGCGGTTGATGAGGTCGGGGGGAAGGCGGCGGATGGTGGGCATCGGGGTTGCGTATAGGAGAGCGGGCAGCGAAACCCAATCGGGCGGCTCAGGTTGTCACGAGTTGCCGCGCAGTCAGTCCGCTGGTGCACCAAACCTAGCCCCGTCATCCCGGGCTCCTGCTTCTCTTCCGTCGTACATCACGACAAGCGGGATCCCGGCTCAAGGCCGGGGCGACGAAATCATGGAGATGACCAGGCCGGTAGCCATCGAGGGGGCGGCTCACCCCTTGTCTGCTAATACGCGATACACTGGATCGCGCCATCCTCGACCGTCAGCGAGCGCCACCATAATCCGCCCACACACGCCCCCAACCGCACCGCTTCCCACAACAAAATTTTAGCAATCGCCGGGAACCTCAGCTAGGGCCTCACCTCCCGTCAGCCCGCGCCCGCTGCCACCCTTCCCGGCCAAGGCGCTTCCATCGAGACCACCCGAATGCCCTCCATGATGTCGCGTTTCTTCAAGTTCGGGTCGCAGAACATGGCGATCGATCTCGGCACGGCGAACACGCTGGTCTATGTCCAGGATCGCGGCATCGTGCTCAACGAGCCTTCGGTCGTGGCGATCGAGACGCAGAACGGGATCAAGCGGGTCAAGGCCGTGGGCGACGACGCCAAGATGATGATGGGCAAGACGCCCGATTACATCGAGGCGATCCGGCCCCTGCGCGACGGCGTGATCGCCGACATCGAGATCGCCGAGGAGATGATCAAGTATTTCATCCGAAAGGTGCACGGCAAGCGCAGCCTGTTCCGCTATCCCGAGATCGTGATCTGCGTGCCGTCCGGTTCTACGTCCGTGGAGCGCCGCGCGATCCGGGATGCGGCGTCGAATGCCGGCGCGAGCCAGGTGTTCCTGATGCTCGAGCCGATGGCGGCGGCGATCGGCGCGGGGATGCCGGTGACCGAGCCGGTCGGATCGATGGTCGTCGATATCGGCGGCGGCACCACCGAGGTCGCGGTGCTGTCTCTGCGCGGTCTCGCCTATACCACCTCGGTCCGCGTCGGCGGCGACAAGATGGACGAGGCGATCGTCAGCTACGTCCGCCGGCACCACAACCTGCTGATCGGCGAAGCGACCGCCGAGCGGATCAAGAAGACTTATGCGATCGCGATCGTGCCCGAGGACGGCATCGGCGAGACGATCACCATCAAGGGACGCGACCTGGTCAACGGCGTGCCCAAGGAGATCACGATCAGCCAGGCGAACATCGCCGAGGCCCTGAGCGAACCGATCGGCCAGATCATCGAGGGCGTACGCATCGCTCTGGAGAATACCGCACCCGAGCTTGCGGCCGATATCGTCGATCAGGGCATCGTGCTGACCGGCGGCGGCGCGCTGATCAAGGGCCTTGACGAATATCTGCGCGAAGAGACCGGGCTGCCGGTGACCGTGGCCGACGATCCGCTGTCGTGCGTCGCGCTCGGCACCGGGCGCGCGATGGAAGATCCGATCTATCGCGGCGTGCTGATGACCGCGTAAGCGCAGTCGTCTAGGCATCCGCGCGAAGCTTTTCGCGGCATAGGAGACCACAGCGCATGGCGCCGTCGCCGAGCCGGCGTCCCGGCAATTCGCGCAGGGCGCAGTACGGCACGTTCATCGGATACATCGCCGGCGTGCTCGCCGCGCTGATCGGCGCGGTGCTGCTGGTTGTCACGCTGTTCGATCCCGGCGCCTTCGCCGCGGCGCGCGGCTTGGCGAGCGACGCCGCCGCTCCGGCCGCGAGCGGGGCGGGCGTAATACGCCGGACGGGATATGCGATGATTCAGACGATCACCGGCTATGTCCTTGCGGGCAGCCGCGATGCGCAGCTCGTGCGCGACCTGCGCGTCGCGCGCGCGCAAGTCGCCGAGACGCGCGCGCTGGCGGACGAGAACCGGCGGCTGAAGGCGCTGCTCGGGATTGCCGCCGGCGATCCCCGGCCGGTGGCCATCGCGCGACTGATCAGTTCGACGGCATCGAGCACCCGCCGCTTCGCGATCATCGACGCCGGCCGCGCGCGCGGCGTCGCGGTCGGCATGCCAGTGCGATCGTCGGGCGGGCTGATCGGCCGCGTGCTCGAGGTCGGCGGCGGCACCGCACGCGTCCTGCTGATTACCGATACCGAAAGCCTGGTGCCCGTGCGCCGCGCGAGCGATGGCGTCCCCGCCTTCGCGCAAGGGCGCGGCGACGGACGGCTGCAGATCCGCCTGATTAGCCTGGGCCTCAATCCGCTGCGACGCGGGGACGCGTTCGTCACCTCGGGATCGGGGGGGCTCTATCGTCCGGGCATCGCGGTCGCGAGCGCCACGCAATTGACGCGCGACGGTGCCATCGCGCAGGTGCTCAGCGATCCGGCGGGCGTCGATTATGCCGTAGTCGACCGATTGTGGAGCCCAGCCGCCGTCGCTCAGCAAGCCGCCGCGCCGGCACCCTCGCCGCTCGGCGTGGCACGATGAGGACGCCCTGGTTGCGCGGGCCGGCGCTCGCGCTGTTCCGCCCGCGCGGCGATGACGCGCCGCGGATCAATCGCCGTCCGTCGCGCGCGATCGCGCGGGGGACGCCCTGGCTGTCGATCGCACTCGCGTCGGTGCTGACGACGCTGCTGTCCGTCGCTTGCGCGCCGACGATGCCGCCGCTGGGGCTGCTGAGCCTGATCGCCTGGCGGATGTTGCGTCCCGGATTGCTGCCGCCGTGGGTCGGATTGCCGCTCGGGCTGATCGATGATCTGTACAGCGGGCAGCCGTTCGGCAGCGCGGTGCTTCTGTGGTCGTGCGCGATGCTGGCGATCGAGCGGATCGAGCTGCGGGTTCCCTGGCGCAGCTTTTCGCTCGATTGGGCGATCGCCGCCGGTCTGATCACGGTGGCGCTGCTCGCCGGGGCGGCGCTCGCCGACTTGGCCGGCGCGACGACTCCGATCGCGCTGATCGCGCCGCAGATCGCGCTTTCGCTGCTGGTCTACCCGCTCGTCGCGCGGCTGGTGGCGCGGCTCGACCGGCTGCGCCTCGCGCCGATCGTGCCGGTATGGTAATGGAGCGGCGGCGCGGCATGATGCGCTGGCTGACGCCCGGGCTGACCAGCGCGGGTACGCTGCGCAACAGCTTCGACCGGCGCACGCTGGTGGTCGGCGGGCTGCAAGCCGGCGTCGGCGTGCTGCTCGCGAGCCGGCTCGGCTACCTCGCGATCGCCGAGAACGCCGAATACCGGCTCAAGGCCGAAAGCAACCGCGTCAACCTGACGCTGATCCCGCCGCGCCGTGGCTGGATCCTCGATCGCCACGGCGCACCGCTCGCGTCGAATCGCGCCGATTACCGCGTCGACATCGTGCCCGAGCGTGTCTCCGACGTTCCGCGCACGCTGGCCGAACTTGGCCAACTGCTGAACCTGACGCCGGTGAAGTTGCAGGACTTGTCGGACAAGATCGACAAGGCGCACGGTTTCGCGCCGGTCGAGGTCGCATCGGGGCTCGATTGGGATAACTTCGCGGCGGTCAGCGTACGATTGCCCGATTTGCCCGGAGTGGTGACGCAGCGCGGGTTCTCACGATTTTACCCGACGGGACCGTCGGTCGCGCACCTCATCGGCTATGTCGGCTCGGCGTCGGCCAAGGACTATGAGCGCGACCATGATCCGCTGTTCGTGACACCCGGGTTCAAGTTCGGCAAGGACGGGCTTGAAAAGCATTATGAATCCGTGTTGCGCGGCGTTCCCGGCGCGCGGCGCGTGGAGGTCACCGCCAGCGGTAAGATCGTGCGCGACCTCGACACGCGCGAGGATCTCCCCGGGGCGACGCTCAAGCTCACCATCGACGGCCAGTTGCAGGACTATGCGGCCCGCCGCATCGGTCTTGAATCGGGCGCGGTCGTGGTCATCGACTGCATGACGGGTGGCATTCTCGCGATGGTCTCGATGCCCGCGTTCGATTCCAACAGCTTCGTCGACGGCATCGGCCGCGTCGAATGGAAGATGCTGAACGAGGACGATCACATCCCGCTGCTCGACAAGGCGCTGCGCGGGCTCTACCCGCCCGGCTCGACGATGAAGCCGATGGCGACGCTTGCGTTGCAGCTGCATGGCGTCTCACCCGATGAACGGATCAACTGCCCCGGCGGCTATCGGCTCGGCAACCGGTTCTTCCGCTGTGATGCGGTGCACGGCTCGCTCGATATGCGCGGCGCGATCGAACACAGCTGCAACACCTATTTCTGGTCCATGGCGCATCGCGTGGGCTATGATGCGATCGCGCCGGTCGCGCGCACGTTGGGGCTCGGCCAGGAGTTCGATCTGCCGGGCACCGCCCAGCGCTATGGCACCGTTCCCGACGCCGCGTGGAAGATGCGGCGGTATCATCAGCAATGGAGCGCGGCGGATTCGCTCAACGCGTCGATCGGCCAGGGCTATGTCCTGGTCTCGCCGCTACAGCTCGCGGTGATGACTTCGCGCATCGCCTCGGGACGCGATCTCCAGCCGTCGCTGATCCTGGGCCGCGAAAAACCGCTGGGCCCCGCCCTCCCCTTCACGCCAGAACAGCTCGCGGTCGCGCACGACGGCATGTTCCGCGTGGTCAACGGCGCGGGCACGGGGGTCGGCAGCAAGATTGACATCAACGGCGTCCACATGGCGGGCAAGACCGGCACCGCGCAGGTGCGCGCGTTGACCAGCCGCGGCCATGTCGGCGATTGGAAGTCGCGCGACCATTCGCTGTTCGTCTGCTACGCGCCGACCGATATGCCGCGCTATGCGATGGCGGTGGTGATCGAACACGGCACGTTCGGCGCGCGCGCGGCCGCGCCGATCGCCCGCGATATCATGACCTTTCTGTTCGATCGGCGCAAAGCTTGGGACGTGCTGCTCGCGATGGAAAAGGGATGGGGCGGAACCCCGGCCGAGCGCCAGGCGGCGCGATACAAGGCTTATTCGGCGCAATATGGCGTCACCGCGCCCAAGGTTCAGGGTGACGAAGCGGTCAGCGCGGCCGAATATGATACGAATTCGCCCGCGACCGCCGCCGACGAGGCAAAGGCGGCAGTCGGTGACGCCGATGCCGCGCCAACACGCGCGTCCTCCCCGTCCGGTACGGCTCAAGACACCGCATCGAGCGCCAGCGCGGACCGGTGATCGGCGCGATCGTCCCCGCGCGGGTCGCCCGCCAGCCGTGGCAGGTGATCGTCCCGTTGACCGCGCTCGCCGGCTTCGGCGCCGCGGTACTTTATTCCGCGGCCGGCGGGCATATGCGGCCCTGGGCGCTCAGCCACATCCTTCGCTTCGTCGTGTTCCTCGGCATGGCGATCGCGATCAGCCACGTCCGGCGCGAGACGTTCCGCAAGCTTGCCTATCCGGCTTTCGTCGCGATCGTCATCCTGCTGGTGATGGTCGAAGGGCTCGGCGCGATCGGTGGAGGCAGCCGCCGCTGGCTCAACCTCGGCTTCATGACGCTGCAACCGTCCGAGCTGATGAAGCCGGCGATCGTCCTGGTGCTGGCGCGGTTTTACGATGACCTGCCGCCGCCGATGACCGCAAGGTGGCGCGGGCTCGTTCCCGCACTCGGCCTGATGGCGGTGCCCGCCGCGCTCGTCACCGTCCAGCCCGACCTCGGCACGGCGCTGGCGATCTGTTTCGGCGGCGTCGTCGTCATGTTTCTCGCCGGGCTGCCGCTGCGCTGGTTCATCGGCGCTGGCGTGGCTGGCGCGATCGCCGGTCCGCTCGCCTTTTTCGGCCTGCTGCACGATTATCAGCGCAACCGCATCCTGACCTTCATGGACCCCGAAAGCGATCCGCTGGGCGCTGGCTACCACATCACCCAGTCGAAGATCGCGATCGGATCGGGCGGTTTCCTCGGCAAGGGGTTCGGTAACGGTTCGCAAAGCCACCTGGATTACCTGCCCGAGGCGCACACCGACTTCGTTTTCGCGACGATGGCGGAAGAATGGGGGATGCTCGGCGGCCTGTTCGTGCTCGTCGTCTTTGCGATCGTGCTGCATTGGGCGCTCGGCATCGCGCGCGCCTCACCCGATCGCTTCGCGCGGCTGCTGGCGGCGGGCCTGGGCGCCACGGTGTTCTTCTACGTCGCGATCAACCTCATGATGGTGATGGGGCTCGCCCCGGTCGTCGGCATTCCATTGCCGTTCATGAGCCATGGCGGATCGTCGATGATGACCAACATGGCCTGTATCGGCACGATAATGGCCGTCGCCCGATGGCACTCGCGCGTGCCCGGATCGACCTGACGATCCGGGCGGGCAGCTCCCCAAAAATCGCCCTTCCCAGAAAACCGACAATCGCTATACGAACCCCTCCCGACGAATCGGGTAGCGGCCTTGCCGCATGGACGCATAGCTCAGTTGGCAGAGCAGCTGACTCTTAATCAGCGGGTCCTTGGTTCGAGCCCAAGTGCGTCCACCATTTTATAGTTTCTTTTGAGTGG
This sequence comes from uncultured Novosphingobium sp., assembly GCA_964242815.1. Classification (GTDB taxonomy): domain Bacteria; phylum Pseudomonadota; class Alphaproteobacteria; order Sphingomonadales; family Sphingomonadaceae; genus Novosphingobium. The sequence goes on from CAXSZV010000009.1 coordinate 103,930, forward strand.
CTTATGGGGAAAGTTTAGCCTTTCTCCTCATGGTCTCGGTAGCCCATAAGATAATCGTAAGGTTCCGGGTCAGGCCATAGCACAACTGGAGGTTCACCACGCGCTCGTGTTGGGCCTGTGTTGAACGCACTCTGCCACCTTGGCCGCGGATGCCGCGAATACCGCATCAGCTTTCTTCCAACCCGTTCCCGCCTACTTTCCGATACCAACCCAGCCGCCGGCGCTGTCGTTAAATTGCTCAAGGTTGCTCTGCACTATGCGGAACCGGCCTTCGCGCGCCTCGAATGTAAGGTGCTACGCACCTCCCATCGCAGCAAGCCATCAGGATAGCTGAGAGCGCTTCTAGCTACGATAATACCCCCGTCCAAGTCGCTGCTGATGATGAGCTGCGCGTCAGTGGCGCCCGATTTGAGGTTCTGTGACATGCATGTGGACGCCCGCTCCGCAATGTCTTTGGGTGAGCCGGCTGTCTGATAAACTTCGCTGGCAACCTCGGTGAGGTATTCCCCGGCTAAGGCTGGGGTTGATGCGAGCCCGAAGGATACTACCAAGCAGGTGGCGTTGATTATGCGGCTTGCCATGCTTCGCTCCGTTTCGTTTCGGAGCTGCCCGGCCGAAGCCGGGCATTCGTAACCCTGCACGTCGCACAAGGCGCATGTGCCTTTACCGTCTCCGGCTGGACATGCGCACATGCCACCCGGCCGAGAAACTCGACCAGACGACGTGATGAAGAGGTTACGAAGCCCCGCGCTCGGAGTTTGCCGAACGCCAGTCTTGCTTGCCACGGAGTGGCGACTGAGCTCAAGGAGCGGAGGCCACAGTCGGAGATTTGACGGTCACCTATTCGCGCACGCCGCCCCAGAACGTCTGCGGTCCCCAGGGGAAGGCGACCGCGACCGGTACCGGCGTGCCGCTGTTAGGCTGGAGGCGATGGAGCTGCCGCCACGCCTCTACCGCAAGGTTCGACATCGAACGCACGAGCCGCAGCGCTTCGTCCGGCACGTTCTCGAACAGCGCCTGGAAGGGCTGGTGGAGCGGCGAGGCGGGGAAGTAGCCGAACGAGTCTCGTTCAATGGAGAGCGCGTCCCAGTCCCAGCGGTCGGGGCCCCAATATCCGAGGTCGGGGCTCGAGAGGCTCATCCGGTCGCCCCAATCGAGACTGTCTTCGGGGCGACGCCGCAGCTCGTCCCGGTATTCCGCGGACCGCCTCTCCTCCTCGAGCCGGCGCCGCCGGTGGTCCTCCGGCAGCTCGCGGCGGAGGTGGTTCAGCGTGAAGTCCGCCAGCTCTGATGGCAGGGCCTGCGACAGCAATGGCGCAAACACCATGATGTCCTCGAACGCCTTGGACGAGGCCGGGCGCTCAGGGTCGAACTGGCCTAGATAGGCCGACACCCGGGCGGGCTCTGACCACGCGGCGCGGAGTACCAGGTGCCGAAGGGCACCCTTGAACTCGCCGCTGCCCTCGACGCCGTCCCAGGGGTCGGCCGGCTCCTCCTCGTCGCGGTGCCGGAACCGTCCCATCCCCTCCTGACGCTGCTCCAGCTCAGAGAGCCAGCCCGCGGCGTGCTCCACGATCATGGCCGAGATCGGGTTCGGGGAGTCGGCGACGGCATTCTGCCAGACCTCGAACAGCGTGAGCACCTGGGGAAGCAGCCGGTGCGGGATCGCGCCCATACGTACGTCGAGGTATCGGAGGAACCGCATCCAAAGCCGGAAGTCGTCCGGCCACCCGATCATGTCGGCGGCGCGTACCCGCATGTCGCGATCGGCGATGTCTCCCACCGACCCGTCCAGCACGCCCGGGTTCGGGACGGTGTGCTGCGCCTGGAACCACACCAGCGCGGACCTGAGCAGGGCGTGGTCGTCGCCGTCCACCACGGCCTCGAAGTCCGCTGAGCGCCGGATGAAGTTCGGAAGGTTCAGCGGTGCGAGAAGCCAGGTGCGGCGCCACTGGCTACGGAGAGCCGGTTCCGAAAGCGGGGTTAGGGCTCCGCTCCAAGCGTGGGGTCCGCCACGAACATAACCTGCGCCCTCAGTTCCACCGAGCGTCCGATCACGGGTGGCTCGCCTGCAGAGCGCAATTCGTCGAGCCAGCGAGGCCCCGCACCGACCAGCGCCTGGGCGAAGGACCATTCGAAAAAGATGTCGTGCGCGAAGCGCACGAAGTGTCCGTCCGCGGCGGCTTTCCCCTGAGTCATCAAGAGCGATCCCGGCTATGCAGCAGCCCATGTCATCCTCGCCGGGCTCGTCGGGACGCAGTTCGGCGTCGGGCAGGACCTGTGGGCGCATCCGGCTTGCCATGTTCGATATTAGGTCCTGCCGGTCCTCCACGGGCAGGTCGCACACCACGTCGCCCGTGCAGATGATAAAGCGTTCCCGTGAGTACAGTTCAACGCCATCGCGCCGGCAGCCCCTGCCCACCTCAGCGCGCACCCAGACGTGCCTGCCAAGCCCCGATCGGGACCGCTCGGTGTAGCTCGCCATCGTGTTGACAATGCTCTGGTGACGCTCAAGCTGCTCCGCCGGGGTTTCGGCCTTAACGTCGAGGTCCATGCAGGTGAAAGGGTCGTCCTCGTGCAGCGAAACCGATTTGCCAGCCGCGGGCTGCGGCTGCGGCGCACGCCGATGCGAAGTCGGCTCACGTGCCGGGCGCTGTGCTGCTGGCGTTTACACCGCTCGTCGTGCGCGGGGTTTTGTCATCGGGCGCCGCCAGTGCCCATTGCGCTCGTTCCCGGAGCCCGGCAGGTAGACGCAGCCAAGACAGGTAGGGTTCTTGTTGCAGCTCGGCGCTGCTCTGTAGTATAGCGCTCATGTCTGAAGTAATTCCGAGCGGCAGCGTGGATTAGCCCCCACGCTGCCGCTTTATTGTTGATGTCTTCCGTTGTTCTTACGGCTTGGTCGCATCGCAGCAACTCTCGAGTCGGATCAGCGACTTGCGTCTGCCATCCGCCTGATGGTTGGTTTGACGTTCGCCTGCCCGGCCGGGCTGTAGGCGCTGGTGCTGGCGAACTTGCGAGAGTCTCGCCAAGCGAGCACGTCGGCTTCGTCGTAGGCCACGCCGGCCTGCGGCGCGTCGCCGAGCTTCACGAATTTGGGGCCACGGCCTTTATGACGCCAGAACTTCAGGGTGTTAGAGTCCGTTTGAGAATGGTTCAGGCGCCGGCAGCGCGGCTTTAGATGACG
>CAXSZV010000010.1:0-101327 GCA_964242815.1 uncultured Novosphingobium sp.
TCGTCGGCGCGACCGCGATCGATTCGACGTTGTTGACCGTGGTCGGGCAGCCATAGAGCCCGGCACCGGCTGGGAATGGCGGCTTGAGGCGCGGCTGGCCCTTCTTGCCCTCCAGGCTTTCGAGCATCGCGGTTTCTTCGCCGCAGATGTATGCGCCCGCGCCACGATGGACGAACACGTCGTAGTCATAGCCCGATCCGGCCGCGTTCTTGCCGAGCAGCCCGGCATCGTAGGCTTCCTGCACCGCGGCGAACAGCACCTCGGCCTCGCGGATGTATTCGCCACGGATGTAGATGTAGGCCGCGCGCGCGTTCATCGCGAAGCCCGCGACCAGCGCGCCCTCGATCAGCTTGTGCGGATCGTGGCGGATGATCTCGCGGTCCTTGCAGCTGCCGGGCTCGGACTCGTCAGCGTTGATCACAAGAAAGCTCGGTTTGGGCTGGCCGAGATGGTCCTTCGGCGGTTCCTTGGGCATGAAGCTCCACTTCATGCCGGTCGGAAAGCCCGCGCCGCCCCGCCCTCGCAGGCCGGATGCCTTCATCTCGTCGATGATCGCATCGCGTCCGCGCGCGATCAGCGCCTTGGTATCGTCCCAATCGCCGCGCGCCTGCGCGGCGTCGAGACGCCACGACTGGTAGCCGTAGACGTTGGTGAAGACGCGGTCCTTGTCAGCGAGCATCACCGTGCTTCCAACTTGGCCAAGCGCCTGTCGAGATCGACCACGGTAGCGCGGAAGGTGTCCATGCTTTCGTGGAGGCTTGCCATGTGTGCGACCAGACCCTGCTCAAGATGCGTCGATGCAGTCAGCCTTCGTTCTACTTGGCCAACGCGTTCTTCCAATCGCACCATACGCTCATCAACCGTATCAAAGCGCGTATGGAGACGTCTGAACTGCTCGGCCATAAAGCTGACCACTTCGCCGCCGCCCTCTTCACCGGCCATCACCGCTCACCCCGGTAGTCATGGTTCGCATCCACCATGGCGGTGAGGTTCGACAACGCTCCGACCGGCTCGACCGTGAACCGCCCCGGTTCCTGCGTCCCCGTCTTCGGCTGCCGTCCGGCGACGAGTTCGTCGAGCACGAAGTTCAGCCGCTCGGGGGTCAGATCCTCGTAGTTGTCGTCGTTGATCTGCGCCATCGGCGCCGACGCGCAGTTGCCCATGCATTCGACTTCGGTCAGCGTCCACAGCCCGTCGGCGCTGACGTGGCCGTGCTGCATCCCGCGCTTCTCGCACGCCGCGATGATGTCGTCCGAGCCGCGCAGCATGCACGGCGTCGTGCCGCAGACCTGGACATGGAAGCGGCCGACCGGCGCGAGGTTGAACATCGTGTAGAATGTCGCGACCTCGAGCACGCGAATGATCGGCATGTCGAGTTGCGTCGCGACGTACTCGATCACCGGGATCGGCAGCCAGCCCTGCGTACCAGTCTCTTCGCCCACCTGCCGCTGTGCATAGTCGAGCAGCGCCATCACCGCCGAGCGCTGACGCCCTTGCGGATAGCGCGCGATCGCGGCCTTTGCCTGTGCGGCCCAATGCGCGTTGAACGCGAACCCGCCCCAGCGCGCGCGGAGTTCGGGGCTGTCGACTTCGAGGTTGCGCTCAGCCATGGTGCATCCCCCGCCGGCGCCACAGGTCGTTCGCGTACAACGCGAACTCGAAACCGCCGATCGCGGCGATCAGCGGCGCGACGATGTCTTCGGGCCGCCGACCGACCAGCAGCGCGCCGAAAAACCAGCCGATCAACACCAAACCGGTTGCGATCGCCCAGGCGCGCATCATCGCGAACGTACCGAGCTTCGCTGGGCCACGCCGCGCGCTCACCGATCGCACTCCCCGAACACGATATCCAATGCGCCCAGGATAGCGGTCGCGTCGGGCAGCATGTGGCCGCGGCTCATGAAATCGATCGCCTGGAGGTGACTGAACGCCGTGGGGCGAATCTTGCAGCGATAAGGCCGGTTGCTGCCGTCCGAGACCAGGTACACGCCGAACTCGCCTTTCGGGCTCTCAGTCGCCACATACACTTCGCCTGCGGGCACGTGGAAGCCTTCGGTGTAGAGCTTGAAGTGATGGATCAGCGCTTCCATGCTTGTCTTCATCTCGGCGCGCCTGGGTGGCACGATCTTGCGATCGTCGGACGCAATCGGGCCGTTGGGCATATCGGTCAGGCATTGCTTCATGATCCGCGCCGACTGCCGCACTTCCTCGACGCGCACCATGAACCGGTCATAGCAATCGCCGTTCGTGCCCACCGGCACCTCGAAGTCCATGCGGTCGTACACGTCGTACGGCTGGCTCTTGCGCAAGTCCCAGGCGATGCCCGCGCCGCGGATCATCGGCCCGGAAAAGCCCCAGCGCACCGCATCGTCCTTGCTGACGACCGCGATGTCGACGTTACGCTGCTTGAAGATGCGGTTGTCGACCACGAGCTTCATCGCGTCGTCGAACAGTCGCGGCAGCCGTGTGTCGAGCCAGTCGGCGATGTCGGTCAGGAGCTTGAGCGGCACGTCCTGGTGCACGCCGCCGGGGCGGAACCAGGCCATATGCATCCGCGCGCCAGACGCGCGCTCGAAAAAGTTCATGCAGTCTTCGCGGATCTCGAACAGCCACAGGTTCGGCGTCATCGCGCCGACGTCCATCACGTGGCTGCCGAGGTTGAGCATATGGTTCGAGATGCGCGTCAGCTCGGCGAACAGCACACGCAGGTATTGCGCGCGGACCGGCACTTCGAGGTTGAGCAGCTTCTCGATCGCGAGCACATAGCTGTGCTCCATGCACAGCGGCGAGCAGTAATCGAGCCGATCGAAATAGGGCAGCGCCTGAAGATAGGTCTTCTGCTCGATCAGCTTCTCGGTGCCGCGATGGAGCAGGCCGACATGCGGATCGATCCGCTCGATCACCTCGCCGTCAAGCTCCATCACCATGCGCAGCACGCCGTGCGCCGCCGGATGCTGCGGCCCGAAGTTGAGCGTATAGTTCGACAGCAGCTCGCCTTCGGTAGTCGGCGATTGCTCGGCGATCAGGCCGACCATCTCAGCTGCCCTCTTCTTTGGCGCCCGATGCGACCGTGCCCGAAGGACCCCTGGGATCGGGCAGATCGGTGGTCCTGGGCGTCGGCTCGCCATCCCCCTGGCCCGAGACATTTCCGCCCGTCGTGGCGCTCGGCGCAACCTTGGCGTCGGCATTGCCGCCCGCGGCGTTCCCGCCGCCGGATTGGTTGGCGTTGTCCGTCACCTTGGGATCGGCGCCCCTTGGCGCGGCCGCAGCATAGGCGGGCGCGGCCTTCTCATCACCGGGCAGAACGTAATCCGCGCCTTCCCACGGGCTCATGAAGTCGAACGTACGCAAGTCCTGCGCCAAGCTGACCGGCTCATAGACCACACGGCTGTCCTCTTCGGAGTATCGCAGCTCGGTATAGCCGGTCAGCGGGAAGTCCTTGCGGAACGGATGCCCTTCGAAGCCATAGTCGGTCAGGATACGGCGCAGGTCGGGGTTGCCGGCGAAGATCACCCCGTACATGTCGAACACCTCGCGCTCGAGCCAGCCGGCGACGGGCCACAGCGTCGTCACCGTCGGCACCGGCGCGTGCTCGGCGGCGATGACCTTGACCATCACCCGGTGGTTTTTCGTCAGCGACAGCAGCATGTAGACGACGTCGAAGCGCTCGGTGCGCGATGGATAGTCGGCGCCCGCGATCTCCATCAACTGCTGATAACCGTGCTCGTCGCGCAGCAGGCGCAACGCGTCCTCGATCCGGTCGCGCGCGACGGTCAGGACAATCTCGCCGTTTTCCTCGTTCTGCGCGACCAGCATCGCGCCCAGCGCGGTGGCCAGCGTGTCGCGAACGCCATCGTTCGACGCGAAGCGGGGGGCGGAATGGACCACGCTCATATATGTATCACCGCTCGAACGTCCCCACGCGGCGGATCTTGCGCTGCAGCTGCATCACGCCATAGAGCAGCGCCTCGGCGGTGGGCGGACAGCCAGGCACATAGATATCGACCGGCACGATCCGATCGCAACCGCGCACGACCGAATAGCTATAGTGATAGTACCCGCCGCCGTTGGCGCACGATCCCATGCTGATCACGTACTTCGGGTCCGACATCTGATCATAGACCTTGCGCAGCGCCGGAGCCATCTTGTTGCACAGCGTACCCGCGACGATCATCACGTCCGACTGGCGCGGCGAGGCGCGCGGCGCGACGCCGAAACGCTCCATGTCGTATCGCGGCATGTTGACGTGGATCATCTCGACCGCGCAGCACGCCAGGCCGAACGTCATCCACCATAGGCTGCCGGTCCGCGCCCACTGGAACAGCTCCTCGGTCGAGGTAACGAGAAAGCCCTTGTTCGATACCTCGCTGCCGACGTCGGCGAGGAACGCGGGGTCGGGTTGCGTGATCGCCTGATCCTCGGTCCTGAGGCCGGCGGGCCCAAACTCGGTGGAAGGGGTGACGAGATCGCTCATTCCCAGTCCAGCGCCCCCTTCTTCCACGCGTAGGCGAGGCCGATGGCGAGCTCGCCCAGGAACACCATCATCGTGCCCCAGCCGGCCCAGCCGGTCTGTTTGAGCGACACCGCCCACGGAAACAGGAACGCCGCCTCCAGATCGAAGATGATGAACAGGATCGCGACCAGATAGAACCGCACGTCGAACTGGCTGCGCGGATCCTCGAACGCGGGAAATCCGCACTCGTATTCAGTAAGCTTGTCGGCGCTCGGATTGTGCGTCCCGGTCAGCCGCGCGACGCCCATCGGCAGAAACACGAACGCCGACGACAGCAGCAACGCCACGCCCAGGAAGATAAGGATCGGCAGATATTGCGAAAGGTCGACCAAGGCGTAATCCCGTCGTTGGCGGACGCGCCGCCGGCATGGAATCAAGGGCTGTGAGCCCGCGTTAGGCCCCAGTTTGACGCGGTGCAAGCCCGGCCGCCGCGCTGCGGCGACTGTGCTTGCATCGGCCAACCCGCTGATCGCGGAGGCGGTTCCAACGAACCGCCGATTGGCGGTCCCGCCGCGCGCGATTGCCAATGTCGCAATGCAGCATTAAATAGTCTCGGTCCGTTCAGTTTGGTTTTCTCGAAAGTCGAAACGTCATGGCTGCCTTGTCCAAAGATGATCCCGTCGTCATCCTTTCGTATGCGCGCACCCCGATGGGCGGGTTGGCGGGGGTCTTCGCGGACGTTTCGGCGACCGATCTCGGCGCGACGGCGGTGAAGGCCGCGGTCGAGCGCGCGGGCGTTGAGGGCGCTGACATCGAGCGGATCTACATGGGCTGCGTGCTTCCCGCCGGCCTTGGCCAGGCGCCCGCGCGGCAAGCCGCGCTGAAGGCCGGGTTGCCGCTGTCGGTGCAGGCAACCACCGTGAACAAGGTGTGCGGATCGGGCATGCAGACGGTGATCATGGGGGCCGAAACGCTTGCGGTCGGGTCGGTCGACATGGTGATCGCCGGCGGCATGGAGAGCATGACCAATGCGCCCTACATGCTCAAGAAGCATCGCGCCGGCGCGCGCGCCGGGCACGACACTGCCTATGACCACATGTTCCTCGATGGCCTAGAAGACGCCTATGACGGCGGCTCGATGGGCTCTTTCGCGCAGACCGTCGCCGACGAATACCAGCTGACGCGCGAGGCGCAGGATGCCTATGCGATCGAATCGCTGCGTCGCGCGCAAGGCGCGATCAGCGGCGGCAGTTTCGCCGAAGAGATCACTCCGGTTACGGTCAAGACGCGCGGCGGCGACGTGATTGTCGATACCGACGAACAACCGGGCAAGGGCCGCCCGGACAAGATCCCGACACTGAAGGCGGCGTTCGCCAAGGACGGCACGATCACGGCGGCAAGCTCGAGCTCGATCTCGGACGGTGCCGCGGCGGTCGTGCTGTCACGCGAGAGCGTCGCCCGCGACAAAGGCCTGACCCCCGTGGCGCGCATCGTCGGCGTCAGCGCGCACGCGCACGAGCCCAAGCGCTTTCCGACCACGCCCGCGTTCGCGATCACCAGCCTGCTCGAGAAGATCGACTGGAGCCTCGCCGATGTCGATCTGTTCGAGATCAACGAGGCCTTCGCCTGCGTCGCGATGTTCGCGATGCACGACCTCGGCATTTCGCATGACAAGATCAACGTCCACGGCGGCGCGACCGCGCTCGGCCACCCGATCGGCGCATCGGGCACGCGGATCATCGTGACACTGATCGCAGCGCTGAAAGAAAAAGGGCTGAAGCGCGGCGTTGCCAGCCTCTGCATCGGCGGCGGCGAAGCGACCGCGGTGGCGATCGAGCTAGTGTGAAGTGGTCGCCAGTGAACGTCGCCTATCCGGCGGTGAATGCCCTGCTTTGCGGTCTAATCCTCGTTGCATGCTCTCCGCAAGCGAGGCATCGAACACCTGCGGTGGTGGTAAGCATTGCGCCTCACCCGAACCCGAAGTGGTATGCATATGAGATGGTGGTGACGGCTCGAAGCCCGAAGGGAGCGGTCGGGTCGAAACGGGTTTTGATAACTCGGCTTGATTGCCGGGTTGGGGACACCGTCACAGGCTTAGCTCAGGGCCTCTTGCTGACGCTCGATAAGGGTGTTTGCCAGCGGTAACTCGAGGCTGGGGATAGATCGATTACCAGAGGGTCTCTTTCCTCAGGGTGCGCCCGCTCCCCACAAGCGTTCCTGAGCGACGTACCCCACGTGCCCTCCCCTGACATCGAACTTGCACCACCCCTCGTCGCACGCGCCCAGCTTACCGACGACGCCCGGCTCCGCGCGCCATAGCAACCGGCCGCCCCCCGGCTGATCGCGTATCTCGACCAACCCCGCACCGCCGACCATCGCCGCGCGTTCGGGCGAGAGGAACTGCTGTAGCATCCAGCCGCGCTGCCCGTCGGGATCCTCGACCAACCGCCAGGCTTCCTGCAGCCGCAGCACTTTCAGCGGCATCAGCGGGCGGCGATAGAGCCACGAGATGCGATAGCCACGCGATGGCCCGACGCGCATGTTGACCTCTTTCGCCTTCGCGCGGATCGATGCCCAATAAGGAACATCGCGGTCGTCGGCACGCGCCGGCACGGTCACCGCCATTATGATCAGCGGGACGATGAGGAACCGGCGTGCCATAGGCATCGCATAGCGCCGACTTCCGACTTTTGGGAGAACGCGTTTTGAAAGGTATCGCCGCGCGGCTTGCCCGCATATCGGGCTGACGATCGTCGCCGGAACAGCAATCGCGAGGGGGCCGAAGTTGAGCGGATCGACTTTTCAGACAAAACACGGCGACATATCGGCGCTGCGTCGGGACGAAGCTTTGTCCGCCGACCCCCCGTCCCGCGCCTTCAATCACCTGATCGCCGGCCCGAGTTTCCAGCTGAAGTTCGGGCGTTGGCCGCTGCCCGTGGATCATCCGGCCGCGTCGATAAACGACCTCATTTTCGGCCGCATGATCGATCCGCGCTGGTCCCCGATACAACGTGCATTCGTCGACAAGACCACCGCCAAGGCGCGAGCCGAGCGCCTGTGCCCGGGCATACGCGCGCCTGAAACACTGCTGATCGTTGACATGGAAACGATTCGATCGCCGGATCAGCTTTATGAGGCGCTTGGTCCGTTGATTGGCAGCGAAGCGATCGCGAAGCCGTCCCATGCCAGTGGCGCGACCGTCTTCCTGCGCGACGCCAAGGCACCCGAAGACCTGCGCGCTCTCTATGATCTGGCGGCCATCGACTATACCCAGATCATGCGTGAGATGCAGTATTGGCGGCTGCCGAGGAAGATCATCGTCGAAGCGCTGGTCCCCGGCCCCGACGCGTCGCCGCCCGACGATTACAAGTTTCACTGCATCCACGGCGAACCGCTGTTGTGTCAGGTCGATCACGGACGGTTCGGCAAGCCGTGGAGCCGCATGTTCCGCGTACCGGATTTCGCTCCCATGGACCCAGCAGACGGGCTCGTCGCGCCCGATGACTATCGCCTGCCCCACACCGATCGCCTCGCGGCGCTGACCACGGCCGCCCGCGCGCTGGCCGCACCGTTCGATTACGTCCGCGTCGATCTCTACGACGCGATCGACAGCGTCTATTTCGGCGAGCTGACCTTCACCCCGGCCGCCTCGCTCGGCATCGCGCCGTCATCCGCCGGCTGCCATCGCGAAACCGCGACGCACCGCGAATACAGCCGCACGCTGATGACCGCGTTCCGACGCGGCCAGCGAACTACCCAGGCGGCGGAATGATCCGTTCGATGGTGCGCCCGACAGGATTCGAACCTGTGGCCCCCAGATTAGGAATCTGATGCTCTATCCTGCTGAGCTACGGGCGCGCCGCGCATAGCGTTAGGCAGCGTGCGCGCGGTTGGCAATCAGTTGAGCTGATCGGGCGGCGCCACCGGGAAGGGCAGCGGCATCACCACGATGCCTTCCTCGACCAGCGCCTCGGCTTCCTCGGGCGAAGCGCGGCCGTGGATCGTCTCGACCTCGCGTTCACCATAATGCATCGCGCGTGCGCCCTCGGCAAAACGTTCGCCGACCCAGCGCGAGTTTTCGAGCGCCTTGGCCTGCATCGTCGCCAGCGCATGCATCACCCGGATCGCCTCGGGCGGCAACGCGGGGGATGTGGCGGGCTTGATCAGCGGCGTCGGCTTCGCGCCCACGCCACCGGCTGTGGGGACGACTGGTTGGCCCGCGCCATCCGCGCGCGCGATCTCGGTCCGCGCCGTCGGCGGCTGATTGCCCTTGCGGCCGACGGCGGGGGCCATCACCGCCTTACCGACCACGGTCGACGCGCATTGCGGACAAGCGATCAGCCCGGCGGTATGCTGGCGCTCGTAATCGGATGAGGAGCCGAACCAGCCTTCGAAGCGATGGCCGCCCTCGCATTGCAGATCAAAGACAATCATGTGACAATCGAGATGGCATCTGCGGCGCGTACGTCAACCGTCCCGGCGTCACCCATCCCCACGTCAATCATGTCGGCACCCAGAGCGCGGCGATTGGTAAGGCTCGGCAATTGCGCGCGGACCTCGGCGATGCGCGCGGGATCGATCGCGGCGAACCCCAACCCGACCGTTTCCCCGCCGAGGTCGAGCAGTACGTCGCCCCACGGATCGATCGCCAGGCTGTGGCCATAGGTCTCGCGCCCGTCCGCGTGTTGCCCGACTTGCGCCGCGGCGATCACATAGGCGCTCGCCTCGACCGCGCGTGCGCGTTGCAGCAGGTGCCAGTGCGCGCGGCCGGTCGGCACGGTGAACGCCGCGGGAATCGCGATGACGTCACACTTCGCGCGGCCGAGCGCCTCGAACAGCGCGGGGAAGCGGATGTCGTAGCAGATCGTCAGGCCCAGCCGGCCGAGTGGCGTCTCGACTGTGACGATGCGGCTGCCCGGCGCATAGGCATTCGATTCGCGCCAGCTCTCGCCGGTCGCGAGGTCGACGTCGAACATGTGCAGCTTGTCGTACCGCGCGGCGATCGCGCCGGCGGCGTCGATTACGAACGCGCGGTTGGCCCAGCGACCGCCCTCACCCTCTACCGCGAGCGAGCCGAGCGCGACCCAGACGCCGGCGCGCGCGGCGGCATCGCGCACCGCGGCGAGCACCGGGTTGTCACCCTCCACCACGATATGCGCCGCGCCGCGCCGGCGATCGCGGTCGACCAGCCCCGACATCTCGGGCGTGAACAGCATCGCCGCGCCGCGCGCCGCCGCCGCCTCGATCGCCGCGACGATCGCGCGCGCGTTTTCGGACGGGTCGATCCCCGAGGTCATCTGCAGGATCGCGGCGATTGCGCTCATGGCGCGCTCATTGGTGGGGGCGACCGGTGCCGATCGCTATATCCCCAGGATCGCGTCGAGTTCGCCCGCGCGGTCGAGCTTGCTGATGTCGTCGAAGCCACCGAGCGCGCGATCATTGACGAACACTTGCGGCACGGTGCGCGCGCCGGGCGCCCGCTCGATCATCTCGGCCTTCTTCGGCCCGCCCATCGTGGTGTCGTACTCCTCGTAGGACACGCCCTTCTTGTCGAGCAGCGCGATGGCGGCCGAGCAATAGGGGCAACCCCACTTGGTATAGATCTCGATCCTGGGAGTGGCCATGCGAAGGTCGCCTGCTGAAGCTCTTGAAAGCGCTCGGCGTTATCATATCTGATCGATCGTGTCATGCGCCCTTCGGGGGCATGGCGCACTGCCGGGGCGCCCTTTGCGGGCCCCGTCGGTTGGCTGAAAATTGCTCGTATGAGGATTTGACCGATGAACCGTATCGACTTCACCCCCTATCGCCGCAGCATGGTCGGGTTCGATCGCCTGTTCGACTTGATCGAGAACCAGGCGCGCGCCACCGCCGGCGATAACTACCCGCCGTTCAACATCGAGCGGCGCGGCGAAGATGCCTATCGCATCACGCTCGCGGTCGCCGGTTTCAAGACCGACGATATCGATATCACCGCGCAGCAGAACCTGCTGGTCATCACCGGCAAGAAGGGCGATGACACCGCCGCAGCGCAATTCCTGCATGTCGGCATCGCGCAGCGCGGGTTCGAGCGTCGCTTCGAACTGGCCGACTATGTCCGCGTCGACAACGCCAACCTTGAGGACGGACTGCTCGTGATCGATCTCGTGCGTGAAGTTCCCGAGACGATGAAGCCCAAGAAGATCGCCATCGGCGCGCGCGCGCCGCTGAGCGTCGTCGACAACGCGCCGGCGAGCGAAGCGGCCTGATAGGTTCGCATCTATGAGCATAACGACGGGGTCGCTCGCGAGAGCGGCCCCGTTTTCGTTGTCCTTTCAAGCTCGCTTGGGGAGGGGAACGATGGGTATCATTCGGTTCGCCTGACCGTGACAACCATCCCGTTGTCATCCCGGGCTTGACCCGGGATCCCGCTGTTTGTCTGCTCGACGCAGCGAACAAGCGGGACCCCGGATCAAGTCCGGGGGTGACGAGCGGTTTGAGGGGCGGGCGGCTTGCGCAATTACGTAGCGGCTTGACATCACTAACCATATTGGTTATATACCCCGCCGTCGGTCGATGTCCGCATCGGCTGGCGCAGCGACGGGAACGGGGGTGTGATGGCCATCACCTTTGTCCCTTCCGTTGGCGGTCGGCGCACCCTAACAGCCGGGTGCCCGCGCCCGCGATGTGAGCAAACGGAGCCATCGCGCTCCTGAACCCGGGGTATGCCCCGGCGGCGACGGACATGCCTCGCGAGGCCTTTTGCCGTCGTCTCCTCACACGCCTTGAAGGCCCGAGCCGGACAAGAGCATCGTGTCGCTCGTCCAGCCATTCGCGAACGAAGACCACGATAGCTCGCGCAAACGTGCGAAGCGAACCCCTCGCGCCGGCCGCACCCGTCCGCATGCGCATATTCCCAGGCGTTATCCCGCGCTCGCCGGCGGGGGCATCGCTGTGTCTTGCGAACAAGGAGGCACCACCCGGTGTGCCCTTCTTCTCGATCGCGCGCGCCTGCCGACCAACCATAGCGATTGACGCCGCCGTAAAGCCGCGCGACCACCGCCGTGCGACAATCATGGGGGGCGTCTATCATGCACAAGCTATCGGGCGTGGCCTTCGCGCTCCTCACCCCGCTGTTCCTAGCTGCCCCGGCGCTCGCGGCAGACGCGTCGATCGACCGGTTCGAGGCTGCGCAGGCGGCGGCGTGGAACGCGCACGATGCCGCCGCGTACAGCGCGGCGATCGATCCCGATGCCGATGTCATCACCTCGCTCGGCTGGCGCTGGCATGGCCAGGCGGAGGCCGCGCGCAATCTAGGCGACGGGTTCAAGCTCGTCTATGCGCAGGCGCGGCTGGCAATCGCGAATGTCGAGGTGCGCGCGCTGACGTCCGACCTCGCGACGGTCACGCTGACCTGGTCGATCGACGGCGCGCGCACGTTCCACGGCGAGCCCGCGACCGGCGCTCGGCACGGCTATCAGACGCAGCTGCTGCAGCGGAACGGCGCGGGGTGGACGATCCTGGCGCAGCAGGACACCGAGATCACCGCCCCACCGCCGGCCGCGCCGCAATACGCCTCGCCCGAAGCGATCGCGCCCGTCGCCAGATTCCCGACCACGCCGCCACCCGTCCGCCGCTGCATCCTCGCACGCGCCAACGGCGACTGCCTGATCTATGGCAAGGCGAAGCCGACGCGATAGGGCTTCGTCAGACCACTGCGATCCAAATGAAATCCAAAAACCCCGTCCATGCTGAGCTTGTCGAAGCACTGTCCTTCTTGATCCGAGGTGGCATGAAAGAAGGACGGCCCTTCGACAGGCTCAGGGCGGACGGATGGGTGGACGGATGGGGTGAAGGGTTCGCGCGTGCGTGTTCTAAACCAGCCGCGCCTGGCGGACCGCGGCTTCGATGAAGCCCGCGAACAGCGGGTGCGGGTCGAACGGCTTGCTCTTGAGTTCGGGGTGAAACTGCACGCCGACGAACCACGGATGGTCTGGCCGCTCGACGATTTCGGGCAGCAGGCCATCGGGGCTCATCCCTGAGAACACCAGCCCGCCACGTTCGAGCGGCTCGCGATAGGCGCCGTTGACCTCGTAACGGTGTCGGTGGCGTTCGCTGATCGTCGTCGCGCCGTAGATCGCGGCGGCGTGGCTGTTGCCCGCGAGCATCGCCGGATAGGCGCCGAGCCGCATCGTGCCGCCCAGATCGCCTTCGGCGGCGCGTGTCTGCAGCCCCTCGGCGCTCATCCATTCGGTGATGATGCCGACCACCGGCTCTTGCGTTTCGCCGAACTCGGTCGAGGACGCGTCGGCGATCCCGGCGGTGTTGCGCGCGCCTTCGATGCACGCCATCTGCATGCCGAGGCAGATGCCGAAGAACGGCACTCGGCGTTCGCGCGCGAAGCGGACGCTGGCGATCTTGCCCTCGGTGCCGCGCTCGCCGAAGCCGCCGGGGACCAGGATGCCGTGCATCGGCTCGAGCCCGCTGGCGATCTCGGCGTCGCCACGCTCGAACATCTCGGCGTCGATCCAGCGGATGTTGACGCGCACGCGATTGGCCATGCCGCCGTGGACCAACGCCTCGTTCAGCGACTTGTACGCGTCGGGCAGGCCGACGTATTTGCCGACGACGCCGATCGTCACCTCGCCCTCGGGGTTCTGGTGCCGGTCGACAATGTCACGCCAGCGCGAGAGGTCGGGGACCGGCGCGCTGAGCCCGAAATGGCGCAGCACCTGCGCGTCGAGCCCCTCGGCGTGGTATTGCAGCGGCACGGCATAGATGCTCGCGGCGTCGAGCGCGGGGATGACCGCCTCGCTGCGGACGTTGCAATAGAGCGCGATCTTGGCGCGATCGCCGGGCGGCAACGGCTTTTCGCAGCGGCACAGCAGGATATCGGGCTGGACGCCGAGCCCGGTCAGTTCGCGCACCGAATGCTGGGTCGGCTTGGTTTTGAGCTCGCCGGCGGCGGCGATGTAGGGCACCAGCGTCACGTGGACGCAGCAGCTCGCCTCGCGCCCCAGTTCGTTGCGCAGCTGGCGGATCGCCTCGACGAAGGGCAGGCCCTCGATATCGCCGACGGTGCCGCCGATCTCGCACAGTACGAAATCGAGTTCTTCTGAATCGGCTTGAGCGAACGCCTTGATCGCGTCGGTCACGTGCGGGATCACCTGCACCGTCGCGCCGAGATAATCGCCGCGCCGCTCGCGCGTGATGATGTCCTGATAGACGCGGCCCGAGGTGATGTTGTCCGCCTGCCGCGCCGAAACGCCGGTGAAGCGCTCGTAATGCCCGAGGTCGAGATCGGTCTCCGCGCCATCGTCGGTGACATAGACCTCGCCGTGCTGATACGGGCTCATCGTGCCCGGATCGACGTTGAGGTAGGGATCGAACTTTCGGATGCGCACGCGATAGCCGCGCGCCTGGAGCAGCGTACCCAGGCTCGCCGCCATCAGACCCTTGCCGAGCGAGGACACCACGCCGCCGGTAATGAAAATGAACCGCGTCATGGGAGTTACGCCCTACGTCGCGAGACCCGCCGAGGGCAAGCGGATGCGCGGGCAATCCACAGCGGATCGTCCTCGGTGATGCGCGGCGGCGCGGATTATTTGTGCGCCGGCCCCGCCAGCGGATCGTTGGTCAGCGGCGCGACGCTCGGCGCCGCATTGGGCGCTACCTGATTTCCCGCGACCGGCGGTGCGACCGGCTGCGCCGCGCCCGCCAGCGGGTCGGCGGGCCGCGCCGGCGCGGTCACCGTGCGGTCGAGCGAGGTATCGATCTTGCGGCCCGACGTCGCGCCGACCGCGAGCGTCGCGAGCACGATGCTGAGCACCACGAACAGCGCCGCGAGCACGCCCGTCGCGCGCGTAAGGAAATCCGCCGCGCCGCGCGCCGACATGAAGCTCGACGAGCTGCTGCCGACGCCAAGCCCGCCGCCTTCCGACCGCTGCATCAGGATCACGCCGACCAGGGCCGCCGCGACCAACGCCTGGAGCACGGTGAGGAAGATGAAAAGTGCCATCGAAAACCTGTCAACCCGTCAACGGAAATACGACCCTGCCGGGGCAGGTAGGCGCACCGGCCGCCAAGTGCAATCGGCGTGCGCTCGACCCATGGCAGGTTGCTCATCCAAGTTGACGGAGCCGCGTCGCGCTTACCCCGCCCGCACCGTCTCCGCCGCGCCCATGATCGCCGAGAAGCTTTCGGCCTGCAGGCTCGCGCCGCCGACCAGCGCTCCGCCGACCTCGTCCGCCGCGAGCAGCTCGGCCGCGTTGCCCGCGTTGACCGATCCGCCGTAGAGGATGCGCACGCCCGCGCCTTCCGCGCCGTAGACCGCGATCAGCTTCGCGCGGATTGCGCGGTGCATCGCGCCGACATCGCCGACCGAAGGCACGCGCCCGGTGCCGATCGCCCAGACCGGCTCGTACGCCACCGAGAGCTTGGCCAGCGCCGCCAGCCCGCCGTCTCCGTGCGGCAGCGAGCCGTCGAGCTGCGCGGTGACCACCGCCTCCGCCTCGCCCGCATCGCGCTCCGATTCGGTTTCGCCGACGCAGACGATCACGCCGAGCCCCGCAACTTGCGCGGCTTCGGCCTTGGCGCGGACCAGCGCATCGTCCTCGCCATGCAGCGCGCGCCGCTCGCTGTGCCCGACGATGACGAACGCAGCGCCGGCGTCCGCCAGCAACGGCGCGGAGACGTCGCCGGTAAACGCGCCGCTCGGTGCGACATGGCAATCCTGCCCGCCCACGGCGATCGCGGTAACCGCCTCGCAAAGCGCCGAAATCAGCGTGAACGGCGGCGCGATGCCCACCTCGACGCCCGGAAACCGCCCGGCGGCGCGATCGATCGAGCGCGCCTCGGACAGCGTCGCACGCGTGCCGTTCATCTTCCAGTTGCCGACAATATATGGCGTAATCGTCATGAATTCCCTCATCAGGTCGCGGATCCGCTGGACAGGCTTTCAGACATCCGCGCCGTCTTTTGACGCCCGCTATGCCAGCGATAGGCGACTTGTCAAAAGCATAGCCATGCGGGCGGTCAGGTTGGCCAGCCTCAAGATGTCTATCGCCGCAGGCCATGGCGGCCCCATTGCGGCAAATGCGATAGCCCCTTACACGGCGCGCTCGACGGGGCTCATCGCTCTCTTGTCACTGCCCATCCCGACCACGATCAACGACGGCGACATGCTCCAGTTTTTTCGCAGCTTTCTCGGATCGAAGCTCGGCGCGGCGATCGCCATCGCGTTCCTTGCGGTGATCGCGTTGTCGTTCGCCGGGAGCGGGATTGGCAATCTTCGCGGCGGGGGCGGCGGCGATCCGGCCGGCGCGATCGCCAGTGTCGGCGATCGCCGGATCGACGCGGCGGCGCTGACCCAGGCCGCGAACGCGGCGCTGGCGCAGGTTCGCCAGCAGCAGCCTGCGGCGACGATGCCGGGGCTGATCGGCGCGGGACAGCTTGAGCGCGTGCTCGACAACCTGATCGATCGGCTGGCGATCAGCGCCTGGGGCGACGCACACGGCGTCAGCGCAAGCGACCGCCTGATCGACAGCGAGATCGCCAAGGTCCCTGCGTTCCAAGGCCCCGACGGACGGTTCAGCCAGACATTGTTCGACCAGCTGATCCAGCAGCGCGGCATCAACGAGAAGGCGGTGCGCGATGACATCGCCGGCAGCCTGATCGCGCGTCAGTTGCTCGTTCCCGCCAGCTTCGGCGCCACGATGCCGCGATCGCTGGCGATGCGATACGTCGCCTTGCTCAAGGAGACGCGCGGAGGCACGATCGCGACGTTGCCGGCCGAGGCGTTCGCGCCCGCGCAGGCGCCGGACGATGCAACGCTCGGCAAATGGTACCTGACGCATCGCGACCGGTTCGTCCGCCCCGAACGGCGCGTGATCCGCTATGCGCTGCTGACCGACGCCAATGCCCCCGCGGGCGCGCCGCCGAGCGACGCGCAGATCGCCGCGCGCTATGCAGCCGACGCGGCGAAATACGCGGCGGTGGAAACGCGCGCGATCACGCAGGTGGTGTTCGCCGGTGAGAGCGATGCGCGCGCCGCCTCCGCCGAGGCCAAAGCCGGCAAGCCGCTCGCGGCGGTCGCGCAGGCGCGCGGGCTTGCGACCTCGACCAGGCAGGCGGCGACCCGCGCCGCGCTGGCCGAGCAGACCAGCCCGGCGGTGGCCGATGCGGTCTATGGCGGCACAAAAGGCGCGATCGTCGGCCCCGCGCGCAGCAGCCTTGGCTGGGTCGTCGCGCATGTCGACACCGTAACGGTAACCCCCGCCCGATCGCTCGCGCAGGCGCGTGGCGAGATCGCGACGCAGCTCGCCGCCGAACAGCGCCGCACGGCGCTGAACACTCTGACCGCCAATGTCGAAGGCGTGTTCGACAAGGGCGGCAGCCTTGCCGATGCGGCAAAATCGCTCGGGCTGACGATCACGCAGACCGCGCCGCTGACCGCCGACGGGCGTGTCTATGGCCAAGCGCCCGGTAGTCCCGCCCCGGCGTTGCCGCCCGAGCTAGCGCGCGTGCTGCCGACGGCATTTTCGATGGAACGCGCAAGCCAGCCGCAGCTCGCCGAGATCGAGCCGGGCAAGCGTTATGCGCTGTTCGAGGTGTCGGCGATCACCCCCGCCGCCGCCGCGCCGTTCGCCGAGATCAAGCCCGACGTGATCGCGCTCTACCGGCTCGACCAGGGCTTCGCCGCCGCCGGAGCCGCCGCGCGGCAGGCGGTGCAGGCCGCTCGTGCAAACGGCGATGTCGCCGCCGCGCTGAAGGCGCTCGGCCGCCCGCTGCCGCCGCCGCAGACGATGACGATGGGCCGCGAGGAGCTAGCGCGGTTGCAACAGCAGTCGCGCGCGCCCGTGCCACCGCCGCTGGCACTGCTGTTCTCCATGGCGCAGGGCACCACCAAGCTGTTGCCGGCGGCGGGCAATCGTGGCTGGTACGTGGTCACGCTCAAGCGGATCATCCCCGGCGCGGTGGCCCCGGCTGATCCGATGATCGCGGGCGCGCAACGCGAGCTTGGCGGCGTGCTGGGCGAGGAATACACCGCGTCGCTCGCGCGGGCGATGCGCGAGGAACTGGGCGCGAAGACCAATCCGGCGGCGTTCGCGGCGGTCAAGCGCCAGCTGGGCGGCACCGGCGTCGCGCAACAGTAGCGCGCCGATGTCCGCCGCACTTGAAAACCATGCGGCGGCGCACGCCGCGTTGACGCGCGGCGCGCCGGCGCTGGTGTGGCGGCGAGTGATCGCCGATAGCGAGACCCCGGTCGGTGCCGCCGCCAAGCTGATCGTCCCCGCGCGCGGCGACTTCCTGTTGGAATCGGTCGAAGGCGGCGAGGTGCGCGGGCGCTACAGCCTGCTCGGGCTCGACCCCGACCTCGTGTTCCGCGCGACCGGCGATGACTGCGCGATCAACCGCGACTGGCGGCATGACCGCGATGTGTTCCAATCGCTCGCACGTGGCAGCCTGGTCGAACTGCGCGCGCTCGTCGCCGCCTGTCGGATGGACGTGCCGCCCGAGCTGCCGCGCGCGCTCGCCTGCCTCGTCGGCTATTTCGGTTACGAGACGATCGGCCTCGTCGAGAACCTGCCGCGCGCGCCGGCGAGCCCGGTCGACGTGCCCGACATGCTGTTCGTCCGCCCGACGCTGATCCTGGTGTTCGACCGTTTGAGCGACGAGCTGTTCTGCGTTGCCCCGGTCTGGCCGGACGACGCCCGCTCGCCCGATCATGCTTTGGTCGCCGCCGCCGACCGCATCGACGACGCGCTGCGCCGCCTCGCCGCAGCGCCCCCGCCCCGGCCCCTACCCCATCCACGCGACGACGCCGCGTTCGACGTTCGCGCGACTGCGACGCTCGCTCCCGACGACTATCGCGCGATGGTGCTGCGCGCGCAGGACTACATCGCCGCCGGCGACATCTTCCAGGTGGTGCTGGCGCAGCGCTTCACCTGCCCGTTCCCGCTGCCGCCGCTCGCGCTGTATCGCGCGCTCCGCCGGATCAACCCCTCGCCGTTCCTCTATTTTCTCGACTTGCCCGGCTTCGCGCTGATCGGATCGAGCCCCGAGATCCTCGTGCGCGTCCGCGAGGGGCCCGATCGACGCAAACAGGTGACGATCCGGCCGATCGCGGGCACCCGCCCGCGCGGATCGACGCCCGAGCAGGACCGCCTGAACGAGGCCGAGTTGCTCGCCGATCCCAAGGAGCGCGCCGAACATCTGATGCTGCTCGACCTCGGCCGCAACGACGTGGGCCGGGTGGCGAGCACGGGCAGCGTCGCGGTGACCGACAGCTATACGATCGAGCGCTACAGCCACGTCATGCATATCGTCTCGAACGTCGTCGGTCAGCTGGACGAGGCGAAGCACGACGCGATCGACGCGCTGCTCGCGGGCTTTCCCGCGGGCACCGTCAGTGGCGCGCCCAAGGTCCGCGCGTGCCAAGTGATCGCCGAACTGGAGCCAGAGACACGCGGCGCTTACGCTGGCGGCGTCGGCTATTTCGCCCCCGACGGTTCGGTCGATAGCTGCATCGTGCTGCGCACCGCGCTGATCAAGGACGGCATGATGCACGTCCAGGCGGGCGCGGGCATCGTCGCCGACAGCGACCCCGCATCCGAACAACGCGAGTGCGAAGCCAAAGCCGGCGCGCTATTCGCCGCCGCGCGCGAGGCGGTGCGGGTGGCGGGTGAGGCGGGGTTCGGGCAGTAGAGTTAGTAGAACCCGAGTCAGGCGAACGGATTGACGATCATCACGCCTTCCCATTCGAAGCCATGCTGCATGTCCTCCGAATAGAGGATGTCGCATCCGGCGCGCGCGGCGGCTGCGACGATGATAGCATCGTACGTCTGCAGCCCGTGGCCAGAAAGATCGAAAGCGGCGCGCAGGATCTCCCTATCCGTCGCCACGACAATCGCCGAAGCCGCGTATTCAAGCACAATACGCGCGCAATCGGCTGTCGTTCGTCCGCTTCGCAGACGAAGCACGTTGTGCAATTCGGCCAAGACCTGCGACGGGATCACCGCGTCTGCTTCGGCCAGGATTCGTTGCACGAACTCTTCGGCCATCTCGATCTTTCGGTCGTCGGCGGGAACACGGCGCAAACCCGCAGCATAAGCGAGCACGTTCGTATCTAGCGCTTGCACGTTTAGCCGCGCGCGTTCGCATCCTCACGCGTCCATGGGCCGATCGTCACATGTTCCTGCGTCGCCCAACGCTTCTTCAGGACCTCAAGCGCCGCCAAACGCTCCTCGCGAGTAGGTTCGTCCAATTCTGCCGGCGACATCACCGCGACCTTGCGACCGCGCGACGTGATCTCCACTCGCTCGCCACGCTTCACAGCGTCGAGCAGTCTGGAGAACGAGCGGTTGGCCTCGGTAGCCGTGACGGTCTGGGTTTTCATGGCACGCTAAGTAGTGAAAATTCATAATTGGTGCAATCGGGTATCGCGCTTGCCCGCTCGGAGCTAAAGCGCGCCATGATCCTCGTAATCGACAACTACGACAGCTTTACCTGGAACCTCGTCCACTACCTGATGGAACTCGGCGCAGCGGTCGAGGTCGTGCGCAACGATGCGCTGTCGGTGGGCCAGGCGATGTCGTCGGGGGCGCAGGGTTTCCTCATTTCGCCCGGGCCCTGCACGCCCAATGAAGCGGGGATCAGCCTCGATCTCGTTGCGGCCTGCGCCGATGCCGGCCGGCCGCTGATGGGGGTGTGCCTTGGCCATCAGGCGATCGGCCAGCATTTCGGCGGGCGCGTGGTGCGCGGCGGGCTGATGCACGGCAAGACCTCGCCGGTCACGCATGACGGCAGCGGCGTGTTCGCGGGGCTCCCCTCGCCGCTCACCGCGACGCGCTATCACAGCCTGATCGTCGACGACGTGCCGCCGGCACTGGCGGTCAACGCGCGTTCCGACGATGGCCACGTCATGGGCGTCCGCCACGCGACCCTGCCGATCCACGGCGTGCAGTTCCATCCCGAAAGCATCGCCACCGAGCACGGCCATGCGCTGTTGGCGAACTTCCTGGAACTGTGCGGGGTCGATGTGCGCGCCGTCGGTCAAGCCGCCGCGTGAAGGCGGACTTCGCGGCCGCCGAACCACTCGACGAAGCCGTTGCCGAAGCGACGATCGGCGCGATCCTCGACGGCGACGTCCCCGACTGCGACATCGCCGCCTTCCTCGTCGCGCTGTCCGATCGCGGCGAGACCGCTGCCGAGATCGCCGGAGCGGCGCGGGCGATGCGCGCGCGGATGATCGCGGTCACCGCTCCGCCGGACGCGATCGACGTCTGCGGGACCGGCGGCGACGGGCATCACACGCTCAACGTCTCGACCGCGGTCGCGCTGGTGGTCGCGGCGGCGGGCGTCCCGGTCGCCAAGCACGGCAACCGCGCCGCCTCGTCGAAGGCGGGCGCGGCCGATACGCTGGAGGCGCTGGGGCTCGATCTCGATCGCGCGGCGGCGACCGCCGAGACGACGCTAGCTGATCTCGGCATCGGCTTTCTGTTCGCGGCGCGTCATCATCCGGCGATGGCGCGGATCATGCCGATCCGCCGCGCGATCGGCCGCCGCACGATCTTCAACCTCATCGGCCCGCTGGCGAACCCCGCCGGGGTGCGACGGCAACTCGTCGGGATCGCCCGGCCTGCTTACGTCTCAACCTATGCCGACGCGCTGACGCGGCTCGGCGTCGACCGCGCCATGGTCGTGAGCGGCGACGAAGGGCTCGACGAGCTGAGCCTTGCCGGCGGCAATGAACTCGCCGATATCACCGGCACCAGCCTTCGCATCGGGCGGATCGCAACCGCGGACGTCGGGCTGCCCGACGCGCCGATCGGGGCCATCCGTGGCGGCGACGCGACGCACAACGCCGCCGCGTTGCGCGGGCTGTTGCTCGGCGAACCGGGTGCTTACCGTGACGCAGTGTTGTTCAACGCCGCCGCCGCGCTGATCGTCGCCGGGATCGAGGACGATTGGCGTTCGGCGGTCGAGGAAGCCGCCGAGGTCATCGACAAGGGCCTCGCCAACACGCTGCTCGATTGCTGGATCGCCGCGACGCGCTAAGACGCAACGCTAGCTTGTCGAAGCCGGTGTGCGACTCTAGAGCCAGCGGGATGATCGACAAGCTCGCCGAGATCTGCGCGACCAAGCGGGTCGAGGTCGCCGCGCGCAAGGCAGAGCGCTCCCTCGGCGACCTGGATACGCTCGCCGCCGTGCAGACGCCCCCGCGCGGGTTTCGCGCCGCTCTCGAAGACAAGGCGCGAGACGGCTTCGCCCTGATCGCCGAAATCAAGCGAGCTTCGCCGTCCAAGGGCCTGATCTGTCAGGATTTCCGCCCCGCCGATCATGCGTGCGCCTATGCCGATGGCGGTGCGGCTTGCCTCTCAGTGCTGACCGACGCACCATACTTCCAGGGGCACGAGGACTATCTGATCGCGGCGCGCGAAGCCTGCGCGCTGCCCGTGCTGCGCAAGGACTTCATGGTCGATCCGTGGCAGGTGGTCGAAGCGCGCGCGATCGGCGCCGACGCGATCCTGATCATCGTGGCCGCGCTCGACGATGGCCTGATGGCCGAGATCGAGGCCGCCGCGATCGAACGCGCGATGGACGTGCTGGTCGAGGTGCACGACGAGGCGGAGATCGAGCGCGCCGCGCGGCTGCGTACCCGATTGATCGGCGTAAACAATCGCGATCTCAAGCGCTTCGCAACTGATCTCGCGGTGACCGAGCGGCTCGCGCCGCGCATGCCCGAAGGAGCGCTGGTGGTCGCCGAAAGCGGCATCGGCGGTCACGCGGACCTCGTCAGGCTGGCGCATGTCGGCGTGCGCTGCTTCCTCGTCGGCGAAAGTCTGATGCGCCGCGACGATATCGCCGCGGCGACACGCGGGCTGCTCGGCGCGGACGCGCGAGCGGCGGCCTGAATGGCGGGCGACCTCACTCATCTCGACGAACACGGGCATGCGCGGATGGTCGACGTTGGCGGCAAGGCCGCGACCGCGCGTGTCGCGATCGCCAGCGGGCGCATCCGGATGTCCGCGCCGGCGCTCGCCGCGATCCGTGGCGGCGAAGTGCCGAAGGGCGACGTGCTCGCTGCCGCGCGGATCGCCGGGATCATGGCGGCCAAGCGCACCGCCGAGCTGATCCCGCTATGCCACCCGCTTTCGCTCGACGCGGTGACGATCGAATTCGCCTTTGTGCAAGACGCCATAGCCGCTACCGCCACCGCGTCGTTCACCGGTCGGACCGGGGTCGAAATGGAAGCGATGACAGCGGCTTGCGTTGCGCTGCTGACAATCTACGACATGGCCAAGGCGATCGACAAGGCGATGGTGATCGATGGTGTTCGCCTGCTCGAGAAACACGGCGGCAAGTCGGGAACCTGGCGCGCGCCGACCCTCGATGGTTGAACCGCTGACTCTCGAAGAGGCGCAGGCGCGACTGCTCGCGCTGGCCCCGCCGCTGCCGATCGAACGCCGCGACATCGCGGACACGCTCGGATCGTATCTTGCTGGGGACCTGAACGCGCTGCGCACGCAACCGGCGGCGGACCTGTCGGCGATGGATGGCTATGCGGTGCGCGCCGACGATCTCGCCGGTCCGTGGCGGCTGATCGGCGAAAGCGCGGCGGGCCACCCGTTCGCGGGCATGGTCCGGGCCGGCGAAGCCGCGCGCGTCTCGACCGGCGCGGTGATGCCGCAGGGCGCGCGGACCGTCATCCTGCAGGAGGACATCACCCGCGACAAAGAACGCATCGTGCTGTCGGGGACTGGTCCCGTGCCGCCCGAGCGGCATGTTCGGGTCGAGGGTCTCGACTATCGCGCGGGCAGTCTGCTACTACGCGCGGGAACCCGCATCGGACCCGCACAGGTCGCGCTCGCGATCGCGGCCGGGCACACACGATTGCCTGTGCGGCGTCCGCCAAGCGTCGCGGTGCTCGATACCGGGGACGAGTTGTGCCCCGGGGGCGCGGACTGCCCGCCGCATCAGATCCCCGCGAGCAACGGCACGATGCTGGCGGCGATGGTCGCCACTCTTCCGACACGCATCCGCCGGTTGGGTCCCGCGCCCGATGACCTCGGCCTGCTCGCAAAGGCGCTCGCCGCCGCCGGCGACGCCGACGTGATCGTCACCACCGGCGGCGCCTCGGTCGGCGATCACGATCTCATGCAACCGGCGCTGCTCGCCTGGGGCGCGTGGATCGACTTCTGGCGCGTCGCGATAAAACCCGGCAAGCCGCTGCTCGTCGCAACGCGCGAAACGGACGGTCGACGGCAGATCGTCCTCGGGCTGCCGGGCAACCCCGCCGCCGCCTATGTGACCGGCTTCCTGTTCATGCTGCCGGTGTTGCGGCAGATGCTCGGCGCGCGCGATCCGCTGCCGATGCGGCTGCGTGCGCCGCTG
The DNA here is from genome assembly GCA_964242815.1 of uncultured Novosphingobium sp. GTDB lineage: Bacteria > Pseudomonadota > Alphaproteobacteria > Sphingomonadales > Sphingomonadaceae > Novosphingobium. Next base: position 23,825 of record CAXSZV010000010.1, read on the forward strand.
GCCTCATCGTTGCGCGCGGGCGGATCGCGACGGGAGTTTCTGCGCGCCCGATGGGATGGCACCGCGATCACCCCGGCGGCGATGCAGGACAGCGGCGTGCTGGGCGCGCTCGCCACGAGCAACGCACTGATCGACTGGCCCGCGCGGAGCCCCGCCGGTGCGGCAGGACAGGCGGTAAGCGGATATCTGCTCGATAACGGATGATCCGCTTGACGCGGCGATCGACGTTTCGTAATTGTTCCGCATTCGTTCACTGAACTTCTCGTTCAAGAGGGTGCGCATGCTTACGCGAAAACAGCACGAGCTGATCCGCTTTATCCAGACGCGGCTTGAAGAGACGGGCATATCGCCATCGTTCGAGGAGATGAAGGAAGCGCTCGATCTGCGCTCGAAGTCGGGCGTGCATCGTCTGATTTCCGCGCTCGAGGAGCGAGGCTTCATCCGCAGGTTGCCCAATCGCGCTCGCGCGCTCGAAGTCACGCGGCATCCGGACGATGTCAGCGGCAAGGCAGCCGGGGTCACTTCGGGCGCCGCGAATGCCGCATTGCGCGCTCCGGCAACGGCTCCGTCGCCCGCGAACGACGTCATCGAGATCCCGTTGCATGGTCGGATCGCCGCCGGTGTGCCGATCGAGGCGCTCGAACGGCAGACGATGCTGCCCGTCCCCGCCGCGCTGCTCGGCGCTGGCGAACATTATGCGCTCGAAGTGTCCGGCGATTCGATGATCGAAGCCGGCATCCTCGATGGCGATTTCGCGCTGATCAAGCGGCAGGACACCGCGCGCGATGGTGAGATCGTCGTGGCGCTGGTTCGCGGTGAGGAGGCGACGCTGAAGTTCCTGCGCCGCGACCACGGCATGGTCCGGCTCGACCCCGCGAACAGCGCCTACGAGCCGCAGGTCTATCGACCGGCCGAAGTGGCGGTGCAAGGCAAGCTCGCCGGACTGTTGCGGCGGTACAACTGACGATCGCCGCATAGGTCGGCTCGGCACGTAAGGGGCTCCCTACGCAGTGCCAGCCGACGTGACAGACCGCGGCGTATCAAGCCCTCTCCCCTTCAAAGGAGAGGAGCACAACGCTGCATCGCTAGGCAACCGCGCAATGCGCGCAATGCCGCTCGCGTGCCCATCCGACCCCCCTCAGGGCTCGGTCGCCAGCAGATAGCGTTGGCGCACGCTGTCGAGCGGATGCGAGGCGCCTTCGTGGTCGAGGTGCCAGAACGTCCAGCCGTTGCACGACGGCGCGCCCTGCAAGCGCGCGCCGAGCGCGTGGATCGATCCGCTCGCGCCTTCGCCCGCCAGCGATCCATCGGCGCGCACCGTCGCATGAAACCGGCGCGCGCGATCGAACAGCACGCGCCCCGGCGCGATATAGCCGGTCTCGACCAGTTGGCCGAACGCGACGCGCGGCGCGGCGCGGCCGTTCTGCATCGTGGTCAGCGACGATTCGTCGAGCGGCAGCGCCGCAGCGATCCGGGCCATCGCGATGTCACGATACGCATCCTCGCGCTCGCAACCGATCCAAGCGCGGCCGAGCCGCTTGGCCACCGCGCCGGTCGTTCCCGTGCCGAAGAACGGATCGAGCACGACATCGCCCTTGTTCGTGCTGGCGAGCAGGACGCGGTAAAGCAGCGCTTCTGGCTTCTGCGTCGGATGCGCCTTGGCGCGACCGTTGCGCAACCGCTCGCTGCCGCCGCAGACCGGCAGCACCCAGTCGGATCGCATCTGCAGTTCATCGTTCAGCGTCTTCATCGCGCGGTAATTGAACGTGTAGCGCGCATTTTCGCCTGTCGAGGCCCAAATCAGCGTCTCATGCGCGTTGGTGAAGCGCGTGCCCTTGAAATTGGGCATGGGATTGGCCTTGCGCCAGACGATATCATTGAGGATCCAGAAACCGAGATCCTGCAGCGTCGCACCGACGCGAAAGATGTTGTGATAGCTGCCGATCACCCACAACGACCCATTCGGCTTGAGCACGCGGCGCGCCTCGACGAGCCAGGCATGGGTGAACTGATCGTAGGCGGCGAAGCTGGCGAACTTGTCCCATTCTTCGGTTACCGCATCGACCCTGGTGCCGTTGGGACGGTCCAGCTCGCCGCCGAGCTGCAGATTGTACGGCGGATCGGCGAAGACCAGATCGACCGAAGCGGTCGGCAACGTGCGCATCGCCTCGATACAATCGCCTGGCAGGATCGTGCCGAACGGCAGCGTCGGCGTCGGCATTTGGGGCGTCGGCGTTTGGCGCGCGGCGCGGTTCTCGATACTCGTGCGCGACATCGCCGTTCTCCACCACGAACCGAAGTGGTGAGTCTTTTACGATTCGGCGTCAAGCTTATAAGTCAAGCTTGAAGTCCAGTCGCTTTTGTTATGGGGTTGGGGTGGAATCGGACGATGCCGCCGCGGCCAAGCCCGGATCGATCCCCGTCATCTCCACCGACCATTCCCACAATCGCGCCGCCGCGAATGCATCCTGCGCGGCGGACGAGCGCTTCGCCGGACCCGATGGCCCGCGTGCGCCGTCGAGCTGTTGCGGCCCGTAATAGCTTCCGGGTGCCGCCAGCGGATCGGTCGCCGCCTGCAACCCCGGCCATGCGCCTTGCGCCGCGCTGTTGAGGAATAGCCCGGCAATCGGGAAAAACACGCGGATCATCGCCGAATGGCGCCCCAGACTGGTCGACGCGATACCCGGATGACAGCCGATCGCGCTGATCGGTAGTCCGCCCGCGCGCAGCCGCCGATCGAGTTCGTACACGAACAGCATGTTGGCGAGCTTGCTGTCCGAATAGCGCTGCGCCTTGCGATAGCGTTTCTCGGCGTTGAGATCGTCCCAGGCGAGTCGCCCACGAAAATGCGCGATGCTGCTCGTCACGACGACGCGCGCGCCGCCCGCTTCGGCGAGCTTGGGCAGCAGCAGCGCGGTGAGCGCGAACGCACCAAGATGGTTGACGCCGATCTGCAGTTCGAACCCCTGCCGCGTGCGCGTGAGCGGCGGGTACATGACGCCGGCGTTGTTGAGCAGCACGTCGATCCGCGGCTCGGCCTTCGCGCGCTCGGCGGCGTCGCGGATGCTGTCGAGGTCGGCGAGATCGAGCGGCAGCCACGCGACGTCGGCGCGGCGGACGGTCCGCTTGATCCGCTCGATCGCCGCTTCGGCCTTCGCCTCGTCACGACAGCCGAGCAGCACGCGCGCGCCGCGCGCGGCCAGCGCCTTCGCCTCCTCGAAGCCTATCCCGGCGTTCGCGCCGGTGACGATCACGCAGCGCCCGGTCTGGTCGGGCACATCGGCGCGGGTGAAGCCGGCGGTCATGCGAACATCCGGAGCTGCGCGACCGGAGCGAAATCGCGGCGGTGGTGCACGGTCGGTCCGTGGCGATCGAGCGCGGCCAGGTGCTGGCGCGTGCCGTAGCCGACGTTGGTCTCCCAGCCATAGCCCGGATGATCGAGCGCGAGCGCGTGCATCAGCCGATCGCGATGCTGCTTCGCGATGATCGACGCGGCGGAAATGCACGGCTCACGCGCGTCGCCGCCGACGATCGGCCGCGCGCGCCAGCGCCAGTCCGCGCAGCGTCCGGCGGGCGTGAGATTGCCGTCGATGAGCACCTGCTGCGGCTCTTCATCGAGCTGTTCGCAAAGCGCCGCGACCGCGAGCGTCATAGCCAGCATCGTCGCGCCGAAGATGTTCAGCCGGTCGATGTCGGCCACGTCGACCACGCCGACCGCCCAGCGGCACCGGCGTTTGATCCGCGCCTCGACCGTCGCGCGACGTGCGGCACAGAGCTTTTTCGAATCGTCGAGCCCCGCCGGGCGCGGCTTGCACAGGATCGTCGCGGCGGCGACGACGGGTCCCGCGAGCGGCCCCCTGCCCGCCTCGTCGACGCCGACGATCAGGCCGCGACCGGCATTGGCGATTGCCGTGTCGACGGGGTGGATGATCGGCCTGGCGTCAGTCACGCACGCTTTATCGCCATCGTCACGCAGCGTCGCAAGCGCGAAGGCGGTTCGTGCCGTGGATAAACGACGGCATTCGACGGCGGCGCCAAGTCCCGCTGCCCGTTAGCCGATTGGACAATCCGCGCCGCCGCGCTATCGGCGCTCGCCCATGGCCACGCTCATCCCGCTCGCCGATGTCGCGCCCGATCTCATCGAGCAATTGCTCGATCGCGCGTTCGAGCCCGATCGGCGCCGGCGCACCGCATATCGGCTGCGCGAAGGGGCGCGCACGCTCGAACGGCTGAGCTTTGCCGCGCTCGATACGGACGATCTGCTCGTCGGCACTATCCAGTGCTGGCCGATCGCGCTGACCGATGACGATCAGCGCGCGCATCCGATGATCATGGTCGGTCCCGTCGCGGTGCTGCCCGATCAGCAGGGGCTCGGCTATGGCAGGGCGCTGATGCACGCCAGTATCGCGGCGATCGATCCGGGGGCGCCATTGCCGCAGGTGTTGATCGGCGATGCCGCCTATTACGGCCAGTGGGGATTTGGCAGCGAGCATACGCGGGGCTGGAAGCTGCCCGGTCCGTACGATCCCGATCGTCTGCTGACACGCTGTACCAATGCGGCGATCCTGCCGCGTGCCGGCCTGCTCGGGCCTTGGCGGCGCTGAGCCGATCTGGCAGGGGCTTGGCCGGTGCCGTACGATCCCCCGCCTGACCTTGCCGCGCTGTCGCTCGCGCAGATCGCGGAACTCGCCGCCGCGCGACACCTGCCGCCGATCGCGCAGTGGCGGCCGACGATCGAGGGCGACAGCCTGATGCACATCACGCGCGACGGGCGCTGGTGGCACGATGGCGGCGAGATCGCCAAGCCCGCGATGATCCGCGCGTTCGCCTCGATCCTGGCGCGCGACCATGACGGTCGGCACTGGCTGATGACGCCGACGCAGAAGCTTTCGATCGTGGTCGACGACGCGGCGTTCGTCGCGGTCGATCTACGGCATGACGCCGATGGCCTGGCATTCCGCCTCAACACCGACGATCTGGTAATCGCTGGTTCCGATCATCCGATCCGCGCGGCGGGCGAGCGCGATGTCCCCGCACTCTATGTCACGGTGCGCAACGGCACCGAGGCCCGGCTCAACCGCAGCACGTACGCGCAATTGCTCGACATCGCGCTTGACCGATACGACGAAGCCGATGCGCCGGGCGAAGAATTGGCGATCACCAGCCTCGGCATGCGGTTCGCGCTACAACCGCGATGAGCGATGTGCTGGCGCGCGTCACCGAGCGATACCAGCGCGGTCATGACGGCGCGCCGCCCGCGCTGTCCTGCGATCAGCGGCTCGAAGGCATCAGCCAGTTTCGGCCGGCGGCGGTGCTGGTGGCGGTGACCGATCGCGACGAGCAGGCCGGCGGCCCCGGCGTGCTGCTGTTGCATCGGCCATCGACCATGCGCGCGCATCCGGGGCAGATCGCGTTTCCCGGTGGCAAGATCGATGCTGGCGAGACGCCGGTCGCGGCGGCGCTGCGCGAGGCATGGGAGGAACTGGGCATCGCCCCCGACGTGGTGACCGTCATCGGCGAAAGCGATCTTTACAAGACACATTCGGGCTTTGTGATCACGCCGGTGCTCGCGGTCGTCCCCGCCGACCTGACGATCACGCCTAACCCCAACGAAGTCGCACAATGGTTCGAGGCACCGCTCGGCTTCGTGCTCGATCCCGCCAACCAGCGCGAACACCACGTCGAGTGGCAAGGCGCGCCGCGCGGCTATTATGTGATCGACTGGCGCGGGCACCACATCTGGGGGGTAACCGCGGCGCTGCTGGTCAACCTGTCGCGCCGACTGCGCTGGCGTGACTGAGCCCGCGCCCCCGCCTATGCCCCCACCCATGCCATCGCGTATGTCCGGCGCGGACTGGACGCGGCGAAGCGATCTTGCCGGATTGATCGCCGCCCTGGGTCCGGGCCGGGCGCGCTTTGTCGGCGGCGCGGTGCGCGATACGTTGCTGGGGCTGCCGGTGAGCGACATCGACCTCGCGACGCCGCTGCGGCCCGACGCGGTGATGGCGCGACTGAGCGAAGCCGGCATCCGCACGGTACCGACGGGGCTGTCGCACGGGACAGTGACCGCGGTTCTCGCCGGCGGTCCGGTCGAGATCACGACGCTGCGCGAGGATATCGCCACCGACGGCCGCCACGCGACGGTGGCCTTCGCGCAGGAATGGCGGGCCGACGCGGCGCGGCGGGATTTCACGATCAACGCGCTCTACGCGGACCCCGATAGTCTTGAGGTTTTCGATTACTTCGACGGCCTGTCGGACCTTGCCACGCGCCGCGTGCGCTTCATCGGCGACCCGCGCGAGCGGATCGGCGAGGATCATCTACGAATCCTGCGCTACTTCCGGTTCGACGCGAGGTTCGGGGCGCAAACGGTTGATGAGCTCTCCGAAACCGCATGCGCTCAGCTGGCTTCGACGCTGAAGGGGCTGTCGCGCGAACGGATCGGCATGGAGCTGATGAAGCTGCTCGCGCTGCCCGATCCCGCCCCGACGGTCGAGCGGATGGCACGGCTCGACGTGCTGGCGGTGGTGCTGCCCGAGGTGACGCCCGATCATCTGGCGAGGCTGGTGCGGGCCGAGAGGGCCAATGCGGAGCCCGGCGATCCGCTGCGCCGGCTCGCCGCGCTGACACCGGCCGATCCCGCGATTGCCGATCGGATCGCCGCGCGGCTGCGGCTATCGACACGCGATCGCAAGCGGCTGATCGGCGCGGCGACGCGCGGCCCGCGCGATGGCGATCCCCGCTCGCTCGCCTATCGCATCGGGAAGGACGCGGCGATCGATCGCCTGCTGCTCGAAGATCGCGACACCCGTGCGCTCGACGGCTGGCTGCCGCCCGTGTTTCCGCTGAAAGGCGGCGCGATCGTCGCTCACGGGGTGAGCGCCGGTCCCGAAGTCGCGCGACTGCTGCACGCCGTGGAGGCACGCTGGATCGCGGAAGAATTCCCCGATGCGACACGCGTCACGGCCATACTCGACGAATTGCTCGCCGCAGGCCGATAGGCGCGCATTCGTCAGCATCGCGTAAGCTTCCCGGTTTTACAACGACCTATGGACGTTTCGGGTATTCTGACTTTCCTGACGCAGCAGCCGCTGCTCGCGCTGGCGATGACGGCGATCCTTGTCGCCACGGTCGGCGGAATGTTGAGGGGGTGGTCGCCCATCGTCGGCGGTCTGATCCGCGGCGTCGGCAATCTGGGTCTGCTCGTTGCGCTGCTGCTGACGATCGCGCAAGTCGCGCGGTTCACCAGCGGCGCGGATTTCGCGCTGCCACAGATCGGCTTGCCCGAGCAGAGCGTGGTTGGCGGCGAGACGCGCGTTCCGATGAGCGGCGACGGGCATTTCTGGGTGCGCGCGACCGTCAACGGTCGGCCGCGCCGGTTCCTCGTCGATACCGGCGCGACGCTGACCGCCGTCTCGCCCGAGACCGCCGACGTCGCTGGAATAAAGCCGATGTCGCTGCAGGAGTCGGTCGTCCTGCGCACCGCCAACGGGCCGGTCCGCGCCGAACTGGCGACGATCGGCGAGTTGCGCTTCGGTAGCGTGATGGCGCGCGATCTCGACGCGGTCGTCGCGCCGGGCATGGGCGACACCAACGTGATCGGCATGAACCTTCTGTCGCGGCTTGCGAGCTGGCGGGTCGAGGACAACACACTGATCCTGGTGCCGCGCCGCGAGCAAGTCGCACGCGACATCACGGACTAGCGCCAGATGACTTTACCTGGCCCGTCCATGCTGAGCGGTCGAACGCGAATCGCCTTCAAAACCGGTTGTCGCGTGGGAATCCGCTAGGCGGTTGGCGTCCCGCCGCGCCGCGTGCGGCCTTCCACAGGCGCACGTCGCTCTCGGTGCGGGTGCGGCCGCTGTCGCCGCCCATCTTCCATGATAAGCCATCCTCCAACCGCAGGGTGATCGCGTCCGCCAGTTCGGCATCGCGATAGCGCTGCAACGTCGCACCCTGACCGCGCGCCATCGCCGGCAGTTCCGCGAGCGCAAATATCACCAGCTTGCGGTTCGATCCCATCACCGCGACGTGATCGTGCTCGGGCGCGATCTCGCGCACCAGCACCATTCGCGCAGGCGCGCGCACCGTCATCACCCCCCGGCCCTTGCGTGTTTCGGCGAGCAGGTCCTCGCTCTGGACCACGAAGCCCCGCCCGGTGTTCGCGGCGAGCAGATACCGCGCGCCTGGCCGATGGACCAGCACCGCGATGATCTGCGCCTCGGCGTCGATGTCGAGGATCGTGCGGATCGGATCGCCAAACCCGCGTGCGCCGGGCAGGCGATCGACGCCGAGCGTATAGAACCGTCCGTTGTCCGCCGCGATCAGCAGCTTGTCGGTGGTCTGCGCGTGGATCGCGAACGCCGGCCCATCGCCTTCCTTGAACTTGAAGTCGCCCCCCTTGTAATCCGGCCCGAGCGCCAGGTGGCCGCGCGCGCCTCGCAGCCAGCCGCGCGAGGATAGGATGACCGTCACCGGCTCCTTGTCGATCATAGCGTCGAAACTGAAGTCGGCGACACGCGGCACCTCGGCGATCGTCGTGCGGCGGCGGCCCAGCGCCGTGTCCTCGGCATAATCCTTGCGCACGGCGGCGAGGTCGCGTTTCAGGCGGGTGCGCTGCCGCGCCGGGCTGTCGAGCAGGCGGCGCAGCTCGTCCTGTTCGGCGAGCAGCGCGTCGCGCTCCTTGCGCAGCGCCATTTCTTCCAGCCGCCGCAGCGAGCGCAGCCGCATGTTGAGGATCGCCTCGGCCTGCCGCTCGGTCAGCGCGAACTCGGCCATCATGATGGGGCGCGGCTCGTCCTCGGTACGAATGATCGCGATGATGCGATCGAGGTTGAGGAAGGCGACGATAAAGCCTTCGACGATTTCGAGCCGCCCGGCGATCTTTTCCAGCCGATGCCGACTGCGGCGCAATAGGATGTCGATCTGCGCGACGATCCATTGCTGCAACAACCGCTTCAGCCCGAGCACACCCGGCGTGCGCTGCGCATCGAGCACGTTCAGATTGAGTGCGAAGCGGCTTTCGAGGTCGGTCAGCCGGTAGAGGCCTTCCTTGAGCAGCGTTGGATCGACGTTGCGGCTGCGCGGCATGAAGACGATGCGGATCGCCTCGTCGCTCTCGTCGCGCACGTCCTCGAGGATCGGCAGCTTCTTATCGGCGATCAGCGCGGCGATCTGCTCGATCAGCTTGCCCTTAGGCAGCATGTACGGAATTTCGCTGACGACGAGCTGCCATTGCCCGCTCGGCAGCCGCTCGATCCCCGACCGCTCCCACTCGCCATCATCGCCTCGCCCGGTGGAAAATCGCGCACGCACGCGAAACGAGCCGCGTCCGACTTCATACGCCGTCGAGATCGCCTCGGCGCTGTCGACCACGAGGCCACCAGTCGCGAAGTCAGGGCCGTGAAAGCGCTGCATCAACGCGGCGTGGTCCGCGGCCGGATCGTCGATCAGCAGCAACGTCGCGTCGATGATCTCGGCGACGTTGTGGCTGGGGATCGATGTCGCCATGCCCACCGCGATGCCGGTCGCGCCGTTCGCCAGCAGGTTGGGGAACGCGCCGGGGAAGATTTCCGGCTCTTCCTCCTCGCCGTTGTAAGTCGGATGGAAGGTGACGGTGCCATCGTCGAGCCCCGCCATCAGCTGCATCGCGGTGCGCGTCAGCCTCGCTTCGGTGTAGCGATAGGCGGCGGGGTTATCGCCGTCGACGTTGCCGAAATTGCCCTGCCCCTCGACCAACGGATAACGCAGCGCGAAATCCTGCGCGAGGCGGACCATGGCGTCGTAGACCGAAACGTCGCCATGCGGATGGTACTTGCCGATCACGTCGCCGACGACACGCGCCGATTTCTTAAACGAGTCGGTCGGCGCGAGCCGCAACTGACGCATCGCCCAGAGCAGGCGGCGGTGCACGGGCTTCAGCCCATCGCGCAGATCGGGGAGCGACCGCGCGGTGATCGTCGACAAGGCATAGACGAGGTAACGCTCGGACAGCGCCGCGTCGAACGGCGCGTCGACGATAGCCTCAAACGGATCGGGCGCGTCGGGGGTTGGAATGCGGGCCATCGTCGCGGACGGCTCTAACGTCGGTGCCCGCCGATCGGAACGGGTGCCGCGGCCTTATCCGCAATGATTGAGTTACCCTCGGCCCGGATGGCCTCCGGGACTTGCGGGCACGGCGATCACCACAGCTGCATGTTGTTGCAGTGCGCGGGGACGCGCGCGATCAGGCCGTCCATCTCGGCGGTCAGCCGGATCTGGCACGCCAGCCGGCTGGTCGCGGTCACCCCGGCGGCAAGGTCGAGCATATCCTCCTCGTCCGCCGATGGGCTCGGCAACCTGTCGAACCAATCGCGCGGCAGGATCACGTGACACGTCGAGCAGGCCATCTGGCCTTCGCATGTCCCTTCGAGTGGAAGCCCGGCGTTCTGTCCCGCATCGAGCAGCGTCGTGCCCGGATCGACCGCGGTTTCAGTCCGGTCCCCTTGCGCGGTTAGGAATATCAGGTTGATCACTGGCAGCTCCCTGCGCGGCAACCGCCGCTTCGATCGTTGCGCAAGCATCCTCGATATCTTTTAACGTGGTATAACGCCCAAAACCCAGCCGGATAGAGGCTTTTGCGTCGCGATCGGACAAGCGGATCGCGCGCAGGACATGGCTTGCGCGGCCCGAACCGCTGGCGCAGGCCGAGCCCGCGGAAAACGCGACGGTCCTGGCGTCCGACATCAGCCGGGCGACATCGATACCATCGCGGCGCAGGTTGAGGTTGCCGCGCCAGCGACGATCGGGCGATCCGTTGAGCGTCCATCCGGCGAGCAGCTTGCGGGCGCGTTCCCACAGCCCCGCAACGTGCGCGGCGTCCGATTCGCGACGATCGACCGCAAGCTTGGCCGCGACGCCGAACCCGGCGCAGAGCGCGGGACTCAGCGTGCCGGGTCGCAGGCCCTGCTCCTGCCCGCCGCCATGCGTGACCGGCGTGAGCGTCACGCCGTCGCGTATCCACAACGCGCCGATGCCCTTAGGGCCATGCAGCTTGTGCGCCGACACCGCGATCAGGTCTGCCCGCGATGGCGGCGGCAGCTTGCCCGCCCCCTGCACCGCGTCGCAGACGAACAGTGCGCCGGCGGCATACGCCGCGTCGGCCAGCGAATCGACGGGCTGGATGGTGCCGATCTCGTTGTTCACCTGCATCACCGCGACCAGATCGACGTCCGGCGCGATCGTCTGATCGCGGTCGACGAGGCCCTCGCTGTCCACCGGAATCGTGTCGACCACCGCCCCGCTCGCGCGAGCCGTGTCGAGCACCGCAGCGTGTTCGATCGCAGAAACCGCGATCCTACGCGGTCGCGCGCCTTGTATCGCCAGGTTCAGCGCCTCGGTCGCGCCGCTGGTGAAGATCACCCGCCCGCCGGGCGGAAACAGCGTCGCGACCTGATCGCGCGCGAGCTCAACAGCGGCGGCGGCGGCGCGTCCGGGCCGGTGCGGACTGTGCGGGTTGGCGAAGCCGCCGGGTGCCGCGCCGGCCGGATCGGGGCCGCCGAGGCCTGGACCTGCGAGCCAGGGCAGCATCGCCGCCAGCGCCTCTGGCGCAAGCGGGGTGGTCGCCTGATAGTCGAGGTAGATCACGCGGCGCGGTCGAGCGCCCGGTCCAGCACACGCCGGGTCGCCGCGATGGACCGCCAGGCTTCGACAAAACGGCCGATGTCGGCCTCGGTCGTTTCGCGCCCGATGCTCACGCGCACCGTCTCGCCGCCGCCTGGAAGATCACCGGCGTTGCTCGCCTCCATCGCGGCAATCACGTGGCTGCGTTTCATCGAACCCGAACTGCACGCGCTGCCGGCCGAAACCGCGATGCCCATGCCGTCGAACCGGATCACCTGCGCGGCCGACGATACGCCCGGCATCGCATAGGCGCCGATCGTCGCGATCCGCACGGCGTCGCCGGTGATGACATGCCCACCCGCCGCCGCGATCTCACGATCGAGCAGCGCGCGCAGGCGCTCGGCCTCGATCATCCATTCATGACCTGCCTCCAGCGCCGCCGCCAGGCCGAGCGCGAGCGGCAGGTTCTCGGTTCCCGCGCGATAGCCGCGTTCTTGTCCGCCGCTCGGGCCGATCAGCGACCAATCGCGCAACAGCAGCGCGCCGATCCCGACCGGGCCGCCGAACTTGTGCGCGGCGATGGCGATCAGGTCGGCGCCTTGACCGCTAGATACGGGCAAGGCCAGCTTGCCCGCGCTCTGTGCACAGTCCGTGAGCAGCAACCCGCCCGCACCGTGGACCGCCGTTGCAACATCCGCGAGAGGCTGGATTATTCCGGTCTCGTTGTTGACCTGTTGCACCGCCACCAGCCCCGCGACCGCCGCCGCGCCCGGATCGACCCGACCCGCGGCATCGACCGGCAGTCGCGCGACGCCGTCCGCCAGGCGCAGCACCGCCTCGTGCTCGACCGGCGAGACGGCGGCGAGCGCCAGACGGCAGCGGGTGAGCGCGATCGTCAGCGCCTCGGTCGCGCCAGAGGTGAACACCAGTTCGCCGTCCCAGCCAAGCGCCACCTTCGCGCGGTCGCGCGCGTCTTCGAGCGTGGCGCGGGCTGCGCGCCCTGCCGCGTGCGGGCTCGAGGGATTGGCCCAGATCGCATAGCCTTCGATCAGCGTGTCGCGCGCGGCGGGAAGCAGCGGCGTGGACGCCGCATGGTCGAGATAAAGGCGATTGTTCAAGGGGCGGGAGGCGGGCGGGGCGGTTGTCATTTTGTTGCTTTCGCAAGAGCTCTTTCTATATAGCGCCTGTCGTCCTTTCGCACCCCATCCTATTCATAGCCTTTGGCATCTTCGCCGCTGCGAATATCCGCCGGGCGTTTCTCCCAGGTTGCCGATCATGCCCGCTGTCATATTTCCCGGTCCGGACGGACGCCTCGAAGGCCGTTTCCAGCCCGGCCCCCGCCCCCGCGCACCGGTCGCGATGATCCTTCATCCGCATCCACAGGCGGGCGGCACGATGAACGACCGCATTACGCAGGCGCTCTACAAGGATTTCGCCAACCGGGGCTTCGCGACGTTGCGCTTCAACTTTCGCGGCGTGGGGCGCAGCCAGGGGAGCTTCGACAACGGCATCGGCGAACTGTCCGATGCCGCGTCCGCGCTCGATTGGGTGCAGTCGATCCATCCCGAAGCGTCGACCACCTGGATTGCCGGTTACAGCTTCGGCGCGCTGATCGGCATGCAGTTGCTGATGCGCCGTCCGGAGATACGCGGCTTCATCTCGATCGCGCCGCCCGCGAACATGTACGATTTCACCTTCCTTGCCCCCTGCCCCGCCTCGGGCATCCTTATTCAGGGGACCGCAGACACGGTGGTGACGCCGAACTCGGTGCAGAAGCTGGTCGACCGGTTGCGCACGCAGCGGCACATCACGATCGATCACGACGAGATCCCGCGCGCCAACCATTTCTTCGAGAATGAGCACGACGACCTGATGCGGTCGGTCGATGCCTATCTCGACATGCGCCTCGCCCCCGACTGCCCCATTCGGTGACGGCCTATTTGCGGAGCTGAGCTGGCGTGGCAACGTCGATAGGCGCCTTGCCGCTGCGCGTCGGCAACGCCCAGAGCGCGACGTTGGCGGCGATGATCATGGCCAGGATCAGCATCAGCACGGCCTGTCGTCGCGATCCGCCGCGCCGGAGCAGATACAAAGCGCCGATCGTCAGCGCGATCGCAGTGAACACCATCAAGGATAGCGCGGTCGCCATCGAGCGCACCTAGCGCCCGATGGCGACACGGCATAGCGGCTTGGCATCCCCGCCGGACTCGGACCCGATCGATGCCGAGGATCACGTGAGATTGCTGGCGACCGCCGTGACCTCGAGGATGATCGGATGGTCGCTGACGCCGACCTGCAGCGATGTCACGTCCTTGTACGTCGCGATCGCCTTGGTCGCGGAAACGAGCGGATCGAACACCGACACCGCATGATGCTCGGTGCCGAAGCTGACCGTTACCGGATTGGCGGCGACGGCGATCGGCGCGTGCTTGACCTCGTCCCAGATGTCGGGCTCGCCCCACAGGATGACGTCATGCGCGCCGTTCGACTTCTCGAGCATCAGGCTGTTCCCGCCGACCGGCAGGTTGCTGGCGGTATAGTTCATATCATGCGGGGTGAACGTACTGGCGGTCGCCCCGGTGTCGGCGAGCAGCGTGGTCAGGTTGTGGATCGCCGTCGCCGCCTGTTTCGGCGCGCCGGTGAGATCGAACAGACCCAGGTTCTTGTCGACACTAGTCCCGGTGGGATCCTTGTAGGCGTCGAGCAGCTGGTACAGGTAGGTCCGCGTTACGCCAAGCTTCGATGCATCCATCAGCGTGTTCAGCGTCAGCTTCGCCTGCGTCAGCTGATCTACTCCGTTCTTTGCCGTCGCCGCGGTGAAGTACCCGGTCTCGGTAAGGACGATCGGCTTGCCGGCCATTGCCGTGGTCTGCGATTTGAGCCCGGCGACCAGCGTGTTGTACGGTTGCGCGCCCTTGTTGGCGTAAGCGTGAAAGTTGGCGTAATCCGAAGTCGTCGTCGCGTTCGCGCCGGTCAGGCCGTAGATGTCGACGCCTTTGATCGCGGACAGTCCCTTGACCGCCGTATTCATCGCGTTCTGATAGGCGACCCCGGCGGCCACCCCCGTCATGCCGCCATAGGTGATGTGACCGTTGTTGATCTCGTTGGGGCCTTCGACCGCGACGAGCGCGCCGGGGTGCGCCGCCGACCATTGCGCGATCGCCGTCGCCGCCTCTTTGGGATCGCGGCTGCCTTGGACGATCATGTCGATCTTGAACCCGGCGTCGGCGAGCTTGCCGTAAGCGCCCTGGCCCTGGTTCTTCGACCATACCGCGCCATCGCGCACGTTCTTGACCCCAAGGTAATTGAGGTCGGCGATGACGTTCTTCCAATTAAGATACTTGCCGTCGGTATATTCGACGTGGGTGTTGACGCCGATCGAATTGATGAACGTCGACGCGCGCTGTGAACTTGCCATGTCGGATCTCCTGTTGTCAGGGCCGACTTTGGATTCGCTAGATTAAACAGCCTGTTCGCGGTCTGGTTAACGCGCGGGTTACGCTTATCGAGCGCCGATCGATCCGCCGATACGGAATTGCCGTCGGCGCACTCTGCTTGGCAGGACGGCGGGAGACTACACCCGGCGCTCCCCCCCACGGGGTGTATCCGAAAAAGAAAGGCCGGGCGCGATCGACGTCGCGTCCGGCCTTCGTTGCCAGCGAACCTGAGTTCGCGATCGGTTAGCCGCGCCCGAACAGGCCCTTCGCCGCGCCGCCCAGATCATCGATGACGCTGCCGTCGCCGTCCCGGTCGAGCCTGCCCAATATGCCTTGCGCGGCGGGATTGGAGGCGACCATTTCGGCAAACGCGCCGAGCGAGCCTTCGCCGCCGATGTGTTGCACGATCTGGCTCATCGTTCCCGCATCGACGCCGCTTTTGGCCGAAGCCTGCGCGACCGTATCGCCGGGCTGCTGATGGGCGACGCCGAGCGCGGCGATCGCCTGCTCGGTTACCTCAGGCGACAGGCCAATCTTGGCCGCAAGGTTGGCGATGTCGGGGCTGCCCCCGCCATGATTGCCCAAGATGCTGTCGAAAATGCTCATGCCGCTCTCCGCAAAGATTTCGTGCCTGCCGCACGACGCGGCGGGCACGACATCAAATCCTCAGGCGGCGATCGGTGCCGCCTTGCGCACGCCCTCGTCGACATGCGCTTCGAACTGGGTGAAGTTGTCGATGAACTGACGGACCAATGCCTGCGCGGTCTTGTCGTATTCGGCGCCGTCCGCCCAGCTGCCGCGCGGGTCGAGCAGCTTGGCATCGACACCCGGCACCGCCACCGGAACCTCGAAGCCGAAGTTGGGGTCCTCGCGGAACTCGGCGTTGTTGAGGCTGCCGTCGAGCGCCGCGTTGAGCAGCGCGCGCGTCGCCTTGATCGGCATCCGCTTGATTCCGGGCATCGTCGCCTTGCCGCCCGACCAACCGGTGTTGACCAGCCAGCACTTGACCCCGCCCTTGGCGATCCGCTCTTTTAACAGATTGCCGTAGACCGAAGGATGGCGCGGCATGAACGGCCCGCCAAAGCAGGTCGAGAACGTAGCTTCAGGTTCGGTCACACCGATCTCAGTGCCCGCGACGCGCGCGGTATAGCCCGACAGGAAGTGGTACATCGCCTGCTCGGGCGTCAGCCGCGCGATCGGGGGCAGCACGCCATAGGCATCGGCGGTCAGGAAGATGATGTTCGCGGGAACCGGGCCCAAGTTGTCGATCGAGGCGTTCGGAATGAACTCGATCGGGTAAGAGCCGCGGCTGTTCTCGGCGAGCGAATTGTCGTCGAAATCCAGTTCGCGCGTCTCGGGATCGATTACCACGTTTTCCAGCACCGTGCCGAAGCGCTTGGTGGTCGCGAAGATCTCGGGTTCCGCCTCGGGCGACAAGCGAATCATCTTGGCGTAGCAGCCGCCCTCGAAATTGAACACCGCGGTATCCGACCAGCCATGCTCGTCATCGCCGATCAGCGTCCGGCTGGCATCGGCCGACAGCGTGGTCTTGCCGGTGCCCGACAGTCCGAAGAACACCGCCGTCTTGCCATCGGCGCCGATGTTGGCCGAACAATGCATGGGCATCACGCCCTTGGGCGGCAACAGGTAGTTGAGGATGCCGAAGACCGACTTCTTCATCTCACCGGCATACGAGGTGCCGCCGATCAGGATCAGCTTTTCGGAGAAATTGACCGCGATCACCGTCTCGGTGCGCGAACCGTGGCGCGCGGGATCGGCGCGGAAGCTCGGCAGGTCGATGATCGTATACTCAGGCGCGAAATCCGCCAATTCTTCCGTCGTCGGACGGACCAGCAGGGTGCGGATGAACAGGTTGTGCCAGGCGAACTCGTTGATCACGCGCACCTTGACGCGATTTTCCGGCTGCGATCCGCCAAACAGATCGGTGACGTAGAGCGTATCCTTTTCGCCCAGCGCCTTGAGGAAATCAGCCTTCAAGACTGCGAAGTGGTCGGGCGTCATCGGCACATTGGTCTTGCCCCACCAGATCGTGTCGTCGGTTTCCGCGTCGCGGACGATGAACTTGTCCTTCGCCGATCGCCCGGTGTGCTTGCCGGTCGCGACGACCAGTGGTCCGTCTTTCGCCAGCACCCCCTCGCCGTTTCGTACTGCATGCTCCACCAGCGCGGCGGTGCCCAGGTTGGCGAAAATCGTTGCATTGGTGGCAATGCCCTGGCGATCGAGCGGGTAGCTGAGGGTGTCGGTCGTCAACATCGTCTCCATGACAAAACGGACTGCGTGATCGCTCGGAAAGTTGCCCCGCCGCCCCTGAAAAGCACGATCGCCGCATAAGCCGGACCTTGCCTTTGGTCAAACTAACCCAAAACCCGATCAAAGACGAGTCGTCGCGCGATTGCTGATTTACGCGTCTCGCTTGCGTTGCGGACAACAGCCGTCCCGGCTATCGCAAGCAGTCACTTGCGTTGTAGAAGCCGCGATGGTCGATGCTCCT
Organism: uncultured Novosphingobium sp.; assembly: GCA_964242815.1. Taxonomy (GTDB): domain Bacteria; phylum Pseudomonadota; class Alphaproteobacteria; order Sphingomonadales; family Sphingomonadaceae; genus Novosphingobium. The sequence goes on from CAXSZV010000010.1 coordinate 41,375, forward strand.
GGTCCAATGCCGGCGGAGGAAAGGCTGGCGGCTGCGCTAGCGCCCGCGCAGGCGAGCGCACCGATGCGCACGATCGCGCTGGTCGATGATGACCGCAATATCCTCACTACCGTGTCGATTGCGCTACGCGCCGAGGGGTTTGCCACACGCATCTACCCCGATGGCGAAGTGGCGCTGAAGGCGCTTCTCGACAATCCACCCGATCTCGCGATCTTCGACATCAAGATGCCGCGTCTCGATGGCTTGCGCTTGCTTGAGAAACTGCGCCTGCGTTCGGCTCTGCCGGTCATCTTCCTGACCTCAAAGGACGGCGAACCCGACGAGGCGATGGGTCTGGCGTTGGGCGCGGACGACTACATCACCAAACCATTTAGCCTGCAGTTGCTCGTAGCGCGGATCAGGGCAATCCTGCGGCGCAGCGAGATCGCGCGCGCGGCGCCCGGCGACGCGCCGCGCAGCGATGCGCCCGAGCCGATTTCGCGTGGCCGGCTGACGATGGACCCCGCCCGGCACGAAGTCACCTGGGACAGCCGCGCGGTTTCGCTGACCGTGACCGAGTTCCTGATCCTCGAAGCGCTCGCGATACGCCCCGCGATCATCAAGAGCCGCAACCAATTGATGGACGCCGCCTACACCGACGACGTATTCGTCGACGATCGCACGATCGACAGTCATATCAAGCGTCTGCGCCGCAAGTTCCGCGCGATCGATCCCGAATTCAGCGCGATCGAAACGCTGTATGGCGCCGGATATTCTTTCGCCGATGGCTGATCGCGCCGCTGGCCGCTATGCCGGCGACGATGCGGATTGACAGGATTGGCGCAGCGCGTGCGCGCGACCGAAACTAGCCGGGGTGGCTGGCTGCTCAGCTTCGGCTGGGCGCGCAAGCTCTCGCTGACCGCGCGCATCCTTGCCGTCAACATCATCGCGTTGGGACTTCTGGCGGGAAGCCTGCTCTATCTCGACAGCTACCGCCGCCAGTTGTTGGCCGAACGCTTCAGCCTGGCGCGCGCCGAAGCGCAGATCACCGCCGACGCGCTCGGCGAAGCGAACTCCGGCGAGCGCAAGCGGCTGATGATCCGGATCGGTGTCCGCCAGCATCTACGGCTGCGAGTCTATTCGCCGCGCGGGCACATGGTGGCGGACAGCTTCGCGCTGGCGCCGCCATCGTTCACGTTCCAGGACCCGGCAACCGAAATCTGGACGCGCCGCGCCGCGCGGGTGCTCGATCGGATCACCGACTTCCTGCTTGGCGCGCCGCCGATCGAAGCCTATGCCGAGCGCGACGCCAATGCTCCCTGGCCCGAAGTCGCACAATCACGCGCGATCGGCGGAACCGTCATCCGACAACGCCTGGCACCCGACCGGACGCCGGTGATCTCGGCCGCGACGCCGATCGGCGGCAAGGGGCGAGCCGCGGGCGACACGCTGCTCACCACGCGCAACGCGACCGACATCACCGAGGCGGTGCGCGCCGCGCGGCAGACGCTGGCGATCGTGATCGGCATCGCGCTGGCAATATCGATCTACCTGTCGCTGTTTCTCGCCCGCACGATCGTGCTGCCGTTGCGCGCGCTGGTGCGCGCGGCGGTGCGCGTGCGACTGGGCCGCGATCGCGAGGTCGTGGTCCCCCGCCTCCCCGAACGCGGCGACGAGATCGGTCTGCTCGCGCGCGCGATCTCGGACATGGCCGCCGCGCTGCGTCGTCGCATCGACGAGGTCGAAAGCTTTGCCGCCGATGTCGCGCACGAACTCAAGAACCCGCTCGCCTCGTTGCGCAGTGCGCTCGAATCGCTCGATCGGGTCGACGATCCGGATCTTCGCACACAACTGTCGGCGATCGCCGCGCACGACGTCCGGCGGATCGACCGACTGGTGACCGAGATCGCCGACGCCAGCCGCATCGACGCAGAGCTAAGCCGCACCGAGTTCGAGCCTGTCGACCTCAACCGGTTGTGCCGCGCGCTGATCGCCGAGCGCGACCAGCGCGCGGCCAACGGGCGATCGCCGGTGACGATGATCGCGGACGATCGCGAATGCATCGTCGCCGGCGATCCGCCCCGGCTAGAACGCGTGCTCCACAACCTGCTCGACAACGCGGTCTCGTTTTCGGGCGATCAGCCGATCGAACTCGCGATCGCGCGCGAAGGGCGGCGCGTGCGGGTGACCGTCGGCGATCATGGGCCGGGCATCCCGGTGCACGCCCGCGGCAAGGTTTTCGAACGGTTCCATTCGCTTCGTCCGCCGGGCGAGGACTTCGCCAGTCACAGCGGCCTCGGTCTCGCGATCGCGCGCACGATTATCGAGGCGCATTACGGCTCGCTCGCCGCGACCGACCGCACCGACGGGGCAGTCGGCGCCAGCCTCGTCATCGACCTTCCCGCCTGGGACCCGTCCTAATGATTCACCAGGCGACGTGCGTGGCGATCGGCGATCAGGCGATCCTGATCGAGGGCGAGCCGGGCAGCGGCAAGAGCAGCCTCGCGCTTGCGCTGATCGATCGCGGCGCGGCGCTGATCGGCGACGACGGCGTCCTGCTCGAAGTGGCCGCCGGCGTGCTGACCGCTTGCCCGCACCCGCGCACCCGCGGGCTGATCGAAGTACGCAACCTCGGGCTGATCGATGTCGCCGCACGCGAGTCCGCCGCCGTCGCGCTGATCGTCGTGCTCGATGCCGCCGCGCCGCGCTATATCGAAGCGATCGCGACGGCCGAGCGATACGGCGTCGCGCTGCCGTTGATACGTCTGACGCCGCACGAGGCGATCCTGCCGATCAAGGTCGAGCTCGCGTTGCGCGCGGTCGTGTCTCGCGACGACTGAGGCCGGCGGTCGCTTTCCTTTTCCTCGACAAGCGCCCATATATCCGGCTGATGAGCGATGTCGCCGCGCCACCTTCCGCGCCATCCTTTGCGCCACCGACCGCGCCGGCACCCTCACCGCCTGCGTCGACCGGCGCAGCCCGATCGCAGCGGCTGTTGCTCGTCATGGGCCTGCTCGGCGCGGGCAAGACGACCGCGCTGCGTGAATTGGAGGATCGCGGTTGGGAAGCGATCGACAACCTGCCCGTGCGGCTCCTTGAACAGCTGATCGAAGGCCCGCCGCGATCGGCCGACGATCCTGTCCCCGCGCTGGCGATCGGCTTCGATTCGCGCACGCGCGGCTTCAGCCCAGACGATGTGATCGCGCTGCTCGAACGGTTGCGCGACCGTGCCGGACTCACCGCCTCTTCGCTGTTCCTCGATTGCGGCGAACGCGAGTTGGAGCGGCGCTATAACGAGACACGGCGGCGCCATCCGCTCGCAATCGATCAACCGGTGTCGTCCGCGATCGCGGCCGAGCGCGCCTTGCTCGCGCCGTTGCGCGCGATCGCTGATACAGTGCTCGATACCAGCGACCTTACCTCCAACGGCCTGCGCGAGGTGATTCGTGGGCGCTTCGCGCTCGATACCGGCGACGGTATGACCGTCACGGTATCCAGCTTCGGCTTTTCGCGCGCGGTGCCACCGGTCGCCGACCTCGTGTTCGACATGCGGTTTCTCGACAACCCGCATTGGGATCCTGGCTTGCGCAGGCTCTCGGGACGCGACCCCGAAGTGGGCGAGCATATCCGCCGCGACCCTTCATTTGCCGACGCGTTCGTCCGCATTCGGGACCTGCTGCTATTGCTGCTTCCGCGTTATCGGGCGCAGGGCAAACCCTATGTCCACATCGCCTTCGGCTGCACCGGCGGTCGCCATCGATCGGTGTTCGCCGCGGAACAGATCGCGTCGGCCTTGCGCGGGGCCGGATTTTCGCTCACATTGCTGCACCGCAACCTGGAATTGCGCCCCTTCGAGTTGGACGGAGCGGCGCGATGATGAAGGGCGTCGTCCACAAGGCGTCACCAGGGCAATCAGGGGCGAACTTGTGACATGATCGGAATGGTCCTCGTCACCCATGGCCATCTTGCCGACGAACTGGTTAGTGCGATGCAGCACGTGGTCGGACATCAGGAATCGGTCGAGACGATCTGCATCGGCCCCAACGACGACATGGAGGCGCGTCGGCAGGACATCCGCCGCGCGATCGGGCGAGTCGATGCGGGCGACGGCATCATCATTCTTACCGATTTGTTCGGTGGAACCCCATCCAATCTGGCAATATCGCTGATGGAGGCTGGACGGATCGAGGTGATCGCTGGCATCAACCTGCCGATGTTGATCCGATTGGCGAAGGCACGGCAATGCATGTCGGTGGGGGCCGCGGTCAACGCCGCGCGCGATGCGGGGCGCAACTACATCATCGTTGCATCGGAATATCTCGGCAAGATGCATGACCAGGTTGCGTGAGAGCCTGCTGATCGTCAACCAGCGCGGCCTGCACGCGCGCGCCAGCGCCAAGTTCGTCAACATGGTGTCCGACCTGCCCCCGGGCGTCGAAGTCACGGTCGGCAAGGACGGCAACGAGGTCGCCGGCGGATCGATTCTCGGCCTCATGATGCTCGGCGCCGCCAAGGGCGATACGATTGAGCTGGGCATATCGGGCGACGGGGCCGAAAGCGCGCTAGATCGCCTGGGCGCGCTGGTGCGGGACGGCTTCGGCGAGAGCTGAACGTTGCGCGCCGGTACAGGTATAGGGGATGGGCACGGCGACTGCTCCCCTCTCCCCCGCCGGACGATCGCCGGCTTCTCCAATCCCACCGTCAAGTTCCTGCGATCGCTGCGCGACAAGAAGCACCGCCGACGCGAACGCCGCTTTCTTGTCGAGGGCTTGCGCCTGCTGACCGACGCGCGCGCAATGAACATGCTGCCGCAGATGCTGGTGATGGCCACGAACCGCGAGCCGCATCCACTGCTGCTCGCGCTCGAGGCCGATATCGTCGCGGCGGGCGGCGAGGTTGTCGAGATGGACGAGGCGATCCTCGCCAAGATCACCGGCAAGGACAATCCGCAGGCGGTCGCGGGCGTGTTCGCCGAATTCGACACCGCGCTTTCGACGATCGACCGCGCAGCCGCGCCGATCTGGTTGGTCGCCCAAGCTCTTCGAGACCCGGGCAACCTCGGCACGATGCTGCGCACTGGCGACGCCGTCGGCGCGGGCGGCCTGATCCTGATCGACGACTGCGCCGATCCGTTCTCGGTCGAGGCGGTGCGCGCGAGCATGGGCGCGATCTTCACGCAGCGAATCGCACAGGCGCGCTGGGACGAGTTTCTGCCGTGGCTGCGCGCCGGCGCGGGGCAACTCGTCGCGGCGAGTCTGCGAGACGCGGTGCCGTATCGTGGCGCGGCTTACTCAGCGCCGTGCTTCCTGCTGGTCGGCAACGAATCGCGCGGGTTGCCGGAGGAGTACGAAAAGGCATGCGACCTGCGCGTCACATTGCCGATGCGCGGCCGCGCCGACAGCCTCAACGCGGCGGTGGCGGCGGCTGTGCTGGCATACGAAGCGCGCGAGCGCCAAGGATCGGACCTGCAAGCCGGATGACGCCAGTTCGGCCACGGCTGCGCTCGCAGGGCCAGGATCACGGGCGCCGATGAGGACGCTTGCGCCAGAAGCCGCGCGATCTCCAGCCCGATGCCCTTGTTGCCGCCAGTCACGAGCGCGACGCGGGTTGGATCGGTCATGTTCAAGTCCTTGTGAAGGTTTGTCCTGCCGCTCAATATATGAACAATCGTTCGGTTAGAGGATTCGCTTGTGGCAACGGCGCGGCCGATCCACTTAAGTCCACAGAAAAACCCCGCGTCAGGCGCGGGCGGCGGCGACTTTGGACGCCGTGTTCGAGGCGACCATTCAGGTTCTGGTGACCGATGGTCCGCACCGTCTGACCACCACACGCGTTGCGCGGCGAGCCGGCGTGTCGGTCGGCACCATCTACCAGTATTTCCCTCATAAGCAGGCGCTGTTCCATGCTCTCAACGAACGCTATCTGGAAGCGCTGGCGGTCAAGGTGGAGGCGGCGTGCCTCGCGCAGCAAGGCACCACAATCGGACGGATGGTCCAAGCACTGGTGAGCACCTATTGGAACGCCAAGACGGAACTGCCGGACGTGACACGCGCGCTTTATCGATCGGTCGTGGAGATCGATAACGAGGCGTTGATCGCCGCCTTCGCGTCGCGCGTCGATGCCGCGACGGCGAAAATGCTGGCGAGCGCATCCGACGCGAGCTTCGCCGATCTTGCGACCGTCAACCTGACGTTGCTTTCCACTGTGTTCGGCACGGTCCGCAATGTGTTCGAGCGAAACTTGCCCACCGACAGCGTCCGCGCGTTGCAGGGACAACTGATAATCATGTGCAACGCCTACCTAGCGGCGGCCCGATCGCCCGATCGCCGCGCTAGTCTAAAACTCAGTTTGCGGAAGCGTCTGGTGGATAACGGCCGTAACCCTACAAAAGATGGAGGACTATCAATCCGGCAATGACGACGGACCAGCTTAATAGGAACAAGGCGACGCTGAGGCCAACGCTGTGCTTGGATAGCTTGAGACCAAGAAACAAAGTCGCTGGGAAAATAAGGAGGCCGGTTTGTAAAGTCAAACCGGCGGCGTTTGAGTCATTTGTCCAGATTGTAAAGCCGGATACCACGACGAGCATCAACCAAAAGAGCATCACTATCGCCGCTGCTCCCAATAGCAGCCATAGAGATATCCTCATCAAAGAAACAACATTTTCCAGCATGTTGGCAGATTACCGCATGTGCCAAACGTCGGCTAGTGCATTAACGAGCCATCGTCCGAGCCTTGATTTGTCAGACGAACTTCAAGCAGCTTCATCGCCCTCGACCAAGCGCAGCGCCTCGGCACCGTAACGCGGCGCCGACTCAACTAACGGCACTTCCTCGACCTCGCCCTTGCCGATTTCAATATGCTTTTCGCGCAGGCGCTTGGCGGACGACAGTACGTTGCGTTCGAAGCTGCCGACGAATTTGTTGTAGTTGCCGACCGCGGTCTCGAGCCCCGCCCCAACCCGCTTCAGATGATCGGCCGAGACGCGCAGCCGGTCATACAATTCGCCGCCCATCCGGCCGATCTCGCGCGCTTCCTTGGCGAGACCGTCCTGCCGCCACACCTGTGCCACCGTGCGCGCGATCGCGACGAGGTTGGTCGGGCTCGCCAGCAGCACGCGGCGTTCGAATGCGTAATTCCACATGTGCGGGTCGTGCTCCAGCGCGGCGGCGATGAAGTGCTCGCCGGGCACGAACATCAGCACATAGTCCGGCGCGTCCTCGAACTGGCTCTGATAGCTCTTGTGCCCCAGCGTCTGGATGTGGTTGCGCATCGAGACGATGTGAAGGTCGAGATGACGTTTGCGCGCGGGCTCATCCTCGGCATCGAACGCGTCCTGATAGGCGTTGAGCGAGACCTTGGCGTCGATCACCAGCAGCTTGTTGCCCGGGATGCGCACGATCGCATCGGGACGCAGCCGCGCGCCGTCGCCGGTCTCGACCGAATGCTCGGTGATGAAATCGGTGTGCTCGGCCAGCCCGCATTGTTCGAGGACGTTGCGCAACTGCTGCTCGCCCCAGCGCCCGCGCGCCTTGGGCGCATTGCGTAAGGAATTGCCGAGCCGCGCGGCTTCGGCGCGGACGCTCTCCTGTCCCGCGCGGATCGCGTCGATCTGTCCATTGAGCTGGCCGAAGGCGTCGACGCGCTTCGCCTCCAATTCGCCCACCTGCCGTTCGTAGCTCGCCAGCCGCTCGCCAACTGGCGCAAGCAGCGTGCCCAGCCGCTCCGCGCTGGTCTTCTCGCTCTCCTCAAACCGCGCCTGCGCGCGACGCAGAAACGCCTCTTGCGCGCCTTCGAGCACCTTGGCCCCCGCCGCCTCGAACTCGCGCCGCAGACCGTCCTGCGCTTCGAGCAGCAGCCGTTTCTGCTCGTCATGATGCGCGGCGCCCGCGCGGAGCGTCGCGACTTCGGCGGTCAGCCGCTGATGCCCCGCGCGGACTTCGCTAAGCTCCCGCTCGAGCGTATCGACGCGACTCGCGCGCTCCCTCGACGCTTCGCCGTCAAGCAGCGCGCGCAAACCGCGTGCCTCGGCTTCGCGCGCCTCGGCATCGCGCGCGGCGAAACGCTGACGCCAGTCAGCGACCGGACGGCCGCCGAGCACGAAACCAAGCGCCGCCCCGCCGACGAGCGCAACGGCGACGATTATCAGGATCAGCGCCATGGCCATGCTCAACCCTTCGTGCGAACGAAGAGAGAACTACGGTATCCGCGCCGCGCTGCCAACAGGGGCGTCCACCAAACTACGCATCGCCGATCGGTTATCCCCGACCAAGGAGCGAGCGCTACTCCGCGCTCACGCCGCCTTGCGCGCCTTCTCTAGCTTCTTGAGCGCCATGCCGCGCTTCAACCGCGACAGGCGATCGACGAACAGGATGCCTTCGAGGTGATCCATCTCGTGTTGCAGGCAGGTCGCGAGCAGGCCGTCGATCGCCTCCTCGTGCGCCACACCGTCGAGATCGCGCCAGCGCGCGCGGATCGTCGCGGGGCGTTCGACCTCGGCATAGATATCGGGAACCGAGAGGCAACCTTCGTTGTAGACGGAGAACTCGGGCGACGGATCGAGGATCTCGGGATTGACGAACACGTGCGGGTTGCGGACACGCGGGCGGTGGTCGTGGCCGCACTGCTCATCGTCGCAGACGTCGCCGGCGATATCGGGATCGACCTCTTCCTGCAGATCGATGACCAGCACGCGCAACGGCACGCCGACCTGGATCGCGGCGAGGCCGATACCGGGCGCGTCGTACATCGTCTCGAACATGTCGGACACGAGCGTGCGCAGATCGTCGTCGAACGCCTCGACCGCGCGGGACACCAGCTTGAGTCGCGGATCGGGAACTTCGAGGATCGGGCGGATGGCCATGCGATCGAGATAAGGCGGAAGGCGAACGGGGGCAACCGCCACGCTCTGACTGACGCCGGACGCGCGCTTTATCCCATGCCCGACCGTCTTTAGGGTGTCGAAGGGCCGTCCTACTTCGCCGCCGTCGCCAGGAAGAGCGGCCCTTCGACAAGCTCAGGGTAGACGGGTTTGAACAAGCTCGGATAAACGGCTTATGTGATCCGTTCAGGCCGCTGCCCGCGAACGTGTCACCCCACTGGCCGCCGCGCACGGATCGCCTGGGCCAGTGTGCCTTCGTCGAGATAATCGAGCTCGCCGCCGACCGGCAGACCGCGCGCGAGCTGCGTGATGCGCAGCGGGAAGCCCTCAAGCCGCTCGGCGAGATAATGCGCGGTGGTCTGCCCTTCGAGCGTGGCGTTCATCGCGAGGACCAGCTCGTCGATCCCGCCCGCCTCGACGCGGCGCAGCAGGCGGTCGATCGTCAGGTCTTCGGGCCGCACGCCGTCGAGCGCCGATAGACGCCCGCCGAGCACGTGATATCGCCCGGCGAACAGCCGCGCGCGGTCGAGCGCCCACAAGTCGGGCACATCCTCGACCACGCAAAGCGAGCGCGCGTCGCGGCGCGGATCGGCGCAGATCGCGCAAGGGTTTCGCGTGTCGACGTTGCCGCAGGTCGCGCACTCGACCAGCGCGTCCTGCACTACGCCCAGCGCCTGGATAAGTTCGACCAGCGCGGTATCGCGGCGCTTCAACAGCCATAGCACCGCGCGCCGGGCCGAACGCGGCCCCAGCCCCGGCAGCCGGCTCAGCGCGCTCGCCAGCGCCTCGATCTCTTGCGATGCCATCAGCGCGCAGATAGGGCGCGCGCGACCGAACGGAAAGCTGCCTCGCCGCGATGCGCATCGTCTTTATGGGAACGCCCGCGTTCGCGGTGCCGGCGCTCGCCGCGCTTGCCGAGGCCGGACACGAGATCGCCGCCGCCTACACGCAGCCGCCGCGCCCCGGCGGACGACGCGGGCGCGAGCTGACCCCCTCGCCCGTGCAGCTCGCGGCCGAAGCGCTGGGGATCGCGGTGCGCTGTCCGGTGTCGCTAAAGCCGGCCGAGGTGCAGGCAGAGTTCGCCGCATGGCGCGCGGACGTAGCGGTGGTCGCCGCTTACGGCCTGATCCTGCCACAGCCGGTGCTCGACGCGCCGCGCCACGGCTGCCTCAACCTCCACGCCTCGCTGCTGCCGCGCTGGCGGGGCGCGGCGCCGATCCAGCGCGCGATCCTGGCGGGGGACGAGGCGACCGGGGTGTGCATCATGCAGATGGAGGCGGGGCTGGACACCGGACCGGCGCTGGCGACCGGGCGCACGCCGATCGCTGACAAGACCGCCGGCGCGCTGACCGACGAATTGGCGCGGCTCGGCGCGGACCTGATCGTCGGAGTGCTGGCCGACCTGTCGGCGCACCCAGCCCGGCCGCAATCCGATGAGGGTGTCACTTACGCGGTCAAAATCGACAAGGCGGAGGCGCGGCTCGATTTCGCGCTGGCGGCGGCCGAGGTCGAACGACAGGTCCGCGCGTTCGCGCCGACGCCGGGAGCCTGGTTCACGCTGGCCGGCGAACGGATCAAGGTCCTTGCGGCAGAAGTGATCGCGGAGCGCGGGACGTCAGGCGTCGTCATCGACGATCGGCTCACCATCGCCTGCGCGGACGGCGCGATCCGGCCGACGCTGGTGCAACGCGCCGGGCGACCGGTGATGACCACCGCCGAGTTCCTACGCGGCTTCGCGGGGGCGGCGGGGTCTGTCGTGGTATGAAGACGAGGCATCGCCACCAACCCCCTCCTTTGAAGAGAAGGGGACTTCAAGGCAGCGCTTACTGCTCCCCTTCCTCTTTAGAAGAGGGGGTCGGCGAGTGGTGCTCTTCCTTAACCTTGTCTCCATGACCCGCTTCGCGCTCACGCTGGAGTTTGACGGCGCGCCGTTCATGGGGTTGCAGCGGCAGGCACATGGGCCATCGGTACAGCAGGCGGTCGAAGAGGCGGTTCATGCGGTGACCGGCGAGCTGGCGATCCTCCATGCGGCGGGGCGTACCGATGCTGGGGTGCACGCGCTGGCGATGCGCGCGCATGTCGATATCGCCAGGCCGATCACACCGTTCCGCCTGATGGAAGCGGTGAACGCGCGCCTGCGGCCCGCGCCGATCGCGGTGCTCGCCTGCGAGGAGAAGCCCCAAGACTGGCACGCGCGCTTCTCGTGCATCGGCCGGCGCTATCGATACCGGATCGTCAACCGGCGCGCGAGCCTGACGCTCGATCGCGGCAAGGCGTGGCAGGTCGCGCGGCCGCTCGACGAGCGCGCGATGCACGCGGGCGCGCAGGCGCTGGTGGGACGGCACGACTTTACCACGTTCCGCTCGGCGCATTGTCAGGCGGCAAGTCCGATCCGGACACTCGACCGGCTTGACGTGCGGCGCGACGGCGAGGTCGTGCTGATCGAGGCGGCGGCGCGCAGCTTCCTCCACCATCAGGTGCGCTCGATGGTCGGATGCTTGGTGTTGGTTGGGCTGGGGCGCTGGATGCCGGAGCGAATGGGTGAGGCGCTGGCGGCACGCGCGCGCGCCGAGTTGGGGCTCAATGCGCCGGCGGCGGGGTTGTATTTCGTGGAGGCGACGTACGAAGGGGAAGCCCCAAGCCCTTCGAATCAAGCCTTCGCGACGATGCTTTCGGGCAAGTCCACGCCAAACACGCGTTGGTAGTATTCGGCGACCAGCACACGCTCGGTCTCGTCGCACTTGTTGAGGAAGCTCAGGCGAAACGCGAAGCCGGGGTCCTTGAAGATCGCGGTGTTCTGCGCCCAGGTGATCACGGTGCGCGGGCTCATCACGGTCGAGATGTCGCCGTTGACGAAGCCCTGGCGAGTCAGATCGGCAACCTTCACCATGTCGGCGACCATGTCCTTGGCGACGCCGGTCGCCTTTGAAGTAACGATCTCGCGCTCGGTCTTGGCGGGCAGATAGTTCAGCCCGACCACGATGTTCCAGCGGTCCATCTGCCCCTGGTTGATCGCCTGGGTGCCGTGGTACAGCCCGCTGGTGTCGCCGAGCCCGACGGTGTTGGCGGTGGCGAACAACCGGAAGCCCGGATCGGGCCGGATCACGCGGTTCTGGTCGAGCAGCGTCAGCTTGCCTTCGGTCTCCAACACGCGCTGAATGACGAACATCACGTCGGGCCGTCCCGCGTCGTATTCATCGAACACGAGCGCGGTCGGGGTCTGTAGCGCCCAGGGGAGCAGCCCTTCGCGAAACTCGGTGACCTGCAGACCGTCGCGCAGCACGATCGCGTCGCGCCCGATCAGATCGATGCGGCTGATGTGCGCGTCGAGGTTGATACGGATGCACGGCCATTTGAGCCGCGCGGCGACCTGTTCGATATGCGTCGACTTGCCGGTGCCGTGATAGCCCTGCACCATGACCCGCCGGTTGAACGCGAAACCCGCGACGATCGCCAGCGTGGTGTCCGGATCGAACACGTAGCTCTCGTCAAGGTCCGGAACGCGTTCATCCGCCTGGCTGAACGCGGGCACTTTCAGATCGATGTCGACGCCGAACGTCTTGCGCACATCGAGCTCGATGTCGGGAGCGGCAAGGACGGTGGTGTCGCGCGGATCGTGAAGCGTGTCGGTCATCGCCCGCCGCCTATACGCGGCGACACAGCGCGGCAATAACCATTCACCCTCGCGATATCCTTGCCGAGAACCGTATTGCGCTCGCGTAGTCGTGGCGACATGCTGGCCGACGTATCGAGGCTACCGACGCAGGGGTTCAGGAATGAGTTACGTCGACGGATTCGTCATCGCGGTGCCCACCGCGAACAAGCAGGCATTCATCGAACATGCGCGCTGCGCCGATGCGGTGTTCATCGAACATGGCGCGCTGCGCATCCGCGAATGCTGGGGGGCGGACGTGCCGCTGGGCAAGCAGACCGACTTTTTCGGCGCGGTGCACGCCAGGGAAGGCGAGACGATCGTCTTTAGCTGGATCGAATGGCCCGACAAGGCGACCCGTGACGCACAGATGCCGATCTTGGAGGAGGCGATGAAAACCGATCCACGGATCTGCCCGGACGATAATCCGCCGCCGTTCGACGCCAAGCGGATGATTTATGGCGGCTTCGAACCCGTCGTTGCGATAGGATAACGCGGCCAAAGATGGCACAATATACGTTCTTCACCAATCCGATGTCGCGCGGCCAGATCGCGCGGTGGGCGCTGCACGAAGTCGATGCCGACTATGACCAGGTGCTGGTCGACTGGAAGGATAAACCGGCGGCGCTGATCGCGGCGAACCCGATGGGCAAGGTGCCGACGATCATCCACCACATGCCCGATGGCGACCGCACGGTAAGCGAGGCGGCGGCGATCTGCCTGTACCTTGCGCAGACGCATCCCGGCGCGGATCTGCTGCCGACCGCGAGCGAGGCGGCGTACTATCTGCGCTGGACGTTCTTCGCCGCCGGGCCAATCGAGCAGATGATCACGTCGAAAGCGGTCAAGTTCGAACCGACGCGCGAGCAGGAGGGCATGGTCGGCTATGGCAATGCCGACCGGGCGTTGGACGCGCTTGAAAGCTGGCTCGCCGATCGCGCGTGGGTGTGCGGTGATCGGTTCACGATGGCGGACGTCTATGTCGGCAGCTCGGTCGATTGGGGCATGACGTTCGGCATTATCCCGCCGCGTCCGGCCTTCGCCGCCTATGCCGAACGCATCCAGGCACGGCCCGCGTACAAGGCGGCGAAGGCAGTGGACAACGCGCTGATCGAGGCTGCGAGGCGATGACGCCCAAGAACCAGATCTGCCTGTGGTACGAAGGCGAGGCGGAGGCGGCGGCGGCGTTTTATGCCGCGACGTTTCCCGATACCTATATCCGCGCGGTCCACCGCGCGCCGGTGGATACGCCGGGTATCGCGCGAGGGGCGGTGCTGGTGGTCGAGTTCACCGTGCTGAGCATCCCCTGCTTCGGGCTCAACGGTGGCGATACGTTCCGCCATAGCGAAGCGTTCTCGTTCCAGGTCGCGACCGACGATCAGCAGGAGACCGACCGCTATTGGGATGCGATCGTCGGCAACGGCGGCAGCGAAAGCGCCTGCGGTTGGTGCAAGGACCGCTGGGGCATATCCTGGCAGATCACGCCGCGCGTGCTTACCGAGGGCATGGCCGATCCCGGTCGCGCGACGGCGATGCGCGTGATGGAAGCGATGTTCACGATGCGCAAGATCGACGTCGCCGCGATCGAGGCGGCCCGGCGCGGCGCGCCCGCATGAGGATCGCGGCATGAGCGAGCCGGCGCTCTACGGCCACCCGTTCTCTTCCTATACGTGGAAGGCGCAGATCGCGCTCGACGCCGGCGCGATCGCCCATGATTTCCGCGTCATCGACGATGAACATCCCGAGCACGGCGCATTCGTCGCGACGCAGGGAGGACCGTGGGGCCTGTTCCCGGTCCTCGAGCACGACGGGCGGGTGGTGTTCGAGGGGACGTCGATCATCGAATACGCCGACCGACACCTGTCTCCCATGATCCCGCTGATCGCGCCGGATCCGGACGCGGCGAACGGCATGCGGATGCTCGACCGGGTGTTCGACAACTACGTGATGACGCCGATGCAGATGATCGTCGGCGAGCATTTGCGCAAAGGCGGCGCGGACGCCGGACGGTGTGCGCAAGCTCGCGATCGGCTGGACAAGAGTTACGCATGGCTCAACGCTTGGCTGGCGAGATATCCCCACGACGCGACCGGCATCACGCTGATCGAATGCGCGGCGGCGCCATCGCTGTTCTACGCCGACTGGGTCGCGCCGATCGGCGACGACTATCCCCGCTTGAAGAACTGGCGCGCGCATCTGCTGGCGCTGCCACCGGTCGCGCGCTGCGTCGAGCGCGCGCGTCCCTTCCGCGCCGGCTTCCCGCCGGGTCCGCCCGACCGCGATTAGGAGAGCAGCCATGCCCGACGCCGCTTACGAACTCAGCGTCACGCGCTTCATCGCCGCGCCATCGGCCACGGTCTGGGACGTTCTCGCCAATCGGCAGGAGGAGTGGTGGTGTCCCAAGCCATGGCGTGTCGAGGTCGGCCGCCAGGACCGCCGCCCCGGCGGGGTGAGCGAGATGACGATGTACGGCCCCGATGGCGAAGTCGCGCCGCAACGCGGGGTCTATCTCGCCTACGACGAGGGTCGCCGCATCGTCTCCACCGATGCGATCACCATCGCTGACGACTTTACGCCCGCGGGGCCGATGATGATCGGTTTCTGGGAGATCGCCCCCGAAGGCGACGGCACACGCTATACCGCACGCGCGCGCCATTGGACCGAAGACGCGATGAAGCGGCACGAAGCGATGGGGTTCGTGGAAGGCTGGGGCGCGTGTGCCGACCAGCTCGCCGCGTTATGCGAGAGCTGAACACGCGACATCCCGAGCGCGCCGACCATCGATCCATGCGCGGCGCGCCCTTATCCGATTTAGCGTCTGGAATGCGCCTTATCGCTTTATGGGTTCGATCAGCGGTTTGCCGGCTTCCACGACATAATCGGTGAGGATGATCAGCGGAGTGCCGCCGGTGTTGACGAGGCTGTGCACGACGCGGGGCGGAATGATGAAGCCGGTGCCAACCTTCAGCGTCTCGTCCGGACGCCCCGTGACATGCAGGCGCGCCGAGCCTTGCAGGACATAGCCCGCCTCGATGCCGGGATGCGTGTGTGGAGGCATCTCGGCATGAGGATCGATCGTGGTGCGAATCATCAGCGTGCGATGTCCGGCGGGGTAATCGATCGCATGCAGGTCTTGCTTGTGGATATGCGACATGTCCTGCGCGACCGCAGGCAAGGTCGAGGCTGCGCAGAGGAACAGGGTTAGGGCGATTAGCTTCATTTTGGTTCTCCTTGATGAACGGTTTGTAAGGTTCGGTCACGATTGGACATGCGGTGCGATTAGCCGGTGCCATCAGCGGTAAGTGCATCTGTGCGCCCGCGGGCGCGTCGTTTGCGCCAGATCAGCACGAACGCGATCAGCGCGATGACCACGATAGCCCCCAGCGGCATGCCCCAGCGCACCGCGAGAACCAGCGGCGCGGTGGCCCCGCCCCGCCGGCGCGTTGCGACTTCGGCTGCGGTAATACGCACCCTCTCGTTGCCCATACTGGTCATCACATAGGTGCCGAGCGACGCGATCTCTCCATCCGAGAGCGACTGCACGCGTGAATGCGGGCCGAACGCCGGCATTGCGGCATCCCGCCCGGCCGCGTTCCGGTGAACGCCGGTCAGGATCGTCGCGATCAGGTTGTCGGCCCGCGCCGCGCCGGTCGTGGTGT
The DNA here is from genome assembly GCA_964242815.1 of uncultured Novosphingobium sp. Classification (GTDB taxonomy): domain Bacteria; phylum Pseudomonadota; class Alphaproteobacteria; order Sphingomonadales; family Sphingomonadaceae; genus Novosphingobium. The sequence continues at coordinate 57,546 of CAXSZV010000010.1, forward strand.
TTCCGAACAGTGCCGGATACGCGCCGTCTCGCGATCCCGCACCGGTCGCGCCATGGCAGCTTGCGCAGTTGCCGCTGAACAGCCGCGGGCCATCGGGAGCGGTCGGAGCGTCGATGGTCACCGCCCCACCGCGCACGGCCGGCTCGAAGCGCGCCGGGTGGCCGAACGCGGTTCGCGGTCGGCTTTGGGCGCGATCGGGGACCGCCGCGATCGATTGCACGTATGTGGCGATCGCGTCGAGGTCGGTCGCGGAAAGATACTGCAGACTGTCGCTCACCGCCTCGGCCATGCCGCCGCCCGCTCGCGCGTGCCCCGTTATGCCCGACCGCAGATATCGCACGATGTCGGCATGGCTCCACGACCCGATCCCGCCGTTGACGTCCGAGGTGATGTTGGGGGCATACCACGTGCCGAGCGAGCCGCCGGAGAACGCCTTGGAATGCTCCTCGCCCATAAGGAAATTGCGGGGACTGTGGCATGCGCTGCAATGTTCGAGCGAGCCGACCAGATAGGCGCCGCGGTTCCAACTCGCGCTGCGCGATGGGTCCGGCTTGAAGCGCTTTTCGTCAAGGAACAGCAGGTTCCAGGCGGCCATGGAAAGGCGTAGGTTGAATGGGAACGGCAGCCTGGTTTTGGGTGGCCGACTATCGACCGGCGCGACGCCGTGCATGAAATAGGCGTAGAGCGCGGCCACGTCCTGGTCCGTCAGGCTCGTATAGGCCGTATAGGGCATAGCCGGGTAGACATGCGCCCCGTCGGCGCGAATGCCCTTGCGCAAGAGCCGCGTGAAGTCCGCCAGCGAGTACGCGCCGATCCCCGCGATCCTCGAAGGGGTGATGTTGGTCGAATAGATCGTGCCCATCGGCGATGCGATCGCATAGCCGCCGGCGAACGGCTTGCCCCCCGGTTTGGTGTGGCACGCGGTGCAGTCCGCCGCCGTCGCAAGGTAATGCCCACGCTGGATCAGATCTTGTGAAGCGGGCGCGGGTGGAGCAGGCGCGGCCGTAGGCTGGGCATGCAGAGCGAGCGCGGCAACGAAGCTCAGCATGGCGCTGATCAGTGCGACCAAGCTCCACCGGCTCGTCACGGTCATCATCCGTGTCCTCGTGCCAGTTGTCCGACTATCGCGTCCGCCGCCTTGAACGCCAGCGCCGCCATTGTCAGCGTGCTGTTGCCCGAGCCAGCCGAGGGCATCGCCGCTCCGCCCGGAAGGAACAGATTAGCGTGATCGTGCGCGCGACAGTCGGCATCGACGACCGAGTTTCCAGGATCGACGCCCATGATCGTGCCGCCCATCATGTGATCGCTCTGGGTGTATTGCTGCGAGACCTCGATGCGGGTGGCGCCCATGGCACGGGCGATCTCATTTATCAGTGGGACGGTGTAGGTCTTGCTGCTGTCGCGAACATAATCACCCACGTCATAATAGACGCTGGGTCGGGGCAGTCCGAGCCAGTCCTTGCGCGTGGACAGCGTAAGGCGGTTTTCGGGATGCGGTAGGAGTTCGTGCTCGATGTCGATGGAGTTGGTGCAGCCCGCTCGCCGGCGGAGCTCGGCGTCCAGCGCCCTGCCGACCAGTCCAGTCTTCAGCGTCGCCTCTGCCGCGGCGCGGCTTTGCGCCATGTTGTTGAACCGGAACAGCGCACCCGCGTGTTTGCCGCGAAAATCGCCTTGCGACGTCTGCATGATGCTGCTGCCCTGGATCGGCCCCATGCCGGTCCAGTACGGTTCAGGCAGCGTCAGTTGCGCGATCAGCTTGGGCTGATCCATCATGTTGCGCCCGACCAGATCGGAACTGTTGGCGATGCCACGCGGGTTGCGGTCGGTGTTCGACATCAGCAACAGCCGCGGCGTCTCGATGCCGTTGCACGCGATTACGAACAGCGAACCCGTGATGCGATGGGTCTGCTTGTCCGGACCGAAATAGCTGACGGCCGCGATGGTGTTGTTCGCGGCGGTCTCGACGTTGTAGACGACGGCATTGGTCAGGATCCTGCCGCCTTTCGCCTCGATCCGCGGTAGCGATGTCGATGCATCGTATTTCGCGGCGATCGGACAGACCGGAATGCAGTTGTTATTGCCGCAGCAGGCCGGGCGCTCATGATATTCGACGGCGCTGTTGCGCGCCTGCGCCGCCGGCACGTTTTTCAATCCGATGCGCGCGACCGCATCGGTGAACTTCTGCTCCCCCGAGCCGAACGGGAGCCGGCCCATGGGATAGGGCTTCGATCGGATCGGCGGCCATTGCAGCGCGGGATCGGACGGGCCGCAGACGCCGAGCGCATATTCAACCCGCGTGTAATACGGCTCCAGCGTGTCATAGCCGAAAGGCCAGTCGCGACCGACGCCAAAACGGCTTTGCAGGTGCATATCCTCGTCGGTCAGCCGCCAGCAGATGCCGGCCCAATGCCAAGTGGACCCTCCGGCATAGCGCACATAATCCTGCTGATAGGCCCGGGCGTTCGGACCGGTGGTAAGCAGATGGTCGCTCGCGGTGGTTTTGTGGTCGCCCCACACGGGATGTGGGGCCCATGGCACCGGCGGATATGGCGCGTCCGGATCGGCGCGCAGGCTGGGAGGCAGGTTGCGGAAATTCTCGACGATCTGCCATCGCGGCACGCGGGGGCCCGCTTCAAGCATCGTGACCGAATGACCCGCCTCGAGCAGCGTCTCGGCGATCAGGCAACCGACGACGCCGGTGCCGACGATGATCACGTCCGCGCTGGTCTTTGACATCCTGGCGCTCCTTGCCGTCAGAAGGACGGCATCGCGGCCAACGGCGGCGAAAAACGGCCCCAGTCGTTGGGACCGGCCGAGGGATACGTCGGGATCGTCATCACGTCCGACATCGGCTTGAACATCAATGCATCAACGTTTGCGAACACCTGCGCACCGGCCTTGTCCTCGACGACACCCAGATACCAGGCGGAGATGATGCGGAGCGCTGTCGCTCGTGGCGCGCCCGCCGCGAACGGAAAGAACTCCTCGACCGTCGTCGCCCGCTTCGATGCGGCGAGTTGAAGGAGTGCCGCGATGTGGCCGGCGATGGGGGGCCGGTCGGCCTCGAACGCCGCCGCGAGCCGATGTCCCGTGATGGTGTCGAGCCCGTGGGGTATCAGGAGCACCGACAGGCGCATGAAATCCTGAAATCGTGCGTTCTCCAAGCCGCTCGGCTTTGGCGAACTCGTACAGCCCAAGGCCAGCGCGCTGGTCGCGCAAGCGGCCGCGAGCATCGCCCGTCTCGACCAGCGCCCGTCGGGTCCCCCAGCCGCGTTAAAGGTTGAGGGCATCGCGCGCTCCTCTACTCGCGCGACGAACGATCATGCTCATGGCAGATTTTTCATGATCATCTCGGTCGTCGGCATCATGTTGCTGTCGAGGTGCGTCATGATCCACAGCGTGCCGATCACCACCAGCATCACGATCAAAACCCCGAACGCGAGCGCCATCGCGTTGTTGACGTTATCGGGGGCGGTCGTGAGATGGAGGAAGAATACGAGGTGAATACCCATCTGCGCGATGGCGAGCATCGCCAGTGCGATCGGCACGCCAGGGCCCCAGATCGCCTCCGGCGAACTCGCCACCCAGAACGAGGCGAACGTCAGCGCGAGCGCAAGCGCGTAGCCGACGAGGTAGCCTCCCGGCCGCTTCGCAGTGGCATCGTCCAGCTTGCCTGGCGCGACGTCGCCGCTTTCGTCCTTTTGTCCGGCCATCAGCGCCCTCCGATTAAATAGACGTTGGTCAGCAATGCGACCCAGATGATGTCGAGCGCATGCCAGAAGAGGGTGAAGCAGTTGAGCCGCAGGATCACATGCTTCTCGAACCGCCGGGTCGCGACCTGTGCCAACATGACGATGAGCCAGACGACGCCGATCGTGACATGGACGCCGTGCAACCCGATCAGCGCGAAGAACGACGAGAGAAAGGCGCTGCGTGAGGGACCCGCGCCCGTGGTGACAAAACCGGTCAACTCGCGCAGCTCAAGCCCCAGGAAGATCACTCCAAGAACGCCAGTGATCATGCCCCAGACGTAGAACGCACGAGCGTCGCGGCGGACGACCGCTATCGACATCAGGCCGCACGTCAGGCTCGAGGTGAGCAGCGCGATCGTTTCGAGAAACGCATTGCGCATGCTGAACAGCTGATGGCCGGTCGGACCGCTGTCGGTCGCCCCGCACAGCACCGCGAAAGCCGCGAAGAAGGCGGAGAACATGATGAAATCGGAAAGCAGGAAGATCCAGAAGCCATAGCCGACGACGATCGACGTCGGAGCCGGTCCGCCGGTGCCGTGGCCCGGCGCGCCTGACCCCAGCGCGCCCGACCCCGGTGCGCTGGTCCCCGGTACGCTAGCCCCCGGTGCGCTAGCCGCCGGTGTGCTTGCGCCTGATGCGCTTGCTGTGGTCATCGGTGTGCCTCCAGCGTGGCGACGTCGATCCACTGATCGTCATTCGACCGCCAGGCAAACAAGAGCAGCGTGCCGAACGCGCCAGCTATCCCGAGGATCGCCAGCCACCAGATATGCCACACCATCGCAAAGCCGATGACGACCGCGAAGAATGCAGTCACCACGCCATTGAACGAGCGAAGCGGCATCTCGAACGGTTTGAGCTCTGGTTGATCCGGTTGGTCTTCGGGCTTCTTGCCGTTCTTGCCGTGCTTTCTGATCCAGAACGAATCACTGTCGTTCACCGTGGGCACCACCGAGAAGTTCCACGGCGGTGGCGGTGAGGTCGTGGACCATTCAAGACTGCGGCCGTCCCAAGGGTCGCCCGTGCGGTCGCGCAATTCGTCGCGCCGGCGGATAGAGACGATCAGTTGGGCGATGGTTGCGGCGATGCCGCACAGGATGATCGCAGCACCACCGGCCGCGACGAGCAGCCACGGATGCCAGGCCAGATTGTCGTAATGCTGAAGGCGGCGGGTCATGCCCATGAGGCCGAGAACATACAAAGGCATGAAGGCGACGTAGAAGCCGACCAGCCAGCACCAGAACGAGATTTTGCCCCAACCTTCATGCAGCCGGAAGCCGAACGCCTTGGGAAACCAGTAATTGTAACCCGCGAACGCGCCGAACACCGTGCCGCCGATGATGACGTTGTGAAAATGCGCGACGAGGAACAGCGAGTTATGCAGCTGGAAGTCGGCGGGCGGCACCGCGAGCAGCACCCCGGTCATCCCGCCGATGACGAACGTAACCATGAAACCGATCGCCCACAGCATCGGCGGATCGAAGCGGATACGGCCGCGGTACATGGTGAACAGCCAGTTGAAGACCTTCACGCCCGTCGGCACCGCGATGATCATCGTCATGATCCCGAAGAAGCCATTGACGTCGGCGCCCGCGCCCATCGTGAAGAAATGGTGGAGCCAGACCATGAACGACAACAGGCAGATCCCCATCACCGCCAGGATCATCGAACGATAACCGAACAATGCCTTGCCCGAGAAAGTCGACACGACTTCGGAAAAGATGCCGAACGCGGGCAGGATTAGGATGTAGACCTCCGGATGCCCCCAAGTCCAAATGAGGCTGACGAACATCATCATGTTGCCGCCGCCATCGGTGGTGAAGAAGTGGAAGCCCAGATAGCGATCGAGGATCAGCATCCCCAGCGTCGCGGTCAGCACGGGGAAGGCGGCGACAATCAGCAGGTTGGCTGCAAGCGCAGTCCAGCAGAACATCGGCATGCGCTGATACGTCATGCCTGGCGCGCGCATCTTGAGGATGGTCGTGACGATGTTGATGCCGCCGAGCAGTGTCCCAACGCCCGAGATCTGTATTGCCCACAGGTAGTAGTCGACCCCGACACCCGGCGAATAGCCCAGCTCGCTCAACGGCGGATACACGATCCACCCGGTCCGTGCGAATTCGCCGATCACCAGACTAATGTTGATAATCAATGCGCCCGCCGCGGTCAGCCAGAACGCGACCGAGTTGAGCGTTGGAAATGCGACGTCGCGCACGCCGAGCTGCAGCGGGACCGCGAAGTTCATCAGCCCGATCATGAAGGGCATTGACATGAAGAAGATCATGATCGTGCCATGCGACGAGAAGATCTGGTCGTAATGCTCGGGCGGAAGATACCCCTGCCCGCTACCGACGGCGAGCGCCTGTTGCGAGCGCATCATGATCGCATCGGCGAAGCCGCGCAGCAGCATCACCAGCGCCAGCACGCAGTACATGACGCCGATCCGTTTGTGGTCGACGCTGGTCAGCCATTCGCGCCATAGGTACGACCACCAGCCCTTCCAGGTGACCAGCCCGACGACGCCGACGATCACCACGACCAGCACCACCCCGACCGCCATGACGATCGGCTGTCCCCAGGGAACCGAATGGAGGGTGAGCTTGCCGAGCATCAGTGCGACGGCTCGATGGCGACGGCGACGCCGTTGCGCGCACTCGCCACTGCCGCCTGCGGCGCGCGGCGCGTCACGATCCGCTCGAACAGATCGGGTGTAACCGTGCCGAAGACGATCGGCTGCTTTTGAACGAATTGATGCGCCAATGCCTGATAACTCCGATCATCGAGGACCAGTCGCTGCGCATGCGCGCCGGCGACCCAACGGGCGAACGCGTCCGGCGCAAGCGCCTGCGCGGTGAAATGCATCTTGTTGAACCCGTCTCCGCTATATTGCGCGGACAAGCCCATGAACGCGCCGGGGCGGTCAGCCTGCAGGCTGACACGCGTCGTCATGCCCGCCATGGCGGAAATCTGACTGCCGAGCTGCGGCACGAAAAAGCTGTTCATCACGGTTGCCGAGGTGATGCGGAAGTTGACCGGTCGTCCCGCAGGCAGGACCAACGTGTTCACGGTGGCGATGCCCTGTTCCGGATAAATAAACAGCCATTTCCAATCGAGCGATACCACTCGGACCTCGAGCGGGCGGACCGGTGACGACAGTGGGCGGTATGGGTCATAGACATGCGCGCCTACCCAGGCCACGCCGCCCAGGAACAGGATCACCATCATCGGTACGGCCCAGGTGACCAACTCAACCCGTCCCCCGTACTCCCAGTCGGCGTCGTATTTGGCACGGGAGTTGCCCGCCCTGAACCACCAAGCGAACGCCAAGGTGGCGACGATTGTCGGCACCACGATCGCGAGCATGATCGCCAGTGAGTCGAACAGAATCCGCTTCTCGCCCGCCGCGACCGGCCCTGCGGGATCAAGTACCGCGGAGCCACAGCCGACAAGCGGAACGGCACATACGCAAACCGCCGCGAACCTGGTTACGATATAAAGAAGTGGTTGTCGTGCCATTCAATCACCATGAAGTAGTTGTCTGGTCTCATGGAATTACCCTACGAATTCAAATGTATGTTAACTTTGATGATGGAAATGACGCAATGGCGATAAACAAGTCCGAACGGTTGCGGCGGATCAAGTGACGATCATGGGTGAATCCAAATTTGAGATTGTCCGCCACGGCGTCGTCAGCGGCCTCCGCCAAAGCGCTACCGCTGCCGCCGCCGCGCTGATCGCCTTCGTGACCAGCCAGGCGGTGGGAAGTAAAGAAGGCTTTTGGGGAGCGATCACTGCGATCGTGGTCATCCATCCCGAGTTCGAAGCGACCAAGGCGATTGCGAAGAACCAGTTCCTCGGCGCGACCATCGGCGGCCTGATCGCGCTGCCTTTCATGCTTGCGTTCGGCCAGCATCTATGGAGCTATGGGCTCGCCGTTGCCGTCTCCATCCTATGTTGCTGGGCCGCGAACGTGCCGAACGCCAGCCGCCTCGCGGCCATCACCGTGACCATCGTCAGCCTCGTGCCACACAAGGGCACCGTTGAGTCGATGCTTATCGCGAGGTTTGCAGAAGTGATCTGGGGCGTTTGCGTTGCCATCGTGCTGGTATGGGCGACGACGACCCGATCAGAACAATCCGGACCGAAACCTGATGGCGATCGCGGCAAACCATGACTGGGATAGTCAGGCGTCGCTGAATCAAAGCCGAGAAGCGCTACCCTTGCATCGCCGACACCTGGCGATCATCTGCACCCGGCTCGTCGCGACAAGACCGCGCGTATCGGCCGATCGCGTCAGTGTTTGGTCGGCACCGTGTCGATCACGACTTTCAATCGTGCAGCAAGGCGGGTCGGTTCGTCTTCGCCCCAGAAGTGCACCCAGAACATCCGCGGCTCTTCGTGGAGCATGTGGTTGTGAACCTCGACCACCTCGAGCCCTTGCTGCCGCATCGAAGCCACCACCGGGTTGACCTGCGCCGCCGTAAGCGGGAACTCGCCGGTAGCTGCGGACCGGTTTGTGCCGATCGATTGCATGTTGATCTCGATCTGCGGACCCATTGCCGATGGCAGCTGCATGCCGGCCTCTGATATTCCCTGCGCGATCGGGATCCTAAACTGCAGCACGCCGCCACTTTCTTTACCCTTTGCGCCCACCGTCCGGCTCAGCGCCGCGACGGGCAGATTGCTGCCCGATGGCGCGGCGGACCGCTTCGGAAAGGGCGTGCCAGTAACGCTCAGCGCATCCTTGATTTGCCCCGCGATCACGGCCGGGTCGCCATGCGCCTCGACATGGATCCATATCATCGACGGGCTGGTTTTCAGCACATGCTTGTGAACTGCGTTCACTTCGATGCCATGCCGTTCAAGCCGCGTCAGGACCGGTGCGACCTCGTCGTCGGTCAGCACAAGCTCGCCCATCGCCATAACGCCGCCGTTCATCGGTTTGAAGTTGATGCCGCTGCCGAAATCCATTCCGCTGCGCAGCTGGTGACCATCGCGCATGATGGTCAGATCGTCGCGAGGCAGCGAAACCGAGTAGATGTCGTCAGGCGTGACCTCCCCGGTCGCCAGCGCGACATCCACACGCTGATGCCAATCTGCGGATTGCGCCATCAGCGGTGCAGTCGCCGCGCCGGCAAATATGGTGATAAATTGTATCAGCCGGCTTAGCATCTTGGTTACGCGCATGGCATCCACCCTTATTCCGGCATTCGACAACGGCAGGAAACACTCAATACGCGACAATTACGTCCAGACTCCTATCAATAATAAAACCAAGTTAAGGTAGCGCCAATTTGAGTTTGCGTTAGCGCGATTGACCCTCGCGTCCGACAAGCAGCAAGCGTAACGCTCAATCAGTGGCCTTGAAGATTTGCGACCACTGTTGTTCATCGATCACTCGGACACCAAAGCGTTCAGCTTGCTTGAGCTTGGTGCCCGCACCGGGCCCGGCGACGACGAGATCGGTCTGCGCGGAGACGGAGCCGGCCGCGCGCGCGCCCAGACGCTCGGCCTGCGCTTTCGCCTCGTCGCGGCTCATCGTCTCGAGCTTGCCGGTGAACACCACGGTCTTGCCGGCGACTTCGCTGGCCCTGGTCTCGACCAGGTAGGCGGGTGGCGAAACCTCGGACAGCAGATCGTCCCAAACCGCGCGATTGTGCTCTTCATGAAAGAAATCGCCGAGCGCCTCGACGACCGCCGGGCCGACGCCTTCGACGCTCATCAACGCCCCCGCCCGCTCATCGGCCGCCTTGCGAACCAGGCGCGTCTGCGAGTCGATCGAAAGAGCATCGTCGGCCGACGCGTTCATCTCGTCGTTCAGGCGATCCGCAGTCGCCACCCGCGTCGCGCGGACCTCCTGCGCCTCATCGCGCAGCGCGGACAAGGTGACGAACCGCTTCATCAGGTCGCGCGCCGTGACGGCGCCGACGTGGCGGATACCCAGACCGAACAATAAACGCGCGGCGTCTGGCAATCGCTTCGCTTCGATCGCCGCCAACAGGTTATCCACCGACTTGTCCTGCCAACCCTCGCGTGCGATGATTTCATTACGCTTGGCGCTTAGGCGAAAAATATCGGCGGGACTTTCAAGCCATCCTAGCGCGAAGAACTCGGCGATCGTCTTGTCGCCCAGCCCCTCGATATCGAGCGCGCCGCGGCTGACGAAATGGCGCAGCCGTTCGGTGCGCTGCGCGGGGCAGACGAGGCCGCCGGTGCAGCGCACGTCCACCTCGCCTTCGTCGGCCACCGCCTCGCTATCGCATTGCGGGCAGTGGTCAGGAAACCGGTAGGGCTCGCGGGTTTCGTCGCGCGAGAGATTGTCGACGACCTGTGGAATGACATCGCCCGCGCGTTGAAGGACGATCCGATCGCCGACGCGCAGCCCGAGCCGCGCGATCTCGTCGCGATTGTGCAGCGTAACGTTGGTCACGGTGACGCCGCCGACCAGCACTGGACGCAGCCGGCCCACCGGGGTGAGCTTGCCTGTCCGACCGACCTGCACGTCGATCGCCTCGACCGTGGTCTCTGCGCGTTCGGCCGGAAACTTGTGCGCCAGCGCCCAGCGGGGAGCCTTGTGGACGAAACCGAGCCGCGCCTGCCAGTCGAGCCGATCGACCTTGTAGACGACACCGTCGATCTCGTACGGCAGACCTGCACGGCGCTCGCGGATGCCCGCATAGGCGGCAAGCATCTCGTCCAGCGTCGAACATAGCCGCAGGTCGGCGGACACCGCGAAGCCCCAGGCGCGGATGGCGTCCATCATTTCCGCCTGCGTGGACGCCGGCATCGCGCTCGCCGCGCCCCAGCCATGCGCGAGGAACGCCAGCGGCCGTGCGGCGGTGACGTTCGCATCCTTCTGGCGCAACGATCCCGCGGCCGCATTGCGCGGATTGGCGAACAGACGCGCGCCGGCCTGCGCCTGCGTGGCGTTGAGCGCGGCGAAGGCGGCGCGCTCCATGTAGACCTCGCCGCGTACCTCGAACACTTCGGGGTGAAAGGCAGCACCCAACGCCAAAACCTGCGGGATGCCGCGCACATGCGCGACGTTCGCGGTGACGTCCTCCCCCACCAGCCCGTCGCCGCGCGTCGCCGCGCGCACGAGCCGGCCGTGCTCATACCGCAGCGAGCACGAGAGCCCGTCGATCTTGTCCTCGGCGGTAAAGGCGATTGCTGCATCCTCGGGCAGCGCCAGATAACGCCGCACGCGGGCGATGAACTCGCGGACTTCATCGTCGGTGAATGCATTGTCGAGGCTCGCCATCCGCACGTCGTGCGCGACCTTCGCCAACGGCGAGGCGGCGACCGAATGGCCGACCGCGCGGCTTGGGCTGTCGGACCGGGCCAGTTGCGGAAACGCGGCCTCAAGTTCGGCATTGCGGCGGACGAGCGCATCGTAAGCCGCATCCTCGATCTCGGGCGCGTCCTCGGCGTGATACAGCCGATCGTGCCGCGCGATCTCCTGCGCCAGCCGGGCAAGCTCGACTGCGGCGGCGGTCGGCGTATCAGTCATCTAGGGTTAGCAGCGCCGTCGCTGCATCCTCATACGCTTCCTCGCCTTCGCGTGAACCCGCGGCGAGCACGAGCAAGACGAGCCTCTCTTCCTGCACCTGATAGATCACGCGGATACCGCTCGAACGCAATTTGATCTTATAGCAATTGGGCATTTTGGAGAGCGCATCTTTGGGTACGCGTGGGTTTCGCGTCCGTTCCTCCAGCTTCTTGGCTATCTGCCGCCGGAGGACGGCATCGAGCTTATCAAAACGTCTCTTGGCGCGAGGGAGGAAGACGACCTTATAAATAATCGTCAAGATTGACCTCTATGGGTTCTCCGCCTTCGGCCAAAGCCTCCTCCGCCTCGCGCAGCAGCGCCTGATCCTCGACCAAATCGCACAGATATTCCCACACGTGCGGCGCGATCATGTAGGCGACCGGCTTGTTGCGGTTGAGGATCGCCACCTGGCGCAGTTGCGCCTCGGCGATCACCGCCGCCGGATTGGCCTTGAGATTGCTGATGCTGACGCAGGCGTCGGCCAGCACCTCGGCGATCAACGGTGGTTTCGATTGCGCGTTCATGACCTGAATTTAGGCCATCGGACGGGTCACGACAAGCACGCGCGTCACACGCGCTCGAGCAGCCGATCCGCCTGCGCGCGCGCTTCGGCGGTGATCTGCGCGCCCGACAGCATCCGCGCGATCTCCTCCTTACGGCCGTCAGCGTCGAGCGATGCGACCGAGGTGCGCGTCACCGTGCCTTCGCTCGACTTGGCGATCAGGTAATGCGCACCGCCGCGCGCCGCGACCTGCGGGCTGTGCGTGACCGCGAGCAGCTGGCCGGTCCCGTCACCGCCCTGGGCCAGCCGCGCGAGCCTCTCACCGATCGCGCTCGCGACCGCGCCGCCGACGCCGCGATCGATCTCGTCGAAGATCACCGTCGCCGCGCCCCCCTGCTCGGCGAGCGCGACCTTCAGCGCCAGGATGAAGCGCGACAGCTCTCCGCCGCTGGCGATCTTGGCGAGCGGCGCGAAGTCAGCACCCGGGTTGGTGCTGATCAGGAACTCGACCGCGTCGACCCCCGTCGGACCCCAGCGCTCCTCGGGCAACTCCGATACCCCCGTACGAAAGCGCGCGGTATCGAGCTTGAGCGGCGCGAGCTCCGCCGCGACCGCGCTATCGAGCCGCAGAGCGGCCTCGACACGCGCCAGGTGCAGCGCCTGCGCGCGCTCGCGATATATCGCGCCGGCCAGTGCCGCGGCCTGCTCCAACGCGGCAAGCTCCACCTCGCCGCCTTCGATCGCATCGAGTGCGGCGCGCATCTCGCGCATCCGCTCGGGCAGTGCATCGACCGGGCAGCCGTGCTTGCGCGCGACCGCGCGCAGCTCGAACAAGCGCGTTTCGATCCGATCGAGCGCCAGCGGATCGTGCGCCAGCGCCTCGGCCGCGCGATCCAGTCGCTCCTCGGCCTCCCCCGCCTCGATGACCGCGCGGTCGAGCGCCGCCATCGCCTCGCCCAGCAGCGCATGCTGATCGGCGATCCGCTCCAGCCGCCGCGCCGCGCCGCGCAAGGCCGCGAGCGCCGAGTCCGATCCCTGCCACAAGTGCTGCAGCGCGACGAGGTCGTCGGTCAGCTTCTCGCCTTTCTGCATCGCCGCCCGGGCCTCGGCGAGCTCGTCTTCCTCACCCTCGACCGGGGCGAGCGCGGTCAGTTCGGCGAGATGCGCGAGCAGCAGATCCTGATCGGCCGACGCCTTGGCGATCGCCCCGCGCGCCTCGTCGAGCGTTCGGGCCGCCGCGCGCCATTCGCGCCATGCGAGCTCGACCCCCGCCGTGTCCGCGCGCGCGTAGCGATCGAGCAGCAGGCGGTGCCCGCGCGCGTTGACGAGTCCGCGATCGTCGTGCTGGCCGTGGATCTCGACCAGATGTCCGGCGAGATCGCGCAGCAGTGCGACGCCGACCGGCTGATCGTTGACGAACGCCTTGCTACCCCCGTCTGTCCGAAGCTGCCGGCGCAGGATCAACGGTTCACCCAGCTCGATCTCGATCCCCGCGTCATCGAGCACCTGCGCGAGCGACGTCGCGAAACCAGCGAATTCGAACGTCGCGGTCACGCTCGCTCGGTCCTCTCCCGCGCGGACGAGGCCACTATCCGCGCGATTGCCGAGCACGAGGCCGAGCGCATCGAGCAGGATTGACTTGCCCGCGCCGGTCTCGCCCGTGAGCACGCCGAGCCCGCGCGGGAACGTCAGGTCGAGCGCCTCGATCAGCACCACATTGCGGATAGACAGGCGCGTCAGCATTCGCGCGCGTTCTAGCGCAGCACCAGGCAGGCGTCACGCGCCGAGCGAGCGGGAACCACTACGCCCACCCCCCTCTTTCCGAAGAGAAGTGGTTGGAGGCAGTGACTTCGCTCGATCAGAATCTCAGCTGCAGCGTGCCGCCAAACGTCCTCGGATCGCCGGGCTGGCCGACGATCAGGCCGGTGCTGCCCGATTGTATCGTCTCGAGCTCAAGGTAATCCTGGTTGAACGCGTTCCGCACCCAGCCGAAGATGTTGAAACGGTCCTGTGACTTGATGCCGATGCGGAAGTTGTTGATCGAATAGCCGCTGATGTACGTATACGCCGAGGCCGATGGGTTCGATGAGAAGCGCGAGCGATAACTGCCGTCGTAGCCGACATAGGCTTGCAAGTCCCGCCCGGCGAACTGTACCGGCACGTCATACTCCGCGCCCCACGATGCCGCATACTTCGATACGCCGGGGATGACTTGGCCCGAGATGTTGCAGGAGGCGGGGCTGATGCCGCCCGGCGTTCCAGGCGCGGACGGGGTTTGGCCGGGGCCGGCGGCCGTGCCGCCGGTAAGCTCGGGCGGGCACGGCGCGTCGACGAACCGCCGGTAGGTCGCATCGGTATAGGCGCCGTTGAAATAGAGGTTCAACCGCTCGGTCGGCCGGAACGCCGAATCGATCTCGAACCCGCGCGTGCGCACCTTCCCGGCGTTGGCGAGGTAGCCACGCAGCACCGCGTACTGGCTGTTGTTCACGGTCGCTTGGTAGTCGAGGATTTCGGTCCAGAACGCGGCGAGATTGACCGTCGCGCGCCGATCGAACAGCTGGGTCTTCAGTCCCAGTTCGTAATGGTTAACCTTCTCCGGCTTCACCGTCGCGCTGGCGAGGATCGGCTCGTTGTTCTGATCAAGCGGCAAACCCGACAGGTTGACGCCCGCCGACTTGTAGCTGCGCGCATAGGTCGCATAGGCGTTGATGTCGGGTGTGACCTTATAGGCGGCGGTGATGTCGCCTGATACGTTCCACTTGCTCAGCCGGGGCCGGTAGAGCTGCGGCGAAAGGGTACTGCACCGGTCGCGCGTTACCGAGCTGGCGGCTTGCACCGCGGGGGTGCAGGACAGCAGCGCGCCAGTGCCGGTGGTGATCACGGCATCGTAAACGGCAGTCTTCTTGTCATAGTTGACCCGCAGACCCGGCGCTAGCGAGAGCGCGTCCGTGATGTGCCAGGTCACCTTGCCGAATGCGGCGGCGCTGGTGTTCTTGAGCAAGCTGTTGACCGTCTGCGTCAGTCCGTTGAGCACCGCCGGATTGCATGCGTTAGCGGTAAGCGTCGAACAACCGTTCGCCAGGAAAGGCGGGTTGCCAGGATTGAGCAGATACCGGCTCGCCGCCAGTCCCTGCACCTGCAACCCGTTGTTGACGCTGACTTCCTGGTAGAAGCCGAACAGCCCGAACACGTAATCGAGCTTGCGCACGCCGTTCGACGCGAGGCGGAACTCCTGACTGTACTGGTGCTGACGCGAAAAGTTGGCCGAGGCGGTGGTGATCGGCAGGCCGATGAAGTCGCGATCGTTGCTCGGCGTCCAGTGCCAGAAGCGATAGGCGCTGACCGAGGTCAGCGTCGCGCCGCCAAGGTTCAGGTTGGCGAGGATCGATCCACCGCCGATTTCCTGCTTCGCCCTGGGCTTGACGTCGAGGTCGGTCACCCGATCGAACACGTTGGTCGAGGGCACTTGGTAGCCGAAGGCCGCCGCCAGCGCGGCGTATTGCCGGCTGAGCGGCCGCTGCGTCGCGCCGGTGCGCACGTAATACTGCACGCAGCATTGCGGGTTCTGATAATTGTAATCGCCGAAGAATGTGACATCGAGATTGTCGGTCGGCTTCCACAGCACCTGCCCGCGGATGCTCAGGTTGTCCTGGCTGTTCTGCCGGGTGTCGCGCGCGACGTTGTAGACCGTGCCGCGCCGGCTGGTGATCGATGTCGACAGCCGGAACGCCAGCTTGTCGTCGATCAGCGGCGCGGAAATCGAAGCCTTGCCCTGTAAGAATTTGTAGTTGCCCCCAGTCAGCTCGACGCTCGCTTCGGGCGAGAAGCTGGGCGCGCGGCTATAGATGTTGATCGCGCCTGCGGTCGTGTTCTTGCCGTAGAGCGTGCCTTGCGGTCCGCGCAGCACCTCGATCCGATCGGTGTCGGTGAAGTCGAACGTCGCGGCGGCGATGCGCGCGTTGTAGACCTGATCGACATAGATACCGACGCCCTGCTCGATGCCATCGTTGGTCAGGCCGAACGGCGAGCCGATGCCGCGAATGTTGGCGCCGGAATTGCGCGGGTTGGTCGAATAGAACGTGAGGCTCGGCTGCAGCTGCGTCAGGCGGTTGACGTTGTACGTCCCCGTCTCGGCGAGGTGCGCGCCGCCGATCACCGAGATCGCCAGCGGCACGTCCTGCACCCGCTCCGCCCGGCGACGCGCGGTGACGATAATGTCGCCCGTTCCGCCCGTCACGGGGCCGATCGTGGTGCTCGTCTCCGGCGAGGCTTGCGCGGGGGCTGGATTGGCGGTCGCATCGTTCGCCGTGGTGGACGGCCCCGTGGCTTCCGCACCCGGCAGAACCTGCGCGAATGCGGCGGGAGCACCGATGGCCGCGACCAGCGCGGTCGTGATGGACAAGGAAAGACGAACGAACTTCATGACGAATCCCCTGATTGCCAGCGGCCTGATGCCCCAACCGGTCGACGAAGAGCCGCCGCGCCGGGTATGCGCTCCCGACACGGCGGCCCGCGTTCCGGTGCCGAACGCGCTGTCGATCGCTCGACAACCGTTCGGCGGCCACGGCTGCGCTAATATCTCTACTCAGCTGATAGACAAGCGCAATTACGCTTGGGCGCGACAAAGCGGGAATTGGTGGCCTTAGCGCATCACTCGACGCTTTCGGGGGCGACGCGCTGATCTTTTGCGGCGCCATATGCGCTTTCGGGCACAAGCTGATCGGCGAGTGTCATGCGATCGAGCATCGTCGCCATCTCATCGCGCAAGGTGAGCATCAGCGAGCGCAGCCGGCATTCGGTTTCGGGCAAGCAGTTCGCGCAGTGCTCATGCGCGTTGCGGCTGGCGCAGGGAGTGAGCGCAAGGCTACCGCGCGTCAGCCTGATGATGTCGCCATAGCGGATGTCGACCGGGGCGAGGGCCAGTTCGTAGCCCCCCTCGCGTCCGCGATGCGAGATCACCAACCCCTCACGCACAAGCTCGGACAGGATGACGGTCAGGAACTTGCGCGGAATGTTCTGCCCGGTCGCGATCGCATCGAGCCTTACCGGGCCCGCGCCGACCATATCAGCCAGATGCTGCAGGGCGCGGATGGTATAGCGTGTTTTCTGCGAGAGCATGGCCGCGGGACTACACAGTGTCGACCGCACCAAGTCAAACGCAAGCGATCGACAATCGCGAGCGGACCGATCAGCGCAGGGGCGTCGGCACCGGCGCGTTCTCCCAGCCGCCGCCCAGCGCCTTGAACAGCGATACCTGCGCGTCGGCGATCGCCGTGTCCGATTGCGCCAGCGCCGCCTCCGTCTGCGCTCGGTTCTGTTCGGTCACCAGCAGGTCGAGGAAGTTGTCGCGCCCGGTATCGAACCGCAGCCGCGACAGCTTCGCCGCGTCCTCCGCCGCCGCGTCGGCGCGCGCCAGCGCCGCGTTGCGATCGAGCGCGGCGGCATAGCGCGCCAGCGCCTGCTCGGTCTCGCGCAACGCGATCAGCACGGTGCCCTGATACGCGGCGAGCGACGCCTCGGCCCCGGCGCGCGCCTGGCGGATCTGCGCGGTGGCGGCGAGGATGTTGGGAAAGCTCCAGGTGATCAGCGGACCGACCGAGAAATTGAACGATCGCGATTGGCCGATATGGCTGATCTGCGTCGATCCGAAGCCCGGCGATCCGCCCAGCGTCACACGCGGGAACAGCGTGGCGATGGCGATGCCGATCCGCGCGGTGTCGGCCGCAAGCGTACGCTCGGCCTGGCGCACGTCGGGGCGGCGGTTAAGTAGCGCCGCCCCGTCGCCGATTGGGATGGTCGTGCGCACCTTGGGCACCGTATGGCAGGTCGCGGCGATCGTATCGTACTCGGCGGGCGGGCGGCCGGTCAGCGTCGCGAGCGCATAGATCTGCGCGCGTCGCTCAGCCTCGAACTGGGGCACCTGCGCGTTCGCCTGCTCGACCAGGACGATCGCCTGATCGACGTCGCGCTGCGTGCCGCGCCCCGCATCGAGCAACCGCTGGGTCAGTTCGCGCGTGTTGTTCTGAAATCGCGCGGTCTCGCGTGCGACATCGGCCTGGTTCGCGTTGCCGCAGGCGTCGGCATAGCTTTGCGCGACTTGCGCCACCACCGATATGCGCGCGGCATCGAGCGCGGCGCGCGCCGCCTGCTCATCCCCGCGCGCCGCCTCGATCGATCGCGATACGCGGCCGAAGATGTCGACTTCATAATTGGCGTCAAAGCCGACCTGGAAATAATTGTAGTCGAAATGGCTCGTGCCGCCGGTCTCGCCATCGAGCACGGTGCCGTTCGAGACGGCATCCGCGCCGACCCGGTTGCGCGTGTATCCGGCCGAGAGATCGGTCGTCGGCAGCAGCCCCGCGCGCTGCTCAGACAGCACGCCGCGCGCGCGCCGCAGGTTCGCGGCAGCCTGGCGGACATCGGTATTGTGCGCCAGCGCCTCCTCAATCAGCCGATCGAGCGCCGGATCCTGGAACATGTGCCACCAAGCATCATCGGCGACGGGCGCGTCGATCAGCGTTGGGCTCGCATGAGCTTCGACGAAGCCGCCGAGCGTCGCGGGCTGCGGCGCGGGCAGGCGATAGTTCGGCCCGACCGCGCAGCCGGCCAGCATCAGCGCCGGCAGGACCGACGCCAGCAGCGCTCGCGCGAACCGCTGGCTCATGTCGGCTCCGCGCGAGGCGGCGGCGCGTCCGCATCTGCCTCCGTCGCATCGTCGGCCTCGCCCGCTTTCGCGCGCCCCTCGCGCCAGCGCGCCACGCGATCGCCCAGGCTCGTGGTGATGACGTAGAAGCTTGGCGTGAACAGCAGGCCGAACACCGTCACCCCGATCATGCCGAAGAACACCGCGACGCCCAGCGCCTTGCGCATTTCCGATCCCGGGCCGTTCGAGATGACGAGCGGCAGCACGCCGAGGATGAACGCGATCGAGGTCATCAGGATCGGACGCAGCCGCTGGTGCGCGGCGCGCCTCGCGGCGTCGCGATGGTCGAGCCCTTCCTCCTCGCCCTGCCGCGCGAACTCGACGATCAGGATCGCGTTCTTCGCCGCCAGCCCGATCAGCACGACGAGGCCGATCTGCGTCAGGACATTATCGTCCATGCCCATCAGGTTCACCCCGCTGATCGCCGCGAGCAGGCACATCGGCACGATCAGGATCACCGCCAACGGCAGGATCACGCTCTCATACTGCGCGGCGAGCAACAGGAACACGAACACGACGGCGAGCGCGAAGACATAGACGCCGGTGTTGCCCGCCTGCTCCTGCTCGAAGGCGAGATCGGTCCATTCGAACGTCATGCCCTGCGGCAGCAGCTTGTGCGCAAGGTTCGCCATCGTGGTCAGCGACTGCCCGGAGGAATAGCCGCGCGCGGTATCTCCCTGGAGCTCGGCCGACGGATAGAGGTTGTATCGCACCACCCGGTATGGCCCCGCATCGTCGCGCAGCGACAGCACTGCGCCGAGCGGCACCATCCCTCCGCCCGATGACCGCGTGCGCAGCCGCTCGATATCGGAAGTCTGCTGGCGGAATGGCGCATCCGCCTGCGCGGTCACGCGCCACGTCCGCCCGAGGTAGTTGAAGTCGTTGATGTAACTCGATCCCAGATAAGCGCCGAGCGTCGAGAAGATCGATGCGACGGGGACGCCGATCTGCTCGGCCTTTTCGCGATCGACGTCGGCATAGAGCCGGGGCGTCCGGACGTTGAAGGTGGTGAAGCTTGCCTCGATTCCCGCCGCCTGATTGGCCGCTCCCATCATCTCGCCAGCAACCTTGGCAAGCGCCGGATAGCCCGCGCCCTTGCGATCCTCAATCTCCATCTTCCAGCCGCCGCCAGTGCCGATGCCGCGCACCGGCGGCGGCTGGATCACCAGGATGTTGCCTTCGGTTATCCCGCTGAACGCTTTCCGCAGCTTGTTCGAGAACTCTTCGACCGTCGCCTTGCGTTCCTCGCGCGGCTTGAGCAGCAGAAAGACCACGCCCGCGTTGGGCGCCGTGGTGAAGGTCGCGCCGTCGAACCCCGCGAAGGCGACCGAGGTTCCCGCCCCCGGTACTTTCTCGGCAATCTTGACCGCGCGGCGGATGACCTCGCTCGTGCGTTCGAGCGAGGTGCCCGGCGGCATCTGGATCGCGTTGATCAGGTAGCCCTGATCTTGGCTGGGGATGAAGCCGGTAGGCGTCGCCTGGAACCGCCAGACCGCCAGACCGATCAGCACGATGTACGCCACGCCGACCAGCGCCAATCGCCCGAACAGCTTGCCGGTAAGCCCTTCGTAGCGATCGGACAGGCGATCGAAGGTGTGGTTGAATCCGTTGGCGAACCGCCTCGGCCAGCCGCGCACGCCCCGCCGCGCATCCTTGTCCCGCTTGCGCGGGCGCAGCAGCAGCGCCGCGAGGGCGGGCGACAGCGTCAGCGAGACGAAGGCCGAGATGATCGTCGCCGACACGATCGTCAGCGCGAACTGCTTATAGAACTGGCCCGAGATGCCCGGGATGAACGCGGTCGGCACGAACACTCCCGCGAGCACCAGCATGATCGCGATCAACGCGCCCGAAACCTCATCCATCGTCTTGTGCGCGGCTTCGAGCGGGCCGAGGTTCTCTTCCTCCATCAGCCGCTCGATGTTTTCGATCACGACGATCGCGTCGTCGACGACGATACCGATCGCCAGCACCAGTCCGAACAGCGACAGGTTGTTGAGGCTGAAGCCGAACGCCGCGAGCACCGCGAGACTGCCGATCAGCGAGATCGGGATCGCGATGATCGGGATGATCGCCGCGCGCCAGCTTTGTAGGAACAGCAGCACGACAAGGCTGACGAGGATCAGCGCGATGACAAGCGTGCGCTCGACCTCTGCTATCGATTCGGAGATGTACTTGGTCGGCTCGTAAGGGATCGAATAGCTCATTCCCTTGGGAAAGCTCTTTGCCGCCTCCGCCAACTCGGCCTTGATCGCATCCGAAGTCGCGAGCGCGTTGGAGCCCGGAAGCTGCGTGATGCCGAGCGCGGTCGACTGATCGCCGCCGACGTAGGCGTTCGTCGTGTAATCCTGCGCGCCGAGTTCGATCCGCGCGACATCGCGAAGGCGGGTAAGCCCCCCGTCGTCACGTCGCTTGAGCACGATGCCGCCGAACTGTTCGACCGTGGTCAATCGTCCAAGCGTCTGGATGCCGAGCTGGAATGCGTTGCCCTTCACCCCGAACGGCGGCGCGCCGATCGTGCCCGCGGCGACTTGCGCGTTCTGGCCGCGCACCGCCGCGATGACCTCATCGACCGTGAGGTTGCGCGCAGCGGCAAGGTCGGGATCGATCCAGATCCGCATCGCATAATCGCGGCCGCCGATCGTGCGCGTATCACCGACGCCTTTCAGGCGCTTGATCCGATCGTTGATCTGCAGCGTGACGTAGTTGGCGACGTATTGCGGCGACAGCGAGTGATCGGGCGAGTTGAAACCCACCACCATCAGCAGATCGGGCGACGCCTTGCGCACCGTCACGCCGATCTGGCGCGTCTCTTCGGGTAGTCGCGGCTCGGCTTCGGACACGCGGTTCTGCACGAGCACCTGCGCCGCGTTGATATCGGTGCCGAGCTTGAAGCTGACGGTGATCGTCACCGTGCCATCGCCGATCGACGACGAGGACATGTAGAGCATGTTCTCGATGCCGTTGATCTGCTCTTCGAGCGGAACCGCGACGGTATCCGCCATCGTCTCCGCGCTGGCGCCGGGATAGGCGGCGGTAACGGTCACGGTCGGCGGCGCGACTTCGGGATATTGTCCTACCGGTAACGTCGGATAGGCGATCGCGCCGACGATCACGATCAAGATCGACAGCACCGCCGCGAAGATCGGCCGATCGATGAAGAAGTGCGGAAAGCGCAACGATCGTCTTCAGCGCGCGCCTGAGGGCTTCGCCGTCGAGGCCTGCGGTGTCGTGACGGTCGGCGCGCCGGGCGACGTATCGGGCGCGCGCGGGCGGATTGTCACGCGCTTCGCATCGACCTTGGTCCCCGGCTGTAGTTGCGCCAGACCATCGAGCACGACGAGGTCGTTTGGGTTGAGGCCATCGCGGACCGCGCGCAGTCCCATCACCTGGGGACCGGTTTCGACGGGGCGCGCGGCCACCTTGCCGTCGCGCCCCAGCACCATCACCAGCTTGCGCGACTGATCGGCGGTTATCGCCTCGTCGGGGATCAGCAGTGCCTGATACGATCCCGATCCCAGCAACCGCGCGCGACCGAACAGACCGGGCGTCAGGAAATGACTGTGGTTCGCGACCACCGCGTGCGCGCGGATGGTGCCCGTCTGCGGATCGATCGCGTTGTCGACGAACTCCATCCGGCCATGCCAGTTGTACGTCGTCTCGTCCGACAACTGAATATCGACCGGGTTGGGCGCCGATCGTGACGAGCGCCGCTGACCGCGCTGCGCCTCGCGCTGATACTTGAGATAAAAGCTCTCCGCGCCGTCGAACGAGAACCAGATCGGATCGAGCGACACCACCGTGGTCAACAACGTCGTGCCCGCCGCGACCTGATCGCCGAGCGAGACCCGGCGATCGGAGACACGGCCGCTGACCGGCGCGCGCACCACGGTGAACGACAGGTTGAGCCGCGCCACGTCGCGATTGGCGACCGCGCCCTGCACGTTGGCGGCGCCGGTACGCGTATCGGCCTGGTCGCGCTCGAGCTCCTCGCGGCTGACCGCCCGCGCGGCGACCAGTTCGCCCGAGCGCCGGGCGACCGACCGCGCATTGGCGAGCGTGGCGCGCGTGCTCGCCACTTGCGCCTCGGCCTGCGCAAGCGTCGCGCGGTAGGGTCGCGGATCGATCAGGAACAGCGGTTGACCGGCGCGCACCTCCTGCCCCTCGCGGAACAGGATGCGCGTGACGACGCCGGTGACACGCGCGCGGATGTCGACCGACTGCGGCGCTTCGAAACGGCCGACGTATTCGTCCCAATCGACGACCTGGCGAACGAGCGGCACCGCGACCGACACGCGCGGCGGCGGTGGCGGCGGCGGCGCATCGTTCCTGGCACATGCCGACAGCGCCAGCACCAGTATCAGGCCACCACGCGCCATCATACCCGTGCGCCGCCCGATCATAAGCGTGGAGCGTGGCGGGATCATACGGTTCCCGTCCTGGACGCCAAAACCCGCGGGGCCAACCGGCTTGCCCCCAAGGCCGATATCGACCGCCAAGCGCACTCGTCGCCAACCGGATCGAATGGAAGTCCCCACCAGCACGACCTAGTACGGAGGCTTGTGCAGGCCATTGGCGCTTTGCGTGAATATCTCGCAGCCATCTTCGGTGATGCCGATCGAATGTTCGAACTGCGCCGACAGCGACCGGTCGCGCGTCACCGCGGTCCACCCGTCGTCGAGCAGCTTCACCGGCGGGCGGCCGAGGTTGATCATTGGCTCGATCGTGAAGAACATCCCCGGGCGCAGTTCGGGCCCCGTGTTGGCACGCGCCGCATGGATGACCTCAGGCGCATCGTGGAACAAACGGCCGACGCCGTGGCCGCAGAATTCGCGCACCACGCCGTAGCGATGCGCCTCGGCATGGCGCTGGATCGCCGCGCCGATATCGCCGAGCCGATTGACGGGCTTCGCCTGCGCGATGCCGAGCATCAGGCACTCGTAAGTGACGTCGACCAGCCGTCGCGCCTTCAATGGCACATCGCCGATCAGGTACATCCGGCTGCTGTCGCCGTGCCAGCCATCGAGCAGCGGCGTCACGTCGATATTGACGATATCGCCGTCCTTCAGCGTCTTGTCCGAGGGGATGCCGTGGCAGACGACATGATTGATCGATATACAGCTGCTGTGCGCATAGCCGCGATAGCCGAGCGTCGCCGGCACCGCACCGCCATCGAGCGTCATCTGCCGCACCACGTCGTCGAGCGCACCCGTCGTCATTCCCGGAACCACGAGCGGCGCGAGCGCATCGAGGATATCGGCGGCGAGACGCCCGGCGGCGCGCATCCCGGCGAAGCCATCGTCGCCGTGCAGCTTGATCGTCCCGTCGCGCAGCACGGACTGATCCGCCGCTATCGTCTGATACTGATCCATCGCGCTCAGATAGGCGAATGCGCATGCCAAAGCGAGATGGCGATTACTGCGATCGGTTTTATCGCACAGCGAACGCGCTACGAAACGCAGGTTTCACCGCGGCAAGCAGCGCCGGACCGACCGGAAGCGTGAGTTCGTACACACCCTCGGCATAGGGTCCGGCGTTGTACGGCGGCACCAGAAAGCCGATCCGGTCAAAGTGCAGACGATCGCTCGACCCCAGAATGACCGTCGTATCGTCGATCGGATCGATGCATTGGCTGAACTGGTCGCCGGCGGTCGAAGCCTCGCCGCCGCGTCGCTTGAGCCGCTCGCGATCGAGCGCGGCGCACAGCGGTTTCGCCACCGCCGCGCGGAACGCCGCCTTCGATGCGAATAGGTCGAGCGGGTTGCGCCGCCGACCCGCCTGCTTGTCCCACAACAGCGTGTCGAACACCATCATCCCATGCGCGCCGCCGCTGTAGCTGGCGATCGTCGCCGACAGCGAGAGCCAGCCGGGCGTGTCGGTGACCACCGACCACGCCTTGTCGTTGCTGTAAGCGCGATAGGGATAGCCGTTCTTCCTCGCGTCGGCCTGACCGCTCGTCGCCTCGGCGATCAGCTCGGCCTTCATCGCGTCGCGCTCGCCGTCGAGCACGCGTTTCAACGGCCGTATCGCGTCGGCCCTGGCCGGATAGGCATAGGCGAACTGATAGGCATCGGTCTGTGCTTCCACCTTTTGGGGCTCGCCCATTGCCGGAAGCGCGGTGTTGCGCGTCGCGGCTTCAGCGACCGCCGACGATCCGGGGTGCGAGCTCGCCGAGGGCGTCGCATCGGCGGCCGCCGAGCCGCCCTTGCCGCAACCCGCCAGCATCCCGAACGCGATCATCGTGATAACCATGCGGTTGGCCGACCCGCCGGCGAAGCGATCGCAGATCGTCATTTCCATCGAGCCTCTCTTGCCGTGCGCATCAGCGGGTCTAGACGCCGACCGGTGACCGATACAACGCTGATCCGACCCGATCGTGGCGAGGCCGCCACGCTGATCCATCTCGTCGACAAGACGAGCCTTGACGACTTCATCCGCACGCTGCCCCCGCCAAGCCGCGCCGCGCTGATCGGGCAGGCGTTCGAGGGCAAGCCAGACACGCTGGCGATCGTCGCCGATGGCGAGCGCTGGGCCGCGGTCGTGGGCGTGGCGGATCGCGCGTCGCTCGGCCCATGGTGTCTTGCCAAGGCGGCGGACGCCCTCCCCGGCGGCACCTACCGCCTCGCCGGCGATGCGGCGGCGGGGTCTGCACTGCTCGGCTGGGTCACCGCGCAATATCGCTTCGACCGTTATCTAACCGATCCCAAGGACACCGCGCCGCGTATCCTGCTGACGCGCGAAGTCGCCGCGATCGACGCGGCGCTCGCCGAGGCCGAAGCGACCGCGCTGGTCCGCGATCTGGTCAACACGCCGGCAGAGGACATGGGTCCGGCTCAGCTCGAAGCGCAGGCCGAGGCGCTGGCGCGCGCCTACGAGGCCGAGCTGCGCGTGACGCGCGGCGACGCGCTGGCCCAGGCCTATCCGATGGTGCACATGGTCGGCCGCGCCGCCGCGCGCAGCCATACGCCACGCCTGATCGAGCTCGAATGGGGCGATCCCGCGCATCCGCGCGTCGCGATCGTCGGCAAGGGCGTGTGCTTTGATTCGGGCGGGCTCGATATCAAGCCTTCGTCGGGCATGCTGCTGATGAAGAAGGACATGGGCGGCGCCGCGCATGCAATGGCGCTCGCCCGCCTGATCGTCTCGCAACGACTGCCGGTGCGGCTGCACCTGCTGATCCCGGCGGTGGAGAACGCGATCGCCGGCAACGCCTTCCGCCCGGGAGATGTGCTGCGATCCCGCCAGGGTCTCACCGTCGAGATCGGCAACACGGATGCCGAAGGCCGCCTGATCCTCGCCGATGCGCTGACCCGCGCGGGCGAAGGCGACGGCGCACATGGGCCCGAGCTGATCATCGACTTCGCGACGCTGACCGGCGCGGCGCGCGCGGCGCTCGGCCCCGACCTGCCCGCGCTGTTCACCCGCCGCGACGAGACCGCGACGGCGCTGCTCGAGGCGGGGCGCGCGGTCGACGATCCCGCATGGCGGCTACCGCTGCACGATCCCTATCGCGAATGGCTGAAGTCCGACATCGCCGACCTCAACAACACGCACACCAACGGCTTCGCCGGCGCGAGCGTCGCCGCGCTGTTCCTCGACCGGTTCGTGCCCGAAGGCGTCGACTGGGCGCACTTCGATACCTTCGCCTGGCGCCCGGTGGCGAAGCCGGGCAGACCGAAGGGCGGCGAAGCGCTGGGGCTGAGGGCGACGTGGCGGATGCTGTGCGGGAGATATGGGCAATGACCATCGAAGCGTCCCAAGTAGACCCGGGCACCGCCCCCCTCACCCGCGCGCACAAGATGACGATTGCCGCCGGTTACCTCGGCTGGACGCTCGACGCGTTCGACTTCTTCCTGCTCGTATTCCTGCTGAAGGCGATCAGCGAAAGCTTCGGCGCGGACATCAAGGCGGTGTCGGAGGCGCTGTTCCTCACGCTCGCCGCACGGCCGCTGGGTGCGCTGGTGTTCGGCTGGCTCGCCGATCGGTTCGGGCGACGCCCGATCCTGATGTTGGTCGTCGTGCTGTTCTCGGTCTTCTCCGCTCTCTCTGGCCTCTCCCGCTCGTTATCCGAACTGCTGCTGATCCGCGCCGCGTTCGGCTTCGCGATGGGCGGCGAATGGGGCATCGGCGCGAGCCTGGTGATGGAGACGATCCCCGCCCGATCGCGCGGGCTGGTGTCCGGAATACTGCAATCGGGCTATCCTTCGGGATATCTGCTCGCCAGCGTCGCCTATGGCCTGCTGTTCGATGCGATCGGCTGGCGCGGGCTGTTCCTCGTCGGGCTGGCGCCTGCGTTGCTGGTGTTCCTGATCCGCATGCATGTGGAGGAAAGCCCGGCGTTCCTTGCCGATCGCGCGCGGCCAGACCGTCAGCGTCCGCTCGCCGCGCTGATCGCGCACTGGAAGCTGGTGGCGTACCTCGTCGTGCTGATGACCGCGTTCACGTTCTTCAGCCACGGTACGCAGGACCTTTATCCCACGTTTCTGCAAAAGCAGCATGGCCTGGGCGCGCATACGGTCGCCACCCTGACGATCGTGATGAACGTCGGGGCTTTGGTCGGCGCGCTGATCGTCGGGCCGATGTCGCAAAGGATCGGCCGACGGCGCGCGATCATCGCGGCGGCGGCGCTAGCGTTGCCGGTCATTCCGCTCTGGGCGCTCGGCGATCGCATCGGCGCGGGCTCGTTGCTCGCGATGGGGATCGGCGGATTCCTGATCCAGGCTGCGGTGCAAGGCGCCTGGGGCGTCGTCCCCGCCTACCTCAACGAATTGTCGCCGCCGGCGGTGCGCGCGATGTTTCCGGGCCTGGTCTATCAACTCGGCAACCTGATCGCCTCGCGCAACGCGGCGATCCAGGCTGGCATCGCCGAGCGGCACGGCGATGACTATGGCTGGGCACTGGCTCTGGTGACCGGGCTAACCGCGATCGTGTTGATCGTGTGGACCGCGCTGGGCCCCGAACCCCGTCGTGACAGCCTGGATCAAAGCGCCTGAGCGTCGTCGCGGGCGCTTGTCTGAGCGGGCGTGCCGGGATAGGCGCGCGCACTTTGGTGAACGACCGGAATGACAGTGACGCGGACAGCAGCGACCGATGTGACCGAAGGCAGGCTACGGCCCGCGCCCCGCGCGCAGTTCGCGCTTGTCGGACCGCGCGTCGAGCACGACCATGCCAGGACCCCGGTGCGCGGCGACCTCGCGCATATCCGCCTGGCCGGACGCTGCTTCGTGCCGCATTACGCGGTGCCGATCGTCTATCGTCTCAACGGCGCTGGCACCCTGCGCTCGTCTCCTAAGTCGGACGCCAGGCCCGTCGGCGATGTCGCGCGGGGTCGGCTGTTCGATGCGCTCGACATCGCCGGCGATTGGGCCTGGGGTCAGGTCGCGCAAGAGGGTGACGATGGTCTGGTCGGCTATCTGCCGCTGAACGTGATGGTGCTCGCGTGACGCTGTCGGTCTTTATCGATGGCGCGGCGGGCACCACCGGGCTCGAGATTGTCGAACGGCTCGCCCTGCGGCCCGAGTTCACGCTGATCGCGCTCGACGAAGCCCAGCGCAAGAGCGACATCGCGCGGCGCGATGCGTTTCACGCCGCCGACTTCGCCGTGCTCTGCCTGCCCGACGATGCCGCGCGCGATGCGGTTCGTCTGGCCGGAGATGCGAAGGTGCGGATCGTCGATGCGTCTTCGGCGCATCGCGTCGCCGACGGATGGACTTACGGATTTCCCGAGCTGATCGGCAGGCAGGAGATCGCGAACGCACGCCTTGTCAGTAACCCCGGCTGCTATCCCACCGGCTTCATCGCGTTGATCGCGCCGCTGGTACGCGCCGGACTGGCGCGGGCCGACTGGGCGTACAGCTGCAACGCGGTTTCGGGATATTCGGGCGGCGGCAAGGCGCTGATCGCGCGGTTCGAGGATGCGGCAAGCGATGGGCCCGGCATCGCCTTCCGCGCCTATGCGCTGACGTTGGGGCACAAGCACGTCGCCGAGATGCAGCGTCATGCCGGCTTGGCGCACGCGCCGCTGTTCGCGCCGGCGGTGATCCCCGCCTATCGCGGTATGCTCGTAGAGATACCGCTGCCGCTGGCCGCGCTGGGTGCTGACATAGCACCGGCGTCGCTGCGCGACTGCCTGCGCGCCTTCTATGCGGACAGCGCCGTTGTCACCGTGCACGAGGATGCGTCCCAAGAACTGCTGATAGAGTGCTCGGCCCCAGGCGACGATCGGCTCGACATCTATGTCTGCGCCGCCGCCGACGGATCGCAGGCGCGTCTGATCGCGCGGCTCGACAACCTGGGAAAAGGGGCGGGCGGCGCGGCGGTACAGAACCTCAACCTGATGGCGGGCATGCCCGAAACGTCAGGGCTGCGGCTTTAGCAGAGACCGCGACTGCACGGCATCGCACAAACTTTGTGCACGGCTGCCCGAGAATTGAACATTGCCGCCAGCAACATTTTGGAGGGTTCGGAAGCGAATAAGCCAAATCGATCGTTTGCGTTATGCGTTCGCGCATTTAGAGTGACACGTCGCCTCTGGCATGGTTCTTGATATTACCGATGTGGAGGCATTTGTCGGTCGAGCCGGCCTGATGGCCTGACCACGACTGCGGGGAACAGTTTCGCGTGAAGAAGATCGAAGCGATCATCAAGCCGTTCAAGCTCGACGAGGTGAAGGAAGCGCTGCAGGAAGTCGGCGTCTCGGGCATTACGGTGACCGAGGCGAAAGGCTTCGGACGGCAGAAGGGCCATACCGAGCTCTATCGCGGCGCCGAGTACGTCGTCGATTTCCTTCCGAAGGTGAAGCTCGAGGTGGTCGTCGCCGATAACCAGGCGGACCGCGTGGTAGAGGCGATCACCGGCGCCGCGCAGACCGGGCGCATCGGCGACGGCAAGATCTTCGTCATGTCGGTCGACCGAGCGGTGCGCATCCGTACCGGTGAACGCGACGAAGATGCGCTTTGAGCTGACGCGACCCTCGCCGCCTATTTTTACGGACGTCCGGCAGCGGACCGAACGATTGGAGAACCACGCTAATGGCTAGTGCATCGGACATCCTCAAGCGCATCAAGGACGAAGAGATCGAGTGGGTCGATCTGCGCTTCACCGATCCCAAGGGCAAGTGGCAGCACCTGACGATGGTGTCGTCGGTCCTGGGTGAGGACGAGCTTGAAGAAGGCCTGATGTTCGACGGTTCGTCGATCGAAGGCTGGAAGGCGATCAACGAGTCCGACATGATCCTGAAGCCCGATCTCGACGCGGTCTATACCGATCCGTTCAGCGCGACGCCGATGCTGATCGTCGTCTGCGATATCGTCGAGCCATCGTCGGGCGAGCTCTATGCACGCGATCCGCGCTCGACCGCCAAGCGCGCCGAGTCGTTCGTCAAGTCGTCGGGCGTGGGCGACACCGTCTACGTCGGGCCGGAGGCGGAGTTCTTCCTGTTCGATGACGTCAAGTGGTACGATACCTATACCGGCAACGGCTACGTAATTGACGATATCGAGATGCCGACCAACACCAACAAGGAATACGAGAGCGGCAACCTTGGTCATCGTCCGCGCGTCAAGGGCGGGTACTTTCCGGTCGCACCGGTCGACAGCTGCGTCGATATCCGGGGCGAGATGGTCTCGACCATGCTCGAGATGGGCCTGCCCTGCGACAAGCATCACCACGAAGTCGCCGCCGCGCAGCACGAGTTGGGGCTGACGTTCGGCACGCTGGTGACCACCGCCGATCGCATGCAGATCTACAAGTACGTGGTGATGCAGGTCGCGCAGGCTTACGGCAAGACCGCGACGTTCATGCCCAAGCCGATCATGAAGGACAACGGATCGGGCATGCATACGCATATCTCGATCTGGAACGGCGGCGATCCGCTGTTCGCGGGCGACGGCTATGCGGGGCTCAGCGACATGTGCCTCTATTTCATCGGCGGCGTGATCAAGCACGCGAAGGCATTGAACGCGTTCACCAACCCGACCACCAACAGCTACAAACGGCTGGTGCCGGGGTACGAAGCGCCGGTGCTGCTCGCCTACTCGGCGCGCAACCGCTCGGCCTCGTGCCGCATCCCGTATGGGTCGGGCGCGAAGGCAAAGCGTGTCGAGTTCCGTTTCCCCGATGCGATGGCGAACCCGTACTTGTGCTACGCCGCGCTGCTGATGGCCGGGCTCGATGGCATCCAGAACAAGATCCATCCGGGCGAAGCGATGGACAAGAACCTGTACGACCTGCCGCCCGAAGAGCTGTCGGCGGTTCCCACCGTCTGCGGATCGCTGCGCGAGGCGCTCGATTCGCTGAAGGCCGACCACGCGTTTCTCTTGGAAGGCGGCGTGTTCACCGAGGATCAGATCGACGCGTACCTCGAACTGAAGTGGCCCGAAGTGCTGCGCTGGGAAACCACGCCGTCGGCGGTCGAGTTTGAGATGTATTACAGCGCCTGATCGACCGATCACCTATGCCGAACGAGCGCCGGGGGGAAACCTCCGGCGCTTTCATGTCGTCTGCGTCGAACTAAAAAGAGCAGGAAATAGGGTCGAGATGGTCCGTTCTTGATTGGACCGCTCCCGTGATCGCCGGTAACCCCGTTCATCAGCCTCTTGCGTTCCGTCACAGGAACGTATCGGCCGTGATCCATCAGCGTTGGGGGCTGAGCGGTGACGACATACACGGGTACGCCGCAGGACGATACGTTCGTCCTGAATGATCCATTGGCGCTCAACGCCTATGACGGCAAAGCCGGCTATGACACGCTTGACCTGCAGGTATCGCCCACGGCGACGGCGAGCCGATCAGGTCTACGCTCCGACTATTACCTGTACGATCGCCTATCGGGCAGCCTGTCGTCTTCGATCCCCTCGATAGAACAGCTGAGGTTCAAGTCGACCGCCGGAACCACCGTTCAGGCGACGCTGAGAACCGATATGGTCGGTGGATCGGGGCTCACTCGATTGGTCGGCGGCGGCGGCGTCGATGTCGTGCGCTTCATCGCGTTCAACGCGACTTCGGCGACGATGCCGGTCGTCGCGATCAGCGGGTTCGATCCCGCGCCGGTCAATGCGTGGCAGACCAATCGCGACATGTTCGCGCTGTCGATCAATCCCGAAGGCGCGGGAATCGCTTATACCCTGTCCGCCGCGAGGGGGCTCAACGTCCTCCAGGCGCTGTCGGGCGGCGACGGCGACGATACGATCTACGGATCGAACAACGCCGATATCCTCAGCCCGGGGCGGAACGGCGTCGACCATCTCTATGGCTATGGCGGCAACGATTCGTTCGCCCTCGGCAACGCGGCCCTCCCATTGTCATCCGGCCAGACTGTGACGACCGGCGCGAATTCGTTGTTCGACGGAGGTGCGGGAACCGACGTGCTGACGATCTACGGCCCGGTCCGGCTCGCCAGCGCGATCGTCTCTATCGAAGGGATCGACCTCGTGCCTGCTTACACCGGAGCGAACACGACGATCGACCCCAGCCTTGCGCCGGCCACGCTGACGCTCGATGCAGCGCACATCGCGATGCTGCCGCGCGATACGTTCTTCACCGGCGGCGGCAACGTCACGATCACGCCCGTCGCAGATTACGGCGGCTACAACTTCGACGGATCACACTACGTCGTCTCGCCCGGCGTTCAGGGGAGCGCGGCGCGTCTCTCGATCGGCTTCGCGATCTACGGCGGCAACGGCGATGGCTTCAGCTATGTCGGCACGTCGACTGCTGACATGGTCGAGCTCGGGGTCGGCAGGCAAAGCGCTTCGGGAGGCCCGGGCGACGATACGATCATCCTCGGCCAGGGCGACCAGACCGTGACCGGCGGTGCTGGCGCCGACACTTTCGTGCCCAACTACGGCAACAGCGTGATCACCGATTTCACTCCGGGTGGCGACGTCATCGATCTGGCCGACCTGGGCGTCGTCAGCTTCGCTCAGGTGCTGCAACGCGCCACTCAATCTGGCGCCGCGACGGTGATCACCGGCCTGATCAACGCCACGACCGACACGTTGACCCTGGCGAACGTGGCGGTCGGCTCGCTGACCGCGCGCGACTTCCGGTTCGCCGCCAAGTTGACCGCGACCGGCGACGATTTCAACGGCGACCAAGTGGCGGACGTGCTGTTCCGCCGCGCCGACGATGCGCTCTCGACCTGGCAGCTGGTCACGGGGGGCTCGGTGGCGAGCGGCGGCGCCCTCGGCAATCCGGGCGCTCGGCAGATCGCTACCGGAGACTTCGATGGCGACGGCATGACCGACGTCCTGTTGCGGACGCGCGCCGGCGCTCTGACGACCTGGCAGTTGTTCGGTACGGCCATCGTCGGCGGCGGCGCGATCGGCGATCCGGGCATGCGATCCATCGTCTTGGCGACCGGCGACTTCAACGGCGACGGACGCGCCGACATCCTGTTGCGCGACGCGGTCAGCGGCGATTACCGGACGTGGTATCTCAACGGATCGCAAGTCATCGGTGGCGGCTCGATCGGTAACCCCGGCGCGCAGTTCATGTTCAAGGCAGCGGCCGACTTCGATGGCGACGGCAAGGCCGACCTCCTGTTCCAGCAGGCGGACGGAAGCTATGCGATCCGCCTGCTGAACGACGCGACGATCGCCGGCGGCGGTACGATCGGCAACCCCGGTGCGGACTACTTCTTCAAAGGCGTCGGCGATTTCAACGCGGATGGACGTAGCGACATCCTGTTCGAACGCGGCGACGGCGCTTATGCGACGTGGGACCTCAACGGCGCGCGGATCATCGGCGGCGGCTTGATCGGCAATCCGGGCACCGCCTATGCGTTCGCGCGGATCGGCGATTACAGTGGCGACGGCTATTCGGACATCCTGTTCCGCAAGACCGACGGCAGCTTTGCGACCTGGACGCTGAACGACACGACGATCGTCGGCGGCACCGCGCTCGGCAGTCCGGGCCCCGGATATACGGTCGCGGCCGATCGCGGCGCGACGGCTGATTTCGGCCATCTGATCTTTCAGGACAGCGCGACGGGCGCCGTCGCCGGGTGGAGCGTCAGCGGCGGCGCGACGATCGTCGCGTCGGGCACGATCGGCGCGCCGGGCACCGCCTGGGTCGCGCAGGGCACCGGTGATTTCGCCGGGACGGGCGAGATCGACATCCTCTTCCGCAACGCCGTGACCGGTCTCTACGCAACGTTCGCGACCAATGGCGTCGTGCAAATCGGCGGCGGCGTACTCGGCAATCCGGGCCTTTCGCTCGATTTCCGCGCGATTGGCGACTTTAACGGGGACGGCCGTTCCGACATCCTGTTCCAGCGTGACGACGGGGCCTACGGGACCTGGGCGGCCAACGGCGGCGGCTTCATCGGCGCAGCGCCGGCGGCCGGGGGCTATGCGTTCGCGGCCACGGGCGACATCGACGGCGATGGCAAGACCGATATCGTGTTCCGCGACGCGGCCGGCACGTACGCGCGTGGCTGATCGACGATACCGCGATCATCGGCGGCGGCGTCATCGGCAATCCGGGCGCGGACTGGACGTTCAAGGGAATGGGCGATTTCAACGGCGACGGCAAAGCCGACATGCTGTTCCTCCACGTCAGCGGCACCTACGCGACGTGGGACCTCGATGGCGCGACGATCGTCGGCGGCGGCTTTCTCGGCAATCCGGGCGGCAGCTTCACGCTCGTCAAGATCGCCGATCTCAACGCCGACGGACGATCCGACCTGCTGTTCCAAGACGCCAACGGCGTACTCGCGTCATGGACGCTTGCCGATGCGACGATCATCGGCGGCGGAATACTTGGGATATTGCCGTCCAACTATCACTTGGTCTAGATTACTGCTCTCGTACGCCGGAGTTCGTATCCGTCTTCTTGGATATGGCTGCCCGGCGATCGCCGTGGATCGATGGAGAGCGACCCGATATGAACCGCAAGCCCGTTTTCGATGCGATCCGCCGGATCGTCGGTCGGCCGTTCACGCAAGACGAAGTCGACGCGCTCGACGATGCGTTCGATGCCACCGAGGGATCGCTCACCGCCACTCCGGCGCCCCCTGCCCCAGCAGCAGCGACGCCGCAAGCCACGCCGCACACCGAGCCGGCGAAGCAGTGGCATCTGGGTGCGCCGGGGGCGAAGCTGATCAAATCTTGGGAGGGATGTGAAAAGCGGCGTGCCGACGGCAGCTTCGCCGCCTATCCCGATCCCGGCAGTTCGGACGGCAATCCCTGGACGATCGGCTGGGGATCGACCGGTGCCGATGTCATCAAGGGCCTGTCATGGTCGCAGCAGCAATGCGACGACCGGTTCGACCGCGATATGATGACCTACGTCAACCAAGTCGCGAGGGCGATCGGCGCTGCGCCGACCACGCCGAACCAGTTCGATGCGCTCGTCTCGTTCCACTACAACACCGGCGCCATTTTCAGCGCCTCGCTCGTCACACTGCACAAGCAGGGCAAATATGCCGAGGCACAGGCACAGTTCGGCAAATGGATCTACAACAACCACAAGCCGATGAAAGGCCTGATCAACCGCCGCGCGGCCGAAGCGACACTCTATGGCGCGCGGTGATTGCCTTTTCGCCCGCGCAAATACAACGCCTCAACTACTGCACCCGCGTGGCATTACGAGCCCCGGTCACAGGATGTAATTGTGCGCGGCAATCTGCATCGATGCGGGGGCGGCGCTGTTGAACACCGCAATGTTAAAGTCCGCGCCGGTCGATTCCCAGGTCGAGACCGCGCCGTTATCGTTACGCCAGACGATATCCGCGCGACCGTCATCGTTGACGTCCGCTACTTGCGCGATGTGCCAATCGAGCGGTGCCGAATTCGCGTAAGCGCCCTGATCGAAACCGTGGCCGTTGGCGCGCCATAGCGACACGCTGCCATCGTCGTTCCGCCACAACAGGTCTTCCTTGCCGTCACCATTGAAGTCGCCAACCCCATCGATGTGCCAGTCTTTGGCGATGCCCGGCTGGTAGAACGCAGTTACGTTGAATCCGAAGCCCGGAGGCGACTTGGTCCACATCGCGACCGCGCCGTTTGTGTTGCGCCAAAGCAAATCGGCCCGGCCGTCACCGTTGAAGTCGCCAACCGCCTCAACCAGCCAACCGGCACCGGGCGAGCCGCTGTAGTACGTGTTTTCAGTGAACCCGTTGCCGATGGAGCTCCAGATCGAGATCGCACCGCTAACGTTCTGCCAGACGATATCGTCCTTGCCATCATTGTTGAAATCGCCGGTCCCGGCGATGCGCCAATCGATGCCGAACGGCACGTGATAGTAGGCGCTTTGGTTGAAATCGGATCCCTTCGACAGCCAGGCAGCCACCGCGCCATTGGCGTTGCGGAAGAGGATATCTGAACGGCCATCGCCGTTCATGTCGAAGGTTTCAACCGCGCGCCAATTAGGGTCGACATTCGCGTCGAAGGCGTCCGGGTTTACCTGATCGCCATGAACATTGCCGGCTACTGTCCAAGTGCGCACGGCGCCACTCGTATCCTGAAACAAGATATCTGAGTGACCATCGCCGTTGAAATCGCTGATGCCCCCCCAATGGTTGGCGACGACGAGATCGGTGCCCGTGCCATCGGCGGTCAGAACAAACCTTATGTTGGAGGATTTTGCCGCGCCAAGCAAAATCGTCGAGTTACCGTAGCTTTGGTAGTTGTACTGCAACGTTCCACCGATGCGCGTATACGTAAAATCGGCAAGGAGTATGTCGGTAACATTGATGGTATCGCCGACTGACAGATCAGTTATCCGGTCGCCGCGGACAGAATCATAACTCTCGTTGAAAGTATCGTTGCCACCATTGCCAGTCATCACGTCCGCACCCGCGCCGCCAACGAACACCTCGTCCGCCACGGTGCCGGTCAGCACGTCGTTGTCGCTCGTCCCATATACAAATTCTGCCATGATTTGCCCCCCTGGCTTACATGTTTGGCCTATATCATTCCGGCGTGTTGAACGCCCTGATCCTTCCGTCCAATCCATCCTTCGCGCCGCCGGCGGGGATCGAGCCCGGCCAGCGTCGGCGTGCCGAGGCGGCGATCAGGCGTTCGTGTTCGGCAGACGCGATCCGTTCCCAGCCACCGCGCGCGAGCCGCTCGAGCGGGCGGAAGCGGACCTTGTACTGCATGCGGGCCGATCCCTCGACCCAATAGCCGAGGTAGACGTAGGGCAGGCGCATCTCGCGCGCGCGGCGGACGTGATCGAGGATGATGTAGTTGCCGAGCCCCGCGCGGTTCGCATGGTCGGGATCGTAGAAGCTGTAGATCATCGACAGGCCATCGGCCTGCCGGTCGGTCAGGCAGGCGCCGACGAGGCGGCCGGGCGCTTCGCCTTCGCCGCTCGGCTCGCGGTATTCGATGACGTAGCTGGTCACCGGGGTATGCTCGACCATGTCGGCGAAATCGATTTCATCCATCGCTGCCATGCCGCCGCTGGGGTGCCGCGCCGCCAGGTATTGCTGCAGCAGCGCGAACTGCTCGCCGGTCGACCACGGTCGGCAGACGGTGGCGACGAGGTCAGCGTTGCGCTTGGCAATGCGCTTCTGCGTCGTCGACGGAGCGAACTCGTCGACCACGACGCGGACCGAGACGCAGGCGTTGCAATCAAGGCACGAGGGGCGATAGGCGATCGTCTGGCTGCGGCGAAAGCCGATGCGGCCGAGCGCATCGTTGAGCGCGTCGGCCTGCGGACCCTTGAGTTCGGTGAACACCTTGCGTTCGTTGCGCCCCGGAAGATAGGGGCACGGCGCGGGGCTTGTCACGAAGAACCTGGGAAATCTGACCGGGGCCGTCACGAGTATTCGCGATCCTTGTCTCAGCCGCGCCGCGAGTCAGCCGGTCGCGCGCATTATGCCCACAGATGCGCCGCCGACAAAGGGATTTAAACCGGGGGTTAGAGCGGTGCGGACCGCGGTGCCGACGCGGTACTACACTCGATGACAGCGCGCGCCGCCGTCAATCGAACCGACGGACGGTCGCCCGGCGCAGCAGCTTATCCTCGAGCGAATAATACAGGTGGAGCGACCCTGCCGTGCCCGTATCGATGCAAGATGCGGCGAAGGCGATGTCGGTCCCCGTGCGCAATTGCGGCGGCGGAGGGACGAGCAGGGGTTCGAGGCCACGCGCGACGACCCGTGTATAGTTTTCGTCGAAGGCTACCCAGCCGATGCGCCACCGCGCATCGGCGGTCGCGCCGTTGTAGAACATCACCGGCGGCCAGCCCGCTTGCCCGACAATCGGGCCGGTCGACAGATGCCAGTTGTCCCAGCTGTCATCGCGGATGGTGAACGGATCGGCGATCGACTCCCAGGGCCCTTCGAGGCTGTCGCCGATCGCGATGCCGATCCGCGACGCGTTGTTGAGTGCATATTCGTAGAACAGTCGATAGCGACCATCAGCGCCGCGCGCGACGGTCGCCTCCTTGACGTTGCCCTCGCCCGGCGGCGCCTGAAGTACGACCGCGCGCTTGACCAGCGAGGACAGGTCCGAACCGCGCGCGACGCACATCGAGCCTTGCATGCGCGGCGCATCGACGCCGGTGTAGAATACCAGCACCTCGCCCCGGTCGGCGAATACGACCGTCGGATCCTCCACCCCGCCGGCGTCGATCGCGTCGGGCCCCGGGCCGATCGCCGGATGATGATCAGCGGCGAAGGCGAGGCCGTCCTGCGAACTCGCGGCGTAGATGATCCCGGTGGGATCGGTGGGGCCCAGCGGATCGCGCAGCACGCGCACCAGCATCCGTATCCGCCCGTCCTGTCGCCAGACGTAGGGGCTCATCAGGTCATAGCCCGCGAGTTCGCCGGCGGGACCGGCGCTGTCGAGCGTCACCAGATCGAGCGCCTCGATCGCATAGCCGAACGCCATCCGCGCTCAGGCCCCCTGCGCGACGGTCAGCGACAGCGCGCCGTCGATCGTGACCGTCGTTCCGGTGATATAGGCGGCATCGGGCGAAAGCAGAAAGACGACGAGCGCGGCGACCTCTTCCGACGTTCCCGCGCGGCCCCAGGGAATAGCCTGCGCCTTGCGCGCGAGCTCGGCCGGGTCGTCGATCGCCGACTGGTTCATCGGCGTCAGGACCATGCCCGGCGCGACCCCGTTGACCGCGATCTGCCGCGGCGCGAGTTCGAGCGCGAGCGTGGCGGTCAGCTGCGACAGGCCGCCCTTGGCGCTATCGTAATCGACGCCGCCGGGCCGCGGCGCTTTCTCGTGGATCGACGAGATGTTGACGATCCGGGCGCCCGGTTCATGGCCGGCGAGCCCACGCACCAGCCGGCGGCAGGTCAGGAACGGGCCATAGAGGTCGGTACGCACGACCCGATCGAAATGCGCGAGTTCCATGTTCTCGATCGGAATGCCGGTCATGTTGAGCCCGGCCGAATTCACGAGCAGGCGCACCGGGCCAAATGCCTGCTCGGCGGCGGCGAACAGCGCCTCGACCTGCGCTTCATCGGCGACGTCGGTCTTCACCGCGCGCGCCGCGCCGCCCTTCCACGCGATTTGCGCGACTACCGCGTCCGCGCTGGCACAATCGGCGAAATAGGTCAGCACGACTTGCGCTCCGGCGGCCGCGAGCGCGATGGCGCAGGCCTTGCCGATGCCCGATTCGCCGCCGGTCACGACCGCGCATTGCTGTTTCAGATCCATGCGCGGCTCACCCCCGTGTGTCTTCATGATTTCGCGCCGACCGCGCGCGTCGATCGTCACGCCAGTTCGACGTAGCTCACGGAATAACCCTTGTCGCGCAGCGCCTCGACCAGCGTTTCGATCTGCTCGCGATCGCGCGCCTCGCACTCGATGTCGGTGATCAGGCCCTTCGCCGGCAAATGCGTGAAGATGCGCTGATGCGAGATCTCGATGATGTTGACCTGATGCGTGTCGAACTCGCGCATCACCTTGAACAGCGCTCCCGGCCGATCCTGCAGCGTCAACCGGAGCCGCGCGAGCCGTCCAGATCGTGCCAGATCGCGCAGCAGCACGTTCGCCAGCAGGCGCGTGTCGATGTTGCCGCCGGTCAGGATGATGCCGACGCGGCGCCCTTCGAACAGTACGCGATTGCCGAGAACGGCGGCGAGCCCGGCGGCACCCGCGCCTTCGACCACGGTCTTCTCGATCTGCAGCAGCAGCGCCAGCGCGGCTTCGAGCTCGGTCTCGTCGACCAGCACGACTTCATCGAGGAGGTCGGCGAGCAGGCGGCCGGTAAACGCGCCCGGCTGTTTGACCGCGATGCCTTCGGCCAGCGTATCGCCGCCGATCGCGCCATCCTGCCGCTTCAACGCGTTGTACATCGAGGGATAGAGCCGCGTCTGCACGCCGATCAGGCCGATCGTGGGCTTGAGCGCGCGCGCCATCGTGCCGACGCCGGTCGCGAGCCCGCCGCCGCCGATCGGCACCACGAGCATGTCGAGGTCGGGCACGTCGGCCAGCATTTCGAGCGCGACCGTCCCCTGCCCCGCCGCGATGTGCGGATGATCGAACGGATGGACGAACGTCAAGCCCAGTTGCCGTTCGAGCATCCGGGCGTGGTCATAGGCGTCGTCGAACGTCTCGCCTTCGAGCACGATCACCCCGCCGACGCTCTCGGTCTGCATGATCTTCACGCTCGGCGTGGTGCGCGGCATGACGATCGTCACCGGCACGCCGAGCCGCGTGCCATGATACGACAGGCCTTGCGCATGGTTGCCCGCGGATGCCGCGATCACGCCGCGCGCGCGCTGTTCGTCGGTCAGTTGCAGCAAGGCGTTGAGCGCGCCTCGTTCCTTATAACTGGCGGTGAACTGCAGGTTCTCGAACTTGAGCCAGATCTCCGCGCCCGCCATCGCGCTCAACGTCCGGCTGTGCAGCGTCGGCGTGCGCACCACCGCGTCGCCGATCCGCGCCGCCGCCGCGCGGATATCATCGGCGGTCAGCGTCGGTTCGGTGACGACGGGATTGCGGAGCGCGGCCTCGATCATGGTGCCGCGCGCCCTACGCCAATGCGGAACCCAAGGGAACCGTCAAGCGCCGCCGCGTCGCGCTCGCGCACGGTCGGCCCAGACGAACGCGGCGGTGACGACGACGATCGCCAGCGTGTCCGCGATCCAGTCCTTGATGTCGCAATCGCGCTTCAACGCGGGGATCGCTTGCACGACCTCGATCAGTGCGCCGAGGAACGACAACCGCTCGGCGATGCGCCAACGCGGCGTCGCGGTAAAGCCCAGTTGCGCGATCACCGACAGGATGGCGAACGCCAGCACGTGCTGGA
This sequence comes from uncultured Novosphingobium sp., assembly GCA_964242815.1. Taxonomy (GTDB): domain Bacteria; phylum Pseudomonadota; class Alphaproteobacteria; order Sphingomonadales; family Sphingomonadaceae; genus Novosphingobium. The sequence goes on from CAXSZV010000010.1 coordinate 98,264, forward strand.
ACTTGTCGCCGAACCGCGCGATGCCGACGTCGGGCGGCTGCGGCGCGAAGGCCATGTACGCCGCGATCGCCAGGACCGGCCAGAACGCGACGCGCGCGAGGAGGGCAATCGAGAGCGGACGCGATTCGGTCATGCCGCGTCGCGATATAGCCCGCGCCGCTGCTTGCAAGGACTGGCGCGCGCCGCCGCACGGGCTATGAGGCAAAAAATGACGTATGCGCGCACGATCGCCTTCATCGGCCTCGGAGTCATGGGCGGGCCGATCGCGCGGCACCTTGCCGCCGCCGGCCACCATCTCGTGCTATATAATCGGTCGTTCGGCCGAGTCGCGCAGTGGCAGAAAGCGAACCCTGGGATCGATGCGCGCGTCGCCGAAAGCGCGGCCGATGCCGCGGCGAGCGCCGATGCGGTGATCACCTGTGTCGGCAACGACGATGATCTTGCCGATGTGGTGCTCAGCCCCAACGGCGTGTTCAGCACGATCCGGCCCGACAGTGTGTTCATCGATCACACCACCGTCTCCGCGCGCATCGCGCGCCAGATCGCGGTCGAGGCGCGCGACAAGCAGGTCCACTGCGTCGATGCACCGATGACCGGATCGCAGATCGGTGCCGAAAAAGGCACGCTGACGCTGATGTGCGGCGGCCGCGCGGCGGCGATCGAGGCGGCGCGGCCGATCATGGAAGCCTACAGCAGCCGCGTGGTCCATGTCGGCAAGGCGGGCGCGGGCCAGACCACCAAGATGGCGAACCAGATCTGCATCGCCGGGATCGTCGCCAGCCTCGCCGAAGCGGTACGGTTCGCGCAGGCCAGCCACCTCGATCTCGACCGGGTGCTCGAGGCGATCTCGGGCGGCGCGGCGCAATCATGGCAGATGGACAACCGCTGGGGCACGATGACGCGCGACGAGTTCGACTTCGGCTTCGCGGTCGACTGGATGCGCAAGGACCTGGGACTCGCGATGGACGAAGGGCGCGGCATCGGCGTGTCGCTGCCGGTCACCGCGCTGGTCAACCAGTTCTACGCCGACGTGCAGGCGCTCGGCGCGGGGCGACAGGATACCAGCGCGATCATCAGGCGGCTGCCGAGCCGAGGCAAGCGGTGATGGTATTTCGCATCCTCCCCAACAGGGCGGGGAGGATATTCGCGTCGCTTGCGCTGCTTCTCGCCCTCCCTGCCTATGCCGATACGCTGGTCGATAACGTCAACGGCGTGACGATCGACGAACGCGGCGCGCCGCAGCGGTTCAGCGGCATCGTCATCGGCACCGACGGCCGCATCAAGCAGGTGCTGTCGCGCACCGATAAGCGGCCGAAGACGACCGACTATGCGGTGGACGGCAAGGGCCGCGTCATGCTGCCCGGCCTGATCGACGCGCACGCGCATGTAATGGCGATCGGCTTCGGCCAGCTCACGCTCGATCTGTCGGGCACGCGTTCCCTGGCCGAGGCACAGGCGAAGATCGGCGCTTATGCCGCCGCGCATCCCGACCGCGCGTGGATCCTGGGGCGCGGCTGGAACCAGGAGGCGTGGGGCCTGGGCCGGTTCCCGACCGCCATCGAGCTCGACGCGGCGGTCGCCGACAGGCCCGTGTGGCTCGAACGCGTCGATGGCCATGCGGGCTGGGCGAACTCGGCCGCACTCGCCGCCGCCGGTGTCACCACCACGACGAAGGCACCGGTCGGCGGCCGGATCGAGCATGGTCCGACTGGCAAGCCCGCCGGGGTGCTGGTCGATGCCGCGACCGCGCTCGTCGCCGACAAGGTGCCGCCGCCGCGCCCCGAGGACCGCGATCTCGCGCTGATCGAGGCGCAGCAGTACCTGATCGCGCACGGCTTCACCGCCGCCGCCGACATGGGCACCTCGATCGAGGACTGGCAGACCTTCCGCCGCGCGGGCGACCTCGGCACCTTACGCATCCGCATCATGTCCTACGCGCTCGGCATAGAGGCCATGGCGCTGATCGGCGGACCAGGACCGACGCCGTGGCTCTACGACGATCGGCTGCGCATGGGCGGGCTCAAGCTGTTCGTAGATGGCGCGCTGGGCTCACGCGGCGCGGCGTTGAAGGCGGCCTATGCCGACGGGCCGGGCAACACCGGGCTGCTGCGGCTCAGCCAGACGCAGCTCGGCAACCTGATGAGCCGAGGCGCGATCGACAACTTCCAGGTCGCGGTCCACGCGATCGGCGACCGCGCGAACCAGATGGTGCTCGATGCGATCGACGAACTGAGCGAGACCTACAAGGGCGACCGGCGCTGGCGGATCGAGCACGCGCAGATCGTCGCACCCGAAGACATCGCGCGCTTCGGCAGGCACGGTGTGATCGCCTCGATGCAGCCGCAGCACGAAGCATCGGACCGCGTGATGGCCGAGGCGCGGCTCGGTGCAGCGCGGTTGGCAGGCGCCTATGCGTGGAAGTCGCTGGCGGCGACGGGGGCGACGCTCGCGTTCGGGGACGACGCGCCGGTCGAGCCGGCCGAGCCGTTCGTCGGCATGGCGGTGGCGATCACGCGCACCGGCGCGGACGGCCAGCCGTTCGGCGGCTGGCAACCGCAGGAGCGGATCAGCCGCGAACAGGCGCTCGCCGCCTACACCACCGGCGCGGCCTACGCGGGCTTTGCCGAGGGCCGCATCGGCCGCATCGCGCCGGGCCTGAGGGCGGACTTCGTGCTGGTCGACCAGGATCCGCTGCTGGCGACGCCGGACGATCTGCGGCGCACGAAAGTGCTGGAGACCTGGATCGGCGGGCAGCAGGTGTTCAAGGCGCGGTGACGGCGGGATGGGGCAAGGCAGGCACCACCCCCAACCCCCTCCTCTTCAGAGGAGGGGGTTGGGGGTGGTGCCTTGTTCTTCAGACACGGCAAAGCCTCCGCCGGCGAACGCGGGATAACGCCCAAGGGGAATGCGCATGCGGACGGGTGCGGCCGGCGCGAGGGGTTCGCTTCGCACGTTTGCGCGAGCTATCGTGGTCTTCGTTCGCGAATGGCTGCAAGAGCGTCACGATGCTCTCTTGCGGCTCGGGCCTTCAAGGCGTGTGAGGAGACGACGGCAAAAGGCCTCG
>CAXSZV010000011.1:0-98062 GCA_964242815.1 uncultured Novosphingobium sp.
CCCGAGCTTGAATCACGCATGCCGCCGAAGCTCAACCCGTTCTCAAACAGGCTCTCAGGAGTTGCAGCCTCCGACAAACCCGGCGCGGTTCAATGCGATCGTGCGGCGCGACGTGTTCGGCCCCGGCGTCGACGAGTCGATCCTATGGTACGAAGGCGCGGGCACGGGCGACAAGCGCTACCTGTCGGCCGACGAGCGCGGCTCGATCGTCGCGGTCAGCGACAACGCCGGCAACGCGCTCGCGATCAACACCTGCGACGAATACGGCATCCCGGCAGCAACAACCAGGGCCGCTTCCAGTACACCGGCCAGGCCTGGATGCCCGAGCTCGGCATGTACAACTACAAGGCCCGCATCTACTCCCCACCCTCGGCAGGTTCCTCCAAACCGACCCCATCGGCTATGACGACGGCATGAACTGGTATAACTATGTCGGTGGCGATCCGGTCAATGCGACGGATCCGGATGGAACAAAGGGAGGTGGTTGCGAAGACTGCGACTTCGTCAGTGATCCCTTTTGGCTGGTCAGTTTTGATGCTAAAAGTGATCACAACAAAGGAGCGCCTGATTGAAATCCTCGTAACTGCACATCTTCCTGTAGGATCGGTGGGGCCGCCGCCTATGCCTCTCTCACCGCCAGCACAAAATCCTACACCGCGACCTGCGCCGCAAAGTGTTGCGGACATTGTCGTCACGGGCGTTCGTAACCACCCTGTTGCTGCCGCTACGACGGTGATCGTGGTCGGTGCGGTTCTTTGTACCGAATGTGAGGTGCTCGGGGCTGCTGCCGACATCGTCGTGACGGCGCGACGGGCGAGCTGGTTCACGAGGTTGGTCCGCAGCATCTTCGGCCGGTCAGCCTGCTTCGCGGCTGGTACGTTGGTGCAGACCGACCATGGTCTGCGAGCGATCGAGACGATCAAGCCCGGTGACATGGTGTTGTCGCGGGATGAGAAGACCGGCCGTACCGCCTACAAGCGCGTGACGGCGGTGAAGACGCCTACACAGGACGATCTCTACACGATCGAGATGGACGTGCCGGCAGGCCAGGAAGTTGAGCACCATGTCGACTTCCAAGTGACCGCAACGCATCCTTGGAGAACAAAGGACGGGCACTGGGTCAAAACCGCCGACCTGCGTAATGGCATGAAGGTGGTCAGAGCATATGGTGCGCCCGCAAAGATCGAGTGGGTACGCGACACCCATAAGATGGCGCCGACCTACAATCTTACGGTCGAAAGATATCACACCTACTTCGTCGGAAAGGACCATATCTGGGTCCACAATGCTTGCCCGCCCAACGGACCCCGCTTCTATCGTGGCACAATGCGCAAGCAGATCATGGGTGAAAATCCGACATGTGCTTATTGCGGTGAGCCGGCCAGCCAAATCGACCAAGTAAATCCCTGGTCGCGAGGAGGCCCAACAACACCTGAAAACGGCGTGCCTGAGTGCCCATCTTGTAACGCTAGCAAGGGCGCGCAAACTCCGGAGGAGTGGCTAGGACCTGACTGGCCATGAAACCAGGAGTCTTTGTCTGTGGTCATGTCTTCCGGCGCGAGCGAACCGTTAAGCTAGCGATCCATCACAGCGACGGGATGTGGCAGCTTACATGTGGAAAGGATGACCATTCTACCGACCATCCAGACCTGCATCTTGTCCACCCGGAACATCTTTTGGAGAAGCAGCCCGAGCTAGGCGAAACGCTGCACGACTTACCAAGAGGGTATCTTGTAGAAAATGTGGATGGCGAGTGGTCCAAGAGCGCACACGACGACTGATGAAGCGAGAGCGTGAAGGAGGGCACTGTCAAAGCAAATGCACCGCCTGACAAGCAGCGCCGCTCCGCCTAGGAGGGCGCCCTGCCCCGCCCCCGCAAGCCCGCCAACCCGTTTCGTTATTTCAACTCGTCGCCCGAGGTGATCCGTCTCGTCGTAATGATGTACGTGCGCTATCCGCTGAGCCTCAGGAACGTCGAGGACCTGCTGTTCGAACGTGGTATCGACATCTGCCATGAGACGGTGCGGATGTGGTGAAACAGGTTCGGTCCGATGTTCGCCGCCGACATCCGGCGCCCGCGCGTCAAACGCATGCGTGGGCACCGCCATTGGCGCTGGCACCTGAACGAGATATACGTGAAGCTCGGTGACGAGATGGTCTACCTGTGGCGGGCTGTCGATCACGAGGGTGGGGTACTCGAAAGCTACGTCACTAGGACCCGTGACAAGGCAGCAGCCCTCGCCTTCATGAAGAAGACGCTGCGTCGTCACGGACCAACCGAGGCGATCACCACCGATGGCCTGCGCTCCTACCGGGCCGCGATGAGGGACCTTGGCTGTGCGGACAAACAGGAGATCGGGCGCTGGGCGAACAACCGGATCGAGAACAGCCACTTGCCGTTCCGACGACGAGAACGGGCCATGTTGCGCTTCCGACAGATGAAGAGCCTGCAGAAATTCGCTTCCTTGCACGGCAGCATCCACAACCACTTCAACCAGGAACGTCACCTCGTCGATCGTCAGACTTACAAGACCCGCCGCTCCGCCGCCCTGGCAGAGTGGCAAATCATCGCCGGCTAATTTGCTATCTCAAAAAAACCGAGCCGTATCGTGTGGAGACCGGTTCGCACTAGACTGACAGCACCGATGGACGGCATCTACAATGGCTCGCCGTCGCTCGGGTTCCAATACGACGGCGAGCCATTGTAGATGAATACGACCCGACCGCGAACGCGTCCTACCCGATCATCCGGCGCTACGTGTTCGGCCCCGGCGTCGACGAGCCGCTGGTGTGGTACGAAGGCGCGGGCACGACCGACATGCCCTCTGAACCGCCTCGCCGTTCGACGAGGAGTTCGGGGCAGAGACGGGTGTCGGCACCGTCCTTGTGCGTGAACAGGCCGAAGCGAAAGCGCTAGACGGCGCAAGCGACTTTGATGGCACCGAGCGGCAGCGACAGTTCGTCAGGAGCCGAGGCGGCCTCTCAGCCGATGCATTTCTCTGACAGAGCGCGTGTGGCAGACGGTCGGCCGGAACATCGGCTCCCAAGCAGAACGCGTAGCACGGCGGTTCCGCACCACTAGCCCGCCATTATTGCCGCCTGCCTCCTGCCAGAAGGATAAGCGGATCACTCGCACCTTGTCGCAAAACCGACCGCAGCTTTTCTCTCATCGGCATACCTGTGTGGAATCCAAACAACCAGTGGAATGGCCGATGTCCGTCAAGATTCATGAGACAAGCATCTCTGACCGCCGCAGACACGAACCATGGCTTACGGCTGAGCTATTGAGTTGGCTTTTTTACAATATGCTTCAAAATCAAAACCTTTGTTAATGCGAATCCCGCAGAACCTGTGATGTCTCTAGCATATTCCGATGTTCCTCAATATCGACATGGCGAGCTTTTTGGCCACAATAAGCGCTTACTCCAGCGCAAAGAAGTGATGCCTGACGGGACTGCAAATATAGAATAAGATATTTATTAGTCTTTCATAGCATATTGCGGGCCGGCTTGATCGACCGTCCGTCGAAAGACGAATGTAGCAATCGCTGATCGTTATTCTACAAGACTGTTTGTACTATCCGACCGAAGACTGCGGAGTGGGTCAGGCTAAACAAAATCTCCAAGAAGGAGTGGTAATGATGACATCATTGACATGCGACGTGCCGGCCCCGCTGTTTCGGGAACTAACGAGCCGCGCCGAGACGACCGGAAGCAACATGTCCTCACTCGTTAGCGAGTTGCTGACCGGCTCGCTTGACGTGACGTTCCACACGCTTTTCCAGGTGTCCACATCCAGTTCGCTCATCCAGGGTGTCTACGCCCAGGCGGTGACATGCCAAAAAATTCTGGAACACGGCGATTTCGGACTCGGCACCTTCACGGGCCTGGATGGCGAAATGGTCGTGCTGGACAGTGTGGTGTATCGCGTGCAGGGCGACGGGACCGTGTCCAAGGCTGAGCCGAACGCGGGTGCCCCATTTGCGGTAGTGACCAGCTTCTCGCCGTCGTCGGACGACACTGTCGGGCCGTTTTCCTCGTTCCAGGAACTGAAGAGCGTCTGCGACGGGCACAGGCGATCCGACAACCTGTTCTACGCCATCCGCGTCGACGGTTCCTTCTCCCACGTGCGCACGCGGGCGGTGAGCCCGCCGCCGGCTGGTGGTCGCCTGGTGGATGCGGCCAAATCCCAAAAGGAATTCAATTACTCCGACGTTGGGGGAACACTGGTCGGTATCTACTCTCCCACTTTCTCCGGCGCATTCAGCGTCCCGGGCTATCACTTCCACTTTCTATCCGATGACCGCCTAGACGGCGGCCACGTGCTCGACGTTTCCGCCGATTCCCTGCGGCTGCGAGTGGAGGAACTGAGCGCGTTCCACCTCGCGCTCCCCGAGACCGAGCCGTTCCTGCAAGCCGACCTGAGCCACGCCTCGGCCGCTGACCTGAAGAAATCCGAGAGCTAGGAGATTGCAATTATGTCAGAAGAATCAAACGGATCTGGTGAGAACGTACCGATGAAGAACGGAGCGCAAGTCGTCGTTCGCACTCTGGAAGACCTGGGAGTGCGCTTCGCGTTTGGCATTCCGGGTGCCAAGATCGACAGCGTGTTCAACGCGCTAGTGGACTCCTCCATTCAGACAGTGGTTTGCCGGCACGAGCAAAACGCCGCCTTCATCGCTGGCGGGATCGGGCGCATGACCGGTAAGGCCGGCGTCGCGCTCGCCACTTCAGGACCAGGCGTGTCGAACCTCGTCACAGGGCTTGCAACGGCGACCGCGGAGGGGGACCCGATGGTGGCACTCGGCGGCGCCGTCGCCACGGGCGATTCGCTCAAGCAGGTACATCAAACGATGAACTCGGTCTCGATCTGCCGCCCGGCTGCCAAATTCAGCGCCGCGGTCAACTCACCCGAGTCGGTGTCCGAGGTCATCGGCAATGCGTTCCGCTCCGCCGAGAGCGGACGGCCCGGTGCGGCCTTCGTCAGCCTGCCGATGGACATGATGGTGGCTCCGGCCCATGCCAAACTTCTGACGCCGCCGGCCTTCTTCGGCTTCGGACCGGCGGCACCGGATAGCATCAAGGAAGCGGCCAAGCTCATATCCGCCGCGAAAACGCCGGTCGTGCTGCTTGGCTTGCTGGCCAGCAAGCCCACCGTCGCCGACGCCGTTCGTAATTTCCTGAGTCGCTGCAATCTGGCCGTGGTGGGCACGTTTCAATCGGCCGGCGCGGTCGGCGCCCACCTTCTGGAAAACTTCGGCGGCCGGGTCGGGCAGATCGCGAACCAGCCGGCGGATCAGCTGCTCGCCGCAGCCGACCTGGTAATCACGATCGGCTACGACCCAGTGGAGTACTGGCCTTCTTTGTGGAACAAGACCGAGGCTGGCCGCACGATCATCCACGTGGACGTCAAAGAGGCCGATCTCGACACCTATTACTGTCCGGAGGTCGAGTTGACGGGGGACATCGGCCAAACCCTCACGGCGTTGACGCCCTTGGTACAACGCGGGGGCGCGTCGCCCTTGGCGGAGCACATCCTTCAGGCGATCATCGCGGAGCGGAACCACCTGAACGACGAGGCCGGGCGGCGGAACGGAACTCCAATCCATCCGCTGCGGCTAGTAGCCGAGCTGCAGAAAATCCTAGCTCCGGACGTCACGCTATGCCTGGATATGGGTTCGTTTTATCTTTGGCTGGCGCGCCACCTCTACAGTTTTCGCGCCAGGCAGATCCTCATCACCAATGGCCAGCAGACCCTGGGCGTGGCCCTGCCGTGGGCTATCGCCGCCTCGCTGGTCCGGCCACACGAAAAGGTCATCTCGATCTCGGGGGATGGCGGCTTCCTGTTTTCTGCGATGGAGCTGGAAACAGCGGTGCGGCTCAAGGCCCACCTCGTACACATGGTCTGGATAGACGGCACCTACGACATGGTCGGTACGCAAGAGCAACAGAAGTACGGGAGGCGGTCGGGAGTTGATTTCGGTCCGGTCGACCCGGTCAAGTACGCAGAAGCGTTCGGGGCAACAGGCTTCGCCATCCGCACTCCCGACGAGATCGCCCCAGTGCTGAAACAGGCCATGTCCGTGCAGGGCCCAGTCGTCATCGGGGTCCATGTCGATTATAGCGACAACCTCAAGCTATTCGAGCAGGTGGACCAGAACAGCATCCAGTAGGATGCAGGATTGTTGCTAGGTTATCAGATTGGCGGGCTGGCCGGGGCGTGGCTGCGTCCCGGACATGGCGATTAGACATCCGTATCGCCGCTTCCGCTACCCTGGCAACGTGATCGGGCACGCAGTTTGGCTGTATAGTTTCTTCAGCTAAGTCTACGTGACGTCGAGCTGACTCTGGCCGCCCCGCGGCGTTGTGGTTATATGAAAGCATCCGTACGTAGGCCTGCGCTTCGGCTTGCGGTTCGCGGATGCTCTGAAGCGGCGGGGCGGCCCAGGCCAAGCCTGACCTCAACCCGGGACAATGGCGCCGCCGTCACAGCCTCGCTGCTCAACCGGCATCCTCGAATCAGAATCTCTGATTCAGCGCAACCCGGAAGTGCTCTAGAGCCGATTTTGCGCTGGTCGCATCGGAGGGATCAACAAGTTGGCGTGGATGTGATTCAGCGTAGCTGCTGGGCGGGAGGCCGGCAGCGATGCTGGCGATCGATCCGGCCGGGGCGAGCGGCATCATCTTCGTGAACCGCCGTAAGCATCGCCCCGATCGCATCATTCTCGTCCCGCGTCGGCCGATTAATCGGGGACGATCCAAAAAATCTATCGGCTGTTTATTCAGGCGTCGTCGTTGACGCTTAACGTGAGCGGCGCCGGATTTGACGGCGGGATTATCCCGCTGACGGCGTGCGGCACGTAGGGCGCCTCGAGTGCGGACACCTCCTCTTCGGTCAGCGTGACATCGAGCGAAGCGATCGCGTCGGCGAGGTGGTCGGGCTTGGTCGCGCCGATGATCGGGGCGGTGACGACGGGTTTGGTCAAGGTCCAGGCGAGCGCGACCTGAGCACGCGGGATGCCGCGCTCGGCCGCGACGCGTCGCACCGCCTCGACCACCGCGCGATCCTGTTGCTCGGTCGCGTCGTAAAGCTGGCGCGAAAAGGTATCCTGCTGCGAACGATTGGTCTGCGCATCCCAGTCACGCGTCAGCTTGCCGCGCGCGAGCGGGCTCCACGGAATCACGCCGACGCCCTGATCGAGGCATTGCGGCAGCATCTCACGCTCCTCCTCACGGTACAGCAGGCTGTATTGCGGCTGCATCGACACGAAGCGGGTCCAGCCGTGCCGCTCCGCCGCGTATTGCAGCTTGGCGAAGCGCCACGCCTCCATCGAGGATGCGCCGATATACCGCGCCTTGCCCGCCTTCACGATGTCATGCAGCGCCTCCATCGTTTCCTCGACCGGCGTCGTGGGATCGAAGCGGTGGATCTGGTAGAGGTCGACATAATCGACCCCCAGCCGCGCGAGGCTGTCGTCGATCGCCTGGAACAGCGCCTTGCGCGAAAGGAACCCGGCGTTGGGCGCGCTTTTCCATTGGAAGAACGCCTTGGTCGCGATCACCACTTCGTCGCGCGACGCCATGTCGCGCAACGCGCGACCGGTGATCTCTTCGGAGCTGCCGCCCGAATAGGCGTTCGCCGTATCGAAAAAGTTGATTCCCGCCTCAAGCGCCTGGCGAAAGAACGGACGGCTCGCCGCATCGTCGAGCGACCAGCCCTGCATCCCGCGCCCTGGATCGCCATAGCTCATGCAGCCAAGGCAGATGCGCGATACCTTGAGGCCCGATCGGCCGAGGTTGACGTAGTCCATGCCGATCCACTCCATTTTCCACGCTAACCTTGCCGTGCGCGATCAACGCACGAGTAGACCAATCGACCAAGCTCCCCATGTCGTTATATGTTCGCGCCGCGGCTATGCCGGTGTAACACCCGGCGATGAGCATCGAGAACGACGATCGTACGGGCCTCGCGACCGAGACCGGCAGTTCGGCGAGGCCGGACGGCGGCGCGCCGATCGGCCGGCATCCGCGCCGCCGCCGGTTCGCCGGTATCGCGACGCGCGTGGCGCTGTCGCTCGTCGGGATCGTGTTCGCCATCTGGCTCGTGCTGTTCGTGACGCACGGACGATTTCTAAGGCATCCGTTCGAGCGCACGGCCAGTTGGCTGACCGGCCGTGCCGTCCTTGTCGACGGCGAGTTCGAGCTTTATTTCGCGCCGCTCAAGCTCAAATTCCTGGCCGAGCGCCTGTCGATCTCCAATCCGTCGTGGGCGGGGCGACCCGCGTTGCTGACCGCCGACAAGGTAGACGCGCTGATCGCGCCTTTGTCGCTGATCTTCGGCAAGCGGCATATCTACACGCTCGATCTCACCAACGGCCGTGTCGATCTCGAATGGGACGCCGCCCACGCGCACAACACTTGGACCTTCGGCGATCCCAAGCAAGGCGGCAAGCCACTGGAACTGCCGCGCGTCGATCGGGCGACGATCGCGGGAACCAGCCTGCGATATCTCGATCCCAAGATGCGCCTGCTCGCGGACCTCGACATCGACACCGTCACGTCGAGCGACGCGCGCATCGGCAAGGCGGTGGCGCTCAATGGTAACGGCCGTATCCGCGACACGCCGTTTCGCCTGACGCTGCGGTTGCTCACGCCCGACGCGACGTTGCGGCAGGGCGCGAACCAACTGGTGCTGCGCGCCTGGGCGGCCAACAGCGTGATCGACGTCGCGGGCACGCTGCCCTCGCTCGCCGATATCGAGGACGTGCCACTGCAGACCCGCGCGAGGGGTCGCAATGTGGCGGAACTGCTGGGCATCATCGGGGTGACGGTGCCGCAGACGCGGACGTATGCGCTGCAGGCGACGCTGGTGAAGAGCGCGAGCGTCTATACGTTCAGCGGCATGAAGGGGACCGTCGGTGACAGCGACGTCGCCGGCCGGCTGAAAGTCACCAACGGCGAGCGGTTGCGGCTCGACGCGGCGCTGGCGACGCGCCAACTCGACATCATCGATGCGGCACCGTTCCTGGGGTACAACCCCGATATCGTCGCGACCAAGGGCGCGGTTGCCGCCGCCGCGGCGACAGGCTCGGCCCCCAGCCGCATCCTGCCCGATGCCGCGATGCCGATCGCGGCGATGCAGCGCTTCGATGCCGGGCTCAGGTGGACGGTCGGCGTCGTGCGTTCGCGCAACGTGCCGATCTCCGACATCGCCTTGACGCTGGCGCTCGACCACGGACGGCTGGCGCTGTCGCCGCTGACTTTCGCGATGGCGCGCGGCAACGTCGCCGCCGACGTCGTGATCGACACGCGCCGCCGCCCGTCGGCGGACAGCTATGACATCCGCCTCGCGCCGACCCCGATGGGGCGGCTGCTTGCCGGATACGGCGTCGCCGAAGCGGGCACCTCGGGCACGATCCGCGGCCGCATCAGACTCGAGGGCCGGGGCGACACAATTCACGATTCGCTCGCGAGCGCGAGCGGGCGGATCACCCTCATCATGCCGCAGGGCACGTTCTGGGCGCGCAACGTCCAGCTGTCCGAACTCGACCTGGGCACGTTTGCCTACAAGATGTTTCAGGGCAAGCTGAAGCAGCCAGTGGCGATCAACTGTGGCGTGATCGGGTTTACCGTTCGCGGCGGGATCGCGGCCGCCGATCCGATCCTGATCGACACCGAGAAGAACGTGATCCTGGGGCGCGGCGGCTTCAGCTTCCGTGACGAGGCGATCGACCTCGCGATCCGGGCCGACGCCAAGCGCATCAGCCTGTTCTCCGCGCAATCACCGGTAGGCATCGGCGGCACGTTCGCGAAACCCGCGCTCAACGTGATCACGCCTCAGTTGCTCGAACGCGCCGGCGTCGGGCTCGGCCTGTCGCTCGTCGCCACACCGATCGCCGGACTGCTCGCGTTCGTCGATCCCGGCGACGCCAAGGCGGCCGCGTGCGGACCGGTGTTGGCAGGCGCGAACGCCGCGCACCAACGCACCACTGGCGGCGCGAAGCGCGACGATGTCGGCAACGGCACGCCGACCAAGGATGAAAAGGCATCGGCCAAGGGCGGCAAGCACAAGAAGTTCCTCGGGATCTTCTGAGCGATCCGCCGCTGATTGCGGAATGGACGCCGACCCCGATCGAGGGAACGGCCCAATAGAGAGGATGGACAGGATGACGCGCGAAGGCAGACGGGTGGCGATCGTGACCGGGGCGGGACGCGGCATCGGCGCGGCGATCGCACGCGCGCTCGCGGCGGACGGGCTGGACGTCATCGTCCATTACCAGCGCAACCGCGCAGCCGCCGAGGCGACGGCGCACGCTTGCGAGGGGGCGGGTGCGCGCGCGGTGCTCGTCGCGGGCGCGATCGAGGAGCCGGGGACGGCCGAGACGCTCGTGGGCGCGGCGCTCGCCGACTTCGGTCGGCTCGACGTGATCGTCAACAACGCGGGGATCACGACCAGCGGCCTGCCGCTGCACGAGGCGACGCCCGAGGAAATCCTGCTCCAGTTCCGCGTCCACTGCCACGGCGCCTTCATGCTCGCCCGTGCGGCGGTGCCCCATCTCCTCAAGCAGGCGCGCGGCGACGTGGTCTACATCTCCTCCACCGCGCCGATGAAGCTCATCCCCGGCACGGGCGGCTATGCGATGGCCAAAGCGGCTGGCGAGGCGATGTCGGGGATCATGGCGAAAGAGCTTTCGCGGCTCGGCATCCACGTCAACACGGTCGGGCCGGGGCTGACCGTGACCGACATGAACATGGGCAGCGCGATCCCCGACGAGGCGGCGTTGGCCGAGATCGACAAGTCGATGCCGTTCGGCCACGTCTGTCGTCCCGAGGAGATCGGCGCGCTCGTCGCCTTCCTCGTCTCGCCGGCGAACAGCTACATGAGCGGGCAGAAGATCTACATGGACGGAGCGCGCGCATGACCTCGCTCGACTGGACGCCGCAATATTGCGACGACGAGGCATTCGTGCCCGCGCCGCCGCAGCGCGTTTTCGACGCGCTACTCGACGTCGCGAGCTGGAACCGCTGGTGGGAGACGATGCGCTTCACGCCCGAGCGCGACGGACCGTCCGTGTTCGGCGATCGCATCGTGTTCGACGGGATCGTGAGCAAATGGAACGTCGAGGTGACGGCGATCGAACCGCCGCGCTCGATCCGCTACCGCTACGCCGACGGCGCGCTGACGGGTGATACCGAGTGGCGGGTCACGCCCGTGGCCGGCGGCGCGCTGGTGGCCTACGTCTACCATGGCGTCGTCGCCCAGGAAGAGCGCGCGGCGACCACGTTCGGCCGCTTCGGCACCTCGCTGCACACGATGGTCATGCAGGCCGATGCGCTGGACGGGCTGCGGCGGCTGATGGCGGGCGAGCCGCTCGACGAAGCATGGCGGCAAGCGGTGCGCGCACGCGTGGCGGAAGGTCGCGCGGCGCTGATTGCGATGGAGGAACGCGCGTGAGCGGCCGTTTTCAGGATAAGGTCGCGATCGTCACCGGCGGTGGATCGGGCATCGGCCGCGCGACCGTGCTCGGCCTCGTCGCCGGCGGCGGCCGCGTGGTGGTCGGCGACCTCGACCCCGCGCGCGCCGCCGAGACGGTGGCGATGCTGCCTGAAGGCGCCGCCGTCGCGGTGGTCGGCGACCTGACCGACGGCGCGGTGGCGGACGAGTTGGTCGCGGCGGCGCGCGCGTTCGGACCGATCGACGTGCTAGTGAACTGCGCGGGGTTCGGCGGCGGGCGCGCGGCCTACGGATCGTTCGAGCCGACGCTGTGGGCGCGGATACAGGAAGTGAACCTCACCGGTCCGTTCCTGCTGATCGGTCGGGTGATCGAGGACATGGCGGAGCGCGGCTCGGGCGCGATCGTCAACGTCTCGTCGGTCGCGGGGCTGGTCGGCGAGCCCGGCATCTTTGGCTATTCGGCGGCGAAGGCCGGAATGGTGAACCTCACCCGCGCGCTGGCGCTGCATTATGCGCGGCGGGGCGTACGCGTGAACTGCGTCTGCCCGGGCGTCACCGACACCAATTTCCTCGTCAACGTGCGCGCCGCGCCCGACGCCGAGGCGATCTTCGCGCGCTATGCCGAGATGATGCCGATCGGGCGCCTCGCGCGCGCGGAGGAAGTGGCAGAAGCGATTCTGTTCCTCGCGTCCGACGCCGCAAGCTTCTGCGTCGGCGTGGCGCTCCCCGTCGATGGGGGCTGGACAGCGGCGTAAGGCAAGGGGGAAGTCAGCCCGCCCGCGCGATCGGCGGGTTCTCGCCGAGGTCCTCGAACCATGCCTCGACCGGGCCGCTCAGCTTGATCGTCAGCGGCTGGCCACGGCGATCGCGGCTTTTGCCCGCCTGCACGCGGATCCAGCCTTCGGAGATCGAGTATTCCTCGACGTTCGTCCGCACCGCGTCCTTGAAGCGAATGCCGATCCCGCGCTTGAGCTTCTCGCCGTCGAAATACGGGTTCGCCGGATTGATCGCGAGCCGGTCTGGCGGCAGGTTGTCGGCGTTCTCGTTCGCTTCCCAGGCGGCGACGGCCGCGTGCGGCTCGGGCGGCGGAGCGGCGGCGGCGTCTTCGGGTTCCTCGGTCATACAAGGCGTCTAGACTCGCGCACAACCTTGTCAACGCGGGCGCGCTCGCCTAAGGGCGCGGTCCGCCCCGAAGGCTTGATCGGGACAGGCGGGCGCGTAGCTCAGCGGTAGAGCACACCCTTCACACGGGTGGGGTCGCAGGTTCAAACCCTGCCGCGCCCACCATTCGGCAACGTGCTGATGGTCGGCATTTGGTCAGAGCCGCTGGTTGCCTGCGCGAGGCACAGCGGGCATAGGCGCGCGCGTCATGCACGACATCCGCCACATCCGCGACGACCCGGAAGGGTTCGACACCTCCCTTGCCCGCCGGGGTGTCTCGCCGTCGGCGAAAGCATTGCTGGCGCTCGACGACGAGCGACGCGCATTGACGACCCGGATGCAGGAGGCGCAGGCCCGCCGCAACGAAGCGTCCAAGGCGATCGGCAAGGCAATCGGCGCGGGCGATACCGACGTTGCCACCGCATTGAAGGTCGAAGTCGCCGCGCTGAAGGACGCGCTGCCGCAACTCGAAGCCGATGCGCGCGCGCTCGACGAGCGCTTGCACGCCGGGTTGGCCGCGATTCTTAATCTGCCGTTCGCCGATGTGCCGGACGGCACAGACGAAACCAGCAATGTCGAGATCGCGCGCTGGGGAAAGCCGCGTAACTTCGCCTTCCCCCCCCGCGAGCATGCCGACATCGGCCCCGCCCTCGGCCTCGACTTCGAGACCGGCGCGAAAATCAGCGGTGCGCGGTTCACCTTCTTGCGCGGGCAAGTAGCGCGACTGCACCGCGCGCTCGGCCAGTTCATGCTCGACATGGCTGTCGCACGCAGCGCGACCGAATGCGCGCCGCCTTTGCTCGTGCGCGAGGAGGCAGCGTTCGGCACCGGGCAGCTGCCCAAGTTCGAGGACGACCTGTTCAAGACCACCGACGGCCGCTTCCTGATCCCCACCGCCGAGGTCAGCCTGGCCAACTCGGTCCGCGAGAGCATACTCGCCGAGGCCGACCTGCCGATGCGCCTGACCGCGCTGACGCCGTGCTTCCGTTCGGAGGCCGGCGCGGCCGGCAAGGACACGCGCGGGTTCATCCGGCAGCACCAGTTCGACAAGGTGGAACTCGTCACCATCTGCCGGCCCGAGGATGCCGCCGCCGAGCACGAGCGCATGGTCGCCAGCGCCGAGGCGGTGCTTGAGGCGCTGGACCTGCCCTATCGCAAGATGCTGCTCTGCGCGGGCGACATGGGCTTCACTGCGCGCAAGACGTATGACCTCGAAGTCTGGCTGCCCGGCCAAGGCGCCTATCGCGAGATCAGCAGCGTATCCGACTGCGGCGACTTCCAGGCGCGGCGGATGGACGCGCGGTTCAAGCGCGCCGCCGGCCCCGACGGCAAGCCCGCCAAGGGCACCGAGTTCGTCCACACGCTCAACGGCTCGGCGCTCGCGGTCGGGCGGACGCTGGTCGCGGTGCTGGAGAACTTCCAGCAGGAAGACGGCTCGGTCGACGTGCCGGCGGTGCTGCATCGCTACATGGGCGGCGTCAAACGCCTGACCCCCGAGGCCAAACGCTGATGCGCATTCTGTTGACCAACGATGACGGCATCCACGCGCCCGGCCTCGACGTGCTCGAAGCGATCGCGCGCGCGCTGTCGGACGATATCTGGATCTGCGCGCCGAGCGAGGAGCAATCGGGCGCGGGGCACAGCCTCACGCTGACCCGGCCGGTGCGGCTGCGGCGGCATGACGAGCGGCGCTATTCGGTCAGCGGCACGCCGACCGATTCGGTGACGATGGCGTTGAAGCGCATCCTCCCCGCGCCGCCCGACCTGATCCTGTCGGGCGTCAATCGCGGCGCGAACCTGGGCGACGACGTGACGTACTCGGGCACCGTCTCCGCCGCGTTCGAGGGCGCGCTGGCAGGCGTGCGCTCGATTGCGCTGAGCCAGGTTTACGACCGCGAGGGGATGGGCGACGCGGTGCCGTTCGCCGCCGCCGAAGCGTGGGGCGCGCGCGTGCTGCGTCCGCTGCTCGACGCGCCGTTCGCGGAGCGCACGTTGGTCAACGTCAACTTCCCGCCGGTCACCGCCGATGCGGTCAAGGGCATCCGCGTCGTGCGCCAGGGCTTCCACGACTATGCGCGCGGCTCGGTGGTCGAAGGCACCGACCCGCGCGGCTTCCCCTACTTCTGGTTCGGCCTGCACGGCATCGAGCATACGGGCGGCCTGCAGACCGACCTCGAGGCGATCGCCGCCGGGTACGTCTCGGTCACCCCGCTGCGGCTCGACCTGACTGACGAGGCGTCGCTGAAGGCGATCGCGACGCGATACGATTGAGCGACCGCGCAGCGCATCAACCCAATCCCCAGAACACCGCGCCCATCAGCAGGTAGGCGCCCACCCAGTAAGCATAGTCCTTCACCGCCGCGCCAAGCGGATAGTCGCGCCGCGCGTAGGAGATGAACAGCGCGGGCCCGGCGAAGGTCAGTGCGAGGCCGCCCGACATCATGAAATAGAGCCAGGGCTTGTCCGCCAGCGTCGCCTCGCCGACGCGGGCGAACATGTGCCCCATCATAGCGGCGCTGACGAACAGTAGCGCGGCGGCGACCGCGTGGCGCGCGGGATCGCGCCCCATCCGAAACGACGGCAACGCGGTGCGGCCGTAGACCGCGACGCCGAGCAGCCCCGCCGCGAGCCACGCGATGACTACCGCCAACCAGTTGACCGGGCCCATATTTCCGACACTCCCGACAATCGTATCACCTGGACAGCGAACGCCGCGACGGTAGCGCAATGCGCGCCATCGGTGTAGGGCGCGCGCGATGTCCGCCGCCACCACCCGACCGAGCGCCGCCACGCCGACCACCGCGCTCCCCGCGCCGCCCCGCATCGGCATGGTGAGCTTGGGCTGCCCGAAGGCGCTGGTAGATTCGGAGCGCATCCTTACGCGCCTGCGCGCCGATGGCTATGCGATGAGCGCGGACTACGACGGTGCCGACGTGGTGCTGGTCAACACTTGCGGCTTTCTCGATTCGGCGAAGGAGGAAAGCCTGGCCGCGATCGGCGAGGCGATCGCCGAGAACGGTCGCGTCATCGTCACGGGCTGCATGGGTAATGAGGCCGAGGCGATCCGCGCGCGCTTTCCACAGGTGCTCGCGGTCACCGGCGCGCACCAGTACGAGGCGGTGGTCGAAGCCGTGCATGAAGCCGCGCCGGCCGGGATGGGTCCGTTCTTCGACCTGGTGCCGCAGCGGGCCGACCTCCCCGACGTCAAGCTGACACCGCGCCATTACGGCTATCTCAAGATTTCGGAAGGCTGCAACCACGCGTGCAGCTTCTGCATCATCCCGCGGATCCGCGGCCGCCTCGTCAGCCGCCGCATCGACGCAGTGCTGCGCGAGGCGGAAAAGCTGGTCGCCGCCGGCACGCGCGAACTGCTGGTGATCAGCCAGGACACCTCCGCCTACGGCCTCGATCTACGGCACGAGACGCGCCAGTGGCACGGCCGCGAAGTGCGCGCGCACATGACCAACCTC
This sequence comes from uncultured Novosphingobium sp., assembly GCA_964242815.1. Lineage (GTDB taxonomy): Bacteria > Pseudomonadota > Alphaproteobacteria > Sphingomonadales > Sphingomonadaceae > Novosphingobium. The sequence continues at coordinate 16,086 of CAXSZV010000011.1, forward strand.
GCGCGCGAGCTTGGCCAGTTGCGCACGCCGCAGGGGACGCCCCCGTGGGTTCGGCTGCATTATGTCTATCCCTATCCGCACGTCGACGAGGTGATCCCTTTGATGGCCGAGGGGCTCTTGACGCCATATCTCGACATTCCGTTTCAGCATGCGAGCCCCGCCGTTCTGCGCGCGATGAAGCGCCCGGCGAACGAGGCGCGCGTGCTCGATCGGCTGCGCAGCTGGCGCGCGATCTGTCCCGACATCACGATCCGGTCGAGCTTCGTCGTCGGCTTTCCGGGCGAGACAGAAGCTGATTTCAGCTATCTGCTCGACTGGCTCGACGAAGCGCAGCTCGATCGCGTCGGCGCGTTCCGTTTCGAGCCGGTGGCGGGCGCCGAGGCAAACACGCTGCCCGGCGCGGTGCCCGAAGCGGTCAAGGAAGAACGCTATGCGCGGCTGATGGAACGCACCGAGGTGATCAGCGCGGCGAAGCTTGCCGCCAAGGTCGGCCGCGTGCTGCCGGTGATCATCGACGAGGTCGGCGAGCCCGACGAGGACGGCGATATCGGCGCGACCGGTCGCAGCCAGGCGGATGCGCCGGAGATCGACGGAAGCGTCCATCTGCGCGATGCGCCATCGGGGTTGATGGTGGGCGACATCGTCAACGTGGCGATCGAGGATGCCGATGCGCACGATCTTTTTGGCGCGATCGTCGAGGCTTAAGCCTCTTAGTTGCATTTATGTCAACTGTTCAGAACCATTTCGCATTTGCAGCATAACCGCGATCCGCGCATAGAGGACAGGCCTTTCAGGCATCCTCTCCCAAACTTCACAAGGGCTGGTCTTCGGACCGGCCCTTTTTTTGTCGCATCGCAGATCATCCGGTCTCCCGCGCTACAACCAGCCAATCCGCCGGAACCGCAGCCACAATCCGGTGCATGCGCTCGTCATGATGGCGAGCGCGAAGAGATAGCCGTAATACCAATGCAGTTCGGGCATGAATTGGAAGTTCATGCCGTATATCCCGGCGATCGCGGTCGGCACCGCGAGGATCGCCGCCCAGGCCGCGAGCTGCCGCGTGATCGCGCCCTGCCGGTGCTGTTCGAGCAGCCCGCCGATCTCGACGATGCTCGCCAGCGTATCGTCGAGGCCCGACAGATGACGCATCGTCCGGCGCATATGATCATAGACGTCGCGAAACCAGATGCGCGCCTCGGCATCGATCGCGGGCAGGTTGTCGGTGGACAGTTTCGCGCAAATCTCTTCCATCGGGCCGACGACATAGGCGAGCTTGCGCAGCTGGCGGCGCAGATGGAAGATCCGGCGGATCGTACCCTCTTCGGGGAACTGCGAGACGGCGAGCTCTTCCAACTCGCCCGTGGTGTCCTCGACCCGGGTGACGATCGGCTCGAACCCATCGACGATGAAATCAAGCAGCGCGTGCGCCACGTAATCGGGGCCCTGCCCCAGGTGGCTAGGGTCGCGCTCCAGGCGCGAGCGTAGCTTTTCATGCGTGCGGACCGAGCCGAAGCGGACCGCGACGATGAAGTCGCACGCGAGGAAGATCGCGGTCTGCCCATAGATCAGCGTATCGTCGGCCTTGCTCTCGAACTCGGCGGCGCGCGCGATGATGAACGTCTGGGAATCGTAGACGTCGACCTTGGGCGGTTGCGCTCGCGTCATCGCGTCCTCGACCGCGAGCGGATGCAGCCCGTATTGCCGGCTGACGCGATCCATCTCCTCCTCGGTCGGATCGCACAGACCGATCCAGTCGAAGCCGCCGTCCGCCCGATCCTCGCGCCGATCGCCGGTTAAGACGACAGCATCGGGCAACGGTTTTCCCGCTTGGTAGCGCCGTGCGGCGATGATCGTCATCGGCAGGGTGTGGCAAAGCGTGCGCCTGGTGGCAATGCGGAGCCGAAGATCGGCATAACGCTTGCGAAGGCACGGGAGCGATGGTGGCGGGGGCCGCGCATTTGGCCTAGGTCGCGCGCATGGCCGATTCGCCCGTTACCGCCCCCACGACTGGTAAATCCCGCGTCTACACCGCCGCGCTGCTTGTGATCGGTGACGAGATCCTATCGGGCCGCACGCAGGACAAGAACATCGCGCAAGTCGCGATTTGGCTGGTAGCGCAAGGCATCCGGCTGGCCGAAGTGCGCGTCGTGTCCGATCGCGCGGAGGCGATCGTCGAGGCGGTGAATGTCCTGCGCGCGCGCAACGATTATCTGTTCACCACTGGCGGCATCGGCCCGACGCACGATGATATCACCGTGGACGCGGTGGCAGAGGCGCTGGGCGTCGACGTGATCGTTCACCCGCAGGCGCGCGCGATCCTCGATGAATATTACGCGACGCGCGGCGGGCTGAACGAGGCGCGGCTGCGCATGGCGCGCGTGCCCGATGGCGCCGAACTGATCCCGAACCGCTTCACCGGCGCGCCGGGCATCCGCGTCGCCAACGTGTTCCTGATGGCGGGCGTGCCGCAGATCACCGCCGGGATGCTCGAAGCCCTGACCGGCGCGCTGGCTGGCGGCGCACCGATGTTGTCCGACACGTTGGGTTGCTGGGTTCAGGAAAGCGAGATCGCGACGCTGCTGGCAGAAACCGAGCGCACGCATCCCGGTTGCCAGATCGGCAGCTATCCGTTCTGGCGTGAAGGCCGCAGCGGCGCGAACTTCGTCATCCGCTCGGTCGACGCTCGTGGGCTTGCCGACTGTATGCGCGCGCTGGTGGCGGGGCTCGCCGGGCTCGACCGCGAGACCGTGCCGGGTGGCATCTAAGGCTTGGCGGCGTGGCGCGCCCTGCTCTCGCTCGGCGTCGCAACGGCGGTGATGGTGGGGCCGATGCACGGCGGTGCGGCTCGGGCGGACGACCTGCTGGACCGGTTCGAGCGGGCGCTGGCGCAAGAGGACAGCGCGACACAGGCGCTGGCGCGCTGGTGCGGCGCGCAGGGCATGGCGGGTGAGCCCACGATCCGTGCGACGCGCGTCGCGGACACCGTGCGCACAATCCCTGATGAGGTCCGCAACCGGCTCGGCGTGTCCGCGTCCGAGCCGCTGGGGTATCGTCACGTGCGGCTGATGTGCGGGAACCGCGTGCTGTCACAGGCGCGCAACTGGTATGTCCCAGCACGCTTGCCGCCAGCGTTGAACCAGGCGCTGGCGACGGGGGAGCAGCCGTTCGGCGCGGTGATCGCGCCGCTCGGCTTCCGTCGCGAACGCCTCGACAGCCAGCGCGGTGCGGGCGCCGGCTGTCCCGCGGCGACCATTCTCACCAACCGCGCATTGATCCGGCTGCCCAACGGCGAACCGCTGGCGCTGGTGATCGAGTGCTATCAGCCCGGCGTGCTTCAAGTACCGGCAAGCTGATCGTCTTGACATACATAACCATATGGGTTATATGCTCCCCGCCGGTCGCACCGGCATCGCGATGGGTGTGGGGGCGGACGGCCTCGCTTTCCTCCCCGCGCGCGGCCGGCGTTCCCTTCGCGAGAGGGGCGTCCGCACGCTTGGATGCGCGTATTGGCCGGGCCCCGCCCGGCGGCGGTGGCCGCAAACCGGCGAGCCACGAACCACCGTCGATCGCGCACCATGATCAAAGGCTGGGCGGATGAGAGCCTGTGCGTCGCTTATCCGCCGTTCGCGAACGACGACGCCAGAGCCAAGCCTGTCGTGTCAGGCACACCAAACGCCGGCCGCACCTTCGCGCGCGTTTTTCCAGGCGTAATCCCGCGTTCGCCGGCGGGGGTGTCGTCATGTCCGCAGCGGACACGCTCCCCCATCAGAGCTCGGTGCGCGCTCTATGCCCGTCGCCCCGGACTTGATCCGGGGTCCCACTGCCTTCGTAGCGCCGGACGGAAAGCGGGATCCCGGGTCAAGCCCGGGATGCGGCGTGAGCGGGTGGGCCGACCGCCTATGCCAGTTCAGCCAGCTTGGCGTGAGCGCACCGGCCCCGTCCCGGCGGCCGTGATGCGATGCATCAGGCCGCCGAACAGGACGTCAGAGCTCAGCCTGCGTAGACTTCGGCTACGTCGATCTTGAGGCCCGGCCCCATCGACGAGGACAGCCCGACCTTGCGCACATATTTGCCCTTCGCGCCGGCCGGCTTCGCCTTGACGATCGCATCGACGAAAGCGTCGAAGTTGGCGCGCAGCTTCGCGTTGTCGAAGCTCATCTTGCCGATGCCTCCGTGGATGATCCCGGCTTTCTCGACGCGGAACTCGATCTGCCCGCCCTTGGCCGCCTTCACCGCTTCGCCGACATTGGGCGTCACCGTGCCGAGCTTCGGGTTGGGCATCAGCCCCTTGGGACCGAGCAGCTTGCCGAGCCGGCCGACCACGCCCATCATGTCGGGCGTCGCGATCACGCGACCGTAGTCGACGTTGCCCGCCTGCATATCCTCGAGCAAATCTTCTGCGCCCACGCGATCGGCGCCGGCGGCAAGCGCCTGTTCGGCCTTGTCGCCGCGCGCGAACACCGCGACCTTCACGTCCTTGCCCGTGCCGCCCGGAAGCGTGACCATGCCCCGCACCATCTGGTCGGCATGGCGCGGATCGACGCCGAGGTTCAGCGCGACCTCGATCGTCTCGTCGAATTTCACCGAGCTCAGGTCCTTGAGCTTCTGAATCGCCTCGTCGATGCCGTGCAGCTGCTGGTTGTCGCCGAGCTTTTCGGTCAACGACTTGCTCTTCTTGGTCTGTGCCATCGGATCAGCCCTCCACGACCTGAAGGCCCATCGATCGGGCCGAACCTTCGATGATCTTCGTCGCCTGATCGATGTCGTTGGCGTTGAGATCCTTCATCTTCTGCTGCGCGATATCGCTGAGCGCCGAGCGCTTGATCGTTCCCGCCGAGACCTTGCCCGGCTCCTTCGAGCCCGACTTGAGGTTCGCCGCCTTCTTGATCAGGAACGTCGCCGGCGGGGTCTTCATCACGAACGTGAAGCTGCGATCCGCGTAGACCGTGATGATCGTCGGGATCGGCATGTCCTTCTCGAATTCCTGCGTCGCGGCGTTGAACTGCTTGCAGAATTCCATGATGTTGACGCCGCGCTGGCCCAATGCCGGCCCGATCGGCGGAGACGGCTTGGCATTGCCCGCCGCCACCTGCAGCTTAATGTAACCTTCGATCTTCTTGGCCACGGGGGGCCTCCTTTCACACTGTCGCGCACGCTTCCGATAGTGGAGGCGCGCCGCTCATGTTTAGCGGTGCATACGGCCGGTCACCCGGCCTCCCGCAGAAGGAGCGCATATCGGCTCACCTCGCATTGCGCAACCGCTGGCGTCGCCGCGCGATCGCATGCTAACCTAACCGGCGGTCGAGACAACAGCGACGGGATACGGAGGGATGAACGGAACAGCTGGCCGCGCGGCGGGGATCGGGCTCGGCCTGCTGGTGGTGCTCGTCGGCTTTTCGTTGTTCACGCCCGAGGCTGGGTTGCCGCAAACGCCCGCGACCATCGCGCTGGCATCGGTGCTCGTCGCATTGGGCATCGGGTGCGATCGGCGCGGCGCTGATGCCCGACACGCTGACGATCAACGGCAAGGACGTGACGCCGCTGAAGCTTAGCGGCACCGCGACCGGCGGCGCGGCGTTTTTCATCGCGACGCTCGTGTTCCTTTACGCAACAGGGGTCAACAAGCCCGGTGGCGCGCCGCCTGCCCCGCCGGGGCCCGCGCCATCGTCCACCCCTACCCTCGCGATCGCATCGAGCGAGCCGATCGCGCCCACCACGGCCGTCCCATCGGTTCGCGCCACCCCCGCGCCTCCCGATGGCGACGACGTGGACGATCCCGCGCCGGCGGCATCGCCGCCGATCACCGCTCAGGCGCAACCCCGCATGTCGACGTCGCAACAGGTCTTTCGCGTTCGAACGTACTGCAGTTCCTGCTGCCCGCAGGGTCCACAAAATTGCCGCAATACAGGTGTCGGCATTGCTCCGACGCTTCAGCAGGCAGCGGAGATAGCCGCGCGGTACTGCGTCGCGTCCGGCGGACATGCCGATACATGCTATGCCAACGTCGAACAATTCTGATGGCTAGGGGCGAACCGGCATCATCTTGCTCTCGGACGATGATCACTTCGCCAGTTCGACTTCCTCGAACCCAAGCTCGACCGGCGTCGCGCGGCCGAAGATCGAGACGCCGACCTTGACGCGCGCCTTGTCGAAATCGAGTTCCTCGACCACGCCGACGAAGGTCGCGAAGGGCCCGGCGTTGACCTTGACCTGATCGCCGATCTCGTAATCGACGCTGACCTGCTTCTTGGGCGCCGCCTTCGCTTCCTCGGCCGCACCGAAATAGCGCGCCGCGTCGCTTTCGCTGATCGGCTGCGGCTTGCCGCCTGCGCCGAGGAAGCCGGTGACCTTCGGTGTGTTCTTGATCAGGTGATAGATGTCGTCGTTGAGGCTGAGCTTGGCGAGCACGTAGCCCGGCATGAACTTACGCTCGGTCTGCACCTTCTTGCCGCGCTTGACTTCGGTGATCGTCTCGGTCGGCACTTCGACCTCCTCGACCAGCTGCGACAGGCCGGTGCGCTCGGCCTCGGTCAGGATCGCCTCGCGCACCTTGTTCTCGAAGCCTGAATAGGCGTGGATGATATACCAGCGGGCCATGTGATTTCTCTGTCAGATTCGAGTTATTGCGCAAGCGTCAGCAGGAAGCGCACGACCCCGCCGAACAGCGTATCGATGCCAAGGAAAAACACGGCAAGAATCGTCATCATGATCCCGACCGCGATCGCGGTGGTGATGGTCTCCTGCCGGCTGGGCCAGTAGATCTTGTTGGCCTCCGCGCGCACCTGGCGCAGGAATTCTCCGGGGCTCACTCTCGCCATCGGTATCGCCTTGTCCTTCGCCTATCGCGTCTTCGTTTGTCTCGCGTCGTTTCCGGGAAGGGGACATCGCCGTCCCGGCGACCCGTCTGAGGCTCACCGGAAAGGGCTTTGCGTTCTTCTGTCGGAAGATTGGCGGCGGACTTAGCGGCCGAACGGCGGCTTTGCAAGCCGAGCCAGCAGCGAGTGCCGGGTGCGATAGAGCACGATCGCGCCGTCGGGCAGGTCGACCGGCTGCTTCCCGCCGAAATACCACAAGTAATCGGCGTCATAGGCGGGCGCGAAGACCGAGAGGCGCACATCCTGACCGTGCCTGTAGATGATGCGGTGCCACGGATCGACGAAGTTCTGCAAGCGGCGCCCATCGGCATCGGGGCGCAACTGCAGCATGTGCACGCCGGGAATAGCGAAGTGGACGTTGACCAGCGCGTCGCGGCGTATCGTCGCATAGGCCGGCGCGTGCTCATAGGGCTTGAGCGGCCACGTGCTCTGGTCGATCCCGACCGCGCCGGCGACGCGCGCGCCCTCGGGGATAAAGCGCAACGCGCGAAGCTCGACCGCCAGTTCGCGATCGCTGGCGATCCAGGCCTGCGTCGTGGCGGCCAGGCGGACGAGGAACAAGAGCGGGGCCAACCAGATCGCCAGCCGGGGCGCGCGCCAATCGATCGCCAGGCAGCCGAGCATCAGCGCGACCGGGATCAGCCGATAGTCGGCGTAATCACCGCCGCCGAGGTGCCGTGGCACCGCCCAGACCATCACGAACATCAGCACGGCGGCCCAGCCGACGCGGCCGTCGAACCGGCGGAAGATCATCGCCAGCGCGATCGGCGCAAGCAGCAGCAGCGGCGTCAGTTGATCGAGCGTGCGCCATTGGTCGCGCATCGCCTGCATGAAGATCGCCTGCTTGTACGCGAAAAAGGCCGGACCATAAGGCAGCGCGCCGGCACCGGCGCCGGGCACCAGCACCATCGGCGCGACGGGCAGCAGCAGCGGCCACGGCGCGAGGAACGCCGTCCAACGCTTGCGCTGGCTCCATTCATAGCCGAACACCATGACGCCCAGGATCCCCCAAGCGGAGACATGGCATAGCCAGACGACCGCGCCGATAGCCAGGAATGCCAGGGCGCGGCGGGCGGACCGGCGCTCCCAGCGGACCCACAGCGCGAAAGCGAGCAGCGCCAGCGCCAGCCCGAGGCAGAAATTATAGAACCCGAGCGCCAGCGCGGGAGACCAGATCGTCGTCAGCGCCAGGATCGCGCCGACGCCGATGCGCCGCCGCAGCGCCCACTCGACTGCGATCAACCCGAGCCCGGTCAGCGGCGGAATCAGCAGCCCGATCAGCCATCCGGCGGTCTCCACCCCCAGCAGGCGCCCCAGCGGGACCATCAGCAGGTCGACGCCCAGGTTGCCGCTCAGCCGCCAATGGAAAATGTAGTATTTCTGCAGCCACGCGTTGTGGTCGATGCCTAGCATGACGTGATAGCGCGCCAGGTGCGCGGGATAATCGGTAAGCTGCGGATAACGGGTGACCATGAACGGCAGCCCGCTGAGCACCGCCAGCACAAGCGCCAGCCACACCGCCTCGCGCGGCGAGCGGTGCGACAGCCCGCCGAAGTCCCGTCGATCGCTACCGGCAAGGCCGGCCGATACGTCCATTCCCTATCCCCCGATCGCGTCACGCACGCGGACACGACGCGAGCCTTCTACCCCGGCTCCATCAAGTTGGAAACGACCGACGACGATAGCGGCCAATGCGTGCGACGGGTGCCCTGCCTACCGCTTCGCCAGCGCCAACTCGTAGGCGGCGAGCAGCGGCGCGACCTGGTGCTCCCAGCCGAGGTCCGCATGGACGCGCCGCTTGCCATAAGCGCCCATCGCTTCACGCAGCGCCGGGTCATCGATCAGCTGCACGATCTTGTCGGCGAGATCGCCGCTGTCGTTCGCCCGCGCGTAGAGCGATGCGTCCTGCGCCGAAAAGCGTCCTTCGGTCACGTCGAATTGCACGATCGGCTTGGCGAAAGCCATGTATTCCATGATCTTGTTCATCGTCGACTTGTCGTTCATCGCGTTGACCCGGTCGGGATTGACGCAGACGTCGGCGGTCGAGAGCACCTCGATCAGCGCTTGATCGGGCGCGCGGCCGGTGAAAGTCACATAATCGCCGACACCCTGGCTGAGCGCGAGTTCGCGCAGCGCGGCCACGCTGGGTCCGCCGCCGACGAGCACGAACTGGATGTCATGCCGGCCCTGGTCGTGGACTATCCGGCGCACCGCCTCGAGCAGCAGGTCGATGCCTTCCTGCACCCCCATCACGCCGACGTAGCCGACCAGGAAGCGGCGACCGTTGCGCCAGGATGGCGCGGGCGGCACCGGCATGAGCTTGCGCAGATCGGGGCCCGAGCGGACGACGAAGACCCTGTTCGGGTTCATACCGCCTCGCTCGATCGCGATGCGGCGATAGCTGCGGTTGGTGGCGATCGAAACGTCGGCGGTGCGGAAGGACATCCGCTCGACGAAGCGCACGGCCTTCAGCAGCAGACCGCCGCGCCGGTCGCCGAACTTTGCGGCGAACAGTTCGGGATTTATGTCGTGGTGATCGAAGATGTAGCGCACGCCGAGCAGCTTGAACGGCAGCGCGACAAGGAAGATGAGGTCAGGCGGATTGCAGCCCTGGATCACGTCGAACCCGCGGCCGAACCAGATTTTCCAGGCGAGCAGCGTTTCCCAGAACAGCGCGGCAGCGTATTCGGCCAGATAGCCGATCGTGCCGCTTCCCTCGGTCAGTGGATGGCGATGGATGTGGACGCCGTCGATCTCTTCATAGCGTTTCTCGTATCCCTTCCCCGCTGGACATATGACCGAAACGGTCGCGCCGGCGGCGGTCAGCGTCTTCGCCTCATGCCAGACGCGCCGATCGAACGGCAGCGGCAGGTTTTCCACGATGATCAGGATCCTGCGTCCGCGTAGCGGCGCGCCGGCGACGGCGAACGTATCGCCCGGTTCGACTTTCGCCTCGACATTGATCGATCGCGCGATGGTATCGGGAATTTGCATCGTTGAGCGTGGTAACCTGCTGTAATCGAACATTGTCTAACCAGGATCAGGGTCTAACCAGGATCAGGCTATCGTTCCAACATCGATGACGGGTGTATCGCCTGTCGCCAGATCGCGCACCGTGCGGTTGGTGGCGACGATCAGATCGTACCGCGCTGCGTCGGCTGTCGGCTTGTCGACGAGCAGCGAATCGATCATCGGCAGATAGGCGTAGGCATAGCCCAGGTTCTGGCCGACCAGTTTATCAGCGGTCAGGTTCGGGTCGTAGATCGCGAGGCTATGGCCGGCGTCGAGCAGCCTGCGCGCGAGATCGACAGCCGGGCTTTCGCGCAAGTCATCGGTATCGGCCTTGAACGCGAGGCCGGCGATCAGCACGCTCGATCCGGGCGCCAGCCGGTCGTCGATCCGCTTGAACTGGTGGTGCTTGTGCGCCTCGTTGCTGCGCATCAGCGCGTCGACGAGATGCGTGTTGGCGCCGACGTCGCCGGCGATGTGTTGCAACGCGCGCACGTCCTTGGGCAGACACGATCCGCCGAACGCGCCGCCCGGCCGGGTGTAGTAGGGCGAGATGTTGAGCTTGGTGTCGGCAACGAAGATGTCGTGCACCGTCGTCGCCGAGATATCGAGCAATTCGCAGACCCGGCCGATCTCGTTGGCGAACGCGACCTTTGCCGCGTGCCAGCTGTTGTCGACGAACTTGGTGATCTCCGCCTCGCGAAAGCCGGTGCGGAATACCGGCGCGTCGATGCCCTGATGGAGCGTGTCCATAGCCGCCGATGGACCCCCATCGACGGTGCCGACCACGATCTTGGGCGGGTGGAAGTAATCGTCGACCGCGGTCGCTTCGCGCAGGAATTCGGGATTGTAGACGAGCTCGACCGTGCTGGCATACGCGTCGCCGAGCGCGCTCCTGAACAGTTGCGCGATCATCCGATCCATCGTCCCGGGGCGCATCGTCGAGCGATAGGCGACCGTCAGCGGTCGCGCCCGCCCCGGCTTCATCGCGTCGGCGATCTGCCGCGTGACCTGGACGATGAAGCTCATGTTGTGCGCGCCGTCGGCTCCGCTCGGCGTGCCGACGCAGACGATCGCGATGTCGGCGTCGTCAAGCTCGTCGCCCGGCTCGGCGAAAGCGCTGACCAGGCCATCGGCGCGCGCCTCGGCGATCATCTCCGCGATGCCGGGCTCGCGGATCGGCGACCGGCCTTGCGCGATTGCTTCCACTTTGCCGAGGTTGACGTCGATCCCGACCACGCGATGCCCTTGCGAAGCGATGCAGGCGATCGCGGTGCAACCCACATAGCCGAGCCCGAACACGACGATCTTCATGCGGCGATCTTCATGCGGGGATGTTCCTCCTTGCGTGAGCGCGTCGGCCGAGAAGCGCCCCCGAACGCCGTATACGATTGTTAACCGTTATGCTCTTGAATACGACCGTCGCCGTGACAGCAGGGCCAGCGCCACAGTGACCGACAATGTCGCGCCGAACGACGATCGGACCGGCCTCGACGACGCCGAAGCGTCGCCGCGCGTATCGGTCATCATCCCGCATTACGACGACTTGCCGAGCTTGAACGCCTGCCTCGATGCACTCGCCTTGCAGACCTTCGCGGAACGGTTCGAGATCATCGTCGCCGACAATCGTTCGCCGTGCGGGCTCGCGGCGGTCGAGGCCGTATCGCAAGGGCGGGCGCGGGTGATCGATGCGCCCGAGCGCGGCGCGGGGCCGGCGCGCAACGCGGGAGTCGCCGCGTCGCGCGGGCGGCTTCTGGCGTTCACCGATTGCGATTGCGTGCCGGCGCCGGGATGGCTCGAGGCGGGCGTCGCCGCGCTCGCGGCATACGATGTCGTCGGCGGCGCGGTATCGGTCTCGGTCGGCGACGAGCGGGCGATGAGCGGAGCCGAAGCCTTCGAGCGCGTGTTCGCCTTCGACAACCGGCGCTATGTCAAGGAGGAGCGTTTCTCGGTCACCGCCAATCTGTTCTGCGCACGCCAGGTGTTCGACCTCGTCGGCCCGTTCCGCGCCGGTGTGTCGGAGGATATCGACTGGTGCCATCGCGCGGTCGCGGGCGGGCACACGCTGGGATACGCACCACGGGCGATCGTCGCGCATCCGGCGCGTCGCGACTGGCCGCAGTTGCAGCGCAAGTGGCGACGGATCACCGTGGAGCGTCATGCGCTGGTGACGCAGAGGCCGGGCGGCAGACGGCGCTGGGCGATGCGAACCGCCATGCTGCCGCTGTCGATCATCGGGCATGGCCCGCGCATTTGGCGCAGCAGGAGGCTACCCGACGGCAAAACCAGGCTTCGCGCGCTCGGCACGCTGGCGAGGCTGCGGCTGTGGCGGACCGCGTATGGGTTCAAGCGATTGATAGTGGAGCCCAAGCGGTTGGGCGAGGCAGCGGCCACGCCGACAAGTGCCGATGCAACTGCGACGGGCGTGATGCACGTCGCGGTCGTCATCGTCGGGTATCGCAACACCGGTGATCTGGTGCGCTGCGTCGCCGCGCTCGATCGGGCGGACTATGCCGATTTCCGCGTCGCCATCGTCGAGAACGGCGGGCACGATGCTTTCAGGCAGGATGTCGCGGCGCTGCCGACGGTGCTGTCCAAAGGCCAGCCTGTGCAGCTGATCGAGGCGTCGGGCAACCTGGGGTTCGCCGGCGGGGTCAACCTCGGCATCCGGCAGACGCCCGACGCCAACGCCTGGTGGGTCTTGAACCCCGACGCGCTGGCCGCGCCCGATGCGTTGTCGTGGATGGTCGCGCGACTGGCGCAGGGGAACTGCGACGCGGTTGGCGGCGTGCTGCATTTCGCCGACGGGACGATCCAGTCGTTGGGCGGCGTCTGGCAGACCTGGATCGCGCGCGCGATCTCGATCGGGGCCGATCAGCGTCTCGACGTGCCGATCGATGCGCCGGCGATCGAACGTCAACTCGCCTATCTGCCTGGGGCGTCGATGCTGATTCATCGCCGCTTCATCACCCTGGCCGGACCGATGCGCGAGGATTATTTCCTCTATGCCGAGGAAGTAGAGTGGTTCCTGCGGGGTGCGCGCAGCGGGGCAAGGCTCGGCTTCGCCGCCGATGCGCGAGTGCTCCATGATCAGGGCACTACCACCGGGTGGAGCAAGCGGATCGCCGCGCGGGCGAAGCTGCCGACCTATCTCGACGAGCGGAACCGGCTGCTGCTGACGCGCGATCTGTTTCCCCTGCGCTTCCCCATCGTCGCGCTGGGATCGCTCGCGTTCATGCTGGCGCGGTTCGGGCGCAAGCGCGCCTGGCGGCAGATCGGCTACGGCCTGCGGGGTTGGCTGGCCGCGATTGCCGGAGAACGCGGGCCGCCGCGCTGGTTCAAGTCCGACTGACGAATGCCGATCAAACCCGAAACGGATGAGATCGGCCGATCACAGCACGGCTCGCGCGACGCCGATGATCGCCGACCATAATGCAACGGTAAGCCCGGAAATGATCGCCAGGCGTACCGGCAGCGGCAGCAGGGCGATCTCGGGTTCGCAGTAGTCGAGCTCCGCTGCGACCTGCCATGCAGGGGCCGACTGCGCGATACGCGCAACGTTGTCGGGCGCGGCCGTCGTCACCGCCGAAGCGGGAAGCGGGCGATCGAACGCACAACCGTAGCGCGACCCGCTTTGCCACGCGAGCCGCGCGGGCGTGTGCCCTACACCCGCGATGCCGATGCTGACCGATGAAAACAGCGGTAGGCTCGCATCGCATTGAAAGCGGCACCCCGCGGCGGTGAGGTCCTCGAGAAGGATCGGCTCGGTTCGCTCGCCCAGGCGCAGCACCGCCTGCCGATCGACCTCGAGACGGTCGCGCGAACGACGATCATCGCTGATCGGAAGTGCCGTCGCCATTCGCCTTGCTCCATCGCACCCGTGTCGATGAATTGGAATTAGGCGACGCGCATTACCGTTTGGTTTGCGAAGGTATCGGCGCTTTGCGGGACAATGGCGCCACCCCTCGTTAACCGTGATCAAAGGTGCATGACGGTTCAGTCCGTATCGGATTGTCTTGCGGTTGTTCGGATTGATCGCGCGCCCATTGTCTGCATAAATGGCGATGGGTTGGAGCGACGCGCATGGTGGGTGAGGTCATCATCGATGGTACGCGGCTGTGCTGGCAGGATTTCGCGGACCGCCTGATGGCGCTCAGCGCTTCGCGGCAGCAGCACGGCACGTCCGGCTACTTTCGGCCGCCCCAGGCCTGCCAAGCCGAAGCCAGGCGATTACTGCGCAACCTCGACCTCGACGATTGCATCGAACTGATGATCGACGAGCCGGGTCCTCGCCGCGGTGCGTTCTTGCCCCGTCTTCGCATCTGGGACTTCGTGACGACAGCCTTGGCCGCGATCAGGCCGCCGATCGCGCGACGCCATCGGCCCTTTCACGATTGATCGCGCGAACCGTTTCGGGCGGCCATCGTTGCTTCAACTATCGTTCACACGGAACAACTTATCGCGTTGAGCACTATCGAGCTATGGGCGGCTTCTATCCGGTGACCGTCCGCGTGCTCCCGGAGAACTTCAATGAAAACAACTGCCAGGTCTGGCATGGGACGGCTGAAGCCGATCATCGCGGGGCTGTTCATCATGGCGCTCGCCGCTTGCGCGACGCCGTTCAACGCCAATGTCTCACGCTTTCAGTCGCAGCTTCCGGCCCCAGCCGGACAGACGTTCGCTGTCGTTGCCGATGACCCGCGGCTGGCCGGCGGGATCGAGTTCGGCCAGTACGCCTCGCTGGTCGCCGAGGACCTGACGCGCATCGGCTATGGGCCCGCGCGTGACCCCGCAAGCGCCGATCTGATCGTGCGGGTCGCTTACAGCGTCGACACCGGCCGCACCCGTGTCCAGTCGACCGGCATCGGCGATCCGTTCTGGGGTGGCTGGTATGGCGGCGGCGGCGGATTTGGCTACGGCGGATTCGGACGTGGCGGCTTCGGACGCGGCGGCTTCGGCGGTGGCTTCGGCGGCTTTGGTTACGGCGGTCCCTGGCATTATGGCTGGTATGATCCGTGGTTCGACAACGGCATCTCCAGCTATACCGTCTATACCAGCAGCCTCGAGATGAAGATCGACAGCCGCGCTGACGGTCGTCGCTTGTTCGAAGGCAAGGCGCAGGCGGTTTCGACCTCCGACCGGCTCCAATACCTGGTGCCGAACCTCGTGCAGGCGATGTTCACCCACTTCCCAGGCAACTCGGGCGAGACGGTGCGCATCACAGTGGCGCCCGAGAAGAAGTAAGGTAGGCTCGCGACAACAGGAAGGCGGGCCGGCGACGGTCCGCCTTTTCCGTCTGCGCGTCGATCAAGTATCCAGCGAGGCGATGCCGCCGGTCGAGCCGAAGCCGCCTTCGCCACGTTTGGTCGGGTCGAGCTCGGCGACTTCCAGCCAGGACGCGCGCACCACCGGAGCCAGCACGAGTTGCGCGATGCGATCGCCGCGCCGCACCTCGAACCGCGCGTCGCCAAGGTTGATAAGAATGATCTTGAACTCGCCGCGATAATCCGAGTCGATCGTGCCCGGCGTGTTGGGCACCGTCACCCCGAAGTTGAGCGCCAGGCCCGAACGCGGGCGGACCTGAATCTCGAACCCCGACGGTATCGCAAGCGCAAACCCTGTCGCCACCGCGTGCCGCTCGCCGGGGGCCAGTGTCACGTCCTCTGCCGCCAGCACGTCCATGCCAGCCGCGCCCGCGGTGGCGTAAGCTGGCAGGTCGAGCCCTTCACCGTGCGGCAGGCGTCGAACCGGCACCGTCACGCGATCAGCCGAGGACACTAACGATCCTTTTCACCAGCGCTTCCGCCACTTCTTCCTTCGACATCTGCGGCAAATCTTCAACGCCCGCCTCGGTCACGATATGCACGGCGTTTGTCGCGCCGCCCATGACGTCGCCCGATACATCGTTTGCGACGATCCAGTCGGCGCGCTTGCGCACGCGTTTGTCGATCGCATGCTCGACGACGGACTCGGTCTCGGCAGCGAAGCCGATCAGCAGACGGGGGCGGCGGGCGCTGGCGGCGAGCGTCGCCAGGATGTCGGGGTTCTCGACAAGGTCCAGCGTGCCCCTATCCGCGCCACCCTTCTTGATCTTCTGCGCAGCAGGTTCGGACGAGCGCCAATCGGCGACCGCCGCGACCATGATCGCCACGTCGGCCGGGAGCACCGCATCGACCGCGTCGGCCATCTCGCGCGCCGTCTCGACATCGATCCGCGCGACGCCCGGCGGCGTCGGCAAGTGCACGGGACCGGCGATCACCGTTACCTGCGCGCCGGCCCGCGCCGCCGCGGCGGCGATCGCGAACCCCTGACGCCCCGACGATCGGTTGGCGATGTAGCGCACCGGGTCGATCGGCTCATGCGTCGGCCCGGCGGTGACGAGGACGTGCCGATCGGCGAGCCGCCGGTCCTCCCCGTGCCGGGAAGGACAAAGACGCCTGATTGCCTCCCACACTACCGCCGGTTCGGGGAGCCGCCCCGGACCGTATTCGCCGCAAGCCATCGCGCCTTCATCGGGCTCGAGCACGGTCACGCCATCGGCGCGCAGCGTCGCGACGTTGCGCCGGGTCGCCGCATGTCCCCACATCCGCACGTTCATCGCCGGCGCGGCGAGCACGGGCTTGTCGGTCGCGAGCAATATCGTCGTCGCCAGATCGTCGGCGATGCCGGCTGCCATCTTCGCCAGCAGGTCGGCGCTCGCCGGGCAGACCACCACCAGATCGGCTTGGCGCGAGAGCTGGATGTGGCCCATCTCGGCCTCGTCCTTGAGGTCCCACAACGTGGTGTGCACAGGCCGCTCGGACAGCGCGGCGAGCGTCATCGCGGTGACGAAATGCGCGCCGCCGGCGGTCAGCACACAGGTCACCTCGCCGCCGTCCTTGCGGATCAGGCGGATCAGCTCGCATGCCTTGTAGGCAGCGATGCCGCCGCCGACGATCAGCAAGATCTTCACGCGCGTGGCCACGGTATCCAGGCCGATTTCAACGGAGCGCGCCATCGCGGCAGCTTGTGCAACAGCGACCGACCGTACGCAAGCGAGCCCGGAAAGCCCGCTTCGACCAGCGAGGCGAGCGCACGCGGCGCGAATGCGAGACCGATCAGCTGCGCCGGGCCGATCATCTCGCCCCAATAGAAGTTTTCCCACCGCCCGACGATGGTGAACGCGACGCCATAGCCGCCGTATAACCAGAAGCCGAAGCGGCCCGCATCGCTGCGCCAGCCGGCCCAGCCGAACAGCGCGAGGATCACGAGGACGCCGGCGAGATGATGGTCGATGATCCGCAGGTTGCTCGCCAGCACCGCGTTCGACAGCCATCCCGACAGGCCGCGCAAAGCCAGCCACGGCGCGGACGGCGCATCGGTCGGCAACACATGCGGCGCGACGAGATGGAAGTGCAACGCCAGCAGCGCTCCGAACCCGGCGACCAGCGCTGCCCATGCGGCGGTTTCGCGCCAATCGCGCCGCCACGCCGCGCCGGCCGCCATCAGCAGCACGAACGGCAGCGCGAGCTCACGGATCGCCAATGCTGCTGCGACGGCGACGAACGCCCCTTTCCACCGTCTGGGCCGATGCAGGCCGAACGCGAGCGCAAGCAGCATTCCCGCCCACAGCTCATGCAGCACGAAGAAATAGGCATAAAGCCCGCGCGAGGCGAGCCACACCAGCCCCGCCATGGCGGCGAGGCGATGCTGACGCCCCCCAGGCTCGCACCCGAGACGCCGCCACCATGCAAGCAGCACTGCGAGGAACAGCACGATCGCCGTGGCATATTCGCCAACGATGCCGACCTTCCCCTCGATCCACGCGAGCGTCGGCAAACGCACCGCGAAGCCCGGCGTCACCGGATAGCGGCTCCGCCGCTGCTCGGCGACCACGGTCGGATAATACGGATCGCCCCGATGCATGTGATCGACCATGCGATCGTAGAACGCGAGATCGAGATCGCGGCCGCGCGGATTGGGCGCGGTTACGCTCGCCCCATGCGCGGCGACGGTGTGCGCGCTCGCCACATGCGATGGCGCATTATGCGTGATCCGCGAATGGATCGGCACGACCGCCGCCGCGATGACCGCGAGCATCAGCGCCAGCAGCGCGAGCCGCGACAGGCCGCTCGGCCAATGCGCGAACCGATCCCAGGCGGGTGCCTCGCGGATCACGGCGTCCGCCATCAGCGCGGACCGCTTTGCTCCGGCGTCTCGCGGTAACCGTGCCGATCGTGACGATCGTGGTGGCCCCAATGCATCGCACCCCAGACGATCGCACCGCCGACGATCGCGGCGCCGAGATAACGAGCCCAGCCGGATCGCGCACCCCGCGAATCACGGCGGCGCCGCCAGATCAGCTCGACCTCGGGCAGCGGCGGTTGCTCGGGCGCGCCTCCGCGGGGGGGAAAGCTCTCCTCCAGCCGACGCACGAGCCCCGGCAGGCGCAGCAGCGTCTCGGCGTTGTCTCGAATGCGGTCGGCGATCGCCGCCTCGGGGCCGAGCTCGTCGCGGATCCAGCTGCGCACGAACGGCGCGGCGACGTCCCACATGTTGATCGCCGGATCGAGCATGGTGGCGATCCCCTCGACCATCACCATCGTCTTTTGCAGCAGCAGCAGGTGCGGCTGCGTCTGCATGTCGAAATCACGCGTGATGGCGAACAGACCGTCGAGCATCTGGCCGACCGACAGCTCGCTGACCGGCTTGCCGCGCATTGGCTCGCCCACGGCGCGCAGCGCGGTCGCGAACTCCTCGACCGAATGATGGGGCGGCACGTATTGCGCCTCGAAATGGATTTCGGCGACGCGCGCGTAGTCGCCGGTCGTCAGCCCATAGAGGATTTCGGCGAGCCATTGGCGCGCGCGCCGATCGATGCGGCCCATGATGCCGAAATCGATCGCGACGATCGTGCCGTCGGTGCGGACGAACAGGTTGCCCTGATGCATGTCGGCATGAAAATAACCCGCGCTGATCGCCTGCGTCAGGAACGCGAGCACCAGCCGCCGCGCCAGCGCGGGCAGATCGTGCCCGGCGGCGCGCAGCGCGGGCAGGTCCGCGATGCGGACGGCGTCGATCCATTCGAGCGTCAGCACTCGCCCGCTCGTGCGGTCCCAGTCGATCGCGGGCACCGCGAACTTGTCGAACCCGCGCATGACCTCGGCGAGTTCGGATGCCGACGCCGCCTCGCGCCGCAGATCGAGCTCGCGCGTCGTCCAGCGACGGAAGTTGGCGATCACCGCGCGCGGACGCAGCCGAGCGGCCTCGCCGCCCAGCCCTTCGAGATGCGCGGCCGCCCATTCGTAGGTCTCGATGTCACGGCTGAACTTCTCGCGCACGCCCGGGCGCAGCACCTTCACCGCGACTTTGCGGCCCTCGGCGGTCACCGCGCGATAGACTTGCGCGACCGACGCGGACCCCACCGGCTCCTCGTCGAACGAATTGAACAACGCCTCGATCGGCCGGCCCAGCCCCGCCTCGATCTCCACGCGGATCGGCGCGAAGGGGGTCGGCGGCAGCCGATCCTGTAGGGTCAACAGGTTGTGCGTCGCTTCAAGGCCGACGATGTCGGGGCGCGTGGCGAGGCTCTGTCCGAGCTTGATCGCCGCGGGGCCGATCGCCTGGAACGCGGTCGCATAGTCGGGCCGGCGCGGCTGGCGCGCGCCGAGGCGCGCGATCCGGCTCAAACGCCGCACCAGCGGCGGCGTGCTCGCGCCGTCCTCGATGATCCGCAGCGCCCCGTGCCGCGCGAGCGTGCGGCCCCAGCCGAGCAGGCGCAGGATATGGCGCGCCGAAGTGGTCATGCCAAGCCGCAGCACCCGGGCACATATTCCAACCCGTCCATCCTGAGCCTGGCGAAGGACCGCCCTCTAGTCCCGAGCGTGTGGTTCAAGAAAAAGTGCGGTCCTTCGACAAGCTCGGGATGGGCGGTAACCTCGGGCACGTCACCGCTCACACCTTCCACCCCGAATGGATCGCGACCAACCCGCCCAGGATCGGCTCGACCTTGGTCTGAGCGAAGCCCGCGCGGCGGACCATCGCGAGAAACTCGGGCATCGGCGGGAACCGGCGGATCGATTCGACGAGGTAGACGTAGCTCGCCTCGTCGCCGGCGATCGCCTTGCCCAGCTGCGGCACCACCTTGTCCGAATAGAGCGCGTAAACGTCCTTGAAGCCCGGCCACTCGACCGTCGAGAATTCGAGACAGAAGAACCGACCGCCTCGCCTCAGCACGCGATGCGCCTCGGCCAGAGCAGCGTCGATGTGCGACACGTTGCGGATGCCGAACGCGATCGTATAGGCATCGAAAGTGCGGTCGGCGAAAGTCAGCGCTTCGGCGTTCTGCCGCGACCAGGCGAGGCTTCCCATGCCGCCGCTCGCGATACCCCGCTTCGCCGCGCGCTCGACGCCGACATCGAGCATGTCCTGGTTGATGTCCGCAACCGTCACGCCAGCGCCAATGGCGGCCATGCGGAACGCGATGTCGCCGGTGCCGCCCGCCATGTCCAGGATCGCCTCGCCCGCGCGCGGCTTCACCCGGCGCACGAAGCGATCCTTCCACAAACGGTGCATGCCGCCGGACATCGCATCGTTCATCACGTCGTAGCGCGACGCGACGCTGGAAAACACCGCGCCGACGCGGCTCGTCTTTTCCTCGGGGGTAACATCGTCACGGCCGAACGAGACGGTTTCGGCGGACTCATCAACTGGGGAGTCGAGCATATCGGCGCATTTACGGGAGTTTCCCCCATGCGCAAAGGCTGTAAGCGCGCCCGCCCGTTCCCACATGGCGCGCGATGCCCGAGCTTCCCGAAGTCGAAACCACGGTGCGCGGGCTCGCGCGCTATCTCGACGGTCAGCGGATCGCGCGGGTCGATGTCCGCCGCGCGGACTTGCGCCGGCCCTTCCCGCCCGAGCTTGCTCAAGCGCTCACCGGCGCAAGCGTGACCGGGCTCGGCCGCCGCGCCAAGTATGGATTGGTCCACACCGATCGCGGTCACACGATGATTTTCCACCTCGGCATGTCCGGCCGCTGGCGAATCGATCCCGATGCGGTCGGCGCGCACGATCATCTGCTGATCACGACCGCGCCGGGCCACGTCCTCGCGCTCAACGACGCGCGCCGGTTCGGCTCGGTCGATGTCGTCGAGACGATCGAGCTCGATCGGTTCGCGCCGTTCGTATCGCTGGGGGTCGAGCCGCTTGGCCCCGGTCTCACGCCGCGCTATCTTGCCGATGCCTTCAAGGGCCGAGCCGCGCCGGTGAAACCGCTGTTGCTCGACCAGCGGATCGTCGCGGGCCTCGGCAACATCTACGTCTGCGAAGCACTTCATCGCGCGCGCATTGATCCCGCCAAGCCCGCTGGATGGATCTCGCGCGCGGCGGTCGCGCGGCTGGTGCCCGCGATCCGTGACGTGCTGAACGAATCGATCGCGGCCGGCGGCTCGACGATCCGCGATTACGCGCAGCCATCGGGCCAACTCGGCTATTTCGCGAGTTCATGGCGGGTCTATGGCCGCGAGGGCGAGGCTTGCGCCTGTGGCGGCACCGTCGAACGCTTCGTGCAAGGCGGCCGCGGTACCTTCTGGTGTCGCAGATGCCAGCGGTGAGCCGGTCGCGGTTTGCTTGACGATTCGCCCGCGCCTGCTTAAGGGCCGCGCTTTCCGGGGGTGCGCTTCGCGCCCCATATCCGAAGCTTCAGCATGATGCCGGCCGCACGGCGGCTCGACAAAGGACCACGATGGCCAATACGCCACAAGCCCGCAAGCGCATCCGTCGCAACGAGAACCGCGCGCTCGTCAACGGCAACCGGCTCGGCCGCATCCGCACTTTCTTGAAGAAGGTCGAATCGGCCATCGCCGGCGGTGACAAGGATGCCGCCGCGGCCGCACTTAAAGAAGCGCAGCCTGAACTGGCGCGTGGAGTCGCGCGCGGCGTGCTTCACCGCAACACGGCATCGCGCAAGATGTCGCGGCTGACGAAACGCGTCTCCGCGCTTTAATCTACTCACACTCGTCCCGCTACGGACTCGCCCGTAGAGAGCGACGACAAGCATCTGCCGACATGATAATCGCGATCGGATGCCGCTTGGCGTCCGGTCGTTTTGCCGTCCGCGCACGGTCGTTTCAAGCTGCCGGTCAATCTCTTGGAATTGCATGATTCGTTGACTGGCGTTAAATCTATTATGTTAAAACAACAGTTTAGGCAAAACTTCGCGGGTTTTCAACGATCCGGGCAAGTCAAGAACCAATATTTCAGTTTTTTTACGAACCGCCGCTTGCCTGTCGCCGCGAACCGTACATAAACCGCCAGACGGATGCGTTGCGGCGGGTCCTACCGGACAATACCAGACTTCGTTTGTCGGCATCGCGTCACGGCGCAATGCCTTCGCGAACACGCGTGCCCGAACCGTAGACGCGGCGGGTTTGTAAGGCTGGCGCGCTGCGTCGGCCATACTTGAGGCAGCGTCGGCTGCGAGGTTAGGGGGGGCGGAGCATGCGCGATGACGCGAAGGAGCGGAAACCATGACGCTCGGCGGCAAGCCTCAGGCGAAGAACCACACTGCCAAAGGGGACGCCGTGGGCGATGACCAGGAAGCGCTCGACCTTGCGGCGGACTGGTCGGACATAAGCGCGGGCCTGCGCAAAGACTTGGGCCAGCAACTTTACGGGCAATGGATCAAGCCGATCCAGCTCGGCTCGTTCTGCAAGGAGACGGGAACGCTCGATCTCTATCTGCCGACCGAGTTTTCGACCAACTGGGTGACCGACCGATTCGCAGATCGCCTGTCGCTGGCGTGGAAGATCGCGCGGCCCGACGTGCGCAACGTGCGCGTCTTGGTGAACCCGGGAAGGCGGCAATTGCCCGAACTGCGGCTGGGCACGGGCGGCACGCCCGGTCGCGCCGCGAACGACGGGCTGCAGTCGTCGCCCGCTTCGGGACTTTCCGGCGAGGAGTTCGGTGCGCTCGGCACCAATGCCATCGGCGGGACGATCGGGCTCGACCCGACGCTGATCTTCGCCAATTTCGTCACCGGCACCGCCAACGTGCTTGCCTGCAACGCGGCGCAGCGGATGGCGGCGATGGAGGCCCCGCAGTTCTCGCCGCTCTATCTGAAGGCCGCGACCGGACAGGGCAAGACGCACCTGTTGCACGCGATGGGTCACACTTATCTGACGAGCCATCCGCGCGCGCGCATCTTCTACTGCTCGGCCGAACGCTTCATGGTCGAATTCGTTCAGGCGCTGCGCCAGAACCAGATGCTGGAGTTCAAGTCGCGGCTGCGCGGCTTCGATCTGCTGCTCGTTGATGACATCCAGTTCATCATCGGCAAGGCAAGCGCGCAGGAGGAATTGCTCTACACGATCGACGCGTTGCTGGCCGAGGGCAAGCGCCTGGTGTTCGCCGCCGATCGCGCGCCGCAAGCGCTCGACGGCGTCGAGCCGCGCCTGCTCTCACGGCTGTCGATGGGCCTCGTCGCCGATATCGCGCCGGCCGATATCGATTTGCGCCGCGCGATCCTTGAGCACCGGCTGGCGCGCTTTGCCCCCAATCCTAGCGCTGGGCAGGTGCCGGGCGACGTCATCGAGTTCCTGGCGCGGACGATCAATCGCAACGTGCGCGAACTGGTCGGCGGCCTCAACAAGCTGATCGCCTATGCGCAGCTCACCGGCCAGGCGATCAGCCTGCAGCTCGCCGAAGAGCAGCTGACCGATATCCTGTCGGCCAATCGCAAGCGCATCACGATCGACGAGATCCAGCGCACCGTCTGCCAGTTCTACCGGGTCGATCGCTCCGAGATGTCATCGAAGCGGCGCAACCGCGCGGTGGTGCGGCCGCGGCAGGTGGCGATGTACCTGTCGAAAGTGCTGACCCCGCGCAGCTATCCCGAGATCGGCCGCAAGTTCGGCGGACGCGACCATTCGACCGTGATCCACGCGGTCCGCCTGATCGAAACCCTGCGCGATCAGGATGCCGACATGGATAGCGATGTACGCTCGCTGCTGCGTCAGTTGGAAAGCTGACGCAGCGCATCTCCGCCCGTCGCATTCGCCGCGACCCGCTGCTATATCGTAATCCATGGAACCCGCGCCTCCTGCTCGTCCCGATCTGCCCCGGTCCGTCTGGCAGGCGCTGTGGCGCGGTGCGCGCGGCCTTTGCCCGCGTTGTGGCGAGGGGCGCCTGTTCCGCCGCTGGCTGAAGCCGGTCGATCGCTGCCCGGCCTGCGCGCTCGACCTGACGCCGCAGCGCGCGGACGATCTTCCCGCCTACATCGCGATCATCGTCACGGGGCACCTGCTCGCGCCGGTGATGATCGCGCTGTCGCTCGAGGCGGCGCTGTCGGTCGTCGCGATCCTGGCGATCATCATCCCGGTATCGGTCGCGATGCTGCTGGCGATGATCCAACCGGCGAAGGGCGGTGTGATCGCGATGCAGTGGTGGCACGGGCTGCATGGCTTCGTGCGGCAGCGCGCGGGGCCGCTCGTGGCGGCCAATACGCCGGGCGGATGACACTCACGCCCGATCGCCTGGCACATGACCGGTTGGCACATGACCGGTTGGCACACGGCCGGTTGGCTCCTGAGCGGCTCGATCGCTTCGCCCGCCATATCGTGCTTCCCGAGGTCGGCGGCGCGGGGCAGATCGCGCTGGCGCGAAGCCACGTCGCGTTGATCGGCTGCGGCGGCATCGGCTCGCCCGCGCTGCAATATCTGGCGGCCGCCGGTATCGGGCGGTTGACGCTGATCGACGACGATATCGTCGAGCCGAGCAACCTGCAGCGTCAGACGATCTTCGCGCCCGTCGATCGCGGCGCAGCGAAGGCCGAACGCGCCGCGGATTGGGTGCGCCGGTTCGATCCAGCGATCGACGTGCGGGCGATCCACGCGCGGATCGCGGCGGACAACGCCGGCGACCTGATTGGTGATGCAACACTGGTGCTCGACGGTTGCGACAACTTCGCGACGCGGCTCGCGGTGTCCGACGCCTGCGTCGCCGCGTGCGTGCCGCTGACCAGCGCGGCGATTGGGCGCTTCCAGGGCCAGGTCGGCAACTTCGCCGGACATCTGCCTGGTGAGGCGTGCTATCGCTGCTTCGTCGGTGATGCGTTCGATGCCGACGATTGCGACAGCTGCGCCGCCGACGGCGTGCTCGGCGCGATGGCGGGCATGGTCGGCGGCTTCGCGGCGATGCAGGCGATCCGCATCGCCTTGCAAGGCGTCGCCACGCTTGGCGATCCGCAATGGGGTCGGCTCCATCTGATCGATGGCCTGACGCCCGCCATGCGCACGATGACGATAGCCAAAGATGCGGCGTGCCGTGGGTGCGGCGGCCGATAGCTCCTTGTTGAGAGCTGCTACGCCGCCCCGCCCAGCACCTCGCCGACCCACGCGGGCACGATCTGAGTCGCCGGACCATGCCGCGCTTCATCGAACCAGCGGCTGCCCTGCGAGGGTTCGAGGTTGAGTTCGAGCGTCGATGCGCCGAGCTCGCGCGCCTGGCGGACGAGGCCCGCCGCCGGGTAGACCGCGCCCGACGTGCCGATCGAGACGAACAGGTCGGCCTCACGCAGCGCGCCATAGATCTCGTCCATCCGATAGGGCATCTCGCCGAACCAGACGACATCGGGCCGCAGCGCCCGCGCGCCGCACGCCGGGCAAGGGGGGCGATCGATCAGCGGCCCGGTCCACTCCGATCGCGTATCGCAGGCGGTGCACCACGCGAGCAGATGTTGCCCGTGCATGTGCAGCACGCGTTTCGCACCCGCGCGTTCGTGCAGATCGTCGACGTTCTGCGTGACGATGAGCAGCTCTCCCGGCCAGCGCGCGTCGAGTTCAGCCAGCGCGCGATGCGCGGCGTTGGGCTGCTTCGTCTGGATCGCCGCGCGGCGCATGTCGTAGAAGCGCAGCACGAGGTCGGGATCGCGCGCGAACGCCCCTGGCGTCGCGACATCCTCGACCCGATGTTGCTCCCACAGTCCGCCGGCGCTGCGAAAGGTGTCGATCCCGCTCTCGGCGCTGACGCCCGCGCCGGTGAGGATGACGATGTTGCTAAGATTTAACATAGCGTCGGCGTAGCAACTCGCGCCATGCTTGGGGAGAAGCCAGCGCGCACCCACGCGACTTGTCACATTCATGACGCTGCGCCATGCCTCGTAGGCATTCGGGAGCACGCATGGCACGCATCGGCATCATCGGCAGCGCCGGGCGCATGGGCATCGCATTGGTCCAGGCGATCGCCGAAGCGGGCGATTCCCACGCGGGCGGCGTCGATCGCGGCGGCGATGTCGTGGCGCTTGCGGGATCGAGCGACGTGCTGATCGATTTCTCGGCGCCCGATGCGCTCGAGGCGACGCTCGACGCCGCGGTCGCCGCGCGCGTGCCGATCGTCGTCGGCACCACGGGCCTTGCCGAGCGACACCATTTCCTGATCGACCATGCGGCCGAATCGATCGCGGTGCTGCAGACCGGCAACACCTCGCTCGGCGTCACGCTGCTCGCCCATCTGGTGCGCGAAGCGGCCGCGCGGCTCGGGTCCGACTGGGATATCGAGGTGCTGGAGACCCACCACCGCATGAAGGTCGACGCGCCATCGGGCACCGCGCTGCTGCTCGGGCAAGCGGCGGCGGCGGGGCGGGGCGTGGACCTTGCGGCAGTCAGCGAGCGCGGTCGCGACGGGCTCACCGGCGCGCGGGGCGAGGGCGCGATCGGCTTCGCCTCACTGCGCGGCGGCAGCGTAGCGGGCGAGCACAGCGTATTGTTTCTGGGGCAAGGCGAGCGCATCGCGCTGTCGCACACCGCTGAAACCCGCGCGATCTTCGCCGCCGGCGCGCTTCGCGCCGCGCGCTGGCTGATCGGGCAGGCGCCGGGGCGTTATACGATGGCGCAAGTGTTGGGCTTGTAGCTTGAACGTGTCAAACTCGCCTTCCCGCCCGTCCGCCCTGAGCTTGTCGAAGCATGTCCTGAGCGGCTGCTGCAAGCAGCCAGCCGAAGGGGGCCGTACGTTCTTCGCCGATCGCTCGAAAACTCAAGGACAAAAGCAGCGCTTCGACAGGCTCAGGGTGCGCGGGTGGGAGAACGAGGGGCTTCTAGCGCGATGAACAAGGCCGACACCTTCGAATTCTTCCGCCGCCTGGCCGAGGCGAACCCCTCGCCCGAAACCGAACTGACGAGCGGCAACGTCTACCAGTTGCTGGTCGCGGTCGTGCTGTCGGCGCAGGCGACCGACGCGGGGGTCAACAAGGCGACCAGGCGCCTGTTCGAACTCGTGAAAACCCCCGCGCAGATGATCGAGCTCGGCGAGGACGGACTTAAGGCGCACATCCGCACGATCGGGCTGTTCAACGCCAAGGCCAAGAACGTCATCGCGCTGTCCGAACGCCTAATCCGCGATCATGGCGGCGAAGTCCCCGCCGATCGCGACGCGCTGACCGCGCTGCCCGGCGTCGGGCGCAAAACCGCGAACGTCGTGCTCAACGTCGCGTTCGGGCGCGAGGCGTTCGCGGTCGATACGCACATCTTCCGCGTCTGCAATCGCACCAAGCTCGCGCCGGGCAAGACTCCCGACGCGGTGGAATTGGGGTTGGAGAAGGTGACCCCCGGCCCGTTCCGGCTGGGCGCGCACCACTGGCTGATCCTGCACGGACGCTATGTGTGCAAGGCGCGCCGCCCCGAGTGCTGGCGTTGTCCGGTGATCGACCTGTGTGCCTTCAAACCCAAGTTGCTGTCACCCGAAGCCAAGCTACCGATGGCGTCGAAGCGGATCGTGCGTCGGTCGCCGGCTTTACGAACAAAACCCGCGTAAGCTACTTGTACCGATGCGGCCGACAGAGCCGCGCAACGGGAGCATCGCCGATGACGCGCGCCAATCTCATCCCCCTCGCCGCCATGCTGACGCTGGTCACCGCGTGTACCGACGGCGACGGCGCATCGCCGATCGGCGGCGCGGCCGGTCGCGCGACCGCGGCGAACGTCCCCGTCGCCAAGGTAACCGGACCACCGCAAAGCTGCATCCCGATCAACCAGTTCCGCGAAACGCGCATTCGCGACGATTCGACGATCGACTTCATCGGCAACGGCCGCGATCAGGCCTGGCGCGTCTCGCTGGCCTCGCCCTGCCCCGGCCTCAAGGCGGAGAACAAGTTCTCGTACGAAACCTCGCTGACGCAGTTGTGCAGCGCCGACATCATCTATGTGCTCTATAACTACGGTGGCACGCTGCAACGCGGCCCTGGCTGCGGCCTCGCGCCGTTCGTGCCGGTTGATCTGAATCACAGCAGCGGATAATCCCAACCATATCGTCGTTTATGACGATTATGGAAGGAAAATATGAGAGCGATATTAAGGGCCGCGATTGTATCGAGCCTGTTCATCGCCAATACCGCCGACGCACAGGCAATTTACGATGCAATTGCGTTCGCGGTAGGCCAAGCCGGACGCGGATCTCAACAGTGCCTGCTTCTGAAAGAGGCCCGTAACCCCGTTTTGGCTGCGCGTTTCCGAAACGAGGCTGAGCCCGCGCTCCGTTTGTACCTCGCTTTGGCAGCGACAAGTACGAATGTGATGGCCGCCTATAAGCGCCCGTGGGGAGATGCTTGGTCGATTGATAGTGTGTCCAACCACGATCTGAAGATGGTCCACGATCCGTGGGCTGCCAAAATTACTCGCTTAGAACTCGTTGGAGCAGTGGCTGGCCAAGAAGAAGATGGACTCTATGGTCACGCCTTATGGCGCGCCTACGGTGCCAATAACGATTTGTTGGGTACATATGAAATGCTTGGTGTTAGAAAGACAAGCGGATATGCGCTAAATCAATTAGCGCTATGGTCGCCGGGGCATGAAGGACATGCAAAGCCCTTAACGCCCTTCTGCGGAGTTCCCGGCGATCATGAAGCCTCGCTGGCAGCCAAAGCCGAAGCTGAACAGAAGAAAGCGCAACGCCGAGCTCAACTCACCAAGCACTGACCGTCGGGCTTCGACTTATCTATTCCAGGCACGTTGTCGCGGACGGTATCTGCGAGTAACCCCTCCGACTTCGTAATCACCGCGGTCGCCACCGCGTTGCCGACGAGGTTGGTCGCCGAGCGGCCCATGTCGAGGAACGTGTCGACGCCGAGCAGCAGCGCGATGCCTTCGATCGGCAGGCCGAACCGCGTCAGCGTCGCCGCGATCACCACCAGGCTCGCGCGCGGAACGCCGGCGATGCCCTTGGAACTGACCATCAGCGTCAGCAGCATCAGCGCCTGCGTCCCGAGCGGCACCGCGATGCCATAGGCCTGCGCGATGAACAGCGACGCGAAGCTCATGTACATCATCGAACCGTCGAGGTTGAAGCTGTACCCCAGCGGCAGGATGAAGCCCGAGATGCGACGGGGCACGCCGAACCGGTCGAGCTGCTCGAACAGGCGCGGCAAACCAGCCTCGGACGAGGCGGTGGAGAAGCTCAGCAGCAGAGGCTCGCGAATCAGCCGCAGCAGCGCGACGATGCGCGGCCCCAGAAACAGCGCGCCGACGGCGATCAGGACGAACCACAACAGCAGCAGCGCCCCGTAGAACTCAGCCACCAGCACGCCATAGCTGCGGATCACGCCGAGTCCCTGGACGGCGACCACCGCCGCGAGCGCGCCGAACACCGCCAGCGGCGCGAACCGCATGACAATGTCGGTGATCCGCAGCATCAGGCTCGCCAAGGCTTCGGCCGCGCGCGCGATCGGCCGGCCAGCGTCGCCAATCGCGATCAGGGCGACGCCGACGAACACCGAGAACACGAGGATCTGCAGGATGTTGTTCGTCGCCATCGCGTCGATCGCGCTGGTTGGAAAGATTTCGAGCACGAAGTGGCGCAGCGACAGGTCGGCGGTGTCGAGCGCCCCGATTGGCGCGGCCGCCTTGAGGCTCAACGTGCGCCCCGGCTGCAGCAGGTTGACGAGCAGCATCCCTAGCGACAGCGAGACGAGGCTCGCGCAGACGAACCAGGCGAGCGCCTTCGCGCCGATCCGTCCGAGCGCTCCGGTTCCACTATGACTGTCCCCGCCATGACCGCCATCGCCATGACCGGCATCGCCATGCGCACCCATGCCGGCGATACCGGTGACGATCGTCGCGAACACCAGCGGCGCGATGATCATCTTGATCAGCCGCAGGAACACATCGGGCAGCAGCCGCAGGTAATCCGCCCAGGCGGCGAGCGCCGGGTCCGCATGCGTCGGATCCGACGGCGCGTAGATGCGGTTGAGCACGAAGCCCGCGGCGATCCCCAGCACCATGCCCGCGATGATCTGCCGCGTGAGCCGGGTCATGCGAGCGCCGCCAGCGCGATCCGCCGGTAGATTCGCGCCAGCGCGTCGAGATCGGCGATCGCCACCGCCTCGTCGCGCTTGTGCATCGTCGCGTTGCACAGGCCCAATTCGATCACCGGGCACAAGCGGCGCAGGAACCGCGCGTCGGACGTACCGCCGCTGGTCGATAGTTCGGGCGTCAACCCGGTCCCCGCCTCGACCGCATGGCGCACCAGTTCGGAGAACGCGCCGGGCGGCGTCAGGAACGCCTCGCCCGATATCTCCGCGCGCGCGCTGCCGCCGTGCCGCGCGGCGATCCCGGCGATCCGGCTAGCGAGTGCCTCGCCGCTATGCAAGTCGTTGAACCGGATCGATATCCGCGCCGTGGCGCGGGGGGGAATCACGTTGTGCGCGGGGTTGCCGATGGCGATGTCGGTGATCTCGATGTTGCTCGGCTGGAACCAGTCGGTCCCCACATCGAGCGTCAGCGCGTCGATCTCCGCGAGGATCGCCACCATGCGCGGCGCGGGATTGTCGGCGAGATGCGGATAGGCGACGTGCCCCTCGCGGCCCTCGACGGTGAGGAACAGGTTGACCGAACCGCGCCGGCCGATCTTGATCGTATCGCCGAGCCGCGCAACCGAAGTGGGCTCTCCTACCAGGCAAAGATCGGGAATGTGCCCCCCCTCGCGCATCTGCGCGATAAGCGCCAGCGTACCGTGCCGCGCCGGCCCCTCCTCGTCGCCGGTGATGAGGAAGCTCAACGTGCCCGCGTCCTGCGGGATCTCATTGACTGCCGCGACCATCGCCGCGACCGCGCCCTTCATATCGACCGCGCCGCGCCCGTGCAGCAGGCCGCCACGCCGTTCGGGCGCGAACGGCGCGCTCGCCCAGCCCTCGCCCGGCGGCACCACGTCGAGATGGCCGGCAAAGCCGAAATGGCGCGCGCCCGGCGGCCCCGACCGAATCGCGAACAGGTTTTCGACGGCGCCGCCCTCATCGGTATCGCCGCCATCGAGCGACCGACGCACGGAGAAACCCAGCGGCGTCAGCGCGGCTTCGAGCACATCGAACACCGCCCCCCGCGCAGGCGTGACGCTGGGACAGGCGATCAGCGCCTCGGCAAGTTCGACGACGTTGCTATGCACCCGGGGGCTATCCAACAGGCTATCCATGCGGACTATCCATCGATCGATCGCATATGCGCTATGCAACCAAGCGACAAGGAGCCGCCATGCCCAGGATCGATCTCGACGCCATCGCCCAGACGAATGCCACCGGTTATCCCGCGCCGTTCGACACGCCGGTGGCGGGGCGTTGGGTTCGGCGCCTCACGCCCGTGGCCGGACTTACCGCGATGACCGCCAGCCATGTCGTACTGAAGCCCGGCGCATGGTCTTCGCAACGGCACTGGCATCGCGGCGAGGACGAACTGCTGGTGATGCTGAGCGGCGAGGCGGTGCTGGTCGAAGGCGCGGACGGCCCCGGCGCCTCTCGCACGCTTCTGCGGCCCGGTGACGTTTGCGCATGGGCGGCGGGCGTCGCGGCCGGTCATCACCTGATCAACGAGAGCGATACGGATTGCGTCTTCGTGGCGGTCGGCGCGGGACCGGATACCGGCGGCTGGTACTCGGACATCGACATGCAATGGACGCCCGACGATCGCTACACCACCAAGGATGGTCGCGATTACGCAGCGACGCCGCTTCTAAACAGCTGAGCCGTTGTTACGCCGCGCCCGCCAGGGCGTAGCGTTCGATCTCCCACTCCTCGGCTTCGGCGGCGGCGATCCATTGGCGCAGCCACGGATGCTCCCACACCGCTTCCATGTATGATGTGGCGAAGCCCGGAACCCGGATGCCGTACGTCAGAAAACGGCTGACGACGGGCGCGAAGAAGATGTCCGCCGCGCAGAACGCGCCGAACAGGAACGGCCCGCCCTGGCCGAAGCGCGCGCGCGCCTCAGCCCATAATTGCAGGATGCGGATCACGTCGGCGCGGACCGCATCGCTCAGCACCAGGCCGCCCTGCGGCTCCGCGCGGCGGCGCACGTTCATCGGACATTCGGCGCGCAAGGCGGGAAAGCACGAATGCATCTCGGCGACCATTGATCGCGCCATCGCGCGCGCCGCGTCCGCCTTCGGCCAGAACCGATCGCGGCCCACCCGGTCGGCCAGGTAGTCGAGGATCGCCAGGCTGTCCCAGACCACCGCCTCGCCGTCCCACAGCACCGGCACGCGCCCGCCGGAGGGAACGATATGGCCCCCATCGCGCTTCGCCGCTTCCCAGGCATCGGTATAGAGCGGCAGCACGATCTCCTCGAACGCAAGGCCCGACTGCTTGCATGCCAGCCAGCCGCGCAACGACCAGCTCGAATAGTTCCGGTTGCCGATGACCAGTTGCATATCCGCCTTTCGCTTGCCGCGCTGAGAAAGCGTAATGGTTCAGCGATGCCCTGTCGAGCCTGAACGGATTAACGAGATGACAGGCATCGCAGCATGACACTCGCGATGGCGGATCACGGCGGGGCAATCACCCCAGCGCATCCGCCATCACCGCCGCGCGCAGTTCGGCGATGCCCATGCCGCCCTCGGCCGACGTGACGAGGACGTCGGGGTAGGCGGCCGCGTGCTTCCTCGCCTCGGCCAGCGTCGCCGCCAGCGTCGTCGCCAGATCGCTTGCCTTGACCTTGTCCGCCTTGGTCAGCACCACCCGATAGCCGACCGCCGCGCCGTCGAGCATCGCCATCATCTCGGCGTCGACCGGTTTGATCCCGTGCCGGCTATCGACGAGCAGCAGCGTGCGCTTCAGCTCCACCCGGCCGCGCAGGTAGTCGCGGATCAGGCGTCGCCAGCGCTCGACCACGGCGGGCGGGGCCTTGGCGAAGCCGTAGCCGGGCATGTCCACCAGCCGAAACGCTGGCACTTCCTCGCCCTCGCGCCGGCCGACGTCGAAGAAGTTCAGTTCTTGCGTGCGGCCAGGCGTAACCGAGGCGCGGGCGATCGCCTTGCGCCCGGTCAACGCGTTGAGCAGCGACGACTTGCCGACGTTCGACCGGCCGCAGAACGCGATCTCGGGTGCGATCGGATCGGGCAGGAACTTAAGCGCCGGCGCGCTGAGCAGGAAATCGATCGGCCCCGCGAACAGCTTGCGTGCCGCCTCGATCGCATCGACGTCGCCCGATGCGTCATCCGGACCGCCGCCGGCGGTTGAAACGAGGCGATCGGGGATCGGGAAGGGGGTGCCGGGGCCGGGCGTTTCAGCCATATCGCGCTCGCCCGGACAAATTCGAGCGCGCGGCGGGATCAGTCCTTGGGCGGCTCCATAGCATCGAGCCGTCGCTCGTGTCCCTGTACCAGTCCGGCGACCAGATTGAGCAGCAACGCGTGTCCGTCGGAGCCGCGTTCGAGGATATCGAAGCGCCCATCGAGGACATCGAAGCGCGTTCGCGTCTCTTCGCGAAGCTGGTGCATATCGGACCTAATTTCCCGCAACAGGCGGAGGTCAAGTCTTTGAGGATCATTGGACATGCGCCCTGCATATCACGCGGCGGCGCGACGCCAGGGTCAAGCTTGTCCGAAACGGACCAACCCGGCGCAAGCGCGCGCCGACGTTTGCGATCGCGCTCGGTCACGCCTTTGCCGGGGGCGCCGCCTTCAATTGCGGATGCCGGCTATAGAGAAAGCGCTGCTGCGCGATCGTCAGCAGGTTCGACGTGATCCAGTAGAGCAGCAGCCCGGCGGCGAACGGCGCCATCACGAACATCATCACCCACGGCATGATCGAGAACATCTGCTGCTGCATCGGATCGGTCGCCGCCGGGTTCAGCTTGAACTGGAAGTACATCGTCGCGCCGAGCAGCAGCGCCAGCACGCCGATGGCGAGGAAACTCGGCGGATCGAAGGGCAACAGCCCGAAGAGGTTGAGGACGTGCAGCGGATCGGGCGCGGAGAGGTCCCTGATCCAGGCGACGAACGGCTGGTGGCGCATCTCGATCGAGATGTTCAGCACCTTGTAGAGCGCGAAGAATACCGGGATCTGCAACAGCGTCGGCAGGCAGCCCGCGAGCGGGTTGACCTTCTCCGCCTTGTAAAGCGCCATGATCTCCTGCTGCTGCTTGGGCTTGTCGTCCTTGTAGCGTTCCTGGAGCGCCTTCATCTTCGGCTGGATCGCGCGCATCGCGGCCATGCTGGCGAACTGGCGCTGCGCGATCGGGAACATGATCCCGCGCACAACGACGGTCAGCAGGATGATCGCGACGCCGAAGTTGCCGACCGTGTGGAACAGCGCGCGCAGCAGCCAGAAGATCGGCTTCTCGAACCAGCGGAACCAGCCCCAGTCGATCGCCAGGCCGAACTTGGGGATGCCCGCGTCCTCGTAGCGATCGAGCACGTCGCTTTCCTTGGCACCCGCGAACAGCCGCGTGACGCGCGTCAGCGTCGCGCCGGGCGCGACGATCGCCGGTTGGTACATGAGGTTCGCGCTGTAGAGCGTGTCGCCGAGGCCGCGAAAATCGCTGGTCGTCGCGTTGGTGTCGGGGATCAGTGTGCTCATCCAATAGATGTCGGTGAAGCCGACCCAATCGGTCTTGCCCTCGTTCGCCTGTACCGACCCATCGGTCAGCGCGGTGTATTTGGGCGCGAAGCTGACCGCGTCGTCGAACGCGCCGATCGGCCCCGAGCGCAGGTTGAAGCTGTTGACCGACGCGGTACGGTTGGTGCGGTTGATCAGCGCGACCGGCTGGACGGATATCGACGCGGAGGAGCGATTGGTGACCTGCTGCGTCGCGGTGATCAGGTAATCGGCATCGATCGTATAGCGGATCGCAAACGTAGCCCCGGCAGGGCTGGTCCAGGTCAGCGTCACCGGGCTCTGCGGCGTCAGCTTCGCACCCGGCGACGCGGTCCAGACCGTCGTGCGATCGGGCAGCGCCGCGCTCGCCTTGCCGTCCGCGCCGAGCCAGCCGAACTGCGCGAACTGCTGCGCCGGGGTGCCCGGCGGCGAAAAGATGCGCGCGGGGCCGCTGTTCTTGTTGACCGTCGCGCGATGCCGGTTGGTGGTCAGATCGTCGACCAGCGCGCCAGTGAGGTTGATCGATCCCGATAGGCCGGGCGCGGCGATCGGCACGCGGCCGACGGCCTTCAGCGCGGTGTCGAGGTCGCGCTTCTCGAGCGCCTGTGATTCCGCATCGCCCAGCCCGCCTTCACGCGTCGGCTTGCCGGCGATAGGGATCACGGGTGCGGACGCCGCCTTTTCCTGCGCGACGATCCGCTCGCCCTTCTGCGTGTGCGCGGTCGGATAGAAGTGCCCAAGCAGCGCGTCCCAGCCGAACAGCACGATCGCCGCCAGCAGCACAGCGATCAGGATATTGCGCTGATTATCCACGAAAACCGGTATCCGTCAGATTGATGCGAATGGCGTCAAGGCACCGGGTCGTACCCGTGCCCGCCCCACGGGTGGCAGCGCATTAGCCGCTTCGTCGCAAGCCAGCCACCCTTAATCGCCCCGTGCCGCTCCAGCGCCTCGACCGCATAGTGCGAGCACGATGGCGCATAGCGGCAGCTCGGCGGCAGCACTCGCGACGGGCCGAGCTGCCAGGCGCGGGCGATGAGGATAAAGAGGCGCGCGATCACGCTATTTCTGCCCTCCCGCCAGCGGGAGGGGTTGGGGGTGAGCCCTTTGCTTCGTATCGAGGCTCACAACGCGGCCCCGCCGTCACAGGCCCACCCCTAACCCCTCCCGCAGGCGGGAGGGGGACCGGTTGTGCCGGGACGATCATTTGCGCTTGCCTTTCCGGCTACGCGGCGGATCGCCCTTCCCCGCCGCGACGCGCCCCAAGGCCGCGAGCATTTCGGCGCGCAATGCCGCAAAATCGCGCTCGATCCCGCCATCACGGCCGATCAATATGTGGTCGGTATCGGCAAGGCCATGCGTCGGCAGCAGATCGCGTATCAGCGCACGAAAGCGGCGCTTCATGCGGTTGCGCACCACCGCGTTGCCGATCTTCTTGGTTACAGTGATGCCATAGCGTTGCCCGACGCTGCCGTTGCCATGCGCCAGCAGCACGAAACCCGGCCGGGCTACGCGTAGGCCCGCGTTGGCGGCAACGAAATCAGATCGCCGTGTTATGACGGTGATCGGCGGGCCGCGCATCGGCGACCCGGACGATACGATCAGGCCGAAAGCTTCTTGCGCCCCTGCGCCCGGCGCGCGCGGATCACCTTGCGGCCGCCCGGGGTCGCCATACGCGCACGAAAGCCGTGGCGGCGCGCGCGGACAAGGTTGCTGGGCTGGAACGTGCGCTTCATCGAAACCCTCGGACATCATGGGCGCCGCTCACGGAGCCGAAACAAGAGGCGCGCCGATAGGTCGGCAGGGATCGTGAGTCAAGCTTGCGTACGGCCTTCCCGCCGGACCGCCGGCCCCCTAGATATCACGCACTCCAGGGGGACTTTGCATGAGCTTCCAACCGACCAACCTGACCGGGCTCGATCTCCGCGCGGAGATCGATCGGCTGCGCCAGACACGCAACGCGGTGATCCTGGCGCACTATTACCAGAAGCCCGAGCTGCAGGACCTGGCGGACTTCGTCGGCGACAGCCTGGAGTTGTCGCGAAAGGCGGCGGCGACCGACGCCGAGGTCATCGCGTTCTGCGGCGTGAAGTTCATGGCCGACACCGCCAAGATCCTGAGCCCCGACAAGATCGTGGTGCTGCCCGACATGGACGCCGGCTGCAGCCTCGAGGATTCGTGCCCCCCGGAGAAGTTCCGTGCCTTTCGCGAAGCGCACCCCGATCACATCGCACTGACCTACATCAACTGCTCGACCGAGGTGAAGGCGTTGAGCGACGTGATCGTCACCTCATCGAGCGCCGAGACGATCCTGCAGCAGATCCCGCGCGACCAGCCGATCATCTTCGGCCCCGACCGGCATCTAGGCGGCTATCTCAACCGCAAGTTCGATCGCGACATGCTGCTGTGGCCCGGCGTGTGCATCGTGCACGAGGCGTTCAGCGAAACCGAGCTGCTGAAGCTGCGCGCGCAGCACCCCGCCGCGCCGATCGCCGCGCATCCCGAGTGCCCGCCGCATATCATCGACCACGCCGATTACGTTGGATCGACCAGCGGCATCCTGCAATACGCGAAGACCAGTCTCGCCGACACGCTGATCGTCGCGACCGAGCCGCATATCATCCACCAGATGCAGCTCGCGCTGCCGGGCAAGCAATTCATCGGCGCCCCCGGCGCGGACGGCAACTGCAACTGCAACATCTGCCCCTACATGGCGCTCAACACGATCGAAAAGCTCTACGTCGCGCTGCGCGATCTCGAACCACGGATCGAGATCGAGGAAGGCTTGCGACTTGGCGCGAAGAAGAGCCTCGACCGTATGCTCGAGATGGCGAGCGGGACGATCGGGCTCGGCGATCTGGGAAAACGGTAGCTCGTTCGCCACTTAGCCGCGCTCATTTTCCGAACGGCTGATCGCGATATCGTCGATAGCAGCTGATGTGTCTACTTCCTATCAGCTCCGGGCAATGACGGAGCGGTACATGGCATCAATGCGAATGATCGTGCGGCGCCTGGCTTGCGCAGTTCTGTTCACAGGTATGGTTTGCGGCGGCGCGCAGGCACAAACGACCGCGTGGCCGGTCAAGGTGGTCGTGGTCACGACGTATGAGGAGGGAGCCGATACCGGCGATGCGCCGGGTGAGCTTCAGCTTTGGGCCGAACGCGAACCGCTTACCGAGCGAATAGACTTTCCCGGTGGCGTACATCCGCTTCTCACCAACAAGGATCATTCGATCGTCGTGATGCTATCGGGCATCGGGTTGGTCAACTCGGGCGCATCGGTCATGGCGCTGGCCGCCGACAAGCGTTTCGACGTGCGGAAGGCGTATTGGCTCGTCGCGGGGATCGCGGGCACCGATCCGCAAGTCGGCTCGATCGGCGATGCGGCCTGGGCCGACTATGTGGTCAACGATTTCGCCAAGTCGATCGACATGCGCGAGGCACCGGCGGACTGGCCCTATGGAATTTACCCGATGGGCGCCAAGAAGCCCGGAGAACTTCCCGCCGGACAGACGAGTTTCGGCGCATTCGATCTATATGCGGAAGTATTCCCACTCGACCCCGGGCTCGTGCATTGGGCCTATGCCACCACCAAGGACGTGAAGCTCGATTACCCGCCCGAACTGCGGGCCGACCGAGCGAACTGGGCGACCTATCCACTGGCCGGACAACCGCCCAAGGTCTATGTCGGTGCCAGCGCGTCTTCGAACTACTATTGGCATGGCGAATACGGCCTGCGGTGGGCGCGCGATTGGGTCAAGATGTTCACCGCCGGCAAATCCCGCTTCGCGATGGCGAACACCGAGGACGCGTCGATCGCAGAAGCAATGGCGAGGCTGGGACGAATGGGCGCGGTCGATGCCAAGCGGCTGCTCATCCTGCGTACCGCATCAAACTATGTGATCGCGCACAAGGGGCAGACGAATGCTGTATCGGTGAGCGCGCCTTACCCGGGGATGGGCATGCCCGCCTTCGAAGCCGCATACCGCGTCGGCAGCAAGGTGGCGCACGAACTGGCCGATCACTGGGACATCTACGCCGACCGCATCCCGTCGGCACCATAAGCTCGTCTCAACCACCATCGCGGATGTTTGAGGCGGCACCACGCCCACCCGTTTCGTCATCGACTGGCCGCGAACCGCCCGCGCGCGCCAGCACCAGCGCGCCGGCGATCAGCGCCATGCCGGCCGCATCCCATACGCTCAGCGCCTCGCCGAACACGTACCAGCCGACCAGCACCGCGACCGCCGGTTGGGTCAGCAGCGATACGCCGATGACGAGCGGGCTGAAGTGGCGCAGCGCGTAGACGAGGCAACCCTGGCCGAACACCTGACTGCTCAGTGCGAGCGCGATCAGCGGCAACCAGTGTTGCGGCCAGACCGGCTCGCCGTGCGCCAATGCGGTGATGAGCGCGAGCGGCACACCGGCAACGCTCGACCAGGCGAGCAACGCCCAGTTGCCGAGCGTCGCGCGCGCGTTTTGCAGCAATATGATATAAAACGCATAGAACAACCCAGCGAGCAGGCAGAACAGATCGCCCGCGAGCGTGCTCGCGCCGATCTCCAGCGAGCGGCCGAGCAGGATCGCCGCGCCCGACAGCGCCGCGCCCATCGCCCACCATTCGGCGCGAAAGGGCCAGCGGCGCAGCGCGACGATGCCCCAGATCATCACGATCAGACTGCCGGCGTTGCCGAACAGCGTAACGTTGCCCAACCGGGTCAGGCCGATGCCGATGTGAAACGCGGCGAGATCGGCGGCGAACAGCAACCCGGCGGCGATGATCGCCAGCCAGGTGCGAGGCGCGAAGCCGGTCACCGGCTGGCGGTTGAAAGCGGCCAGGGCGAACAGCACGGGCAGCGGCAGCAGCAGACGCCAGAACGCGACCGCGATCGGGCCGCAATCCGCCAACCGCACCGCCCATGGGCCCAGGGCAAGCGCGACGTTGGCGGCGATCAGCGCCGCGAGCGGCAGCGCCTTGCCGCGGTCGGCGGCCGCGCGAGTCCTGCCGGTGACGTCCATCGGCTTAACCGAGCAGATGCCCGGCGCGATCGCGCTTGGTGGCGAGATAGCGGACGTTGTGCGGATTGGCGGGCAGCGCATGCGGCACGCGCTCGATCGTCAAACCTTCGCCCGCCAGCGCCGTGACCTTGGCGGGATTGTTGGTCATCAGCCGGATCGCGCCGACGCCGAGCAGCGCCAGCATCCGCGCGGCGATCGGAAAGTCCCGCGCTTCGCTCGGCAGGCCGAGGCGGGTGTTCGCGTCGATCGTGTCGAACCCCTGGTCCTGCAGGCGATAGGCGCGAAGCTTGTTGATTAGGCCTATGCCCCGTCCTTCCTGCCGCAGGTAGAGCAGCACGCCCCATCCCCCCGCCTCGGCCTCTGCCGCCATTGCCGCCAGCGCCGCGTCGAGCTGCGGGCCGCAATCGCACTTGAGGCTGCCGAGCACGTCGCCCGTCAGGCATTCGGAGTGCAGCCGCACGAGCGGCGGCCGAGCGGCGTCCTGCCGCCCGATCACCAGCGCGACGTGCTCGCGCAGGTCGTCGACCGACCGGAACGCGACGATCTCGGCTTCGATCGCGCTTCGTTCGAGCGCCGCGATCGGCAAACGCGCACGCGTCGCGATGATCAGCCGGACCGGGTTCTTCCACGTGGCGAGGTCCGCCGCCTCGAGATGCTGGACAATGCCCGTAGGCATCGGCGTGACCAGGAACGCTGGCAGGATACCGGCGAGCCGCGCCAGCTCCATCGCGGCCTGCGCGGCGGCCGGATGGCGCAGCGGTTCGGCGACGAACGGCCCTTTCAATGGATAGCGCAGATCGAGCGCCGGATCGGCGACCGCGCGCGCGGACGCGAGATCGAAGGGCTCGGCCGCGCGGATCAGCGCGGGCGCTTCGGGCGCGGCCGCTTCGCGCTGGTTCGCGAGCTTGAGCGTCACCGCGCGCGCGGCCGAGATCAACATGCGATCGCCCGCGATCCCCGGCGCGAACCCCGTCTCGGCGGGCAACAGCGCGGGCGCATCGTCAATCGCGATCGGCCAGCCGTGGCGCAGCGCGTCGATCGCCAGCGCCACGCGCCGCGCGGCTTCCTCGTGCGTTACGCCTCGCGCCGAAACGTCTTCGTTCACAAATCGAGCTCGACGATCAGCGGCACATGGTCAGAAGGCTGCTCCCACCGCCGCGTCTCCTCGACGACGCGGTAGCCCGCCGATTGCGCGGCAAGCGCTGGCGAGGTCCAGATATGGTCGAGCCGCCGCCCCCGGTCCTTGTCGCGCCAGAACGAACGATAGCTCCACCAGCTGTAATTGCGCGCCGGCTCGGGCAGATGCTTGCGGCCGATGTCGACCCAGCCGTGCGCGTCGGTCAACCGCGCGAGCGTATCTACCTCGATCGGCGTATGGCTGACGACCTTGAGCAGCGCCTTGTGATCATAGACATCCGACGGGAGCGGGGCGACGTTGAAATCACCGAGCAGTACGGTCGGGCGGTCGAGGCGGTCGGCCCAGCGCGTCATGCGCTCCAGGAAGTCCAGCTTCTGACCGAACTTACCGTTGATCGTCCGATCGGGCACGTCACCGCCGGCGGGGATGTAGACGTTCTCCACCACCAGCCCGGGCCCACCCCGCGCTCCGCTCGTCAATTCGACACCGACGTGCCGCGCCTCGCCATTATCCTGCCAATCGTGGCGACTGAACTCCCGGATCGGCAGGCGGCTCACCGTGGCGACGCCGTGATAGCCCTTTTGGCCGTGCACGATGCGATAGCCGTATCCCAGCGCTTCAAACGCCGCATGGGGAAACCCGCTCTCGATCGTCTTGATCTCCTGCAGACACAGGACATCGGGCGCGGTATCGCGCAGGAAGCGCTCCACCTGCGACATGCGAAGCCGCACCGAGTTGATGTTCCAGCTGGCGATTGTGAGCATCGGCGGGCGGTAGCGGGGGGAGGTCGGTGCGACAACACCGTCACAAATCGACAAACAAAAACCCTCGTCCCGGGGGCAAGTGGGACGAGGGTTCCTGAAGCGTTCGTCACGCTATCCGCGCGATCCGTGGGACAGGGCAACAGGGGGGAAACCCATCCCGGATCGTTTGGACATGTGTTATGTAGGGCGGCGGAACTGTCTGCCAAGTGAACATCGCGCCATGATTTGTCGCGTTTTGTCTCAGCGCGTGAAGATCGCGGCCAAACGTGCAGCGCGGTCGGCTAACCGATCAATGATGCGCTGTCCGGCGTGGATCGCGCCAGCGGAACGTCGCCTCGGGCACCGCGATGCCATAACGCTGATTGGCAAGCCGGACCGTGGTCCGCCGGCTTTGCGCGTCGAACGCGGTCCAGCCCGCCAGTTCAAGCCCACGCGGGGCGGTGGCAACGCGCGAAAAGTTCATCGTCAGCACGCCATACTCAGGATGCCTCGGATCGCGCACTTCGATCGCGATGGTATTGCCTGCTGACGGAAGCGCGCGAGCGAAGCTTGCGACATCGCGATCGGGGCTGAGCAGCGCACCGAGCGGGCTATTGCGGATCGGCCAGCGCTGGACCTGCGCGACATCATAATCGATCATCGTCAGCGCCGCGCCATCGGACACGATCAGCAACGGCACGCCTTTCTGATATTCAAAGCGGATGCGCCCCGGACGCTTCAGCGTCACCACGCCGCCGACGCGTTGCCCCTGCCCGTCGGTCTGGATGAAATCGGCGCGCATCGTCCCGATCGCGCGAAGCGCGGCAACAGCCTGGTCGACACGCGGGTCATGCGCGGGCGCGGCCCAAGCCGTCGATATCAACCCGTTCGGGCCGATCGCGGGAGCAAGGCTGGAGAAAGCCGCAGAACCTAATGCGACGGCGTACGAAAAACGATCGAAAGTCATGCGCGTCGCGCTATGCCGCGCGCATTGAACGGCCAGTGAACTCAAGCGGTGCCGATGCGGGACCCCGCGCGAACGCCGGCGCATGGCGGCCGCCGACGCGTCACTTGATCTTGGCTTCCTTGAACTCGACGTGCTTGCGCACGACCGGATCATACTTGCGGAAGTTCATCTTCTCGGTGGTGTTGCGCGGATTCTTCTTGGTCACGTAGAAGAAGCCGGTATCGGCGGTGGAGACCAGCCGGATCTTGACGGTTGCGGGCTTCGCCATGGCGGGTTCCTGTATCCTGATGCGGCCGCGCGAGGCGGCGAAAAGCAAGGCGCGGCCCATGTCGCATGAGCGCGCCCAAGTCAACCGCGCCTCGATCACGGCTCGTACGGCGCGATCGGTTCCAGCACGGTGAAGCGCTCCTTCTCGGGCTCACTTTCCAGCGGGGGCAGATCGATCGATGCGGGATCGACGCGCGTGTCCGGCAACCGGTCGAGGAAATCGCGCAACAAGGTCAGCCGGCCGCGCTTCTGGTCGTTGAAATCGATCAGCGTCCACGGCGCGTATGGCGTGTGCGTCGCGGCCAGCATCGCCTCGCGCGCCTGCGTATAGGCATCGTACTTGGTCCGCGCGGCAAGATCGATCGGCGAGAGCTTCCAGCGCTTGAGCGGATCGGCGAGCCGTTGGGCAAAGCGCTTCTCCTGCCGTTTCTGGTCGCACGTCAGCCAGTATTTGAACAGCAGGATGCCGTCGTCGACCAGCATCCGCTCAAACAAAGGAGCTTGCGCCATGAACGCGTCGACCTGGGCTTCGGTCGCATAGCCCATCACGCGCTCCACCCCGACGCGGTTGTACCAGCTGCGATCAAACAGCACGATCTCGCCGGCGGTCGGCAGATGCGCGATGTAGCGCTGGAAGTACCACTCGCCGGCCTCATCCGGCGTCGGCTTGGGCAACGCGGCGGTGCGGCAGCGACGCGGGTTGATGTCCGTGCCGAGCGTGGCGATCGCGCCGCCCTTGCCCGCGGTATCGCGCCCTTCGAACAGCACGACGATCCGTGCGCCGCTGCTTGCGACCCATTGCGCCATCGCGGCAAGCTCCTGCTGCAACGGCGCGAGCAGCTTCACATATTGTTTTCGCTTCAATCTGCTCACCGGCGGTGCTCCATCATGCGGCGATACGCGCAAGCCACACGATCGCGACGATCCCCACGACAATGCGATACCACGCGAACGGCGCAAAGCCCGATCGGCTGACGAAAGCGATAAACGCCTTGATCACCCCGAGCGCAACGACGAAAGCGACGACGAAGCCGATCGCGATCTGGCTCCAGCCGACCGGGCCGACCCCATGCGCCAGCTGATGCCGGTTGCCCAGCAGTTCGAGCGTCGTCGCGCCGA
Source organism: uncultured Novosphingobium sp. (assembly GCA_964242815.1). GTDB lineage: Bacteria > Pseudomonadota > Alphaproteobacteria > Sphingomonadales > Sphingomonadaceae > Novosphingobium. The sequence goes on from CAXSZV010000011.1 coordinate 60,052, forward strand.
GCATCGTCGGCACCGCCAGGAAAAAGCTGAACTCGGCCGCCGTCCGCCGCTCGATGCCCATGGCGAGCGCGCCCATGATCGTCGCGCCCGAACGGCTGACGCCGGGCACCATCGCCAGACACTGGAACAATCCGATGCCCAGGCACTGGCGCATCGGCAGCTGCGCGACGCCGGTCGGCCCGCCCTGTTTGGAAAAGCGTTCGACCGCGAGGATCGCGACGCCGCCGACGACGAGCGCCCAAGCAACCACCATCGGACTACCGAGCAGCACGTCGATGTATTTTTTGAGGATGAGCCCCAGCACCGCTGAGGGAATGAACGCGAGCAGGATGTTGCGCACGAACGCGACGCTGCCCGGCTGAAGCTTTAGCAGCCCCTCGCCCACGGTCCAGAACGTGCGCCAGAACTGCACGACCACGGCCAGGATTGCGCCGAGCTGGATGACGACGTTGAACACCTTCCACGTCTCTGCGTCATACCCGAACAATTCGGTCGCGAGGATAAGGTGGCCGGTGGAGGAGACCGGAAGGAATTCGGTCACGCCCTCGACGATGCCGAGGAGGATGGCGGTAAGCGTCAACGTCATGGGCTGCGAGGAATGGCGGGCGCGGCGGGGGAGTCAAGGTGCGCGCGTTAATTCCTCCCCGGAACGGGGAGGATCACCCCAACCGCCGCTCGTCGAACTGCAACGCCGCCAGCCGCGCATATAAACCACCCGCCGCGCTCAGCGTGTCGTGGCTGCCCTGCTCGACGATGCGGCCCTGATCGAGCACGACGATGCGGTCCGCCTGGCGCACCGTGGCGAGCCGGTGCGCGATGACGAGAGTCGTGCGGCTGGCCATCAGCCGGTCGAGCGCCTGCTGCACCAGCCGCTCGCTCTCGGCGTCGAGCGCGCTGGTCGCTTCGTCGAGCAACAGGATCGGCGCGTCGCGCAGCAGCGCGCGGGCGATGGCGATGCGCTGGCGCTGGCCGCCCGACAGACGCCCGCCATCCTCGCCCAAAAACGTATCGAGCCCTTGCGGCAACGCGCGCAGGAACTCTTCCGCGTTGGCGGCGCGCGCCGCCTCCCAGATCGCCGCGTCGCTCGCCTGCCAGTTGCCGTACCGCAGGTTGTCGCGCGCGCTGGCGGAGAACAGCACGCCCTCTTGCGGCACGAGCGCGATGCGCGCCCGGATCGCGGCGGGATCGGCGGCGGGCAGCGGCACGCCGTCGAGCTTGACGATGCCCGACGAGGGATCGCGAAAGCGCTCGGCAAGCTGGAACAGCGTCGATTTGCCCGCGCCCGAAGGGCCGACGATCGCGACCGTCTCGCCCGGCTCGACATTCAGCGTGAAATCGGCGAGCGCGGCCACTTCTGGCCGGCTCGGGTAGTGGAACGTCACGCTCTCGAAGCTCAACTGGCCGCGCGGCGGTTCGGGCAGCGCCACCGGGCGCGCGGGCGCGGCGATGTGCGGGCGCTCGTTCAACAATTCGGCCAGCCGGCTCGCCGCGCCAGCGCCGCGCACGAGGTCGCCATACGCTTCGCTCAACGACTGGAACGCGCCCGCGACCAGCCCCCCCGTGACGACGAAGGCCGCGATCGCGCCGCCGGTCATCTGGCCCCGCGCGACATCCAGTGCGCCGCGCCACATCAACAGGATCAGCGCACCGAAGATGAGCACGATGAACAACGCCGTCATCATCGCGCGCACCTGATTGCGACGACGCGCGGTGGCGAAGCTGCGCTCGACCGTCTCGGTGAAATGCGCACCCTCGCGCGCTTCCTGGTTGAAGGCCTGGACGACCCGCAAGGCACCGAGCACCTCGGTCACCCGCGCGCCGACATCAGCGACCCGATCCTGGCTGGCACGCGACATCACGCGCAACCGGCGGCCGAAAACGATGATCGGGACGATAACGACCGGGATGATCACGATCAGCCCGAGCGCCAGATGCGGCGAGAGCACGAACAGATAGATCGTTCCCGCCACGGCCATGATCGCGTTACGCAGCGCGACCGACACCGTGGTGCCGACGACCTGTTCGATCAGCGTGGTGTCGGCGGTCATCCGCGATGAAATCTCCCTGGGGCTGTTTTCCTCGAAGAAGCTTGGCGACAGGCGAAGCAGGTTGGTCTGCACCGCCAGCCGGATGTCGGCGACCACCCGCTCGCCCAGCCACGCCACCGTGTAGAACCGCGTCGCGGTGCCGATCGCCAGCACGACCGCGATCAGGAGCAGATATTCGAACCAGCGCGCGATATGCGCGGGATCGCCGCCACGCGCGAAGCCGCGGTCGATGATCAGGCGGAAGCCGTTGGGGATCGCCAGCGTGGCTGAGGCGGTGACGATCAGCGCCACCACCGCCGTCGCGACCCGACCAGGATAGGCCATCGCCGCCGCGTACACCATGCGCAACGGCCCCAATCGCAGGCGTTCGCGCCTCGGTGCGATGGCATCTTGCCGACTCTCGTCGACATTCGGCGCAAGCGTGGGACCGATGGCGGCTGCGGACGCGGACTGCATGGCTCTGCCCCTACGCCGAAGTAGGGACAAGGAAAAGCGTCCGGCGATTGAGCGACAAGCAGCGACCGCGCACGATCAACATCTGCATTGAAACCGGAACGCCGATGTCATCGACATTGTGCAGCGCAGCATTTCGATTGCAAATTAAGTTAACTGCGCCCAATTCGACGACTTGCCGATCCATGCGGCGAGGAAAATTATGATGCTTTATGATGCGTATGAGGTGCAGCGTGCGTTCCTGACTAGTGCCGCGTCGATGGCGACGATCGGGTCGGGCCTTTTGTCCAACCCCGCCTTGCCGATGGGCTATCTCGGCTTCGGGCCGGTGCTGGCGTCGGCGCTCGAAGTGTTCGCACATGCGGCCAGCCCACGCGGCAAGCCCGCCTTCGGCTTGAAGTCGGTGTCGGTAGATGGTGCCGCGCACGAGGTCGAGGAGGCCACCGTGCTGCACAAGCCGTTCGGCAATCTGCTGCGCTTCACTCGCGCGGGGCTGCCGGCGGACGCGCCGCGCCTGCTGATCGTCGCGCCGATGAGCGGTCACTACGCGACGCTGCTGCGCGGCACGGTCGAGCGGATGGCGCAGGGCGCGGTGGTCTACATCACCGACTGGGCCGACGCCAAGATGGTGCCGGCAAGCTGCGGCCGGTTCGACCTTGACGACTACATCGACTACCTGATCGACTTCATCGCGCACATCGGCCCCGGCACGCACCTGATGGCGGTGTGCCAGCCGTCGGTGCCCGCGCTCGCGGCGACGGCGATCATGGCCGCGCGCGATGACGCCAACCGTCCGGCGAGCCTGACGATGATGGGCGGTCCGGTCGATACGCGGCAGTCCCCGACCAGCGTCAACGACGTCGCCATGCAGCGGCCGCTGACCTGGTTCGAAGGCAACGTGATCGCGACCGTCCCGCTCGCCTATCCGGGTCACGGCCGCCGCGTCTATCCCGGCTTTCTGCAGCTTGCCGGGTTCATGGCGATGAACCTCGGCTCGCACCTGATCAGTCATTATTCGATGTTCAATCATCTGGTCACCGGCGATGGCGAGAGTGCGGATGCCACCAAAGCATTCTATGACGAATATCGCGCGGTCAGCGACATGACCTCGGAATTCTACCTGCAGACGGTCGAGCACGTGTTCCAGCGGCATTCGCTGCCCAAGGGCGAGCTGTTCCATCGTGGCGTGCGCGTCGATCTTGGCCGGATCCAGGACACCGCCCTGCTGGCGATCGAGGGCGAGCGCGACGATATTTCGGGTATCGGCCAGACCCGCGCCGCGCTGACCGGCGCGACCACGCTTTCCGAAACGAAGAAAAAGTATTTTCTGGCGGAAGGCGTCGGGCATTACGGCATCTTCAACGGTGGCAAATGGCGCAATCAGATCGCGCCGGTGGTCGAGGATTGGATGGCGCGCCATGCGGCCGGTGCGAATCGGTTGAAGGTCGTCGCCTGATCCCAATTGCATCCGTGTAAGCTCCGACCTGTTCTGACTGAACGGCGGACGGTTCGCGCCCGAGCGATCCGGCGTGGCGAACGGCGAGGCGTTGTGGTACCAGCGGCCGTGATGGAAGTAATGCGATGAAACGGCGAGACGTCCTGAGCGGAGCGCTGACCGCCGGCGCGGCGATCGCGATACCCGCGCGGGTGCTGGGCGAAAGCACGATCGCGTCGGCTCCCTCTCCGGGCACGCTGACGCTCGATCTGCCGGCGTCCACGTCATCGTCGGCAGATGTCGCGTCGGCAGCGGTCGCGCCAGCGGCGGTCGTGCCTGCCGCACCTTATGCGACGCCGCAGTACCAGCGGCGCGTGCTCGATGCGGCGGCGGCGCAGACGCGGCGCCTGGCGGGGCGGTTGTGGCGAGCCGATCTGGTCGGGGTCGCCGACTTCGCGTTGCCTTCTTCGATGCCGCGGCTTCACTTCGCCAACCTGCAGGCGGGGACGGTGCGTTCGTTCTACGTCGCGCACGGACGGGGTTCCGATCCCGAGCACGACGGCTGGCTCAAGGTGTTCTCGAACCAGGACGGGTCGGAGGCGACATCGCGCGGCGCTTACCTGACCTGCGAGTGGTACAACGGCAAATACGGCACCTCCATCCGTCTGAAGGGCCTCGATGGAGACAATTCGAACGCGCTCGAACGCTCGATCGTGATGCACCCCGCCTGGTACGCCGCGCCCGAAATGGCGGCCAAGTGGGGCAAGCTCGGCCGCAGCGAAGGCTGTTTTGCGATGGCGCCCGCCGAATTCAACGAAGCGTTGTGGCACCTGTCCGGTGGCCGGCTGCTGTTTGCCGACCGTATCGGGCTTTAGATCGGACGTATCGGCTCGAACGCGGCGCCGACGCGCGCGCCCGTTGATAGTCCGCGCGGCCCGCCGCACATAGCGCCCGTGACCGGACGAATGCGATGATCGAGGATGCGGATTGGCCGACGTTCGGCTGGCGCGACGATATCCGCCCGGCCCTGCGTGCGGCGATGGATGCGGGTCGGTCGGTCGCGCTCGCCACATTGTTCGCGGTCGAAGGCAGCGCCCCGCGCGGGCCGGGCGCTCAGATGCTGTTCGACGGCGAACGGGCGAGCGGTTATTTTTCAGGCGATTGCATCGAAGGCGACGTAGCGCTGCACGCGGCGCGGGTGCTGGTCACCGGCGAGGCGAAGCGGCTGCATTATGGCATGGGCAGTCCGTGGATCGATCTACGGCTCCGCTGCGGCGGCGCGCTGCACGTGCTGGTCGAACGGGTCGCGCCCGATGACGAAGCCGCGCGGCGGCTGCTGGCCTTCTCCGACGAGCGGCGATCGTGCGTCTGGCAAAGTGACGGCGAACATCGCGCCTGCATCGCGGTCGACGGCGCACCGCTGCTCGCGTGGAAAGACGATCCGCTATGTATCACCCGGCGCCATGACCCGCCCCGACGCATGATCGTCTCGGGCGGCGATCCCGGCGCGCTGGCGCTCGCGCGCCTCGCGGCCGAGGCGCAGTTCGACACGGTACTGCTGCGCCCCGACGGACCCGAGACGCCGCCGCCCTTCGCCGGCGTCACCTATCTGCGTGAAGAACCTGCGCAAGCGATGCGCCGCATCGGCGTCGACGCCATGACCGCCTATGTAGGCGCGACGCACGAGAACGATCACGATCTGCCCGGCTGCCTCGTCGCGCTGCGCGAGGGCGCTGGCTATGTCGCGATGATCGGCGCGGCATCGCGGGCGGCCGCGCGGCGCGGCGCGCTCGCGGCGGCGGGCGCGACCGACGAGGAGCTTGCGCGGCTGCGGCTTTCGCCGGGCATCACCGGGCTCGGCAAGGCGCCATGGGAAGTCGCCACCGGCGTCCTCGCCGAAGTGTTCCAGACGCTGAACCGGACGCGCGAACGGGCGTGAGCGCGATGGGGCACGATCCAGACGATGTTTCGCCGCGGTCCTATGCAGCGATCTTGCTCGCCGCCGGCCATGCGCGACGCTTCGGCGGGGATAAGCTGTCCGCGCGGTTTCGCGGGGCACCGCTGCTCTCGCACGCGCTCGCCGCCGCGCGCGCCGCGGCCGTCGAACGCGTGATCCTCGTGGGTCGCGGCCCCGTCGAAGGAATCGAGGCAACGCCGCCGGTAACGCAGGTGACGATCGCCAGCGACGGCCTCGCGCAATCGCTCGCAGCGGGGCTCGCGGCGGCAGGCGACGTCGCCGGCGCGTTCGTGTTCCTGGGCGACATGCCGCTCGTCCCGCACGCGATGGCCGCGCGACTGGCCGATGCACTCGGCGATGGCTTCGCGGCGCTGCCGCGCTACGATCGTCGGCCTGGCCATCCAGTGCTGCTCGCGCGACGCGCCTTCGCGACGATCATGGCGTTGCGCGGTGACGAGGGGGCCGGGCGGTTGTTGCGCGAACGAGCCGATGTCGTCTGGCTCGATACGTCGGATGCCGGCGTCGTGCTCGATGTCGATCGGCTGGAAGACCTCGACCAGCTGGAAGACCTCGACCGACGGGACTGGGCCGCGCCGATCGCGGATTGAGGTCGCGCGGCTCAGGCTCGCCCTGTCTCGCTCGACAGCAGCGCCGGATCGATCCCCTCGCCGCGCCATGCCGCAGCCCAGCGCGCTTCGGGCTCGCAGTCGAACACCACCGTCGGATCGCCCTTCGCCGCGTGCCAGCCGTGCCGGCGCATCTCGCCTTCGAGCTGCCCCGGCCCCCAGCCAGCATAGCCGAGCGCGAACACCCAGCGGCCCGGGCCGCCACCGTCGGCGATCGCCTTCAGCACATCGAGCGAAGCGGACAGCGACCCCAATGGCCGCACGTCCATCGTCGCGGTGCCGCCCCAGTCGGGCGAGTGCAGCACGAAGCCGCGCGCCGGCTCGACCGGCCCACCCTGCAGCACCGGGCGATCGGGCGCGGCGCCCGGTGCGATACCAGCGCCGTCAAGCAGATCACGAAAGCCCGGCCCATCGCGACGCCTACCGATGTCGATGCCAAACGCACCGTTCTCATCGTGCTGGCACACCGCGATCACCGCGTGCGCGAAACGCGGATCGCCCATTCCAGGCATCGCCAGCAGCAGCCGGCCGGCAAGATATTCGGCATCGAGCATCGGATCGATGTAGGCGCTGCCGCGTCGGGGGCAAGCGCTTGCCACGCGAACGCCGAGCCTCCATCGCCGCGGCTTATGCGACGCCAATTCAGCGAATAGACGTGCCGAGCAAGGACGTCGAACGGGCGCTCGCCACCGCACTTGCCATCGCCGGCATGGCAAACTCCGCCGTGCAGGCGCAGGAGGTCGCCACACCGTTGATGCCGATCATCGTAACCGGACGCGGGCTAGGCGATACGCCCGCGACATCCGCCTACGATGTACAGACCATCGACCGCGAGCGGATCGAGGCGTCCGCGAGCGGACGGCTCGAGGATGTGCTGTCGGCGGTCGCAGGCTTCCAGCAGTTCCGCCGATCGGACAGCCGCTCGGCCAATTCCTCGGCGCAGGGCGTAACGCTGCGCGCGCTCGGCGGCAACGCCAGCAGCCGCACGCTGGTGCTGCTCGATGGCGTGCCTCAGGCCGATCCGCTGTTCGGCGCGATCGCGTTCAGCGCGCTCGCGCCCGAGCGGCTGCAATCGGTGCGCGTCACGCGGGGTGGCGGCGCGGGAGCGTTCGGCGCGGGGGCGGTCGCCGGCACGATCGAGCTGACCAGTGCCGGTCCCGCGACGCTCGGCCTGCTGTCGGGCGACGCGGCGATCGACCAGCGCGGAGAGAGCGAGGTCAGCGCGACGCTGGCGCCCCGCCTCGGCGATGGCTTCCTCGTGCTGTCCGCCCGGCGCGATCGCGGCGAAGGCTTTTTCACCACGCCTGTCGCGCAGCGCGTGCCCGCCAGCGTGCGCGCGGCCTACGAGAGCTGGTCGACGCAACTGCGCGCGGTGGTGCCTGTCGCGCCGGGCTGGGAGCTGCAGACGCGCGGCTTGGTGTTCGAAGATCATCGCGTGTTGCGCTTTGCCGGCGCGAACACCGCGTCGCGCGGCGCGGACGCGAGCGTGCGCGTGGTCGGGCATGGCCGCTGGCAGGTCGACGCGCTCGCCTATGTCCAGGCCCGCGACTTCGCGAACGTGGTGATCAGCGCGACCAGCTTCCTGCGCACGCTCGACCAGCGGCGGACCCCGTCGACTGGGGCGGGCGGAAAGCTGGAGGTGCGCCCGCCGGTCGGTCGCGATCACGTCGCGAAGCTGGGCGGCGACCTGCGCATCGCCGGTGGTGACTTGTTCGAGGACGCATATGTGGCGGGGCGGATCAGCGCGCGGCGCTATGCCGGGGGGCGCAACACCGATCTCGGGCTCTTCTTGGAAGACGACTGGACGCCTTCGGCGCTGAGCGGCAGGATCGCGCTGACCGCCGGCGCGCGCGCCGATCGCTGGACGATCCGCGACGGCTATTTCCGCGAGATCGCCGCGAACGCCCCGGCCACCATCGATCGGCGCTTCGCCGATCGCGCCGGCTGGCAAGGCTCATTCAGAGGCGGCGTGGTCTGGCGTCCGGTCTCTGTGGCAAGCCTGCGTGCGTCCGCCTACCAGGGCCTGCGACTGCCGACGCTCAACGAGCTCTATCGACCGTTCGTGGTATTTCCCGTCACCACCCGCGCGAACGCCGCGCTGCGCAACGAGCGTTTGTTCGGGTACGAAGCAGGCATCGACATCACCCTGCTGCCGCGCATGATGCTGAGCCTGACCGCGTTCGATAACCGCGTCGCGCACGCGATCGCCAACGTGACGATCGCGCCGAACCTGCGCGAGCGCCGGAACGTCGACGCGGTGCACGCGCGGGGGATCGAGGCGACCGCGACCGCGGCGTTCGGCGCGCTGTCATTCGATGCGTCGCTGGCGCTGACGCATGCGCGGGTCGAGGCGCGCGATGCCACGCTCGATGGCAGACGCCCCGCGCAGACACCGCGCATCGCCGCGAGCGCGACGCTTGCCTGGTGCCCGCACGCCGGTGCGTTCACCGGCTGGCTCGCCTCGGCGACGCTGCGCCATACCGGCGCGCAGTTCGAGGATGACCTCGAAACCGACCTTCTGCCATCCGTGATGACGCTCGACGCGGTGCTGCGCGTGCCGCTGACCCGTTCGATCGGCTTGGTGCTGCGCGCCGAGAACCTGGGCGATGCCGCCATCGTCACGCGCAACCAAGGCGGCTCGATCGACCTCGGTGCGCCGCGCACGGTGTGGATCGGCATCCGCATGGGCTTATCTTGATGTCCCGCGCTCGCTATACCTACGCGAAGCAGGCCGACGACACGGACGATGGGATGAAGGCGACGATCTGGCACAACCCGCAGTGCGGTACATCGCGCAAGACGCTCGCGCGGCTTGCGGACACGCCTGGCGTCGAGCTGACGGTGATCGAATATCTGCGCGATCCACCCAACACGGATAAGCTCGCACAGCTCTATCGCGACGCCGGCATCACGCCGGCGCAGGGCGTGCGTCGCAAGGGGACCGATGCCGACGCGCGCGGCTTGCCCGACGCCGCCGACGCTGTCGTGCTCGCCGCGATGGCGGCCGATCCGCGGTTGATCGAGCGACCGCTGGTCGAGACCGAGAACGGCGTGCGCTTGTGCCGACCGGATGAAAAAGTGCTGGAAATCCTCTAGCTTTCACGTTGCCAGGGCACCTTCCGCGCCCTTGCCACCATCGGCTGAATCTGCGAACGCGAGGCCACCGGGGATCGATACGACGGAAGGCCATTGCCAGAATGACGAGCAGCGAGGTTGCCCCACCCGGGGCCGCGGCGCCATTCTTGCGCCGCGTGCTGGCAAGGCTCGGTGCGCCGGGCGTGTTCCTTGAAGGGTTTATCGAGCATCCAGTGATGGTCGGCTCGATCATCCCATCGTCGCGGTTCACCATTGCCAAGATGCTTGGCCCCGTGAAGTGGGACGAATGCCGGCTGTTCGTCGAATACGGGCCTGGTGTCGGCACGTTCTGCCGACCGGTGCTCAACCGGTTGCGGCGCGACGGCGCGCTGATCGTCATCGACACCAACCCGCTCTATATCGACTATTTGCGGCGTACGATCACCGACGGGCGTTTCGCGGCGGTGCTCGGCTCGGCCGCAGATGTCGAGGCGATCGTGCGCGCGCATGGGCACGATCACGCGGATTACGTGCTGTCCGGCCTGCCCTTCTCGACGCTGCCCGACGGTGTCGGCCCCGCGATCGCCGAGGCGACCGCGCGCGTGTTGCGGCCGGGCGGCGCGTTCCTGGTCTATCAGTTCACCGCGCGCGCGCGCGATTTCATGGCACCGTTGTTCGCCCGGATCGACCGGGGCTTCGAATGGCGCAACGTCATGCCCTGCTGTCTGTTCTGGGGCTGGAAGGACCAGGCGGCGGGCTGACCGGGCGCGGATCGTATCGCCCTTTACTTGGCGCCTAATGCGTTGATCGTGAAAGCGATCACGCCAAGGTTGAAGATGAACGCGCCGAACGAATGGAGGATCGACACCGACCGCAGCCGTCGCCGGGTGATATCGACATCCGATGTCTGGAACGTCATCCCTAACGTGAACGCAAAGTAGAGGAAATCGGTGTAATCGGGCTCATCCCCATCGGGAAAGTCGAGCCCCTTGCAGTCTTCATCGCTATCGTCGGGCGAGCTGTAATATTCGTGCGCATAGTGCATCGCGAATACGGTATTGGCAAAAAGCCAGATCAATGTCAGCGTGCCGACCAGCCGGATGATCGCGCCGACGTCACCCTGTTTTGCGTCTGGAAGCTCGGCCGCGATCGCGACCATGACCGCAATCCCCACCACCGTTGTCATTGCAAGGACGAGCAAACGATTGGCGTCGTAGGTGTCGGCGTGTTCGCGGATCGCGTCGGGGCCGCTTTGCTTCAGCAGCGGCACGAGCGACACCAGAAACAGCGCCGAGGCGACATCGAAGGCGATCGCCGCCGAATCGGTCCACTTCGCATGGTCGACGAAGTGCTGGTGAACGAAGAACGCGATCGGCAGCAGCACGAGGAAGCCCGCAAAGCGCGGCGGCGCGACATGCTTGCCGACCATCGCGCCGATCTGCAAACGCGCGCTCATTGCATCGCACCTTGCTCGCCGCCGGTCGCGCGCGGCGCGAACAGTCGGTCGATCCCCGTCTGCACGGTGCCGACGCGTTCCAGCCACGGCCAGCGTAACCCGTCGTGGTAATCGACCGCCACGGACTGAAACCGATCCTCACGCTTCAACAGCAACTGCAGCGGCTTGCGGCCGCCCTTCGCCGTGGTGATCGCGCGACGCAAGACATCGGCCGAATAAGGCGTGGCGTTGACCGCCGCGATCCGCACGCCCGTCACCACCCCGGCCTTGAACGCCGCGCTGCCCCAGCGCGTCGCGGTCACGCGGCCTTCTCCATCAAGCGATACGCCAAGCGAGTGCAGCAGGTTGAGATCGCGATCATGCAGCATCCTCGCCTTGTCGTAGCCGTTGGGCTCATCTTTCCACACCAGGCGATAGCCGCCCCGTTCGATCCCCGCCAGCGGCGCGTCGAGACCGACGCGGTCGATCCGCTCGCCGAGGAAGGTCGCCCAGTCATACGCATAGGTCGCCTGCAACGCGGCGACGACGTCCGCGCGGGTATAGGTCTTCTGACGCGGGCCTTGGGCATCGTAGGCAAAGAAGCTTCGCGCGAAATCGTCGAGCCCGCGCAAGCCCTGCGTGCCCGCGCGGATGATCTGGTCCGCCTCCAGCCATATCAGCGCGCCTTCGGTATAATAGTCCTCACCGCGCGTGAACGAGGCGAACGGGCGCGGCCTCCGCGCGTCGATAATCGGATCGAACGCGGTATCGCCGAGTGGGCGCCAGTCGCGACCGGCCTGATCGGACAGATCGCCCACGCTGCGCGCGATGATGTCGAGCACCATCTGCCGGCTCTGCAACCCCGATCGCGCCGCCAGCACATAGGCCCAGAACTGCGTCTGCCCTTCATAGACCCATAGCAGCCGGTTATCGGTCGGCTGGCGAAAGTCGGGCAGCCACAGACCCTGCGGCCGGCGGAACTTGCCGTTCCAGCTATGCACGAACTCGTGCGCAAGGACACCGCGCTCCCACTCGTCCTCGTCCCAGTCGGCAAAACCGCGCGCTTCCAGTGGGCTCTCGCTCGATCGCTGATGCTCTAGCCCCGACATGCCGAGATAGTCGCTGAGCGGCACGAGGAATTCGTAGCGATCGAACGGCGGCGCCCCGAACACCGCGATCCCCTCGTCGACCAACGCGCGCATGACCGCAAGGTTGGCCGGACGCAGCGCCAGTTGCTCGGGCGCGTCGGCGACCGCGCTCAGGCTGACCGAGTGCCCCAAATCCCAGCGGCGGTAATTCGCGCCGGCGATGACGGGCGAATCGGTCAGCGTTTCGTAATCGGTCGCGGCCCACGTCACCCGCCCCTCATCGCGCACGCCGCCGTCGAGCGCGCTGCTGACCTGCCAACCGGGCGGCAGCAGCACGCTGGGCCGCATCGTGATCTGCCGCGCGTAAAAGCCGGCCGGATAAAGGCTCACTTTGTCCCACTGCAGGTCGAGCATCTCCTGAGTCATCGCGCTGCGCCCCTGCGAGGGATCGAGCGGCGAGGTGTAGGTGAACCGCGCAATGAGCCGATCGGCTCCGGCGGGCAGCTCGACGTGGATCGCATAGACGTCGACCGGATCGCGATGCCAGCTCAACAGCTTGCTCCCAACGCGGAACTCGATTCCGCCGATCAGGTTGAGCGGTCCGCGCGGCGCGTGATTGCCCTGCAGCCATTGCGGATAGAGCAGCGTGATCCCCTCGGCACCCCGACCGGCGGCAAGCGGGATCGTCTCGGTCACCACGAACAGCCCGCGCGTCGTGTCGCTGGCGTCGACATCGAGATCGATCGTGCCGCCCGGATATGGCGCGTCGATCGGCGCGGAAACGCCGGCGACCGGGATGATATAGGCGAAAGACGCGGCGCCCGCACCGGTATCGGGCGCGGCACCGGAAGCAGCGAGCGCCGGGTCGGTATCGAGCATGGCCATGACAAAGAGCGCGGCCACCCCCGCAGCCGCCCGGACAATTCGCATCAGCGCGTGATGGCCGCTGCGACGACGGTCCGCAACCGCCGCACTTTGCGAAGAGCCGCGATCGGGCTAAGCGCCGCGCCCATGAGCAGCAATACGCCCCAGGCCGTGCGCGGGACGCAGGACATCTTCGGTCCCGAGGCCGACGCCTTCTCGCACGTCGTCGAGACGTTCGAGCGTGTTCGCAAGCTCTACCGCTTCCGCCGGATCGAGATGCCGGTGTTCGAGCGGACGCCGGTATTCGCGCGTTCATTGGGCGAGACCACCGACGTAGTGTCGAAGGAGATGTACAGTTTCGAGGATCGCGGCGGCGAATCGCTGACGCTGCGCCCCGAATTCACCGCCGGCATCGCGCGCGCCTATCTGACCAACGGCTGGCGGCAGCATGCGCCGGTAAAGCTCGCGACGCACGGGCCGCTGTTCCGTTACGAGCGCCCGCAGAAGGGCCGCTTCCGCCAGTTCCACCAGCTCGACGCCGAGATCATCGGCGCGGGCGAGCCGCAAGCCGACGTCGAGATGCTGACGATGGCCGATCAGCTGCTGGACGAGCTCAAGATCAAGGACGGCGTGACGCTGCTGCTCAACACGTTGGGCGACGCGCCGAGCCGCGAGGCGTGGCGCGCGGCGCTGGTCGAGTATTTCCGCGACCATGCGGCGGCCCTCAGCGAGGAGTCGCAACGTCGGCTCGAAGCGAACCCGCTGCGCATCCTCGACAGCAAGTCGCCCGAGGATAAGGCGATCGCCGCCGATGCGCCGAAGATCGACGACTTCCTGTCGGGCGAGGCGCAGGACTTCTTCGGCCGCGTGACGTCGGGGCTCGATGCGGTAGGGGTGAGATATACCCCAGCGCCATTGTTAGTGCGCGGCCTCGATTACTACCGCCACACCGCGTTCGAGTTCGTCACCGACCGGCTCGGCGCGCAAGGCACGGTGCTGGGCGGCGGGCGGTACGACGGGCTAATCGAGACGTTGGGCGGCGCGCCCACACCGGCGGTGGGCTGGGCCGCAGGGATCGAGCGGCTGGCAATGTTGGTGGGGACGGAGGATGAGTCCGGACCCGATGTCTTCGTCATTTCGGAAGATGTGAACTCGCTATCGTTAGCGCAGCAGGTCGCGGTGGTACTGAGACGTGGAGATGTGAGCGCCGAGGCACCCTCTAAGGGTACTGCCAAGGCCATGTTTGAAAAGGCGAAGCAGGCGAACGCGCGGTCGCGACTCATCGTAAGGGTGGATGAGACGGGTCCCTCAACATTCCGATCATCATTAATCGGCAGCGACAACGTAGCCGACCATGAGCTTGTCGAACGTATGGATAAACTCTTCTCGTCGGCATTTTGGAGTGCCGCAAGGAGGGAAAGGCACAACGACTGGTCGCCAGACTGGCTTATACGTTCGCAAGACCCCCGGGTGTGACCCTTCCCGACGCCCGCCTCGACCAGATCACCGCGCGCTTCGCCGAGCTCGAGGCGCGGCTGGCGTCGGGCACGCTCGATCCCGACGCGTTCGTCGCCGCGTCGCGCGACTATGCCGAGCTCGAGCCCGTCGCCCGCGCCGCCAGCGCCGTGCGCGCGATGCGCGGCGAGCTCGCCTCGCTCCAAGCGCTTGCCGACCCCGACGCAGACATGCGTGCGCTCGCAGAGGAGGAGATTGCGCGGCTGCGCACCGATCTGCCGCAAGCCGAGCACGCGCTCGCCATCGCCATGCTGCCGCGCGACACCGCCGACGCGCGGCCCGCGATGCTGGAAATCCGCGCGGGCACCGGCGGCGAGGAGGCGGCATTGTTCGCGGCCGACCTGTTCCGCATGTATGAGCGCTTCGCCGCCGAGGAAGGCTGGCGGGTCGAGGTGATCAGCGCCAACGCCAGCGACATCGGTGGATTCAAGGAGATCGTCGCCAACGTCGCGGGCACCGGCGTGTTCGCCAAGCTGAAGTTCGAGAGCGGCGTGCACCGCGTGCAGCGCGTGCCCGCGACCGAGAGCGGCGGGCGCATCCACACCTCGGCCGCGACCGTCGCGGTGCTGCCCGAGCCCGACGAGGTCGACGTGCAGATTGACGACAAGGACATCAAGATCGACATCTATCGCGCGTCGGGCGCGGGCGGACAGCACGTCAACACCACCGATTCGGCGGTGCGCCTCACGCACCTGCCCACCGGATTGGTCGTCATCCAGCAGGACGAGCGCAGCCAGCACAAGAACAAGGCGAAGGCGATGCAGGTGCTGCGCACGCGCATCTACGATCTCAAGCGCGAGCAGGCGCACGGCGTCGAGGCCGAAGCGCGCCGCGCGATGGTCGGATCGGGCGACCGCTCCGAACGCATCCGCACCTACAACTTCCCGCAAGGCCGCGTGACCGATCACCGCATCAACCTGACGCTGCACCGGCTGCCCGAAATCCTGCAAGGGTCGGGGCTCGGCGAACTGATCGGCGCGCTGACGTCCGAGGACCAAGCGAAGCGCCTTGCGGCGATGGATGCTTGAGGAGGTGATGGAAGGCGCCACCCCCCGCCCCCTTCCCCTAAAGAGGACGGGGAGATGGCCCCGCGATCCTCAAGCCCCCTCCCCTTCGGAGGAGGGGATTGGGCGCGGTGCGATCGTGGCGCAGGCCCTGCGTGAGGCGGCCGCGATGCTCGCATCCACCAGCGATACTCCCCGCCTCGACGCCGAACTGGTGATGGCGCATGCACTGGGCGTCTCGCGGTCCGATCTGCTGCTGCGGCACATGCAGGCGAGCGCTCCGCCCGGATACCCGCGGCTCGTGGCCCGGCGGCTGGCGCACGAGCCGATCGCCTACATCCTGGGCGAGCAGGAGTTCTTCGGGCTGCGCTTCGCGGTCGACCCGGCGGTGCTGATCCCCCGCGCGGACAGCGAAGCCCTGGTGAACGCGGCGCTGGCCGCGCGGCCCGACGCGCGGCGCGTGCTCGATTGCGGCACGGGATCGGGCGCGCTGCTGCTTGCGGTGCTGTCAAAGCTGCCCGATGCGAAGGGTGTCGGCATCGATCGATCGCGCGCCGCGCTGGCCATCGCGCGGCGCAACGCGCGAAGCCTCGCGCTCGCAGGCCGCGCGACGATGGTCCTAGCCGACTGGGGCCGGCCCGCGACGATGGCAAAGTTCGGCGCGCGGTTCGATCTGGTGCTGGCCAACCCGCCATATGTCGAGGACGGCGCGGCGTTGACCCCCGACGTAGCGGCGCACGAGCCGGCGCGCGCGTTGTTCGCGGGAGCCGAAGGGCTTGACGCCTATCGCGCGTTGTTGCCGCAACTGCCAGCGCTCCTCGCCCCCGGCGGCCTGGCGTTCATCGAGATCGGCGCGACACAAGCCGAGCCGGTCGGCGCGATCGCGGGCAAGGCGGGATATCGCGCGCGCCTGCACCGCGACCTTGGCGGCAGGCCACGCGTCCTCGAATTGTCCCCCGAGTAATTATGGTCGACGCCAGATTTCGCTTGGCAAGCGTTCATCGACCGCTTATTTCACGATCCAAGTCATCGAACGGATGAAACTTCCCGTTCATGGCTTCCACTCCGACATTTGCAGGCGAAGCGGCGTTGGCCATCGTCTCGGGCGGATGGCTCATGGGCGCTTGCGGCTGTGACCGGGCAATGAAAGCGACATGCCGGGACGTTGGGGGTCGTGGCGGTCAAGGATCTTGAGGAAGAATTCCTTGAACAACAATAACAATAATCGAAACAACAATAACCGTCGGCGCGGGCGCGGCAACAGCCGCCCGAACGGCGGCCAGCCGATCAACCGGATCGATAGCCGCGCGCGCGGTAACGCGCCGCAGATGCTCGAAAAATATCGGAAGATGGCGCTGGACAGCCATATGAACGGTGATCGCGTTAATGAGGAGTATTACCTCCAGTTCGCCGATCACTACTTCCGCGTGATCGCCGACACCCGCGTCCGGCAGGAAGAGGCGCGCGGTCGGCGCGACGATCGCTGGCAGGAAGGCGGAACTGAGACCGGCACCGAACGCGAGTTCGATTACGCCGAAGACGCGATCGATCCGTACGACGATATGCGCCAGGGCGGCGGCGAGCGGCAGGATCGGTATGAACGTCCCGAACGCCAGGAACGTCCGGAGCGGCCCGATCGCCAGGAACGTCCTTATCGCGAGCGCGGTGATCGCCCCGGGCAGGATCGCCCTGGGCAGGATCGTGATGATCGTCCGCAGCGCATCGAGCCCGCCGTCGTGGCGGAGCCCGTCGAGACGTTGGCCGCCATGCCTTCGTCCGAAGCTGACGCGCGCACCGTTTATGAACCGGCGGCGAACCCGTTCGTGCGTGGCGATCGTGAGGGCAGAGGGTTGAAGCAGCGGCGTCCGCGCCGCGCGGTCGCCGATGAGCAGATCGTCGCCCCGATGACGGAGCAGTCGGACGATGGTGTCCGCGACGGTCCTTCGGCGCTCGATGTGTTCGATCCGGCGATCCTGCCGCCCGCCGTCGTCCCGCGCCGTTCCAGCGAAGCCGATCCGGCCGAAGCCGCGACCGATAGTGCGGCGGACGCAGCAAACGAAACGGCGGACGAAGCGCCCAAGCCCCGCCGGCGGACACGCCGTCCGCGCGTTACCGATGCGCCGGACGGGGGCCCAGACGGAGCATTGCAAGCGGTCAGCTGATGCGCGGTCAGCGCGAGGGCTCAGCGACTTCGATCCACCATTCGTTGCGGCGCAGCGGACCGGGGATGATCGGCGAATTGTACGCCGCGAACGTCGCTTCGGACTGCGGTTCGGATTGAAGCTCGGACTTTGCGGTCAGGCCCTGCGCATCGATCCACGCGCGTAACTCGGCGAGTTCGCTCTGCGCCAGCTGGCGGTCGGTGATGCGGCCGGGAAAGCGGATCGCCGCGATCACGCGTTCGGGCAGTTCGTCGATACGCACACCCGGTCCCGGCTGGGGTAGCGCCTGGATCGGCTTGCCTTGCGGCATGACGAACCGCACCAGCCATCCGCCCGGATGATCGGACTGCGCAGCGAGCACCGGTACAGTCATCGCAATTTTCGCGTCATCGCCGCTAGGACGTACCTTCCCCGAGATGTAGGCGAACAGGCGGCGGAACCCGCTGTCGAGCGCGTCCTTCATCGATCCGTTGGCATCGGCGGTCGCCACGACCATCGAGCGATAGCGGCGCAGGCTGATCGCGCCATCCTCACGCAGCGTATCGTAGGAAGGCTCCCGCTCGCTTCGTTCACGCAGCCATTCGCCCGCGAGCGCCGCCGCGCCTAGCAGCGCGACGCCGGCGATCACGCCTCCGGCGACCGATCCCGCCTTCGCGGTCCCCGTATCAGCGCCAGCTGCGCGCTTTGCCTGCCCGATCGGGTTAGGGGACTTGAACAGGCTCATCGGGATATCTCCATGCGGGGCTTGGCGTCGGCGCGGATCGTACAGCGTTCACACCGTGTGGGGGTTCCCTGAAAGCTAGATAACATCTGGCTCTCAGGCGATGCGTTCCGTCTTGTGCGCGCCGTGATCTAGCGGCAAAGCGCGTTCCGTGATGGATGCGTCCGACCGGCCAAGCACGCCTGCTCTCGCCGATATCGCTCACATGTATCGCCCGCCTGTCGACATTCTGATAAGCCGTCGCGCGGCGCCGATCGTCGCGCTTGTCGCGGGTGCCTTGGCGGCATGCGGATTTCAACCACTCGCGTTGTGGCCGCTGACGATCGGCGCGGTCGCGGGGCTGATCGTGCTGGTCGCGGCGGCGCGCACCTGGCGCGGTGCGGCGGCGATCGGCTGGCTGTTCGGCGTCGCGCACTTCTCGGTCGGCGACAACTGGATCGTCACCGCCTTCACCTATCAGGCGAACATGCCCGCCTGGCTCGGCTGGATCGCGGTGGTGCTGCTGTCACTGTACCTCGCGGTCTACCCGATGCTGGCGACCGCCGCCGCCTGGTCGATCGCCGAGCGCTTCGGCGGGAGAGCCGGCGGCGCGCGGCGTTATGCCGGGCTGGCCCTGGGGCCGTGCTGGATCGTCACCGAGTGGCTGCGCGCCACGGTGTTCACCGGTTTTGCCTGGAACCCGCTGGGCGTCGCGCTACTCGGCGGCTTCGATACGCCCGGGCTCGCGGCGCTGACACCCTGGATCGGAACGTATGGCTTGTCGGGATTGCTCGTCGGCATCGCCGCGCTGGCGCTCATCGCGGCGCGCCGTATCGCCGCACTCGATCGGCCGCGCACCGTGCCCATCGTGGCGAGCGTCGCCGGCATCGGCTTGCTCGTCGCCGGCATGACCGTTCCAGCTACCGGGCACAAGGGTGCGTCGGGCCGGATACCCTTCACGCTCGTCCAGCCCGACGCGCGGCAGGAGGTGCTCGACGATCCCGAGTTCTTCGAGCCGATGTTCCAGCGGACCGCGCGGCTGTCGCGCGCGTTACGAGCGGGGCCGAGGCTGGTGCTGTGGCCTGAATCCGGCGTGCCCGATTACCTGCGCGATGGCTATCCGCAGCACTATTACGACGGCGCGACCTTCGCGGGCGATCCTCGTCTCGCTCGCGCGCGGATCGCGCGGGTGATCGGTCCCGGCGGCCTGCTGCTCACCGGCACCGTCGACCTCGTGCTGCGCGGCGATCGCGCGGTGGGTGCGTACAACACGGTCACCGCGCTCGACAGTCGCGGCGCGATCGTCGGCTCCTATGCCAAGGCGCATTTGGTGCCCTTCGGCGAATACCTCGCGCTGCGCTGGCTGCTCGAGCCGCTCGGCGCGACGCGGCTGGTGCCGGGCAGCGTTGATTTCCTCGCCGGCCCCGGCCCGCGCACGCTCGATCTCGGCGGGCTCGGCCGCGCGGGTGTGCAGACCTGCTACGAGATCACCTTCTCGGGTCAGGTCGTCGATGCCGCGCACCGGCCCGACTTTCTGTTCAACCCATCGAACGATGGTTGGTTCGGCGCATGGGGCCCGCCGCAGCACTTGGCCCAAGCCCGGCTGCGCGCGATCGAGGAAGGGCTACCGGTGCTGCGCTCCACCACCACCGGGATCAGCGCGGTCATCTCCCCCGATGGCGTCGTACGCGCCCGGCTGCCGCAGCATGTCTTGGGCCGGATAGACGGCCTGGTGCCCCGCGCGTTGCCCGCGACGCCGTTCGCGCGCCTGGGCAACGCGCTGCCGCTCGGCATCGCAGTGCTGTGGCTCGCCATCTCGGTTGTTGTCATGCGCCGGCGCAGGCGGTAGGACTGACATAAAGATATCTTTATATCAGCCATAAGGGATCGGGATCACCAATGCGTCAAAGCTATCTGTTCACGTCCGAAAGCGTTTCCGAAGGTCATCCGGATAAGGTTTCTGACCAGATTTCCGACGCCATCGTCGACTTGTTCCTGGCCAAGGACCCCGAAGCGCGTGTCGCGTGCGAAACGCTGACGACGACGCAGACCGTCGTGCTCGCGGGCGAAATCCGCTGCAAGGGCGTGTTCGAGAACGACGCGTGGGCCCCCGGCGCGCTCGACGAGATCGAGCAGACCGTGCGCGGCGTGGTCAAACGCATCGGGTACGAGCAGGACGGTTTTCATTGGCAGACGCTGGCGTTCGCGAACAAGCTGCACGGCCAGTCCGCGGACATCGCGCAGGGCGTCGACGCGAGCGGCAACAAGGACGAGGGCGCGGGCGACCAGGGCATCATGTTCGGTTTCGCCTGCGACGAGACGCCCGACCTGATGCCGGCGACGCTTTATTACTCGCACCGCATCCTGCATCGGATGGCGCAGGACCGACACACAGGCAAGGCGCCGTTCCTCGAGCCCGACGCGAAGAGCCAGGTCACGCTGCGTTTCGACGACGGCAAGCCCGTCGCCGCGACCGCGATCGTCGTCTCCACCCAGCATGCCAAGGGATATGACGACGGCGACAACGAGGCCGAGCTCAAGGCCTACGTCAAGGCGGTCATCGCCGATCTGCTGCCTGCCGAGCTGTTGTCGGACGAGACCGTCTATCACATCAACCCGACCGGCAGCTTCGAGATCGGTGGCCCCGATGGCGACGCGGGGCTGACCGGGCGCAAGATCATCGTCGATACCTATGGCGGCGCGGCGCCGCACGGCGGCGGCGCGTTCAGCGGCAAGGACCCGACCAAGGTCGATCGCTCGGCCGCGTACATCACGCGCTATCTCGCCAAGAACATCGTCGCCGCGGGCCTCGCGCGGCGCTGCACGATCCAGCTCGCTTATGCGATCGGCGTCGCGCGGCCGCTGTCGCTCTATGTCGACACGCACGGCACGGGCACCGTGCCCGACGACCGGATCGAGGCGGCGATCGGCCGCATCGCCAAGCTCGGCGGCATGACGCCCCGTGGGATCCGCACGCACCTCGGCCTCAACAAGCCGATCTACGAACGCTCGGCCGCCTACGGCCACTTCGGCCGCGACCCCGACGGCGATTTCTTCCCCTGGGAGCGCATTGACCTGGTCGAGGATATCAAGGCGGCGCTTGAGGAGACGGTGGCCGCTTGATCGGCACCGGCCAAAGTTGACACCCAGGTTGACACGGTTGACAGTGTCCAGGGAGTAAGTGTCAACTTGCGGCCGACGCGTCACCTTGCGCCGCCGTACCGGCCGGAAAACCGGGCGTTCGCATCGTTCGGGCGGGACCGGCTGCATCACGATCGTATGACGTGCCTCGCCGATGTAGGAAAGCCGCGCGCTACGCACCCCACCCCTGCGCGTATCCACTTCGTCATCCCGGGCTTGACCCGGGATCCCGCTGTTCGACTGCATCGCTTCAAGCGGGAACCCCGGCTCAAGGGCCGGGGTGACGGCAGGTATGCGCGTGGCGATACTTGCCGGGTCGGCAGGATCGCCGTAGCGCGTGGGGCCAGGGGGGGACGCGCCATGAACCAGCTCTATTACGGCGATAATCTCGACATCCTGCGTCGCAGGATCGCGAGCGGCAGCGTCGATCTGTGCTACATTGACCCGCCGTTCAATTCGAAGCGCAACTATTTCCAGATCTACAACAACCAGGGCGGCGAGGATCGCGCGCAAGCGCAGGCCTTCGTCGATACGTGGAACTGGGGTGACGAGGCGGTCGAGGGGCTGTCCTATATCCTCGACATCGAACGGCTGGCACCGCGAGATGGCACTCGCTGGACCGAGCAGACGGTCGAGCTGATCCGCGGCCTGGAAAAGGTGCTCGGGCGCGGCTCGCTGCTCGCCTATCTGGTTCACATGACGCTGCGCATCGTCGAGATCCACCGCGTGCTCAAGCCCACCGGCAGCTTCTACCTCCACTGCGACCCGACCGCATCGCATTACCTGAAGCTGGTGCTAGACGCGGTGTTTTGTGGCCAGGGTGGGGATTTCCTGAACGAAATCGTCTGGAAGCGGACTCACGCACACGGCGATCCCCGCTGGGGCTTCGGCGACGTCACCGATCACATTTTTCTCTATTCCAAATCCTCCAAGTTCAACTTCCATCGCGTTTACAAGGAAATCGCGCCAGACCGTATTAAAATGATTTACAAGAATGCGGATGCAGGCGGGCGGCTTTGGCAATCTGTCACACTGCGTAGTCCGTCACCGCGTCCGAATCTGTATTACCCATATAAAGCATCGAATGGAGTAACGTACTTACCGCATCCCAATGGATGGTCATGCAACGAAGAACGCATGAAACGTTATGACGACGAGGACAGACTTCACTTTCCCAGCAAGGGATCAGGTGCGCTCCGATTGAAAATGTATTCCGACGAGTCCGCTGGGCACCTTGTCCAAAACCTATGGGAAGACATTCCGCCCATCTCATCGCAAGCCGCCGAACGCCTCGGCTATCCCACCCAAAAGCCCGAAGCGCTGCTCGAACGCATCATCCGCGCCTCGTCGAACGAGGGCGATGTCGTGCTCGACGCCTACTGCGGCTGCGGCACCACCGTCGCGGTCGCGCAGCGGCTGAACCGGCGGTGGATCGGCATCGACATCACCTATCAGTCGATCGCGTTGATCCTCAAACGCCTGGCCGATCGCTATCCCGACGAGTGGCCCGAGATCGAGGCGAACATCCAGCTCGACGGCGTTCCCCGCGATATCGACAGCGCGATGGCGCTCGCCAACCGGCGCGACGACAAGACGCGCAAGGAGTTCGAGAAATGGGCGGTGCTCACCTTTTCGAACAACCAGGCGCGGATCAACGACAAGAAGGGCGCGGACGGCGGGATCGACGGCATCGCCTATTTCCTGATGGACCGCACCGCCAAGGGGGACGAGAACGGCAAGGCGATCTTTCAAGTCAAATCGCGCCCCGGCACGCGCGGCGACCTCGCG
Organism: uncultured Novosphingobium sp.; assembly: GCA_964242815.1. GTDB lineage: Bacteria > Pseudomonadota > Alphaproteobacteria > Sphingomonadales > Sphingomonadaceae > Novosphingobium. The sequence continues at coordinate 83,343 of CAXSZV010000011.1, forward strand.
ACGCTGAACTCCGACCGGCTGCGCGAGAAGGCGGAGTTCGGCTTCCTGATCTGCACCAACCTGCCGACCAAGCCGATGCGCGACGAGATCGCTGCGGCGGGCAAGTTCAAGCACCCGCTGCTGCACCGCGAAGACGACCGGCTGCAAGTCATCACCGTCGCCGAACTGTTCCCACCGACCAACCGCCGGCTGAACCTGCCGATGGGCCGCGACGACGCGATCAAACGCGCCGCCGCCGCGCGTGACGAAGGGGCGCAGGGCGAGTTGCTGTGAGGACTCGCCCGCTCTGACCGTCTACTGCCGCGCGCGGAACGTCACGCCGATCGTGCGCGGATCGCTTGGGGTGCCGAGGATCAGCCCCGAGTTGCCCGCCTGGATCGTCAGGTTCTGAATATAGTCGCTGTCGAACAGGTTACGCGCGAACACCGCGATCTCCCAGCCCCCTCTATCGTTATAGGCGCGAGAGCGGAAGCCCAGGCTGGCGTTCGTGAGGTTGTACCCGTCGATCCGCGTGTATTTCGACAGGCTGGGATCGCCGAAATAGCTGCTGCGCCAGCTGCTGTCGACGCGCAGGATCAGGTCGGCCGCCGCGCGGTCGATGGGCAGCGCATATTCGGCGTTGATCGTGCCCGCATAGCGGGGCAGGCCGACCAAGCGCTGACCCGTCAGGCTGCAGATCGTGGTCGCCGCCGTCTGCGCCTCGAGCGGGCACGGCCCCCGCGGATAGTCGGTGTAGACGCCGTGCGTGTAGGCGAAGGTGCCGCCGACCGTCAGCCCGCGCAGCGGGCGCAGCGTGACGTCCGCCTCGATGCCCTTGATCGTCTCCTCGGGCACGTTCGACAGGTAGCCGCGCAACGCCACCGTCTGGCTGCTGTCGACCACGGTCGCCTGAAAGTTGCGCACCTTCGTATAATAACCTGCGAGGTTGACGGTCACGCGCTTGTCCAGCGCCTGCGCCTTCAGGCCGATCTCGTAGGTCACGTTGCGCTCGGGCTTGATCACCGCCGTCGTCAACGCCGGCTGGTTGGCCGAGGTCAGCGGCAGCCCGCTCATGTTGATACCGCCCGACTTGAAGCCGCGCGCATAGCTGAAATAGCCGAGCAGATCGTCGGTCGCCTGCCAGGCAATGTTGGCGCGGCCTGAGAGGCTGCCGTCGTTGTCGCGCGCGGAGTATGTCTGGCGGCGCAGGATGCCGAGCCGCGCGTTGGTCAGCGTAGTGATCTGCGCGGGCGTGCCGATGATGGCGGGACCGCCGAACACCGGCGAATCGTAGAAGCCGGTCTTGTGCTCGTAAGTGTAGCGCAGCCCGCCGGTGACGGTGACGCGCGGCACGACGCGGAAGTTGACCTCGCCGAACGCGGCATAGCTGCTCGACTTGAAGTCCGTGTAGCCGGTGGTGCCGTAGCCATCGAGCAGGTTGGCGGGCACGGGCACCGGTGTCGGGTTGGTCGCGCTGGTCGGGACGCTCGTGCCGATCAGATAGCGCGCCGCCGCCGAACCGTAGATGCTTTCGGGATGCCCTTCCAGGTTCTGGTGGAAATAATAGAGCCCCGCGACATACGACAGCCGCCGGTCGCCGTTCGAGGCGAGCCGCAGTTCCTGGCTGAACTGGTCCTGCCGGCTGGGGATGTGCTGGATCAGCTGGATCGGGATGCCCGTGTAATCGCGGTCGTTGGCCGCGTCCCAGTTCCAGAACCGCCACGCGCTGATCGACGTCAGCGTCGCCGGCCCGAGGTTCCAGTCGGAGTTGAGCGCGACGCCGCCCTCGTTGGTGTCGGCGTTCACCGGCGCGTCGATGTCGGTCAGCCGGTCGTAGGGATTGGTGCTCGGCGGCGCGTAGCCGAATTGCGCGGCAAGCCCGGTCGGACCGCCGAACTGCCGCGTCGGCGAACGCAGGCTGGTGCCGACGCGCAGGAACACTTGCGTGCAGCACTCGCTCTGGAAGTTGGTGAAGTCGGCGATCAGGCGAAAACGCAGGTCGGGCGTCGGCGTGAACAGCAGTTGGCCGCGCACCGCCTGATTGCCGAGCGTGTTCTGGTCATGGTCCTTCGCGACGTTGAACAGCACGCCGTCGCGCCGCGTGACGATGCCGGAAACGCGGAAGGCAAGCAGGTCGTCGACAAGTCCGCCGGTGCCCGAGGCGCGGACCTGGACATAACGCCGTTCGCCCAGGCTCAACTCCTCGGTCGCCTCCGGCGTGAAGCTCGGCATCCGCGACGTGATGCTGATCGCGCCCGCCGTGGTGTTCTTGCCGAACAATGTCCCCTGTGGCCCGCGCAGCACCTCGATATGATCGATGTCGCTGAAATCGAACGCCGCCGTCGCGGGTCGCGCGTGATAGACGCCGTCGATGTAAAAGCCGACGCCCGGCTCGAGTCCATCGTTCGACTGGCTGACCGCGACCACGCTCGACCCCTGGCCGCGAATGGTGAAGGCGGTGTTGCGCGGATTAGCGGACGAATAGTTGAGGCTGGCGACCTGCGTGGTCAGCCCTTGCGTGTTGACCGTGTACGCGCGGTCGAGCGCTTCGCCGCCCACCACCGTCACCGCGATCGGCACCTGCTGTAGGTTTTCGTTGCGCAGCCGCGCGGTCACGATGATCGGCGCAACGTCGTCGGTGCCTTGCGCGGTCTCCGTAGCCGTCGACGCGTCGGTCTGCGCCATCGCCGCGACCGAGGAAGATGCCGACGCGATGGTAGCGATGACGATCGACCTGATCCAGCCAGCGCGCATGCTCTATTCCCCCGAACGATTCTATATTCGCCGATATACAGTTAATCGGGGGACGCAAGCATGGGCCGTGCGCCGCGACATTTGGCGGACCGGTCAATGAGAAGTCTGCAAGAACGCATCTTGCATCGTCATTGTGAGGGGCATGTCCCGAAGCAATCGAGGCCCGAGTGCGATGCCTTGGATTGCTTCGCTTCGCTCGCAATGACGAAAGGGGTGGGGTCGGCGAGCGCCCTTCCGAGCCTCAGCCGTATTTCTTGCGCAACAGCGGCGCGACCTCCTGCGAGAACAAGTCTAGGAACCGCCGCTGGTCGGGGCCTGGCGCATGGAACACCAGGTTGTTGAAGCCCAGATCGACGTAAGCGCCGATGCGTTCGGCCATCTCGTGCGGATCAGTGGCGACGATCCAGCGTGACGCGGCCCGCTCGACCGGCAGTGCGTCGGCGAGCTTTTCCATCGCCAGCGGGTCCTCGACGTTCATCTTTTCGTCCTGGGTCAGCGCCAGCGCGCCCCAATACTTGGTATCCTGCATCGCGCGATCGCGGTTCGTATCGAACGAGACCTTCATTTCGATCATCCGGTCGAAGCCCGCGTCGTCGCTTCGACCCGATTCGGCGAGCCCGATCGCAAGGTTGGGCAGCAGCGTTTCGGTATAAAGCTCGGGCTTCTTGCCGCTGGTGCAGATGAAGCCCTGCCCTTCGCGCCCGGCGAGCTTGGCCATGAACGGGCCGGCGGCGGCGATGTAGATCGGCACCGGCCGGTCGGGCCGATCGTAGATCGTCGCGTTCTCGGTCTTGTAGAACTGCCCCTCGAAGCTGACCCGTTCCTCGCTCCACAGCGTGCGGATCAACACCAGCGCCTCGCGGAACCGCGCGGTCCGCTCTTTCTGATCGGGCCAGTGCAGACCCGACGAAGGGACTTCGTTCAGCGATTCGCCGGTGCCCGCGCCCAGCACGATGCGATCGGGAAACAGCTGGCCGAGCGTCGCGAACGCGTGCGCGACGATCGAGGGGTGATAGCGAAACGTCGGCGTCAGCACCGACGTGCCGATAATGATCCGCTCGGTCTTCGCGCCCAGCGCGCCCATCCACGCCAGCGAGAACGGCGCGTGGCCGCCGTTGTGCCGCCAAGGCTGGAAATGATCGCTGATCCACACCGAATCGAAACCGGTCGCCTCCGCATGGATCGCATAGTCGAGCAGCTCGTTCGCATCGAACTGCTCGGACGAGGCTTTGTACCCAAGTTTCAACATGACATGCGCCTTCGCTGCTCACCGGACGCGACCGCGCCGCCATCCGCTCGTGGCTGCGCTAGAACGCCGATCGGACACTGTCGACTGCCTGTTGCACGCGCGTCGCGACCGCGAAGCGGACGATGCCGTAACGGGTTTGCGATCGGCGCAATCATCTGCGACACTGTCGCCGGGGGCGTCCGACGAGGCGGCTCTTTCCACCGCGGTGGAGATGGATGCACAAAGGCGACAGAGGAGTTTAAGCGATGGCTCGCACAGCGACGAAACGGGGTAAGGACGAGACCAAGGCCGCCGAGACAAAGGTGGAGAAGACCAAGAAGCCGGCGGGCGGCGCGCGCGGCGGTATCACCGCCCCGGTCACGCCCTCCGCTGACCTTGCCCCGATCACCGGGGCCGATGCGCTGCCGCGCAGCGAAGTCGTCAGCAAGCTTTGGCAATATATCAAGAAGAACGATCTGCAGAACCCCGCCGACAAGCGTGAGATCCTGGCCGACGCGACGTTGAAGAAGGTGTTCGGCAAGGATAAGGCGACGATGTTCGAGATGAACAAGCTGATTTCGGCGCACCTCAAGTAAGGCAATCCCCGGCCCCGGCGCGCGATACGGGCGGGGCGGTGGCCGGGGAAGCGACGCCGCCGCGGTGGCTTACGCCTGCAGCGCGTCGCGCCTGCCGAACAGCGCGCTGCCGACGCGGACGTGAGTTGCCCCTAGCATGACCGCGCTCTCGAAATCGTCGCTCATCCCCATGCTCAGCGCTCCCATCGCGTCGCCGGGCAGGTCGTTGTCGTCGGCGAGCTTGCCGAGCAACGCGAAGTAAGGTGCGGGCTCGACCCCGGCGGGCGGCACGCACATCAGCCCGATCAGCGGGATCGCGGCGGCACGCGCCTCGGCCAGCAGCGGCGGCAGGTCCGCGATCGGGCAACCGCCCTTTTGCGGTTCGTCGCCGATGTTGACCTGGACGAAGCACGGGACCTGTCGCGCGAGTCGTCCCATTGTCCTGGCCAACGCGGTCACCAGCGAAAGGCGGTCGAGCGAATGGATGCAGTCGAACAGGCGCACCGCCTCCTCCGCTTTGTTCGATTGCAACTGGCCAACCAAATGCAGCGCGATATCGGGGTGCGCCTCGCGCAGTGGTGGCCATTTGGCTTGCGCTTCCTGCACGCGGTTCTCGCCGAACAGGCGCTGCCCTTGCGCGATCAGCGGCACGATCGCGTGCGCCGCGTGCGTCTTGGTGATCGCGATCAGCGCAATGTCGGCGGGATCGCGCCGCGCCAGTACCGCCGCCGCTACGATGCGCTGGCGGACGCTGTCGAGCGGGGTCTGCGTGTCCCGCGCCGGTGCTGCGGCTGGCTGATCCATCGCGCGCTGCTATAGCCGTCCGATGCCCGCGCGCCAGCCCGCCCCGCCGCGCCTGCCGTTCAGGCATGGCGCAATGCCGCGGCTGTGGCTGGTGACCGACGCGCGCAACGACGACGCGATAGAGGCGGCGCTGCGAGCGATGCCGCGCGGGTCGGGGCTGATTTTTCGCCACTATCATCTGCCCGATCCCGCGAGGCGCGCGCGGTTCGACCAAGTGCGCCGGCTGGCGCTGACCAGGGCTCATCGCGTCGTGCTGGCGGGATCGGTCGCACAGGCGCGGGCGTGGCGGGCACAAGGCGCTTATGGCGACGCGCGCCTGCTTGCTCGTGGACCGTCGCTGCTGCGGCTCGTCGCCGCGCATTCGCCGCGTGAGATCGCCGCCGCCCGGCGTGCACGAGCCGCTGCGATCCTGCTTTCGCCGGCATTTCCAACGCGCTCGCATCCGGGCGGGGCGACGCTTGGACCCGTGCGCTTCCACCTGCTCGCCGCGCGAGCGCGCGTCCCGGTGATCGCGCTGGGTGGCATGTCAGCACACACCGCGCGACGGCTCGGTTGGCCACGCTGGGCGGCGATCGACGGCCTGACCTAATCGCTCGCGAGGCACCTCCCCGCTTCGACGACCGCACCTTGACGCGAACTCGCCCCAGGGCGCAAAATGCATCGATCATTCGAGGGGCGGTTTTAGATGGCGACACGCGCGACAGGGGGCTCGGCGAGCCGGGGCCAAGTTGATTGGCGCGCGGCGCTTGAGCGCGGCGTGCGGCGCGGCGGCGAGATAACCGGTTCGGTGATGCTGCTGGCGGCGACGCTGTTCCTGATCCTGGCGCTGGCGAGCTATCACCAGACCGATCCCTCGGGCTCGACCGCCGCCGGCGATGACGTGCGCAACTGGATGGGCCTGCCCGGCGCATTCGCGGCGGACGCGGTGCTGACCGCGTTCGGCCCGGTCGGCGTGCTGTTCGTGCCGCTGCTCTACGTCGCCGCGCGACGTCTGTGGCGGCTGGCGGAGGCGGAACGCGAGGATGCGTCCGATGCGGATCAGTCGAAGCGCCAGCGCTGGTGGGGGCCCGCCGCGCTCCTCGTGCTGGCCATGGTCCTGCTCGCGACGGTGCTGACGCTCGGTTTCGCGAGGCCCGGCGGGTCGCTGCCCGCTTCGATGGGCGGGCTTACCGGGTTGATCGGTGCCGAAGGCATCCGTGCGGGCGCGATGCAGTTGCCAGCGCGGGCGCAAGGGTGGGCGATCCTCGCGGCGGCGTTGCTGTGCCTTGTCGTCGGCGTCGCGCTCGCCGCGCGGGTGTTCGCGTTCGACTGGCGGACGCTGCTCGCGCTGCCGGTTCCGCTGCGCCGCCGTCGCCGCGTCGCGACGATCCGCGACATGACGAGCGACGCGCTGGCCTTTACCGCCCCGCACCCGCCCGCCGCCAAGGACAAGCGCCCGCGAGCGCCGGTGACGATCGAAGCCGATCCGCGCAAGGCCCCTGAGATCGCCGATCCCTCGGCCCCGCCCCGGCCCGCGCAGCTCACCGCGCAAAGCCGCCAGGGCGATCTGTTCGCGCCCTACGACCTGCCGAGCATCGAACTGCTGTCGCTGCCGCCCCCCGACACCCGGCCCAAGGTCGACAAGCTGAGCCTTGAGCGCAACGCGCGGCTGCTCGAGACCGTGCTCGACGACTTCAACGTCAAGGGCGAGATCACTGCGGTCCGCACCGGGCCGGTCGTCACGATGTACGAGCTGGAGCCCGCGCCCGGCATCAAGGCGAGCCGCGTCATCGGCCTCGCCGACGATATCGCGCGCAACATGAGCGCGGTCAGCGCGCGCGTCTCGGCGATCCCCGGCCGCACGGTCATGGGCATCGAGCTGCCCAACGCCGATCGCCAGATGGTCGCGCTGCGCGAGCTCGTCGGCTGCGAGGCGTTCGCGCATCACAAGGGCATGCTGCCGATCATCCTCGGCAAGGATATCGCCGGCGAGCCGATCGTCGCCGATCTCGCCTCGATGCCGCACCTGCTCGTCGCGGGCACCACCGGATCGGGCAAGTCGGTGGGTTTGAACTGCATCCTGCTGTCGCTGCTGTTCCGCTTCCGCCCCGACGAGTGCAAGCTGATCCTGATCGATCCCAAGGTGCTGGAGCTCAAGAGCTACGACGACATCCCGCACCTGCTCGCCCCCGTCGTGACCGAACCCGCGAAAGCCGTGCGCGCGCTCAAATGGGCGGTCGAGGAGATGGAGCGCCGCTATCGTCAGATGAGCGAGATCGGCGTGCGCAACCTCGGCGGCTTCAACGACAAGGTGCGCGGTGCGGCGGCCAAGGGCAAGCCGCTCGGCCGGCGCATCCAGGTGGGCTTCGATCAGGACACCGGCGAGGAACTCTACGAGGAGCGCCAGCTCGACTACGCGGTGCTGCCGCAGATCGTGCTGATCGTCGACGAGCTCGCCGACCTGATGGTGACGGTCGGCAAGGAGATCGAGGTGCTGATCCAGCGCCTGAGCCAGAAGAGCCGCGCGGCAGGCATCCACCTGATCATGGCCACCCAGCGCCCGTCGGTCGACGTCATCACCGGCGTGATCAAGGCGAACCTGCCGACGCGCATCAGCTTCGCCGTCACCAGCCGCATCGACAGCCGCACGATCCTGGGCGAACAGGGCGCCGAGCAGCTGCTCGGCCGCGGCGACATGCTGTTCAAGCAGGCGACCGACGCGGTCAAGCGCGTCCATGGCCCCTTTGTCAGCGACGACGAGGTTGAGAGCGTCGCCTCGGCCTGGCGCGCGCAGGGCAAGCCGACTTACGTCGATTCGGTCACCGAAGAGCCCGAGGACGGTGGCAGCTTCGGCTTCGACGACCTCGACGCGACCGCCTCCGACGCGCCCGACGAGCGCAAGTATCGCCAGGTCTGCCAGTTGGTGTTCGAATCGCAGAAAGCGAGCGCGAGCTGGCTCCAGCGCCAGATGGGCGTCGGGTACAACACCGCGTCCAAGTGGATCGAGCGGATGGAAGCGGATGGCCTGGTGGGCCCGTCAAACCACGTGGGGCGGCGCGAGATCTATCGGGACCGGGACGGGCAGGTGTTGTAAGTTCGTCGTAATGAGGAAATACACTATCTAATCACCAATCACAACTTATGTAGAAAGCTGCGGATTAAGCGGCATTCGACTCGGAGAATCGCGTGAAACGGCTCGTGTCATCCCTATTGCTGATTATTTTTAGTACCGCTTCGCATGCGACGACGACTGCACCGGTCCATGCGGCGAACAACACGGTCCTGTCCGCCACCGCCTCGTCAGTCGGCACCGTCGTTCGCGACGGCTTTGCCACCGTAGGCGATGCGCCGCCGATCACCTTTGCGGCGAGCGGCAGCGCCTGCTCGATGAGCGATGGCGGCAGCCAAGTGCCGACCAGCGACGGCAAGTGTTGGATCGCAAGGTTCGATACGTATGCGGCCGACGTGCGGCAATTCGGTGCGAAGTGCGATGGGACCACCGACGATAGTACTGCGTTCACCAAGGATTTGCTAGTCTACCAATCTGTCTATACCCCTTCGGGGCGCACGTGCGTCGTCAAGAACGTGGTGGTCGACACGAACCGGACATTCGACGGGAACCTTTCGGTGTTCAAGGCGGCTTCCGGCGCCGACTACATCTTCAAGGCGACAGGCTATGCGCCGCAGATACGCAACGTGCACCTGATCGACCCCGACGACAGCACGCTGCGGAGCACGACGCTTGCCGCCGCGGCCTCTCCCGGCGCTACGACGATTAGTGTGGCGAGCGCCAGCGGCCTTGCCGCCGGCAACCCAATCGCGATCACCTTGAATAGCGGCCGGCGATTTCTAACAAAGATCATTGGCATCAGCGGCACCAACGTCACGATCGAGGATCCGGTGCCCGTCTCCGCCACCGCCTGCTCCACAAGCGGCGGAACCGGCTACACCCTAAACCACGGCGCGGTCGTGCGCGGCGGCGTTGGCGCGCCGGCGACCGTACAATTCACCGCCGTCGTCTCAGGCGTACCAACTGCATGCACGGTACTCGTTCCTGGCAGCTACACTGCAGCTCCAAGCGCAAACGCGGTGACGATCAGCGGGCCTGGCGATCTTCAATACGAGGGTGTCGGCGCTCTGGTGACGCTGACGACCTCGGCCGCCGCGGCGGGCGCCACCGTCCAATCGGCGTTCGGAGTTGTGCTTATCGATAAGGCGGTCTATGCAAACATAATAAACATAATAATAAACAATGTATCGGTAGGCATTCAAGTGGCTGGCTCGGGGTCGGGAACGCCTACAAGTTTTTATACTTCTCAATGTACGATAGCTAATTTGAACAGCGATACTGTACGGCTGGTAGGATTTTTTCTAGACACAAAGGTTTCGGGTTGCCATCTTCTAAACTCATACTTTATGGGTAAAAATCCTCAATTTGGTGTCGCTGGCATTTATATAGATTCTCAAAGTCCAGGTTTAGTTGCCCCAGGAGGCAATCTCTTTGATCAGGTAACTTTGCTTGGATGGCAATCTGGCGTACTACTTCGTGCGGCGCAACTAGATACTTTTAGCAATTTTATTTCAGATACTAATAGGGACTATGGTTGGGAAATCTATGAGAACTCTATCGGCTTGCTTGGCACGGGACAATTAGGCGCAACGTTTACTGGCCCTGGCGTTGTGCAAACGCCAAGCAGCGTCGGAAGTCAGGGCATTGGCATGTGGATTTCGCCAAACAATACGCTGCTACGAACGAATGGCATCGAGACGCTTACTGGCAACATGTTCGGCGTAATTGACGACGGCCATGCCATTCACAGCGCCGACGATACTTTTCTCTTCGGCGTGACGCCCGCACTGGTCAATGGCAACAGTACCGTGTACCTAGGTCCAACCGGCCCAAGCGACAGCTTCGCCGGCGCCGCATGGGTGTCACCTGGCACTTGCACGATTATGGATTTTACCGATCTAAACGACACGCCGCCTGGCATGGGTCAGCAGATGACGGCGCAAATCGTGAAGGGCGGGACGGCTATCGGATCGAAGCAGATTATTGTCGATGGCGGATACGCGAGCGGAAGCGTTCCGATCTATGCCAACATCCAGGCAAATGAATCTTTTGCCATCAGGCTGATCACCAGTCTCAGTGCCACCCCTGCCCATCACCGGTATACGGTAAGATTGCGCTGTTGAAGCGCTTCACCTCCCGCGCATACAATATAACAGGGCTGCCGACGTCCACGTCGACGGGGGCAAGGGATCACTGTTCCACTTGCGATGTCAGGCGGCACGCACAAGACGCCCTATCCGACGAGGTCCTATGAAGCTCGACTACCATCTGATGAACTTCACCTGGGCGCCCTCGCTCGCCGAGATCGGCCCGGGCGTCGTCGCGATTGCCCGCACCGCCGAGAGCATCGGCGTGCGCACGCTGTCGCTGATGGATCACTTCTTCCAGATGGAGGCGTTCGCACCCGCGACCGATCCGATGCTCGAATGCTATACCGGGCTCGGCTTCATTGCCGGCGCGACCGAGCGGTTGCGGCTGCGCGTGCTCGTCGGCGGCGTCACCTATCGCCACCCGGGCCTGCTCGCCAAGACGGTGACGACGCTCGACGTGCTGTCGGGCGGGCGCGCCGAGTTCGGCATCGGCGCGGCGTGGTACGAGCGCGAGCATCGCGGGCTCGGCGTCCCCTTCCCGCCGATCGCCGAGCGATTCGAACGGCTTGAGGAAACGCTGCGGATCGTGCTGCAGATGTGGAGCGACGATAATGGCGCGTTTTCGGGCAAGCATTACCAGCTCGCCGAGACGCTCTGCGTCCCCGCCCCGGTATCGAGCCCGCGCCCGCGGATCATGATCGGCGGCGGCGGCGAAAAGAAGACGCTGCGGCTGGTCGCGCAATATGCCGATGCGTGCAATTTCTTCGGCGGACCCGAGGAAATGGGGCACAAGCTCGACGTGCTGCGCGGACATTGCGACGCGATCGGGCGCGACATCGACGAAATCGAGGTCACGGCAATGGTGCGGCCCGAGCCGGACTGGACGCCCGACGATGTCGTCGCCGCCTGCGAGGCGCTTGGCGCGGTAGGAGTGGAAAGCGCCATCGCCGTGAGCAGTCCGGCCGGCGACCCGGACAGGATGCTGGAAACGGTGTTTGGCCCTGCGATGGCGCGAATCTCGGCAATCGAGACGAGCGCGAGTCGCGCGCCCGGCGCTCGGACGATCCAGGCGTAACTTGCTTAGAGGCTAAAGCCGGCGTGTCAGCCAAGCCTAGGGACGCCTGGCTGACGTGGCTGCTCGCAGTGCTCGCAGCATCGCTCGCGCTCGCGCTGTTGCTCGCGCGCGGCTGGTGGCTGCCCGTGCGCGCGCCGCTGGACGTCAACGAGGGATGGAACGCGATACAGGCGATGCGCGCCTGGGCATGGGGCGGGCTCTATCCCGATCCCGATGCTTTGACGGGTAACAACTATCCGCCGCTGTCGTTCTATCTGGTCGGCGGACTGGGCCGCATCGTCGGCGACGACGTGATCGCCGGACGGATCGTGGCGCTGCTCGCCGAGGTGACGACCGGCGCGGCGGTCTACGCGATCGTCGCGCGACTGACGCGGTCGAGGCAGTGGGCGTGGGTGGGGTTGCTGCTGTTCGTCGGCCTGGCGGCAACGATCCTGCGGCGCTATACGTTGATGAACGACCCGCAATGGCTCGCGCTGGCGGCGACGAGCCAGGCACTGTCCCTCATCGTGCGACCGTCGGCACGGCGGATCCCGATAGTCGCCGTGGCCTGGGCCGCGGCGCTGACCGTCGCCGGCATGTTCATCAAGCACAATGTCGTCGCGATACCGATCGCCATCACCGGATGGTTGTGGTTTCGCGATCGCCGGGCGTTGGCGGTCTGGTGCGGCATCGGCGCGGGCCTGACCGGCATCGCGCTCGCCGCCATCTACGCGCGCTGGGGCACCGCGCCGTTCATCGGTACGTTCGGGGAAAGCCGCCAGTATTCGCTTCACCGCATGGTGGCGAAAGGCGGCGCGGACCTCTTGGCGCTGCTTCCTGTCTTGATCGCAGCCGCGCCGCGACGGCCGCTGGCCGCGCCGAACGCCATCCTGCCCGCGCTGCTGGTTGTGATCGCCGTGACTATCGGTCTCATCGAGCGGTCGGGCGACGGCGTCGACATCAACGCCTGGTTCGACGCAGTGGTCGCGCTGGCGATCGCGGTGCCGGTCGCCAGCGCGGCGGACCCGGCACTCGCGCGCATCCGGCTCGCGCTGTCGTTGCTGCCGATATTGTGTCTCGCCCCTTTCGCAATGCGGGACGACGTGACCGAAATTGTCACACGCAATGCCGAGGCGCATCGATGGGCGTCGCTGATCGCCGGCGTCGCGGGCGCGCGAGGCCCGGTGGCTTGCGGCGACCAGGCCATCTGCTATTGGGCGGGGAGAGAGGCGGGGCTCGACTTCTTCATGGCCAACCAGCGCTTGCTGGCACGCCGCGGCCAGACGGTGCGCATCGCGATCGAGCGGCGGCAGTTCGCGCTGATCGAGATGCGCAGCGACGGCACCGGCGGGCCCTCGGACCTGCTCCGGCCGCTCATTTGGGTGCATTATCGGCCACAATTCACGAGCGGTGACCGGGAATTGCTGGTTCCGGCGAACTTAGGCTCCCGTGCGCGATAGCGATGCGCTGATGCGCACCCGCGCATAAGAGCGCTTTACAAATCCAACTTCCACCCCTAGTTGGAACGCTCTCGTCGTTTCGAGCAAGGCTGACCCGCGCGCGGGGGTCTGCCCCGAACAGGAAACACGAGGGTTGTCCGACGTTACGGCTGATGCGCCGAGGTCTGTCCCGATCCTGCTGGATCGGTGTCCTCTGGTGCGCGCTGATCGGATGAGCCCATCGCCCGTGCATGGCATCCCTATCGCCGCGCGAGGTCGCGCGGCACCAGCAAACAAGAGGCTTCCTCATGGCTACCCAGCCCATCGAGCCGTCGGTTACCGGTGAGGCGCGCCCGACGATGCGCGCGTCGTCCAAGAAGCGCATCCGCAAGATCTTCGGCAACATCCACGAAGTCGTGCAGATGCCCAACCTGATCGAGGTTCAGCGAGAAAGCTATGAGCAGTTCTTGCGCTCGGACCCGTCGATCGGCTATGTCTCGGGACTCGAGAAGACGCTGCGTTCGGTATTCCCGATCCGCGATTTCGCCGGCACCAGCGAGCTCGATTTCGTCAATTACGAGCTCGAACCGCCGAAGTACGACGTGACCGAATGCCGTCAGCGCGGCATCACTTATGCGGCGCCGATGAAGGTGACGCTGCGCCTGATCGTGTTCGAGGTCGATGCCGAAACCGAGACTCGCTCGGTGCTCGATATCAAGGAGCAGGACGTCTACATGGGCGACATGCCGCTCATGACCGGCAACGGCACGTTCGTGATCAACGGCACCGAGCGCGTGATCGTCAGCCAGATGCATCGTAGCCCGGGCGTATTGTTCGATCACGATCGCGGCAAGACGCATTCGTCGGGCAAATACCTGTTCGCCGCCCGCGTGATCCCCTATCGCGGTTCGTGGCTGGACTTCGAGTTCGACGCCAAAGACATCGTCAACGTCCGTATCGACCGCAAGCGCAAGCTGCCTGTGACCAGCCTCCTCTACGGGCTGGGCCTCGACGACGAGCAGATCCTCGATCACTTCTATGATACGGTGACCTGGGCGCGGGGACAGGGTGGCTGGCGGTTACCCTACGCGCCCGAGCAATGGCGCGGCACGAAGCCGGCGTTCGACATCGTCGACGCGAAGTCGGGCGAGGTCATTTTCGCTGCGGGCGCGAAGATCAGCCCGCGCGCCGCGAACAAGGCGCAGAAGGATGGTCTTGGCGAACTGCTGATCCCCACCGAGGAAATCTTCGGGCGGTTCAGTGCGCGCGATCTGATCGATGAGAGCACCGGCCGGATCTGGATCGAGGCTGGCGACGAAGTCACGCCCGAGAACCTCGATGCGCTCGACAAGGCGGGCATCGACGTAATCGAACTGCTCGACATCGACGAGGTCAACACTGGCCCGTGGATGCGCAACACGCTGAAGGCCGACAAGGCCGAGAACCGCGACATGGGGCTGGAGGCGATCTACAAGGTCATGCGCCCGGGCGAGCCGCCGACGAAGGAGACCGCCGAAGCGCTGTTCGAGGGCTTGTTCTTCGACGCTAGCCGCTATGACCTGTCGGCGGTCGGCCGCGTCAAGTTGAACATGCGCCTCGGCCTCGACGCCGAGGATACCGTCACCACGCTGCGCAACGAGGATATTCTTGCCGTAGTCAAGGAACTGGTGAACCTGAAGGACGGCAAGGGCGAGATCGACGACATCGACAACCTCGGCAACCGCCGCGTGCGTTCGGTCGGCGAGCTG
>CAXSZV010000012.1:0-78080 GCA_964242815.1 uncultured Novosphingobium sp.
GAGCGGTGCATCGCGTGCAAGCTGTGCGAGGCGGTGTGCCCGGCGCAGGCGATCACGATCGAGGCCGAGCCGCGCGACGACGGCAGCCGGCGGACGACGCGCTACGACATCGACATGACCAAGTGCATCTTCTGCGGCTTCTGCCAGGAAGCCTGCCCGGTCGATGCGATCGTCGAGGGGCCGAACCTCGACTATTCGACCGAGACGCGCGAGGAACTGCTGTACGACAAGCGCAAGCTGCTGGCGAACGGGGATATGTGGGAGCGGACGCTCGCCGCGAACCTTGAAGCCGATGCGCCGTATCGCTAGGGCCCTCGCGATGACCAGGGGGACGCACGCTGTCCTCTCCAAGCTGGCTTGGGGAGGGGGACCATCCACAGGATGGTGGAGGGGTTTGCCCTCCACGTTGCGTCGCGCTGAAACGAGACCCCTCCACCAGCGTCGCTGGTCTTCCTCCCCACAAGTGGGGAGGTTATTGGGCCAATGATCCAGGTTCTCGCGTTCTATCTATTTGCCGCGCTGACCATTGCGTCGGCGGCGTTGACGATCCTGTCGCGCAATCCGGTGCATTCGGTGCTGTGGCTGATCCTCGCGTTCTTCAACGCCGCGGGGCTGATGGTGCTGGTCGGCGCGGAGTTCATCGCGATGCTGTTGGTCATCGTCTATGTCGGCGCGGTCGCGGTGCTGTTCCTGTTCGTGGTGATGATGCTCGACATCGATTTCGCCGCCTTGCGCGCGGGGTTCGTCAAAAACTTCCCGCTCGGCGTCGCGGTGGCGGTAGTGCTGCTGGCCGAGATCGTGCTGGGCGTCGGCGCCTATCGCATCGGCGCGATGCATCTGGGGGCGGCTTCTGGCAACGCGGCGCCGATGGCGTATGCGAGCAACATCGCGCAGATTGGCGTGCTGCTCTACGGCCGCTACCTGTTTCTGTTCGAGGCGGCAGGACTGATCCTGCTCGTCGCGATGATCGGCGCGATCGTGCTGACGCACCGCCAGCGCAGCGACTACAAGCACCAGAACATCAGCCGTCAGAACGCGCGTCGGCCGCAGGACGCGACGGTCAACACGCGGCCCGAAGTCGGCGCGGGGGTAACGCTGTGATCGGCATCGAGCATTACATCGTCGTCAGCTCGATCCTGTTCGTGCTCGGCGTGCTCGGCATCTTCCTCAACCGCAAGAACGTGATCGTCATCCTGATGGCGATCGAGCTGATCCTGCTCGCGGTCAGTCTCAACCTTGTCGCGTTCAGCGCGTTCCTGCACGACCTGACGGGTCAGATCTTCGCGATGTTCGTGCTGACTGTCGCAGCGGGTGAGGCGGCGATCGGCCTTGCCATTTTGGTGATCTACTTCCGCGATCGCGGCACGATCGCGGTCGACGACGTCAACCGGATGAAGGGCTGATCTTCGCGTGAGCCCTATTCTTTTCATCGTCTTTCTGCCGCTCGCCGCCGCGCTGATCGCCGGGCTGGGGCAGCAGTTCATCGGCCAGGTCGCGGCCAAGCTGGTGACGACTGGCGCGTTGGTGATCGCCTGCCTGCTCGCGTGGCCGATCTTCATCGGGTTCCTGTCGGGAAGCGCTCAGGCGCATGTCACTCCCGTGCTGCACTGGGTGCAATCGGGCGCGATGACGTTCGACTGGGCCTTGCGAGTCGATGCGCTGACGTCGGTGATGCTCGTCGTCGTCACGACGGTGTCCGCGCTCGTGCATATCTACAGCTGGGGCTACATGGCGGAGGATCCGTCGCAGCCGCGCTTCTTCGCCTATCTCTCGCTGTTCACCTTCGCGATGCTGATGCTGGTGACCGCCGACAACCTCGTGCAGATGTTCTTCGGCTGGGAAGGCGTCGGCCTCGCATCGTACCTGCTGATCGGCTTCTGGTTCACCAAGCCATCGGCGAGCGCGGCGGCAATCAAGGCGTTCGTCGTCAACCGTGTCGGCGATCTCGGTTTCATGCTGGGTATCTTCGGCGTGTTCCTAGTGTTCGGCACCGTCTCCATCCCCGCGATCCTGGCGGCGGCGCCGAGCGTGCTCGCGCATTCGACCATCGGCTTCCTCGGTTATCGCTTCGACACCGCGACCGTATTGTGCATCCTGTTGTTCATCGGCGCGATGGGCAAGTCGGCGCAGCTTGGCCTGCACACCTGGCTGCCTGACGCGATGGAGGGGCCGACGCCGGTCTCCGCGCTGATCCACGCGGCGACGATGGTGACCGCTGGCGTGTTCATGGTCTGCCGGCTGTCACCGCTGTTCCAGACGAGCCCGGCGGCGCTGAGTTTCGTGACCTTCATCGGTGCCGCGACCTGCTTCTTCGCCGCGACCGTCGGCACGACGCAATGGGACATCAAGCGGGTGATCGCCTATTCGACATGTTCGCAGCTCGGCTATATGTTCTTCGCCGCTGGCGTTGGCGCGTACGGCGCGGCGATGTTCCATCTGTTCACGCATGCGTTCTTCAAGGCGCTGTTGTTCCTTGGCGCGGGCAGCGTGATCCACGCGATGCACCACGAGCAGGACATGCGCTACTACGGAGGCCTGCGCAAAGGCATCCCCGTGACGTTCTGGGCGATGCTGGCCGGCACGCTGGCGATCACCGGCGTCGGCGTGGTCGACGTGTTCGGGTTCGCCGGGTTCTATTCGAAGGATTCCATCCTCGAGGCGGCTTATGCCAGCAACGCGAATTTCGGCGGCTTCGCATTCTGGTGCGGCATCATCGCCGCGCTGATGACGAGCTTCTATTCGTGGCGGCTGATGTTCCTGACGTTCTGGGGCCGGCCGCGCTGGGCGCTGTCCGAGCATATCCAGCATGCGGTGCACGATGGCCACGATACGCCCGACGCGCACAACGCGCCCGCGCAGGAGCATTCTGGCGATGGCCATAGCCACTCGACGCCGAGCTCGCATGAAGACGACGGCACCGCCGGTTATCATCCGCACGAATCGCCGCTGTCGATGCTCGTGCCGTTGATCGTGCTGAGCATCGGCGCGATCACCGCCGGCTTCGTGTTCGACAAGGTCTTCGTCGGTCCCGAACGAGCGGCGGCGTTCTGGCGGGGCAGCATCGCGTTCAACGAGCAGCTGATGCACGCCGCCGAGGAGGTTCCCGGCTGGGTGCAGTGGGCGCCGTTTACCGTCATGGCGCTCGGCGTGTTGATCGCGTGGTACGGCTACCTGCGCAATCCGCGCTTTCCCGCCGAGGTCGTCGCGCAGATCGGCGTCGTCTACACTTTCGTGTTCAACAAATGGTATTTCGACGAATTGTACGACGCGGTTATCGTTCGACCGGCGTTCCGGATCGGGCGGCTGTTGTGGAAACAGGGTGACATCGGCGTGATCGATCGCTTCGGCCCCAACGGCGCGGCCTGGGTCGTGGAGCGCGGTGCGGTGATCGCCAAGCGCGTGCAATCGGGCTACCTCTACAGCTATGCGTTGGTGATGCTGCTCGGGCTGGTCGGCGCGATCAGCTGGGTGATCGCGCGATGAGTAAAGCGCTGATCCCTTTGTTTCCGTCCGTCCTGAGCTTGTCGAACAATCGTCTTTCTCTTTGCTCGACGCGCCAAAGCATAAGAACGAGTGCAGCCCCCTTCGACTGCCTGCCTGCGGCAGTCGCTCAGGACATGCTTCGACAAGCTCAGGGTGGACGGGTTTAGAATGCAGTTTCCCATTCTTACCCTCATGCTGCTGGTGCCGCTGATCGGCGCGGTCGTCTGTCTCATCCTCAACGGCCCCACCGCGCGCATAATCGCGCTCGCCGCGACGCTGGTCGATCTGGCGCTCGGCATCGTGCTATGGGCGAACTTCGATATCGGCGGCGCGCAGTGGCAGTTCGTCGAGCATGTGCCGCTGTTCGCCGGCTTCTCGTGGGCGCTGGGTATCGACGGCATCGCGCTGATGCTGATTATGCTCTCGGTGTTCCTGATGCCGATCTGCATCGGCGCGAGCTGGCATGCGATCCAAAGCCGTGTCGGCGAATACATGGCGGCGTTCCTGCTGATGGAAACGCTGATGCTTGGTGTGTTCGCGGCGCAGGACCTGTTCCTGTTCTACATCATGTTCGAGGCCGGCCTGATCCCGATGTACCTGATCATCGGCATCTGGGGCGGGGTCGATCGGATCTACGCGAGTTATAAGTTCTTCCTCTACACGCTGCTCGGCTCGGTCGTGATGCTGATCGCGATGCTGTGGATGGCGCACGCGGCGGGCACCACCGACATTCCGACGTTGATGCGCTTCGATTTTCCCGCGCAGGCGCAGACCTGGCTGTGGCTGGCGTTCTTCGCCAGCTTCGCGGTCAAGATGCCGATGTGGCCGGTGCATACCTGGCTGCCCGATGCGCACGTGCAGGCGCCGACGGCGGGCTCGGTGATCCTGGCGGGCGTGTTGCTCAAGATGGGCGGATATGGCTTCATCCGCTTTTCGCTGCCGATGTTTCCAGAGGCGAGCGCACTGTTCGCCTGGCTGATCTGGGCGCTGTCGATGATCGCGGTGGTCTATACCTCGCTGGTCGCGCTCGCGCAGCACGACATGAAAAAGCTGATCGCCTATTCGTCGGTCGCGCATATGGCGATCGTGACGATCGGGCTGTTCGCGTTCAACACGCAAGGGCTTGAAGGCTCGATGATCGTGATGCTCAGCCACGGCCTGGTGTCGGGCGCGCTGTTCCTGTCGGTCGGCGTGATCTATGATCGGCTGCACACGCGCGAGATCGACCGCTACGGCGGGCTCGCGATCAACATGCCGCGCTATGCGCTGTTCTTCCTCTTGTTCACGATGGCCTCGATCGGCCTGCCCGGGACCAGCGGCTTCGTCGGTGAGTTCCTGAGCCTTGCCGGCATCTACCAGCTGTCGAGCTGGGCGGCGTTCGTCTGTACCACCGGCATCATCCTGGGCGCAGCCTATATGCTGTACCTGTACCGCCGCGTCGTGTTCGGCGGACAGAAGAACGCGGACGCGGCGAGCCTGTCCGACGTCGACGCACGCGAGTGGGTGATGCTTACCGCTTTGGCGGCGGTGGTGATTTGGATGGGCGTCTACCCCGAAAGCTTCCTTGCGCCCATGCGCCGTGATCTCGCGGTGCTCGACGCGCGGTTGGCGCGGGCGAAGCCGGCGAGCGATGCGCGGCCGACCGGCGTTCGCGCGCCCGCGCTTGCGCAGGCGGCGGCCGGGGGGACGCGCTGATGGACTTGATGCACTCGCTGGCGATGGTCCTAGGCGAGGAGACGCTCAGCGTCGTCGGGCTGATCCTGTTGCTGATCGCCGGCTGGCAGGGCGACAAGGCCGCGCGCCTCGTGAGCATCCTGGCGGTCGCGGCGTTGACCGCGGCGGCGGCGATGAGCGTACCCGCGCTGGCGGAGGGCGCGGCGGGGATCGGCGCGTCGGCGTTCTATGGCGAATATCGCGCAGACGCGTTCGCCGCCTTTGCCAAGCTGCTGATCTACGGCTCATCCGCGTTCGTGCTGATCGTCGCACCCGGCTTCTTCGCGCGCTTCGGCGCGATGCGCGCGGAGTTTCCCGTAATCGTGCTGTTCGCCGCGATCGGCATGGCGCTGATGGTCTCGGCGACCGACCTGTTGACGCTTTATATCGGTCTCGAGCTGAGTTCGCTCGCCTCCTACGTGATCGCCGCGTTCTTGCGGCCCGACGAGCGTTCGGCCGAGGCGGGGCTCAAATATTTCGTGCTCGGCGCGCTGTCGAGCGGCATCCTGCTGTTCGGCATCAGCCTGATCTACGGTTTCACCGGCACGACCAACTTTGCCGGCATCGCCGGTGCGCTGCAGTCTGCTCAGGCGACGGGCGTAGCAGGGGCGGGCGGGCTGACAACGGGCGGACTGACGACTGGCGGGCTGGCGACCGGCGCCGTGTTCGGCATCGTCTTCGTTCTGTCGGGTCTCGCGTTCAAGATCGCGGCCGCACCGTTTCACATGTGGACACCCGATGTCTATGAAGGCGCGCCGACCCCGGTCACCGCGTTCTTCGCGACCGCATCGAAGGTCGCGGCGCTGGCGCTGGTGATGCGCGTGGCGATCATGGCGTTCGGCGGACAGGCGGGCGCGTGGCGGCAGATCGTCATGTTCGCCGCGCTCGCCTCGATCGTTGTCGGCGCGCTGGGGGCGATCGGGCAGAGCAACCTCAAGCGCTTGCTCGCCTATTCGTCGATCAACAACATCGGTTTCCTCCTCATCGGCCTTGCCATCGCGACGCCCGAAGGCGCTTCGGCGATGCTGGTCTACATGGCGATCTATGTCGCGATGTCGGTCGCGGGCTTCGTCGTCGTGCTCTCGCTGCGCGATCGCGAGGGCAACGCGGTCGAGGCGATCGCCGACCTCGCCGGATTGTCGCGCACCCAGCCGCTGCTCGCCTGGGCACTGATGGCGACGATGTTCAGCCTTGCCGGCATTCCGCCGCTGTTCGGCTTCTGGGCCAAGTTCGTCGTGTTTCGCGCGGCAGTCGACGCCGGCTTCGTGGCGCTTGCCGCGCTCGGCATCGCGGCGAGCGTGATCGGCGCGTTCTATTATATCAAAATCGTCAAGATCGCGTTCTTTGATGAGCCGGCGGACCGCGTCGCGGCGGTCGGCGGCTCGATCGATGATCGCGCGCGCCAAGTGCTGTTGCTGGCGAGCTGCCTGGTGATCTCGCCGCTGGGCTATCTGCTGACCAAGTGGCTCGGCGCGCTGGCCGATACCGCTGCCGCAGCGCTGTTTCACGTGGTCTGACCGATTCGGTCCGCCCGAGCCAATTCGACCGCCCTTAGTGCAAGCGTGATCCACGTCGTCTCGGAAACCGGCTCCACAAATCGCGATCTCGCCGCGCGGCTGGCCAGCGGCGATCATGTCCCCGAGGGGGAGTGGCTGGTTGCCGATCGCCAGACCGATGGCGTCGGCCGTTCGGGCCGCAACTGGATCGACGGCGCGGGCAATTTCATGGGCTCGACACTTGTCCACCGCCGCTTCGCCGATCCCCCGGTACCGACGCTCGCGCTGGTCGCGGGCCTCGCGGTCTTTGAAGCGGTGAGCCGGGCGCTGGCGGCGCGAAGCTCTTGCGGGTCGCGCGTCGAGCAAGAGCTTTTCCCCACCCCGTCCATGCTGAGCTTGTCAAAGCACAGTTCTTCCCCTTCCCTTGGACCGGGCAATGCGCCCGAAAAAAAGGACAACCCTTCGACAGGCTCAGGGTCGACGGGTTCGGAGGATTGGGACATGAGGTTCAGACTCCAACTCAAATGGCCCAACGATCTGCTCGTCGGTTCGGCCAAACTCGCGGGCATTCTGCTCGAACGCGAAGGCGATGCGGTCATCATTGGGATCGGCGTGAACCTTGCCTGCGCACCCGCACTTGACGGGCGAGAAACGATATCGCTCGAACAGCTTGGCGCGCGCTTGGATCGCGACCGGTTCGCGCAAAGCCTTGCCTCGCAGTTCGATCTCGATCTGCAGCGCTGGCGCGATTTCGGGCTCGCGCCGATCATCCGGCGCTGGCTCGCCGCCGCGCATCCCGAAGGCACGCCGCTCATCGTTGACGACGGCGAACGACGGCTAGACGGACGTTTCGCGGGCCTGGCCGATGATGGGGCGTTGCGGCTCCGCCTGAATGATGGCTCGATGCGTGACATTCGCAGCGGGGAAGTCCGTCTGCTCGACCAGGTCAGGGGATAGCCGCGATGCTGCTCGCGATCGACGCCGGCAACACCAACATCGTCTTCGCGCTGTTCGATGCGCCTGGGGGCGAAAAGGCGGGTCCCGCTGGAGGTGCGGCGATCGGCGCGATGAAGGCGCGCTGGCGCATCGCTACCGATCCGCGCCGCACCGGTGACGAGTACGCTGTTTGGCTGATGCAGCTGCTCGTCATCGGCGGCTTCGATCGCCATGCGATCGATCGAATCATCATTTCAACTGTCGTGCCGCGCGCGCTCCGCAACCTCGAGTTGCTCGCGCGGCATTATTTCCAGATCGAACCGCTGATCGCCGGGCGCGGGGCGGCGCGCTTCGGGCTTGAGATCGACGTCGACCAGCCCAGTTCGCTCGGCGCCGATCGCGCGGTCAACGCTCTTGCCGCGCATGCGAAGTATCCTGGCGATCTGGTGGTTGTCGATTTCGGGACCGCCACCACATTGGACGTGGTCGATTTCAACGGCGCTTACAAAGGCGGCGTGATCGCGCCGGGGATCAATCTTTCGCTCGACGCGCTGGTCGGCAACACCGCGATGCTGCCGCGCATCGCGATCGCCGCGCCCGCGAGCGACAGCGTGATCGGCACGAACACCGAGGAGCAGATGCTGATTGGCGTATTCTGGGGCTATGTCGCGATGATGGAGGGCTTGATCGCCCGCATCCGCGCGCAAGTCGGCCGCCCATTGAAGGTCGTCGCGACCGGTGGGTTGGCCGTGTTGTTCGACGATGCGACCGACATATTCGATGCGGTCGATCCCGATCTGACGCTTGAGGGTCTGGCGATCCTGTCCCAACGCGCCGTCGCATGATGAAGAATAGAGCATGAAACCCGGCAAGGAACTGATCTTCTGTGCGCTCGGCGGATCGGGCGAAATCGGCATGAACGTCAATCTGTATGGTTGCGACGGCAAATGGCTGATGGTTGACCTCGGCATGACGTTCAGCGGGGGCGAATATCCGGGCGTCGACTTGGTCTTCGCTGATCTTGATTTCATCGAGGAGCGCCGCCGCGATCTGCTCGGCGTGGTGCTGACGCATGCGCATGAGGATCACATCGGCGCGGTGCCCTATTTCGCCGAAGAGCTGGGCGTGCCGCTTTACGCCACGCCGTTCACCGCGCGCCTGGTCCGCGAAAAACTGATCGAGGCGGGGATCGAAAACCGGGTCAAGCTGATCGTCGTAGAGGATCTCGAGCCGCTGCGGCTGGGGCCGTTCGACATCGAATACCTGCCGCTCGCGCATTCGATCGCCGAGGGCAACGCGCTGCTCATCGACACGCCCTATGGCCGCGTGTTCCACACCGGCGACTGGAAGCTCGACGACGATCCGCGCATCGGTGAGCCGACCACGGCCGAGGAATTGACCGCGATCGGAAACGAAGGCGTGCTCGCGCTCGTGTGCGATTCGACCAACGTGTTCAACGCAGAGACCGCCGGGTCCGAAGGCGCGGTCTATCGCGGGCTCCTCGAAGAAGTCGGCCGGCATCGTGGCAAGCGCGTCGTGGTGACGACGTTCGCCTCGAACGTGGCGCGGCTGCAGACACTGGGCGAGGTCGCGCGTGCGACCGGGCGGCAGCTGTGCGTCGCCGGGCGCTCGCTCGATCGCATCATCGGCGCGGCGCAGGCGAGCGGCTATCTAGAGCACCTGCCTGAACGCATAACCTTTGACGCGGCGATGCGGCTGCCGCGCGGTCAGGTGATGATCGTCGCGACCGGTGGCCAGGGTGAGCCCCGCGCGGCATTGTCGCGGATCACCGAGGGCAATCACCAGATCGCGCTCGAAGCCGGCGATGTCGTGCTGTTTTCCAGCCGACAGATCCCGGGCAACGAGACCGCGATCGGCCGCATCCAGAACCGGCTGGCCGAACGCGGCGTCACCATCGTTACCGATCGGCAGAGCCTGATCCACGTCTCGGGCCACCCGGGTCGCCCGGATCTCGCCGCGCTCTATGGCTGGATCCGCCCGGACATCCTGGTGCCCGTGCACGGCGAGATGCGGCACATGCGCGAGCAGGCGCGTTATGGGGCGGAGCTAGGTATCGGCAAGACCGTGGTGCAGAAGAACGGCGATCTCGTGCGGCTCGCGCCGGGTAAACCGGGCAAGTTCGGCGAGGTGCGAGCGGGTCGTCTGATCCTGGATGGCGATATCATCGCGCCGGCTGACGGCACGGCGATGACGATGCGTCGGCGGATCGCGCTCAACGGCGCGCTGGTCGTGGCGATCGGCGGTGGGGGCGGCGCTGGCAGCGGCGGCAAGAGCAGGGTCGAAGTCGCCGGCCTGGGCCTACCGCTCGACGAGGACTACGACGCATTCGTCGCCGAAGCGCGCGGGGACATCAGCACCGCGCTGGACAAGCTGAAAGGCGCGACGCGCACCGATCGCGGCGCGCGGACCGAAGCGGCGCGGTTGGCCGCCCGCCGCGCCGCGCAGCGGTGGTCGGGCAAGAAGCCGCAAGTCCAGGTTCTGTTGCTGGAAGGATGAACGAACGGTGCGCTGGACCTCGATCGTCGCGATCTATTTGCTATTTTGGGTCTTGAGCGCGTTCCTCGTCATGCCGTTCGGTATCCGCACGCACGAGGATCTCGGCGAGCGGGCGGCGGCGGGCCATGCCGAAAGCGCGCCGGCAACATTCCGCCCGGGCCTGATCGTGAAACGCGCGACTATCGTGGCGATCGTGCTGTTCGGGCTGTATTATCTGAATTACGTCGAGCATTGGTTGTCGCTCGGCGATTTCAACTTCTTCGGCAACGGGCCCGCTGGATACAAAGATTCAGCTTATATGCATTGAGCGCCATACCTTCAAATCCGGCTACGTTGAGCTTGTCGAAGGGTCGTTTCTTCCTTCAACGGCGGCGAGAACAGCGGTTATTTGACAAGCTCAGATGAGCGGATCGGGGAATCGCTCAGATCACTGTCGCAGCCGCTCGATCGCCTGGGCCAGCGCAACATAGAGCTTGCCGAGATCGGACGACAGCATCGTCACCGCCAAGACATGGCCATCGCGCGCCGACAGCAGCTCGCGCAGGATCGCCTCGAAGTCTTGGATATAGCGGCTCACATGGTCGCGGAACGCAGGTTCGGCTTCATAGAGTGTCACGATCGCGCGGCTCTGCCCACCGTCGAGCAGACGTACCGCGCGCCGCGTGAAAATGCCGCGATCGCCGCGCAGATAGGCGGCCCAGGCACTGTCAGGCAGGTCATGCGCCAGCGCCGACGCGATATCTATCGCGTTGGAATTGAGCGTTTCCGTGATCAGCGCGGCACGGCGCGCGAAGTCGCGATCGAGGGGCGCTTCGGTGCGCGCCAGCGCGGCGGCGACGCGCGCTTCGAGCGCGGCGGTCTGGCGCTCGACTTGCGCGATCTCGGTGCGCAGCTGATGCGCGGCCTCACCCCCGACGCCGGCCGCATGCGCCGCCGCCTGTTCGAGCCGGCCAGAGGTCTCCGCCGCGGCATTGCGAAGCGCGCGATCGAACGCGCTCGCGCCGCTAGCGGTCATGTCCCGCACGATGGCGCTCAGTGTCTCGGCGAATTCGTCGCGCGCCTGATCGGATAGCCGCTCGCCCGTCTCGATAATTGTGCCGAGGCGCTCGTCGATCGCTTCGAGATGGCCGAGGTGCGCGACCGCGTCGGCGCTCGCGCGCGATTGCCGCTCGCCGATCTCGCCAAGCTTTTGCGACGCATCGGCTGCCGCGCCCACCAGGCGCCCGGAGATTTGCCCGCCGAGTTCATCCGCCTCGCCGGCCGCGACACGCAGCGCGGCGATGGCATCGTGCAATGCCCGCAGCTGCGCTTCGCCGTCGGCTAGCACAAAGGGTACCTCATCGCGGGCTAGCGCGGCAGCCGAGCCGAGCAGGTCGCGCACGCGTTCGCTCGACGTGATGAGCGCGCGCACATCGCCATCGACACCCGACAGTGCCTCTCGGCCGTCGGCGAGAGAGGCGATGAGATCGCGCAGATGCGTCGCAAGATCGTCGCGCGCGTTGCGGCCTTGTGCGACGATCGCAGTCATGCGGCTCTCGCTCTGCACAAGCCGCGTCGACATCGCATCGGCGTGCTCTGTCAGCACTTCGCCCTGGCGGACATGCTCCGCCTGACGCGTAGCGAGCTCCGCATCGAGTTCGGCGAGCCGTCCGGTGAATACGATGACCGCCTGATCGTCTGCCTCGGCCATCGCCCGCCTTCGTGCGTCGAGTGCCTGCGTAAAGGATCGCGCGCGTTCGTCGAGCAGCGCATCGACGCGCTCGGCATCGTCCGACAATGCGATCAGCCGTTGGTGCGACGCGGCGAACGCATCGCGCTCGGCGTTGTCGAGCACCACCAGCGCCGCGCCGATATCGGCCTCGGCACGCGCCGAGGCCTCGCGCCAGCGGCCCAGCGCCGCGTCCTCGCCCTCGCGAATACCGGCGGCGATTGCCTGACCGTCGCGCCGCAGCGTCTCGGTTCGCGATCGCAGCGCCGCCAGGGCTTGGGTCTCCTCCATGTCGAGCCCGGCGCGCGCTTCGTCGCTGCGCATCCGCAATTCCTCGAACCGCGCTGCAGCCACCGAAGCGAGCCCTTCGGAGTGCTGCGTCAGCGCGGCGATCGCCCGATCGCTCGCCTGGCGCAGCGTATTGATCTGCGCTGCGTTCGTCGCACCGGCTTCGCCGATCATCGCCAGCGCTTGATGGACCTGCGCCAGCTGCGCCTGGCTGGTCTGCCCGGCGCTGCCGATCGTGTTGCCCAGATCACGCGTCGCGCTCGTCAGGACGGGGAGCTGCGCGCGCAGCTGTTCGAGGTTGTCGATCGCGACGCGGCTCGTGCCCGCGATCACGTCGATCCGCTCGGCATTCGTGAGCACCAGTTCCTCGATCCGCGCGCCGCTTTCGGTCAACCGCTCGGCGGCGAGCCGGCCGATGCTTTCGAGATCGCGCGCCTGCGCGGCGATGAATTCGCGCGCCAGGCTGAGCTCCCGATTGACGGTGATCAGCAGCGCGTCGAGCCGTTCGGCCTGCGCGATGATCGCGCCGCCGTTCTTGTCGAGGCGGGCGACGCTTGAGCCGCGCGAGGTGATGAGCCAAGCCGCGCCGATCAGCAGAACCGGCGTCGCCCACTCCGCGATCAGGCCGGGCCAGAACCGAACTTCAATCGACAGTATATCAATCTGGCTCCAGATGAAGAAGCCGGTCCAGGCAGTAATAAGCAGCAGCGCGATCACAATGGAAATCGGCGCGATCAAGTCGACGGGCGGGGGCGCGACAGACGGGCCGTCCACCGCGCGCAGCGCGTTGTCGACGCCACCAATCGGCGCGAACGCGGGCAGGGCGGGGCGACGGTCGCCGCCGGGGCTCCCCGCCCCATCGTCGGTGTCGTGAAAGCCCCCGTTCATCGCGCCCTAGTATCACCCCCGTCCCGCCGATAAAGCCCGCGGCCGCGGTTTTCCGGCATTGCCGTCGGATGGTTGCCATCTGCTCATCCCGCGTGCTGCACGGTACGGCTTGGCATCGACCGCCCCAGTGCCTAAAACGAGCACTACAAACGCTCGTACGTCGGCCGGAGAACGCATCTGCGCATTGCCCTGCTCGCGATGACCGAGCCGGCGGACACGTCGGGCCAAGTGCGCCGGGCCTCGCTGATCGTCGCCGGCCAATCGCTTGCGCGGCGACAGGCCGAATTGGCGTTTGCGCTCGGCTGCGGGGCGATCGTCTGTCTGGTCGATACAACTGATCCGGCGCTGAGCCTGTTGCAATCGGAAGTCGAAAGCGCGGGCAAGCGGTTCGATATCGCGCGCGACGCGGCCGAACTGCGCGCCGTCTGCCACGCGAGCGACGAACTGCTGGTCATCGCCGACGGGCTGCTCGCCGACGCTTCAATGGGCGCGGAACTGATGCGGCCAGGAATCGGCGTGCTGGTGCAACCCGCCGATATCGGCCTCGCGCTGGGGTTCGAGCGGCTCGACCTGACGCGCGCGACGGGGGGCATGCTGCTGATCCCGGGCAGGCTGCTTGCCGACCTGCCCGATGGGTATGACGTTACTTCGGCGCTGACCCGCGTCGCGTTGCAGGCCGGGATTCCAACGCGCGAGGTGCCCGACGAGGCGCGGGCCGGGGGGCGCTGGCGAATTGTGCGCGATGAGGCCGAGGCGCACGCGATCGACGATGAATGGGTCGCGTTCAACCTGGGCGAGGGGCGCGACGCGAGCCCGAGCGAGGCGCTGGCGCGCGCCGGTATCCGCGCTTTCGGCTCGACGCTGCTCCACGCCGGCAGCGGCAGCCGGATGCTGGCGCTGGGTGCGCTGATCCTGCTGCTGATGTCGCTGGCGTTGGGATGGCTGCGCGTGTTCACGCTCGCGTTCGTGCTCGTAGCGCTGAGCAACCTCGTCGGCCAGGCCGGGCTGCTGCTGATGCGGGTCGAGCGTGGCGCGGCGACGCCGCAAGGTGGCCCGCGCGCGCTGGCGGGGGTCCTCGAATGCCTGATCGACGCCGCGCTGGTGCTGCTGATGATCTGGCCTGCGCCCGCCTTTCCAACGGGGACGCTGGCGGGTCGCGCCTTCGCGCCGCTTATGCTGGTGCTGCTCGTGCGGGTTACGCCGCGGGTTTACGAGCGCCGCCCCGCACGCTGGCTGACCGATCGCACCATCGTGGCGCTGGTGCTGGCGATCACATCGGTCGTGCGCCTGATCGGGCCGGGCGCCGAATTCCTGGCACTGGCGATCGCGCTCGGCGCGGTCGCGCAGCCGGGCATGAGGACCGGCCGCCGCCATTCTTGATACGTCTCCGATCGTCCCGGCGCGCAATGCAAGCGCGGACCGGGCGGGGACGGGCTTTCGTACGATCAGCGCTTGTCGACGGGGACGTAGTCGCGCTGAGTCGGACCGGTGTAGAGCTGGCGCGGCCGGCCGATCTTCTGCGCTGGGTCCGAGATCATCTCGTTCCATTGCGCGACCCAGCCCACCGTGCGCGCGAGCGCGAACAGCGCGGTGAACATCGTCGTCGGAAAGCCGATCGCCGACAAAATGATGCCCGAATAGAAATCGACGTTGGGAAACAGCTTTTTCTCAACGAAATAGGGATCGTTGAGCGCGATTTCCTCAAGTCGCAGCGCGGTGTCGAACACCGGATCACTGACCTTCAGCGCATCGAATACCTCGCGCACGGTCTTTTGCATCACGGTCGCGCGCGGGTCGTAGTTCTTGTAGACGCGGTGGCCGAAACCCATCAGCCGGAACGGATCGTTCTTGTCCTTCGCGCGCTCGATATAGTGCGGGATGCGATCGGGGGTGCCGATCTCCTGCAGCATGTTGAGCGCAGCCTCGTTCGCGCCGCCGTGCGCCGGGCCCCACAGGCAGGCGATGCCCGCCGCGATACAGGCGAACGGGTTCGCGCCCGACGATCCGGCCAGGCGGACCGTGGAGGTAGAAGCGTTCTGTTCGTGATCGGCGTGCAGGATGAAGATGCGGTCCATCGCGCGCTCGACCGCCGGGTGCAGTTCATAGGGCTCGGCCGGCACGCCGAACGTCATGCGCATGAAGTTGCCCGTGTAGCTCAGCGAGTTGTCGGGATACATGAACGGCTGACCGACCGAATACTTGTATGCCGCCGCGGCGATAGTCGGCATCTTAGCGATCAGCCGATGCGAGCTGATCGTGCGATGCTGGGGATCTGCGATATCCGTCGAATCGTGATAGAACGCCGACAGCGCGCCGACAACGCCGCACATGATCGCCATGGGGTGCGCGTCGCGGCGGAAGCCGTTGTAGAACGTCATCAGCTGTTCGTGCAGCATCGTGTGCCGGCTGATCGTATGCGAGAAGTCGTCCAGCTCGCTCGCACCGGGCAGCTCGCCGTTGAGCAGCAGGTAACACACTTCCATGAAGCTCGACTGTTCGGCCAGCTCGCCGATGGGATAGCCGCGATGCAGCAGCACGCCTTCGTCGCCATCGATATAGGTCAGCGCGCTCTCGCACGCCGCGGTCGAAGTGAAGCCGGGGTCAAACGTGAACAGCCCGGTCTGGCCATAGAGCTTGCGGATGTCGACGACGTCGGGGCCGACGCTGCCCTTCAGCACGGGGAACTCCTGATCCGTCCCGGCAACGGATAGCTTCGCTTGGTCAGCCACTTGTCACACTCCCCTACGCTTGTTCCTACACTATCGACGCGTGTTCGGCGACCGACAAGGCCTGCGCCTGCGCGACGATCCGCGCGAGACTTTCTTCCTGTCCCAGCAGTTCCAGGACATCGAATATTCCGGGCGAGGTCGTCTGCCCGGTCAGCGCCGCGCGAAGCGGCTGTGCCAGCTTGCCAAGCCCCAACCCGAGCTCATCGGCCATCGTCTTCAACAATGGCTCGAGCACCGCGGCCGACCAGTCGGCGACGGTGCCTAGCCGATCGTGGATGCACGCGAGCAGATCGCGCGCATCGGGCGTGAGCAGTGCCTGCGCCTTGTCGCTCAATGCGAACGGACGCCGCGCGAACAGGAAGCGCGCGCCGTCGGCAAGCTCATTAAGATCCTTGGCGCGCAGCTTGAGCACCGGCATCGCGCGCGTCAGCAATCCGGGGTCCGCGCCGTCGATCCGCTGCGCGACGAGGGTCGCCAACCGCGCGTCGGCAGCCTCGCGCAGATAATGGCCGTTAAGGTTCTGCAGCTTGGCGAGATCAAACCGCGACGGCGATTTGCCGACATGCGCGATATCGAACCAGGCGATCGCCTGGTCGCGCGCGATGATCTCGTCGTCGCCATGTCCCCAACCGAGCCGCAGCAGGTAGTTGAACAGAGCCTCGGGCAGGATGCCGAGCTCGTCGCGATAGCTGTCGACGCCGAGCGCGCCGTGTCGCTTCGACAGCTTCGCGCCGTCCGACCCGTGGATCAGCGGCACGTGCGCATAGACGGGATCGGGCCACGACCCCTCGATCGCGTCCATCGCGCGAACGATCGCGAGCTGGCGGAACGCGTTGTTCAGATGATCGTCGCCCCGGATCACATGCGTGACCTCGGCGTCGTGATCATCCACCACCACCGCAAGCATATAGGTCGGCGTGCCGTCGGAGCGCAGCAGCACGAAATCGTCGATCTCCGCATTGGCCACCGTAACGCGGCCCTGGATCAGATCGTCGATCACAGTCTCACCGTCGCGCGGTGCCTTGATGCGCACGACCGACGGCTTGTCGGTCGGCGCGCTGGCCGGGTCCGCGCCTCGCCACGGGCTGTCGAGCCGGAATGGCCGACGCTCGGCCGTTGCCGCGTCGCGTTGCGCGGTCAGTTCCTCGGGGGTCAGATAACAACGATAGGCGCGTCCGCCGGCAAGCAGCGCGTCGGCGACCTCGGCGTGGCGGGGTGAGCGCGCGAACTGGAACGTCGGCTGTTCGTCGCCATCGAGGCCGAGCCAACCGAGACCATCGAGGATCGCGGCGATCGCCGGCTCGGTCGAGCGCGCGCGATCGGTATCCTCGATCCGCAGCAGATAGGTGCCGTTGTTCGCACGCGCGAACAGCCAGTTGAACAGCGCGGTGCGCGCGCCGCCGATGTGCAGATATCCGGTAGGCGATGGCGCGAAGCGGGTGACCACGCGCGACGACGATCGCGCAGCCGAGCGGCCCAACGCCAAGTCATCCGCCACGCCGTGATCGCTTGCCATCGATACCCGATCCTGTCCAATGTACGTCATGGCCAGTCACGCCGCGCAAGTCGAGACCAAGGCGGAGCAGGTCCCCGCCTTGGTCCAACCGTCGCCGCCGCCTGAATCGATACCCGACGCTGCATTGCAGCAAAATCCTTGGCCCGGCCGATCGGTTTTGTCCAGCGCAGCCGATAGGTGCGAACGTTTTCTTGTCGACCAAGGCTTTGGGCGCGCGCCTTGGCTGACCATCGCGTTCGCCGCGGGCATCGGTGCCTGGTTCTCGCTCGCCAACCGTGCCCAATGGCTGGCCTTCGCCGCAGGGCTGCTGGCGCTAGCGGCATTCGTCGGCGGGTTGACGCACGCGCAAGGACGGTGGCCGTTCCTGCGCCAGGCGCTGATCGCCGTACCCTTGCTCTCGGTCGCCGGATTGGCGGTGATCTGGACGAAGTCGGCGCTCGTAGGTGTGCCGCCGATCGACCGGGCGATGGTTGGGCGGTTCGACGCGCGCGTCCTCTATCGCGACGATCAGCCGCCGCTCGATCGGGTGCAGCTCATCGTCGCGACGCGCACCGCCGATGGCCGTGCGATCCGGGCGCGGCTCAACATGCCGACGAAGCTCGACGATCGACGGATCGGCGAAGGCGCGCGGATCGTCGTACGCGCGCGGCTGATCCCGCCGGCGCCGCCGATGCTGCCCGGCGGCTACGACTTCGCGCGCACCGCGTGGTTCGCGCAGCTCGCGGCGACGGGCAGCGTGCTCGAACGGCCCGAGGTCAGGCAGGCCGCCGCGTCCGATGATTGGCTGCGGCGCGTGCAGATCGCGCTGTCGGAACACATCCGCCGGCAGCTGCCCAGTCCGGCGGGCGCGATCGCCGATGCCTATGCCAGCGGCGAGCAGGGCGCGATCCCGCGCGAGGACCAGAACGCATTGCGCGATGCGGGGCTGTCACACCTGCTTTCGGTCAGCGGGCTGCATGTCAGCGCGGTAATCGGCGCGACCTATCTGTTGGCGATGAGTGTTCTGGCGCTGTTCCCCTGGTTGGCGTTGCGCGTCCGATTGCCGCTCGTCGCAGCGGCGGTCGCGGCCACGGCGGCGATCGGCTATACGCTCCTCACAGGATCGCAGGTGCCGACGGTGCGATCGTGCGTCGGCGCGCTGCTCGTGCTCGCCGCGCTGGCGTTAGGGCGAGAGGCGCTATCGCTGCGGATGCTCGCGGTCGGCGCGTTCCTGGTGTTGCTCCTGTGGCCCGATGCGCTGGCGGGGCCGAGCTTTCAGCTGAGCTTCGCCGCGGTGCTGTCGATCGTCGCGCTTCACGACAGCGCACCGATGCGCCGGCTGGTGGCGCGGCGCGAGGAGGGGTTCGCGTCGCGCGTCGCGCGTGCGATCGCCGGGCTGCTGATCACCGGTGCAGTGGTCGAGGTGTCGCTGCTGCCGATCGGCCTGTTCCATTTCCATCGCGCGGGGCTCTACGGCACGCTCGCCAACGTCGTCGCGATCCCCTTGACCGAGCTGGTGACGATGCCACTTTTGGGCCTATCGCTGCTGCTCGACCTCGGCGGGCTCGGCGCACCGTTCTGGTGGCTCACCGGGCTGTCGCTCGACGCGCTGCTGGCGCTCGCGCACTTCGTCTCTCGCCAACCGGGCGCGGTGACGTTCCTGCCGGCGATGGGGCGCGGCGCGTTCGCGCTGTTCGTCAGCGGCGGGTTGTGGCTGGCGCTGTGGCACGGCCGCGTGCGGCTTTGGGGACTGATCCCGGTCGCTGTCGGCACGCTGTCGCTAGCGAGCCTGCGCGCGCCCGATATCCTGATCTCGGGCGATGGCCGCCATGTCGGCATCCCGAGCGAGGATGGCGCTTCGCTGCTGGTCCTGCGCGCGGCGAAGGCCGGCTTCACCAGCGATACGCTGCGCGAACTCGCGGGCATGAACGGCGATCTGAAGCTGCTGTCCGACGGGCTCGGCGCGCGGTGCACGCCCGATTTCTGCGCTGTCACGCTCGATCGCGGGGGGCGAAGCTGGCACCTCCTGATCTCGCGTGGCAAAGACGTGGTGCCCGAGCGAGCGCTGGCGGCCGCGTGCGAGCGCGTCGATATCGTGATCGCCAACCGGCGGCTTCCTGCCAGTTGCCGCCCCGCGCTGCTCAAGGCCGATCGTGTGATGCTCGATCGCAACGGCGGCCTCACGATCGATCTGACGTCGCGCCGGATCAGCACCGTCGCACAGGGCGAGGGCGAGCACGGCTGGTGGCATCCGACCGTACGGACCTATCGCAAGTGGCCGGTGGCGGGAGAGGCGCCGGGCGCGGCGGCAAGCGGGGCGGCGGCGTTCCAAAAAACAAACCCTCACCCGAACCGTCCATCCTGAGCCTGTTGAAGGAGCCTAGTTCCTCTCAACCGTCGCAAGTGGAGGACAGTCCCTCGACAAGCTCAGGACGGGCGGGTGTTGGAATGACGAATAGTGTGCCTTCACGTCATCGCGCCGAACTCGCCCATCTCCGCGTCCAGCACGTGCAGCACGCCGTCTGAAATCGCGAAGTAGGCGCCCACGAGGCTGAGCTCGCCCGCGCTCTCTTTCTCACGGACGAACGGGAACGTGCGGAGGTTCGTCAAGCTGACCTTGACCGCCGCCTGCTCCATCGCCTGTTCGGCCACGCGCCCGCTAACGCCGAGGCTCGCCGCGACCGGCGCGCGCGCCTCGTCGAGCAGGCCGATCCAATTGGAGATGAAGCCGCCCTCGCCGGGCTCGGCGTCGCGCAGGTCCTGCGTCAGCGCGGCCTTGCAGCCGCCGCACAGGCCGTGACCCATGACGACGATCGTCCTGACCTCCAGCACCTGCACGGCAAATTCGAGCGCGGCAGAGACGCCGTGATGGCCGGGCGTGCGCTCGAACGGCGGAACCAGCGCCGCGACGTTGCGCACGACGAAGATCTGTCCGGGATCGACGTCGAAGATCTGGCCCGGATCGACCCGGCTGTCCGAACAGGCGATCACCATCACGGCGGGCTGTTGCCCCTGTCCAAGTCGTTCCCAACGCGCGCGGTGCGGCGTCCAGCCGGTATCGCGGAACCGGCGATAGCCCGAGACGAGGCTGGCGAGTTCGAGCGGCTGGGCCGATCCCGGCGCGAGTGTCATCGTCGTATCGGTCATAGGGCTCTCATGCCGAGCGCGATAGGGGCTGGCAAGGCCCCGCGCATGCGCTTATCTGCGGGCGATGAACGATTTGTCGCCCGGTTCCGATCTCGCCGCGCCGCTTGCGAGCGCGCCGACGGTGCGGCGCAAGCCCGACTGGATCAGGGTCAAGGCGCCGACTTCGCGCGCATACGGCGAAACGCGCGATCTGATGCGCTCGCTGAACCTGAACACCGTCTGCGAAGAGGCTGCGTGCCCCAACATCGGCGAGTGCTGGACCAAGAAGCACGCGACGGTGATGATCTTGGGCGATACCTGCACCCGCGCCTGCGCGTTCTGCAACGTCAAGACCGGCATGCCGCGCGCGGTCGACGCGGCCGAGCCCGAACACGTCGCGCAAGCGGCGGCGAAGCTGGGGCTCGAACACATCGTCATCACCTCGGTCGATCGCGATGACTTGCCCGACGGCGGGGCGGCACAGTTCGTCAAAGTGATCGCCGCGCTGCGCCGCGCGACGCCCGCGACCACGATCGAGATCCTGACTCCCGATTTCCGCAACAAGATGCGAAGCGCAGTCGAGGCGATCGTCACCGCGCGGCCCGACGTCTACAACCATAATCTTGAGACCGTGCCGCGGCTCTATCCGACGATCCGGCCGGGCGCGCGCTACTACGCGTCTTTGCGGCTGCTCGAACAGGTAAAACGCCATGATCCGTCGATCTTCACCAAGTCGGGGATCATGCTGGGCCTCGGTGAACAGCGCCTCGAAGTGCATCAGGTGATGGACGACATGCGTTGCGCCGACATCGATTTTCTGACGATGGGGCAATATCTGCAGCCGACGCCGCGCCATGCCAAGGTGATCGAATTCGTTCCGCCGCAGGGGTTTGCCGCCTATGGCGCGATCGCGCGCGCGAAGGGTTTTCTCCAGGTCGCCGCGACCCCGCTGACGCGATCGAGCTACCACGCGGGCGATGATTTCCGCCGGATGCGTGAGGCGCGCGAAGCGAAGCTCGCGCGCGCGCTGGCCTGACGGCGATCGACCGATGCCGACGATCCACGAGACGCGCAGCCTGCCCTACAGCGCCGAGCAGATGTTTGATCTGGTCGCCGATGTCGAACGCTATCCGCAGTTCCTACCGTGGGTGGTCGGCGCGCGGATCAAATCGGACAACGACACGGTGATGGTCGCCGACATGCTCGTCGGCTTCAGCGCGATCCGCGAAAAGTTCACCTCGCGCGTCGAGAAGCACCGGCCCGAGACGATCCACGTCGCCTATGTCGACGGGCCGCTGCGCGATCTCGACAATCACTGGGTATTCCACGCGCGTGGCGATAGCGCTTGCGACATCGAGTTCGACGTCAAGTTCGCATTCCGCAACCCGTTGCTGGAAAAGCTGGCCGGACAATACTTCGAGCGTGCGTTCCGCAAGATGGTCGCTGCGTTCGAGAAGCGCGCGGTGGCGATCTATGGCAGCAACAAACCGAGCGCGATCAGCGCGGCCTGATGGCGCACCGTCGAGCGGCTCGCCGGATCGAGCCGACGTTCCTCGACGTGCACGTGCGCGTCGCCGCGAAGCGCGCGCGCGAAAGTGACGAAACCGACAGGCTTCGTCGCGCTGCCGCCGCCGGGTCCGGCGACGCCGCTGACCGAAACCGCGATGTCCGCTCCACTATGCGCGAGCGCGCCTTCGGCCATCGCGTAGGCGCAGGCGGTCGAGACCGCGCCGAAGCTGTCGAGGATGTGCTGCGGCACGCCGAGCATCTCGCGCTTCGCCGCGTCGGCATATGTGACGAAGGCACGATCCAGAACTGCCGACGATCCGGCGATCTCGGTCAATGCGGCGGCGACGAGGCCGCCGGTGCAGCTTTCCGCCAGCGCGATCGTGCGGCCCGCCGCATGGTTCTCCGCCACGACGCGCGCGGCCAGCGCGACGATATCGGCGGGAAGCAGGCTGTCGTCGATCTGCGGGGAGGGGGCAGGCTCCGTCATCCGCCGGGGCAGATGGTGAACGGGCCGAGCTTGCCGCCTTTGCCTCGCGCATAAAGTTCGATGAACAACGTGATGAGGTCCGCGGTGTTGCGGGCGGGCAGCGGGGCGACGTCGCGCGCCAGCCGATCGATCTCGTCGCAACGGTTGGACGGCAGCTGCGCCACGACCAGGCCTTGCACCAGCGTATCGACCGTGGATTGCATCGCGGCATCGGGCATCGCGGCGATGAGCATGTCGGCGTCCTTGCCCGCCGCGCTGATCCGCAGGAACGCCGCTTTCGCCGCAGGCCACACGGCGAGGCTATCGTTGCGGTAGCGCTGGACCATGGCGATCGCATCGGTGCGGAGGAACGCATCGCGCGGCAGCGTCGCCTGGCAGCGTTGCCGTCCGCCTTCGATGACGCTGGGCAGCGCGTAACGTACCAGCGGCTGAAGCTCGGCGCGGGCGATGCACACGGGCGCCGCGAGCGCTGGCGACGAGCTGGCGACGAGCGACAACATTGCCGCCGCAGCGATTACAGGCTTCAGCGGGCGGCGCATGGCACGGATCCTTGCAAGATGCTGCGTCACAAAAGTGCGAGGGTGGCCGCCGCCTGCGCGGCGATGCCATCGCCCCGTCCGGTGAAACCCAGTCCTTCGGTCGTGGTTGCCTTGACGCTCACCCGACCGATGTCGACGCGCATTATCTCAGCGAGCCGGGCACGCATCGCTTCGCGGTACGGGCCGATCTTGGGCGCTTCACAGATGATCGTGACATCGACGTTGCCGACGCCGTAACCAGCCTCGCTGGCGAGACCGACGGCATGGGTCAGGAACCGATCGGACGAGGCGCCGCGCCATTGCGGATCGCTCGGCGGAAAGTGCCGGCCGATGTCGCCCGCGCCCGCCGCGCCAAGGATCGCATCGACCAGCGCGTGGATCGCGACATCGGCGTCGCTGTGGCCCGACAGGCCGTGCGTGTGTTCGATTTTCAGTCCGCAGAGCCACAATTCCTCGCCCACGACCAAACGGTGGACATCATATCCCGTTCCGACGCGGATCGCGGCACGCGTGGCGGCATCTGGGGCGAAGTCCGTCTCGTAGGTCACTTTGTGCAAAGCCTCGTCGCCGTCGACCAAGGCGACCGCGATCCCCGCCGCGCGTGCGACTTGCGCGTCATCGCTCGCTTCGGGTGCTCCGGTCCAGCCCCGATGTGCGTCGAGGATCGCGGTGTAGTCAAACGCTTGCGGGGTCTGCACGCGGCGCAGGGTCGCGCGATCGACGACGCCCACCATCGAGTCGTCTTCGGCGACGAGGATGCTGTCGGTGACGGGCAGCACGGGTATCACGGCATCGTTTGCGTCGAGCGCGGCGAACAGTCGGTCGATCACTGCCTGCGTCACACGGGGACGGGCGGCATCGTGGATCAGCACGCGCTGCGGAGCGTCGGTAGCAAGCGCCTCCAATCCGTTGCACACCGACTGCTGCCGGGTCTCGCCCCCGCTGACGATGCGCACACGAAGCCCGGCCAGCGCGGCTTCGGCGGCGCTTTGCGCGCCTGGCGGGATAACGACGACGATCGGTTCGATTCCCGCCTCGGCGAGCGCCGCCACGCTATGCCGGACCAGCGGGCTGCCGCGCCACGGCGCGAACTGCTTCGGCACGGGTTGTCCGGCACGCAGTCCCTTGCCCGCAGCGACGACGATCGCGGCAACGCCGGTCCGGGGAGGCGAGGGGGCGGGCATCGGAGAAGCCATGCCGAGCGCCTAAGCGCTTGCCGCGCTACGGACAATGGACTATGCGCTGCCTGTTTTTTAGGCACTGTTGTTTGCGCTATGACCGCTACCACGTCGACCCCGCCATCTCCGCCACTGCGCCCGATCGCCATCGGCTCGATCACGGTCGCCTGCCCCGTCGTGCTCGCGCCCATGACCGGCGTGACCGATCTACCGTTCCGTCGGCTCGTGCGTCGCTATGGATCGGGGCTCAACGTCACCGAGATGATCGCCTCGCCTGCGATGATTCGTGAGACGCGCCAATCGCTGCAGAAGGCGGCATGGGATCCGGTCGAGGAACCGGTCTCGTTGCAGCTCGCCGGATGCGATCCTGCACAGATGGCGGAGGCGGCGAAACTCAATGCCGATCGCGGCGCGGCGATCATCGACATCAACATGGGCTGTCCGGTCAAGAAGGTGGTGAACGGCGATGCCGGCTCGGCGCTGATGCGCGACCTGCCGCTCGCCGCGCGGCTGATCGCTGCGACAGTGAAGGCGGTCGACGTGCCCGTCACGGTCAAGATGCGGATGGGCTGGGATCATCATAGCCTCAACGCGCCCGAACTCGCGCGCATCGCGCAGGATCTGGGCGCTGCGATGATCACCGTCCATGGCCGTACACGTTGCCAGATGTACAAGGGCGAGGCCGATTGGGGCTTCATCCGCCGCGTCAAGGATGCGGTATCGATCCCGGTCATCGCCAACGGCGACATCTGCACCATCTCGGACGCGGCGACCGCGCTAGCGCAATCGGCTGCGGACGGCGTGATGATCGGGCGCGGCGCCTACGGCAGGCCGTGGCTGCTCGGGCAGGTCATGCACTGGTGGCAGACCGGCCAAGTGCTTCCGGAACCCGATCTGGACGAACAATTCGCTGTCTTATCAGAGCACTATCAGGCGATGCTTAGTCATTACGGCAACGATGTCGGCGTCAAGATGGCGCGCAAGCACCTTGGCTGGTACACCAAGGGCCTGCCTGGATCGGCCGAGTTCAGAAATCGCGTGAACTTCGTCGATGATCCTGGTGTGGTCATCGCGATGCTCGACGAATTCTATGCGCCGTTCCTGCGGCGGCGGGCGGCGTGACGATACGGGACGCGGACGGGCCCGACGCGTCGCGCCAGCTTGCGAGCCTGCCGCTGGCGGTCGTGCTGCTCCAACCCGGATCGCGTATCGCCGGCGCCAATCCGGCAGCCGAACAGTTCTTCGGGCAGAGCCTTCGGCGTCTGTCTGGACGGCGTATCGCCGACCTGTTGCGCTTCGACGACGCGCGTCTGGCCGACCGCATCGGCGACGCCGAAGCCCGCGTATCGGCGCGCGAGATCGCCGTGCAGCTGAAAGACAAGGGGCCGCGCCGCGTCGATATCATCGTCTCGCCGCTGATAGACGAGCCGGGCTGGCAACTGCTGACGCTCAACGACAATAGCGCCGCCGAGGCGCTTGGCGACGATTCAGGCGTTGCGGGCGACCAGACGCTGCGCGCGCCGGAAATCCTCGCGCATGAAATCAAGAACCCGCTCGCGGCGATCCGCGGCGCGGCGCAGCTGCTGGCGCGCAGCGCGGGCGAAGGCGACCGTGCGCTTACCGATCTGATCACCGGGGAGGTCGATCGCGTCGCCAAGCTGATCGACCAGATGCAGACGCTGAGCCGCCGCACCAATCTCGCGGTCGCACCATGCAACCTGCACGAGGCGGCGCGGCGGGCGATCGCGGTGCTCGACGCGGCGAGCAGTCCGGCGGATGGATCGCGCGGACGCATCGAGGAGGAATTCGACCCTTCGCTGCCGCCCGTCCTCGGCAACGGCGACGCGCTCGTTCAGGTACTTATCAATCTGTTGAGCAACGCGCGCGAGGCGAGCCGCAAGACTGCCGACCGGCGCATCGTGTTGCGCACGCGCTTTGCCAGCGGGCTGCAGCTGCACGCGCGCGGGGAGGGCGAGCCCGTGCGGCTGCCGGTCGAGGTTCGCGTGTCCGACAACGGTCCGGGAGTGACGCCCGCGATGCGTGACCACATCTTCGAGCCGTTCGTCACGACCAAGAAGACCGGGCAGGGGCTTGGTCTGCCGTTGGTGCGAAAGCTGGTGCGCGAGATGAACGGGCGCATCAGCCATGAGCGCGACGACGAACGCGGGCTCACGCACTTTCGCGTCCATCTGCCGCTTGCCGACGAGGTCGCCGGCCGCGCGGGCCGCGCCGCGCCGCGCCGCGCCGCGATCAAGCGAACGCTCGGCTCATGAGCGTCCTGTTGCTCGAGGACGATCCGTCGATCGCGCTGGTGATCACCGCCGCGCTCGAAGCGGAAGGCTTTTCGGTCAGCCGCTGCGACACGCTGGCCGAGCGCGACCGCCTGTTGACCGTCGGGACGTATGACGCGCTGGTGACCGACGTGATGCTGCCCGATGGCGACGGGATCGACTCGCTCGATCTCGTGCGTCAGCATCATCCGACGATGCCGGTGCTAATCCTGTCGGCGCAGAACACGCTCGACACCGCCGTCCGCGCGAGCGACACCGGCGCATTCGAGTATTTCCCCAAGCCGTTTGATATCGATGAACTTGCGCGCACCGTGCGTCAGGCGGTGGGCGCAAGCACGCAGGGCGGTGATGACGCGGCCGCGCCGCCGATCGCCGCGTCGCTGCCGCTAGTCGGCCGCAGCGCGGCGATGCAATCGGTCTATCGGATGATCACGCGCGTGCTGCGCAACGATCTGACCGTGCTCGTCTTGGGCGAATCGGGCACCGGTAAGGAGCTGGTGGCCGAGGCGATCCACCAGCTCGGCTCGCGCTCGGCCGGGCCGTTCGTGGCGATCAACACCGCCGCTATCCCCGCCGACCTAATAGAGGGCGAGCTGTTCGGCCATGAAAAGGGCGCTTTCACCGGCGCCGTCGCGCGCTCGATCGGCAAGTTCGAGCAGGCGGCGGGGGGAACGCTGTTCCTCGATGAAATCGGCGACATGCCGATGCAGGCGCAAACCAGGCTGCTGCGCGCGCTACAATCGGGCACGATCCGCCGCGTCGGCGGGCGTGAGGAAATCCGCTTCGACGCGCGGATCATCGCCGCGACGAACAAAGACCTCGAACCGTTGATCGTCGACGGCCTGTTCCGCGAGGACCTGTATTATCGGCTCAACGTCGTGCCGATCGTGCTGCCCCCCTTGCGCGAACGCCCCGATGACGTCGAGGCGCTGACTCGCCATTTCCTCGCGCTCGCCGCCACGGAAGGTCTGCCGCACCGGCGGCTGACCCCGCGGGCGGCGCAGACGCTGTCGCGCCAACCGTGGCGCGGCAATGTGCGCGAGCTCAAGAACTTCATCTATCGCATCGCGCTGCTCGCGCGTGAAGATCTTGTCGACGTCGAAGCGGTGCAGACGCAGCTCGACCGGATGCCACGCACCGACGCGCGCGGTCCCGCCAATGCCGTCATCGGCGCCGGCCCCAGCGGCATCGAGGCGGCGCTGGCCGATTGGTTCGCCAACGAACGACCCGGCGAGGGTCATGTCTACGATGCCGCGCTCGCCGCGTTCGAACGGCCGCTGTTCGCGCAGGTTTTGCGCGAAACCGGCGGCAATCAGCTGCGCGCGGCGCAACGGCTCGGCATCAATCGCAACACATTGCGCAAGCGGTTGAACGATCTGGCGATGGACCCGGATTCGTTTGCCCGTCGCGATTGACGCGCGCTTCGTATCCGAAAGAATCAATGCGCGCGGGCAACAGCATGTTGTATGGACGCAACGATGACTCCGCGCTTCTTGCAGGCTCGTCGCCGCTTGCCACGTTCGTGGCGCCGCGTGCAGATCGCCGCGCGGCGCGCCAACGCGTTCGCCGTGTTCGAGGGTCTGGCGGTGCTGCTGTTCGTGGTGATGACCGCGATCACCTGGGCGGCGCTGACGTCGCATTCCAAAAGCGGCACGCTGCTTCCCGGCGATTTGACCGCCGCGTTGCTGATCGGCACGCTGGTGCCGGCGATGGCGATCCTGGTGCTGCTCGGTCGCCGCATGGCGTTGCGCCGCGCTGCCGAAAGCATCGGCGGCACCGGGCGGATGCATGTGACGCTGGTGTTCATCTTCTCGATGATCGCGGCGGTGCCGACGCTGCTCGTCGCGGTGTTCGCTTCGTGGTTGTTCCAGTCGGGGGTCGAGTTCTGGTTCTCGGACAATTCGCGCGGAATGCTGGAGAACGCCAACAAGCTGGCGCGCGGCTATTACGAACAGGCGCAGCGCGATGTGGGGTACGAGACGCTGGCGATGGCCGACGATTTCGGCAAATTCCTGCAGATCAGGGGCCAGTCGATGGCGAGCCCGGACTTTCCCAAGTTCCTCGGCTTCCAAGTGGTCAAACGTAATCTCGACGAATCGGCGATCCTGCAACGCGGCCCTGACGGCGTGCTGCGCACAGCCGCGATAAGCGATCCCGAACGCAGCGGGGAGGGCGCGCGCGTACCGGCGAAGACGCTGGCGCGGATCGACGCGGGCGAGGCGATCGTGGTCGATGCGAGCGCGAACAAGATCGAGGCGGTGACGCCAATCGATCGCGGCGGCGGCATCTATCTTTACACCTCGCGCCGATCCGATCTGCTCGCACTCAGCCAAGGCAAGCGTGCCGAGAACATCGTCCGCGCCTACGAGGAGCTGACGAGCCGCGCGCGTGTGCTGCAACTGCGGTTCAACGTCGCGTTGTTCGTCGCGTCGCTGGCGCTGGTCGGGCTCGCGGTATGGTTCGCGCTGCGGTTCGCCGATCGACAGGTCAAGCCGCTCTATGAACTGGTCGACGCCGCGCGCCATGTCGGCAACGGCAACTTCGCGCTGCGCATCGGCGGGCGCCGTGGCGCGGACGAGATCGGCCTGCTCAACCGCGCGTTCAACCGGATGACCGCGCAGATCGAGAAGCAGACGCAGGCGCTTGTCGGGGCCAATCACGAGTTGGCCGAGCGGCGCGCCTTCATCGAAGCGGTGGTGGAATCGGTGTCGGCGGGCGTCATTTCGCTTGATGAGCAGGGCCGCGTTCTGCTGATGAACAGCAGCGCACAAAAGCTGTTGTTGCATAGCGACGCGCCGGGGCCGATCGGTCTGTCGCTGGCCGACCTCGCGCCGTCGATTGCGGGGCTGATCGACACCGGCCGCGATGGCGGCATCGTGCAGTATGGTGGAGG
This sequence comes from uncultured Novosphingobium sp., assembly GCA_964242815.1. Lineage (GTDB taxonomy): Bacteria > Pseudomonadota > Alphaproteobacteria > Sphingomonadales > Sphingomonadaceae > Novosphingobium. The sequence continues at coordinate 29,277 of CAXSZV010000012.1, forward strand.
CGGCAGCGATATGCGCACGCTCGCGGTGACCATGCGGCGCGACGCGAGCGGACACGTCATCACCTTTGAGGATATCACCCGGCAGCTGCTCGATCAGCGGCAGGCCGCCTGGTCCGATGTCGCGCAGCGCATCGCGCACGAGATCAAGAACCCATTGACCCCGATCCAGCTCGCGACCGATCGCCTGAGCCGCCGCTATCGCAAACAGATCGTCGATGCGCCCGAGCTGTTCGAGGAATTGACCAGCACGATCATCCGGCAGGTCGGCGACTTGCGCCGCATGGTCGACGAGTTCTCATCGTTCGCGCGACTGCCCAAGCCGGTCTTCCGCGCCGAGGATCCCGGTGCGCTGACGCGCCAGGCGTTGTTCCTGCAGGAGGTCGCGCGGCCCGATATCACGTTCGCGTTCGATCCGGGGCCCGCTGGGGCGGCGGCGATCGGTGCGGAGGCGCCGACCATCGAGTGCGATCGCCATCAGTTCGGCCAAGCGATGACCAACGTGTTGAAAAACGCGATCGAGGCGGTCGATTCGCGTGCGCGCAACGCGGGTCCTGATTATCGCGGCAGGATTACGGTGTGCCTGCGCGAAGGTGCCGATGCTGTGACCATCGCTGTCACCGACAACGGCATCGGCCTGCCCAAGGACCGCGAGCGCATTGTCGAACCGTACGTGACGACACGCGAGAAAGGCACCGGACTTGGCCTCGCGATCGTTCAGAAGATTGTCGAGGAGCACGGCGGCACGATCGCCTTTTCGTCGGTCGCCGAGCCGGCGGACGATCCGCGGGGTGACGGTCGGGCGGGGGGTGCGCGCGTAACGATGACTTTCGCGCGCGATCCGCTTTCGGGCACACGCATCGCCGAGGCCGCCGAATGAGCGCGCCTTTGCGCTTACCCCAGCAAACGAGGAACGCCGATCGATGCCGCTCGATATCCTGATCGTCGACGACGAGCGCGACATCCGCGATCTGGTCGCGGGCGTGCTCAGCGACGAGGGCTATGAATGCCGCACCGCCGCCGACAGCGATGGCGCGTTGTCGGCGATCGACTTGCGCCGGCCGAGCCTCGTGCTGCTCGACGTGTGGTTGCATGGCAGCGCGATGGACGGGCTGGACGTACTCGACGCGATCAAGCTGCGCGAGCCGAGCCTGCCGGTGATCATCTTTTCGGGGCACGGCAATATCGATACCGCGGTCGCCGCGATCGGGCGTGGAGCGGCCGACTTCATCGAAAAGCCGTTCGAGGCGGAGAAGCTGCTGCATCTCGTCGCACGCGCGACCGAGACCGACCGGTTGCGGCGCGAGAACGCGCACCTGCGCGGCGATTTCCCGCTGGGCGAGGAGTTCACCGGCAACAGCGCCGTGATCAACCAGGTTCGTGCGACACTGAAACGCGTGGCCAGCACGGGCAGCCGGCTGTTGATCAGTGGCCCCGCCGGCGCGGGCAAGGAGGTCGCCGCGCGACTGCTGCACGCTTGGAGCCCGCGCGTCGACAACGCCTTCGTCTCGGTCAATTCGGCGCGGATCACCCCCGAACGCTTCGAACAGGAACTGTTCGGCGAAGAGGTGGACGGCAGCCTGATCCGCCCCGGCCTGCTCGAAGCGGCCGACGGCGGCACGCTCTACTTCGATGAGGTGGCCGACATGCCGTTGTCGACACAGGCGCGCATCCTTCGCGTGCTGACCGAGCAATCGTTCCTTCGCGTCGGCGGCCGTCGCCAGATCCGCGTCGACGTGCGCGTGATTTCGTCGACCTCGCGCAGTCTCGAAAAGGAGATCGCCGAGCGCCGGTTTCGCGAGGACCTGTTCTACCGGCTCAACGTCGTACCCGTCAGCATTCCCGCATTGAAGGACCGGCGCGAGGACATCCCCGCGCTGGTCGAGCATTTCTTCGCGCGTTTCGCCAACGAGCAGGGTGTGATACCGCCACAGATCGCGTCCGAGGCGCTGACCGCGTTGCAGGCGCATGATTGGCCGGGCAACGTGCGCCAGTTGCGCAATGTCGTGGAGCGCACCGTGATCATGGCACCACGTGAAAAGCTGGGCCGGATCGAGGCCGACATGCTACCGCCCGAGATCGTCGCCGGCCGCTTCCGGTCTGACACGCGAATGCCGTCGATGATGGGGGTGCCGCTGCGCGAGGCGCGTGAAAACTTCGAACGCGAGTACCTGAAGGTGCAGATCAAACGTTTCTCGGGAAACATCTCGCGTACCGCGTCGTTCATCGGGATGGAGCGATCGGCTCTGCACCGCAAGCTCAAGCTGTTGGGCATGGTAGATCGTCGCGATGACGATATCGATGACGAGGAATTGACATCGCTCGAATAGCGATCGTGCAGGTTTATTGATTTACTAGCGAGCCTGCGCACGATACTGCCGAATGGCGAAAATCGGTCTCTAGAGGCCAGATCGCAGTCAGCCGAACCATAAGGGATGGCGACTGTTAAAAACAGGGAAAGAACCCATGGCCGGCAAGACACTTACCGCACGACCGCGTTCCGCGCCACCACCTCAGGAAGAGGCGACCCCCGCGCCCCCTCCCGCCGTCGAAGCCGGTGGCAGGCCGCAAAACCTGCAGGACCAGTTCCTCAACTTGCTGCGCAAGAACAAAATCCCCGTCACCATGTTTCTGGTCAAGGGCGTGAAGTTACAGGGCATCGTCACCTGGTTTGATAACTTTTCAATTCTGCTCCGCCGCGACGGTCAATCGCAGCTCGTCTACAAGCACGCGATCTCCACGATCATGCCGAGCATGCCGATCGATTCGCGGCAGTTTGGTGCCGCCATCGAGGGCGGCAAGAAGGCGCGTCTGCTACAGGACGTGTTCCTGTCGAGCGTGCGCAACGCCGGCGTCCAGGTGACGATGTTCCTGGTCAACGGCGTGATGCTCCAAGGACGGGTCGCCGCCTATGACTTGTTCTGCATGATGCTCGAGCGCGATGGATATGTGCAGCTTGCCTACAAACATGCGGTCTCGACGATCCAGCCTGTGACGCCGGTCGATCTGACCGGCGAACCCGACGGCGAGGGCGGCGACTCCGGCGCGCCGGCGGCTTGATCTGAGCTCTGGCTCCTCCCGGACCGACGATCTCGCAGGCGAGGTAACGCGCGGAGCGCGCGCGATCGTCGTCTACCCCGTGCCCCGCCGTGGCGGTCCTGGCGGGGATGTCGACGCGCGCCTCGACGAAGCGCGCGGGCTGGCGATGGCGATCGGCATCGTCGTGGCCGAGGCGATCGCGATCCCGTTGCGTGAGCCGCGTGCCGCGACGCTGTTTGGCGAAGGGCAGATCGCAAACATCGGTATCGCCGCCAATCAGCATGACGCCGAGCTCGTGGTCGTCGACGGAGCGCTGACCGCGATTCAGCAGCGCAACCTGGAAGACAGGCTCAAGCGCAAGGTGATCGACCGCACCGGCCTGATCCTCGAGATCTTCGGCGAGCGCGCGGCGACGGCGGAAGGCCGCTTGCAGGTGGAACTTGCGCATCTCGACTATCAGGCCGGCCGCCTAGTGCGTAGCTGGACCCACCTCGAACGCCAGCGTGGCGGCTTCGGCTTCCTCGGAGGCCCGGGCGAAACGCAGATCGAGGCCGATCGCCGGCAGATCCGCGACCGAATGGGTCGCATCCGCCGAGAGCTCGAGCAGGTCCGCCGCACACGCGGGCTGCACCGCGATCGGCGCGAGCGCGCGCCGTGGCCGGTGATCGCGCTGGTCGGCTATACGAACGCGGGCAAGTCGACGCTGTTCAACCGGCTGACCGGTGCGGACGTGATGGCGCAGGACCTGTTGTTCGCGACGCTCGATCCGACGATGCGCGCGATCCGGCTGCCGGGCGTCGACAAGGCGATCCTGTCGGACACGGTGGGGTTCATCTCCGACCTGCCGACGCAGCTTGTCGCCGCTTTCCGTGCCACGCTGGAGGAGGTAATCGCCGCCGACGTGATCCTGCACGTGCGCGACATCGCCAACGGCGAGACCGAGCTGCAGAAGCGCCAAGTGCTCGACGTGCTGCGCGACCTTGGGGTGATCGGCGGCGAGGGCAGTGAGACCGTCGATGACATGAGCGGCGACATTCAAGATCCGGCGATCCCGATCATCGAGTTGTGGAACAAGTGGGACTTGCTGTCCGCCGATCGCGCCGCGGACCTTATCGATCACGCGAAAGCTTCCGGCGACGCGGTTGTGCCGATGTCGGCGCTGACCGGTGAGGGGGTGCCCGCGCTGCTCGCGATGCTCGGCCGCTCGCTGACCGAGGACGCGCGCGAATATACGTTCACCATGCCCGCCGGCGATGGCCAGCGGCTCGCCTGGCTGCATGCGCGGGGCGAGGTCATCGCCGAGCAGGCCGCGTCGGGCGAGGGCGAAGATCCGCATGTGACGGTGCGCGTCCGCTTGTCCCCGCGAGAGGTGGGGCGGTTCCAGCGCCTGTGATCGCCCATCGTTCGCGCGATGCGTCGTTGATGGCCTTGCCGATGGCAGCGGCGCGATGATCCACCTGAGCTATGCGATCGCGCAATTCTTCGCGATCATGCTTGGCGCGATCTTGCGGACGGTCGGTGGCGTGATCCTGGCCGGGCTGCTTGTGATGCTCTTCGTCGTCGGCGTGCTCGCGGCTGCGCGGGTAATGATGCGGCGCGGCCGCTAACCCTCAGTTTCGCCCGCTTTGACCCTCCGCCACAAGGCTTCTTGGGCATCGAGATCGAGGGCGGCGAAGCGGGGGTCGAGCGCTTCCATCGCGCGGAACCGGCGCTCGAATTTGGCATTGCCGTGGCGCAGCGCGTCCTCGGGCGCGATGCCGTAAGCGCGCACGACGTTCACCGCCGCGAACAGGAGATCGCCGGCCTCGTCCAGGCGCTGATCGCGCGTGGCGCTAGCCAGTTCATTAATCTCCTCGTGCAGCTTGGCGATCGGTCCGGACGCGTCTGGCCAGTCGAAGCCGATCCGCGCGGCGCGTTTCTGCAACTTTTCCGCGCGCATCAGCGCCGGCAACGCCAGGGCGACACCGTCCATCGCGCTCGTCGCGCCATCGGCCTCTCGCTCGGCAGCCTTGAGCGCCTCCCAGCGCTGCGTTTGCGGGATCGCGCTCGTATCGTCTCCGAAGATATGCGGATGCCGGGCTTCCAGCTTGTCTGCTATCGCGCCGGCTACGTCGGCGAACGCGAAAGCGCCTGCTTCCTCGGCGATCCGCGCGTGGAATACGACTTGGAGCAGCAAATCGCCGAGTTCCTCGCGCAATGCGAGTATATCGTCGCGCGCGATGGCATCGGCGACCTCGTACGCTTCTTCGATGGTATAAGGCGCGATCGATGCGAACGTCTGGTCGCGATCCCATTCGCAGCCGACCGCTGGATCACGCAGCCGTACCATGATCGCGAGCAGACGCCCGAGCGGATTGTCAGGGGCACGATCGGACGCGGTAGGCTCGGCTCGCTCGGGCAGGGGCGCGGCGAATGGCAATAGCATCATATCCATCGGCTATCCCAAAGATTGATAATACATATTATGTAAAGTGCGATGATGGGTTAGCGTCGTGTCAACGCGCTCACGACGAGCGTCAGCGCCATGATGATGCCAACCCACGTAATAGCCAGACCAGCTGTGCGTCGCGATCCCAGCCGCCCGAACCGCAGCCCGCGCGCGACCAGAAACAGCGCAAGCACCAAGCCAATGATCTGCGCGACGATCCGTATGTTGCCGTCGTTCACGCCTGCAGTTCCAACCCATCGAACCCGACGAGCACGTGCGGCGGTATTTCCTGAGAAAGCGTCGCGTAATCCATCGACTTGTCCATGTGCGTGAGTACCGCGCGATCGGCCCGCGCGGCCTCGACAAGTTCCAAGGCCATGCCCAGATGCGCATGCGTCGGGTGTGGTTCGCGGCGAAGGCAATCGACCACCAGCACTGATACACCGGCGAACAGATCGACCATTTCGCGCGTTATCTCGCTGAAATCGGTGGCATAGCCGATCGAGCCGCCATCGCCGTCAAAGCGATACGCGGTGCTGCGCGCCGAGCCATGCGGCATCTGGCAGCTCGCGACGACGACACCGCAGCAGATGCGCAGGTGATCGAGCGTGTCGAGCGACACGATCGTCGGATAGCCGAACTGGCCCGCGAACACATAGCTGAAGCGCTGGCGCAGCCGCCGCGCGGTTTCGTCGGCGGCGTAACCGGGGATCGGGCCGCCGCGCCCGTAGCGCAGCGGACGCAGATCGTCGATGCCGTGACAATGATCGGCATGATCGTGCGTCCAGAAGATCGCGTCGAGCCGCCCTATCCCCCGCGCGAGCAACTGCGAGCGCAAGTCGGGCGACGTATCGACCAGCAAGCGGCTGCACGTTTCGGTTTCGATCACGATCGACACGCGCGATCTGGCGTTGCGGGGCTCCTTGGGATCGCACCGGCCCCAGTCGGGTCCGTCGGGACCACCGAGCCGTGGCACCCCGGTGGAAGTGCCACTGCCGAGCATGATCAGCTTCACGACGACATATCCGCCGGCGCGGTTGCCTGTGCCTTGGTGAACAGTGCAAAGAAGTTCCGCGTCGTGGTTGCGGCCAGCTGCTCGACGGTTTCACCGCGCAATCCGGCGACGACGCGCGCGGTATCGGCGGTGAACGCGGGCTCGCACGGCCGACCGCGGTTGGGCACCGGCGCGAGGAACGGAGCATCGGTCTCCACCAGCATCCGATCTTGCGGCAGCGTCGCAGCTATCGCCTGCAAGTCCTTGGCATTCTTGAATGTGACGATGCCGGATAGCGATATGCTGAGGCCAAGATCGAGCACCGTCCGCGCGAACCCGCTCGACGCGGTGAAGCAGTGGATCAGCGCGGGGAAGCACCCGGCCGCCATTTCCTCGGACAGGATACCTGCCGTATCGGCCTCGGCATCGCGCGTGTGAATGATCACCGGCAGGCCGGTTTGCCTCGCGACCGCGATGTGCATGCGAAACAATGCGCGCTGGGTCGCGCGGTCCGACTTGTCGTAGTGATAATCCAGCCCGGTCTCGCCGATCCCGACCACGCGCGGATGTGCGGCGGCATCGAGCAGCGCCTGCTTGCCTAGATCGGCATGCGCGTCGGCCTCGTGCGGATGGATGCCGACGCTGGCCCAGACATCGGGTTCGCGCGTCGCCGTGGCGATGACCTGTTCCCACTCGCTCCGCCGCGTCGAGATGTTGAGGAATCCACCGACGCCCGCCCCCCTCGCACGCTCAAGCGCGGCGCGCTGATCCTCGACCAGCCCCGGATATTCCAGGTGACAGTGCGAATCGATCAGCATCAGGCGGCCGCCGGCTCGGGAAGCTCGAGACGCGGAAACAACGGCTTTGGCGCGGCGAGGCGGAAACCGCCTTGCGCGAGAGGGTCGTACCAGTTCGAGCCGATCGCCCCGAACCCGCGAACGGCGGCAGGCACGCCCATCGCATCGAGCAGCGCCTCGGCGCTCATCGGGATCACCGGCGCGATCGCCACCGTCAGTTCGGCGATCGCGACGTAAAGCGTGGCGAGCACCGTCTCCATCCGCGCCGGATCGGACTTGCGCAACGCCCATGGCGCCTGCCCGTCGATATAGGCGTTGCAGGCGAACACCGCCTGCAGCCAGAGATCGACCGCCTGCTGCAAAGCGAGCGTTTCGAACGCTGCGGGCATCTCATCGCGCACGACACGGCCGACCAGTTCGCACAACGCCTCGTCCGCCGGATCGCGGTCGCGTTTTGCGGGCAGCGCGCCATTCAGGTTCTTGGCGATGAGGCTCAAGGTCCGTTGCGCCAGATTGCCGAAGGCGTTGGCAAGCTCGGTATTTGCCCGTTGCACAATGGCTTCGTCCGAATAGCTGCCATCCTGTCCGAAGCTGATTTCACGGATGAGGAAATAGCGCAGGGGATCGACACCATATCGATCGGCAAGATCGAACGGGTCGGTGGTGTTGCCGAGCGACTTCGATTCCTTCTGTCCGCGATTGAGCAGGAAGCCGTGGCCGAACACCCGTTCAGGCACCGACAGGCCCGCGCTCATCAGGAACGCGGGCCAGTAAACCGCATGGAAGCGGACGATGTCCTTGCCGATCAAGTGGAGGTCGGCGGGCCAGAATTCGGCCATCGCGGCGGTCTGATCGGGATAGCCGAGCCCGGTCAGGTAGTTCGTCAACGCATCGACCCAGACGTACATGACGTGGCCCGGCGAACCGGGAACGGGGACACCCCAATCGAAGCTGCCGCGCGAAACCGACAGGTCGCGCAGACCGCCTTCGACAAAGCGCAACACCTCGTTGCGGCGACTGTCGGGCCGTAGGAATTCGGGCCGCTCTCGGTAGAGCGCGAGCAGCCGATCCTGATAGGCGGAAAGACGGAAGAACCAGCTTTCCTCGACGGTCCATTCGACTGGCGTACTCTGCGGCGAGAGCCGCTCGCCGCCCTCGCCCGCGATCAGCTCGCTCTCGTCGTAATACGCCTCGTCGCGGACCGAATACCAGCCTTCGTACCGATCGAGGTAGAGGTCGCCCCGCTCCGCCATAGCCTGCCACAACGCCTGACACGCGCGGTAGTGCGCTGGTTCGGTCGTGCGGATGAAGCGGTCATACGAGATATCAAGTCTGTCGAACAGATCGCGGAAATGTGAAGACATTTCATCGCATAATGCGCGCGGACTCATGCCGAGTTCGCGGGCCTTCTGCGCGATCTTCAGGCCATGTTCGTCGGTGCCCGTTTGAAAGCGCACCTCGCGGCCCATCGCGCGCTGGAACCGCGCGATCACATCAGCGGCGATCGCTTCGTAGGCATGGCCGATGTGCGGCCTGCCGTTCGGGTAATGGATCGCGGTGGTGATGTAGAATGGATCGGGCATCGGCAACGGCGGCGTCTCGTGGAGGATGGCGGGTGCAGGCCCCGACAACGTTTATCGTATCGGACTCTGTCTAGGCATCGCCGCCGAGGCCAGCAACCCGCCAATCTCCGTCATCAGCAAAGCCGCATCGAAGTTGTACGTCGGTGCCTGCGCGGCGAGCCCGACAAGCCGGGAATGCGCAACGATGATCCGCGCCTGGCGATCGCGCGGGGCGCCTTCCCGCACAGCATCGGTCAGCCTATCCGCCAGCGTCGCGCACGCCAGATCGAACAGGGCCGCCATCCGTTCGCGATCGGGCCGCGGTCCCGCTTCCTGCATCAAGGCACCGCGCAGCACGAGATCGGGATCGGCTTCGACGGCGATGCGCCGCATCAGCGCCGCCATGGGACCAAGCGACCGCGCGACGAACGCCAGCGCCGCCCCCGGCGAACCACGCGCCGCGAGCATTGCGGCCACACGCGCATCGGCGTCGGCGGCAGGCGCTTCGGCGCTTAGCAGTGCGTCGATCGCGCTATCGGCGAGCGGCGCGAAGCGCACGACGCGGCAACGCGAACGGACCGTCGGAGGCAGCCGCGCCGGGCTATGCGCGACGAGCAGGAACACGCTGCCGCGCGGCGGTTCCTCAAGGCTTTTCAGCAATGCATTGGCGGCGGACCGCTCCATGTCGTCGGCCGGATCGATGATGATCGCGCGGCGCTCGCCGAGCGTCGGGCGGGTCGTCAACCGCGTTTGCAGCCGGCGGACCTGATCGATCGAAATGCTGCGCTTCAGCTTGAACGGCTTGCCGTCGTCGCGCTTGCGCGCCTCGTCATCGTCCGCCGGCGGGTGATCGAGCACCAGGATATCGGGATGCGTGCCGCCGGGTGGCTCTGCGCCCGGCTCGCGCACCAGATCGGCGGCCGCCGCGCGCGCGAAGCCGCCCTTGCCCATCCCGCGAGGTCCCGTGAGCAACCAGGCATGGTGCATCCGCTCTGACGCCAGCGCCGCGCGCCACGCGCGCCACGCATCGTCGTGACCGATCAGGCTCATTGGCCGCCGGCGATCAGCGCCGCGAGCGCCCCGAGCACGCGATCGTGCACTGTTTCGACCGATCCGGCACCGTCCACACGCCGGAACCGTGCCGGATCGGCGATAGCTAGCGCGGCGAAGCGTGCGGCGACTTGTGCATGAAACGCCGCGTCGCGCCCGCCAATCCGGTCGGCGGCCGCCCCCGCGTCGCGCGTGGCGATGCGCGCCGCCGCCGCGCCGGGTGCGAGTTCGATCAGCACCGTCGCATCGGGGAGCAGACCGCCGCTGCCGATGCGGTGCAGGTCTATAAGGTCGGCGTCGCTCAGCGCCTCGGCGCCACCTTGATAGGCACGACTCGAATCGATGAAGCGGTCGCAAACAACCCAACGGCCAGCCGCGAGCGCCGGTTCGATTAACCGCGCGACATGATCGGCGCGCGCGGCGGCGAACAGCAGCGCTTCGGCGCGCGCACCCCAATCGGGACCAGCGGGATCGAGCAGCAGTCGCCGGATCGCCTCGGCGCCAGGCGTTCCGCCGGGCTCGCGCGTGAGCACCGCGTCGATGCCGCGCGCGACGAGCGTCTGCGCCAGCATCGCGGCCTGCGTCGATTTGCCCGCGCCCTCCCCGCCCTCGAACGAGATGAACCGCCCTCGCCCGGTGTCTGTCCCGCTCACGAAAACAGCCCGGCGAGCCCGTTGCGCAGCCGATCGATCGCCCCCGCCGTCGCGACATCGCGTCCGGCATAGAGCGGCGCGCGTCCCGGCTCTTGCCCGAGTACGTCGATCTCGAGCTCGGCGACTTGCGCCCCCTTGGCGATCGGCGCCACAAGCGGGCCGCGATAGCGGACGCGCAACGTCACCGGCTGCGACGTGGTGGCGGGGATCGTCGCATAGACCGGCGCGCCTGCAACCAGCGGCATTTCGCGCAGATCCCCGCCCTGCACGCGCGCGTGGCCGACCGTTGCGCCCGCGGCGAACAGCGGTCGCGTGCGCCACGCGCGAAAGCCCCATTCGATCAGCGCGCGCGCGGCGGCGGCGCGTTGTTGCGGGCTCGGCACGCCGCCCAGGACCATCACCAAGCGGCGTTCGCCGCGCTGCGCCGAACCGAGGAAGGTATAGCCCGCCTCGTTCGTATGCCCGGTCTTGATCCCGTCCGCGCCGGGCACGACGCCGGTGATCGGATCGTGGTTGAACTGCGTGACGCCATCATAAGTCATCGCCTTGACGCCGAAATACCGATGATAGAGCGCCGGATGCTCGCGGATCATAGCGGCGGCAAGCGTCGCTAAGTCGCGCGCGCTCACCTGGGTGAGGCCGCCGTCGGGCCAGCCGTTGGGCGAGGCGAAGCTGCTATCGCGCATCCCCAGCCGAGCCGCCTCGCGGTTCATCAGCGTGCTGAAGCCGGCTACGCTGCCGCCATAGCCCTCGGCAAAGGCGATCGCCGCGTCGTTTGCCGAGATCGTCGCGATCCCATGCAGCAAGGTGTCGGCGCTGAGCACCGTTCCGGCGCGGAGCCGCATGCCGGTGACGCGGCGGCTCCAAACCCGCTGCACGTTCTGGCTGACGATGAAGCGCCGATCGAGCCGCAGGCGTCCTGCGGCGATCTCGCGAAAGGCGACGTATTCGGTCATCACCTTGGTGATCGACGCGGGCAGGAAGCGCCGCGCCGGATCGCGTGCCTCGAGCACTTGCCCCGATCCCAGATCGACGAGCAGCGAGATCGGCACCGGCGCAAGTTCGCGCGGCGGCGTGGGCGCGGCCGGCGTGGCAATCGTCGGCATCAGCGAAGCGAGCCCGGCCAGGGCAGCCGCCCTACCGCGCGATGGCATCGGCCAACAATCCCACCGAAAGCGCGTAATAGTTCGAGCAATTGTAGCGAAGGATCACGCGATAGTTGTCGGTCAGCAGCCAGGCTGGCGTTCCCGGACCATCGGGCCGAAACAGCGCCGCCTGCCTATCGTCACGGATCGGTCCGAGCGGGACGACCCCCATCTGCCGCCATTCACCGATCGTCCGCCAGCGCGACAACCGCGCATGCACCGCCGGGCAAGTCGGCGATGTCAGTTGGCTGCGCACCGCCGTGATATCGAACCCCGGCGGCACCGACGCGGCCACGCCCCAAGGATCGCCGCGCCGCCAGCCGGCATCGCGAAAATAGTTGGCGATCGAGGCGAGGGTATCGGCCGAATTGCGCCAGATGTCGCGCTGTCCGTCGCCATCGCCGTCGACCGCGATACGCAGGTACATGCTCGGCAGGAATTGCGGATTGCCGAACGCGCCGGCCCAGCTGCCCTTCAGCAGCGCGGGGGACACGCCGCGATCGACCATCTTGAGCAGCGCGATGTATTCGCCGGCGAACAGCTCTCTGCGGCGTCCCTCGTATGCGAGCGTTGCCAGCGACCGCGCGAGGTCGAAGTCGCCTCGATAGCGGCCATAGTTGGTCTCGTGCCCCCAGATTGCCAGCACGATCGGCGCGGGCACGCCGTATCGCGCTTCGATCGCGGGAAGGAGGCCGGCGATCCGCTGCGCCGTCACCTTGCCGCCCGCGATGCGCGCCGCGTCGACATGCGTGCGGCGGTAAGGGGCGAACGGTGGGGCAGCGCCCGCGCCGCCGCTACCGCCGGGCTGCGCACGATCGAGCGCGATCACGCGCGGATTGACGCTGAGCCCATCGGCGATGCGCGCAACAGTCGCGGCGCTCACACCCTCGCTCCGCGCGCGTACGCCAAGCTGCTGAAGATACTGCTGAAAGCCGTCCTGCGGCTCCGCGCGAAGGCTTACGGATGCGAGCAACGCCAGCGTCGTGGCAAGGCCGAGGTGGATGCGGCCCCGCACGCCGTTCGATCGATCCATCACCCCGCTTTCGCACAGATTTGCCGGGGTGGGAACCGGCTCGCGCGGACGTAACGGGGCCTCGTCGATCCGCGACGATGGAACGAACGTCATCGTCACCGACGCTTGAGCCTGCGGCGATCCGCGCTAAGACTTGGCGCGCCGGATGGGTGGCAGAGTGGTCGATTGCAGCGGTCTTGAAAACCGCCGATGTGAAAGCATCCGTGGGTTCGAATCCCACCCCATCCGCCAGATCCACCCGATCGGCGAACGCCTGTCATTTGCTTGAAAGGCTTGGGGTTGCCACCCCCCCCTTCACGCGAAGCCTTGCGCGAACATGCTGTCGACTGCGCCGGTAATGACCTGCGGCCCGGCAGCAGCGGCCGTCCGAGCAGTGCCCTGGCGGGCGTCGTATCGAACTGGTGCTTGCACCCGAGCATCGGTGCGGCCGCCTTCGCATTGGCGTTGACCAGGCCGATAATCCTGATCAGCCAGTCGGGTGCCCCATGCAACGGCACCTTGGTGGCACGAGCCAGCAACGTCTGCCGCGGCGCCGGCTCGCGCGCGAGATCGCGGATCGTCGCCCGCACCGTCCACCCGCGCTATAGCTGTGCGATCACGATCCATCCCGCGATATATCCCGATCCGCCCGTCACCAGTACGGCTGGCGCTCGATCGGCCCGGCGACAAGTGATCGATGATGACAATCGTCGCGCTGTAGGACGAAGAGACGCCTAAAGTATCGGCGGCATTTCGCAGAAGATGTTGACCGCTAGCCTGCGCGGGCTGGAACGTGACGGTTACGTCGCGAGACGCGAGCTGCCGACCAAGCCGCTGAGCGTCTTCTACAGGCTGACCCCGTTGGGACGAGAGGGGCGGAACCCGTCCGCGCGCTCGCTACCTGGGCGCTGTCACGCATGGCGACGATTGAGGCCGCGCGACTGACGTACGATCATCGTGCAAACGACTGATCGGCGTGTCGGGCGGAGCATCCCCGATCGGGCAGGCTTGGTCAAACCAAGATCTCGGGTGCTGGCTGATGGCCCAGGAATGTCGCCGGGCTGGCACTCGCGCCATAGGCCCCGGCACAGAACACCGCGACGATATCGCCGGGCTCCGCCCGCGGCAACTCCGCGCGGTCGGCGAGGCGATCGAGCGGGGTGCACAGGCATCCGACGACGCTGGCGACTTCTTCGGGCGACGCACCGAACCGCGTTGCGATCGTGAGCGGATAATTGCGGCGGACGACGGTGCCGAAGTTGCCCGACGCGGCGAGCTGGTGGTGCAGCCCGCCGTCGGTTATGAGGAAAACCTCGCCGTGGCTGACCTTGCGATCGATGATCCGCGTGAGATAGACACCCGCTTCGCCGACCAGATATCGCCCCAGCTCGATCGCGAATTTCGTATCGCTCAGCGCCGCTGGCAATCGCGCCAGCTGCTCGGCCAGGCGAGCACCGACATGGGCGATGTCGAGCGATCGATCGCCCGCGAAATAGGGGATGCCAAACCCGCCGCCGAGGTTGCAGTGCGGCACTGCGACGCCGCTTTCGGACGCGAGGCGCGCGGCCAGCGCGATCGTCGCGGCCTGCGCTTCAGCCACCGATTCTGCATCGAGCGACTGACTTCCCGCATAGATATGCAGGCCGGCAAACCTTGCCCCGCTCGCGTCGAGTTGGCGCATCAAAGCGGGCACGCGTTCGGCATCGATGCCGAACGGCTTCGCGCCGCCCCCCATCTTCATGCCCGATCCCTTCAGATCGAAGTCGGGATTGACGCGGATCGCGAGGCGCGGTTCGACTCCGAGGCGATCGGCGATGCGCAGCGCGCGCGCCGCCTCATCCTCGGATTCGAGATTGATCGTCACCCCCGCGTCGATCGCCGCGAACAATTCGTCGTTGCGCTTGCCGGGACCGGCGAAGCTGACGCGCGCCGGATCGATTTCCGCTTGTTCGATCAGGCGCAGTTCGCCGCCCGAGGCGATGTCGAAGCCATCGACGAGCCCCGCCATCGACCGCAGCAGCGCGTCCAGCGGGTTCGCCTTGATCGCATAATGGATCGCGAGTCGCTCAGGCATCGCCTTGCGCAAGGCGGTCAATCGTGTGGTGATCATTGCGCCGTCATAGACGAACAGCGGCGTGCCGCCCGCGCGCTCGACCAGAGCGGCGACGGGGACACCGCCGATCGCCAGCGCTCCATCGACCGCATCGAAGCCCGGCGGGATCGGTCCGAGCGGTTTCATGGCTCGATCAGTCTGGCCAGCGCCGTGCGATCGATCTTGCCATTGGGGCCGAGCGGCATCGCCGCGACCCAATGTACGCCATGCGGCTGCATAAAGTTTGGCAACTCCTGCAACAGCTTGGCACGTAAATCTGCATCATCGTGGGAAGTTCCACGAACGACAAGATGAATGGTTTGGCCGAGACGCGCATCCGAAACGCCCAACGCGACGGCTTCGCGTGTCAGGCCGCTCGCCAACGCCGCCTCCTCGATCTCCAGTGGACTAATGCGATTGCCGGCGCTCTTGATCATCGCGTCGCGTCGGCCGGCAAAGCGAAGCAGGCCGTCGGAGTCGCGAACCACCCGATCACCCGACCAGACCGCAATGCCGCCATAGACCGACGCGGGCGGCGCGGGCCGAAACCGTTGGGCCGTGCGCTCCGGATCGCGCCAATATCCTTGCGCGACCAGCGGCCCGCAATGGACCAGTTCGCCCTCGACATCGGCAGCGGCGATCCCGCCCGTATCGTCCACCACCAGCACCTCGGCGTGCGGGATAGCCTGGCCGATCGAGGTTGGATGACGGTCGATCAGCGCGGGATCGAGAAATGTCGAGCGAAACGCCTCGGTCAGCCCATACATCGCGAATAGCCGCGTCTGTGGGAACAGCGCGCGCAGCCGGTGGATCAGCTCGGGCGTAAGCGCGCCGCCGCTGTTGGTCAACCGCCGCAGCCTTGCGGCGGTCTGCGAGGGCCAGGTCGCCTCGACCAGTTGCCACCACAGCGGCGGCACGGCGGCGAGCGTGGTGATACCGTGCCGTTCGACCGCCTTCACCACGTCGCGCGGCGTCAGGTAGTCGAGCGGCACCGCGGCGGCGCCCGCATACCAGCTCGAGAGCAGCTGGCTCTGCCCATAGTCGAACGACAGCGGCAGCACGGCCAGCGCCCGGTCAGTAGCGTCGAGTTCGAGGTACGCGGCGACGCTCTGCGCGCCGAGCCACAGGTTGGCATGACTGAGCATCACGCCTTTCGGCCGACCGGTCGAACCGCTCGTATAGAGGATGGCCGCCAGCGTTGCCACGTCGGCGGCCGACGGCGGCAGCGAATCGCACCGCATCATGTCACGCATGCACGCATCTTCGGCGATAGCGGTCGCCGCGTCGGGCAGGTCACCAGATTCCAGCGTCCCGAGCCGCGCGGCGGTGCCGATCAGCAGCCGCGCGCCGCTGTCGGTTAGGATGTGCGCGACTTGCGCGCGTTTAAGCAGCGGGTTGATCGGCACGTGGACTAGTCCGGCGCGCGGAGCGGCCAGCGACATCAGGCAGGCGATCTCGCCCTTCGCCGTCCAGGTGACGACGCGCTCGCCCGCGTCGGGGACCGTGCGGCGAAGCCAGCCGGCGAGGAGAGCCACCCGTTCGGACAGGTCGGCGAACGACAACGTGCGGTCGCGCAGCACCAGCGCGGGGGCCGCGCCGGCACCGCGCAACGGCAGATGATCGATCGGGCGTGAGGGCGGGGAAGCAGGCGGCATGACGTGCCCGCGCTTATGCGACGCAGCCGAACGGAAAGGAACCCGCAGCCGATCCGCACGGCGCTGATCTTGCCGCGCCAATCGAGCGGCGCTAGAGCGCGGCTCTTTTTTCCGCGCTACGGATGCCACCGACATGCATCAAGAGTCCGACGATCAGCTGCGGGCGATCCTCGCCGACGTGCTC
This sequence comes from uncultured Novosphingobium sp., assembly GCA_964242815.1. Classification (GTDB taxonomy): domain Bacteria; phylum Pseudomonadota; class Alphaproteobacteria; order Sphingomonadales; family Sphingomonadaceae; genus Novosphingobium. The sequence goes on from CAXSZV010000012.1 coordinate 45,885, forward strand.
GGCCTTCGGCGCGAACGGGTCGCCGGATTCACCGCAGAGACTGTCCTATTCGGTGATTTGCCCGAGCTTGATTCGATGGCCGTTGCAGGGTTGTTGACCGAGATCGAGGATCGAATGGGCATTGTCATCGACGATGACGAGGTCGATGGCGATCTACTCGCCACTTACGGCGCGTTGTCGCGCTTCGTCGGAGACAAGCGCGCGCGCACCTGATCGCGGTTGTCCGCGTAACGCGGCCCAGACCGCCGCCGCCTGTACCGTCTCGGCGACATCATGAACCCGTAGAAGCGCGGCCCCGCCGTTCAGCGCGGCCAGCGCCAGCGCGAGCGAGCCGCCCAGTCGCCGGTCGGTAGCCGCGCTCCCGGCGATTGCGGCGATCATGCGCTTGCGGCTCGCGCCGACGAGCAGCGGGCAACCCAGTCCGCGCAACAGCGGCAGATCGCGCATCAGCGCGAGATTATCGGCGGGCGATTTGCCGAAGCCGATGCCCGGATCGAGGATGATCCGATCGGCGGCGATACCGTGCGCGATCGCCGCGTCACGGCGTTCGGCGAGAAAATCGTACACGTCGAGCGCGACGTCGCGGTAGCGGGCGTTGGCGTGCAGATCGTCAGGCGGCCCTGGCGCATGCATTAGCACGATCGGGCAACCCGCCGCCGCGATCACATCGAAGCCGCGCGGATCGTGCCGCAAAGCCGACACGTCGTTGATGATCGCCGCGCCGGCAATGAGCGCGGCCGCCATCACTTCCGATCGCCGCGTATCGACGCTCACCACTCCCCCAGCGGCGGCAAGGCGCTCGACTATCGGAACGACCCGGCGCAGTTCCTCGTCCACCGGCACCGGCTGCGCGCCCGGACGGGTCGATTCGCCGCCAACATCGATGATCGCCGCACCGGCCGCCTGCATCAGCGACCCATGCGATAGCATCTCCGCCAGATCACGGTGCAGGCCACCGTCGGAGAAACTGTCGGGCGTTACGTTGAGAATGCCCATAACCGTGACTGACGACGAAAGATAGCCAGACCAGGCGCGCGCCGAGTCCGCGCGATGCGCGTTCCATTGCGCGCCGGCCGCCCGCGCCAGATCGTCGGGAAGCGCGGCGATGGCCTCGTGGATGTCGGCGCCGGCGCTCCGCGTCGATACGCACGCGCCCGCCTGATCGCGAACGATGAGGTCGAACCATCCGGACGCATTTACCCGGGGGTCGACGGGCTGCAGATAAACGCGCCTAGTCATGATCGCGGCCGGCGCGCTTACCCGCCACTGCCGGTATCGGCGGCGCGTCGCCGATCCTATTGCGACGGCGCGGCCGCGGCAGGCGCGGCGGGCGCGGTCTTGGTCGCGACATAAGCGGTCCAAAGCTTCGCGACCGGCGCGCGGGGGCCGGTAACTTGCGCGAAGCTCTGCTGCGCGTCGGCGTACTTGCCCTGATCGGTCTGCGCGATGCCGAGCCGCGTGAGGATGCGGTTCTTGTCGACACCAGGCTTGGCGAGCGCGAGCCGATAGATATCCTCGGCCTTCGCAGGCTGATCATAACTGAGGAAGGTATCCGCCGCCGCCGAAACCGTGACCCCGCTCGCGTTGCCGGCACGCGCATCGCGCTCCAGCCCCGGAAGCGATGCCCGGTCCGCGCTGATCCGCGCGTTCGCGGTCTGGCGATAGTCGGCGATCTCGCTCGACGTAAGCTTGCCCGAAGATACGCCGGCGTCGATGACCTTCAGCGCCTCGCCGGGCGCACGGCGCGGATCGGCGTTCTGCAGATATTCGAGGTAGTCGTTCTTCGTGGTCAGCGAATTCGTGCGCGACATCAGCCGCATCAAATCAAGGTTGTCCTGCGCCTGCAGCGAGGACAGCGCGCGCACGACGTCGATCGCGCTATTCCAGTTATGCGCGGTCGGATAATCGCGCGCGAGTTCGGCCGACAGGTCGGTCGCGGTGGTGACGTTCTTCGCCTCGTAAGCCGCTTGCAGCGCGGTCTGCAGCGCCAGTTCGCTGGGCTTCCCCCCCGAGGCACGCGCCGCCGTAAGGTTCTGCGTCGCAAGATCGTTCACCGCCGCCGCGTTGCCGCTGCGGCGATACGAATCGGCCAGCGCCAGGTCGAGCTGGTTGCCCGGATCATGGTAGCCGGTGTCCTTCGCAGCTTTGAGGTATCTCGCCGCCGTCGCGTAGTCATGCGCTTCATAGGCGGTCGCGCCGGCGCTGAAGTTCAGCTGGCCGAGTTGCTCGGGCGCCAATGTGCCGCTGTTGATCAGCAGCACAGTCCCCTTCATGGTAGTCTGCGGATCCTGCGCGATGACGCCGTAATTGCGCATCAGCTGCCCCAGCGCGGCCTTGTCGTCCGGCGTCGTCGCGGCGGCTTCCGCCGACGCCAGCGCTGCGGCAGAGTTTCCACCGAGGGCGCTATCGAGCTTCGCCTTGATCGCGGTCAGCTGCGCGGGCGTCAAGCTGCCCGATGCGCCGCCGCTGGCGTCGGTCAACGCCTTTTCAAACGGCGCCGCGGCCTTGCGAAAGCCGTCCGAATAATTGGCATCGGCCTTAGCCTTGGCCTTCGCCGCCACGGACGCGGGCGCCAGCGCGCCGGTAAGCCCGCCCGCGACGGCGAGCGCCAGCGCGATACGCGAAATCAGAATACCACGAGCCATTGTGCGCGCCTCTCCTTGCCGTGCGGCGCCACCCCTACACGGGCCTGCGCCTGGTCGATCGAACCGCTTAGTGGGGCGCGATCGGCCGGTTTGCAACTGCACTGCGGCTAGGCACGGGCCGGTGAACCCGCTTTGAACGACAAACACCGTTTCCGCGTGTAAGCCGGCGTTGTGGAAAAACGCCCGACCTGCGCCCCGCCCTCCGCGTCCGGGTAGCCAGCGCTGGCCCAATACCCTATCGCCGCCCATCATCCTCCCTCAAATAACGAACGACCATCCGCGTGAGCGACGAGCCCGATATCATCGATACGCCAGGCGTCCCCGGCGAGTTCACGCGCATCGACATCGTCGACGAGATGAAGTCGAGCTACCTCGACTATGCGATGAGCGTCATCGTCGCGCGCGCGTTGCCCGACGTGCGCGACGGGTTGAAGCCGGTGCACCGCCGCATCCTGTTCGCCAGCCAGGAAGGCGGCTTCGTTCCCGGCCGGCCCTATCGCAAGTCGGCGAAGATCGTCGGCGACGTTATGGGCAATTACCATCCGCACGGCGACAGCGCGATTTACGATGCGCTCGCGCGGATGACGCAAAGCTGGTCGATGCGACTGCCGCTGATCGACGGCCAGGGCAACTTCGGTTCGATGGACCCCGATCCGCCGGCATCAATGCGCTACACCGAGGCGCGCCTCGCGCGGACATCGCTGAGCCTGCTCGAAGACCTCGACAAAGATACGGTCGACTTCGCCGAGAACTACGACGCGTCGCGGCGCGAGCCGACCGTCCTGCCCGCGCGCTTTCCCAACCTGCTCGTCAACGGAGCGGGCGGCATCGCGGTCGGCATGGCGACCAACATCCCGCCGCACAACCTGGGCGAAGTGATCGACGCTTGCTTGGCGTTGATCGACGACCCGACGCTGACCAACGAGGCGTTGTTCGAGATCATTCCGGGTCCCGACTTCCCCACCGGGCCGCTGATCCTGGGAACCGCCGGCGCGCGATCGGCCTACATCACCGGGCGCGGATCGATCATCATGCGCGCGCGCCACGTGATCGAGGAGGGCCGCGGCTCGCGCGCCGGGCGCCAGGCGATCATTCTGACCGCGATCCCGTATCAGGTCGGCAAAAACGGTCTGGTCGAAAAGATCGCCGAGGCGGCGAAGGACAAGCGCATCGAGGGCGTATCCGACATCCGCGACGAGTCCAGTCGCGAGGGCGTGCGCGTCGTAATCGAGCTGAAGCGCGACGCGACGCCCGAGGTCGTGCTCAACCAGCTCTGGCGGCACACGCCCGCGCAGGCGAGCTTTCCCGCCAACATGCTCGCGATCCGTGGCAGCCGGCCCGAGATCCTGGCGCTGCGCGAGATCTTGCAGGCGTTCATCGCGTTTCGCGAGGAGGTCATTACCCGGCGCACACGGTTCGAGCTCAACAAGGCGCGCGATCGGGCGCATATCCTGCTCGGGCTGGTCGTCGCCGTCGCGAACCTCGATGAGGTCGTCCGCATCATTCGCGGCGCGCCGAACCCCGCCGCCGCGCGCGCGGCGCTGCTGACGCGAGATTGGCCGATCGGCGACATCGCGCAATATCTGCGGCTGGTCGAGGCGATCGAGGACGGCGATGAGACGGACGTGGACGGCGTCTATCGCCTGTCGGAAACGCAGGTCCGCGCGATCCTCGACCTCAGGCTCCATCGTCTGACGGCACTCGGCCGCGATGAGATCGGCGACGAACTTCAGGAGCTGGCGGCGGCGATCACCGAATATCTCTCGATCCTCGCCGATCGCGCGAAGCTTTACGGCGTCATGCGCGAGGAACTGATCGGCGTCAGGGCGGCGTTCGCGACGCCGCGGCTGGCCGAGATCACGTCCGCCAGCGACGGAATCGACGACGAGGATCTGATCGCGCGCGACGAGATGGTCGTGACCGTCACGGTGGACGGCTACATCAAGCGCACGCCGCTCTCCACCTTCCGCGCGCAGAACCGTGGCGGCAAGGGGCGCGCGGGGATGGCGACCAAGGCCGAGGATGCGGTCACCGCGATGTTCGTGACCAGCACGCACAACCCGGTGCTGTTCTTCTCGACCAGCGGTAAGGTCTATCGGCTCAAGGTCTGGCGGCTGCCCGAAGGTGGCCCGACCACGCGTGGTCGCCCGATCGTCAACCTGCTCGCCTCGCTCGACGCGGGCGAAACGATCGCGGCGGTGCTGCCGCTGCCCGAGGACGAGACGACCTGGGGCGCGCTCACCGTCGTGTTCGCGACCGCCAAGGGCAACGTGCGCCGCAATGCGATGGACCAATTCGCCAACGTGCCGTCGAACGGTAAATTCGCGATGCGGTTCGATGAGGGTGATGGCGGTGTCAAGGACGACCGGCTGATCGGCGTCGCGCTGCTCGACGCGAACGACGACGTGCTGCTGGCGACTCGGCAGGGCAAGGCGATCCGCTTCGCCGCCGACGACGTGCGCGAGTTCCAGTCGCGCACGTCGACCGGCGTGCGCGGCATGAGCCTGCGCGATGGCGATGAAGTGATCTCGCTATCGATCCTTCACCGGGTGACTGCTTCGCCAGAGGAACGCGACGAATATCTGCGCTTCGCTCCCTGGAAGCCCGAGCGCCCGGAGGTGAATGGCGCCGAACCAACTCTCGCCGGTGACCGCATCGCCGAGCTGGAAAGCCGCGAACAGTTCATCCTCACCGTCTGCGCGAACGGCTATGGCAAGCTCTCGTCCGCCTATGAATACCGGCGCACCGGGCGTGGCGGCCAGGGGATCACCAACATCGATAACATCGGCCGCAACGGTCCGGTGGTGGCGAGCTTCGCGGCGACGAAAGGCGATCAACTGCTGCTCGTCACCGACCAGGCCAAGCTGATCCGCGTCGGGCTCGATACGCTGCGCGTGATCGGCCGGGGCAGCGCTGGCGTGCGGCTGTTCGACGTCCACGGCGACGAGCACGTCGTCAGCGCGGTGCGCCTAGACGAAACCCCCGACGCCGAAGGCCCGGCGGAAGAAGCGATCGCCGAGGAAATACTGCTGCGCGACGCCGATGACGTGGCGATCGTCGATGAACCCGATCGCGACGATCCGCCGCCAGCGGAACCGGGCGGGGACGCGGACACGTGAGCGGCGGAGCGATCACGGCGTGGAAAGTGCTGACCGCCGATCAATTCACGACGTTTGAAACCGATGGCGCTTTCGCCGGCGCGTCGGTCGACGTGGCCGACGGATACATCCACCTGTCGACGCTCACGCAGCTAGACGAGACGATCGCCAGGCACTTCGCAGGGCAAACCGACTTGTGGCTGGTCGAAGTCGATCTCGACGCGCTCGGCGAAGCGATCCGTTGGGAGGCATCACGCGATGGCGCGCTGTTCCCCCACCTCTATGCGCCGCTGCCGCTATCGGCGGCGATTGCCTACGGCCCGCTCAAGCGGCACGAAGATGGTACACTGAAGCTGCCGGTTGCCGGTTAGACGTCCGTGATGATCCGGTCGCGGAACCACGCAGCAAGTTCGTCCTCCAAAAGATGGCCGGCAGCAAGATCGGTAAAAGCAACCGTCAGTTCGGGATTGCTGAGGTCGAAGTCGATGCCGTTAAGCGTGAGGAATAGCAAGGCGGTGACCGCCGCCGTGCGCTTGTTGCCATCGACGAAGGGATGGTTGCGCGCGATGCCGAAGGCATAGGCCGCTGCGAGTGCGGCGGCGTCTATATCCTCGCCTCCATAGGCAATCAGGTTTTCAGGACGTGCCAATGCACTTTGCAAGAGGCCTTCGTCACGCGTGCCTGCTCCGCCGCCGTGCTCTTCCAGCTGTTCGCTATGAAGCTTGCGGACCACATCCGGCCTGATCCAGACAATGTCCACGTCACTTCGCCAATTCGCTCAATGCCTTACGATACCGGCGCATGATTACGCGAGCCTCATCCATCTGCCGCTCAAACTCGTCGTCTTTCGCGCTTAGCGTCACGCCGTCGTCGGTCGGGCTGCACGAAAGGGTGTCACCAACGCGGACATTTAGTTGGGTAAGCACCTCCCGAGGCAGGACAACGCCTGCCGAGTTGCCGATACGCACGACCTTAAGCGGCTTGTTCATACATGGGTAATTACATCGGGCGGACTTGAATTGCAAGCATATGCTTGTCGCACGCTTGGACACGACATAGTCCACCTTGATGACTCACGACATCCACATCGTCGGCGGCGGACTCGCCGGCTGCGAAGCGGCGTGGCAGCTTGGACGGCGCGGCGTTCGCGTGCGGCTGTCAGAGATGCGCGGAACCGGCGAGCGCTCGCCCGCGCATCAAACCGACGCGCTGGCCGAGCTGGTGTGCTCGAACAGCTTCCGGTCCGACGACGATGCCAGCAACGCGGTCGGCCTGTTGCATCATGAGATGCGGCAGTGCGGATCGCTGATCATGACCGCCGCCAGGACCGCGCAAGTGCCGGCGGGGTCGGCGCTCGCGGTCGATCGGGAAGCTTTCTCCGCCGAGGTCGAACGCTTACTCACTGCGCAGCCCTCGATCGAGATCGTGCGCGAAAGGATCGACCGGGTTCCCGATGCCGGGCTGACGATCGTCGCCACCGGGCCGCTCACCGAAGCCGCGCTCGCCGACAGCATCAGCGGGGCGACGGGCGCGGAAAGCCTTGCGTTCTTCGATGCGATCGCGCCGATCGTGCATCGCGACAGCATCGACATGGATGTGTGCTGGATGGCGTCGCGATGGGACCGTCCTGACCGTTTTGGCGCTGAGACCAAGGACTACATCAACTGTCCGATGAACCGCGAGCAGTATGCCATATTTCACGCCGGCCTGATCGGGGGCGAGAAAACCACCTTCAAGCAATGGGAAGCGGACACACCGTACTTCGACGGCTGCATGCCGATCGAAGTCATGGCGGAGCGCGGCTTCGACACGCTGCGGTTCGGCCCGATGAAGCCGGTCGGGCTCGACGACCCGCGCAGCGGGTCCGCGCAATTTCCGAAGGGGCGCTGGCCGCACGCGGTCGTGCAGTTGCGCCAGGACAATGCGCTTGGCACGCTGTGGAACATGGTGGGTTTCCAGACCAAGCTCAAACACGCCGAGCAAGTGCGCCTGTTCCGCACGATCCCCGGCCTCGAGAACGCAGAGTTTGCAAGGCTTGGCGGGCTGCATCGCAATACGTTCCTCAACGCGCCCGCGCTGCTTGATAGGCAGTTGCGGCTGAAGTCCGCACCACACATCCGCTTCGCCGGACAGATCACCGGGTGCGAAGGCTATGTCGAAAGCGCGGCCGTCGGCCTCATGGCAGGAATGATGGCCGCGGCCGAGCTAGCCGGCGAGCACTGGAAAGCCCCGCCGCCGACCACCGCGATGGGCGCACTACTCGCGCATATCACCGGAGATGCCGATGCCTCCAGCTATCAGCCGATGAACGTCAACTTCGGCCTGTTCCCGCCGCTCGACGCCGTGGCCAAAAAGCAGCGCAAGGCCGCCTACACGAGCCGTGCAAAGGCCGACCTAGAGACCTGGCTCACCCGCGTCGTCATCGCCGCCTGACGTTTCCTCTGGCGCCGGCCTCGCCCCCCGTTTGCGTGGCGCGGCGGCGCAGCGGCACGCGGGCTTGGCTTTGTGCGCGGGCTTGGTCGTCGCGAACTCGGCACGGCTGAGCCAGCCGTCGCGGTTGACGTCCGCGCCGGCGAAGCGATCCGTCGTACGCACCGACCATTCCTCGAACGTCAGCAGGTTGTCGTGGTTGGTATCGAGCTTGCGAAACGCGGCGGCGCGGGGCGACAACATTTCGTTGCGAGTGATCCGCCCGTCACGATCGCGGTCCAGCCGGTCGAAGCGTTTCTGCTCGCGCGTGACCTCGCTGGCCTCGGGCGGCGCGGCCCCTTGCATGCCGGCGGCATCGGCACTCGGCAGCGCATCGAGCGGCGCGCCCGACGCGGCCGCCAGCCGGGGCGGCGCCGCGCCCGCGGAGTTGTAGGCGCGCCCCTGCCACCAGAATAGCCCCGCCGCGACCAGCAGCAGTCCGCCGAGCACTCCGAACAGAACGCGATTCATCGGTCCCCACCCCCACCGAACGACTGCTATCAGGTCGCTACCGGCCGAGCAATCCGATCCGCATTGCGGTGGCCATGGCTGCCGGGCCCAACGCGTCGATCACGCTTCTCTGCCGCGCGGCGCGAGTTGCCAAGCCATGCAATACCGCGAGCGGGCGCATGCCGCGTGGCAGCGTCCGCGCTCGCCAATCATGCGCGCCGACCTGCATCCGCGCGGCGTGCCGTTCATCGGGCGTCGCCAGCCGCGACGCGAGATCGGCCAACGCCCAGCCGACCCCCATGCGCCGTGCGTCAGCCTCGACACGCGCCGCGCCGACCATCTGCGCGATCGCGCCCATTGCATCGCCGCGCGCCTCGGCGAGCTGCGCGATCCCCTGCCCCGCATCAACCGAAGCCGAGAACGCCTCCCAGCCATCGACAAGCCCGGCAAGCGATCGTCGCTCCGGCTCCCATTCGCGCAACAGCGCCAGCAGCGGTTCGCCACGCGGCGCGCTCTCGATCGAGGTCGCGAACTGTTCGCGCCACCAGGCGAGCCGCAACTGCGCCAGCATCGGCTCTCGCGAGCCTCGTACGATCGAGGCAAGCCGCGTATCGAGCGCCAGCAGACCGAGCCAGCAAGGGTGCGCGGACCTTGGCGCGTAACTGAGCGCGAGTCGCTGCAACGTCGGCAGCGTCTCAATCAGCGAGGCCGACAGCCCTTCGTCAGCGATAGCAGACCTTCTTGACCGCGCTGACGATCCGATCCGCGTCGATCAATGCCGCGCGCTCCAGGTTCGCGGCATAGGGCAACGGCACATCCTCGTCGCAGACGCGCAGCACCGGCGCGTCGAGGTCGTCGAAACCGTCTTCCATGCAGATCGCCATCACCTCGGACGAGATCGAGCAGGTCGGCCAGCCTTCTTCGACGACGACGACGCGATTGGTCTTGGCGAGGCTGGTCAGGATCGCCTGTCGGTCAAGCGGCCGCAACGTGCGCAGGTCGAGCACTTCAACATCGATCGACTTCTCACGCGCCAAAGTCTCCGCCGCGTCGAGCGCCAGGCCGACGCCGACCGAATAGCTGACGATCGTCACGTCCTTGCCCTCGCGAGCCACGCGTGCCTTGCCGATCGGCAGGACATGGTCGTCGAGCTCGGGCAACTCGAACGTGCGGCCATAGACCAGCTCGTTCTCGAGGAAGACGACCGGATCCTCGCAACGGATCGCGGCTTTGAGCAGGCCCTTGGCGTCCGCCGCATCATAGGGCGCGATGACGATCAGGCCGGGCACGCTCGCGTACCACGGTGCGTAGTTCTGGCTGTGCTGCGCGCCGACGCGCGCCGCCGCGCCGTTGGGCCCGCGAAACACGACCGGACACCGCATCTGCCCGCCCGACATGTAATTGGTCTTGGCGGCCGAGTTCACGATGTGGTCGATCGCCTGCATCGCGAAGTTGAACGTCATGAACTCGACGATCGGCCGCAGCCCCCCCATGGCGGCCCCGGTGCCGATGCCGGCGAAGCCGTATTCGGTGATCGGCGTATCGATCACGCGCTTGGGGCCGAATTCCTCGAGCAGCCCCTGCGTGATCTTGTACGCGCCCTGATACTGCGCGACTTCCTCGCCGATCACGAACACACGATCGTCGCGACGCATCTCCTCGGCCATGGCATCGCGCAACGCCTCGCGAACCGTCGTCGACCGCATGTTGGTCCCTGCGGGGATTTCCGGGCTCGGCGCGGGCTGCGCTTCAGAGGCAAGCTGGGAGGCGCCGGGTTCGGCCGGGTTCGGCGTGGGGGCTTCGGATTCGTCGGCGCGTTGTTCGGGGGTCGAGGTGTCAGATTGCTCACTCCCAGCCTCTCCCGCAGGCGGAAGGTGTTGGGGGTGGGCCTGCGCCTGCTCGTCCCCCTCACCCTCGATCACCGCGATCACCGCGCCGACCTTCACCCCTTCGGTGCCTTCGGCAACCACGATCCGGCCGACCGTGCCTTCGTCGACCGCCTCGTATTCCATCGTCGCCTTGTCGGTCTCGATCTCGGCGAGGATATCGCCCGAAGCGACGGTATCCCCCTCCTTGACCAGCCATCTGGCGAGCTTGCCCTCTTCCATTGTCGGCGAAAGAGCGGGCATCTTCAATTCGATCGACATCAATACCGTCCCACCAGCACATCGGTGTAAAGTTCATCGGGCGCTGGCTCGGCCGAGCTTTCAGCGAAGTCCGCCGCGTCGGCGATCTGCGCGCGGACGCGCTTGTCGATTTCCTTCAGCGCGGTTTCCCCGACGCCGAGGTCGATCAGATCGCGCTTGGCGCGCTCGATCGGATCGTGCTTGTCGCGCATTTCCTGCACTTCCTCGCGGCTGCGATACTTGGCCGGATCGGACATCGAATGACCGCGATAGCGATAGGTGTTGAGTTCGAGCAGCACCGGCCCGTTGCCGCCGCGCACGAACTCCAGCGCGATCTCGGCCGCCTTGCGCACCTCGAGCACGTCCATCCCGTCCACCGGCATCCCGGGGATGCGAAACGCGGTGCCCCGCCGGTAGAAATGGGTTTCGGCCGACGATCGCTCGACCGCGGTTCCCATCGCATAACCGTTGTTCTCGATCGCGAAGATGATCGGCAGCTTCCATAGCGCCGCCATGTTGAAGCTTTCGTAGACCTGACCCTGGTTAGCCGCGCCATCGCCGAAATACGTGAGGCAGACGCCGCCGTCCGCGCGGTAGCGATGACCGAAGGCGAGACCCGCGCCGAGCGACACCTGCGCACCGACGATGCCGTGGCCCCCATAGAAGCCGTGCTCGACGCTGAACATGTGCATCGAGCCACCCTTGCCATGCGAGATGCCCGAGCGACGCCCGGTTAGCTCGGCCATGATGATCTTGGGATCGATGCCGTAAGCGAGCATGTGGCCGTGATCGCGATAGCCGGTGATCACGCTGTCGCGCGGACTGTCGAGCGCCGACTGCAGCCCGACCGCGACCGCTTCCTGGCCGATGTAGAGGTGGCAGAACCCGCCGATCAAGCCGAGCCCATAGAGTTGCCCGGCGCGCTCCTCGAACCGGCGGATGAGCACCATCTGCTGGTAGAACCGCAGCAGTTCGTCCTTGCTCGCGGGATAGCGCTTGTCCGCCGCGTGTGATTGCTGGAGGCTGCGCAGCGCGAAGGCGGCGTCATCCCCATCATCCCGCCGATCGTCTCTCGCATCGTCGGTCTCGGCGGCGCTGCTCGCCATACGCGTCCCTTCATCGTCCATCTGGCCTATCGATATAGAGGCGGACAGCCGGCTGCATAGCGCGCAACGCCGATATTGCGACAATTTCTGGCAGGAAGCGCGCCGTAATTTCTGGCAACACGCAGAGCATCGGTCAGGGCAGCAGCATGACCTTGTCGTTCTGGTCGGCGACATTTAGCCGGCTGCGGACCAGTTCGGTGGCGAAATCGCGATCGACATGACGCGGATCGAGCAAATCGACTCGGTTTTGCAAAGCGTCGCGCTGGACGGTCAGTTGCGCCAGCTCGACGCGACGCGCCTCAAGCTCTTGTTGATTGTGACCCCAGGCGAGCACGCCGCTGGGTCCTGCGATCGCCATGCCCGCAATCCCCAACAGGACCATGACCGCTATCGCCTGGCGTGCGCCGTCGCGGAGCATTTTGGGATCGGACCGATAGCGCTTCATGATGACCGTATGATGTAGACCGGTGGCAAGAGGCAAGCGGAAATACCGGTTCCCGTTCAACCCGAAGCGGATCAATCTCCGGTGCGGATGCGCTCCACCAGTTGCCTGACAGTGGGTGTGAAATTGTTTGAATAGAAAGGGTCTTCGCGAAACCGGTAGGCGGAGTGGCCCGCGAACATAAGGTTTTCATTGATCGGCCCGCCGTGGGCGATGTCCTGCAGCGTCTTTTGAATGCAGAAGCTGCGCGGATCGGCGAGACGCCCGGTGGTGTAATCGTCGTGATCCTTCCAGGACGAGAACCCGCAGTGCGAGAGGCAGCCCATGCAGTCGGCCTGATCCTGACGGATCATATCGCGTTCGGGCGGAGAGACGAACACGATGGTGTCGTCGGGCGTGCGCAGGCCGTCGGCGAAGCCATCGCCGGCCCAGCCGCGCGCCCGGGCAAGATCGCGCGGAGTGACCCAGAAGTTCTTGCCCTTCACCCCGACGTCCAGCCGTACGGTGTGTTCACCCGCCTCGACCCTCGAATAGGGGATCTGCCTTAGACTGCGCGCCTCGAGCGCGCGCAGGAAATGATTGCGCACCGCAGACGAATAGAAGCCGGTGGGCGAGAAGCGATGGAGCAAGACGTCGCCGGGTTGCAATTCGCGCAGCGCGTCCTTCCAGTCCTGCGGTATCGGGCTTTCATGCGTCAGGAGCGGCCTGGTGCCGTACTGGAACGCGATCGCGCCCAGTTCGGGATTGTCGATCCAGTCTTCCCATTCGCGTAGATACCAGACCCCGCCCGCCATGATAATCGGCACGTCATCGGCGATGCCCTCGCCCCGCATCGTTTCGCGCAGCGCCTTGACGCGCGGAAACGGATCCTCCGGGGTTAATGGATCCTCGGCGTTCGACAGCCCGTTGTGCCCGCCGGCAAGCCACGGGTCCTCATAGACGACCGCCGCCATCAGGTGGCTGACCTTGTGATACGCGCGCTTCCACAAGGCGCGGAATGCGCGGCCCGAGCTGACGATCGGCAGATAGCCGACGTTGAACCGTGCGGCGATCTCGCTGAGGCGATAAGGCATGCCCGCGCCGCAAGTCACCCCCGCAACAAGGCCCCGGGTGCGGTCGAGCACGCCTTCGAGCACCTGCTGCGCGCCGCCCATCTCCCACAAGACGTTGATGTTGATCGCGCCCTTGCCCGATGCGATGTCGAACGCGCGGCGCACTTGTTCGACCGCGCCGTCGATCGCGAACTTGATCAGGTCTTCGTGGCGTTGCTTGCGCGTCAACGCGGCGTAGATTTGCGGGATGATCTTGCCCTCAGCGTCATAGCTGTCGGCGTTGACCGCACTGACCGTGCCGATGCCGCCTGCCGCCGCCCACGCGCCCGAACTGGCGTGATTCGTCGCTGAAACGCCCTTGCCGCCCTCGATCAGGGGCCAGACTTCGCGGCCCCCGTATAAAATGGGCTGCAGCCCCTTGAAACCCATCGTCGTCGAGTCTTTCTGTCAAGCGAGCCGTCATGCGAACGACACCTGCTTCAGTAACGCGCTCGCGACGAATTCGGATCACTCGCCGCGCGACACGGAACGATCTTTGCGGGCGCGGGCCGATCGCCCACAGCCTCGAACTCTGCAAGGTAACCCTGTAGTTCGGGCTGGCGTACCAGCCTTGTCATGCGTAGCCCTAAGGACGAAAATTCGCACGAAAGCAAGGCGGGTGGACTGCCGTGCCGATCGGATGCGCGATCCGCGTCGACCACGACAATGCGCCCCCCTTCGCGCAATGCCGGCCGGACATGCCACAGGAACACGTATGGCTCGCGCACCTCATGATACATGTGGATCATGAACACGCGATCGAAGCTGTTCGCCGGCAACCGTGGATCCTCGGGCGTACCGAGCACTATCGATACGTTCGTCAGGCGATCGCGCTGAACCCGATCGCCCAATCCCTCGGACACCTCGCGCTCGATGTTTTCGGCCAGCACGCGTCCCTTGGCGCCGACGCGCTGGCCCAGGCGGACGGTATAATACCCCTCGCCCGCACCCACATCGGCGACGCTCATGCCACTGGTTACGCCGGCGAGATCCATTACCCGGCTCGCCTCCCGGTTCCGGTCACGCAGCTGCTCGTTGGAAAAGCCATTTCCCGCGAGCGACGAGACCGGGCGATCGGCGCGAGGGAAGGCGAGCGCCCCCGCGGGGCGATCGGGAGACGCCGTCACCGGTGCCTGCGCGCCGCACGCACCAAGTGACGATGCACCGCCAAGCGCGAGCGCGCCTGCGAAGGAGCGAGCGGTGAGCCCGGCGATCGCGCGCATCAGTCGATATCCTCGACCGCTACCGCCTCTCCCGTGACCTTCTGCGCGAGGACCGCGGCCATGAACCCGTCGAGCGCGCCATCGAGCACGTCACCCGGCGATGTCGAGACGTGTCCGGTGCGCAGGTCCTTCACCTGCTGATAGGGTTGCAGAACGTACGACCGGATCTGATGGCCCCAGCCGATGTCGGTCTTGGCCTGGTATTCGCCCAGCGTCTCCGCTTCGCGCCGCGCGAGCTCCGCTTCGTACATGCGCGCGCGCAGCATCCCCATCGCGGTCGCGCGATTCTTATGCTGCGATCGGTCCTGTTGGCTCGCGACGATGATCCCGGTCGGCAGATGCGTGATCCGGACGGCGGAATCGGTGGTGTTGACGTGCTGCCCGCCCGCGCCCGACGCACGGTAGGTGTCTATCTTGAGATCGCTTTCCTTGATCTCGATGTCGATATCATCATCGATCACCGGATAGACCCAGATCGAGCTGAACGAGGTGTGCCGTCGCGCCGAGCTGTCATAGGGGCTTATCCGCACGAGCCGATGCACGCCCGACTCGGTCTTGGCATAGCCATAGGCGTTTTCGCCCTTGATCAGAAGCGTGCAGCTCTTGATCCCCGCCTGCTCGCCCGCGTGATAATCGACCATCTCGACGCGAAAGCCGTGGCGCTCGCCCCAGCGGGTATACATCCGCTGCAGCATCTCGGCCCAATCCTGGCTCTCGGTGCCGCCCGCGCCTGCGTGCACCTCAAGGTAGGCATCGTTCGCGTCCGCCTCGCCCGACAGCAGCGCCTGTACCTTGTCGGCATCGGCGCGGTCGGCCAGCGCCTGAAGACTGGCGAGGCCTTCGGTGACCGTCGCCGTATCGTCTTCGGCCTCGCCAAGCTCGATGAATTCGATCGCATCGTCCCGCTCGCGCGAGATGTCGTGCACCGTGCCGACCGCCGCCTCGAGCCGACGGCGCTCGCGCATCACCGCCTCGGCTTGCTTGGGATCGTCCCAAAGCCTCGGATCCTCGACCCGCGCGTTCAGCTCGTCGAGCCGGCGCAGCGCGCGCTCCCAATCGAGTGAGCGCCGGACCAGCGCGAGCGCGGCCCCAATACGATCGATATTGGCCTGCCCTTCGGCACGCATGTCGTCTTAACTCCGCCGCTGCGGCGACCTGCCGGGCTGTGGGCGCTTAGCGGTTGCACTGGCGATGTAAAGTTTCGGGGGTACGCGATAGTGAAAGACGCGACCGCAAGTCGAAACTGCCTACTTTCGTTTCAACGCCTTCACGGCGGCAAGCGTCAGGGCGACGTGATCGCGATAATCCTCATCCGAGTGTACGAAGGTGATCTTGCCCGATGGCGCGATGACATAGCTGGTGCGGTCGGTCATCCCGGCCGGCGCGCGCGGGTCGGTCATCGTCACCGCGTATGCCTTGGCGATCGCGGGCGTCGCGACCGCCACCGGGAACTTGCTGCGGCATTCTTGCGTCGAGAACCTGCGCAGCGTGGGCAAGTCGTCAGCCGACAAGCCGATCACGCGCGCGCCAGCCTTGGCGAAGTCCGCCTCCGCCTCGGCGAAGGCGTGCGCTTCCATGGTGCAGCCCTGCGTGAAGGCCTTGGGGTAAAAATACAGCACCACCGGCCCGCGCTTCAACGCCTGCGCCAGGTCGAAGCTGTAATCCTTGCCCGCGAGCGCCCCCAGCGTCTTGAATTCGGGCGCGGCGTCACCGGGCTTCAACGCGGCAGTGGCGAGCGAGGGAAACGCCAGCGCTACGGCGGCGAGCGCGATCTTGAGCGGTCTGTTCATCGCACTATATCTGCCGCAGCCGACACCCGCTGTCGACCGCTAATCGATAGGCCACGACGGACAGCCTACTCGATGTAGCCCAACACGGTGCCGACCTCGTAGGTCTCGTCGGTCCGCGCGATGATGCGCAGCGTGCCCGTCGCCGGCGCTTCAACCTCGTTCGAAGATTTGTCCGCCTCCAGCGCGAACAGCGGCTGCCCTTCGGTCACCGCCTCGCCATCCTTCGCCAGCCATTCCGAAACCTGGCCCTCGTTCATCGAAAAGCCAATCTTGGGAAGCAATATCTCGATGGCCATCGTCATTCATCCTCGCGGGTCGCGCGCATCTGCAATACTGGCGGCCATGACCGCGAGACCGATTTGGGTCAAGAGCCCGAGCCGCAACCGTGCCGCAACGACGCCGCCGCACCCGAATGCTTCGGACTGCGGCGATGGGCCGGAAGCGGGCCAGAGACGGCATTGAGCGCCGCGCAGGTTGGCGCTAGCGCGGTGCCATGATCGCCCCCCACCGCCCGCGCCGCAGCGCGCTGTACCTTCCCGCCTCCAACGCCAAGGCGATCGCCAAAGCGCGTGATCTGTCCGCCGATGTCATCGTGCTCGATCTCGAGGACGCCGTCGCGCCCGAACTAAAGGTCGAGGCCCGGGCGGCGGCGGTCGCGGCGGTCTATGCGGGTGGTTTCGGGAACAGCGAAGTCGCGATCCGCGCCAACGCGCTTGACACGCCGTGGGGTGCCGACGATCTGACCGCGATCGCCGGATCGAGCGTCGACGCGGTGATCGTGCCCAAAGTGTCCTCATCCGCCGACATCGACGCTTACGATGCCGCGCTCGCCGATGCCCCCGCCTCGCTCCAGCTTTGGGCGATGATCGAGACCTGCGCGAGCATCGCCGCGCTCGATGCCACCGCGGCGAGCGCCGCGGGTTCGCGATTGTCGCTGTTCGTGATCGGCACCAACGATCTTGCCCGTGAGATGAATGCGCGGCTGACGCTTGGACGCGCGCCGTTCCTCCCGTTCCTCAGCCTGGCGGTCGCCGCCGCGCGGACGCATGGCCTCGCCATACTCGATGGCGTGTGCAACGAGTTCCGCGATCTTGACATATTCGTGGCCGAAGCGCGGCAAGGTCGCGAGTTTGGTTTCGACGGCAAGACCCTGATTCACCCTTCGCAGATAGACCCCTGCAACACCGTGTTTTCTCCCGACGCGGAAGAGATCGCATGGGCCCGCGCGGTGATCGATGCGTTTGGCGAACCGGGTAACAGCGGCAAGGGGGCGATCAGGGTCGAGGGCAAGATGGCCGAACTGCTGCACCTAGATCAGGCGAGACGCACGGTCGCCTTGGCGGACCGCTTCGCCATGTCGGAGCAACCGGGAACAGGTACGGAACCTTAAACACGGTTAAGCTTTGATCACGCGGTCGGGCGTGCCGCCCCGTCGAGGAAAAGCCGTCGTGGTTTCGCTTTGGATCCTGCGCCGATGAACCGCACCGGGTCGGCCGATCGGGTCGCGGTGCTACATGCCAAGCGGGACCTTAAGATGGCGCGCTCGGCGCACGCCTATGTTCGTGGCAACACCGCCAAGTTCTATGAATGGCTCGGCGAATCGTCCGGGTCGGGATTGATACCCGATGGGCCGCCGGTGTGGATCTGCGGTGATTGTCACGTGGGCAACCTAGGGCCGATCGCCGACGCCGATGGCCGCGTGGCGATCCAGATCCGTGATCTCGATCAGGCGGTTATCGGCAATCCCGCGTATGACATTATCCGCCTCGGACTATCGCTGGCGACCGCCGCGCGCGGCTCGGACCTGCCGGGCGTGATAACCGCGCGGATGATCGAGGCGATGGTCGAAGGCTATGAAACCGCGATCGAGGATTACGAAAGCGCGGACAATACCGACGAGCCTGAAGTCGTCCGTGTCGTCCGAATTCGCGCGATCAGCCGCAAATGGAAGCACCTTGCCAAAGAGCGGCTCGAGGACGTCGAACCCGAAATCCCGTTGGGCAAGAGGTTCTGGGCGCCCGATGAAGCGGAGATGCATGCGCTGCGCGATGTGTTCACGCGCGGCGACGTCAGTCAGATGGTGCTGTCGCTCGATCGTGGCGGCGGGGATCGTGTTCCGCGCCTGGTCGATGCTGCCTATTGGATGAAAGGGTGCAGTTCGCTGGGGCTGTCTCGTTTTGCTGCGATCATTGCCTTGAAAGGCGATGGAGCGCCCGATTACGCGCTCGTTGATCTCAAGGAAGCGATTGCACCGGTCGCGCCGGCGACGACGGGCGCGCAGATGCCGTCCGACAACGCGCAGCGCGTCGTCGCCGCGGCGCGCGCACTTTCACCAAATCTAGGCAATCGCATCGCCGCGACGCGGGTGCTCGACCGCTCGATGTTCGTGCGCGAGCTGATGCCGCAGGATCTGAAGATCGAGGCCGATCAATTCACCGGTCCCGAAGCGTTGCGCGCCGCGCGCTACCTCTCGTTCGTGGTGGGCAAGGCGCATGCGCGGCAGATGGACGCGCCGACCCGCCGCGACTGGCTTGCTCGATTGCAGCATGGCCGCATCGGAGAGCTGGACGCGCCATCATGGTTGTGGCGCGGCGTCGTGGCGATGGCGGCGCGACACGAAGCGGGCTATCTTGACCACTGTCGCCGCTATGCGTTGGCGGCCGAAAAAGCGTAGGTTCGGCGGGGCTCGACCAGCGCCGAAGCCGAACCGTTCCATCAATTTTCGCCACCCCCGACTGCGGCGGCGCCAACATAGCCTTTTCTCAATGCATTTTAACGCGACCCGCGATCAGTATGATACCAGATGACTGCATACCCAGGATTATTTGCGGACCTGTCGCTCGTCGATCGGTTCGATCACGATTGGGACGTCATCTGAAGATGTGTTTGTCGTTACGCAGTTTCGATGTCGGCTTACGGACGATCTAGCGCGCCCTGCGCTTGGTAGAAACGAGCTTGAAGATGGCTGATATAAGCGTGTCGGGGCCCCGCAACATCTGGTTGAACTCGCTCACCGCGGCTGATTGCGCAGTGCTTGTCCCTCAACTTGTACGCGTTCCGCTCGAACGCGATGCGGTCCTTGCGCATGCTAACAAGCCGCAAACGCAGATATACTTTCCGGAGGGCGGCGTCGTTTCGGTCGTCGCCGATACTCCCGACGTGGGTATGACCGAAGTCGGATTGTTCGGGCGCGAAGGGATGTCGGGGCTGTCCGCGTTGCTGGGCGTGGATACGACGCCGCAGCGGACGTTCGTCCAAATCGACGGGACGACCGCGCTGCGTATCCCGACAGAAGCGATGCGCGCTGCACTCGCGGACAGCGTGACGCTTCGCACCAGCTTCGCCCTCTATGTCCATACGGTCATGAGCCAGCTGTATCACAGCATCGTCAGCAACGCCCGGCACGCGCTCGAAGCGCGGCTCGCCCGCTGGCTGCTGATGTGCCACGATCGCATCGATGGTGACGAGATCGCGCTGACGCACGAATTCATGGCCGTCATGATCGGTGCGCAGCGCACCGGCGTCACGGTTACGCTGCACGTCCTTGAAGGCGGCGGGATGATCCGCTCCAAACGCGGGCGGGTCATCATGATCGACCGCGCGATGCTGCAGCAACTCGCCGGAAGCGCCTATGGCCCGCCCGAAGCGGAATACCGGCGGTTGATCGGTGACTTCGGCAGGCCCGTCGAGGGGTCCAAACGCGCGGATCAGCCGACGGGAAGGGTCGCCTCGCATTCGCGCTGACAAGGTTTCATGGTAACTAATACGCGCGCGCGATGATGATCGTCTCGACCGCCGGTCGGCCGGTGAACGGACATATCCCGGCGGGCACGGCGCGGCCCATGGGCGCGTTGCGGATCGTCAGCTTCATTGCCTTGAGCCGCGCCACGGCTGCATCGAGGTCCGCTCCGGTGGGGCGGGACCAGCCGAGCTCGACCCAACCCGGGCTTGGTTGGTCCTGAGCATAGAATTCGTCGATCGCCGCGAGCGTGTCGATCCCGGTGGCGATGTTCGCGTCGCGCCGCGCCACGGCCTCATCGAACAGCGCGCACTGCAGTTCTTCCAGCTCGTCGCTCACGCTCGCGATAAAAGCACCGCGGTCGGTCGGGACGAACGCCACCTTGCCGTCATCACGCCACAAGCGGTCGCGGCGCAGCACCGAGACCTGACCGCCGGCCGCGTCGCGCCCGCCGATCTCCAGCACCAGCGGCACACCCTTCTTGACCCAGGCCCAGCGCTTTTGCGTCACTTTGCCCGGCCGCTCGTCGAGCAGCACCCGCATCGGCTCGCCGAAGGCGCGCAACCCGACAAGCTCGCGGCGCAGGCTGTCGCAATAATCGAGCAGCGCGGCGTCACCGTCATCCTCGCGCAGCATCGGCAGGATGACGATCTGCTGCGGCGCGACCTGCGGCGGCACGCGCAGGCCGTCGTCATCGCCGTGGGTCATGATCAGGCCGCCGATCAGCCGGGTAGATGCACCCCAGCTCGTCGTGTGGCAAAGCTGTTGCGCGCCGTCGCGATCCTGATAGCGAATGCCCGACGCCTCGGCGAAGCCGGTGCCCAGATAGTGCGAGGTGCCGGCCTGCAGCGCCTTGCCGTCCTGCATCATCGCTTCGATCGAATAAGTCGCAACCGCCCCGGGAAACCGCTCGTTTTCGGGCTTCTCACCCGCGATCACCGGCATGGCCAGCGGACCTTCGGCAAAGGCACGATACATCTCGAGCGCGCGCAGCGTTTCGGCCATGGCGTCGGGCTTGTCGGCATGCGCGGTATGGCCCTCCTGCCAGAGGAATTCGCTGGTGCGCAGGAACATGCGCGTGCGCATTTCCCACCGCACGACGTTGGCCCACTGGTTGGTCAGCATCGGCAGATCGCGCCACGACTGAATCCACCGCGCCATCGCCGCGCCGATCACCGTCTCCGATGTCGGACGAACGATCAGCGGCTCTTCCAGTTTCGCCTGTGGGTCCGGTGTCAGCCCACCTTGGCCGTCGCCGACCAGCCGGTGATGCGTGACGACCGCCATCTCCTTGGCGAAGCCCTCGACATGTTCGGCTTCCTTGGCGAAAAACGACAACGGGATGAACAGCGGGAAATAGCAGTTCTCCACCCCCGCCGCTTTGATCTGGGCATCCATCAGCGCCTGGATGCGCTCCCAGATGCCATAGCCCCACGGCCGGATCACCATGCAGCCGCGTACGCCCGATTCCTCCGCCATCTCCGCCTCGGCAATGACCTCCTGATACCACGCCGCGAAATCCTCGGCGCGGGCGGTGGTCAGCGCGTGGCGTATCGTGGTGGCCTTGGCTTGGGGCTTGGTCTGAAGCTGGGTCATGCTCGCGCGGTAGACGCGCAGACGCGCGGATTCAAACGACGATCGGCTCTACCACAGCGACGTCAACACGATCCCGCCCGCCACAGCGACGCCAGCGAACATCTGCAACGACGTGATCGTCTCACGGAATACCCGGTGGCCGGCGAGTGCGGCGATCGGCGCCTCGACGATGCCGAGCGCACGCACCGGTGCGGCGGGAGATAACGCGAGCGCAACGAACCAGCCGACCGACGCGAGCGTCCCGCACAGCCCGGCACCAAGCGATGCGCGCCACTGGCGCAGCACCGCGCGCACCGACGCCGGGTCGAGCGCCAGCATGATCGCACCCAACGCGCTTACCTGCAAAACCTGAACGACCACGACGCAGACGATCGCGGCAAAGACCGGATGGACGGGTTCCATCGCCAGTGCCGCGTGCCTGAATGCGTTGAGCGAGAAGCCGAACAGCAGGCCGGACAGCAGACCGAAGACTACGCCCATCGCCCGATGCCCCGGTGCCTCCGTGTATGCCTCCGCGCGCCGCGCCGATGGCTGCGGCCAGCTCAACACGATGAGTCCCACGGTGGTGATCGCCACCCCGGCCCACGCGATCGCGCTCAGCCGATCGTGATAGATCACGAGGCCGACCAAAGCGGCGAGCGGCAGCGAACTTTGTTGCAGCGCGGTGCCGATGGCAAAGCCGGCCCGGCGCATCGCCACCAGCAGCGCCGCAGTCGCCAACACCTGCGATCCCGCGCCGGTCACCGCCGAGAGCCAGAACGCGCCGCCGAGATGCGGTCGCGCGGCGGGCACGGTCAGCAACGCGATCGCCGCGAACGCGCTCGAGAACGGCAGCCCGAACAGGAAACGCACCAGCGTCGCGCCCCACGGCCCCGCCGTCGTCATCACCCCGCGCTGCAACGCGTTGCGGCCGACCTGAAATATCGACGCGAGAACCGTCGCGGGAATCCAGATGATCGCGTCCATGCGGAGGGCGGTTAGCGTGCCTCGTCTCGATCGGCCATGGTCAGACGCGCCAGCAGCAGGGGGAGATCGGTGGGGAAGAACGGTTCATCGATCGCGGTAAGCGCGCCCGTATCGAACCACCGCCACTCGCGCATCACCTCGCGTTCCAATGGGGTATGTCCGCCGACATCGATTTCAGCGGACGGCGCCCGCACTAGGAAATAACACTCGTCGGCGATCACGGGCACACCCTCGATCGTCTCGAACTCGACGATTTTGCGTTCTACCACAAGACCCGGGTCGGCGGCGATGCCGGTCTCTTCGATCAGCTCGCGCCGCGCGGCGGCGGCATAGCTTTCGCCGGGTTCGAGCGCGCCGCCCGGCGTGCACCAGAACGGCGGACGGCCGGGCGGATCGAAGCGGAACAGTAGTATCCGACCATCAGCGTCGATCAGCAGGATGCGCGCGGCGGGACGCGGCGTTCTGCTGATCGTGCGGGGCGCCCCCACCGTCATCGTTCACCCGCGCGCCCGTATCCGGGTCGGCTCAGCTGCCGATCGCGTCAAGCCGCTTCTGCATCTCGGCCATCTGCGCTCGCAGCGTCGAGATGTCATCACGAGCGGACGAATCGGCGTTCACGCTCGCGCTGTCGTTCGCCGCGGCACCCGACGCTGGGCCGCCCGACGCCGCGCCATTATTAGCGGCACCGTTGCCCAGCGGTCCCCAGGCCGCCGCCGATTCCCCGCCGGGCATGAACGCCGATGCCGCCGCCTTGAACACCGCCATGTTCTGTTCGGCCAGCCGCGCGAGCGGATTGTTGCCCAGGCTCGTCTCGAACGCTCGGGCGAGCTTGGTCTGGTTGTTGCGGAAATTGTCCATTGACGCTTCGAGATAATGCGGGATCAACGATTGCATCGAATTGCCATACATCGAGATCAACTGCCGCAAGAAGCTGACCGGCAGCATCTGCTCGCCGGCGGACTCTTCCTCCATGATGATCTGCGTCAGTATCTGGTGGGTAATGTCCGACCCGGTCTTCGCGTCGATCACCTTGTATTCGACATTCTCACGCGTCATCTTGGACAAGTGGTCAAGCGTTATGTAGCTCGATGAGCGTGTATTGTAGAGACGCCGATTTGCATACTTTTTGATGATGACGGTGTCATTATCCCTTGCGGCGGCCTGTGAGGCCATGATCGTTCTCCCGGATTCTCGCTACTGCAGTAATTAGGGTTTGTAACCAATGCTGCAAGTGATGCTGCGCAGCAATTGGTGATTTTTCCATAGTTTAGCGAGCGAAGCGGCGATTGAGGACGGTAAGCAACTCGTATTGCGACAAACCCGTCCGTTGCGCCGCCGCAGGCAGCGCGTAGTAGATTTCCACCCAATCGCCCTCGTGCAACTCCCGCGTTCCACTCAAGTCAATGATGGTCATGTCCATGCTGATGCGTCCGAGCACCGGCAGTGCATGGCCGTTGTGCAGCATCGCTCCCCGTCCCGACCAATGACGCAAGTATCCGTCGGCATAGCCGATCGAGACCGTGCCGACGCGCATCGCGCAGGGGGCGGTGAAAGTCCCGCCGTAGCCGACGCTATCGCCGGCATTTAGCTCGCGCACCTGGATCAGCGCCGCCTGGGGTCGCGCGACCTGCTCGACATGCGGCGCCAGTGCGCCGCAGGGAACGCCGCCATAGAGCGCCAACCCCGGCCGGGTGAGATCGGCATGATAGCTCGGGCCAAGCATGATCCCCGCGCTGTTGGCCAGGCTTGCGCGGCGATGGCGCACGCTGGTTCGCGCGGCGGTAAAGAGCTTTTGTTGCGCCACATTGCGCAGCGAAGATGATTCTTCGGCGCAGGCGAGGTGCGAGTGCAATGCGTCGATATCCAACGCCGAGATTGCGGTGTCGCCCAGCTCGTTGGGCGAAACGCCAAGTCGGTTCATCCCGGTGTCGACCATCAGGTCGCACGCGCCGCCCCCCGCGTCGGTCCAGCGACGCGCTTGGGATATCGAGTTGATAACCGGACGCAGGCCCGTCGCAATCGCGAATGCCGCATCCTCGGCCGTCAGCGGTCCGTGTAGCACCGCAATCCTAGACGGATCGACCAGCCCCAGCAGCGCCGCGGCTTCGTGCCAATGCGCGACGAAGAAGTCCCGGCATCCCACCTCCGCCAGGGCGGTGACCACTCGCCGCGCGCCAAGGCCGTAGCCATCGGCCTTTACCGCCGCACCCGTACTCGCGTGGCCCGACAGCGCATCCAGCGCGCGCCAGTTCGCCTTCAGCGCATTGCGATCGATAGCTAGGCGTAACGTGCCAGGTGGCGGAGCTATCGACGGACGCGCCGGATCGTCAGACGCCATCGTCGGCGAAATCGCGCGGCGGGCCACCCGGCAATCCCCATAGCGCGACCAAGAATGCGACCGCGACGACGATCCAGGTGTACCACAGCCCGGCATAGGGATTGCCGGTCTTGGCCGCGATGAAACTGGCGATCAGCGGCAGGAAACCGCCGAAGTATCCGGTGCCGATATGATATGGGATCGACATCGAGCTATAGCGGATGCGCGGCGGGAACATCTCCGACAACAACGCGGCAACAGGCCCATAGGTCAGACCCGATAGCGCCATCAGCACGAGGAGGGCCGCGATGATCGTCAGCGCCTGACCCAGCGATGGCCGCACTTTGGCGAAGTCGTATCCCGACGCGGTCAACCGCGTTTGCAGCGCGGTCGCGCGTGCGATTTTGTCCGCCCAGGGATAGGCGTCAAGCGCGAAGGGCGCGCCGCCGACGGTCATCGCCAGCGCGCTCGCCTCGTGCAGACGGTAGGTGATGCCCGCGCCAGTCAGATCGGCGATCAGTTTGCCGCAGTTCGAATGTTGCTCCTGTGCGAACGGATCGTAAATGCAATGTGGCCCGGCAACCACGATCGGCGCGCGCGCCGCCGCCTGCGCCAACTGAGGGTTCGCCGCCGATCCGGCAACCCAGAACGTCGGGAACAGCAGCAGCAGCGTCAGCGCGTAGCCGACCACGATCGGCTTCTTGCGCCCGATGCGATCGGACAAGCTGCCGCAGATCACGAAGAACGCCATGCCGATCAACGCGGCGATGCCGACGATGATTTCCGCCTCGGTATCGGCGACGCGCATCGCGCCTTTGAGAAAGGTCAACGCCGAGAACATCGCCGTGTACCAGATTACGGTCAATCCGGCGGCGACACCGAACAGCGCGATGAATATACGCCGCTTATTACCCGGATACGTGAAGCTTTCGACGAACGGATTGCCGGCAAGCTCCCCCTGTTCGCGCATCCGTTTGAACACCGGGCTTTCGGAAAGCTTCAACCGCATCCACAGCGACACCGCGAGCAACGCGAGGCTGATCAGGAACGGTAGTCGCCAGCCCCATTGCGCGAAAGCGGCCTCGCTGATCGCGGCCTTGCACGCGAGCACCACGATCAGGCTGAGCACGAACCCGCCGACGACGCTCGACTGGATGAAGCCGGTATAGAACCCGCGCCGCCCCGGTGCCGAATGTTCGGACACATAGATCGCCGCGCCGCCGTATTCCCCTCCGAGCGCCAGCCCTTGCAGCACGCGCAGCAGGATGACCAGGATCGGCGCGGCCCAACCGATCGTGGCGGCCGACGGAATCAGGCCGACGCCGGCGGTAGCGACGCCCATCAGCGTAACGGTGACCAGGAACGTATACTTGCGCCCCAGCCGATCGCCGAGAAAACCGAACACCACCGCGCCCAGCGGCCGAAAGCCGAAGCCGACCGCGAACCCTGCCCAAACCAGCAACAGCTGCAGCGTCGCGTCGCCGGCGGGAAAGAAAGTCTTGCCGATGATCGCGGCAAGCGTGCCGTAGATGAAGAAATCGTACCATTCGAAGATGGTGCCCATCGACGACGCTGCGATGACCAGCCTGATATCCGATGCGCTCGGCCGGATATCCCTCGTCTCCGCTGCGGCCGCCATCATCCTTTTCCCCCGTGTCTTGTGACGGTCCCTAGCGAGTGGGGCTGTGACGGGAAAGCGGCGTTTGCGCGCACTTCTGCAACGCGCCGGGCGGGGCGCGCGCCGATTAAGACGCCAACGCCTCGCTCGCCGCGCGCCAGGCAAGCATGATCGCGCCGTGCCGCGCGGGATAGTCGCGCGCGGCGGCGAGCGCGGCGATGCCCGGCCAATCGGGCAGGCCGCCGCTGGCCTCCGGTTCACGCTCGCCCAGC
Organism: uncultured Novosphingobium sp.; assembly: GCA_964242815.1. Taxonomy (GTDB): domain Bacteria; phylum Pseudomonadota; class Alphaproteobacteria; order Sphingomonadales; family Sphingomonadaceae; genus Novosphingobium. The sequence goes on from CAXSZV010000012.1 coordinate 72,833, forward strand.
CAGCGAACGATCGCGGCAAGCGAGGCATCGATCGTCGCCGCGTCACGCCCGACCGCCGCATATGCGAAAATCGCCGCCGCGGCCTGACCGATCGCGCAGGCCTGCGGTTTCAACCCCAGGGCGGCGATGCGGCCCGCGTCATCGAGCAAAAGCCCCATGCTCAGCGCGCTGCCGCAGCTTTTCGATCGTGCGGTCGCGCGCAGCGGCAGCGCGTCGTCCCAGGGCCAGGCGGCCAAGTCGGTCGCCAGAGCCAGCACTTCGGGCGTATAGAGCACTGCGGCCATCGGCTCAGCGTCCGTCCAGGTCGCCGTCGATCGCGCCGTTATCGCTCGCCCTCGCCTCGGCTTCGGCGGCGGCACGCCGGCGCGCGGCAAGGATCGTCACCAGTTCGTTGCTCGCCGCGTTGACGAACACATAAGTGCGCGACTTGCGCACCCAGTCGGGCCGCCCGCCCGCGCCCCAGACGGTATCGTAACCGAGCATCGCGACCGAGAACAGCAACACGACGATGATCAGCCCTTTGAGCCCGCCGAACCCGAGCCCGAGCAAGCGATCGAGCGGGCCGAGGATCGACGCGCGACTGCGCCCGCCGGCATACCCGGCGATCATCCGCACCGCGAAGTAGGGCGCGAGCGCGAGCAGCGCAAAGGCGAGTACCGCCGCGCCCGATTGCGTGCCGATGACGTTGCGCAACAGCAGCGTCGCGGGTGCAAGAAACGCGCGGATCGCGGCGACCGCGACCAGCCATGCGGCGATCGCCAGCACCTCGTGCACGAAGCCGCGCATGAACCCCAATATCGCGGCCAAACCGACGATCAGCAGCACCGCGATATCGAAGCCGGTCATCGGCGCGGACTAACCCTGCCCCAGGACACGGTCAACGAGGTTCGGCAGCATCGTTAGTTCGATCGTGCGCCCTTCGCCGGTCTCCGCGCGCGGCATTCCCGACGGCCCGCAGGCGAGCGCATAGCCAAGCTTTGCCGCCTCGCGCCGCCGCACCCCGGCGTGGGCGACGGGACGCACCTCACCCGCCAGCGAAACCTCGCCGAACCACACCGAACCATGCGGCAGCGGCTTGTCGCCGAGCGCCGAAACCAGCGCGGCCGCGACCGCGAGATCGGCGCCGGGATCGGACAATCGATAGCCACCGGCGATGTTCAGATAGACCTCGCAGGTCGAGAAGTTTAGCCCGCAGCGCGCCTCCAGCACCGCGAGCAGCATCGCCAACCGCCCGCCATCCCAACCGACCACAGCCCGGCGCGGCGTCGCCCCGCTCGCAAGGCGCACGATCAGCGCCTGGATCTCGACCAGCACCGGGCGCGTGCCTTCCATCGCCGGGAACACCGCGCTGCCCGCGACCGGATCATCGCGGCCCGACAGGAATAGCGTTGAGGGGTTGGCGACCTCGGCGAGCCCCGCGCCCTCCATCGCGAACACGCCGATCTCGTCGACCGGGCCGAATCGGTTCTTCAAGCTGCGCAAGATGCGATACTGGTGGCTGCGCTCGCCCTCGAAGCTCATCACCACATCAACCATGTGTTCGAGCACGCGCGGCCCCGCGATGCTGCCGTCCTTGGTGACGTGGCCGACCAGCACCAACGCGACGCCGTTCTCCTTTGCATAGCGGATCAGCTCGAACGCGCTCGCGCGGACCTGGCTGACCGTGCCCGGCGCACCCTCGATCTGATCGGAATGCATCGTCTGGATCGAATCGATGACGAGCAACGCGGGCGGTTCCATGCCGCCGAGCGTGGTCAGGATATCGCGCACCGAAGTCGCCGCCGCGAGCCGGATCGGCGCTCGCGCCAGCCCCAGCCGCTCGGCGCGCAGCCGCACTTGGCCGGCTGCTTCCTCGCCGCTGATATAGACCGCTTCTCCACCTGCGCCATCTTTGTTGGCGATCGCGACTGCCGCGCTCGCCTGCAGCAACAGCGTCGATTTGCCGATGCCGGGATCGCCGCCCATCAGCACCGCCGAGCCGGGCACCAGCCCGCCGCCCAACGCGCGGTCGAATTCGGCGAGCCCGGTCGATCGGCGCACCAGCCGCTCGGCCGGCGCGTCGAGCGTCTCGAAGCGGATCGCGCGGCCGCCGGCGGTCAGATGATGCCTAGTCTCGAACACCGTCGCGGGTGCCTCGGCGACCAACGTATTCCACTCGGCGCAGTCCGCGCATTGCCCCTGCCAGCGCGCGCTGACACCGCCGCATGCCTGGCAAACGTAACGGGTCTTGGGTTTCGCCATGAAAGCGAGTCTATTAAGAACGAAGCAAGAACACAAGTGGCGTTAGGATCGTCGGCACTCCAGTCCGGCAAGTCAGACCTCGACCGCGTCGGTTCGCTTTCGCCACCCCAGCGACATCGCGTTCAGCGCATGCAGATCGGCTGTTCCCGCCATCGCCTGCTCGCCGAGCGCGACCGCGCGGCGTAGAACGTCGTCGGTCGCGTGCGCATAGGCGGGTCGGCCCACGATGTGATCGTACCAACGCCCGCCGCACGCGTTATCGAGCAGGATGCGTTGGAAGCAATGGTCGACGCTGACCGGCCACCTTCGTTCTGCGGCGAGCGCCGGCAGACGGTCGCGCGTCAGATCTAGCCAGCCCCGTTCAAGCGCGCTGCGGTCCAGGTCGACATTTGCCCGAGCCGCGACGCGATCACTCGCCGGTCCAGGCATCCTTGATCCGCTCGAAGAACCCCTTCGCCTCAGGCGTCTCGTCGCCCGTTTCGGTCGCCTGTAGTTCCTGCAACAGTTCCTTTTGCCGCGCGCTAAGGCGAGTCGGCGTCTCGACCGCGATTTCGATCACCAGATCGCCCCGGCCCCGTCCCTGCAACACCGGCATTCCCGCGCCGCGTTTGCGCAATTGCTTGCCCGACTGAATGCCCGCGGGGATGACGATCGCAAGCTTCTCGCCATCGATCCCCGGCAGCGCGATCTCGCCACCGAGCGCGGCAGTGGTGAAACTGATCGGCGCGCGCGCCACCAGCGTCGTCGCATCGCGTTCAAACATCGCATGGCGGCGTACGTGGAGGAATATATAGAGGTCGCCGGGCGGCGCGCCGAACGGCCCCGCCTCTCCCTTCCCCGCCAAACGGATACGCGTGCCGCTGTCGACGCCGGGCGGCACGTTGAAGTCGAGGTTTTGCGGCTTGTCGACCCGGCCCTCGCCGCGACAGACACGGCACGGCTTCTCGATCACCTCGCCGCGTCCCTGGCAGGTCGGGCACGTGCGCTCGACCATGAAGAAGCCCTGCTGCGCGCGAACCTTGCCGTGACCGCCACACGTCGCGCACCGGCGCGCGCCGGTGCCAGGCTCGGCGCCCGAGCCGTGGCATGGCTCGCACGTCTGGCTGACGTCGATGCTGATCTCGACCTGCTTGCCGTGAAACGCCTCTTCCAGGCTCACTTCCAGGTCATAGCGCATGTCCGCGCCGCGCCGCGCTTGCCCGCGCCCGCCGCCGCCGAACGCGTTGCCGAAGATCGATTCGAAAATGTCACCCAGGTCGTTGAAATCGCCGCCGTGCTGCGCGCCGCCACCGCTCGCCTGACTGATATAGGCAGCATGACCGTAGCGATCGTACGCGGCGCGCTTCTGCGGGTCTTTCAGGCAATCGTAGGCGACACTGATCGCCTTGAACTTCGCTTCAGCCGCATGGTCGCCCGGGTTGCGGTCCGGATGATGGATCATCGCAAGACGGCGATAGGACGACTTGATGATCTTGTCGTCGGCGGTACGTTCGACTTCGAGGAGTTCGTAGAAATCGACTTCGGTAGTCACTGACACTGTCCCGCCCCATATAAAAGAGCCCCACCCCGCTGGGGGAGGGGCTCACGATTCGACGTACGTCGTCATGATTGGGTTCGCCACCCCGACGCCGTAGGCGGGAGGGGTGGCGAACCGCTCTTACTTTTCGTCGACTTCGGAGAACTCCGCATCGACTACGTCCTCATTTCCGCCGGCAGCGGTCGCGGCATCGGGCGACGGGGAGGCGGCAGCTGCCTGCTCTTTCTCGTAGATCGCCTGACCCAGTTTCATCGCCACTTGCGTCAGCGCTTGGGTCTTCTCGGTCATCGCATCGGCATCACCGCCATCGATCGCCGTCTTCGCCTCGGCGATCGCCGCCTCGATCTCGGACTTCAGCGAGGCATCGATCTTGTCGCCGTTCTCGCTCAACTGCTGCTCGGTCGCGTGGACCAGGCTCTCGGCGTTGTTCTTGGCTTCGGCCGAGGCCCGCCGCTTCTTGTCCTCATCGGCGAACTGCTCGGCGTCACGGACCATCTGGTCGATGTCGCTGTCGCTCAATCCGCCAGAGGCTTGGATGCGGATCTGCTGTTCCTTGCCGGTGCCCTTGTCCTTGGCGCTGACATTGACCAGGCCGTTCGCATCGATATCGAACGTCACTTCGATCTGCGGCACGCCGCGCCGCGCGGGCGGGATGCCGATCAGATCGAACTGCCCGAGCAGCTTGTTGTCCGCCGCCATCTCGCGCTCGCCCTGGAACACGCGGATGGTCACCGCCTGCTGGTTGTCGTCGGCGGTCGAGTAGGTCTGGCTCTTCTTGGTCGGGATCGTCGTGTTGCGATCGATCATCCGGGTCATGATGCCGCCCAGCGTCTCGATGCCAAGCGACAGCGGCGTCACGTCGAGCAGCAGCACGTCCTTGACGTCACCCTGCAACACGCCCGCTTGGATCGCCGCGCCCATCGCCACGACCTCATCGGGGTTGACGCCGGTGTGCGGCTCCTTGCCGAAGAAGTCCTTTACCGTGTCGCGCACCTTGGGCATGCGCGTCATGCCGCCAACGAGCACGACCTCGTCGATGTCCGCCGCCTTGACGCCAGCATCGGCGATCGCCTTGCGGCAGGGCTCGAGCGTGCGCTGGATCAGGTCGGCGACCAGCTTTTCGAGATCCGAGCGCGTGATCGTTTCGACCAGATGCAGCGGCGTGGTCGCGCCGCCTTCCATCCGCGCGGTGATGAAGGGGAGATTGATCTCGGTAGTCTGCGCCGAAGACAGCTCGATCTTCGCCTTTTCCGCGGCTTCCTTCAGACGCTGAAGCGCGAGCTTGTCGGTCTTGAGGTCCATGCCCTCCTTGGCCTTGAAGCGATCGGCAAGGTACTCCACGATCTTGCTGTCGAAATCTTCACCGCCCAGGAACGTGTCACCGTTGGTCGACTTCACCTCGAACACGCCGTCGCCGATCTCGAGGATCGATATCTCGAACGTGCCGCCCCCAAGGTCATAGACCGCAAT
>CAXSZV010000013.1:0-39954 GCA_964242815.1 uncultured Novosphingobium sp.
CACCTCCTCGGCCGCCGTCTCCTCGGCCTTCTCTCTTGTCAGCCCACGCAAGGCCTGACTGCTAAAGTTGGGGGTGAGCGGGAGCACCTGCCGGGACGCAAGCGATCCCGCTGGCGAACGAAGGCGCATCGCTGAGTTTTGCAAAAGGAAGCAATTACAAGGCCTTGACTCCTTGCAAATTGATTTGATTTCTGTGCTGAATCAGCTAGATACGAAGAGAGAGACGGTCAACGCCGGACACCCCCAAAGCATCCGAAAGGTTGCATGTGAGCGATCACAACCATGGGCCGGGGGGCCGTCTCACCCAAATAAATACAGTCCAGCGGTCGCCGTTAACGCGTCGAAGCTGTTGCAAAAACGGTTCCGATATCGGCTTATCCATCACGTCCTCCTCGTTCCGCCGCGCGCACCATGCGCAGGGCTTCGATATGCTGTGAGTGCCGCAGTCGATCGGGATCAGGCCGTTGCCCTGGCAGTCGGGGCGGCAGGTGGGTGGGGATGGGGCGGCGGTCATATGCCTCGCTCCTCACACTCGCGCGACCATTCGGCATAGCCTTCGGCGATTTCTTCCGCCGTCGCGCACAAGCGAAAGCCCCGGCATCGGTCGCGATTCCAGCTTGCTTCACGAGGGCCATCGCTAGGATGCTCCGCCCTGTTGTCGCCGCATGCGCAGATATCCATGGGATGTGGATCGCGCTTGCGGCCGTCGTCGAGTTGCGAGTTAGACACCCCGCTCATGCCGACCCCGCAAACAACAGCGGGCGGGAGACGCTATTCGCGCTCATCGCACCTGCTCCCAAAAGCATTCGTCGCAGGGGGTCGCTATCGGCCGGCAGCCCGGAACGCCGTGCGGGCATTCGATGCGCCAGAAGCGGACCAGCGCGCGCCAGGCTTTGCGGATCGCGGCGGTCATGTGAGCGCCCCAAGTAAGGCGCGGAATGGTTTGCCAACGCCTGCCGGGCGTGGCGGATTTCTGCGGCGGACTAAAAGAAGTTTGCCAACGCCAAGGCGGCAGAAATCAGCCGTTGTGGTAATCCTACTCGGGGAGCCATCTTCTTTCTATAAGCTCTTGTGAGAATTAGACAATCTCGGAGGGCGCTCATAGCGCACCCTTATCCGGCCCCACACCACACGCCAGCCTCACCCTCGCCAGCTATCAAGAGTGCCGACATGAATCATGCGGCAAGGCCGATTTGCTCTACGCTCGATGCGAAGAGCGGAGCAACTCGACGTAGCCTCGCGCGCGATCTTTCGTCCGGATGCATGATCTTGGCGACGACCTACGAAGCGGCGAGCATCATCACGCAGATCCTGCGAATACGCTGTCGTCATTAAGGCCGGCCTCCACTCCAGCCAGCAGCTTGAACCACAATCGGCTCTAGGCGGGTAGCGAGCGGCCGCCGGACCAGGTCCGCAGCACCAAGTAGCGACCGTGCAACGCCCCACGCTCGTGGACGCCGAAGCCGAGGAGCGTGCCTTCCTCGCCCTCGGCGGCGGGCAACCACTTGATGCGCTCGAGCCCCTCGCGGACGCCGGCACGGGTGATCTCCGGCGCGCGGGCCAGGCCTTCGGCGATCAGGCGGCCGAGATCATATCCGGTCGCCGCGCGGAATGCGCCGGCGGGCGGCGTCCCGGTCCGCTCGCGCAGCGCGGCCAGCGTCGTGTTCCCGTCCGAGTGCATGTCGACGTAGACCCAGCCATCGATCGCTGCTGCAAACGTCGGATCGTAGCCGCGAATGCCGGCAGTGTTCATGAATCGCGGTCCGCCCCAGTCCCGCGCATCGAGCGCGCGCGCGACCGCCGGCACGGCAAGGCCGAGCCCCAGATAGGTGATCGCATCGATGCGCGCCGCGAGCAGCGCGTCGACATGCGCGGACGCCTCATCGGCCAGCGGGTCGAGCCACTCGCTGGCGATGACCCGCACGCCGACGATCTCCGCCTCCTCCTCGAAGAAGGCGAGGTGCCGCTTGCCGATCGGCGAACGATCGCAGATGGTTCCCACACGCACGATGCCGCGTTGCGCAAGTGCGCGCGCGAGCAGGATCGATTCATCCTCGTGCGAGCCGACCTGCAATTGAAACATGAAGTCGCCGCGCGCGCGCTCGGCGCCCGCCCAGTTGATCGTGGGCACGCGGTGCCGCTCGGCAAGCGGGCTTGCTACCAGCGCGTTGTCGCCGATCGCCGGGCCTGCGATCAGCAGGACGTCCTGCTCCACCAGCGCGGCGAACGCGCGCTCCACGGCCGCGGCGGTGCCGGCAGGAAGCCCCAGGCCGCAGGCGGTGACGAACTCGACGTCGCGCCGCAACCGCCCGGACGCGCGGAGCTCGTCGACGGCGAACCGCAGCCAGTGTTGGTTCACCAGACCCGGCGCCGACGCCGCCATGTCGTCGAGGATCCCCACGCGCAGCGGTGCCGTCATCCGTTCCTCCCTCACCCCGGCCGTGCTTGGCGATGCCGGCCCCGGTTTCCGATACAGCATCGCCGAGCGGACAGAAGATGCAGCGGTTCGACTATGGCGGACAAGGCGATCCGCCGTGTCGACGGCATCAAGCATTTTCTCGAACGCGAGTGGGACAATGACGGTCGTAACCGACCGGTTGTTGGCGGGTCAGATTGGCCCACCCACGATCGTCTGCACCGACCTTAGCGATGACGCCTCGCGAGCTCATCGGCGACGTGCGCGTTGTGGGAAGCGATACGCCTCTGATCGGCTGCTCGCGCGGCCCGGTGCGACGCCTGGCGATGTTCGCGATCGATCGCAGCAGCGCGATGGGACTCCTCGCGACGTCCGCGATCGACCGCAGCGGCATGGTGCGATGCCTCGCGACGCTCAACGTCGATACGATGCTGCTCGTGCGACTGCGCGCGCGAATGAGGAAACGGCTGAGCCATAGCCGAGGTCGAGGCGACGAGCCCCGCGAAAGCGAGGGCGTATGCGGTGCGGATCATTGCGATTCTTCTTTGACGTCGGTCATTTCGGATCAATCGGATGCACCGGAACTGAATGTCTCGAACCGACGAAAGCCGTGGTCGCTAGCCGCCTAAGCGATGTCCTGGGTACACGTGAATGCACGTCGGTGCAGGTTCGGTCGGAGATTGTCATTGTGTATCAGAGGGTAATTTGCATGTCCGTGCACATTGGTGCAGGTCGCACGATAGTCCTACTTGGGGAGCCATTTGTCGGACGCCTTGCCCGGATCGCCCATCAGATTTGGCTGGCGCCAACGATCAGATACCGTAAGCTCACTGCGGCTGCATGCGGCTTGCGTCGCGAACAAGGCCCGAGGGGGAGACAATCATGCGTTCAGGACTGCTGTGGCTCATCGGCGTGCCGCTTCCGATCATCCTCCTGCTGGCGCTTTGCACGCACCATCTGTAGGGCTGAGCAGGTCCGTCGCGCCGACGTTTGGCGTTAGCCGACCGTCAGGCGATGGCGCCATGGCAATGCTTGTACTTCCTGCCCGACCCGCACGGGCACGCGGCGTTGCGGCTGAGGTTCTGGCCGGCGTAGGGATCGTCGCCGGTCGTCGTCAGCCCCGCCGGGCTACCCGCGAACGCGAGTTCGGGGACGCGGGTCGTCACCCCCCCGCCGATCCGCTCGCTTGAGAACGGGTCGAAGCCGCCGGTCAGGAAGCCCGGCAGTTCGGGCAGCGCGCCCTCGCCAAATCCATCGCCGAATGACGGCATCTGGACCTCACTCGCGCAGAGGATTTGCGTCACGTCCTCGCGGATCGCTTCGAGCATCCGTTCGAACAAGCCGAATGCTTCCTGCTTGTATTCGTTGATCGGCGTCTTCTGCGCATAAGCGCGCAGGAACACGACCTGACGCAACGCATCGAGCGTCGCGAGATGCTCTTTCCAGTGATGGTCGAGCCGGTCGAGCAGCACACCTTTCTCGATCTGCCGCCAGATCTCGTCGTCGTTGGCGGCGATCTTGGCCGCCATGTGCTCATCAACCAGCGCGCTGATCCGCTGTTCGATCAGCTCTGGCTCGACCCCGTCCTCGCCGACCCAGGCATCGACCGGCGCTTCGACCGCGAGCACGTCGCGCGTGCGCGCCATCAGACCCTCGATGTCCCAGTTATCGGGATAGGTCCCCGGCGGGCATGCGTCCGCAACGAGTGCGTTGACCGTGTCGTGCCGCATGTCGAGCACGACCTCATCGACCGTCGCCGAATCCATGATATCGGCGCGCTGCTCGTAGATCACCTTGCGTTGATCGTTCATCACGTCGTCGTATTCGACGACCTGCTTGCGCACGTCATAGTTGCGCGCCTCGACCTTCTTCTGCGCGGTCTCGATCGCCTTCGATAGCCACTTCGATCCAATCGCCTCGCCGTCGGCAAGGTTCGAGTTCATCATCCGGCTGAACAATGTGTCGGGACCGAAGATGCGCAACAGGTCGTCTTCCAGGCACAGGTAGAACTTGCTCAACCCCGGGTCGCCCTGGCGCCCCGATCGGCCGCGCAACTGGTTGTCGATGCGGCGGCTTTCGTGCCGCTCGGTGCCAATCACGCAGAGCCCGCCGGCGGCGAGCACACGCGCCTTCTCCTCGGCGACCTCGTCCTTGATCCGGCGGATCGCCGCGTCGCGCTCGGGCCCTTCGGCCAAGTCGCGCAGTTCGTCCGCGGTCCGGAACTCGACGTTCCCGCCAAGCTGGATGTCGGTGCCGCGCCCGGCCATGTTGGTCGCGATCGTCACTGCGCCCAGCCGGCCGGCCTGCGCGACAATATGCGCCTCCATCTCGTGGAAGCGCGCGTTGAGCACCGCGTGCTTGACGCCTTCCTGACGCAGGAATTCGGACAGAAGTTCCGACTTCTCGATCGATACCGTGCCCACCAGCACCGGCTGCCCGGTCTCGTAACGCTCGCGGATCAGCTTGGCGATCGCGCCGAACTTGTCATTGGTGTTCTTGTAGAACTCGTCCTCATCGTCTTGGCGCATGACCCCGACGTTGGTCGGGATGGTGACGACGTTCATCTTGTAGATGTCGAAGAACTCGGGTGCCTCGGTCGCGGCGGTGCCTGTCATGCCGCTGATCTTGGGATACATGCGGAAGTAGTTCTGGAACGTGATCGAGGCCATCGTCTGGTTCTCGGGCTCGATCGTCACGCCTTCCTTCGCCTCGACCGCCTGGTGCAATCCGTTCGACCAGCGCCGCCCGTCCATCATGCGTCCGGTGAACTCGTCGATGATGACGATCTTGCCGTCTTTCTCGATGTAATCGATGTCGCGGCGGAACATCGTGTTAGCCTTCAGCGCCTGATCGAGGTGATGCACGACCTGCGTGTTCTCGACATCGTAGAGGTTCGAGCCTTCGAGCAGCCCCTCGGCCTCGAGCATCCGCTCGGCCTTCTCGACGCCGTCCTCGGTCAGCGTTACGTTCTTGGCTTTCTCGTCGGCTTCGTAGTCTTCGGGTGCGAACCGTTTCACCACCACGTCGACCGCGATGTAGAGCTCAGACTTGTCGTCGGTCGGCCCCGAGATGATCAGCGGCGTGCGTGCCTCGTCGATCAGAATCGAATCGACCTCGTCGACTATCGCGAAGTTGAACGGGCGTTGCACCATCTCGCCGCGATCGTGCTTCATGTTGTCGCGCAGGTAATCGAAACCGAGCTCGTTGTTCGTCGCGTACGTGATGTCCGCGTCATAGGCTTCGCGCCGCTCTGGCTCGGTCAAGTTGGGCACGATCACGCCGACCGTCAGCCCGAGGAACCTGTAGATCTGCCCCATCCATTCGGCGTCGCGCCGCGCGAGGTAATCGTTGACGGTAACGACGTGAACGCCCTTACCTTCGAGCGCGTTGAGATAGCAGGCGAGCGTCGCCACCAGCGTCTTGCCCTCACCGGTGCGCATCTCGGCGATCTCGCCACGATGGAGCACCATACCGCCGATCATCTGCACGTCGAAGTGGCGCATGCCGAGTACCCGCTTCGACGCCTCGCGCACCGTCGCGAACGCTTCGGGCAACACGCTGTCGAGGCTCGCGTCGTCGGCCAGCGCGGCGCGGAACTTGTCGGTCTGCGCGGACAGCTCCGCGTCACTCAATGTAGCGAGCTGTGGCTCGAACGCGGCGATCTGTTGGACGGTCTTGTCGAGCGATTTGACGAGCCGGTCGTTGGACGAGCCGAACAGCGATTTGGCGATTGCGCCGAGCATGATGGTTTCCTGATATAGCGGGGATGCCGAGAGAAGACGCGCGGGCCCTATGCCGCGCTGACGAACAAGCGATCTTCGGCTGCGCTATTCGTGCGCTCGGTCCGCCTTCAGCTGCACCGCCCGGCATGGCGCAGCCGGGGTGGCCAAAGCCCGCGCGACGAAGGCTGGCCGAGCACCCGCGGGCCGGACCAAGGCACGCGGCGGCGCGGCGGTCGCCTGCTCAAGCTTGCCGGCGCGATCGATCGCCGATGCCGCAGTCGCCGCGTTACGCGCCTCGACACCCGCGAATGCGGTCGTGCCGGTCGAAGCAAGCCCGGTCAGGATCGCGAACAGGACAAACAGCACACGCTTCATCGTCCGGCGCATATAGGGATACGCCGACCAAGCGTAAATCCCCGTCGCGCCGCGTACGCCATGCGTCGACGGATGGTTGCTCCGTCGGGCGGCAATGATAAGCCCTCGCAGCATGATCGACGTCGTATCTCCGCTCGCCCTTCCCTTTCCCGCAATGCCCGCGATCACAGGCGCGACCCCACGCGTCGCTCGCGCCGGGTACAAGGACTGGGGACGGTGCGATCTGACCTATGTCGAACTCGCCGAGGGCACCACGGTCGCGGGTGTCTTCACGCGCAACGTGTGCTGTTCGTCCGAAGTCGAGCTGGGGCGCGAAGCGGTCAAGGCGGGTCGCGCGCGGGCGTTGATCGTCAACGCGGGCAATTCGAACGCTTTCACCGGCTATCGCGGGCGCGAGGCGGTCGAGCAGATCATGGCGCAGGTCGCGAGGCATCTGCAATGCCCGCCAGACAAGGTATTCGTCAGCTCCACCGGCGTGATCGGCGTGCCCCTGCCGCTCGACAAGGCGCGTGCCGGCGTCGCCGCGGCGCTCGACGCAGCTCCATGTTCTTGGGAACAAGTAGCTCTAACCATCGGCACGACCGATACTTTCGCCAAAGGCGCGACCGCCAGCGCGATGATCGGCGACCGCCGCGTCGAGTTCGTGGGCGTGATCAAAGGCAGCGGCATGATCGCGCCCGACATGGCGACGATGCTCGGCTATCTCTTTACCGACGCGGCGGTATCTCCCGGCTTCCTGCAACAATGTCTGAACTCGGCTAACGCCGCGACGTTCAGCTGCATCACCGTCGACAGCGACACCTCGACCAGCGATACCGTACTCGCCTTCGCCACCGGCGCGGCGGGCAATGCGCTGCTGGTCGGGGCGGATAGTCCTGGCGCGGATGCCTTCGCCGCCGCGCTGCACGATGTCTGCCGGCAACTCGCGCACCTGGTGGTGCGCGACGGCGAAGGCGCGCAGAAGTTCATCGCGATTACGGTCGGCGGCGCGGTCAGCGATGACAGCGCGCGGCGCATCGGCCTCGCGATCGCCAACTCGCCGCTGGTCAAGACCGCGATCGCCGGCGAGGACGCGAACTGGGGGCGCGTCGTCATGGCGGTGGGCAAGGCGGGCGAGCCCGCCGACCGCGACCGGCTGTCGATCGGCTTCGGCGGATTCTGGGCGGCGCGCGACGGACAACCGCTCGCCGATTACGACGAAGCGCCGATCGCCGCGCATCTCAAGGGCCGTGACGTGACGATCGAAGTCGAATTGGGGCTGGGCGACGGCCGCGCGACCGTGTGGACCTGCGACCTGACGCACGGCTACATCGCGATCAACGCCGACTACCGCAGCTGATGGCCCATTCTCGCGCGCTCCACACCGCCGTCGCCGCCGCCATTCGCGAAGCGTGCGAGAAGGCGATCCTGCCGCACTACCGATCGCTCTCCCCCGATCAGATCATGGACAAGGGTGGCAACGATCCGGTGACCATCGCCGATCGCGAGAGCGAGGCGTTGCTGAGCGAGCGGCTCGCCGCCCTGTTGCCCGAAGCGGCAATCGTCGGCGAAGAGGCGGTCCATGCCGATCCGGCGCTGCTCAATCGGCTTGGCGACGCGCTATGCTGGATCATCGATCCGATCGACGGCACGCGCAACTATGCGGCCGGCAAGCCGCCGTTCGGCGTGCTAATCGCGCTCGCGCAGGCGGGCGAGACGATCGCCGGCTGGCTCTACGATCCGCTCAAGGACCGATTATGCCACGCGTCGCGCGGCGACGGAGCGTTCATCGGCGACGAACGCATCGTCGCGCGCGGCAGCGGCGCAAGCCTGCCGATCGCCGCGATCTCGCTGGTGTTCGCCGAAGACGAGGAGCGCGCGCGCCTGATCGCCGACGTCGCACCGCATTACCGCCTAGTCGATATCCCGTATTGCGCTGAAGAGCAGTACCCCCGGCTCGCGCTCGGCGAAAACGACGTATCGTTCTTCAGCCGCACGCTGCCGTGGGATCACGCGGCCGGAGCGTTGTGGCTCAACGAAGCCGGCGGCAAGGTCGCGCGGCTCGACGGACGTGAATATCGCCCCGATCAATGGCCCGAGAAAGGCATGATCGGCGCATCGACGCCGCAGCTTTGGGACGCGTTCGCGCACCGGATGGCGGGGGGCGGATGACGCGCGGCGGTTGACCGGCGCGCGCAAGCGAAGCCGCGCGCGCCGATCGCGGGTCAAAGCACGCTTTGCAGCCAGCCCTTGAGTTGGCTCTTGGGCGCGGCACCCAGCTTCTGCGCAACTTGCTTGCCATCCTTGAACAGCACCATCAGCGGGATCGACTTGACGCCGATGTCGCCGGGGACCTGCGTGTTCGCCATGATGTCCATCTTGGCGATGGTCAGCTGATCGCCGAGTTCCTCGCTGATCTCCTCGAGCGCCGGGCCGATCATCTTGCAGGGGCCGCACCAGTCCGCCCAAAAATCGACGAGCACCGGCTTGTCCGACTTGAGCACGTCGCTGTCGAAACTGGCATCGGTAACGGCCTTGGTCGCCATGGCGAACTCCTTGAATCACAGTCAGAGCCTAATTTAGGAGACCCTGCGCGCTTGGCAACGCGACGATTGCGAAGGTTTACTCAGGCCCCGCCAAGCCACGCTTGTGCGGCACGAGAATGGCATCGGGCAACGCGATCAGCACCGGCCTTGAGGTATAAAGCACCGCCGCCTCAACCGCCCGACCCGGATAGACCGCTTCGAGCGCCAGCACATAGGCGGCAATCTGCCTCGCGATCGCGTCGGGCACCTCGCTCGCATCGCGCGGGATCCAACGCGCGGTCTTGTAATCGATCAGGCGGACACGATCGCGCTCGATCAGCAGGCGATCGATCGTTCCGGCGATCACGCGCTCGCCGACGGTCGCCGCGATCGGCGCTTCGGCCAGCGAGTTCGGGCCGAACAGATCGGCCCAGCGCGGATCGTCGAGCACCGCCAGTACGTCGCCAAGCAGCGTGCGCCGATCGCGGTCTTCGAGCGTCGCACCGTTATGCGCCAGCCAGCGCGCGCCCGCATCGGCGCGATCGGCGGCCGTGATGTCGGGCAATCGTTCGAGCAGGCGGTGCGTCAGCACGCCGCGACGCGCCACCTCGGCCAGGCGATGCGGATCGCCCTGGCCGACGACATGCCCCGCGAGCGGCGGATCGGCGCCGGCGTCCTCGGCCGCGCTCGACGGCGCGAGCGGACGAGGCGGACGCGGTTCGCTCTCCGGTGGCCGATCGAGCCAGCGCGGCAGCGGATCGCCAAGCGCAAGCTGTTGGGCGTGCTCATGCGGCGGTGGTCCGAGCATGGTCGGCGGCGGGCGGAAATCGAGGCGGGCAGACCAGATTTCATCGTCGACCCAATCATTTGCGCCGAACAGTTGCTGCAACTTCGCAAACCAGCTCTGTTCAGCGGGCGATGTCTCGCGCGCGGTCAGCGGACCGCCGATGAACAGCGCTTCTTCGGCGCGGGTCATCGCCACATAAAGCAGGCGCCAGTGCTCTTCGAGCTCCTCGCGTTGCGCGATCGCCTGAATGTCCGCCAACCGTCCGATGCGCTCGTCCCTCGCGATCGGCGGCAACGGGATGATCCGATCCGCATTGGACGGGTCGGGCACGTCGAGCGTGCCGCCCGTCCGATCCGCCGGATTGCCCGTCGCATCGGCCAGGATCACGATCGGCGCCTGGAGCCCTTTCGCGCCGTGCACGGTCATCACGCGCACGAGGTCGCCGTGGCCGCCCGCCTCACGCTTCAGTTCGCCCTCACCGGCATCGAACCAGTGCAGGAAACCGACGAGGCTGGGAGTCGCGGTGACGGCAAAAGCGCTCGCGGCGTTGAGCAGTTCATCGATCGGATCGCCCGCTTCGCGTCCGAGGCGCGCGATCAGATGCCGCCGGCCTCGCCAGGGCCCGAACAGCAGCCAATGCAGCAGCGCTTGTGGCGGCTCGTAATCCGCCAGCCGCAATAGTTCGCCGAGCTGGTCGAGCGTGCGCGCCACCAGCCCTTCGCGAGAGCGCCGCAAGTGATCCCACAAGCGCACGCCGGGCTCGCGATAGCCGTGTTCGAGCAGGTCCGCCTGGCTCCAGCCGAGCAGCGGCGACGTCAGCAGGCACGCAAGGTTCAGATCGTCGAACGGCTGCGCGGCGAAGCGTAGCGCGGACAACAGATCGCGCACCACCAGCGGCGCGCCGAGCCGCAGACGGTCGACGCCCGCGACCGGCACTCCGGCGACATGCAATCGCGATACGATCAGCCCGGCGAGCTCGCGCCGCTTGCGCACGAGCACCATGACGTCGCCGGCGCTCGCGCGTCGCGGGGTTTCGCGCCCCTTGATCAACGGAAAGCCGCCGTCGATCCACGCCTTTATTTGCTGCGCGATACGGTCTGCCATCCGCCGGTCCGATCGCGATAGCCAGGCCTCGCCTTCCTCGGCGGCCTCCGGATCGCCGTCATCCTCGTCGCCGCGCCTGCCGATGGCGCGCCACATCGCGACGTAGCCGGGGCGCGCTTCGCCAACATGGCGCTCGGGCGGCTGGCGCAGGCCGAAGCGCTCGTGGCCGATGGTGGCAATCGCCTGATCGACGAAATCGAGCACCGGCTGCGCGCTGCGGAAGCTGCGATTGAGCGCGGGCTCGCGCAATTCGCGCACCTCGCTTCCGCCGCGGCGCGCCCGCGCATTGTCCGCCGCGCCGCCGATCGCGGTCACGACCCGCGCGCGCGCCGCCTCGAAGTTCTCGGGGCTCGTGCCTTGGAAACGGAAAATCGCCTGCTTGTAATCGCCGACGACGAAAAGCGTGCGCAGGACGTCGCCGTGCTGCCCCTCACCCGAAAAGAACTCCTGCGCGAGGCCGTCGAGGATGATCCGCCACTGCGCGGCGTTGGTATCCTGCGCCTCGTCGACGAGGATATGGTCGAAGCGGCGATCGAGCTTGTAGCCGATCCACTGCGAGTGATCGGATGTCGTCAGCAGCCGCGCGGCGGCGCGGATCTGATCGTCGAAATCGATCAGCCCCTCGCGCCGCTTAGCCGCATCCCACGCGAGCGCGAACGCGCGGCCGAGCCGCAGTGCGGGCACCAGTCGATCGGCAAGCGTCAGCAGCGCGCGCTGTTCGGCGATGCGCGTGATGCATGCGACCACCCGATCGCAATGCGTCGGGTAGTCGGGGTCGTGCTTTTCCTGCGACTTGGCCGCGCGCGGCTCGCCCTTGCGGGTCAGGAACACGTCGCTCAATGCCTCGATGCCGTCGGCGCGTTGCGCATGGTCGCCGAGCAGCCATTCGGAGATCGCATCGACGGCGCCTAGCCCCGTCTTCGTCCCCCAGGCGTGGTTCACGTCGAGGCAGCGCCTGAGCGAGGCGACATCGAACGTCGCGTCATCGCACATCGCGGCCAGCGTCTCGGGACCCGCATCGGCGGGCAGTCCCAGCAGCCGCAGCACGTTGGCGCGCATGTCGCCCGCCTGCCAGCCGCCGGGGCCGAGCCACGCCTCGCGCGCCTCCGCGCAGCGCAGCAGGAAGCGCTCGACCTTGTCAGCCCCCATCTTGAGGCTCAGCGCGCTGACCGCTTCGAGCAGCTGCGGATCCCCGAGCGGATCGCTCTCGGCCCATACGAGCAGATCGGCCAGGACCTGCCGCAGCAGCAGCACGCGATCGCGATCCTCCATCGCACGCGTGCCGGGCAGCAGCCCCGCTTCCTCGGGGAACGCGCCGACCAGCCACTGCGCGAAAGCGTGGATCGTATCGATGCGTAAGCCACCGCCCGGGCAATCGAGCACCGCGGCGAACAGCGTGCGCGCGCGCGCGATCGTCTCCGGCGTACCCGGCGCGCCGATCGCCTCGAGCCGATGGAACAGCGCGGTGTCGGGCAGCCGCACCCACTGTGCCAGATCGCGGTTGATCCGCGCGGCCATCTCGGCCGCGCCCGCCTTGGTGAACGTCAGGCACAGGATCTGCGATGGTTCGACACCGGGTTGCAGCAGCAGGCGCAAAACGCGTGAGGCGAGCACCTGTGTCTTGCCGGTGCCGGCCGAAGCGGACAGCCAAACGGTATGCTCGGGCGCGACCGCGTGCAGCTGATCGCGATGCAGCCGATCGACATTGGGAGCGGCTCGCGTCGGCGGACCGGCCTTGGGTGCGGGCCCGCTCATGCCGCGCGCTCACCCAGCCGCGCGATCCATTCGTCGAGCCGCATAAGCTGATCGTAGTCGTTATAGTCGTCGAGGTCCGGATTGAGCCGCGCGGTAAACGGTGCGTCGCCGACGATCCAGCGATCCAGCGCCTCGATCAGATAGCGCTCGGTCTGCGGCAGCACGTCGTCGCGCCCGAAGCCGGTTCGCTTGCGCGCGCCATCCTGGATGGGCTCGGTGACATACCCGAACGCCTCATCGCCCGCCTTGCGCGCGAGCGACCAATATTCGAAGGCGCGCGGCTCGCCCGTGATCCCCTCGAAGCCGCCGGCTTGCGCGATCAGGCCGATGAGGCCGAGCTGCAAGGCAAAGCCCTGCTCGACCTGGCTGTTGCTCGGCGGCTTGCCCGTCTTGTAATCGACCACCGCCAGCGTGCCGTCGACATGCCGATCGATGCGGTCGGCACGGCCATGGATGCGGATGCCGTCGATGTGCATCGCGCCGTCGACCTCGCTGCCGATGATGCGCCGCCCCTCGCCGTTCGCTTTCGCCACCGCCACTTCGACCCAATCGAGCGCGGCGAGGAGCCGCGGTCGCCACAACGCACGCATCAGCGGATGCGCGCTGATCCGGTCGAGCTCATCGGCGGCGATGCCCGCGAGCGCGCCCGATTGCTCGCCGGTCCCATGCCAGCGGTGCAGCGCGGCGTGCGCGATCTCGCCGCGCTGCGCGGCGCTCGGCTCGACGTCGATCGCATCGAGCCGTCGCAGCCGCAGGATCGAGGCAGCATAGAACTGATAGGGATCGCCGCGCAGCCGATCGAGCCCCGTCACCGATATCTCGACGCGGCGCTGCTCGGCGCTCGGCGTCGGTTGCGGGCGCGGATAGGGCGCCGCCGCCGGCGCATCGTCGATCGCGCGCGCGAGCCGCACCGCCTCCGCCTCGCGATGATCGCTCAGCGTTTCGCCGAGCATCGCCTGCACGCGCAGCACGAAGCGCGACGGGATAACGGGGCCGTTTTCATCGCGTTGCGCCCAGCTCAGCACCACCTCGGGCGCGCCGAGCGCGGCGGAAAGATCGTGCGCGGCAAGGCCGATGCGGAACTCCGCGCCGGGGACGCCGAGCGCGCGCAGCACCGCCGGGGGCAGCAGCGCGTCGGGCGGCGGCGAGCCGGGCCATACACCTTCGACCAGCCCGCCGCAGATCGTCAGATCGGCGCGGCTCATCCGCGCCTCGATAAGGCCGTAGATCGCGATCCGCGGATGCCCGCCCCACGGTGGCCGCACCGCGATCCGATCCATCGCATCGCGCAGCACCGCCGCCAGCTCGCGCGGATCGAGCCGCGTGCCCGCCGCGTCCGCCGCCCCGCGCAGATCGTCGACAAAGCCCGATAGCGCGCGTCCGTCGGCGCCCGCCCACAGACCATCGCCGCACAGGGTCGACGCGGCGGCGACGAGCGCATCGATCATGGTGACCAGCGGGCTCTCCGTATCGAACACGAATAATGGCGCAAGCACTTCGGCGACGCCGTGCCACCACGCCGAGACCGGGCCTTCGCGCAACCGCGCGCGGATCGGCTCCAGGCCCGGTCGCGGGCGCGGTCCGCGCAGCCGCAGGTCGAGCGCGCGCGCGTGATCGAGCCAGGCGGCGCGCCCCTCCCCCGCCGCGACCAGCGGATGCGTCACCAGCGCGATCAGCGGTGCCGGCGACGCGTCCTGCGCGATAATCTCGGCGAGCAGCAACAGCACGCGCCCGGCGGCGGCCTGCGGCAGGGGCGCACCGGCGCTGTCGTCCGCCATGATCCCCCAGCGGCGCAGATGCGCGACGACGCGCGTCGCCAGCCCACGATCGGGGGTGATCAGCGTCGCGCGCTTTCCGGGGCTGTCGAGCGCCTGACGCAGCAGGATGGCGATCGCCTGCGCCTCGTCGCCCGGATGTGCGCTTTCCATCAGGCGGACGCCGGCCAGCCGACGTTGATCCGCCGACAGATCCACCCACCGCGCGCTCGCGCCGGGCGGCAGGAACAGGCTGGAAATCGCGCGACTGCGCGCAGGGCTCGCCGCCCCCTCGCCCGACCGATGCCAGGCCCGCACCTCGTCGCGCGCGATGCCCATGCGGTTGAGCAGCAGCTTCAACGGATATTGCGGATGCGTGGCGGCATCGCCGCGCCCGAACACCGGGCCGTCGGGCTCATCGGGCGCACCGGCGACGCCGAGCGCATCCCACACGTCTCGATCGAGGTTCAGGTCGAGATCGGGCAGCACCACCGCGCCCTGTGGCAGATCGGCGACGACGCGCAGCAACCGCGCCAGCGCGGGCGAAACGCTGGTGATGCCGGCAGCGACGATCGGGTGCGCCGGCGGTGCGGCCTTCCAGGCGCGCGCGGCCTGTTCGAACAGCAGGTTGCGCCGCGCCGGCGCATCGATTTCGCCGCGCTCGGCCAGTTCGCGCAGCCAGCGATCGTGCACACGCAGGAACAGCGCGGTCGCGCGCTTCCAATGATCCGCCTGCTCGCCGACGATCCCGAGCACGCGTTCCCCGATCAGCGCCTCCGGCGCGATATCCTCGACCAGCAGCCGGTCCATCGTCGCCGCGATCTCGCGCGCGCGCCGCAGCGCCATGGCGCCGCCGCCGGGCTCGCTCGCCACTTCGTCTTCCGCGCCCTCGACCTCGCGCAGGATCGCAGCAAGGCGCAGCCAGCGCCGCGTCGGGTCGACGGCAGGCGGGATCGCCGTCCCGCTGGCGAGCGTATCAAACAATGTGCCGAGCGTTTCGTCGAGGTCGAGATCGCCAACCACCGCCATGCGCGGCAACAAGAGCCCCGCGCCCGACGCAGACCCCGATCGGCGCACGAACGCCTCGGTCATGATGCGCGTCGCGCGGCGGCTCGGCAGCAGCAGGGTCAGTCGAGCGAGACCCAGATCGGGCTCGGCGTAGCGCGGGATCAAACCGGCGACGAGCGCATCCGCAAAACCGCGATGCGCGGCGATGCTGTAGATATCGGGCTTCGCCTTGCGCGCGGCCCTCGCCGGCAGGCCGCCGCCCGGCCCGGTCATGATCGGGCGAGCGCGGCCTCGGTCACCGCGATCGCTTGCGGCGCGCCGACTTCGAACCACAGTCCGTAGTACGCGATGCCGTAAAGCCGCCCCTCCTCGATCGCGCGGCTCCACAGCACGTTGGTCGAGAACGCGCCGTCGGGGGCGTCGCGCAGCAGCCGGTGCGATACGAGCTGGATACCGGTATAGATGAACGGCGCGATCCGGCCGGTGCGGCGGCGGCTGATCCGGCCGAGCGGGTCGAGGTGGAAGTCACCCTTGCCGATATAGTTGGTCGCGCGCGCGTGGCTGACCAGCATCAGCAGCGCGTCCATCCGCGCCGGGTCCCAGGCGGCGGAGAGCTCGCAGAACGCATCACGCGGCCCGTCGAGCCAGATGTTGTCGCTGTTGAGGCAGAAGAACGGATCGGGCAGCAGGTGCGCGGCGTGCGCCATGCCCCCGCCGGTTTCGAGCAACTGAGCACGCTCGTCCGAGATGACGATCGTCGGCGCACGTCCCGCGCCGGGGCCACCATCGGCCGCGCGCTTGGCAAGATGCGCCTCGAGTGCGTCGGACAGATAATGCACGTTGACCACCGCGCGCGCCACGCCGGCGTCGGCGAGGTGATCGAGCGCATGATCGATCAGCGGCCGGCCGCCGACGCGTACTAGCGGCTTGGGCTGCGTCGCGGTCAGCGGCCGCATCCGCTTGCCCAGGCCAGCGGCGAGCACCATCGCGGTGTCGCTGGCGAGCGGCGCGCTCGCTTGCGGACTTACGAGCGGCGATGTCACTCCGGCCACCAGCCGCCGTTCGCGCTCCGCAAGTCGGCGGGAACATTCGCGTCGAACCAGTCGGCGACCGGCGCGAGCGCGGGATGAACCAGATCGCGCTCAAGCAGCGCCCAGACGCGCGGGATCAGCGACAGGTATCGGGGCTTGGCATCGCGCCGCCATAGCCGCACGAAGATGCCGACGATCTTAGCGTTGCGCTGCGCGCCGAGTACCGCGTAATCGGCGAGGAATTGATCGATCGATCCTGCCGCGGCAAGCCCGCTCGCATCGAGGTAGCGATCGAACATCGTCGCCTCGAGTTCGGCCGGCACCTCACGACGCGCGTCCTGCAGCAGCGATACCAAATCGTAGGCGCGATGACCGGCCAACGCGTCCTGGAAATCGAGCAGGCCCAGACTTTGCAGGCCGCCGAGCAGCATGATGTTCTCGGAATGATAATCGCGCAGCACGGCAACGGGCGGGTCTTGCCGCGCGAGCAGCGGCGTCAAGACCTCGCGCCAAGCCGCCTCGAAGCTCTCGGCATCTACCGCGATGTCCTGCGCGGTACAGTACCACTCGACGAACAGCCGCGCCTCGCGCAGATAGTCCTCGATCGTATAGGGCGCGAACGGCGCGGCGGGCGCCGCCTGCAATGCGACCAGCGTATCGATCGCGGCGGCGTATATGTCCTGCGCATCGTCGGGCCACTGATCGAGATAGTCGCGCATCCGGACGTCGCCGAAATCCTCGAGCAGCACCAAGCCGCGTGCGGCGTCGTCGGCGAGGATCCTCGGCGACCGCAGCCCGTTGGCGTCGAGCCAGCGCGCGGCTTCGATGAACGGGCGCGGATCCTCGCGTGGCGGCGGCGCGTCCATCAGCATCGCCGTGGCCCCGCCGAGGCGCACGCGGAAGTACCGGCGGAACGACGCATCGCCGGCGAGCGGCTCTATCTGCGCGCCCGCCCAGTCGGCCTGGTCGAGAAATGCGCCGACGCCTCTTGGCAAGATCGTCGTTGCGGTCATGGGCGCGGACTGGTCAACATGGCATGCGGCCTAGCCAATCGCGGCCGCCCTCGACAATCGCAATCCGCGCGCCATCCCCGGTTTCGCCGGGCGCGGTGTCTTGCTCGATCGCGATCGCGAGGCATCCGTCCTCGTGCGCGAAGCCGCCGACGTGTTCGGGCCATTCGGCGATCATGGCGGACCCCACGCGGTAATCGTCGAGGCCGAGTTCGAGCGCTTCGGCACGATCGGTCAGGCGGTAGAAGTCCGCGTGGACCACCGGCACCGGCAGCTCGGCATAGACCTCGATGATCGCGAAGCTCGGCGACGGCGTTTCGCCCTCGTGTCCGAGCGCGTGGAGAATGGCGCGCGCCAGTGTCGTCTTGCCCGCGCCAAGACCACCCGACAGCGCGACGACATCGCCGGGACGCAGCACCCGCGCGATCGCGACGCCAAGCCGCTCGCTCGCCGCAAGATCGGGCAATGGCAGCGTGCGGCGCGCGGCGCTCACGGCAGCTCGACGATCGCCGCGGTCCCCTGCCCCGGCTCGGACAACAGTTCCAGCCGGCCGCCGTGTCCCCGGATGAGCTCGTGCGCGAGCGGTAGACCGAGCTCTCCTTCGCGAAAGGCGACGGTGCCATCGGCGAGAACCATTTGCCCGGCGATCGCATGCCGCAATGAGACGTCATCCATGCCCGGGCCGTTGTCGGACACGACGATCCGCGCATGATCGCCCGCCGTGCCGGACGGCTGGCGCGACAGGTCGACCAGGATCCTTCCGCCCGCCGGAGTCGCCGCGATCGCGTTGTCGATCAGATGACCGATCGCGCGGGCGAGCCGCCTGCGGTCGCCCTGGACCGCGCCGACGCTTTCGTCGCCGCGCAGGTCGAGCGTGAGCCCGGCCTGGCGAAGCTGCATCTGCCGCTCCTCGATCAGCCGTTCCGCCAACGGGAGCAACGCAACGTCCTCGCGCACGTCGGGCAGCATCGATTTGCCAGCACGCGAAAGCGAGACGAGCTTGCCGATGTGCTCTTCGATCCGCTGGGCGGAAGACAGGATCGCGCCGATATAGTCCTGACCGAACTCGTTCAGCTCGCCACCGAGGCCGTCGCGCAGCCGTTCGGCGAACCCGCCGATCACCTTCAACGGCAACCGGAATTCCTGGCTCAATTCGGCGAGAAAGCGGGCGCGCACCGTCTCCGCATCCTGCAGCGCCGCGTTCCGCTCGCGCAGCGCCTCTTCGGCCTTCTGCGAATCGGTCATGTCGAGCACGGTGAGCAAGCCGCTGCCATCGGGCAGGGGAACGCCGCCATACGCCAACGTGCGCCCATCGGCGAGTTGTACGCGACCCCCGGTCTCGCGCCGTTCGATGGTCGCCGATCGCACCGCTTCGCCAACCGAGGCCGCGTCCGCCGGACGTTTCAGCCGCGCGGCGATCTTCTTGAGCAGCGGTTCGATATGCGGATGAGTATCGAGGTAATCGCTTTCCAGACCCCAGTCAGAAGCGAAGCGCCGGTTCCACAGCTGCATCCGCCCGTCAGGCGCGAACAGCGCGACCGATTCGAACAAGCTGTCGAGCGTCGCGGTGCGGGTCCGCAGCATGGTATCGCGAATTGCCGACAAGCGCAGTTGCTCGGTCAGGTCTTCGACCACAAGCAGCAGCTCGCCGTCGGGCTCCGGCTGCGCGACGATGTTGAGGTGGACGCCCGACGTCAGCGTCCAGTCTTCTTTCTGCGCGCTCGTCGCGGCGAACCACGCCACCCTATCGCGCCGCCATTCCGCATAGTCGCGCACCTCGGGGAGCTTGCCCGCGTGCCGCGCGGTGTCGAGCACGCGCTCAAACGTCGGCGCGCTCGCCATCAGGCCGCGATCGATTGCGAAGATCCGCTGAAACGGCTTGTTGGCGAAGACCAGCCGCCGCTTGGCGTCGAATTGCGCGACCGCCGCCGACATGTTGTCGGTGACCGCGCGGCGCGCCTCGCGGTATGCGCGAAACGTACGGGTGAGGTCCTCCAATTCCTCGATGTCGATCGCGTAACCGAAGATGCCGTGCTCGCCGAGCGGCAGGTCGGTGACGCGCAGCGCGCGTCGCTGGCCGGCGATGGTCGCCGTCAGTCGCCGTTCGTATGGCTGCATATCCTCGGCCGCGCGCAGCGCCAGCGACCGCGCGGACCGCCCGTTGCTCGGCTCGACAAGTTCGATCTGCCGGCTGACCGCGTCGGCCGGCGTGGCGGTGCCCACCGCGGTTGCATAGGCGGCATTGGCGAGCCGCAGCGTGCCATCGGGACCGCGCAGCCACATCGGTTGCGGCGCGGCCTCGATCAGCGCGACGAGCGCGGGGAAATCATCGCGCGCGCGCTGGGCCTCCTGGCGCGGCTCGATCGCGGGCGCCTGCGCCTCGGTCACGTCGAAGACCCAGACGAGTGCCGCGCCGCCGGGCGAAATCTGCGCATCGGCCAAATGCCCGCGCAGGGCGAGCCGGCGCGCCGAGCCGACGGGCGTGACGACCTGCCGAAAGGGCGCGGCGGTCTTCTGCGCGCGACGCACCGCGGCGGTGAGCGCGGCTAGATCGTCGGCGACGAGGCCGCACGCCCCACGCTCGGACCCATCTTCGAGTTCGGACAGGTATTGCGGCAACTGATCGAAGCCGAACCACGGAGCGAGGCGCTGTGGCGCTTCTATCCGCCCGTCGGCACGCACCAGCATCGGCACCGCCGGCGATTCCTCGACCAGGCGCGCGAACCGCTGCATCGTCCGCCGCGCGGCTTCGGCGCGCCGCAGCCGCGCTCGCGCGACGATGACGACCACACCCGCGGCGAGCGTCCAGGCCGCCAGCAGCAGCCCGATCAGGATAAGGACAGCCTGCGACAAGGGCATGGTGGCGCGCTATGCCGCCCCGGTTGCGATTACAATGATCGGACGTGGTTAACCGCGCGGATACCGATCGGTCGGCTGTCAGACATCAAAAGCTATGGGCTATCACTTCAGCTGACTCGCGCCGGCAACCTGTGGAGAAGACCGAGGCGATAGGGTCAATACCGGTAGTGATCGGGCTTGAACGGCCCGGATTGCGGCACGCCGATATAGTCCGCCTGCTTGTTCGACAGCGTCGTCAGCTTCACGCCGAGTTTTTCGAGATGCAACGCGGCGACCTTTTCATCGAGGTGCTTGGGCAGCACGTAGACCTCGTTGCCGTACTTTTCCGACTTGGTGAACAGCTCAATCTGCGCGAGCGTCTGGTTGGTGAACGACGCGCTCATCACGAAGCTCGGGTGCCCGGTTGCGCAGCCAAGGTTCACCAGCCGGCCCTTGGCTAGGATGATGATTTGCTTACCGTCTGGAAACTCGACCAGATCGGTGCCCGGCTTGACCTCGGTCCACTTGTAGTTGTCGAGCGCGGCGATCTGGATCTCGCTGTCGAAATGCCCGATATTGGAGACGATCGCCATCGGCTTCATCGCCTTCATATGCTCGGCGGTTATGACATCCTCATTGCCCGTCGCGGTCACGAAGATGTCGCAGCGCTGCACAGCCTCTTCCATCGTGACGACTTCATAGCCTTCCATCGCCGCCTGCAACGCGCAGATCGGATCGACCTCGGTCACCATCACGCGTGCGCCGCCCTGGCGCAGCGAAGCGGCCGAGCCTTTGCCGACATCGCCGAACCCGGCGACGCAGGCGACCTTACCGGCGAGCATGACGTCGGTCGCGCGGCGGATCGCATCGACCAGCGATTCCTTGCAACCATAGAGGTTGTCGAACTTCGACTTGGTAACCGAATCGTTCACGTTGATGGCGGGAAACGGCAGCTTGCCGTCCTTGGCGATCTGGTACAGCCGGTGGACGCCCGTCGTCGTCTCCTCGGACACGCCCTTGATCGCCGCGACCGAGCGCGTGAGGTAGCCGGGCTTGGCCTTGAGGAAGGCGTTCAGCGCACGAACGAACTCCATCTCCTCGGCGTTGGACGGCTCGAACAGCGTCTCGCCCGCCTCGACCCGCGCGCCCCACAGCGCAAACATCGTCGCGTCGCCACCATCGTCGAGAATCAGGTTCGCGGTCGGGCCATCGTCCCGCCCGTCGGACCAATCGAAGATGCGGCCGACGTAATCCCAATAGTCGGCCAGGCTCTCGCCCTTGATCGCGAACACCGGGATGCCGGCGGCGGCGATCGCCGCGGCGGCATGATCCTGCGTGGAGTAGATGTTGCACGTCGCCCAGCGCACATCGGCGCCGAGCGTGACCAGCGTCTCGATCAGCACGGCGGTCTGGATCGTCATATGCAGCGAGCCGGTGATACGCGCGCCCTTCAGCGGCTGCGAGGCGCCGAACTCGTCGCGCAACGCCATCAGCCCGGGCATCTCGGTTTCGGCGATGGCGATCTCCGCGCGACCGAAATCGGCGAGGCTGAGATCGGCGATCACGTAATCGGGCACGGCATCGATGACTGAGGCCACGTGGTATCTCCTGCGCGATAGGCGGACGCGGCCGTCGGGCCGCAACGTTGTCAGGCGGATACCGTCGCGCGCGCGACGAAGCAAATATAAAGATGTCTTTATATGTCCGACGGGTCCGCATTTGCTCCGGACGGCATTGCCCGGCCCGCTCGCCGCCCTATATCCGCGCCCGACAACACCTGCGCGAAGGATCCAAGATGACGATTGCCGTTGGCGACAAGCTGCCCGATGTCGAGCTGATCAAGGCGACCGAGGACGGTCCGGACAAGGTTCAGTCGGCGGACTATTTCAAGGGCCGCAAGGTGGCGCTGTTCTCGGTTCCCGGCGCGTTCACCCCGACCTGCTCGGCCAAGCATCTGCCGGGCTTCGTCGAGCACGCGAGTGACCTGAAGGCGAAAGGTATCGACGAGATCGCCTGCACCGCGGTCAACGATGCGTTCGTGCTCGGCGCCTGGAGCAAGGCGAGCGGCAGCGCCGACGTGACCATGCTCGCCGACGGCAACGGCGAGTTCGCCAAGGCGCTCGGCCTGACGCTCGATGGTAGCGGTTTCGGGCTGGGCCAACGCGGCCAGCGCTTCTCGATGGTGGTCGACGACGGCACCGTCGCGCAGCTCAACATCGAGGGGCCGGGCGAGTTCAAGGTCAGCAGCGCCGAACACATGCTCGAACAGCTATGATCGCGGCGCGTTGAGCACGACGGCCCGCCGGTGACGGCGGGCTCGTTAACGGGTTCGCTCGCTAGCCGACGATCTCTTCCGGCTTGAAGAAGTATGCGATCTCGGTCGCCGCGTTTTCATCGCTGTCCGATCCGTGGACCGAATTGGCTTCGATCGATTCGGCGAGTTCCTTGCGGATCGTGCCGACTTCCGCGTTGGCCGGGTTAGTCGCGCCCATGACATCGCGGTTGCGCTTCACCGCGTCCTCGCCTTCGAGCACCTGGACGACCACCGGCCCTGAGATCATGAAGCTTACTAGATCGGCGAAGAACGGCCGCTCGGCGTGCACCGCGTAGAAGCCTTCGGCCTGCTCGCGGCTCAGGTGCAGGCGCTTCGACGCGACCACGCGCAGCCCCGCTTCCTCAAGCATCTTGGTGACCGCTCCCGTCAGGTTGCGCCGCGTCGCGTCGGGCTTGATGATCGAGAAGGTGCGGGTTGCGGGCATTCAAAATTCCTTGGGCTTGTCAGACGGCGCGCGCCTAGCGGGGATCGCGCGCAGCCGCAATGCTTGGTCATGGGTGTCGCCGGGCGCGCGCACGCGACCGAACCGAGTCATGGCCCCTCGACCCAGCGCCCGCGATCGTCCTGCTTCCAGAACCGCCGCTCCACCTCGTCGCGCTCGCCCAGTATGCGCCAGCAGGAGCGCGCGTCGGTCAGCGCGGCTTCGTCGAACAGGTAGAAGCTGCGCACAAAGGTCGGTACGCCGTCCCGCCAGACCCCGTCGGCAAGCGCGCAGAACCGCGCGCCGTTGGCGGGCGTCGAGGAGTCCGACAGCAGGATAGGCTGGCGCTCATCGTGCACGCCGCCGGCGCGGCCGTGCGCGAGGAAGCTTTCGGGCAGCTTCGTCCACAGCTCGCGGTCGATACGATCGAGTTGTGCCGCGTCCTGCGAGATCACGAGCAGCCGCTCCCCCGCCGTGAGCGTGTTGCGCGCGATCAGCGGCAACACCGCTTCGGCCGGATCACGCGCGAGCTGGTAGAAGTCAACGCGCACCTATCTCCCCTCCCGCCTGCAGGAGGGGTTGGGGTGCGCTCTTCCTGCTTGAGGAAAGGCACAGGCCCACCTCTAGCCCCTCCCGCAAGCGGGAGGGGCACGTCGCATCACACCTCAAGGTTGTCCCGCACGTAGCGATCGAGCAGCCGCACGCCGTATCCGGTCGCGCCTTTGTCCCACGTCGCGCCCGGCTTGTCCGCCCAAACCATGCCGGCGATGTCGAGGTGCGCCCACGGCGTATCGTTCTCGACGAAGCGCGCCAGGAACTGCGCGGCGGTGATCGATCCCGCATAGCGCCCGCCGACGTTCTTCATGTCGGCGATCGGGCTGTCGATCATCTTGTCGTAAGCGGCGCCCATCGGAAAGCGCCACAGGCGCTCGCCAACGCTATCGCCCGCCGTCGCGAGCTTGCCTGCAAGATCGTCGTTGTTCGAGAACACGCCGGCGTACTCCATCGCCAATGCGGCGATGATCGCGCCAGTCAGCGTCGCCAGATCGACGATCGCGGCAGGCGCATATTCGCGCTGCGTCCAGGTCATCGCATCGCACAGCACCAGGCGACCCTCGGCGTCGGTGTTGATAACCTCGATCGTCTGCCCGTTCATCGAGGTGACGACATCGCCCGGGCGCGTCGCCTTGCCGTCGGGCATGTTCTCGACCAGTCCGCAGACGCCGATGACGTTGGCCTTAGCCTTGCGCAGTGCGAGCGCGAGCATGGTGCCCGCAACCGCGCCGGCGCCGCCCATGTCCCACTTCATGTCTTCCATGCCGGCGGCGGGCTTGATCGAGATGCCGCCGGTATCGAACGTCACGCCCTTGCCGATCAGCGCGACCGGCTTCGCGCCGCCCTCGCCGCCCAGCCACTCGATCGCGATCAGCCGGCCCGGGCGTTCCGATCCTTGCGCGACCGACAGCAGCGAGCCCATGCCGAGCGCGCGCATCGCCGCTTCGTCGAGCACGCGCAACGTCAGGCCGGTGCCCGCCATCCGCTCCTGACACCGCGCGACGAAGCTTTCGGGATAGATCACGTTGGCGGGCTCGGTCACCAGCGAGCGGGTGAACTCGACGCCCTCGGCCACCGCCGCCGCTTCATCCCACGCCGCCTCAGTTCCCTCGGGCGTATTGAGCGCGAGGATCGTCTTCAGCGTCGGCTGCTGGTCTTCGGGCAGCTTGGTGCGATAGAGGTCGAAACGCCAGGCGCGCAGCCGCGCGGCGAGAAGCAGCCCCGCGGCCTGCTTCTCGCTAAGGTTGGAGCCGGCGAAGTCGATCGTCAGCTCGGGCTCGCCCACCTGCAGGAACCGCGCCGCTATCCCCGCTCCGGCTTTCTCCGCCGCATCGTCGCGATCCTTCGCTTGCGGGTCGCCCAGTCCCGCGAGCGCGGCGCGCACGACGCGGCCTTCGCGCTCCACATAGCCATCGAACAGCTGCCCCGCCTTGCCGGTGAACTTGGCGCTCGCGGCACCCTCGCGCAGCACCGTTTCGAGCGGCTCGGGCAACGCGTCCTGGTTGGCGAGCGCGACGACAAGACGCGGAGCGGCAGCCGGAGCCGCATCGGGAAACCTGATCTGTATCGTCTCTATCGGCATCATCTCTCCGACCGGAAAATGGTGTTGATTCACGCCTCGGATGGCGCCGTGGCGGGCGGATTGCAGTTAGGGGCGGGCGGTGCGATAGGCAAGCCATGCTCCCTGCCCCGCGGTCCCCGTCGCAAGCCCGTGCGCGTCGCTTGCCGCACCCCCGGTTGACCGCATCACTACTGATCCTCTCGCTTGCTTTACCCGGCGGCGAGGCGTTGGCGCAGGACGTCGGCGACGAACTGAACCCGACCGGATCGCCTTCGAACCTCGACCGTCCGCGCGCCGTCGCGCCGGCTTCGCCCGACACGGCGAACGCCAACAAGGGCACTCCCGCGAAAGGCACCGCCGCCGATGCCGGCACCGTCGCGTTCGAGGCGGATACGGTGCAGTACGATCAGGACAGCGATACCGTCACCGCGACGGGCAATGTCGTCCTGCGACGGCAGGATCAGTCGGCGCGGAGCGATCGGATCACATGGAACCAGACGACCGGCAAGATCATCGCCACCGGCAATGTTCGTCTGGTTGATGAGAACGGCAATCAGCTGTTCACCGATTCGGCCGAACTGACCGAAGAGCTGAAGGCCGGCGCGATGCAGAACCTGCTGCTCGCCATGCGCCAAGGCGGACGGCTCGCCGCGGCATCGGGAACGCGCGGTGAAAACGGCGCGGTCACGCTCAATCACGCCGCGTACACGGCCTGCGCGATCGAGGACAACTACGGCTGTCCGAAGACACCGACCTGGCGCGTCACCGCATCACGCGTCGAATACGATCCCGATACCAGTCGCATCACGTTCCACAAGGCGCGGCTGGACCTGTTCGGCGTGATCGCGATTCCCTTGGTCGGGTTCAAGATCAGTACCAACGGGCAGCCGCATTCGGGCGTGCTGTCGCCGAACTTCCGGTCGTCGCCATCGAACGGGTTCGAGATCAACGGCAGCTATTACTGGCACATCGCCGACAACCGCGATCTGACCGCGACCGCCTATGTCTATACCAAGGTCGCGCCGATGGTCTCGGCCCAATACCGCGCGGTGGTGGACGGCGGCGCCTATCAGATCACGGGTTACGCGACCGCCAGCCGGCGCATCTCGCCCGCGACCATCCTGCCGTCGGGCAGCATGCCGCTGAGCCAATACGATTTTCGCGGCTACATCTTCGCCAACGGCCAATTGCAGCTTTCACCGAACTGGAGCGTCACCGCCTCGATCCGCCGCGCGACCGATCGGACGTTCCTGCGCCGTTACGACTTGAGTTCGGAGGATCGGCTGCGCTCGCTGATCGAGGTCGATCGCGTCGATGACAACAGCTATCTGGCGATCCAAGGGTGGGCGACGCAGACGCTGCGGATCAACGACGGCACGGGGCAGGAGCCGGTGGCGCTGCCGCTGATCGACTATCGCAAGCGCTTGACCGATCCGTGGCTGGGTGGGCGCATCGAACTGCAGGCCAACTCGCTGAACCTGATGCGCAACCAGGGCCAGGATACGCAGCGCGCCTTCGCCAAGGCGCAGTGGGATCTGCGGCGATATACGCCCTGGGGTCAGGTCGTGACGTTGACCGCGCTCGTGCGCGGCGATGTCTATCATTCGTCGGGCAACGATCTGACCGACACGATCAGCTATCGCGGCAATCCGGGGTGGCAGGGTCGCGGCATCGCGCTCGGCGCGGTCGACGTGACGTGGCCGCTGGTCGGCGCAATCTTCGGCGCGTCGCAGTTGGTCACGCCACACATCCAGGTCGTCGCCGCCCCGCCGATCCGCAATCTTGCGATACCCAACGAGGACTCGCGCGCGATCGATCTGGAGGAGACCAACCTGTTCGCGCTCGATCGCTTCCCCGGCTACGATCGGATCGAGGACGGCGTTCGGTTCACCTATGGGCTCGATTATCAGGTCGAGTGGCCCAACTGGCGGATCAAGAGCACCGTCGGCCAATCCTACCGCTTGTCGCGCCAGCCGGGGCTCGCGCTTGAGGGGACCGGGCTATCGGGCAGGAGCTCCGACATCGTCGGCCGAACCGAGATACGCTATCGCGACTTCATCCAGATCACGCACCGGTACCGTCTCGACAAGGACAGCTTAGCACTGCGCCGCAACGAGATCGACGCGACGATCGGCGGTCACCAGACGTATGCCGAGATCGGCTATACCCAACTCAACCGCGACATCGACCTGCCGGATTTGCGTGATCGCTCCGAACTGCGCGCCGCCGGGCGGATCGCGTTCCTCAAGTATTGGTCGGTGTTCGGCTCGGCGGTGGTCAATCTGACCAAGCGATCGGACGATCCGCTGTTCGGCTCGGACGGCTTTCAGCCGCTGCGTACCCGCCTTGGGCTCGCCTATACCGACGATTGCATCGACGTGGGCGTCACTTGGCGGCGCGATTACACGACGATCGCCGATGCGCGTCAGGGCGACACTTTCATGCTTCGCTTCGCGCTGAAGAACATCGGATTTCATTGAGCGGAGTTCTGGCCTTGTCGACAAGCGCGGCGGATTGGCATGACCGCGCAAAGCGGCTATCGGCTCGCTCAGTCGCTGTTCAGCCGGCGTGGACGACAGCGCGCGCCTATCCGCTCGCGGGAGCCCCATGGCGGAAAACGCGTGCCGGGTGTCGGCCGGCTACTTGGGAATTGAACGCACTAGTGATCCGCTCCTCTCGATCTTCACGGCTGGTGGCGCTGCTTGCCGGCGGTATGCTGTTCGTCGCGCCGTTGGCGTCCGCGCAGACGGATAGTGGCGCGTCGGATAATGGCCTATCCAGGTCCGGCGCAGCCGATGGCGCGAGCCCGGCGCGCGCGACGCCTGACGCAGCGGCAGCTCCCTCGCCGACGTCCGACGCGGGCACGTCTGATCAGGCGAGCGAAGCGGCGCCTCCGCCATCGATGCAGGGCGAAATCGTCATTCCCGACAACGTGCGGGTCTTTGCCGACAACAACCCCAACCTGCGTCGCGCGACCGCCGTGGTGAACGGCGACATCATCACCGGCACCGACATCGACCAGCGTCTCGCGCTGATCGTCGCCGCCAACGAAGGCAAGATCAGCCCCGAGGAGAAGCAGCGACTGCGGCTGCAGGTGCTCCGCAACCTGATCGACGAGACGCTGCAGATCGGCGAGGCGAAGGCCAACAAGGTCGATGTCGACGAGGCGGAGGTCAACCAGAGTTACGCGCGCGTCGCGCAGCAGAACTTCGGCCAGAACCTAGCCGCGATGGACGCCTATCTGGTCAAGATCGGCTCCTCGCCCGCATCATTGAAGCGGCAGATACGCGGCGAGCTTGCCTGGCAGGGCTTGCTGCGCCGCAACGTCGCGCCGTTCATCAATGTCTCGGGCGACGAGGTGAACGAAACGCTCGCCCGGATGAAGGCGGCCAAGGGCACCGACGAATACCGGATCGGCGAAATCTATCTCGCCGCGCCGGCGGAAAACAAGCAGCAGGTCTATCAGAACGCGTTGCAGATCGTCGATCAGCTGAAGAAAGGTGGCAGCTTCGTCGCTTATGCACGCCAATATTCGCAGGCATCGACCGCGGCGGTCGGCGGCGACCTCGGCTGGATCCGGCTCGCGCAGCTGCCCACCGAACTGGCGAGCGTCGCAAGCCAGCTTCAGCGCGGACAGCTGGTCGGGCCGGTAGAGGTGCCGGGTGGCTATTCGATCGTCTACCTGATCGACAAGCGCCAAGTGCTGACCAGCGATCCGCGCGACGCGCTGCTCGCGCTCAAGCAGGTGTCGATCAGCTTCGCGCCCGGCGCGACAGAGGCCGACGCGTCGCGTCAGGCGGCATCGTTCGCCAGCGCGATGCGCGGCGCCAAGGGTTGCGGCGCGGTCGACGCGGTCGCCGCCTCGATCGGCGCTCAAGTCGTCGAAAACGATCAGGTTCGCGCGCGCGACCTGCCGGCGCAACTGCAGAACGCGGTGCTGGGCCTGTCGGTCGGCGAGACGTCGCCCCCGTTCGGCTCGATCAAGGACGGCGTGCGCGTCCTCATGCTGTGCGGGCGGGACGATGCGAAGGCCGCCGACGGCCCGAGCTTCGACGATATGATGAACCAGATGCAGGACGATCGCATCAACAAGCGCGCGCAGGCCTATCTGCGCGACCTGCGCCGCGATGCGGTGATCGAATACGATTGACACAAGTCCTGCCGCCGCTCGCGGTATCGCGCCCGCTTGCGGTATCCCTGGGCGATCCCGCCGGCGTCGGCCCCGAATTGTTTGCGCAAGGGTGGGCCAGGCGCGATGCCGAAGCGCTGCCTCCGTTCTTCGTCGTGCACGGTGCGAACGTGCTGGCGGCGGCGGCGGCGATGCGCGGGCTCGACGTGCCGATCGTGCGGATCGCGCATCCGGCGGAAGCGGCCGAGGCCTTCGCCACCGCGCTGCCCGTGCTCGGCGATGCCGATGGCAGCTATGAGCCGGGCGAACCGTCGCCAGACGGCGCAAGGCTCGCGCTATCGTCGCTGACGCTGGCGGCGCAACTGGCGCGGGGCCAAGCGGCGGGCATCGTCACCGGGCCGATCGCCAAGGCGCGGCTGGCCGAGGTGGGCTTCGATCATCCCGGGCAAACTGAATTCGTCGCCGCGGCTTGCGGCGTCGAGGCGCAGGACGCGGTCATGATGCTCGCGGGGCCACAGTTGCGCACGGTTCCGCTAACCGTCCACGCGGCGATCGCGCGCGTTCCCGGATTGCTGTCGATCGACCTGATCGTCCGCCGCGCGCGGATCGTCGCCAAGGCACTGATCAGCGATTTCGGCATCGCCGCGCCCCGTCTCGCCATCGCCGCGCTCAACCCGCACGCGAGTGAGGAAG
Source organism: uncultured Novosphingobium sp. (assembly GCA_964242815.1). Taxonomy (GTDB): domain Bacteria; phylum Pseudomonadota; class Alphaproteobacteria; order Sphingomonadales; family Sphingomonadaceae; genus Novosphingobium. The sequence goes on from CAXSZV010000013.1 coordinate 29,999, forward strand.
GCCGCATGGGCGACGAGGAGGCGCGGATCATCGCGCCGGCGATCGCCGCGTTGCGCGCCGAGGGCATCGCCGCGACCGGGCCGCACCCCGCCGATGCGCTGTTTGCCCCGCGCGCGCGGGCGACCTACGATGCTGCGCTGTGCATGTATCACGATCAGGCGCTGATCCCGTTGAAGGCGCTCGACTTCGATGCCGGGGTCAACGTCACGCTCGGTCTGCCGATCGTGCGCACCTCGCCCGATCACGGCACCGCGTTTGCCATCGCGGGCGACCGCCTGGCCGATCCGGGCGCGACGATCGCGGCGATCCGCATGGCCGGGCAATGCGCGGCGCGGCGCGCGGGATGAACGACCAGGCTGCCGCTCCCTCTTCGTTTCACCGATGACCCCCCTGCCCCCGCTGCGCGAGGTGATCGCGCGTCATGGCCTGACCGCGACCAAGGCGCTGGGGCAGAACTTCCTGTTGGACGAGCAGTTGCTCGATCGAATCGTCGCGATCCCGGGCGATCTTGCCGACCGCGACGTGCTCGAGATCGGCCCCGGCCCCGGCGGCCTGACTCGCGCGCTGCTGCGCGCCGGCGCGCGCGTGACGGCGATCGAGATGGACCGGCGGTGCCTGCCCGCGCTGGCCGAACTCGGCGACGCCTTTCCCGGACGGTTGCGGGTAATCGAAGGCGATGCGCTGAAAGTCGATCCGGAAACGCTGTTTGCCGGTCCTTACGCGATCGTCGCCAATCTGCCGTACAACGTCGGAACCGCGCTGTTCGTGCGCTGGCTTGGCGGCGAGGTCTGGCCGCCAAGCTGGACCTCGCTGACGCTGATGTTCCAGCAGGAAGTCGCGCAGCGCATCGTCGCCACGCCCGACAGCGGCGTCAACGGCCGGCTGACGGTGCTCGCACAATGGCGGGCGCGAGCGCGTATCGCCATGAAGGTTCATCGCAGCGCCTTCACGCCCCCGCCCAAGGTCATGAGCGCGGTGGTGTATGTCACGCCAACCGCAATGCCCACCGACGTCTCGGCGCGGACGCTCGAACGCCTGACCGAGGCGGCGTTCGGCCAGCGCCGCAAGATGCTGCGCCAGAGCCTGAAGGGCGTGCCGGGCGCGCTCGATGCGCTGGCAACGCTCGGCATCGCGGGCGAGCGGCGGGCGGAAACGCTAAGCGTGGCGGAGTTTGTCGCGATTGCGCGCGAGTTGCGCTGACTTGCTCCCCTCCCGCAAGCGGGAGGGGTCGGGGGTGGGCCTGCAACGCCCGGACCCAGCTTATCCGACTGAGCAGTTACCCACCCCTAACCCCTCCCGCAAGCGGGAGGGGGACTTCTTACCCCTCGCCCTTCTTTCGCCGCCGCCAGGCATGGAGCAGCGGTTCGGTATAGCCGTTGGGTTGCGATACGCCTTCGAACACCAATTCGCTCGCCGCCTGGAAAGCCAGGCTCGTGTCCCAGTTGCCCGCCATCGGCTCGTAGAGCGGATCGCCGGCGTTCTGCGCATCGACTTTCGCCGCCATGCGCCGGAGCGAATCGATCACCTGATCGCGCGTGCAGACGCCGTGCAGCAGCCAGTTGGCCATATGCTGCGAGCTGATCCGCAACGTCGCGCGATCCTCCATCAGGCCGATGTCGTGCATGTCGGGCACCTTCGAACAGCCGACGCCCTGATCGATCCAGCGCACGACATAGCCGAGCAGCCCCTGCGCGTTGTTGTCGAGCTCTTCGCGCACTTCGTCCTCGGACCAGTTCACGCCTTGCGCGAGCGGTATCGTCAGCAGCGCGTCGAGCCCCGGGATCGGCTCGGCGGCCAGTTGCTGCTGCACCGCGAACACGTCGATCTGGTGATAGTGCATCGCATGAAGCGTAGCGGCGGTGGGCGACGGCACCCAGGCAGTGTTCGCACCGGCGAGCGGATGCGCGGTCTTTTCCGCCATCATCGCGCCCATCCGGTCGGGCGCGGCCCACATGCCCTTGCCGATCTGCGCCCGACCCGACAGGCCGTGCTTCAGCCCGATGCCGACGTTGCGCTTTTCATAGCTGGCGATCCACGCGCTGTTCTTCATCGCCGCCTTGCGGATCATCGGCCCCGCGCGCATCGAAGTGTGAATTTCATCGCCGGTGCGATCCAAAAAGCCGGTGTTGATGAACACGATGCGGTCGCGCACCGCATGGATGCAGGCGGCGAGGTTCGCCGACGTCCGCCGTTCCTCGTCCATCACGCCGACCTTGATCGTGTGGCGCGCAAGTCCGAGCAGATCCTCTACCGCATCGAACAGGTCGTTGGTGAACGCAGCCTCTTCGGGCCCGTGCATCTTGGGCTTGACGATGTAGATCGAGCCGGCGCGCGAATTGGCGAACTCACCCTTTCCATCGAGGCTCAGCGCGCCGATCGCGCTGGTGACCACCGCGTCCATCACGCCTTCGGGGATCTCGCCGCCATCCGCCAGCACGATCGCCGGGTTGGTCATCAGGTGGCCGACGTTGCGCACGAACAGCAGGCTGCGCCCAGGAAGCGTGACCATGCCGCCGTCCGCGTCGGTCAGGCTCCGGTCGGGATTGAGCGAGCGGGTCAGGGTGACGCCGCCCTTTTCGAACGTATCGGTCAGATCGCCGCGGATCACGCCGAGCCAGTTGGCATAGGCGGCCAGCTTGTCCTCGGCATCCACCGCCGCGATCGAATCCTCGAGATCGACGATCGTGGTCAGCGCGGCTTCGAGCACAATGTCGGCGATGCCCGCCTTGTCGGTGCTCCCGACCGGATGGTCGGCATCGAACACCACCTCGATATGTAGACCATTGCTGGTGAACATGCGGCCATGCGCGGTCTTGCCCGCGTATTGCGTCGCGTCCTTGAGCGCGATGGCGTCCTCGCCCACCAGATCGGCCCAACTGCCCGATGCCAGCGGCACCGCCTGGTCGAGGACGGCGCGCCCCGCCTCGATCACCGCCGCGCCGCGCGCCGGATCGTACCCCTTGCCCACCGCCGCCGGAGCATCGAGCGCGTCGGTGCCATACCACGCATCGTAAAGGCTGCCCCACCGCGCGTTCGCCGCGTTCAGCAGAAAGCGCGCGTTGAGCACCGGCACCACCAGCTGCGGCCCCGCCATCGTCGCGATCTCGGGATCGACGTTGGTCGTGCCGATCGTGAAGTCGCCGGGCTCGGCAACAAGATAGCCGATCTCGGTCAGGAACGCCCGATATTCGGCCGCGTCGATCGGCTTGCCCGCGCGCTCCAGATGCCACGCGTCGATCTGCGCCTGCAGCTCGTCACGTTTGGCCAGCAATGCACGATTGCGCGGCGCGAAGGTGCCCAGCAGCGCGGCGAAATCGCTCCAGAACCGCGCCGGATCGCGCCCGAGCGGCTGGATCACGTCGCGCTCGATGAACTGTGCCAGCGCGCCGTCGACCTTCAGTCCCGCGCGATCGATCGCTTGCCCCATATGTCTATTTGCCCCTTGCCTGGTAGTTGCCACGGGCGTCTACAGGGGAACCGCCGCTTGTCCAGCGCGGCTGCGGCGAGCATCGCTGGCGACCCTGGCTCGGGCGGCGCGAAAGTGGGGCGTTTCTGTTGCCAGGTACGCCCCGAACCCCTGGAGTCCCTTCTGTTGCCCGGTGGGCCCGACCGCGCTTTAGCTTTGTAAGATCAGTCCGTTAGGACATCAGGTTACGCGGCGATCGCGAGTGCTTCGTTGTCGTTGGCACTTGTGGGTTTTGAGCCTTGAACGGGTTACTCAGCCCGGGCAAAAATAGCGCTTTTCAACACACGTCGATCCTAGTTCGGCCCCGTCATATCCCCTGCGTATACAAGGGAGGTGGTGGAGCCGCCGGGTACTGCCCCCGGGTCCGCTGTGCCTATTGCACGCCACACTTTATCACCATAGCCGGCCGAAACCGGCGAGATGACATATAGCGCCGCCGATGGCTTTGTGAAGTCCTGGCCGACACCTCGCCGCATCGGCAAGGATCACGCCCGCCTCCGCAGTTCGTCGCGGATTTCCGCCAGTAGCTCCACCTCGGTCGGGCCGACCACGATCACGCGGGGCGGAATCATGCGGTTGGCCGCCTTCACGATCAAGAACACGATCCACGCGATGATCAAGAAGTTGACCAGCTGCGTCAGAAAATCACCGTAGCCGATCATCGATACGCCTGCGGCTTTCAGCGCGGAATAGCTGTCCGGATCGCCCTTGAAGGTCGCGGGGATCGGCCCGAGCTGAATGAAATAGCGCGTGAAATCGACCCCCCCGGTGATCCAGCCGATGATCGGCATGATCACGCTTTCGGTCAGCGACGTCACGATCTTGCCGAACGCCGCGCCGATGATCACGCCGACCGCGAGATCGAGCACGTTGCCGCGCGCAATGAACGTCTTGAACTCTGCGAACACAGCCATCGGAACGCCTCCTCCAACCGACGGCGGAGCGTGCCACCGAGCGATCGGCAGAACAAGGACGCGTTGCTGATCGCCCGTGACACCCGGTTTGCCTTGCGCCGGCCGATGCGCACTCTATCTTGCCCTCGGCGCTCCTCTGAGCGTTGAGGAGGACCTGCAATGCCCACCCCCGCCGTCCGCACCGGACGTTTCCTGTTCGCGTCCGCCGCCGCCGCGTCGCTGGCCGGCTGCGGGGTGAACGCGATCCCGACGCAGGAAGAAGCGGCGAAGGCCAAGTGGGCCGACGTGCAGGCCGCGTTTCAGGAGCGTGCGAACCTGATCCCCAACCTCGCCGCCGTCGCCAAGGGCGCGGCCGAGCAGGAGAAGGGCATCCTGGTCGGCGTGACCGAGGCGCGCGCCAAGGCAAGCAGCATCCAGCTAAGCGGTGACGATCTGAAGGATCCGGCCAAGGTCAAGCAGTTCCAAGACGCGCAAAACCAGCTGTCGGGTGCGCTCGGCGGTTTCGGCCGGTTGCTCGCCAACACCGAAGCCTATCCGGAATTGAAGTCGATCAGCAATTACCAGATGCTGCAAAGCCAGCTCGAAGGCCAGGAGAACCGCATCCGCGTCGCGCTGCGCGATTACAACGGCGCGGTGCAGAGCTACAACACGACGATCCGCACCTTCCCCGACGCGATCGGCGCGAAGATCTTCTACGGCGCGAAGCCGATGGTGCCATACCAGGCGGCGACGCCGGGTGCCGAAGTCGCGCCGAGCCTTGAAGGAAAGATTTGAGGCGCTCTCTATCCGTCCGTCCTGAGCCTGTCGAAGGACCGTCCTTGCTTCTGATTCATGCGCCAAGTCGCCACGTGAAGTGCAGCCCTTCGACAAGCTCAGGGTGGTCGGGGTGGTGGCGTTCGCACGCCGTGGCCCTTTCGTTTCTCTTGCTGCTGTCGGTAGTACCCCACCCCGCCCACGCCGACCCGACCTTCCCCGCGCTCACCGGCCGTGTGGTCGATGCCGCCAATATCATTCCGGCGGACGAGAAGGCCCGGCTAGACCAGAAGCTTGCCGGGCTCGAGCAGCAGTCGGGACGCCAGCTTGTCGTCGCGACGATCCCCGATCTGCAGGGCAACGAGATCAGCGATTATGGCTACCAGCTTGGTCGCGCCTGGGGGATCGGCAGCAAGGCCAAGAACGATGGCGCGATCCTGATCGTTGCGCCAAACGAGCGCAAGGTGCGGATCGAGGTCGGCTATGGCCTTGAAGGCACGATCACCGACGGTATCAGCTTTCTGATCATCAACCAGCAGATCCTGCCGCGCTTCAAGGCGGGCGACATTCCCGGCGGGATCGAAGCGGGAACCGACGCGCTGATCAAGCAACTGACGCTACCCGCCGCGCAGGCGCAGCAGGTCGCGCAACAGGCCGACGCGGCGCAGGCGCGATCGCGCAATGCGAACAAGGGCGGATTTCCGCTCGGTGCGATCGTGCCGCTGATCTTCATCGGCCTGTTCGTGATCCTGCCGATGCTGCGCCGGGGAGGCGGCCGACGCACCGGCTTTGGCGGTGGTCTCGGCCCGCTGATCCTATGGGACGCGCTGGGCGGTATGCGTGGCGGCGGCGGCGGTTGGGGCGGCGGTGGCGACTTCGGCGGTGGCGGCGGCGGCGGCTTTTCGGGCGGCGGCGGCAGCTTCGGCGGCGGCGGCTCTTCGGGAAGCTGGTGATATGACCGCACCGCACGCCGCGCTGTCCGACGCCGACCGCGCGCGCATCGGCGCTTCGGTCGAGGCGGCGGAGGCGCTGAGCAGCGGCGAGATCGTGACCGTGCTCGCCGATCGATCCGACGGATATTCGGACATCGCGCTCGCGTGGAGCGCGGTGGCTGCGTTGCTGGCGCTCGCCGCGCTGGCGATCGGCGGCGATACGTGGCTGCACGCGTACGACGGCGTGACGGGTGAATGGGCGCGCGAATGGGGCCCACGTGCGGTATTCACCTTCGCCGCGGTCGCCGCGACGATCGCCTTCGCGCTGCCATGGCTGGTGCAACTGGCTGTGCCGGTGCGGTTCGCGCTGGTTCCCGCCCCGGTAAAGCACGCGCGCGTCCGCGCCCGCGCGGTCGGCCTGTTCAGGCTCGGCGCCGAGCAGCGCACCACCGGACGGACGGGGGTGCTGATCTATCTGTCGCTGCGCGAACGGCGCGCCGAGATCGTCGCCGACCAGGCGATCGCCGCGAAAGTCCCCGCCGAAGTATGGGGCGAGGCGATGGCCGCGATGCTGCCGCACCTGCGTAAGCGCCGCGTCGCCGATGGTCTGTGCGAGGCGATCGCGCGCGTCGGCACGGTGCTGGCCGAGCAGTTCCCCCGCGCCGATGATGACGTCAATGAGTTGCCGGACAGGCTGATCGAGCTTTGAGCGACGCGATGGACGAGCCCGAGGAAGTCGTCTGGGAAGGCCGCTTCATCACCGCCAAGCGGCGCGGGCGCTGGGAATACGTCGGCCGCGCGCGCGGGATCAAGGCGGCGGTGATCCTGGCGATCGATGGCGACGACCACGTGATCCTGGTCGAGCAGTTCCGCGTCCCGCTTGGGCTCACGACGATTGAACTGCCCGCCGGCCTTGTCGGCGACGACGAGAGCGATCCCGACGAAGACCCCGCCGCCGCCGCCGCGCGCGAGCTGGAAGAGGAAACCGGCTATCGTGCCCACGCGATGGAATCGGTGGGGCAGTTCTACTCGTCGCCCGGCATGGTCAGCGAAAGCTTCACGCTGTTCCGCGCGCGCGATCTGACCCGCGTCGGCGAAGGCGGAGGCATCGCGAACGAGGATATCCGCGTGCATCGCGTGCCGCTGGCGGGCATCGCGGAGGCGATCGTCGGGTTTCGCGAGCAGGGCTATGGCATCGACGTCAAGCTGCTGACGGTGCTGGGGCCGGGGCTTTTGAGCTGAAGTCTTCCCCGTTCACGGGGAGGGGAGTATCCGGCCTACACGACCTTAAGACGTCGCGCCCAAGCCGACCGTCCCCCCCGTCAGCGCCGTGCGCTGCCACCTCCCCGGACGGGGAGGATCATCGATCCCTCAAAGTTTCGAACACCGCGCCGAAGTCCTTGCCGCCGCCGCCCGCCGCGACGAACGCCTCATAGATGTCGGCTGCGTGCCGACCCAATGGCGTCGTCGCGCCGCTGGCCTCGGCGGCCGCCATCGCGAGGCGCAGATCCTTGAGCATCAGCGCCGAGGCGAAGCCGCCTGCATAGCCGTTGTCCGCCGGGCTCGCCGCGCCGATCCCCGGCGCGGGGGTGTAATCGTTCAGCGACCAGTTATATCCGGTCGACTTCGAGCTGATCTCGTAGAACGTCTGCATCGACAGACCGTTCTTCTCGGCCAGCGCCAGCGCCTCGCACGTGCCGATCATGTGCACGGCGAGCAGCATATTGTTGCACATCTTGGCGACCTGTCCGCTGCCGATCGCGCCGGCGTGGATCACCGCCTTGGCCATCGGGGTGAGCACGGCTTGCGCGCGCGCGAACGCCGCGTCGTCGCCGCCGACCATGAACGTCAGCGTGCCGCCGTTCGCCGCCGCGATCCCGCCCGATACCGGTGCATCGACCATCGCGTGCCCCGCCGCGCTCGCCAGCTGGGCCACCTCACGCGCAGTGCCGACGTCGATCGTCGAGCAATCGATCAGCAATGCCCGGGACGGGGCATGACCGATCACGTCCTGCGTATAGACGGCGCGCACGATCGCGCCGTTGGGCAGCATCGAGACGACCGCATCTACCCCTGTGACCGCTTCGCGCACCGCGCCGAAGGCCGCGCAACCGTGCTCTTTCGCGCGTTCGAGCGCGCCGGCGTCGAGATCGAACGCGCGCACGTCATTCCCGGCTTTCGCCAGGTTCGCGGCCATGCCACCGCCCATGTTGCCAAGGCCGATGAAGGCGATTTTCATGTCATTCTTGTCCGATTCATATTCAATCCGCCTATCTTGAGCCTGTCGAAGGACCGTCCTTTTTTGGGGGCTCCGTGCGGTCCCGAGAACTAGTGCAGTCCTTCGACAAGCTCAGGACGGACGGATAGTTTCAAGGACGGCGCAACACTCACCGACCCTTCCAAATACCCGCGCGCTTCTCGACGAAGGCGGTCATGCCCTCGGTCTTGTCTTCGGTCGCGGTCAGGATCTGGAACATGCGGCGCTCCATCAGCAGGCCCTGTTCGAGCGTCGTCTCGAACGCGACGTCGACCATTTCCTTGTTCATCATCGCGGCGAGCGGCGCCATCGATGCGATCGCCTCGGCGGCCTTCATCGCTTCGTCGAGCAGATCGGCGACGGAAACGATCCGGCTGACGAGGCCCGCGCGCTCGGCTTCCGCCGCATCCATGTTGCGGCCGGTCAGCAGCATGTCCATCGCCTTCGCCTTACCAACCGCGCGGGTCAGCCGTTGCGATCCGCCCATTCCCGGTGCGACGCCCAGGCGGATTTCGGGCTGGCCGAACTTGGCGGTGTCCGAGGCGATGATGAAATCCGCCATCATCGCCAGCTCGCAGCCGCCGCCGAGCGCGAAACCGTTGACCGCCGCAATCCAAGGCTTGCGCGTCGGCCTGGTCAGATCATTCTGCCAACCCGAGAAGAAATCCTGGGCAAAGAATTCCGCGCCGGGTTTCTCCACCATTTCCTTGATGTCCGCGCCGGCGGCGAACGCCTTGTCACCCGATCCGATCACCACCGCGCAGCGCTGCGCCGGATCGGCGTCGAACGCGCGGAACGCGGCGATCAGATCGCGCAGCACGTCCGAATTCAAGGCGTTGAGCGCCTTGGGCCGGTTGAGCGTCACCAGCGTGACCGCGCCGCGCTGTTCGACCAGGATAGTTTCGTATTCGGCCATGCTCGCTCCCTAGGCGTTCCGATGCTGTTGCGCCTTAGGCCAGCGGACGCCATTCGTCACCCGCCGGCAGCGGCGCGAAGATCGCGTCGATCGCGGCATCGGTCACCGCCTCGGACATCGCGGGGGTCCAATGCGGATCGTTGGTCTTGTCGATCAACAGCGCACGCACGCCTTCGCTGAAATCGGGCAGCATCAGCACGCGCGCGGCGATGCGGTACTCCATCGCCATCTCGTCGGTGAAAGTCGGCATCCGCTTGGCTTCGGCGATCTGGCGCAAGGTCACCTTGCAGGCCTGCGGGCTGACCTTACGCAGCGTCGCGAGCGTGGCCTGTGCCCATTCGCCGGCATCTTCGGCGAGCGAGGCGAGGATGTCCTCCAGCTGATCCGACGCGAAGTGGCGGTCGATCGCGGTGCACCGCTGCTTGATCGCCGGAGCCGGTGGATCGACGGACAACTCGCCCAGAACGTCGGCGATCTCCTCATGCGCCGCGATCCGCGCCTTTGCCGCGGGCAGCGCGGCGGAGGGCAGGAAGTGCGTCGCCAGCCCTGCCCAGACGCATTCCGCGCCATCGAGCCGCGCGCCTGTCGTGCCCAGGTATTGGCCGAGCCGTCCGGTCAGCCGCGACAGATACCAGCCGCCGCCGACGTCGGGGAACAGCCCGATCGCGGTTTCGGGCAGCGCCAGGCGCGTGGTCTCGGTGGCGGCGCGATAGCTCAG
>CAXSZV010000013.1:39964-74644 GCA_964242815.1 uncultured Novosphingobium sp.
CTTCGAGGTTGTTCTTCTGCGTCACGGCCTGAACCGCCCGCTCCCGGTTCCGGGCATCGCCAGGCGCGTGTTCTCGGTGGCGACGCGATAGCGCGCGGGGCCGACGATGCCGACCCCGCCGCCCATGACGATGCCGTCCATGAACGCGACGATCGGCTTTGCGTAGGCGAACATCAGCGCGTTGAGCTGGTATTCGATTGCGAAGAATTGGCGGCCGCTTCGACCCCCATCGGTCATCGCCGAAGTACGCACGAGCGTGACGTCGCCGCCAGCGCAAAAGCCGCGCGATCCTTCCGCGTGCTCCACGATGATCGCCCGGACGGCATCGTCGTTCACCCAGGTCTGCAACGCGGCGATCATCGCCTCGCACATATCGAGCGTCAGCGCGTGGATCGCGCGGGGGCGGTCGAGCGTGAGGAAGCCGACTTGGCCTTCGACGCGAGTAAGGAGGTCGGTCAACCGATCCTCCCCCTCAGGGGGAGGTGGCGGCTGCGCAGCGGCCGTCGGAGGGGGCGGGCGTGGCGCTCCCTCTCCGCCACGCTTCGCGCGGTCCCCCTCACCCGCCGGGGGAGGATCACTGCCCCATCCATCACTGCCGCAACAGCTCGCGTCCGACGATCATCCGCATGACCTGATTGGTGCCTTCGAGGATCGAATGGACGCGCAAGTCGCGCCAGAAGCGCTCGATCGGATAGTCCTTGAGATACCCATATCCGCCGAACAGCTGCAGCGCGTCGTTGACGATCTTGGAGCCGCTGTCGGTAGCGAGGCGCTTGGCCATCGCGGAGAAGCGCGTCTTGTCGGGCGCGTTGTCCGTCACCTTGGCGGCGGCGAGATAGAGCAGCGCGCGCGCCGCTTCGAGGTCGGTCGCCATGTCGGCGAGCGTGAACTGGGTGTTCTGGAAGTCCGCGATCGGCTGATCGAACTGGCGGCGCTCCTTCACATAGCCGATCGCCTCGTCGAGACACCGCTGTGCGCCGCCCAGCGAGCACGCACCGATGTTGATCCGCCCGCCGTCGAGACCCATCATCGCGAAGCGGAAGCCGTCGCCTTCCGCGCCGACGCGGTTCGCCGCCGGCACGTGCGCGTCCTCGAAGATCACCTGCGCGGTCGGCGTCGCGTTCCAGCCGAGCTTCTTCTCGGGCGCGCCAAAGCTGACGCCCGGCGTATCGTTGTCGACCACGAAGCAAGAGATGCCCCTGACCTTGTGCTCGCCGGTGCGCGCCATCACGACGTAGACGTCGTTGTAGCCGCCGCCCGAGATGAACTGCTTGGTGCCGTTCAGCACATAGTGATCGCCATCCAATCGCGCGGTCGTGCGCAGGGCGGCGGCGTCGGAGCCCGATCCGGGCTCGGTCAGGCAATAGCTGGCGATCCTGTCCATCGTCACCAAGCTCGGCAGATAGCGCGCCTTGAGCTCGGCTCCCGCGAAGGTATCGATCATCCACGCCGCCATGTTGTGGATCGAGATATAGGCGCTGGTTCCCGGACAGCCGTACGCCATCGCCTCCATGATCAGCGCGGCCTCGAGACGACCGAGCCCGGTGCCGCCGCTTTCCTCCGATACATAAATCGCGCCGAAGCCGAGCGCGCCCGCCGCCTTCCACACGTCGACCGGATAGTGATGCTTTTCATCCCATTCCGCCGCGAAGGGCGTGATCGCGTCGGCGGTGAACTTGCGCGCCATGTCCTGGATGGCGAGTTGATCATCGGTAAGCGCGAACTGGCCGGAAGTCTGGGCGGTCATGAATCTCTTTTCGCATCGTGGCACCTTAGGCCATGCGACAGCGCGCGGCCTTCGACAAGCTCAGGCTGCTCGCGATCCAGGATGTCCTTTATGCGCGTGGCAAGCCGAAGCTACCTGGAAAGGTCCGCCGGGACCTGTCGATGGTCAGCCAGGGGCCGTCAAGCCGCGGCTTCGACCAGCTCCGGCTGTTCCTGCCCGACGATATCGATGATGTCCTGACCGAACAGCACCTCGTCGGCAGGAAGCACCTTCGGCGTCGCCAGCGGCTTCGACACCCATGTCTCGTTGACCAGATCGCGCCACGAGATGTTGTTGTTGGTCGCGTTGCCGCCCCACGACCCACAGCCCAATGAGAACGTCTGGCGCATACCGTTCCACAGGTTGCCCGAGTTCGACGCGGACTGCGGCTGGTTGACCATCACGCGGCTGGTCTTGGTATGCTCGGAAAGCTTCAGGATGTTCGCGTCGCTGGTCGAATAGATGCCGCAACTGTGCCCCATGCCCTGATAGGCCTGGACGTTGTTGGTGATCTCGATCGCCTCGTCGATGTCCTTCGCGCGATAGAGCGCCATCGTGACGGTCATCTTCTCGCCCGAAAACGGGAAGTCCTTGCCGTGTCCGGTCTCGGGCACGATGAAGAACTTCGTCCCCTGCGGGATCGTAAAGCCCGCATAGTCGGCGATGAACTGCGGCGACTGCGCGACGACTTTGGCGTTGATCGTCTTGCCGTCTTCCCACAGCGCCTGCTGCAGCTTCGCAGTCTGGTCCTTGTCGAGCACCAGCCCGCCCTTCGCCTGCAGCTTGGCGAGCATCGTATCATAGATGCTGTCGAACAGGATCACCGCGTTGTCCGACGAACACGAGGCGGCGAAATCCAGCGTCTTGGAGATCAGGATCTTCTCGGCCGCATCATCGAGGTCGGCGGTGTCGTCCACGGTGATCACCGCGTTGCCGACGCCGACACCCAGCGCCGGCGTGCCCGAGCTATAGGCCGCGAGCACCATCGGGCTGCCACCGGTCGCCAGCACGCGATCGACCTGCTGCATGACCTGGTTGGTCTTTTCAACCGAAGGCGTCTCAATCGGGATCACCAGATCCGCCGGCGCGCCGAGCTTGACCAGCGCATCGCGCATGAGGTCGCAGATCAGCTTGTTGCTGATCTTGGCGCGCGGGTGCGGGCAGATGATGATCGAGTTGCGGCCTTTGACGGCGCAGATCGCCTTGATCACCGGCGTCGCCTCGGGATTGGTCGACGGGCTCAGTGCGCCGATCACGCCGACAGGCTTGGCGATCTTCACGAGGTTGCGCTCGACATCCTCCTCGATCACGCCGACCGACTTGTCGTCGATGATGTCCATCAGCGCGGCGCGCGTCTTTTTCGCGATCTTGAGGAACTTGCCCTCGTAATTGCCGAGCTGCGTCTCGTCGACCGTATGCTGGGCCAGCCGCTCGGCGGTGCCGGGCTTCGACACCGCCCAGACCATCCCGCGAATCAGCCGATCCACCTGCGCCTGCGTATACCCTTCGATCTGCTGCTGCGCCTTGCGCGAGCGCGCGACGAGGGCTGCGACTTCTTGCGCTTCGGGAGTATCGGCGATCGGGCGAGCAGCGGCCATGACGTGTGTTCCCTCGGGCTTCGCGAGCCGGCCCGCATGGTTGGGCGGGACGCCTCGGCGCGTTCCGGCTGCCGGTTTCCTGCACGCTCGCCCCTTGCCGGGCAAGCACATTCAGGATGGGCCGGCCCGGCCGGACTGTCGAACGCTCGATTTGGGATCGACGGAAAACGATGCAAGTGGCGCGGAGCCGGACCCGTCATCGTTTGCCGCCACGACGGCTAACGATTATGCCAGCGGCAGGACGGGCCACGCCAACTGACAGGCGGCCAACTGACGGGGGACCCACGCTTGACCCAGGTTACCATCGACCCGGCGCTGTTCCGCCAGGTGCTCGGCAGCTATCCGACCGGCGTGTGCGTGATCAGCGCGCTCGACGGAGACGAGCCGGTCGCAATGGTGGTCGGCACGTTCACCTCGGTTTCGCTCGATCCGCCACTCGTCGGTTTCCTGCCGGACAAGGGCAGCACCAGCTGGCCGCGCATTGCAGCGGCGGGCCATTTCTGTGTCAACGTGCTGGCGAGCGATCAGCAGGACATCAGCCGGCAGATGGCGGGTAAAGGCAGCGAAAAGTTCATCGGCGTCGATTTCACGATCTCGCAACATCGGCTGCCGATCATCGGCAACGCGATCGCCTGTATCGAATGTTCGCTTCATTCGGTTACCGATGCCGGCGATCACTGGTTCGTGCTGGGAGACGTCCTGCGGCTCGAGACCACGCGTGAAGGCGACCCGATGCTGTTCTATCGCGGCAAGTACGGCGGGTTCGCGCAAGCCGTCTCATCCTGAGGCCAGCCCCGCTCGGGATCGCTGAGCGCGCTACCCCGCCGCCAGCAACTCCAGAACCTCGGTCGTGCGCTCGATACGCGCATGTTCGTCGTCGATCCGCTCGTTCAGGAGCAGCCGCTCGCCGCTCGCCGTGAGGCCGGCCGCCACGAGGTCGGCGGTGAATGATTTGCGCGGCGTCAGCGCGATCGCGGCGGGGCCGGCAGCGACCCGCGCGATGTCGGCATCGCGCGCCATCACTCGCAGACGCGCAACGGCGAGCAGCGCATGCGCATCGGGCGGCAAGGCGCCGAAGCGGTCGGCCAGCTCCTCCTCGAACGCATCGATAGCCGCGCCGTCGGCGAGCCGTGCCAGACGCGCGTAAAGCCCGACGCGAATCTCGCCTTCCGGGATCCAGTCGGCGGGAAGCGAGCCAGCGAGCCCCAGATGGAGCTCGGGCGTCCACCGGTCGACTGTCTGACCGCGCAGTTCGCGTAATGCGTTCTCGAGCAGATGCTGGTACAGCGCGACGCCGATCAGCTTGATGTGCCCCGCCTGCGCGTCGCCGATCAGGTCGCCCGCGCCGCGCATGTCGAGATCGCGCGCGCTGATCGCGAAGCCCGCGCCGAGCCGATCGAACGCCTGCAGCGTCCGCAGCCGCTGCAGCGTGCGCTCCGCGATCCGGCTTGCGCCGTCGGTGGTCAGCAGCACCCGCCCGCGCAAGCCTCCTCGGCCGACGCGCCCGCGCAACTGGTGCAGCTGCGCGAGGCCGAAGCGATCGGCGCGCCAAACCACCATCGTGTTCGCGCGCGGCACGTCGAGCCCCGCCTCGATGATGTTGGTCGCGAGCAGCACGTCGCCGTGTCCCTCGGCGAAGCGAACCATCGCCTCATCGAGATCGGCGGCGGGCAGCTTGCCGTGCACCGTCACCACCTCGACCTCGGGCACGATCCGCGACAGGCGTTCGGCGAGTTCCGCCAAATCCTCGATCCGCGGCGCGACGACGAAGCTCTGCCCGCCCCGCCGGTGCTCGCGCAACAGCGCGATGCGGACGCGCGCATCGTCGAAAGGATCGACCGTGGTGCGGATCGGTTGGCGCCGCGCGGGCGGGGTGGCGATGATCGACAGCTGTTGCAGCCCGACGAGCGCGGTCTGCAGCGTGCGCGGGATCGGCGTCGCGCTGAGCGTAAGCACGTGCGTGCCGCTAGCCCCGCGCAGCTTCGCCTTGTCCGCCGCGCCGAAGCGCTGCTCCTCGTCGATCACCACCAGCCCGAGCGCGTGGTAGGCGACGCCCTGCCCCGCGACCGCGCCGGTGCCGATGACGATGCCGATCAAGCCGTCAGCCAGCCCCGTCTTGACCGCCTTTTTCTCCGCCGCGCTCGACAGCCGCGACAGCCCCGCGACGGTGATCCCCGTCCCCTCGAACCGGCGACGAAAGGCATCGAGATGCTGACGCGCCAGCACGGTCGTCGGCGCTGCGATCGCCACCTGCCCGCCGGCAAGTGCCACCAGCGCGGCGGCGCGCAGAGCGACCTCGGTCTTGCCATAGCCGACGTCGCCGATGACCAGCCGATCCATCGGGCGGCCCGAGGCAAGATCAGCGCGCACCGCGCCGATCGCGCGCGCCTGATCCGCCGTCTCGGTATAGCCGAAGCCGGCGGCAAAGCGCTCGTAAAGCGCTTGATCCGGCGCGAACACCGGCGCGGCAAGCTCCGCTCGCGCCTTGGCCATCTCGGCCAGCGATCGCGCGGTCTCGTCGATCGCGGCGACGATCGCGCCGCGCCTTTTGCGCCAGCTGCTGCCGTCGAGCTTGTCGAGCGCGACCGCATCGGCATCCGCGCCGTAACGCCACAGCCGGTCGGCCTCGGCCACCGGAACCAGACGGCGCGCGTCGTCCGCGTGCTCGATGACGATCGCATCGCCGCCGCGATCGCCGCCGGGCTCAGTACCGGGCATCGCCTCGATCCCCGCGACGCGCGCGATGCCATGATCCTCGTGCACCACGATATCACCGAGCCGCAGATCGGTCATGTCGCCAAGCAGATCGATACCGGCGACCGGCCCTTCGTCGTCGCGCGCGGCGCGGCTGCCCAACAGATCGGCGGCGGCGATCAGCAGCACGTCCTCACGGCGATAGCCAGCGAGGATCGGCATCGGCAGGATCGCCAGCGAGCCGGCTGGCAGCGCCAGCGCCTCGCACCAGGTGCCGGGCGTGGCGAGGTCGACGGCGAAGTCCTTCACTAGGCGTGGGCGCAGGAAGCGCAGATCGCGCGGCGCCCCGGCGACGATCACTCGCGCGCCGGCGGCCATCGCCTCACGCGCCGCGCGCCTGAACGCGCCCCACGGTGCCTTGCGCTCGACGAAGCGCGGTGTCGGCTCGGCGTCGGGATCGTCCCAATCGAGCACATCGAATTGCGCCAGCGCCCGCTCCCAGGCGGCGGGCGCGACCGCCGTCGCGACCTTGCGACCCAGCTTTGCTGCTTCTTCGGCGATCGCCAGAAAGCGCTCTCGGCGCGAGTTTCCGCGTGCGTCGAACACCACGCGGCAGGAGCGCAGATGCGCGAGCAGCGGTACGCCATCGCCGGTCGGCGGCTCCACCGCGCTGACGAGTTCGACGTGATCGAGATCGCCGAGCGTGCGTTGCGTCATCGGATCGTAGGCGCGCAGACCCGCGATCCTGCCTTCCAGCAGCTCGATCCGGACCGGCAGGTCGGCGTCGGCGGGAAACAGATCGACCACCTCGCCGCGCACCGCCATCTCGCCAGGTTCGTCGATGCGATCGTCGACGACGTAACCGAGTTCAGCCAACCGATCCGCAAGCGCGGCGACGTCGAGCTCGTCGCCCGGTGTCAGTCGCGGCGGCGCGGCGGCGAACGCTGCGGGCGGCGGATAGAGACGCGCCGCGCCCTCCGCGCCGACGATGCACGCGAGCGGGCGCGCATCCTCATTGTCGGCGAAGCGCTTCAGTCGATGCAGCGCGGCGAGCCGGCACCCCGCGTTGGCCGCACTCGCCGGGTTATCGTCACCGGGCAGCGCATCGCTCGCGGGGAGGTGGACGACGGCAGCGCCGGTGATCGCGCAGGCCAGGGCGGCGATGGCTTCGGCCTCGCGCTCATCGGCCGCAACGTAGAGTATGTCACCGTCCGCCATCGCCTCGACGATACGCGTGGCGATGCGCGCCAGCGGCGCGGGCGAAGCGATCTGATCCGGCATTGGGTCCCCTCCCACCGCGACGGCGGCAGGCATCGGAAACGTCGCGCCGCGCGAAAGGCTGCGTCAGTTCTTGAGCTTCCACCCGCTGCGCAACAGCGCGTAAGTGCCGGCGGCGAGAACGAGGTTGAGCACGCCGAGCCCCAGCGCGCCGTGCAGCACGGCAAGATTGGTGCTGCCGATATCGCTGCGGCCCAGAAAGCCGAAGCGGAAGCCCGAAATCACATAGAAGAACGGGTTCGCGCGACTGATCGCCTGGAACGCCGGCGAGAGGTTGTCGATGACGTAGAACGTGCCCGACAGCAGCGAGAGCGGCGCGATCACGAAATTCGTTACCGCCGCGTTATGATCGAACTTGTCGGCCCAGATCGACGATGCGAGGCCCAGCAGCGACAGCAGGATCGCGCCCATCAGTCCGAACCATACCACCGCCCAGGGATGCGCGACCGCCAGGCTGACGCCGGGCCACAGCAGCATCGCCGCCGCCAGCGCGAGCCCGACCAGCACTGCGCGCGTCATCGCCGCGCCGACCATCGCGATCATCAGCTCCGCCTCCGACAGCGGCGGCATCAGGAAATCGATGATCGTCCCCTGGATCTTGCCCGCGAGGAATGAAAAGCTCGAGTTGGCGAAAGCGTTCTGCATCATGCCCATGACGATCAGGCCGGGCGCGACGAACGTCGCGAAGTTGACGCCGAGCACGACGCGCGTCCCCCGGCCCATCGCCAACGTGAAGATGACCAGGAACAGCAATGTCGTGATCGCCGGGGCCCAGATGGTCTGCGTCTGAACCTTGTAGAAGCGCCGTACTTCCTTCATATATAAAGTCTTGAGGCCCACCCAATTCATTCGGTGGATCACCGGTATTCCCTGTTCGGGAAAATTGCGGCGCCGGGCGGTATCCAACCCGGCTACGGCGGCAGGCGTCGGTTCGGGTTGATCGGCCATCGGCGGGCGACTATCGGCTCCTCCACATGGTGGCAAGCGCGAAGCCCGGTGGACTGAGCGGGCGGACGGTGGGGCGGGCGGCAAGGCGATCGGCAGGGCGAGCCATCGTCCGCTGGCATGAATTATTCAGGATTAGGATTGGCATGAGCTGGACCGACGAACGTATCGACCGTCTGATGACGATGTGGGAAGGCGGCGCCACCGCCAGCCAGATCGCCGAGGAATTGGGCGGGGTCAGCCGCAACGCGGTGATCGGCAAGGCGCACCGGCTGGGACTGAAGGCGCGGCCATCCCCGGTCAAACTGTCGGAGAAGCCCGCCGAGCGGGACGATGTCGTGGCGTTGCCGGCGGTGGGACCCAAGCGGCTGAAGCCGGCGGTGGAGACCGAGGTCGCCGCGCTTGCCGAACCGATCGCGCCGATCACCGACATCGGCCCGTCGAGCGAAGAGATCGCACGCGAGCCCGAGGTCGATATCGACGCGGAACTCGAAGACGAGGCTGAGGACGAGGACGGCGACGGCGATGAAAACGGGGGCGACGCGGCCGAGGATGTGGCGGCGGGTGTGCCGCGGCCGCCACAGCCGCGCATCGTCTCGGTTGGTCCCGGCGGCTTCCTGCGCCAGGGTCCGGGCGATCAGCAGGCGCCGATCCCCCCCGCCCCGCCGCGCCGGCTGGTCCCCGCCAAGCCGAGCGCCGAGATCGCCGACAAGACGAGCCTGCTGGATCTCAACGAGCGTATCTGCCGCTGGCCGATGGGCCATCCGGGCGAGCCCGATTTCCACTTCTGCGGTGACAAGGTGAACCCGGGGTTTCCTTATTGCGTCACGCATTGCGGCCGCGCGTACCAGGCGCAGCTGCCGCGCGGCGCGCGCCGTCCCCCGCCGCCGCTGCCGTTCGGCGGTCCGCGCGTGCGTTGACGATGGCGGGGAGGTTGCGCGCAACGGTGCTGGCGCTCGGCGCGTTAGCGTTGGCGGGCGCGGCCCCAGCGGTCGTGCCGCCTTCCACCGTAGCCGCCGATATCCTCGTCGTCATCACGACCGATCGGGGCGCGATCACCGTCGACCTCGACCGTGCGCATGCGCCGATCACGGTCGCCAACTTCCTGCGCTACGTCGATCAGAAACGGTTCGACGGGACGACGTTCTATCGCGCGATGCACCTCGATTGGGGCGATCAGCCCAACGGGTTGGTCCAGGGCGGCATCAACAACGATCCCAAGCGCGCGCTGAAGCCGATCGCGCACGAGCCGACCGATCGCACGGGCCTGTCGCACAAGGCGGGCACGCTATCGATGGCGCGCTTCGCGCCGGGCACCGCGACCGGCGACTTCTCGATCCTGCTGTCTGACCTGACGGGGCTCGACGCCAACCCGAGCGCTCCCGACGCCGACGGCAAGGCGGGGTTTGCCGCGTTCGGTCACGTCGTCACGGGCATGGACGTGGTCCGCGCGATCTGGGACGCACCGCGTTCTGCCACCAAAGGCTTGGGCGTGATGAAAGGCCAGATGCTCGAGAAGGCGGTCAGGATCGTCACTGTCCGGCGCGCGGCGACGGGCGCCCCTCACCCAGCCGTCCGCGCTCCGACCGACTGAACTCCACCGTTATCGCGCGACCGCGCCCGCCGGAACCGAGACGAATTGCGGGCGTATGACCTGCGATGGCCCCAGCCGACCCAGTTGCAGGCTCGTCAATGACGCGTCGAGCAGCGCCGCGCCGCGTGACGCGGGAAGCTGGACCGACGGATCGCGATCGCGCGCGGTCTCGGCATAGCGGAACCGCGCGATCGCATAGCACGTGCCGCCCACCACCGCGCGCAGATCGGTCGCGGCGATCGCCTGGCTCATGCCGGCGTCGCTGTTGCGCCAGACGGCGAAGCGTCGCCCGTTGATCGTGCGATCGGGCAACCGCCGCACCGCGCCGCCGCGAAGCCCATAGCTCAGGCATTGCCGCACGACGCGCGGATCGCGGCTGCGGCCGATCTGCAGCACTTCGGTCATCGTGCCCGGACGCCCGGACGGTGCAACCTTCAGCGCTAGGCGCACGACCATCCGCCCCGGCCCGACCGCCGAGCCATCCCAGGCGAGCCGCCAACCCTGAGTCATCAGGCTGCCGATCGGCGCGTCGTCATGCCCCGCGTCGGCGATGATCGGGCGCAGCAGATGCACCTCGCCATCGGTGCTCGCCCAGGGCTGCATCGGATTGGCAAATCGCGCTGGCGCGGCGGCAATGAGCGCCGCCAGCATGATCGACGCCGCCCCCAATGCGCGGACGATATGGGCATGTCTCATCGAAGGTAATCCTTTTCGAGCCGGCGTCATTTGCCGCCCAGCAGCGGATACGGGTTGATCGCCACACCCTCGTCCGACCAGCGCGCGTCGGGCCGCGTCTGGATCAGCGCGAAGTGCAGATGCGGCGCGTCGGGGCTGGCGTCGCCCGTATGGCCGACCCGGCCGATCGACGCGCCACGCGCGATCCGTGCGCCTTCGGCAAGGCCGGGCGCATAGTCGAGCAGATGCGCATAGTAATAGATCTTGTCGCCGTCCGCCGAGCGGACATAGACCGTGTTGCCACCGTCGTGCGACAGGAACAGCTTCTCGACCCTGCCCGGCGCGGCGGCGACCACCGGCGTTCCCTCCGCGGCCATGATATCGATCGCATCGTGCCGCCGCACCCCGCCGGCGCGGGCTTGCGTGAACGTATCGGTGAGCTGCGCCGGCGCGACGCCGACGACCGGAACGATCAGGCCGCTGGGGAGTGGCCGCTGCGCCGGTGGCGCGACGCCGGCGGTGGGGTGCGTTGGGGGGACCTTGCCAGCGTCCGACCCGCCGTCTGACCGGTAGTGAAGCCAGCCGCCAAGGATCACCCAGAACGCCGACGTGATCGTCGCGGTCGCCACGACGGTATTGACCCAGCGCCGCCAGCCGAACTCCATCGCGTGCCCCCCTCCCCGGCCTATTTCGCGAAGACCACCTCGGTGCCCGGCGACACCATCTGCGCCAGCCGCGCCGCGTCCCAGTTGGTCAAGCGCACGCAGCCGTGGCTTTCGGCGCGACCGATCGTTTCAGGCGACGGCGTGCCATGGATACCATAATGCGGTTTGTTGAGGTCGATCCACACGACCCCGACCGGACCGTTCGGCCCCGCCGGCAGCTGCTCCTTCTTCTCGCCGGGCTTCGCGTCCCAGAACAGCGCCGGGTTGTAATGGAACTTGGGATTGCGTGAGAGGCCCTGCACCTTCCACTCGCCGATCGGCAGCGGGTCATGCGTCGATCCCATCGTCGCCGTATACATCGCCACGAGCTTGCCCGCCTTGTCGAACGCGCGCAGCGTGCCGCCGGACTTGCTGACCTCGATCTTATCCACCTTGGGCTGCGCCGAACCGACTCCGAGCGACATGAGCGTCGACTGCCACTGCCGGTCCTCGATCGCGCCGGCAGCGATGGCATCCGCCCCGGTGTTGGGTACGCGGATTTGCTGGCCTGCGTGGAAGAACGACGCTGGACCCGGCTGCGGAGTGAACGCAGCGTCGCTCGCCGACGCCGCCGCCTCGCTGGCCGAAGGTTGCGCGGATGGAGTTGCCGACGGGGTTGCGGTCGGCCCCGATGTCGGAGAAGCCTTGGCACCCGCCGGCGCGCCGCCGGGGTTCAGTGCCTTCAGCGTATCGATCGTCGTGTGGAACCGTTCGGCAAGCTTCTCGTCGAGCGAGGCATAGTCGAGCGCTGCCATCTGCGCCTGGTCCGCCGGTTTCTTGGGGATCGCATAGAACGGCCCCGCCGCGAAATCGGTGGGGATCGTCACCACGCGCGTCGCGGTGATGTTGCTCCACTTCGCCAGCGCGCGTTTGGTCGCATCGTCGATCTCGCCGGTCTGCGGCAACGCGTTCGCCTGTTGGAAGCCGATCAACGCGTTCTTGGTCGACAGGCCGGGCTTGCCGTCGATCACCCCGGGCGTGAATCCCATGCGATCGAGCACCACCTGCATCTGCATCACCGGGCGCTGTTCGGGATCGGCGATATCCTGCGCGGTCTCCTGTCCCGGCGCGGGATCGTGCGACAACAGCGGATCGCCACCCGATGTGCTCATGGCGGCCGGGGTGGAGGACGGTGGCGCGGCCGGCGCGCCGTCGGGACTGTTGCACGCGGCGAGCAGCGCCAACGGCAGGAGGGCCAATGGCATGACAATAACGGCAGCGCGCATTCAACAATCCCCTCGTGACGCTCGTGCGGGGTCCCCGCGCGACGTTCCCGGGTCGTCTAACGTATATCGGCCTGAATGGCTGCTTGCTGGAACCGGAACCCCCGCCCCGGACATATTGCTTGCGTAGACAAAGCGTGGAAGGAGCGCGCGATGGGCGAAGTTCTGAAGTTCGTGAGCGCCAGCGAGCAGGCCGAACTCAGCTGGGCCGAACGGCACGAGGCCGAATACCTGCGCAGCGGCGGCGCGCGCGGCCAATATTGGGATTTCGCCATGAACGGCGGTTAACCCTGGACGCAGTGCCTCTTGCTGCAGACGTACGGGCGCAAATCGGGCGAGCGGCGCATCGCCCCGCTGATCTACGGGGCGACCGGCGGCGAATTCGTGATCGTCGCCAGCAAGGGCGGCGCGCCGCAACATCCCGCCTGGTATCTGAACATCACCGCGATGACCGAGGTCACGATCCAGATCGGGACGCAGGCCTTCGCCTGCGCATGGCGCACCGCGGACGGCGACGAGCGGACGCAGTTGTGGAACTACATGGCGGGGGTCTATCCGCCTTACGTCGAATACCAGGAGGCCACCAAACGGACGATCCCGGTAGTGTCGTTCAAGCCGTTGCGCGAGGTGCCGATCCTGTCCGAATGATGCCGCCGATCCGCGTCGGCGGAAGGTCGGTGGCATCCGACGGATATGGTCGGGGAGACAGGATTCGAACCTGCGACCCTCTGCTCCCAAAGCAGACGCGCTACCGGGCTGCGCCACTCCCCGACCGAGCGATCGCCCTAGGGAACTGGGATATCTGGCGCAACCCTGGCCCGCGATTCGCGATGGGCTAAGCGGAACGGCACCGAGGACGCCAAGAGCGTCCTGGTAGGGCAGCCCGAGCTAAAGCCCGGACTGCCCGTTTGATAGTCAGCTGCCGATGATGGTCAGGCCGAGGGGATCGGCTCCGCGGTGAACGCGGTTACAACCTGTCCGGATTCCATCACGGCTGAGTGGCCGGTGATGAGGGTTGAACCCAGCAGAGCGGCGAGCGTGTTTCCACGACCTTCCTGTCTGTGCTTGCCTTTTAGCGCAAAGTCTCTTCCATTGACGCTGACGCTGTTGAAACTCAGTTCAAACTTCGCCGATTTGCCAACGATGCCCTTGCCCGTTCGCCAAGTGACGGTTGCCTTAACAGCGGCGCCACGGGGAACGATCACGACCCCATTCTGCACGACATCCGCGACGACCTGAAGGCGCTGCGTATCGCCTTCGTGCATGTGCATCGACGTAATCGCCTCCACCGGTGCGATTTGGATGACGGTGTCGACCGGCAGAACCATTTGACCCGCTACATTATTCACCGAAGCCGACGGCGACTGAGCGACGACAGGCTGGGTCGTGAACCACGCGCAGCAGGCAAACAACGCTATAGAGTATCTCATCCGGAAGCCCCCCATCGTAACGACAATCGGCCGTCACATTTGGCTTATCCAATCCAACAGCTTTTTAGCAAGCTTCTCTATCAGGTAGCCGATGTATCGCCGTACGAACCGATATTGAGATGACGGAGCGCTCTTGCTCGTCACCAACGCTTGACGAAGGTGGTGGGCCCGGCAGGATTCGAACCCGCGACCTAGCCGTTATGAGCGGCCAGCTCTAACCGCTGAGCTACAGGCCCGGTACACCTGATTGCGACGCGCGCCCGATCGGACCCGCATCGTGCGGCGCGACTAGCGCCCCGATCCACCAAAGACAAGTCTCAGCGACGGCCGGGGCGAAATGTTGCACGGCGGCACGATAGCCTATAGGCTAATAATGATACGCATTCTGACGCACTTATAATACAATCAACGGCAAACCGCGCACTGCAAGCAAGACGGGAGGATCGGTCTGCTTCATGACCAATATGGATACCATCGACCGACGACTGTTGGCCGAATTGCAGGACGAAGGGCGGATGACCAATGTCGAGCTGGCGCAACGGGTCGGGCTGACCGCCCCGCCCTGCCTGCGGCGCGTGCGCGCGCTCGAGGATGCGGGCGTCATCAAGGGATATCATGCCGAGCTCGATTGTTCAAAGCTGGGGTTCGCGATCACCGTCTTCGCGCTCGTCAGCCTCAAGAGTCAGGCCGAGGAATCGCTGCGACAGTTCGAGGAACACATGCGCACGCTGCCCGAGGTGCGCGAATGCCATATGCTGAACGGCGAGATCGACTTCATCCTCAAGATCGTCAGCCGCGATCTACAGAGCTTTCAGGAATTCCTGACCTCGAAGCTGACGCCCGCGCCCAATGTCGCCAGCGTCAAGACATCGCTGACGATCCGCACGGCGAAGCAACTGCCGGGTGTACCGCTCGACTAGCGACGAGCGATGCCGTCACCGTCGCGCTATCGCCACGACGTCCGCGCAAGCGCCAGCGTTGCACGCGGAATCGATCGAGCGGCGATCATGCCGATCACGAGCAGCCCCGAACTCGCGAGCAGAAAACCACCTGCGAACCGCATGATCGGCGCAATATCGGGAACGTCGACGCCGTGCGCCTGTCCGTGCGCGAAGCCGAACATCGCGACCAGCGTCATCGAGATCGGCAGCGGCGCGCGCCACCTGGCGATCACCGCGATCGCGGCGACCGCGACCGATATCGTCACCGCCCACTCGATTGTGCCGGCTTGGAACATCGCGCCCGAGGCGAAGCCGGCGAACATCGCGACCAGAAACGAAGTGACGATTCCCAGCGGCGCGCGGCGATCGGCGGGAGCGGGGGCGGCGCGCGCCGGCATCGCGGTCCAGGCGCCGATCAACAGCATCGCCGACAAGTGATCCCATCCGGTCAGCGGATGCAGGAAGCCCGCGCCAAAGCCTCCGCCGATACCGTGCCCGGAATGCGCGAGCGCGGGCGCCGCGATCAGCGCGGCGGGGACGATCGACAGGCGGAGCAACTGGCGCATCACAGATGTATCCTTTCGGGCAGGCCGCCGAGGGCGATGACCGTCGCGACGATATCCTCTATGCCTTCGCCCGCGCGGATGTTGGCGAACACGAACGGCCGTCCCGTTCCCTCGGCCCCGCGCATCAGCCTCGCATCGCGGTCCATGACATCGAGGCTTGCGCCGACGAAGGGGGCGAGATCGATCTTGTTGATCACCAGCAGGTCGGAACGGGTGATGCCGGGGCCACCCTTGCGCGGGATCTTGTCGCCCGCCGACACGTCGATGACGTAGATCGTGATGTCGGCGAGTTCGGGGCTGAAGGTCGCGGCAAGGTTGTCGCCGCCGCTCTCGATCAGGATCAGGTCGAGCCCGGGGAAGCGCGCTTCGAGATCGCGCACGGCGGCCAGGTTCATCGACGCGTCCTCACGGATCGCGGTGTGCGGGCAGCCGCCGGTTTCCACGCCGACGATACGCTCTGGCACCAGCGATCCGGCGCGCGTCAGGAACTCCGCGTCCTCGCGCGTATAGATGTCGTTGGTGATCGCCGCGATCTCGTATGCGCCGCGCAGCCGTTTGCACAACGCGTCCATCAGCGCGGTCTTGCCCGAGCCGACCGGGCCGCCGATGCCGACGCGCAAGGGTCCGTTCGAGGGGGGTCCGTTGGCGCTGTGGGTCATGTCCTGAACAACCTCGTATATTGGGTTTCGTGCGCCATGCAGCCAAGTTCGGCGAGCAGCGCAGCGCCGGCGAACGCGTCGAACGGATCGCCAGTCGAAAGGTCGCACGCGGACTTGCTCGCGGCAAGGATCGCGGGACGCAGATCGCGCAGCACGCGCTGTGCATCGGTCTGGCCGAGCGGCACCAGGCGCTGCGCCGCCGAGACGAGGTTGGCGATTGCGCCGTGGAGGTATGCGGTCAGCGCGTGGCGCAGCGCGATGGCCTGCGTCGCGAACAGCGTGGCGGCGGCGACGGGATAGGTAAGATCGGCGTCGGGGATCGGGGCAAGGAGCGCGCGGAAGCTTTTGTCTAAGCCGTCAGCTTCTTGCATTTCCCGTTCCAAGCACCCGTCTTCTCTGAGCTTGTCGAAGGGCTGTCCTTGTTCTTCGGGCTGGTCGCTTGGCTCAAGTGAAGGACGGCCCTTCGACAGGCTCAGGGAAGACGGATCGGGGGATCGGCGTGGCCGGTCGGCAGGACCATCTTGTTCGAGCGACGCCATCGCGATCCGCCGGAACGCCGCGCCTTGCGCGGTCGCTTCGAGCCGGCGCTCGAAGCCGGTCTGCGCCGCCACCGCGAGTTCGGCGACCTCGCGCAGCCGCTCGCCATCGTTCGTACAGGCCGCGCGCCAGGCTTGGACGAAGACCACGACATCGTTGTGGATCGGTCCGTGGTCAAGCAGCGTCGTCAGCCAGCGCGTGGTGCTTGCACGATCGATGACGAAGCCCTGCTCGACCGCCCATTCGAGCCCGCTCGAATGGGCGAAGGCGCCGATCGGCCAGGCGGGGCTCATCCAGCTCATCAGATCGAACAGCGCGCTGTCGCCGGGCGGATCAGTCATGGTGGTGATGGCCATGATCGTGCCGCGCGATGTCGTGTTCGGAGCGATGATGATGCGCGGCGGGCGTTGCGTCATAAGCCCCGCGCTCGGGATCGAACGGCGCATCGATCGTCCGGCACGCGCCGCCCAGCCCTTCGACCATCGCCTCGATCACATGATCGTGCCGGATGCGCAGACCGTTACCCAAGAGCTGCGTCGGCAGGTGGCGGTTGCCCAGATGCCAGGCGATGCGCACGAGCGTGGCGATCGACGGCGCGGCGATATCGGTCACCGTCTCGTCCGCCGCGACGACGCGCACTGTGCCGCCATCGTCGAGCCGCAGGACATCGCCGTCGCGCAGATGCGCGGCGCGCGGCTGATCGAGCAGGATCGCGGTGCCGGCGGCGGTGGTGAAGGTCATGCGCCGACGCGTGCGCCGATCGTGGTCGAGCACCACGGTATCGTCCGCTGCCCGGCCGCGCCCGGCCTCGATGCCGACGATGCGCCTGGTGCCTGCGCCCGCCATCAGTAGAGGAAGTACCGCTGCGCGAGCGGCAGTTCGCTCGCCGGTTCGCACACCAGCAGTTCGCCGTCGGCGGTCACGCGATAGGTCTCGGGATCGATCGTCAGATGCGGCAGCGCGTCGTTGAGCTTCATCTGCGCCTTGCCGATGCCGCGCGTGCCGATGACGGGCATCACCCGGCGCGTCAGGCCGAGCCGTTCGCCGACGCCGCGCGTCATCGCCGCCTGGCTGACGAAGGTCACGCAGCTCGCCGCCATCGCCTTGCCGAACGATCCGAACATCGGCCGCGCGTGTACCGGTTGCGGCGTCGGGATACTCGCGTTGGGATCGCCCATCATCGCGTGCGCGATCATTCCGCCCTTGATCACGAGGTCGGGCTTCACGCCGAAGAACGCAGGGGTCCACAGCACCAGATCGGCGAGCTTGCCGACCTCGACCGAGCCGATCTCATGGCTCATCCCTTGCGCGATCGCGGGGTTGATCGTGTATTTGGCGACATAGCGCCGCGCGCGGTTGTTGTCGTGGCGCGCGTTGTCGCCGGGCAGGCTCCCGCGCTGCGCCTTCATCTTATGCGCGGTCTGCCAGGTGCGCGTGATCACCTCGCCGACGCGGCCCATCGCCTGGCTGTCCGACGAGAGGATCGACAGCGCGCCGAGGTCGTGCAGGATATCCTCTGCCGCGATCGTCTCCTTGCGAATGCGGCTTTCGGCGAAGGCGAGGTCCTCGGGGATCGCCGGGTCGAGGTGGTGGCATACCATCAGCATGTCGAGATGTTCGTCGATCGTGTTGACCGTGAACGGCATCGTCGGATTGGTCGAGCTCGGGATCACGTTGGGAAAGCCGGCAAGCTTCAGGATATCGGGCGCGTGGCCACCGCCCGCGCCCTCGGTGTGGAACGCGTGGATCGTGCGGCCCTTGAAGGCTCGGATCGTATCCTCGACGAAGCCGCTTTCGTTCAGCGTGTCGGTATGGATCATCACCTGCACGTCGTGCGCGTCGGCGACCGACAGGCAACAGTCGATCGCCGCCGGGGTGGTGCCCCAGTCCTCGTGCAGCTTCAATGCCGCCGCGCCCGCCTCGATCTGCTCGACGAGCGCCTCGGGCCGGCTTGCGTTGCCCTTGCCCGCGAAGGCGAGGTTGATCGGCAGACCCTCGGCCGCGAGCAGCATCCGCTCGATGTGCCAGGGCCCCGGCGTGCAGGTCGTGGCGTTGGTGCCGGTGGCGGGCCCCGTGCCGCCGCCGATGAAGGTGGTGATCCCGCTGGCGATGGCCTCCTCGACCTGCTGCGGGCAGATGAAGTGGATGTGTGCGTCGATCCCGCCGGCGGTCAGGATCTTGCCTTCGCCGGCGATGATCTCGGTGCCGGGGCCGATGACGATCGTGACGCCGGGCTGGATGTCGGGATTGCCCGCCTTGCCGATCACCGCGATGCGCCCGGCTTTCAAGGCGATGTCGGCCTTGTAGATGCCGGTCCAGTCGAGGATGACGGCGTTGGTGATCACCGTATCGGCTGCGCCCGCCGCGTTGGTGATCTGGCTTTGGCCCATGCCGTCGCGGATCACCTTGCCGCCGCCGAACTTGACCTCTTCGCCCAGGATCGTCGCGTCGCGCTCGATCTCGATGACGAGGTTGGTGTCGGCAAGCCGCAACCGATCGCCCACCGTCGGCCCGAACATGTCGGCATAGGCGGCGCGAGAGATGCGATAGGGCATGACTAGAGTGCTCCCCTCCCGCTTGCGGGAGGGGGTGGGGGTGGGCCGCCATACGCGAAAAGCCGGCAAAAGCGCCCGGTCGCATGCCCACCCCTGGCCCCTCCCGCAAGCGGGAGGGGGAAGACGGCCGGACCGCGCTTCATCCCAATTCCCCCATGACCTTGCCCTGGAAGCCGATTACCGTCCGCGCGCCGCCGAGCGGCACCAGCGATACCTCGCGCGTCTGGCCGGGCTCGAAGCGCACCGCGGTTCCCGCCGGAATGTCGAGCCGCTGCCCGCGCGCGGCGTCGCGGTCGAACACCAGGCCGTCGTTCGCCTCGGCGAAGTGGTAGTGGCTGCCGACCTGCACCGGCCGATCACCGCTGTTGGCAACGCGCAGCACGGTGACCGGACTGTCGGCGTTGAGCAGATGCTCGCCCTCATCGGTCAGCAGCTCGCCGGGGATCATGCGCGCGCGCTCATCGGATCGGCTCATGCACGGTGACCAGCTTGGTGCCATCGGGAAAGGTCGCCTCGATCTGCACGTCGGGCAGCATCTCGGCGATGCCGGGCATGACCTGATCACGCGTCACGACATGCGCGCCCGCCTCCATCAGCTCGGCGACGCTGCGACCGTCGCGCGCGCCTTCGAGCACGAAGTCCGATATCAGCGCGACCGCCTCGGGATAGTTGAGCTTGACCGCTCGCTCGAGCCGCCGCCGCGCGACCATCGCCGCGACCGACAGCATCAGCTTGTCCTTTTCACGCGGGCTCAGGTTCAAATCGTTGCTCCGTGCCTGGCAGCCGAACATGCCGCATTCGCGAGCAGCTTCAACGAAAAAACGCTGACCGGCTCAGCATCGCCACACGCGTGGCAGCGGCCGGCCGTCGCGCAGCGGAGCAAGCGCCAGTGCGAGGTCGTGACGCAGCGTCTCGCCGTCGCGCGCGAGCAGGCGCACCGCGAGCAAGCCGTTCCACGCGCTCGCCGCCGCGCGGCCTCTGGCGGCGCCGATCGCCGCCCGCACGGGTCCGATCAGCGTCGCCGCCTGATTGGTTGCCGCCACCACCACCGCCATTGCGCGCGCACCCCCGCCCGCATCGCGCATCGTCGCGACGATGTCGCCGCGCAGCACCAGCGCATCGGCATAGATCAGCCGGCCACCGCGCCAGATGCGCAGCCGATCGTCGAGCGCGCCGGTGCGCACGATCTCGCCGCTGGCGCCGCGCCCCAGCACCAGCGCCTCGACGCCCAGAAAGCGCGCGCCGTCCGCGAGTTCGATCCTCGCGTCGCGCTTCAGCCCGAAGCCGTCGAACAGGATCGTCTCCTGCGGCAGCCACTCGGCAGCCGCGCCCGCCCCCACCGCGATCCGCGTGTCGATCCGCGCCGGATCGCCGATCCCGCGATAGACCTTCTCGGCCGCCTGCGTCGTCGCGATCGCCTCCGCGCCGGGTTGCCACTCAAGGCGATATTCGAGCGTATCGCCTTCGGCGACGCCGCCAGCGGTGTTGATCAGGACCGCGCAAGGTGCCTCGCCCGCGCTTTCGCGGCGCGGAATGCGCAGCCGCAAATTGCCTTGCTGATAGCTGCGCATGACGCACGACGCCGCACCGACGCGCTCGAAGGAGGCGTCGATCCGGCCGTGCGAGCGCAGATACGCGGGCAACGGCACGGTGGACGTGGTCGGCACGCCGTCGGACGCCTCGTCTAACCGCTCAGCCGCCGGCAGGGAAACGTACTCCATGCCACCGATTGAACGGTGTTACGCGCCGGGCCGCAAGTCCCGCGATCCGCTTATCGCACGCGCATAGCCCGACGCGAGCGCGCTATCGGCCGAGCTGCTTCTTCAACTCGTCGATGCGTATCGATGCGTCGCCCTTGCTCAGGTCGGCCGGCGGCGGTTCGACGCCGGCTTCCTCGGACAGCGTCGTCAGGTACGATGCCTGCGCCCCGGTCATCGGATCGCCGCCCGAGACCCAGTCCGCCGGGTCTTTCTCCGCGTTCGATCCGGGGTGTTCGTCGAGCTTGGGATTGTGCAGCTGCTCCGTCATCGGTGACCCTTTCGCGTTTCTACTATGTTCCCGTCAACAACCGCCGATCGCGACGAGGGTTCCCGTGTGGGCAAGCGATGATCAGCCGGAAAGCTCGGCCAGCGCGGCACGACCCGCGGCCTCGTTGAGCAGGTCGGGCCCACCGCCGAGCTGGAGGTTGAGGAACGCGCGCTTCATGAACAGGTGGCAGTCGTACTCCTGCGTCAGGCCGATGCCGCCGTGCAGCTGGATCGCTTCCTCCGTGGTGAAGCGATATATCTCGGCCGCCAACGCCTTCAACGCGCCGAGATCGGCGGGCGTCGCCGTTTCGTCCCCGGCGCGCGCGCGGAGCAATGCATCCCCCGCCTCGATGCGCGTCTTGAGATCGGCGCACCGGTGCTTGAGCGCCTGGAACATCGCCAGCGGCCGACCGAACTGCTTGCGCGTCTTCAGATATTCGACCGACATTTCGAGCGCCGCGTTCGCCCCGCCCAGGCAATCGGCGGCGAGCGCCAGGTGAAGCTCGCCGGTCAGCCGCTCGGCGAGCGCATCCGCCTGCGCCCCGCGCGCGAGCACGAGCGCCTCATCGACCGCGACGTTGTCGAGCGTCACGTCGAACAGCCGACGGCTTTCGTCCCACAACCGCCGCTCGGCGACCGTCACGCCGTCGGCGGCGATCGGCGTCAGCGTGGCGAGCCCCGGGGCGAGGACGAGGACGTGATCGGCCATGTCGACGTCGGGCACCGCCGACATCGTACCCGACAGCGCGCCGTCCGTCCCTTGCGCGACATCGCTCGGCAACAGCCCGGCCGCGATGTATTCGCCACCGACCGCGCGGGCGATCCAGTCGTCGCGGTTTGCGATCATGGTCGAGGCCGTCAGCGCCTCGATCGCGATCAGCGCGGGGATGACCGGTGCCGCCGACAGCACCCTGCCCAGTTCGAACAGGATCGCGCTCGACGCCGCGCGGCCGAGCCCGAGCCCGCCCAGCTCCTCGGGAACGCGGATCATCAGCCAGCCCATGTCGGCGACCAGCCGCCAGCTTTCGTCGCGCGACGGGAGCAGTTGCCCGGCAGGGAACGCCTTTTGCGCGGCGTCCTGCAGTTCGGCCAATTCGATCATGCCGCGACCGCCCAGCTCTTGGGCTCGCGCTGCATGTCGAGCATCCGCTCGGCGATGATGTTGCGCTGCACCTCATCGCTGCCACCCGCGATCGTCCAGGCATAGCTGTTCATGAAATCGGCCATCCAGTTGCCCGTGGTCAGATCGCCGAACACGATAGGCGCGCGATACTGTTCATCGATTCCGCCGAGCCGCACGCCGAGCAGCGCGAAATCACGCAGCACGCGCGAATAAGTGAGCTTGACCGCCGAGGCATCGCCGGCGTTCTCGATTCCCTCGATCCGGTTGCGCAGGAACCGGTCGGCGATCGCGCAGGCCGAATCGACCCGTGCCTTCAACGCGCCGAAATCGCGCAGCACGCCCGCGTCGTGTTCGAACCCGTGCGCGCGGATGAGGTCGGCGATCCGCCAGAGCGCGCCGCGCATCCGGTATGACAGTTCGAGCAGCGTCAGCCCGCGTTCGGACGCGAGCGTCATCTGCGCCACCGCCCAGCCGTTCCCTTCATCGCCGACGCGGTCCTCGATCGACACCGCGACATCGTCGAGAAAAACCTCGCAATATTCCTCGTCGCCCTGGATCTGGTGGATCGGGCGGACCGACACGCCGGGCGCCTTCATGTCCATCAGCAGGTAGGTGATCCCCGCCTGCCTCGCCCCCTCGCTGCTCGTGCGCACCAGCAGCAGGCAGCGATCGGCATATTGCGCCATCGTCGACCAGACCTTTTGGCCATTGACGATATAGACCTCGCGCCCGTCGCGCGTCGCACGCTCGGCGCGGGTCTTGAGCGCGGCGAGATCGGAGCCGGCGTTGGGCTCGGAAAAGCCCTGGCACCACGTCTCGCCCTTTAGGATGCCGGGGAGGTAGCGCGCCTTCTGCTCGGGCGTGCCGGCTTCCTCGATCGTCGAATAGGCGTGGAAGGTGGAGACGAACGAGAGCAGCAGGCGCGGCGTGTCGGCGCGTACGAGTTCCTCGTAGATCACCTTCTGCTCGGCGAGCGACTTGCCGCCGCCCGGCCATTGCTTGGGCCAGTGCGGGTTGGCGTAGCCGCCCTCGACAAGCTTGAGGAACCAGGCGCGCTGGCTTTCGAAGAACTGCTGATGCGTCGCCGCCGCGCGCCAGTCGGCCGGCGCATTGGCGGCTAGCCAGCCGCGCACTTGGTCGCGCAACGTGGCGAGATCTATAGGGTCGGCATCGCTCATCACCGGGTCATGCACCGGGGGTCGAACCGCGTCCAGAGCTAGCGTTCGTGTTCCCGCTCAGCGCGGCGCGAAGATGCCGGTGACGATGATCAGCCCGCCGAGCCCGATCGACAGCGGTACGCGCAGACGCATCCAGCCGGACGGCACGATCTTCACCAGCGCCAGCCGGCGATCGACGACCAGCGTCGTCACGATCAGCGATCCGAGCACGATCAGCGCAATGTCGGCGCCCAGCCACACCGGCGCGGCGACCAGCGCGGCGGCGGCGAGCGAAGGCAGTACGGCAAGGATCGCCAGCGCCACCTGTCGGCGTGGCGGGCAGCGCACGGCGAACCCCCACCAGATGCCGCCGATGAAACTGAGGATAACGGCGCCATAGACCAGCGCGACGATCGCGCCGATCGCCGCGAGCGCGTGGCGCGGCGACCCCGCCGGCGACGCTCCGAACCGGCCCCACATCTCGACGAGCAACGCCAGCGCGGCGGGTGCCAGCCCGGCGAAACCGAGCGCCCTCGTCAGCGGCGCGATCGCGACGGCCGGCGCTCGGTTGCCGAACCCGCGATCCCCGAACTGCTCGATCACAGCGCGTGGCCTCGAAGGCGCCTATTGCTCACCACGGCCCGTTCGCTCATGCCTTCACCATCCGTTCGAGCCACGCTGCTGGCGCGCGGCGATGATCCTGCTTACGATACGAATCGTGTCGGGCGATAGCCGACGGTCCGCCATTGGGAAACGTCTTGAAAACCCTATCGCTTGTTGTTGCGGCATCCGCGTTGATCCTGGGCCGGGCGTCGTTCGCGCAGGTAGCCCCGACCCCCGCCCCGACCCCGACTTTCGGCGCGACCCGCATCGCGCCGCCGCCGTTGCCGCCCGTCGATCCCGCCGTCACCGCATTGCGAGAGCGCGCGCTGCATGACGACACCGCCTTCGCGATCGTCGAGAGCCTGACGACCGAGGTTGGCCCGCGCATGGACGGCAGCGAGGCGGAGGCGCGCGCGCGCGTCTGGGCGGTCGCGAAGCTGAAGGCGCTCGGCTTCGCCAACGTGCATGTCGAACCATTCGAGCTCCCCGTCTGGCAGCGCGGCGCGGAGAGCGCGGCCGTCGTCTCCCCCTATCCGCAGCCGCTGCGCATCGTCGGGCTCGGGACTTCCGCGCCCACGCCCGTGGGCGGGCTGACGCTGCCCGTCGCCTATTTCGCGAGCTACGCCGATCTGGCGCGCGCGCCCGCCGGGAGCTTGAAGGGCAAGATCGCCTTCGTCTCCAACGCCATGCAGCCGACGCAGGACGGATCGAGCTATGGCATCGAGGGCAACGCGCGGTTCACCGGGCCCAGCGTCGCCGCGACCAAGGGCGCGGCGGCGATCGTCATCCGCTCGATCGGCACAGACCACGGGCGCGGTCCGCATGCCGGGGCGACCACGTTCGCGCCCGGCGTCGCGCCGATCCCGGCGGCCGCATTGTCGATCGCGGATGCCGAGAACCTCGAGCGGATGATCAGGCTCGGCAAGCCGGTGGTCCTGCACCTCGACCTCGACGACCACCAGGTCGGCATCCGCACCTCGGGCAACGTCGTCGCCGAAGTGTCCGGCACCGATCTAGCCGCCGGGGTGATCGTGATCGGCGGACACCTCGACAGCTGGGACCTTGGCACCGGCGCGATCGACGATGGCGCGGGCATCGCGATCACCGCCGCCGCGGCGCGGCAGGTCATGGCCGGCGGTCGCCATCGCCGGACGATCCGCGTGGTCTGGTTCGGCGACGAGGAGACCGGCGGCTTCGGCGGCCATGCCTACGCCCGAGCGCATGCGGGTGAGGCCTTCGCGCTCGCCGCCGAAAGCGATTTCGGCGCGGACCGGGTCTGGCGCTTCGCCACCGACTTTCCCGACGCGGCCGGGCCGGTGGGCGATCGGATCGAGGCCGCGCTGCGGCCGCTCGGCATCGGGCGGGGAGCGGGGCCGGTGCACGGCGGCACCGATGTCGATCCGCTGATCGCGCTGGGATCGGCGGCGATCGATCTCAACCAGTCGGGGATGCGATACTTCGACTATCACCATACGCCCGAAGATACGCTCGACCGGATCGATCCCGAGCAGCTGCGCCAGAACGTCGCGGCCTGGGCGGCGATGCTGGCGATCGTCGCGGACGCGCCCGAGGCGATGATCCGCCCGGCGAAGTGACGGGGCCGTCGGCAGCGCTTGCCGCCCGCGTGCCCGCTGGCTAACGCAGGGGCAATGCAGGCGCGATCCGACGCCCGCTGGACGAGGATCCGATGGACTTCACCTGGACCCCGGAGCAGGACGCGTTCCGCGCCAAGATCCGCGATTTCCTCGCCGCCAACCTGCCCGACGATTGGGAGAAGTTTTCCGAGCACGGTCCCGCGAGCCCCGCGCTGACCGCGTTCGCGCGCCAGTTCTGCGAGAAGCTCGCCGAGCACGGGATGCTGTTTCCGCACTGGCCGGTCGAAATGGGCGGCGAGGGTCTGGGCCCGTGGGAGCAGCAGATCCTGGCCGAAGAGATGTGGATCGCGGGCGAGCCGCGCGGCGGGCAGTACATGAACGTCAACTGGATCGGGCCGACGCTGGAGAAATACGGCACACCCGAGCAGAAGGCGGCCTACCTCACGCCGATCACGCAAGGCCAATCGCTGTGGTGCCAGGGGTTTTCCGAGCCCGACGCGGGCTCCGACCTCGCGTCCCTGCGCACCCGCGCGGTCAGCGACGGCACGTATTACCATGTCACCGGGCAGAAGATCTGGACGTCTTACGCCGGGCTTGCCGACACCTGTTTCCTGCTCACGCGCACCAGCGACGATCGCAAGCGCGGCATCACCATCCTGCTGATCCCGATGGATACGCCCGGCATCACCGTGCGGCAGATCCCCTCGCTGATCGGCGAGGGCGATATCCACGAGGTGTTCTTCGACGACGTGACCGTGCCCGTCGCCGCGCGGCTCGGCGATGAAGGCCAGGCGTGGGAGATCATCGCCTATTCGCTGCGCAACGAGCGGCTGGGCATCCCGCGTTTCTATCTGGCGCGCGCCGCGCTTGACCGCGCGGTGGCGATGCTGCGCGCCGCCGGCGACTTCACCAGCCCGCTGACACGCGCCGAGGCGGGGCGCGTCGCCGCGCTGTGCCAGGCGGCGGGGATCGCCAGCCACGCGATCGTGCAGAAGCGCGTCGACGGCCTGCCGATCGGCGCCGAATCGAGCTCGGCGCGCTATGCGACGGTGATGGCCGAGCGCGCGGTGGTCGAGTTCGTCATCGAGTTCCTGCCAGAGGCGCTGGCCGATGCCTCACCCTACCTCAAGATGCACCACCAGCGCGGCATCGTCGCGGGTATCGCGGCGGGATCGGCCGAGATCCAGCTCAACATCATCGCGACCGAAGTGCTCGAGCTTCCCCGAGAGCCTCGATGAGTCGGGAGCCGGCCTGACATGCGCCTGTCGTTCACCGAGGACCAGCAGCAGATCCTCGACTTCATCGACAGCCTGACGCGGCCTTACGCGGCCGTCCCGCTGCACGATCACAGCCTCGCGCTGACCAGCGACGCGCTCGACGCCGAACTCGTCGCAGGCGGCTTTCTCGATGTGATGGCAATCGAGGAACTCGGCCCGGTCACCGCCGCGCTGGTGGTCGAGCGGCTTGCGCGATTGCCGTTCGCGGTCGAGGCGGCGTTCTCCGCGCTCGTGCGCCCGCTGGTCGACCCTGATCTGCCGCGCCCGATCTGCCTCGTCGAGCAAGGCCGGCTACGACAGCCGCTGCGCTTCCTCAAGCCGGGCGCCAGCGTGATCGTCGTCGGTGGCGATGGGCGGGTCGCGAGCTTCGCCGCCACGCCGGACCATGTGCGCGGCGGCGGCGACGAGGTGCTCTATGCCTACCCGACCGCGTTCCTGACCCACGTGCCCGACGACCTGCGCTACCATGATGTCGCCGCCGACGAGGTGCTGCGCGCCTGGCGCGTCGCG
This sequence comes from uncultured Novosphingobium sp., assembly GCA_964242815.1. GTDB lineage: Bacteria > Pseudomonadota > Alphaproteobacteria > Sphingomonadales > Sphingomonadaceae > Novosphingobium. Next base: position 67,421 of record CAXSZV010000013.1, read on the forward strand.
GTCGCGGCGGAGGCGGCGGGGCTGCTCGCCGCCGCGTTGCAGAGCGTCGTGGGCTATACGTCCGATCGCAAGCAGTTCGGCCGTCCGCTGGCGACGTTCCAGGCGATGCGGCAACGGCTCGCCGAAGCACAGGTGGTGACCAACGCCGCCTACTGGCTGGCGTTGAAGGCCGCCGGCAGCGGCACCCCCGGAGACGCCGCGATGGCGCTGACGTATGCCCAGGAAGCGGCGAAGCGCGTCGCGTACGATTACCACCAGTTCCTCGGCGCGATGGGCATCACGCTCGAACATCCGCTGCACCTGTGGACCTACCGCCTGCGCGCACTGACGGCGGAGCTTGGCGGCCGCGCCGCGAACGCGCTTGCCGCGGCGGATGCGGTGTGGGGGTGACGCCCCGCGCCTTCAGTCGTCGAGCCGGATCATCCCGCCCATCTGCGGTCCGCCGCCGACCGACACGGTTTCGCCGGTGATATAGCTGGCCGCGTCGCTGGCGAAGAAGACGATGGCCTGGGCGACTTCGTCCATCTCGCCATAGCGGCGCAGCGCGAACGCCTGGCTCGCGGCCGTAGCGTCGAAGCCCGTCTTGTCCCAACTGCGCGTGGCGGCTTCGGTCGCGGTCATGCCGGGGGCGACGCAGTTGACGCGGATGCCGGCGGGGCCCCATTCGGCGGCGGCGACGCCGGTCAGCATCTGCAAGCCCGCTTTCGCGGCGCTATAGGCCGCGACCCCCTGCGTGCCGCGCACGCCCGCGACCGACGAGACGTTGACGATGCAGCCGCGCGCCGCCTTGAGCAACGGATAGGCGGCTTGCGAGCAATATTGCGCTGCGCTGAGGTTCAGCGAGATGTCGCGGTCCCATTTGGCGGGGTCGATCTTCGCGAGACCGACGTGGCCGTGCGCGCCGCCCGCGTTGTTCACCAGGATATCGAGCCGGGCGAAATGATCGCCGACGCGCGCCACCATCGCGCGCGCTTCGGCCGGCTCACGCACGTTGGCGGTGACGGCGAGCGCGCGGCGGCCGAGCGCCTCGATTTCGCGCGCGGTGGCGTCCAGCGGCTCGGCGCGACGGCCGGCGATGGCGACATCCGCGCCGCGCCGCGTGAGCAGCAGCGCGGTCGCGCGGCCAATCCCGGTGCCGCCGCCGGTGACCAGCGCGACGCGGCCGGTCAGATCGAACTCGGGAGGCAGGCGGTGGTGCGTGGGGAGCGTATCGTCCGCGTCGCTCAACACGATGCCGCACCCCCGCCCGCGCGCGCGACCTTGTCCATCGTGTCCTGCGGCTTGCGCGCCTTGCAGCGCCGGCCGTCGGCGGGCTCGATGCCGATCGCCTGGATCGAGCTGATACAGCGCAACGCGCCCGGGCTGCCGTCCGCGTTGGTTTCGCGCAGGAACCGCTGCTTGATATGGGTGAAGCGGCGTCCGCGCAGCGGCCCGCTGGTCATCACGACATTCGCGCCGGTCATCAGATAGACGCCGCGCATGCCCTGCGATCGATAGGTCGAATCGCCGAACACGGCGAAATCCGAGTCGGGCTGATGCCGGCCCCCGGCGATGCCCGGATCGCCCGCGTCGCCGGGCAATTCGCAGACGTAGTTGCCCTTGGGCAGCACGTCGAGGTCGCCGCCGGAGACCGCGTGGGCGGCGGTCGTTAGCGCCAGGCCGATGGCGGCGACGGCGATCAGGCGGGACACGGCTTGCATGGACGCCGCGCTAACACCGGGGTGGCGCGATTGCCAGCGGCGCGCTAAGGCCCCGCCTCCCATTCCCCGGCAATCCCAGACCAAGGCGCGACCCATGAAGATCAGCGGCGTGGACATCCGTCCCGGCAACATCCTCGAATACGAGAAAGGCATCTGGAAGGTCGCCAAGACGCAACACACGCAGCCTGGCAAGGGCGGTGCGTTCATGCAGGTCGAGATGAAGAACCTGATCGACGGCCGCAAGACCAACGTCCGCTTCCGGAGCGCCGATACGGTCGAGCGCGTGCGGCTCGATACCAAGGACTTCCAGTTCCTCTATGCCGAGGGCGACGACCTCGTCTTCATGGATGTCGAGACCTACGACCAGATCAACCTGTCCAAGGACCTGATCGGCGAGGCGAGCGCGTTCCTGCAGGACGGCATGACCGTGCTGCTCGAGATGTACGACGAGCGGCCGATCTCGGTGCAATTGCCCGAGCAGGTCGAGGCAACGATCGTCGAGGCGGACGCGGTGGTGAAGGGGCAGACCGCCTCGTCGAGCTTCAAGCCAGCGGTGCTCGACAACGGCGTGCGCGTGCTGGTGCCGCCGCACATCGCCAGCGGCACGCGGATCGTGGTGGATGTCTACGAGCGCAGCTATGTGGGCAAGGTGGGATAGCCCCAAGCCCGCGCCCCCGTCCGTTCTGAGCTTGTCGAAGGACCGCCCTTCCATCTGGCGGCATCGCGCCGGGCCTAAGAACTAGTACTGCCCTTCGACAGGCTCAGGGTAGTCGGTTTGGGTTGAGGCCGTCACAGGAGCATACCATGGCACTATCCGGCCTCATCCGCGTGATGGAAAAAGCCGCGCGCAAGGCGGGGCAGCGGCTGCGGCGCGATTTCGGCGAGGTCGAGCATCTGCAGGTCAGCCGCAAGGGGCCCGCCGATTTCGTCTCGAAGGCCGATCGCGCGGCCGAGCGGACGATCTACGACGAGCTGCTGCAGGCGCGGCCCGACTGGGGCTTCGTGATGGAGGAAGGCGGCACGATCGAAGGCGCTGCCGACAAGCCGCGCTGGATCGTCGACCCGCTCGACGGCACGACCAACTTCCTCCACGGCATGCCGCACTTCGCGGTCTCGATCGCCGCGCAGGAGCGCGCTCCCGACGGCAAGGGCGCGGACGGCTCGGGCTGGGGCGACGTGATCGCCGGGCTCGTCTACCAGCCGATCACCGACGAAAGCTTCTGGGCGGAGAAAAGCCGGGGAGCGTGGCTCCAAGACGCGCGGCTGCGCGTGTCGGCGCGGCGGCAACTCGACGACAGCGTGATCGCCACCGGCATCCCGTTCGCCGGGCACGGCGACATGGGCGAGTGGACCCGCATCTTCGGCGCGATCGCCCCGCAGGTCGCCGGCATCCGCCGCTTCGGCTCGGCCGCGCTCGATCTCGCCTGGGTCGCGGCGGGACGCTACGAGGGGTTCTGGGAGAGCGGGCTCAAGCCGTGGGACAGCGCGGCGGGGTGCCTGCTGGTGCGCGAGGCGGGCGGCTTCGTCTCCGACTTCCGCGGCCGCTCGCTGCCGATCTGCGACGCGCAGGTGATCGCGGGCAACGATGCGCTGCACTCGCGGCTGCACAAGCTGATCGCGGGGGCATTGAAGTAACATTCAACAACCCTGCCCATCCTGAGCTTGTCGAAGGACCGTCTTTCTTGCCGGGCGCGCGAAGCTCCCAAACAGGACGATCCTTCGGCAAGCTCAGGATGGACGGGTATGGTTGTAGCCGCGGTCAAGGCTGATCGAAGACATCGCCAGGGACCGCCGCCGCGAACCGGCTCGCATCGATCCCCCGCCGCGCCAGCGCTTCGCCAAGCTTCGTCGCCGGTTCCTCGCGCGGTTCGTCGGTCAGGCGGAACGTGCCCCAGTGGATGCCGATCGCGCGGCCGGCATCGAGATCGAGCATGATGCGCACTGCCTCGTCGGGGTCGGCGTGCTGCGCGGCCATGAACCAGCGGGGGGCATAGGCTCCGATCGGGATCAACGCGACGTCGGGAGTCCCATACCGCTCGCGCATCGCGCGGAAGATCGCGCCGTCGCCATAACCAGTATCGCCCGCGAAATAGACGAGCCGCCCGGCGACGGTCAGCATGAACCCGCCCCACAGCGCCATCCGTCGATCGCCCGGCCCGCGCGTCGACCAGTGCTGCGCGGGGACGATATGCGCCTCCGCCCCGCCGGGTAGGACAACGCCATCGCCCCAATCGCCCGTCGCGATCCCCGCGTCGGTCAAGTGGCGGCGCAGAATCGCGTCGTTGCCCAGCGGCGTCACGATCAGCGGGCGGTCGCGATCGTGCAGCCGGCGCAGGCTGGCGATGTCCAGATGATCGTAATGGTTGTGCGACAGCAATACGGCGTCGATCGGTGGCAGATCGTCGAACGCGATGCCCGGCGCGGTCACGCGCTTGGGCCCGGCGAAGCGGACCGGACTGGCCCGGTCCGACCAGACCGGATCGGTCACGAAGTTGCGCCCCGCCGCCTGGATCAGCAGCGTCGCGTGCCCGACCATCGTCACGCGCAGTGCTTCGACCCGCGGCTCGGGCCTGGCGGGCGTGATCGCCACTGACTTGGGCCACTCAGCCGCATGCCCCCGCAGCTTCCAGCGCAACAGGTCGCGCGGCGAGCGGTCGGTGTCGGGATGGCCGGGATTGAAGAAGCGCAGCCCGTCGAAGTGATCGCTCGGCGGGCCGCGATAATATCTGTTCGCCATGTTCGCCTCCGCGCCATTGTCGGGAATAAGCGGCGGAACGTCAGCCGGACGAGCACGTTCCGGCAGGCATGGCAAAACGCAAATCCCACGCTTCGCTCGCGATCGCATTGACCCTGACGCCGGTCTATCCGTGCATCGCGCAGACCATGAGCGGCGGCGGCGGCACGTCGGGCGGTTCAGCCGGCGCGAGCAGCGCTCCGGCTTCGGTGCCAACCGTGCAGCCATCGAGCGCCGGCGGCCAGGTGCGCCTGCCGCCGCAGAACTCGGCGATGCGCGGCAGCGCGTTCGGCGGGGCGGCGCAGGCGAGCGTCAATCCACAGGGCATGGCAGGCATGGGATCGGGCATGGGCGGCAGCGCGGGCGCGGGCATGACCACGAGCACGAACGGGCTTTCATTGAGCAGCAGCACCGGAGGCGGCGGCCAGATGATGGACGGCCAGATGATGGGCCAGACGGGCGGCGGTCAATCGGGCAGCGCGCAGGGCCAGACGAGCATCGACGCCAACGGCGTCACGCAGCGCACGCCGCCGGGGTCCGGCAACTCGAACTGAGACATCGTCGGCGCGCGATACACACCGGTCAGCGTCCTTCTCGCCTTATTTTCAAAGGATGAGAACGGGCGAGAGGCATCCTCTCCCCTCCCGCGTGCGGGAGGGGCCGGGGGTAGGTTCTTCTTCTTCGTGATCGTGCATGAGCTCAGGCGCGGATACAGGCCCACCCCCAACCCCTCCCGCAGGCGGGAGGGGAGTAAGGCAGGCACAACTCATCGCCCGCTGGCGAATGCGGGTTACGCCGAGGGAAGTCGCGCGACATACGGCGGTGGGGCCGGCGCGGGGGGTGCCTGACGCCGATGGCGGGGCGCATGCGTGTCTTTGGTCGCGAACGGCCGGTGAGCGACGCATGGAAGGTGCTCTCACCGGCTCGGCCCTGGGGGTGGGAGACTGGGCATCGGCGTGGTTGGGCTCGCATCCCTGCCTACCGACGGCGGGTGGCCTATGGCGGCCCCCCGCAGCATATGTCCCGTCTCGCTGCGCGGAGCCCCGACTGATGGAGCGCCGGCCCGTGTGCGGGGCAGATCAGACGAGGCCTTCGCCCTCCCCGCACCCGCCGCTTGCCCGCATGGGCGAACCCGTGCGGACGGCGGAGCATATAACCTATTTGGTTATATGTGTCAAGCCATGACGGCGAGGCGTTGCGTTGCGCGATCATCCCGCGCTAGCCCCGCGCGATGACCGATCCGACGATCATCGATTGGGCGCGCGGCGACCTGCTTGGCCTCGCCTTTCCCGCGCATCCACAGGCATTGCAGGCGGCGGGGCCCGAGTTCCTGACCCGTGCGTTCCGCGCCGGGGGCGTACTCGGCGACGACAACCGAGTCACACAGGTCACCGGGTTCGACGAATGGACGCTCGGCGGCACCGGGGTCAAGGTGCTGCTGTCAGTCGCCTATGCGCACGATGCTCCGGGCCTGGAGCGCGATCTGTTCGTCAAGTTTTCGCGCAATTTCAACGACAAAGTGCGCGACAGCGGCGCGCATTACATGCCGGCCGAGGCACGGCTCGCGAACCTGTCGCGCGACCCGGGCTTTCCCGTCGCGGTTCCCCGGTGCTTCTATGCCGACATCGAGCAGGACACGCTGACCGGCATCCTGATCACCGAGCGCATCACCTATGGCGAAGGCACGATCGAGCCGCATCACGCGAAGTGCATGGATCACGTGCTCGCCGATCCGCTCGCGCATTACCGCGCGCTGATGTCGAGCCTCGCGCAGCTATCGGGCGCGCACAAGGCCGGACGGTTCGGCGACGCGATTGAACGGCATTTTCCATTCGATCGCGACCGGACGATCGCCGCGCGCGCGCGGTTCGACATGGCGCTGATTGGCAAGCGGATGGGCCGCCTCGCCGACTTCATCCTACAGTACCCGCACCTGGTGCCCGCGCATCTCGCCGATGCCGCATTCCTCACCCAGCTTTGCGCCGACGCGGTGCTGGCGGCCGAGCAGCGGGACGATATCCTGCGCTTCCTCACTTCGCGGCCCGAGATGATCGCGCTGTGCCACATGAACGCCAACATCGACAACGCGTGGTTCTGGCGCGAGTCCGACGGGCCCTTGCGCGCCGGGCTGATCGATTGGGGCGGCGTCGGGCAGATCCCGGTCGCGTCATCGATCTGGGGTTGCATCGGCGCGGCGGAGCCCGAGACGCACGATCGGCATCTGGATGAACTGATCGAGCTGTTCGTCGCCGAATATGCGCGCGCGGGCGGCCCGGTGCTCGAGCCGCGCGAGGTGACGCGGCACCTGGAATTGAACGTGATGATGGCGATGCTGCACATGACGACCGCACCGCCCGCGATCCTGCGCGAAGTGCCCGATCCCGCCATGGCCGCCGATCGCTACGATCCGATCTTCACCGCGAACGAGACCGCGCGCGTGCAATTGAAAGTGACGATCTCGCTGCTCAACATATGGCATCGCCGCGATCTTGGTCGGCTGTTGCGGCGCTGAAGCCTCGGCATGTGCAGCCCGAACAGGGCAAGGCTTACCGCGTACGAGGCGTTGACCGCACAAGTCACGATCGCTTTGCAGAGCCGTACCCGCGAGCCTCGGCCACTCATCGTGACGAGACGACGTTGAGCGACAATCACTTACCAAACATGATCGACGTTGACAAAAGTTCTCAACCGCACCGGTTCGCAAATTTGCGGACCACTATGAGCTCATGCTCATGCTCATGCTCATGCTCATGCTCATGCTCATGCTCATGCTCATGCTCATGCTCATGC
>CAXSZV010000014.1:0-69734 GCA_964242815.1 uncultured Novosphingobium sp.
CCCACTCGATATCCTGCGGCCAGTGGTTCTTGCCGTTGATGATGATCATGTCCTTCGCCCGACCGACGATGAACAGGTAGCCGTCCGCCATGTAGCCCATGTCGCCGGTGTCGAGCCAGCTATCCACAAGGCACGCGGCGGTCGCTTCGGGATCGCGGTAGTACGAATGCATCACGCTGTCGCCGCGGCACCAGACCTTGCCGATCATGTGATCCCGCAGCGGGGTATCGCCGGGGCCGTGCTCGCCGTGCACGGCGACTTCCATCCCGCGCACCGGCTTGCCACAGTTGACGATCGCGCGATAGCGCGCGGGACGCGACAGATCACGCGGCGCACCCGACAGGCGCTCCTCCTCGACGAGTTCCACTCGGATGCCCTCGCCCGGCGGCATCAGCGTGACCGCGAGCGTCGCTTCGGCGAGGCCATAGCTCGGCATGAACGCCTGCGCGCGAAACCCCGCATCGGCGAAAGCATCGACGAAACCCTGCATCACGTCGGGCCGGATCATATCCGCGCCGTTGCCCGCGAGCCGCCAGCGCGACAGGTCGAACCGTTCGGCGACGCTGCTCTGGCTCGATATGCGGCGCGCGCAGATATCATAGCCGAAGCTGGGCGAATAGGAGATCGAGTTGCCAGGATTGCGGCTGATCATGTCGAGCCAGGCGAGCGGCCGGCGCGCGAAATCCTCAGTCTTCAGATAGTCGCCGCTGACCTGGTTGGCGATCAGCGACAGCAGGCAGCCGACAAGGCCCATGTCGTGATACCAGGGTAGCCACGACACGCACCGGTCCTGCATCTGCATCCCCATGCCGTGGCCGTGGCCCGCAAGGTTGTGAAGCAGCGCGCGATGTGTGATCGCGACGCCGTGCGGAAAGCGCGTCGATCCGCTCGAATATTGGAGGAAGCAGATATCGTCGGGCGCCAGCGTCGGCAGCGCGAGCCCTCGCGTGGGCGCGGGATCGGTGAGGAAGTCCTCCCACGCCTGCGCCTCGCATTGCTGCCGCTCGGCAGCGGCACCGGCAAGCCCCGCGAGTTCGCTCGGATAAAGCAGTAGCGCGGGTTCGGCGCTCGCCATCTGCACCGCGATCTGATCGATGTAGCTGTCACGCCCGCCAAAGCTCGTCGGCAGCGGCAGCGGCACCGGCCAGACGCCCGCGTAGACCGCGCCGCAGAACAAGGCGGCGAACTCCGCCCCGGTCTCGGCGATCAGCGCGACCCGATCGCCCGGCGCGAGGCCGCGCGCGAGCAGCCGGCGCGCGACGCCCAGCGCATCGTCGCGCAGCTCGGCATAAGGATAGGCGCGCAACAGGTTGCCGCGCGGATCGTGGAAGTTGAGGCCGCGCACGCCGCGCGCCGCATAGTCGAGCGCATCGGCGAACGTCGCGAAATCGGCGAAGCGGCGCGGCAAAGCATCGAAGTTCGGCGTCGGCTCGGGAGCCGGCGACGCGGCGATCGTGTCAGGCATGTACGTCATCGTCCTGGAAGCACCTTCCCGACCGGATACAAGACGGGGCCGGATGTCCCGTTCGCTCCACGCGCCCAGATGGACTTGACCGACACTTGCGGGCATGACCCGGTAGTCGCCGACCTATCCAATTCGGCAGTTTTCTATCGAAGGCGACTGTGGCGCGAATAGGGCAGATACGATGACCGCGCGGCGGTGGACGCGTTCGGAGAGGCCGGGGGGGCGGCCGGGGGGCAGTACCGACGACCCGCCCCGCGGTGATCGGCGCGAGCGGCGCGCGCCGACGCCGCTCGACGCCGCGCGGCTCGAAGAACGCGCGCTCGCCTATGTCGCGCGCTTCGCGACGACACGCGGCAAGCTCACCGATTACCTCAAGCGCAAGCTTGCCGAGCGTGGCTGGGCGGGAGACGGCGATCCGCCGATCGCGGCGTTGGTTGATCGGCTCTGCGCCGCGGGATACGTCGATGACGAGGCCTATGCGCGCGCCAAGAGCGGCAGCCTGCTGCGGCGGGGCTATGGCGAGCGGCGCGTCGCGCAGGCGCTCGGCGCGGCGGGAATCGACGTCGAGACGCGCGCGGCGCTGGCGCCCGAGGACGCGGCGGCGCGCGATGCGGCGCTGACGCTTGCGCGCAAGCGCCGCTTCGGACCGTTCGATCCGCAGATTGCCTCGGCCGATCGCGCCCGACGGCAAAAGCAGCTCGCGGCGATGATGCGCGCCGGCCATCCGCTCGACCTCGCGCGCGGGGTGCTTGGCGCGCCGAGCATTGCCGAGGCGGAAGCCTGGGCCTACGGCGACGAGGCTGGCGCGGGTGAGGAGCGATGATGCGGATTTTGAGGCATATCCTGTGTGCGCTGGGCGTGATCGCGATGATGCCGGCGATGGCGTCCGCTCGCGTGGCCCCGCACACGCACGCGGTTTCCGGCCTACCGATCATCCCGTTGACGATCGTGTCGCATCATCGCTCGCACCGGTTCGCCGTCGAGCTCGCCCGCACGAGCGAGGAGCAGGCGCGCGGCCTCATGTTCCGCACCGCGATGCGCGCCGACGAGGGCATGATCTTCCCGATGGACCCGCCGCGCCTCGCCAGCTTCTGGATGCGCAACACGGTGCTGCCGCTCGACATCATCTACGTGGGCGCGAACGGGCGCATCCTGACGATCGCCGCGCGCGCAACGCCTTACAGCGACGCGCCGATCCCGTCGGGCGGCATCGTCAGGGGCGTGCTCGAACTGAACGGCGGGCGGGCGGCGGCGCTGAATATCCGGGTGGGTGATCGCGTATCGTGGTGACGCGCACCGTCGTCGCCGCGATCCGCGCGAGCGGCTCGGCCATGGCGGCGATGCTGGCGCTCGGCATATCGCCGGCGCGCGCCTTGCCGCCTTGCGCGGGAACCTATCTGGTGGAGATGCCGCCCGACCTGACTGTCGCGCCGGGTGCGATCAAGACGTCGGGCAAGCTCGATCTCACGCTGCAGGGGCGCTTCACCTACACGCTGACCCGCGGCGAGCATGAGGAGACCGCCGCCGGGCGCTGGCGCGCGGGCGACGATCGCGTGATCCTGACCGGCGATCCGCTGATCGCGCCAGCGTTCGTGCGCGAAGCCGACGAAGCACTGGACGACCCGGTGCTGCGCATCGATCTCGATCTGCCGAACGGCCTCTCGCGCCAGTTCTTCGCCGTCGCGGTCCGGCTGGCCGATGGCTCGATCGTCGGGCGAACGTTCGGCGAGGCGGCGTTCGACCTCGCGATAAGCGCGGCCAACCCACCGGTCTCGCTGCGCATCGACGTGCCGACGCTGGCGCTGTCGAGCCCCCTCTTTCTGTTACAGAGCGTCGAACATGGGGGCGGCGCGAAATGGGTCGGCGGGCATCGCCTGGTCCTGCGCTTCGCGCCCAACGATCTGGGCAAGGTCGCCTTCGCCGATACCGCGCTGATCGAACGCGACGGCGCGCTGATGCTGCCGCACGCGGGCGGCGACGTGGCGTTTCGTCGCGCTGGCCGGTGCAGCGCGGAATAGCGGCGCGGCAACGGACAAACGGTACGGCTAACCAGACTTGATATTCGCCGATTTCGCTTTGAGCGCCAAGGCTCGCGTCTACTGTGTGCGGATGACCGCCCGTCGCATCGCCATCGCGCTCGTCTGGCTCGCTTGCGCTGGGTTGATCCCAGGCGGCGCGGCCGGCGCGCGCGACGACCGGCCGCAGATCGAGCAGGCGCTGCTCGCGCGGATCCGCGTGCTCGCCAGCGACGACTTCGCCGGGCGCGAGCCGGGCACCGACGGCGAGCGCAAGACGCTGCGCTATCTCGCGCACGAATGGTTCGACATCGGGCTGTCTTCGGGCACCAACGATCCCGCGCACGATTGGTTCGCGCCGGTCACGCTGATCGCGCGGGCGCCCGATATTTCGAGCGCGCTGTTCATCCGTCGGGGCCGGCGCCAATACGTGCCGCGCGATGCGGTCTGGCTGGTCACATCGGGCAAGCGCACGTTGCTGCACGACGCGCCGCTGCTGTTCGTCGGGCGCGGCTCGGTCGGCGATGTCGCCGGCAAATCAGGCGCGAGAGGGGCCGATCCGGTGGGCTTGCCCGCGCCGCCCGCGCTTCCCTTGCCGGCCGCGCGCCCCTCGCCGGCCGCGTTGGGGCGCGCCGAACTCGCGGGACGGGTGGCGGTGCTGCTCGAGGCTGGGATCACCGACAGCCACCGCCAGAACGATCTGCTCGCGGCGGGCGCCGCGGCGGTGCTCACCGTGCTCGACGGCGATCGCACGCTTGCCGACGTCATGGCGCATCGCCGCCGCGCCGGCTATGCGATCGCCGATGATGCGATCGGCGGCGACCTCGAAGGGTTCGTCACCAAGGCAGGCGTGCAAAGCTTGCTGCGCGGCAGCGGCCTGACCCTGCCGGACCTGCAGGCGGCCGCCGCGCGGCCCGACTTCACCCCGCAAGCGCTCGACGTCGCCGCGACGCTCGAGGCGACCAGCCGCGAGACGACGATCCTGACGCACAACCTGATCGGCAAGCTGCCCGGCCGGCGACCCGATGGCGCGGCGGTACTGTTCGTCGCGCATTGGGATCACTTCGGCGTCTGCGCCGAACCCCCGGCCGAAGACCTCATCTGCAACGGCGCGGTCGACAACGCGAGCGGCGTCGCAGTGATGGCCGAGATCGCGCGGCGGCTCTCGGACGGCGGGCGGACGCCCGATCGCGACGTCTATTTCCTCGCCACCACGGGTGAGGAGCTGGGGCTGCTCGGCGCGCGCGCGTTCGCGCAAAGCCCCCCGTTGCCGCTCAAGCAAATCGTCGCGGCGATCAACATCGACATGGAGGCGATCGCGCCGCGCGGCACGCCCATCGCCATCGTCGGCCGCGGCCTGACGAGGCTCGACGCGCAGATCGAGGCGGTGGCGAAGCGCGAGCACAAGCCGATGGTCAAGGGCGATCCGGGCAAGCCCTATGTGGAGCGTCAGGACGGCTGGGCGCTGTTGGCGCACGACGTGCCGAGCGTGATGGTCAGCAGCGCCTATGGCGACCTGCCCCGCCTCGAACGCTATATCGAGACCGACTATCACCGGCCAAGCGACGATCTCAAACACCCGATCGAACTCGGCGGTGCGGCCGAAGATGTCTTGTTCGACACGGCGCTGGCGCGGTGGTTTGGCGATGCGAAGCGGGTTCCGGCCCCGCGATAGCGCCGGCGCGCGGCAACCGAGCAGGCGAGGCTTTGCGCCACTGGCGATGCGATGCGCCTTGGTCTACGGGCGCTCAACCCGATTGGACGACACGCTATGGATATCCCCCTCGGCCTCACCTTCGACGATGTGCTGCTGCGGCCGGCCGCATCGGCGATCGTGCCTGGGGATGCCGATACGCGCACGCGGCTGACGCGGAGCATCGGGCTGAACATCCCGGTGATCGCGGCGGCGATGGATACGGTGACCGAGGCGGACATGGCGATCGTCATGGCGCAGATGGGTGGCATCGGCGTGCTCCACCGCAACCTGACGATCGACGAGCAGTGCGCGGCGGTGCGCGCGGTCAAGCGCTTCGAAAGCGGGATGGTCGTCAACCCGATCACCATCGCCCCCGACGCGACGCTGGGCGAGGCGCGCGCGCTGATGGCCGCGCACAAGATCAGCGGCATCCCGGTGGTGGAAGCTAATGGCAAGCTCGTCGGCATCCTCACCAACCGCGACGTGCGCTTCGCCGACAACCCCGCACAGCCGGTGCGCGAGCTGATGACCGCCGAGAACCTCGCTACCGTCGGCGTGGGCGTCGGGCAGGACGAGGCGCGACGGCTGCTGCACGCGCGCCGCATCGAGAAGCTGCTGGTCGTCGACAACGCGTTCCGCTGCATCGGGCTGATCACGGTCAAGGACATCGAGAAGGCGGTGACTTATCCCAACGCCACCAAGGATGCTGCGGGCCGGCTGCGCGTCGCCGCCGCAACCACGGTCGGCGATCGCGGCTTCGCGCGGACCGAGGCCTTGTTGGCCGCCGAATGCGACGTGGTGATCATCGACACCGCGCACGGCCACAACCGCGACGTCGCGATCGCGGTGGAACGAGTGAAACGCCTGTCGAATTCGGCGCAGGTGATCGCCGGCAACGTCGCCACGGCGGAGGCGACGCGCGCGCTGATCGATGCCGGGGCGGACGGAATCAAGGTCGGCATCGGCCCGGGCTCGATCTGCACCACGCGCATCGTCGCCGGCGTCGGCGTGCCGCAGCTGACCGCGATCATGGACGCGGCCGCCGAAGCGCAAAAGTCGGACGTGCCGGTGATCGGCGACGGCGGCGTGCGCACGTCGGGCGATGCCGCGAAAGGCCTTGCCGCGGGCGCATCGAGCATCATGATCGGATCGATGCTCGCGGGCACCGAGGAAGCTCCGGGCGAAACGTTCCTCTACCAGGGCCGCGCGTACAAATCGTATCGCGGCATGGGCTCGGTCGGTGCGATGGGGCGTGGCTCGGCCGATCGCTATTTCCAGGGCGAGATCAAGGACCAGATGAAGCTGGTGCCCGAAGGGATCGAGGGCCAGGTGCCCTACAAGGGCCCGGCCAAGGACGTCGTCCACCAGCTGGTCGGCGGGATCAAGGCGGCGATGGGCTACACCGGGTCGCGCGACATCGAGGACCTGCGCACGCGCGCGCAATTCGTCCGCATCACCGGTGCGGGTCTGAGTGAAAGCCATGTGCACGATGTGGCGATCACGCGTGAGGCGCCGAACTATCCGACGCGGTGATGCTCCTCGTCCTCCGCAAGCGCGCCTGGGGAGGGGGACCGCAGCGCGAAGCGGTGGAGTGGCGGGGTCTTGCTTGACCCGGCGGATCGAGCGCGGTGACCCCTCCCCCGTCACTAAGCGAGCTTGGGGAGGACAAACCGGATGACCCCCGCGGCGCGCGTCCAGGCAGCGATCGAGATCCTCGACCTGATCGTCGATGCCGCGCGGCACCAAGGCGCGCCCGCCGACCGCGTGATCGCCGACTGGTTCCGCGCGCGACGCTTTGCCGGCAGCGGCGATCGACGCGCGGTGCGCGAGCTCGCCTACGCGGCAATCCGCGCGTGCGGCGAAGCGCCGGTCAGCGGCCGCGCGGCGATGCTTGCGCTGGCCGACGCCGATTCAGATGGCATACTTGGGCTCGCCGTGCTGTTCGACGGATCGCGGCACGCCCCCGCGCCGATCGACCCGGCCGAACCGCGCGGTGTGCCAGGCGTCGCGCCGGCGTGGCTCATGGCCGAGCTGGCGAACAGCGGCGTGACCGGCGTCGAAGCTCAGGCGCTGCTCGGCCGCGCGCCGCTCGACATCCGGGTCAACGCGCTCAAGGCCGATCGCGCGACGATCGCACTCCCCTTGCAGGGGGAGCTGACCGCCGCGCCGCAGGGACTTCGTTATCCCGCCGGCACGCAGGTCGAAGGCTGGGACGCCTTCAACCAAGGCCTGATCGAGGTGCAGGACACCGGCTCACAACTCGTCTGCGAGGCGCTCGCGGCGCGGGGCGGCGAGACGGTGATCGACTTGTGCGCCGGCGCGGGCGGTAAGACGCTGTCGCTCGCCGCTGCGATGAGTAGCGCGGTGGGCACCGACGCGGGCACGCTGATCGCCTGCGACACCGATCGCGGCCGCCTGTCGCGTCTCCGGCCCCGCGCCGAGCGGGCCGGCGCGCGGATCGCCGAGACGCTGTTGCTCGATCCCGGCCGCGAGCTTGACGCGCTCGGGACCTGGGAGCATCGCGCCGATGCGGTGCTGGTCGACGCGCCGTGCTCGGGCAGCGGCACCTGGCGGCGCAATCCCGAGGCGCGCTGGCGGCTTTCCCCGCGCGAGCTTGCCCGGCTGACCGCGTTGCAGGCGCACGTGCTCGATCTCGCGGCGCGGTTGGTGAAGCCCGGCGGGCGGATCGTCTATGCCACCTGTTCGCTGCTCGATGCCGAAGGCGCGGACCAGGTGCAGGCGTTCCTGACGCGGCATCGCGGCTGGCGCGCCGATCCGCCGGTGCTGCCCGCCGGACGTGCGCACGGAGCGACGCTGCGCCTTGATCCGCTCCACGCTGGCACCGATGGGTTTGCGATTGCGCGGCTGCAATCCATATGACAGCCTGATCGCTTATGCCGCAGTCGGTTGTCCGCGCCTCCGGCGCACCGCAGCTCGCCCGCGCGAAGGACGTGTTGATGCGCTTTACGCCCCCCGTGCTTGCCTTGTCGCTCGTCGCGCTGTTGACCGCGAGCGCGGGGTTCTCCGCCGCGCCGCCGCCGCTGGATCCGCGCGCGGCGGCGTTGATCGCGCAAGGCGAGGCGGCGCTGGGTGCCGGGCGGGTCGACGAGGCGGTCGATGCCTACGAAGCCGCGCTGACCGTGCAGCCGGGCAGCGCAGAAATCCTCGTCGATCTGGCGCAGGCAACGCGGCGGCAGGGGATGCAGGGCAAGGCGCTGCATTATTACCGCGAGGCGCTGCAACTCGATCCGCAGGACCTGTCGGCGATATCGGGCGAAGGCGCTGCGCTGGCCGAAAAAGGCGCGCTCGACAAGGCGCGGCGCAACCTCACGCGGTTACAGGGCATCTGCGGTGATAGCTGCGCGCCGACCCGCGACCTCGCTGCCGCGATCGCGCGCGGGCCCGTACCGCGCGTGGTCAGCGCCGAGCCGCTGCCGGGCAAGCCGCCCGCCTCCGATAACTGAGCGTTACCGGGCGAACAGCGTCAGCCGCGAACGCGGCCGCCGCGCAACGCCCGGCCGGCGAACGCCATCAGCCCACCCGCGATCAGGTAGCAGCCGAGCCCCCCTAGCAGCGCCAGCCGCAGCGCGTCGGCGCCGAAGCGCGGCGTCAGCGTGGTCGACACCACGCCGATGAGCCACGGGCCGAGGCCGAGGCCGATCAGGTTGTTGATCAGCAGGAACAGCGCCGACGCGGTCGCGCGCTCACCTGGCTCGACCAGGCCCTGGATCGCGGCGGCGACCGGGCCTAACCAGACGTACGACAGCCCGGTAGGCAAAAGCAGGAGCGCGAACGCCAACGTCGGCGAACGCGTGACGAACGCCGCCGCGAACAGCGGCGCGCTGGCGAGGTAGGCGATTCCCGGCACCCACGCGTGGTACGCCCGCTCGCGCGCGGCGAGCCGGTCCGCGATCCGGCCGCCGAGCAGCATCCCGGCGATCCCCGTGGTGAGGAGCAGCGCCGCGATGAAGCGCGAGCTGTCCACCAGGCTCAGCCCGAAGCCACGCTGGAGCAGGCTGGGCAGCCAGAACGCGATGCCATAGCCGATCGTCGAGCCCGCCGCCGCGCCCAGCGACAAGAGTCCGAACGCCGGGCGCTTGAGCACCATGGACAGCGTCGCGGCGAACGTGGGCTCCGCCTCGTCCGGTGCGGCTGGGGGCGCGGACGGCGCGTCGCGCACCAGCCAGGCGAACGGCGCGACGAACGCGAGCCCGGCGAGCCCGGCGACGACGAACGCCGCGCGCCAGTCCACCGCCGCGGCGATCGCCGCGCCGAGCAGCAGCCCGGCGGCCGAGCCGAGCGGAATGCCGAGCGAATGGATCGCCAGCGCCAGCGCGCGACGTTCGGCCGGAAACCGCGCGGCGATCAGCGCATGCGCTGGCGCGACGCCCCCCGCCTCACCGATGCCGACGCCGAGCCGAGCCGCGAACAGCTGCGCGAAGCCGCCGGCAAGCCCGCAGAGCGCGGTCGCCACGCTCCATATCGCCAGCGCCGCCGCGATGACCCGCGCCGGACCGCGCCGATCGGCGATCCGCGCCACCGGCACGGCGAGTGTCGCGTAGACCGAGGCGAAGGCGAGCCCGCCAAGCAGGCCCATCCGCGCGTCGCTCAGATGCAGTTCGCGCTGGATCGGCCCCGCGAGGATCGCGAGAATCTGCCGATCGACGAAATTGAAGACGTAGACGCCGAGCAGCAGCGCCAGCATCAGGTTGGCGCTGCTTTCACGGGCTGAAACCAGGCCGATACGTTCCGTCATCCGTCCCTGCTGAGCTTGTCGAAGCACCGTTCTTCTTACGGCAGGCGTGGCGGTTTCAAGGAAAACAACCCTTCGACAAGCTCAGGGGGAGACGAAGGGGAAAGGCGGAAGGGCGGGTTGGCTCGCAGCGCTTGGCGGTAATCCGTTGGTTCCGCCATCGCAAAACCCGTGATCGCTCTGCGCTCCGTATCGCAGCGTCAGGCCAGCGCAGCCTTGACCGCCGCGTTGACCACTTGCGGGTTGGCCTTGCCCGCCATCGCCTTCATCGTCTGGCCGACGAAGAAGCCGAACAACGCCTCCTTGCCCGCGCGATATTGCGCGACCTTGTCGGCGTTGTCGGCCAGGACCTTGGCGACCGCTACGTCGATCGCGCCGCTATCGCTGGTCTGGCGCAGCCCCTCGCGTTCGACGATCGTCGCCGCGCCGTCGCCGGTCTCGAGCATCAGCTCGAACACCTGCTTGCCGATGCTGCCCGATATCGTGCCATCGCCGATCAGCGCGAGCAGCTCGGCCGCGCGCGCGGGCGTGACCGGCGCGTCGGCCAGCTCGACCCCCAGCCGGTTCAACGCTCCGAACAGTTCGGAGATCACCCAATTCGCCGCTTGCTTGGCCACTTCGGCCTCGGGCCGCGCCTGCCGCTCCGCGCTCGCGGCGAGCAGCCGCTCGAACCAGCGCGCGGTGTCCGCCTCGGCGGTCAGCACTTCGGCGTTGTACGTGCTGAGCCCCAGCCCCTCTTCGTACCGCGTGCGCTTCGCGTCGGGCAGTTCGGGCAGCGAATCGCGGCATTCGTCGAGGAACGCATCGTCGAGTTCGAGCGGCAGCAGGTCGGGATCGGGAAAATAGCGATAGTCCTGCGCGTCTTCCTTCGAGCGCATCGACCGCGTCTCGTTGCGGTCGGGATCGTAGAGCCGCGTCTCCTGCGCGACCGCGCCGCCGCTCTCGATCAGCGCGACCTGCCGCCGCGCTTCGCCTTCGACCACCGCCATCACGAAGCGCACCGAATTGACGTTCTTGGTCTCGGTCCGCGTGCCGAGCTCGCCCCCAAGCTTCCGCACGCTGACGTTGACGTCGGCGCGCATCGAGCCTTCCTCCATGTTGCCGTCGCACGATCCGACATAGCGCAGGATCGCGCGCAGCTTGCGCAAGTACGCGCCGGCTTCGGCCGGGCTGCGCATGTCGGGGCGGCTGACGATCTCCATCAGCGCGACGCCCGACCGGTTGAGATCGACGTAGCTCATGCTCGGGTGCTGATCGTGCATCAGCTTGCCCGCGTCCTGCTCGACATGGATGCGCTCGATGCCGATCGTCTTGACGTTCGCCGGGTCCTTGTCGTCGGGGGTGATGGCGATCGCGCCTTCGCCGACCAGCGGATGGTAGAGCTGGCTGATCTGATAGCCCTGCGGCAGGTCGGCGTAGAAATAGTTCTTGCGATCGAACCGCGACCAGCGGTTGATCGCGGCGCCGACCGCCATGCCGGTGCGCACCGCCTGGCGGATGCATTCGCGGTTGGGCACGGGCAGCATCCCCGGCATCGCCGCGTCGACCAGGCTGACCTGCGCGTTGGGCTCCGCGCCGAACGCGGTCGCCGCCCCGCTGAAGAGCTTCGATGCACTGGTGATCTGTGCGTGGACCTCCAGCCCGATCACCACTTCCCACTCGCCGGTGGCGCCCTTGATGCGATAGTCGTTGGTCTGGCTTGCCATAGCGACGCACAGTAGGGATCGCCATCGCGCTTGCCAATCGCGCGATCTGCCGCCAGACGGCAGGCCGCGATGCACGCGAGCATATCACCCGATCGAACCCTGTCGTTTGCATTGGCGCCCGCGATCGACGCGCCGCTCGCGCTGACCGTGATCGTCCCGACGTTCAACGAAGCGCCCAACGTCGCGCCGATGGTGGCGGCGCTCGACGTGGCCCTCGCCGGGCTCGCCTGGGAAGTCGTGTTCGTCGATGATAACTCGCCCGACCAGACATCGGAGGCGGTACGCGCGATCGCCAGGGCCGACCGCCGCGTGCGGATCGTCCAGCGCGTCGGCCGGCGCGGGCTGTCATCCGCGGTGGTCGAAGGCATGCTGTCGAGCGCAGCGCCGGTGGTGGCGGTGATCGACGGCGATATGCAGCACGACGAAGCGGTGCTCGCGACGCTCTATGCGGCGATCGCCGAGCAGGGCCACGATCTCGCGATCGGCACGCGCTATACTGAGGGCGGATCGACCGGCGACTGGAGCCGCTCGCGCCTGATCGCCAGCCGCTTCGCGACGCGGTTGTCGCACCTGCTGCTCAAGAACGACGTCAAGGACCCGATGAGCGGCTTTTTCGCGGTGCGCCGCGACGTGTTCATGGAAGCGCTGCCGAAACTTTCGATGGTCGGCTTCAAGATCCTGCTCGACATGGTCGCCTCGGTCCCGCGCAAGCTGTCGATCGCCGAAATCCCCTACACCTTCCGCTGTCGCGTCGCGGGGGAGAGCAAACTCGACAGCAAGGTCGCGCAGGAATTCGGCGCTCTGTTGCTCGAGAAGCTGTTCGGCCACATCATTCCCGTGCGCTTCTTGATGTTCGCGATGGTCGGCGGGCTGGGGCTCGTGGTGAACCTGGGCGTGCTCGGCCTGTTGTTCCGCATCGGCGGACTGTCATTCAACGTCAGCCTGACCATCGCGGTGTTCACCGCGATGACGTTCAACTACGTGCTCAACAACAGCTTCACGTATCGGGATATGAGATTGCGCGGCGCGAAGTTCGTGCGCGGGCTGCTGAGCTTCTACGCGGTGTGCCTGATCGGCGCGATCGGCAACATCGGCGTCGGCGATTACGTCAACAACATGCACTATCGCTGGTGGCTGGCGGGGTTGGCGGGGACGGTCGTCGGTGTCGTGTGGAACTACGCGGCGAGCTCGCTAGTGACGTGGAGAAGGAAGTAGTATTTTATAGAGAGGTCAAGCAATTGATGGTGTCTGGGGACGTGCGTATATTCCCAGACACCAGCGTTAAGCCATATGCATATATTCGGACGAAATTAGATATTTGCTAGAATAGAGTTGGGAGTAGTTCCATTATTACTAATCCCTGCAGTGATGTTCCCCGTCGTATCATTGGACGAAATAATGTAGTTACTAGCAGAAGTTTGTGCAAAAATGCCGGTTCTCTGTTGCCCAGTTGCACCATTTACACCACCAACTCGACAACCTGTAATGATAGTATGACTATTATTAAAGAATACGCCGTGAAATGTATTAGTTGCTTGTTGACCATTGAGCCCGATAACGCAATTACCTAACGTAATGTCCTTGGGTCCATTATTTATCAAGATACCATTCTGAGCATTACCGGCAATCCGTGTTGCGGTTATCGATACATCTCCAAGGTAAGATGATCCGATAAAGACCCCATTGCCGGCAAGACATGATCCAACGAAAGCGCCTGTAAGGTAGAAGGCGGTTCCGCCAGTGAGATTTACACCGCCCGCCTGATTGTGATCGCATTCGAGATCAAAGACGTAGGCAAACTGCGGCCGACTGGCCGCTCCCTGACCAGCAGAATCAGCCATTACAAAGCCGACACCACCTTGCAGCAAAGCGGCGCGTTTAATTGTAAGTGAGTTGGCGTAAGAGTCCATTTGAAATAGATTTGCCGAGGTATTTCCGGTATCAATCGTATCTACGACTAGATCGGTTGCAGTCATGCCATAGCAGATATTATTAGCACCTGCTGTACCCCCATAGAAGACGCCATACGATCCGTAGGGTCCACGGATTAAAACCTGTTCAATCAGCGTCTCTGTCGAAGAAAGTACCTTAATTCCGTTCCAACAATAACCTATGTTAGTATTAGAAACGTGATTATCATAAGAGTTGCCATTACCATTATTATTATTGAACTCGATTGCCACGCCACCGGTAGGGTTACCAGTGGTTCGATCGCTATAAATAGCGAGGTCTTCAACTCCACTATACGCACAACCCGAGAAGGTAATGGCATTAGATGATCTATTTGAATTTTTTATGAAGGTTGCTCCATGACCTTCACCACGAAGAGTACATCCGTTTTTCATACTAATATTTAGGGGGTTAGTTATCTTATAGGTTCCAGCAGGAAAGTACACAATTCCTCCGTTGGAACTTGCGATGCAGTCATTAATCGCAGCCTGAATAGCGGCGGTGTCATCAGTTGATCCGTTGCCCGAAGCGCCTTTTGCGGTAACATTATAGACCGTCATGACTAAATACCTTTTCAAAAAAAATTGATATGTTGATAAAAACCGGCATTATTATTAATAATTCTCGGTTGAAAAATACGTCGATATATATCCCTTTTCAGCAGGTAGCGAATCATATGTTCACGATTCGTTCCGTGTAGGAAAGTGAAATTTAATCGACATTCGCTTCGCGGATGGGGCGTGTCACCGATGCGTTCACGGTGTCATTTGAAGCGGCGTGAATGACGTAAGAACCCTGCTCTGAGGGACCGTCAGGGGGTCGTTTATGGGCTTACCACCACTGCTGGGGCTTGGCGTTGAACCCGGCGCGCTGCTCGATCGCTCGCCCCGCATTCAGCACGCCCTGCTCGTCGAGCGGGCGGCCGATCAGCTGCAAGCCCAGCGGCAGGCCCTCGCGGTTCAGTCCCGCCGGCACCGACATCGCGGGCAGCCCGGCCAGGCTGGCGGGCACCGAGAAAACGTCGTTCAGGTACATCGCCAACGGATCGTCGCTCTTCTCGCCGAGCGCGAACGCGGCGGTCGGCGTGGTCGGCGCGAGGATCACGTCGCAACTTGCCCAGGCGTCCTCGAAGTCACGCGCGATCAGCGTGCGCACCTTCTGCGCCTGCGTGTAATAGGCGTCGTAGTACCCGGCCGACAGAACATACGTGCCGATCAGGATGCGGCGCTTGACCTCGCCGCCGAAGCCCGCCGCGCGCGTCGCTGCGTACATGTCCTGCAACCCCGCGCCGGCGGGCAGATCGCGCAGGCCGAAGCGCACGCCGTCGTAGCGCGCGAGGTTGGACGAGGCTTCGGCGGGCGCGATGATGTAATACGTCGGCAGCGCGTATTTCGTATGGGGCAGGCTGATGTCGACGATCGTCGCGCCTGCGTCGCGGAGCCAGGCGATGCCCTGCTCCCAGCTCGCGGCGACATCGGCGTCCATGCCGTCCATCCGGTATTCGCGCGGGATGCCGACGCGCTTGCCCCCAAGATCGCCCGATAGCGCCGCTTCCCAATCGGGCACGGCTAGCGCGAGGCTGGTCGCGTCCTTCGCATCGAAGCCCGCCATCGCGCCGAGCATGATCGCGCAGTCGCGCACCGTCCGCGCCATCGGCCCCGCCTGGTCGAGCGAGGAGGCGAACGCGACGATGCCCCAGCGCGAGCAGCGGCCATAGGTCGGCTTGATCCCGCAGATGCCGGTGAACGCGGCAGGCTGCCGGATCGATCCGCCGGTGTCGGTGCCGGTCGCCGCCGGGCACAGCCGCGCGGCGACGCTAGCGCTGCTGCCGCCCGACGAGCCGCCCGGCGCGAGCGCGGCGTTGCCGCCGTCGGAACGCCGCCACGGCGAGTTGACGTTGCCGAAATACGACGTCTCGTTCGACGATCCCATCGCGAACTGATCGAGGTTCAGCTTGCCGAGCATCCCCGCGCCCGCGTCCCACAGCTTCTGCGAGACGGTGCTTTCATACTGCGGCATGAACCCTTCGAGGATATGGCTGGCGGCGGTCGTCTGTACCCCGGCGGTCGCGAACAGATCCTTCATCCCGATCGGCACGCCGCCCATCGCGCCCAGCGGCTCGCCTGCCGCGCGCTTCGCATCGACGCCGCGCGCAGCGTCGAGCGCGTGGTCGGGCGTCGCCACGATGAACGCGTTGAGCGCGGTTTGCGCGGCGGCGACGTTGGCGTTGAACGCCTCGGCCACCTCGACCGCGCTGAAGCTGCCGGCGACGACGCCATCGCGCAGGTCGGCGACGGTAAGTTCGGTGAGGTCGGTCATGACAGGCGCGTTAAAGTCGTGCGATCAACAGGGCAAGGCGAGGCAGAGCGGGATCGGCCATGCATAGCATGTAAACCCCGTCGCCCCTGCGAAGGCAGGGGCCCATACGAGCTTTCCGCGTCGACGCGACGCCGCGTTTCTCGGTGAGCGTGATGGGCCCCTGCCTGCGCAGGGGCGACGGCGGCCTATAATGAGAGAGCGAACCCCTAACTCTCCTTACGGTGTAAAGTCGCATCCATGGGAACCGGCCCAACCTGCCGACGGTGCGCCGAGAGGATAGTTCCCTCAACCAGCCTGCGGCTGGTCCTCCTCCCCGTGCCGGGGAGGATCAGGCAGGCGCTATTCGATCACTTTGGGCACGCCGAAGAAACCGTGCTCGGCCGCCGGCGCGTTCGCCAGCACCGCGTCGCGCTTGCCGCCGCCGGTCAGCGGATCTGCGTCGATCACATCGTCGCGCAGGCGCAGATGGTTGGGGATGACGGCAGTCATGGGCTCGACGCCGGTCACGTCGACTTCGGCGAGCTGCTGTACCCAGGCGAAAATACCGTTGAGTTCAGGCACCATCGCCGCGATCTCGCGCTCGTCGAGCCGGATACGCGCAAGCGATGCGATCCGCGCGACGGTTGCAGTGTCGATCGCCATGTCAGCGCTCGCCGGCCAGACCGATCAGGGCTGCTGCGGCGCGGGGGCGATGTCGCCGCCGGGCCCGGCACCCTCGGGTGCCGGCGCTTCGGCCGGCCCAGCGGCGGAAGGCCCACCGGCGCCGCCCCGGCCCGCCTGCATCTGCTGCAGCTGCTGCATCACCTGCCGCTGCCGCTCGAACTCGGCGCGGCTGACGAAATCGAACAGCTGGACGTCGAACGTCAGGTCGGTGTTCGCCGGGATCGGACCCATCGCGCGGTCGCCATAAGCCAGGCTCGCGGGGATCACGACGCGATACTTGCCGCCGCGCTGCATCCGCTCGAGCGCCTTGGTGAACCCGGGAACCACGCCGCTCACCGGCATCAGCGTCTGCGGGTTCTCGTCGAACAGCTTGCCGTCGGGCAACGTGCCGCGATAGCCGACCACCGCGATATCGTCGGCGGTCGGCGATGCGCCGGTCCCCGCCTTGATCGTCTGGAACCGGATCGACGCGGGTATCGTTGCATAAGCGATGCCGGCGGCCGCGAGCATGAGCACGACAAGCCCCAGCCACAGCTTCGACAGCGCTCCGCGGGATATCGGTCTCAGCGGGACACGGGTGATCTCGGTCATGCGACTAGCCTCAGGTGAACGCGGAACAGGGCGCGATACAAACGCGCATGCCTGATGGCGCAAGCCGGGCGGCGGTTCAAGCGCCGGGCAAAGCGGCGCGGCGCGGGGATGCTACTTCGCGCCGTCGCGCTCGGCGCGCTTGCGCTCCAGCTTGCGCGCGCGGCGGATCGCGGCGGCCTTTTCGCGCGCGCGCTTTTCCGAAGGCTTCTCGAAATGGCGACGCAGCTTCATCTCGCGATAGACGCCTTCGCGCTGCAGCTTTTTCTTGAGCGCGCGAAGAGCCTGATCGACGTTGTTGTCGCGTACCATGATCTGCATAAACCGTCATACCTCACGTGGGCCGGCAGAGCCCCCGCGCGTCATGACGGGGATGGCCGGCTCGAATCGAAACACGAAAAACGGCCCGATCCGCATCGGACCAACCGCGAGCGAGCGCGCCTAGCAGCGGCGTGTTTGGTTGGCAAGCAGCCGCCGATCGCGACTGCGGGTCCTGTGCAACCAGATGGAGCGCCGCTATATGGCGCAATCCAACCATGACATCCACGTTCGCCCTTCCCTCGTTCCTCGTCGTCGTCGGCGGCGGCATCGGCGCGTGGCTGCGCTATCTGGTCAGCCGCCTGACGGTGGTCTGGCTGGGGGCGGACGCGGGCTTTCCCTGGGCGACGCTCGCCTGCAACGTCGGCGGCAGCCTCGCGATGGGCATATTGATCGCATGGCTCTCGCGCGGCGGCGAGCTTGGTAGCCTTGGTGGCGAGGGCGCGCGGCTGCTGCTCGGGGTCGGTGTGCTCGGCGGGTTCACGACGTTCTCGTCGTTCGCGCTCGAGTTCGCGGTGATGGTCGAGCGCGGAACGCTGGGCCTCGCCGCGCTCTATGTCGGCGTGTCGCTGGTCGCGGGCTTCGTCGCGCTGTTCGCCGGTCTCACGCTGGTCAGGAGCCTTGCATGAGCGTACTTGCAACCGACAAGCCCGCCGACAGCGTGCGGCAGTTCACCGTCGCGGCCGACGATGACGGGGTGCGGCTTGATCGCTGGTTCAAGCGCCATCTGCCGCAGGTCGGCTTCGCCACCGTCTCGCGCTGGGCGCGCACCGGGCAGATCAGGCTCGACGGCAAGCGCGCCGATCCGGCCGATCGGATCGAGACCGGCCAAGTGCTGCGCGTGCCCCCCGGCGGTGCGCTGCCGTCGCGGACGCGCGATCCCCGCCAGCGCCGCGAGCTCAGCGAAGACGAGATCGCGCGCGCGCAAGCCATGGCGATCCACCGCGATCGCGCGGCGATCGTGCTCAACAAGCCGCCGGGCCTGCCGACGCAAGGCGGCAGCGGCGTGACCGAGCATGTCGACGGCCTGCTCGATGCCTTCGCCGCGCCCGGCGCGCCGCGTCCGCGCCTGGTCCATCGGCTCGACAAGGACACTTCGGGCGTGCTGCTGATCGCTGCGACGCCGGGCAGCGCGGCGTATTTTTCCAAGCGCTTCTCCGGCCGATCGGCGCGCAAGACCTATTGGGCGCTGGTCGCCGGCGTGCCCGATCGCGACGAGGGCGAGATCGACCTGCCGCTTTCCAAGCAGCCCGGCACCGGCGGCGAGAAGATGATGGTCGACCAGAGCGAGCACGGCGCGCCGGCGCGCACCCGCTATCGCGTGCTCGACCGCGCGGGCAACCGCGCCGCCTGGGTCGAGCTGCAGCCGCTGACCGGTCGCACGCACCAGCTGCGCGTGCATATGGCCGCGATCGGCCATCCGATCGTCGGCGACGGCAAGTACGGCGGGCCCGACGCGTTCCTGACGGGCAGCATCAGCCGCAAGATGCACCTCCATGCGCGCCGCCTGGTGATCGATCATCCCGATGGCGCGCCATTGGACGTCACCGCCCCGCTGCCCGAGCATTTCGCCGCGACGATGGCGCAGATGGGCTTCGATCAGCAAGATGGCGACAGCGGACCCGTGACAAAGCCCGAGCCGGATCGCGAACAGAAGAAGGCGGCGGCCAAGGCGCACGCCAAGCAATACCGCAAGGAACGGCGCGGCGAACGGCGCAAGCGCGGCGAGGGTCCCGGCGCGAACCCGCCCGCGCGCACGCCGGCACGCGCCAGCACCCGCAAGTCGGCCACCCGCACGACGTCGCCGCAAGCTGCGCGCACACCGCCTGGCAAGCGCGCGCCGCCGGGCAAGCGCACACCGCCGACCAAGCCCGGGGGGCGATGAAGCTCGCCGTATTCGATTGCGACGGCACGCTGATCGACGGGCAGGCGGAAATCTGCGCGGGCATGATCCGCGCCTTCGCCGACGTCGGCCTGCCCGCGCCCGATCTCGATGAGGTACGGCGCAGCGTCGGCCTAAGCCTGCCGCAGGCGCTGGCGCGACTGCTGCCCGATGCGGACGGCTCGCAACGTGATCGCGCGGTCGAGGCGTACAGGCACGCGTTCCGCGCCGCACGACAGGCGGGTGAGCTCGCGCAGCCGTTGTTCGCCGGGCTCGCCGATCTGCTCGACGCGTTGCGCGGCGCGGGCTGGACGCTCGCGGTGGCGACCGGCATGTCGCGGCGCGGGCTCGACCATTGCCTCGCCGTCAACGGCATCGCGACACGCTTCGTCAGCTTGCAGACCGCCGACGATCATCCGTCGAAGCCGCACCCGGCGATGCTGCGCGCGGCGCTGGCCGAAGCTGGCGCGATGCCGAGCGAAGCGGTGATGATCGGCGATACGCAGTACGACATGCTGATGGCTGCTGACGCGGGGGTGCGCGGAGTCGGCGTCGGTTGGGGATACCATACGCCCGACGATCTGCGCGCGGCGGGCGCAGCCTTTGTCGCGCGCGATCCGGCCGCGCTCGCTGCGTACCTGCTCGCATGAGCGACCTGGGCAAGATACCCGACGGTGCCGTGCCCGATGATGGCGTGCCCGATGCGGTGGCGAAGCGACGCTTCCTGACGATCCAGGCGGCGCGGCTAGGCGGGGTCGCCTGCGTGCTGCTCGCGGTGCTCGCGGTCAACCATGCGATCCCCGTGCCGCCGGCGATCGGCTATGTGCTGCTGGCGATCGGCATTCTGGGGTTCGCGGTGATCCCGGTGAGGCTCGCGCGGCAGTGGAAGAGCAAACGGCGATGAAGCGGTTCTATAAGGACGTGAGCGTCGACGGTAGCGACGCGCAATGGGGCGTGCTGCTCGACGGACGGCCGATCCGCACCGCCGGCGGCCGTGCGCAGATCGCGCCGACGCGCGCCTTGGCGCAAGCGCTGGCTGAGGAATGGGCCGGCCAACCCGAAGAGATCGAACCGGGCCGCTTCGCGCTGGGCGACCTCGCCGACTATGCGATCGATGTCGCCGGGCCGGATCGCGCGAGCGTGATCGCCGAGATGCTGCCTTTCGCGCAGACCGACACGCTGTGCTATCGCGCCGACCCCGACGAGCCGCTCTATCGCCGCCAGCGCGAGGTTTGGGAGCCCGCGCTGACCGCCGCCGAGACGCGGCTCGGCGTGCGGTTCGAGCGCGTCAGCGGCGTGATCCACCGTGCGCAACCGCCCGAAACGCTGGCCCGGCTGCGCGCGCTGCTCGACGGCGAGGACGCCTTCGTGCTCGCCGCGCTGCGGATGCTGACGAGCCTCGCCGCGTCGCTGGTGATCGCGCTCGAGGCGTGCCGGCCCGGCGCGGACGCCGAAGCGCTATGGGCGATCGCCGACCTCGAAGCCGACTGGCAGGCCGAGCTCTGGGGACGCGACTGGGAAGCCCAAGACCGGCGTGCGACGCGGCTGACGGCGTTCAGCGAGGCAATGCGCTTCGCGGAGTTGGCGAAGTCCGTTTAAGCCTTAAACCCTCTCTCCTGAAAGGGAGAGGGCTATAGCGCTCTACCTCCCACAATCACCCCGCCCAGCTTGCCACTTGCGCGGCGACCGTGTTCGCCGCCTGGTTGAGCGCCGGGGCGACGCCGGCACCGGTCGCGGCGACGCCGGGGACTTCGGCTTCGAAACGGCGCGCCTTGATCGCGCCGCCGGGCACCGTCAGCAGCGCGTCGTAGCGGATGATGACCGAGCCGCGCGAAGCATCATAACCCATCGCGAGCAGGCGGCCCGACAGCACCGCGCGGCCGCC
Organism: uncultured Novosphingobium sp.; assembly: GCA_964242815.1. GTDB lineage: Bacteria > Pseudomonadota > Alphaproteobacteria > Sphingomonadales > Sphingomonadaceae > Novosphingobium. The sequence continues at coordinate 21,241 of CAXSZV010000014.1, forward strand.
GTTGTCCGCGCCGCCCAGGCCGTCGGGCCCCTCCAGCACCATCCGCCGCCCCTGCGCGCGCAGCGTCTCGGCGAGCAGGCTGCGGAACTGGCGCGCTGGCTTGGCGATCCAGGCGGCATCCTTGATGAACGCGACGCCCGAATTGCTGACCTTGACCGGCACACGCAGCACGTCGATCTCGCGCTCGGTCTCGGGATCGAGCACGACGATCGGCGGCAGCGCGCCAAGCGTCGGCAGGTCGCCCGCCGGAGCCGACGCGGTCGGCGTCAGGCTGATCAGCTGCTTGGGCACTTTGGGGCCGAAGCTGATGCAACCGCCCAACAGCAGCGCGGCCGCGCCGGCCATGCTCAACGCTGCGATCCGCGTACGCCTGTTTGTCGCTCGGATCGTCGCCTCCTGGATCGTCACCTGCGCCATGATGTCCCCACTCGTCCCGCCCCGTTTCACTTCTTGTAATCCGGCAGCTTGCCGCCCTTCAGCAGCGCGCCCGCGCCCTGCTCGTCGATCTTCTCGGTCAGGTTGCGCAGCGCGCGCGTGGTAGCGCGCAGATCGCGGATCGCCGATTCGGCGGCGGGCAGCGTGGTGCTCGAGACTTCCTTCAACGCGGGCCGCGCATCGCCCAGCGTATCGCGCAGCGCGTCGGCGGCGGACTTCGCCGAGGCGAGCGTCTGGCGCAACTGTGCGGCGAGCCCGTTGTCCTTGTCATCGAGCAGCCCATTGGCACGATCGGCGACTCCCTGGAACGAGGCGAGCGCCCCCTGCGCCTGATGCAGCGTCGCCTGCAGCTCGGCCATCGTCGTCTTCAGCTGCGGCGTCGCGTCGGACAGATCGCCCGATATCTTGTCGGCGTGCGCGAGGATGCCCGAGATCGAGCGCTGGTTCTCGTCCGACAGCAGCTGGTTGAACCGATCGGTCAGCGTCGACAATCGTTCGAGCAGCAGCGGCGCGTTGTTCAGCAGCGCACCGAGCCCGCCGGCCTTGGTCGGGATCACCGGCGCGCCTTCGGGCCCGCGCTGGCTGATCGGCGGCGCGCCGCGCACGCCGCCATCGAGGATGATGTCCGACACGCCCGTAAAGCTGCCCTGGATCGTCGCGGTGGTGCCCTGCAGCACCGGCGTGCTCGCCTTGATGCTGATCCGCACGCGCTTGACGCTGGGATCCTGCGGCCACAGTTCGATCTTCTTGATTTGTCCGACCGGCACACCCGAATACGTGACCTGCGATCCCTGCGCCAGGCCATCCACGGACTGCTTGAAGAAGATATCGTATTCGCTCTGATCGCCCGAGCCAAGCCGCGCGATCCAGATGATGAACGCGGCGACCAGCGCCAGCAGCACCAGCGTCACCGCGCCGACGAACACGTTGTTTGACCGGGTCTCCATCTCCGTCGCCTATGCCCCCTGATCGCCGGCGCTGTCCATCGCCGCCTTGCGCCGTTCCCGGTCCGCCCCGTCATCCCGATCGGCCGCGCGGTCCTTCGCCCCGTGCGCCGCGCGACCGCGCGGGCCGTTGAAGTATTCCTGGATCCACGGATGGTCCATCGCCAGCAGTTCATCGATCGTGCCGACCGCGATCACCTGCTTGTCCGCCAGTACCGCCACCCGGTCGCATATCTCGTATAGCGTATCGAGATCGTGGGTGATCAGGAACACCGTCAGCCCCAGCGTCTCCTTCAGCTCGCGCGTCAGTTCGTCGAACGCCGCCGCGCCGATCGGGTCGAGGCCGGCGGTCGGCTCGTCAAGGAACAACAGCTCGGGATCGAGCGCGAGAGCGCGCGCGAGGCCAGCGCGCTTGCGCATGCCCCCCGAAAGCTCGGACGGGTATTTGAACGCGGTATCCTCGCTGAGGCCTGACAGCACGACCTTGAAACGCGCGATCTCGGCGCGCAACGTATCGCGCAACTCGGGATGAAACTGGAGCAGCGGCACCTCGACGTTTTCGCCTACGGTCAGCGTCGAGAACAGTGCGCCGCCCTGGAACAGCACGCCCCAGCGGCTGCGGATGTCGCGATCGTCGTCGGCATCGCGCTCGATTGCATCGGGCATCGCGCGGCCGAGCACGGTGATCGAGCCTTCGTCGGGCACCTGCAGCCCGATGATCGAGCGCATCAGCACCGACTTACCGGTGCCCGACCCGCCGACCACGCCGAGGATTTCACCCCGCCGGACCTTCAGCGACAGGTTGTCGTGGATCACGTGCTCGCCGAAGCTGCTGCGCAAGCCCTCGACGACGATCGAGAATTCGTCCTGCCCGTGATCGTCGCCGCGCGGGGCGGCGCCATCATCGACGGTGGTCGCGGGGGCGGGCGGCGCGGGGGCGGTCACGACCAGCCGATCTTGGTGAAGAACACCGCGAAGAACGCATCGAGCACGATCACGGTAAAGATCGCGGTGACCACCGCCTGCGTCGTGCGCAGCCCGACTTCCTCGGCGTTGCCTTTGACCTGCATGCCCTGATAGCAGCCGGTCAACCCGATGATCAGGCCGAACACCGGCCCCTTGCTCAGCCCGACCCAGACATCGTGCAACGGCACCACTTCCTGCACGCGCAGCACGAAAGTGAAGAACGGGATGTCGAGCGTGAACGCCGAGATGAACGCGCCTCCCAGGATCGCCATCATCGACGCGTAGAACCCGAGCAGCGGCAGCATGATCACCGAGGCGAGCACGCGCGGGAGGATCAGCGCCTCCATCGGCGAAACGCCGATCGTGCGCATCGCATCGACTTCCTCGGTCAGCCGCATCGTGCCGATCTGCGCGGCGAAGGCGCTGCCCGATCGCCCGGCGATCATGATCGCGGTCATCAGCACGCCGAGCTCGCGCAGAGACAGCCGCCCGGTAAGGTTGATCGTGTAGATCGACGCGCCGAACTGTTCGAGCTGTACCGCGCCCTGCTGCGCGATGACGATGCCGATGAGGAAGCTCATCAGCCCGACGATGCCGAGCGAATTGATCCCGACCAGCTCGATCTGGCGAACGAGCGCCTTGGGCCGCATCCGCTTGGGATGGCGCAGCACCGCCAAGGCGCCGATCAGGAGGTCGCCGAGAAACCCGATGATGCCGAGCGCGCCTGGCCCCCAGGCGATCACCCGCTTGCCGATGAAGGCAAGCGCGCGCTCCACCGTGCCGAGCCGCGCGGGCTGCTTCGCTCGTTCGCCTTCTTCGGGCGCGACCGCATCGATCAGCCGCTGCGCCTTGTCGCTGGCCCCGGCGATCGGCGCGTGGTGATCGTCCGACCAGCGGCGGACCAGCCAGGCACCCGAAGTATCGATGTCGGTCACGCCGGTCAGGTCGAGTTGGTCGAACTCGGCGTGCTCGGCTTCGAGCCGCCGGTCGAGATCGCCGATCGAAAAGACGCGCAACGGGCCGCTCAGCGCCAGCGTGCGGCCGCGCGAACCAGACGCGCTGTCGGCCGCGACGTCACCGTCGGTCAGCTTGAAGTCCGCATGGCCGCCCATCGCACAGGGTCATGAACGCAATCGGCGTTTGTCGCAAGCGCAGCATCGACCGACAGGCGCGCCCGACCGCGCCGGGCTTGCGACGGGCGGGGGGCGCTGGCAAGGCCGCGGGCATGACGCAGACACTCGGCCGGACGCACCCCCAGATGCCACAGGACCAGACGCCACAGGTCCACACGATGCTCGACAAGACGTTCGACCCCGCGGCGATCGAGGCGAAGTGGTACGCGCATTGGGAGGCGAACGGCCTGTTTCAACCCGACCGGCCCGACGCCGTGCCTTACACGATCGTCAACCCGCCGCCCAACGTCACCGGATCGCTGCACGTCGGCCACGCGCTCGACAACACGTTGCAGGATATCATGATCCGTTACGAGCGGCTGCGCGGCAAGGATGCGCTGTGGGTGGTCGGCACCGATCACGCGGGCATCGCGACGCAGATGGTGGTCGAGCGGCGTTTGGAGGAACGCCAGGACAAGCGCGCGAACTACACGCGCGAAGCCTTCGTCGAGAAGGTGTGGGAGTGGAGGCACGAAAGCGGCGGCGCGATCACTCGCCAGCTCCGCCGGTTGGGCTGCTCGATGGACTGGAGTCGCGAACAGTTCACCATGAGCCCCGAGTTCAGCCGCGCGGTGACCAAGGTGTTCGTCGACCTCTACAACGAGGGGCTGATCTATCGCGACAAGCGGCTGGTGAACTGGGATCCGCATTTCCGCACCGCGATTAGCGATCTCGAAGTGGAGCAGCGTGAGGTCAACGGGCACTTCTGGCACTTCCGCTATCCGCTGGCCGACGGCGCGCGACAGCTGGACGGCCGCGACTATCTGGTCGTCGCCACGACGCGCCCCGAAACGATCCTCGGCGACGGCGCGGTGGCGGTGAACGCGGCAGATGAGCGGTATCGTCACCTCGTCGGCGCGTGCGTGCGGCTGCCGCTGGTCGACCGGCTGATCCCGGTGATCGCCGACGATTACGTCAAGATCGACTTCGGCTCGGGCGCGGTGAAGATCACCGCCGCGCACGACCACAACGACTATGACGTTGCCAAGCGCCACCCCGAGGCGAACATCCCGCTCATCAACCTGATGAACGCCGACGCGAGCATGAGCGACGCCTGCCCGCCGGGCTATCGTGGGCTGGACAGGTACGAGGCGCGCGCGAAAGTGGTCGCCGATTTCGATGCACTGGGCCTGCTCGATCATATCGAGGATCACGTCCACCAGGTTCCCTATGGCGACCGCAGCGGCGTCGTCATCGAGCCGTGGCTCACCGACCAGTGGTACGTCGACGCCAAGACGCTCGCCCAACCGGCGATCGCGGCGGTGCGCGATGGGCGGATCGATATCGTGCCCAAGAGCTGGGAGAAGACGTTCTTCAACTGGATGGAGAACATCCAGCCTTGGTGTGTGAGCCGGCAGCTGTGGTGGGGCCATCGGATCCCGGCTTGGTATGGCGATGACGGCTCGATCGTCGTCGCGCAAAGCGAGGGTGAAGCGCGACGTCTCGCCAATGGAGAGCGGCTGACTCAGGACGAGGACGTCCTCGACACCTGGTTCTCCTCCGCGCTCTGGCCCTTCGCAACGCTCGGCTGGCCCTTGTCCTCCCCAAGCTCGCTTGGGGCGGGGGACCAGCCGCAGACCGGTGGAGGGGTTCGCTTCGCGGATAGCCTCCTCACCCGCCATTATCCCAACGACCTGCTCATCTCGGGTTTCGATATCCTGTTTTTCTGGGATGCGCGGATGGCGATGCAGGGGTTGCACTTCATGGGCGATGTGCCGTGGAAGCGGCTGTATCTGCATGGCTTGGTGCGCGCGGCGGATGGCGCGAAGATGTCGAAGTCCAAGGGCAACGTCGTCGATCCGCTGCTGCTGATCGATCGCTTCGGCGCGGACGCGCTGCGGTTCTTCATGGCGGCGATGGAGAGCCAGGGCCGCGACGTGAAGATGGACGAGCGGCGGCTCGAGGGATACCGCAACTTCGCCACCAAGCTGTGGAACGCCGCGCGGTTCTGCCAGAGCAACGGCATCGGCGCGTCGACGACGCTCGCCGCGCCGGCGGCGACGCTGGCGGTCAACAGGTGGATCGTCGGCGAGGTGGTCGAGACGCTTGCCGCCATCGACAAGGCGCTCGCCGACCTGCGCTTCGACGCAGCGGCAAACGCGATCTACCACTTCGCGTGGGACACGTTCTGCGACTGGTACGTGGAGTTGATCAAGCCGGTGCTCGGTCCTCCCGGACCTGAGGAGGACGAGACGCGCGCGGTCGCGGGTTGGGTGCTCGACCAGATCCTGGTCATGCTCCACCCGTTCATGCCATTCGTGACCGAGGAGCTGTGGGCCGCGCTCGGCGCGCGGGAGACCGACTTGATCGTCGCGCGATGGCCAGCGCCCGAGGCGGTGGTCGACGCGGAAGCTAAGACCGACGTTGAATGGCTGATCGCACTCACCGGCAATCTGCGCGCGGCGAAGGCAGAGCTCGGCATCGCCCCCGGTGCGCGGCTGGATGCGTTCCTGCCGGATCCCGGCGAGCGGACCCGCGCGATCATCGCGGCGAACGCGAGCATCATCGAGCGAGTGACGCGATTGTCGACGATCAGCTTCGCGCCGCCGCCGGCGGGGGCGGCGATGCAGGTGGGCGTGGGGGACGCCAGCCTGTCGATCCCGCTCGCGGGCGTGATCGACTTGTCCGCCGAACGCGCGCGCCTGACGAAGTCGCTCGCCACGTCCGAAAAGGAGCGCGACGCGCTCGCCAAGCGGCTCGCCAACACGGCGTTCGTCGAAAAGGCCAAACCCGAGGCGATCGACAAGGCGCGGGCCGACCATGCGGGCCATGCGGCCGAAGCCGAGCGTCTTGCGGCCGCATTGGCGCGGCTCAATTAGAGGGACGCTAAATCCACGTCGGTGGGGGTATTCGGTAGGCGCCTACCATCGTGCCTCGACGGCACTGGCGCAGCCGCGCGACAGTTCCCATAAGGCACGCTCCCCCTGGACGCTGCCAACCATGTCAATCCTCAGTGTCCCCTCATGCCGCTGACGCTCGCCACCACCACGCCCGGTGAGCCCGAGATATTCGCCTCGTTGCAGGGCGAAGGGGTATCGGCCGGGCGGCCTTGCGCGTTCGTGCGGCTGTCGCGATGCAACCTCGCCTGCGTCTGGTGCGACACCGCCTACACCTGGCGCTTCGACGACCGGCGATCGCATCGTGACCATGCGGTGTTCGATCGCGACGCCAACCAGATCGCGCTCGGCGAGGCGGAGGTCGCGGCGCGGATCGCCGCGCTCGACCAGCCGCGGCTGGTGATCACCGGGGGCGAGCCGCTGTTGCAGGGCGCGGGCCTCGCGCGGATGGCGGCACTGCTGCCGGGCGAGATGGCGATCGAGGTCGAGACCAACGGCACCGTCGCGCCGCACGCCGCGCTCGACCGTCACGTCTCGCATTACACGATCAGTCCCAAGCTCGCGCATAGCGGCAACCCGGCGCGCCAAGCGCTGCCGCCCGAACGGCTCGCCGCATGGGCCGCGCACCCGCGCGCATGGTTCAAGTTCGTGATCGCCGATCCGGGCGATGCGGGGGAAGTGCTGGCGCTCGCCGAGCGATACGGCATCGCGCCCGCGCGCGTGTTCCTGATGCCCGAGGGACGCGATCCCACAACGATCGCCACGCGCGCGAAGTGGCTCGCGCCGCTATGCCTCGCGCACGGTTTCGCGTACTCGGGACGTCTGCATATCGACCTTTACGGCGATACCAGGGGCACATGAAGCCAAGGCATGAAGAGCGTGACGTGAACGAAGCATCGCCGATCCCCACCGCACAAGCCGAGCCCGCGATTGGGCCACCGCTCGACGTGCCGACGGCGGCTAATACGCGGCCGATGCAGGGCGACCTGGTGAATGGGCCGATCCTGATGACGCTGCTCGCGTTCAGCGTGCCGACGCTGATCTCGAACGTGCTGCAGACGCTGAACGGATCGATCAACGCGATCTGGGTCGGGCGGCTGATCGGCGCGAGCGCGCTGGCGGCGACCGCCAATGCCAACATCGTCATGTTCCTGTTGTTCGCTGCGGTGTTCGGGTTCGGCATGGCGACGACGGTGCGGGTGGGGCAGCGCTATGGCGCGCGCGACGTGGCCGGCGCGCGCCGCACGTTCGGCGCGGGCATGGGGTTCTGCATCGCGATCTCGATCGTCACGGGCATAGCCGGCTGGTTCGGCTCGCCCACGCTGCTCCGCGCGCTGAAGACGCCCGACGCGAGCTTCATCGAGGCGGGCGACTATCTGCGCGTGGTGTTCGTCACGATGCCGCTGGGTACGATCTCGGTGATCGCCGCGATGGGGTTGCGCGGCGTCGGCGATTCGAAGACGCCGCTCTATGCGATGATCATCACCGTGATCCTCGACGTCTGTCTCAACCCGCTGCTGATCCGGGGCGCGGGGCCGCTGCCCCCGCTTGGCATCGCGGGCTCGGCGATCTCGACCGGGCTTGCCAACGCGATCGGCGCGACGTGGATGCTGTGGCGGATCTATGCGCGCGATCTGCCGTTGCGGCTGCGCGGGGCCGAGTGGCGCCATCTGATCCCGGCGCGCGCGGAAATCGGCTACATCGTCGCCAAGGGGCTGCCGATGGGCGCGCAGATGCTGATCATCTCTTCGGCGGGGCTCGTCATGATAAGCCTCGTTAATCGCGAAGGGCTGGCGACGGCGGCGGCCTATGGCGCGTCGCTGCAGCTGTGGAACTACCTGCAGATGCCCGCGCTGGCGATCGGATCGGCGGTCAGCGCGATGGTCGCGCAGGCGATCGGCGCGGGCGCGCATGGCCGCGTCGGCGCGGTGACCGTCGTCGGGCTGGTGACGAACCTCGCCATATCGAGCGCGGTCGCCGCGGCGATCGTGGTGTTCGACCACCCGCTGCTCGCGCTGTTCCTGGGCGGCGACAGCCCGGCGATGCCGATCGCGAGGCATATCCAGCTGGTCTGCACCGTCTCGTTCGTGCTGATCGGCGTGACGATGATCCTGATCGGCACGATGCGCGCCTATGGCGTGGTGCTGGCGCCGCTGCTGATCCTGGTCGTGGCGCTCTATGCGGGCCGGCTGGGGTTCTACGCGCTTGCCTATCCCCGGATCGGCGGCGAGGCGGTGTGGTGGGCCTATCCGGCGGGTTCGATCATATCGCTGGCGCTGACCGTCGGCTATTACCTGTTCGGGCCGTGGGGCAAGCGTCTGCCGCAGCCGGGCGAGAGGCGGCCCGCGTCCCAGCCGCTGCCGACCGACGCGCCGATCGTCGGAACTCTATAGAGCGCGAATCGCGAACGTCTAAGGGACAGATGACATCTGGCTTTAGAACCCGGCGGACGCGGTCAGCGCGGGGCCCGAGCCGGGCTGCGCATTGCCGGCGACATGCAGCCGATAGTCGAGCGCCAGCCGGCCGAAGATGCGGCTGTTGAGCTTGACGTCGACGCGGGTCGAGGGGCCGATGTCGAGCCGCGCCGCGTCTTTCTGCGCGCCGCCCCAGACGCCGCCGCCGAGCCGCACCTGATGGCCGAGCACCCGCGCGAACGGGCGATCGAAGGTGAACTGCCCGTCGAAGAACGGCGTCGCGCCTCGGCCCGCGACATAGCCGCCTTGCGCATAAGCCTCGCCGCGTAGACCCAGCGGCAGCGCGAACGGCGGCAACTGGCTGACGAGCATCGCCGCGGGCCGGAACCGCAGCTTCCCGTCCGATCGCGTCGCGCGAACTTCGCCCAGCGCGATCACCGGAACCGACGGCAGTGGCCGCGCCGACAGGCCGAGCGCGACCTCGCTCTCGCCCGCGCCGCCGAGCGCGCTGTCGACGCGCGCATAGGCCGAAGGACGATAGCGGCTCGACGGCGCGAACGCATAGCGCACGATCGCGCCCGCCTGGCTCGCGCCGTAGCTCGCGGGAGCGGGTCCGCCTGCGAGCGTCGGGCCGGTCCCCTTGCGCGCCAGCAGCCAGGCATCCATCGACCAGCGCTTCGCTTTGCCAGGGGGGACGGCGGACGGCACCGGAAACGGCGCCGCGTTGCCTCCGGGCGAGCGCGTAGAGGCGAGCTGCGCACCCGATGCGGCCGGCTCCCCGCGCGGCAGGGTCCAAGAAAGATACGATCCAGCAGCGCGCGACCGGCTGACGCCCCATGTCGGCGCGCCGCCGTGAGCGAATGCGGGCCTGCGCCAATCGCCGCCGACGCCCGCATCCTCATCGCCATCATCGGCCCCGCCGACCGGCCGTACGGCGGCGGGCGGAGCCATGTTCTCGGGCCACGGCGTGAAGCGGGCCTCGGCGAGCGCCAGCGTCGCGTCTGGCGCCCGTGGCGCAAGGACATCCGCACGCGTCAACAATGCGCTGCCGACACGATCCCATGCCAGCGCGCGCACCCCGATCCAGCTCGACACGATCACCGCGAGCGCGATCAGCGGGTCGCCGCGCCGGCGGCGCGGGTTGTTCATCGGGCGAGCGCGCCCGACGTCATCGTCGCGGGATGCGCCGCGTGATCGGTCTTGTCCCAGCGCAGCGCGCCGCCGCGCAACGTCGCGATATACGCGGTCAACGCGCGGTGGCCGGCCATGATCGCGATGACGTTCGCGACCGGGATCCGCAGCAGCGAGCGAACCCCTTCGAGCCAGCCGTATTCGTACGCGGTGAGCGAGACGCGCCACGTCGCCCGCCAGACAAAGCTTACGAAACTGGCCATCACCAGCCAGGCAAGCAACGGCGACGGGCTAGCCGGCGGCGATGCGTGCGGATGCGGCACGATCAGCAGCAGGCCTTCGACCAGCACCAGCGCATAGGCGCTCGCGAGCACCAGCGCGAGCAATGGCCCCTTGCGATCGCGCAGCGCCATCCAGCTCGCGACGGTGAGCCCGGTCCAGCCCATGCGGTCCCAACCCTGCAACGCAATGCCGTGGATCCACCGCGTTTTCTGCCGGACCGCCGTCTGGATCGTCGAGGGAAAGAACGCGCGCGTCGCGACCAGCGCGCCGTCGGCATCGCGCAGGCGCACGAACCGTCCGCGCGCGCCCGACCGGGCAAGCAGCAGGCCGACCTCGTAATCCTCGGTCAGGCTGTCGGGCGCGAACGGCCCCTTGCCTCCGTGATCCGCGCGCCACCGCGCCATGCGCGACACCGCCGCGCGGGAGAAACCGCAACCGACGCCCGCGGTCGGGATGCCCGCGCCCAGCGCATCGCGTACGACCAGCGTCTTGGCGTGCGCCTCGGTGAATTCGTCCGAGTAGTGCCCGGCGATCCACGGCGACCGCGATTGCGGCTCCGGCCGGACCGGCAACTGCACGTAATCGTTGGCCTCGAGCGTGTTGTCGATGACCGCGAGCGCGGCAGGGTGCACCATGTCCTCGGCATCGTGCAGCACGACACCGGTGAAGTCGCGGCTGGATCGCCGTTCGTCGGCGACCATCGCGGCGTAAAGCCGATTGAGGCAATCTGCCTTCGTCGTGGGACCGGCGCGATCGTGCACCACCAGCCTGACGCGCGGATCGCCATGCGCGCCAATGATGGCGGCCGCGAGCGTCGCGGCGTCGTTACGGTAACAGCCGACATAGAGCGTCAGGTTCGGCTGCGGCCACGCCGCCAGCGTATGCGCGATCATCTCGCCGATCACGTCGGGCTCGCGCCAGGCGGGAACCATCACCGCCAGCCGGCCGACCAGCGGGCGCGCTTCGTAGCCCGGCGGCAGGCTTTCCTCGCGAACGCGCCCTGTCGCGCGCAGCCACAGCCAGACCGCGTCTATCGCGAGTTCGTCCAACGCGCCGATCGTGAACCAGAACGCCGCAAACACCAGCAATTCGTGCTCTGCCAAGCGCAGAGCATCCACACCCCAATCCATCGCGATCGCCCCCAACCCAACGGAACCGCAAATTACCCTGAGTTTGCCCCTGACGGCGCCATCAGAACACGAAGCCTATGGTGATCGCAGGGGGCTTGCAACCGGTAAAGCTCTCGCCGATCAGGCATCATGCGGGCGGCGCACACCAGATCCTGGCTCGGCGCGCGAGCCCGCGCCCTGCTGGCGGGCGAGGCGCCGGAAAGCGTGCTGTTGATCGCGGTCGCGCTGATCGCGATGGCGCTCGCCAATTCGGACGTGTCACACGCCTATCACAAGCTGTTCCTCGACCCGTTGCCATGGACGCCGATCGGCGTGCTGACGACGCCGCACCAGTGGATCAACGACGCGCTGATGGCCGTGTTCTTCCTGATCGTCGGCCTCGAGATCAGACGCGAAGTCGCGACCGGCGAGCTTTCCGACCCCGGGCGGCGTCGCCTGCCGATGATCGCCGCGCTCGCCGGCATGGCGGCCCCCGCGCTGTGCTTCATCGCGATCGCGGGACCGACGGCCCCCTGGCACCGCGGCTGGGCGATACCGGGCGCGACCGACATCGCCTTCGCGGTCGGCGTGATCGCGCTGCTCGGCAGCCGCGTGCCGCCGACGCTGCGGTTATTCCTTTTGACCGTCGCCATCGTCGACGATCTGGGCGCGGTGGCGATCATCGCCCTGCTTTACACCGCCTCGATCTCACTCGGCTGGCTGATGGCGGCGCTGCTGATCTGGGCGGTCATGCTCGCACTCGCCCGCACGGTCAGGACTACCTGGCCCTACGTCGTGCTGGCGATCATGCTGTGGTTGTGCGTGCTGCGCTCGGGCATACACCCGACGGTCGCCGGCGTGCTCGCCGGGCTCGCGATCCCGCTCGCGCCCGATCGCGCAGGGGCCAGCATGTCGCTGCGGCTGGAGGAACGCCTGCAGCCGTGGGTGCGCTACGCGATCCTGCCACTGTTCGCGCTCGCTAATGCGGGCGTATCAATCGAGGGTCTGGCGGGTTTCGCCGCGCCGCTGCCGCTGGCGATCGCGACGGGGCTGTTCGTCGGCAAACAGCTCGGCGTGTTCGGCGCGATCGTGCTCGCCGAGAGGCTGGGCCTCGCGACCCGGCCCGCCGGCGCGAGCTGGGTGCAGCTGTGGGGCGTCGCCATCCTGTGCGGCATCGGCTTCACGATGAGCCTGTTCATCGCCGGGCTCGCGTTCGCCGATCAGCCTACGTTGTTCGAAGCGGCGAAGCTCGGCGTGATCGGCGGATCGCTGCTATCGATGATCGCCGGATATGCGGTGCTGTGGTTCGCGGGTCGCCCGACGGCGGTAGCGTAGCCTACCACACCCCGACGTTGGGCATGCTCGTCCAGGGTTCGCGCGGCGGCAGCGAACCGTCCTGCAGCAGTTCGATCGAAATGCCGTCGGGCGTGCGGACGAAGGCCATGTGCCCATCGCGCGGCGGCCGGTTGATCGTAACGCCCGCTTCCGTCAGCCGCGCGCAGGTCGCATAGATATCGTCGACGAGGTATGCGAGATGGCCGAAGTTGCGTCCGCCGTCGTATGGCTCCGGATCCCAGTTGTGCGTCAGCTCGACTTGCGTGTCCTCCTGCCCGGGAGCGGCGAGGAAGATCAGCGTGAAGCGGCCTTTCTCGCTGTCGTGGCGACGCACTTCGCGAAGGCCGATGAGTTCGAAGAAGCGGATCGTCGCGACGGGGTCGCTGACGCGGATCATGGTGTGGAGGTAGCGGGTCATACGGACGCCTGTACCGCGTATCGAGGCATCGGGCCACCGGCGTCGCGCATAAAAAGGGGCCGCGCGATTGCCCGCGCGACCCCTCGATATTCAAATCGAAGCTTAGAAGCTAGCGGTGATCGATCCCACCGCGACGGTCTTCGCCGGACGGCGGAAGTACGTGGCACACGAGCCGACGCTGTCGAAGACTTCGCCGAAACCACCGTTGGCGCAGCTTGCGTTGGCGCCGACACCACCGAAGTTGGCGTTCGCAATGTCCCGGCGGCTGAGGTCGGTGCCGACGACCGAGATGTCGAACGACAGCGCCTTCCACTTGTAAGTCACGCCTGCAGTATAGTCGAAATACTGCTTGCCATAGTCGAACCCGCCAGCGGTGTGGCCGAGGTGCGTGTGGATCGTCACCGGCGTATTAGGAATGCCGCCACTCAGCTCACCGTAAATATAGGCATTATGCTGTCTCGGCGACGAGAAGTTGAAATCGAACACGTGCTGGTCAGGTGCATAGTACAGGCCTACCTTGGCGCTCACCGGACCATAGGTCTTGGCAACCGAGCCATAGACTTCAAAGTAGTTACCAGCAGGCGCACCCGGATAGATATAGCCATAACCACCGACGTCGATGGTGAAGCCGCTGTGCGCGATCTCGTGCGTAAAGCCGCCATAAACGTCGATTTCCGTCCCGCCGATCTGGATAGGCGCATCGCCACCCGACGCGCTCGACCCCCAAGTGGAAACGTAGAAGCCCGAGCTATGCGCGACGGTGAAGGTGCCCTGCACGACCGGGCGATTGTTCGACTGAGACAGACCGCGGAACCGGTACTGCGAGGCGATCGTCGCGGCACCCGTGATGGTGAACGCGCTGGCGGCCGGGGGGGTCGCGGCGACCGCTTCGGACGGAGTCGGTGTCTGCGCCGGGGTGCCGGCGGCGGAAGACTCTTGAGCGAACGCGGGGGCGGCAAGCGCCGAGCCCGCCAGAAGCGTGGCGGCGATCAGGCCGCGGGTGGACGTGTGCATGATGCGTATCCTCGATAGTTGCAAACTGCCTCGTCCCGCCTGCACGTTCGTCTTGCTCTCATTGACTGGATGCAACTTGCGAACGCGGTAGGTTAGCTGCCGATAATTGTTGCGACGCACAAGAACGAAGCGGTATCGACCATTCCGATTGACCCGCACCTGTTGATTTCTTGCCACGGTTCTTGGGCTATTTATTATGAGGCGCGACTATCCGTTCGGCCCGGCGAGCGGTATCGGCACGACCTGGCATGGGTATGATAGGCAGTCTGCGTCAGATACTTCGCCGACGCGCGCCCGCCCCGCCGGCTGTCGCCGCCGGCCGTCGCGTCTATGCGGTCGGCGACATTCATGGTCGGCTCGATCTGTTCCACGCGATCACCGATGCGATCGATACGGACGATCGGGCCCGCGGCGAGGCGAATACTACATGCATACTGCTCGGCGATCTGGTCGATCGCGGGCCGCACAGCGCCGATGTCGTCGCGCACGCCATTGCCTGGAGCCGCGGCCGCGCGGTGCAGCTGATCGCCGGCAATCACGAGGAGATGTTCCTCATCGCGCTAGAGGATATCGAGGCATTCCGTCATTTCGTGAAGATCGGCGGTCGCGAGACTATCGATTCGTACGGCGTTGACCCGGAGCTGTTCGACGGCGCGACCTATGGCGAAGCGATGGCGCTCGCTCGCGCCGCGATCCCTGCGGACCATCTCGATTTCCTCGCGAGCGCACCGGGATCGATCCGCATCGACGATTACCTGTTCGCGCACGCCGGCATCCGCCCCGGGGTCGATCTGGCATCACAGAGCGACGAGGATCTGCGCTGGATCCGCGAGCCCTTCCTCGCGTCGCACGCCGACCACGGCTGCATCGTCGTGCACGGGCACACGATCACCGAAGATGCGGTCGTGCGGCACAACCGGATCGGCCTCGACACGGGCGCCTACCGATCGGGGCGATTGACCGCGATCGGCATCGAAGGCACGCGTCGCTGGCTGATCGAGGCGCGCACCGGCGCGGGGGACGAGGCGATAGCGATCACGCAGCGACCGGTCTGATGCCTCTCTGAGGGCCGCACCGGGCTCGGCAGCGACGGTTTGTTAACGCCGATCGGCTATCCGGCCGGCTCCAGCCAATCGAGCACGAGGCGGGCAAGCGGTGCGCATCTTCAATTTCGCTAGGCGCGACGTCGATGCTCCGGCAATGGAGGACGACCTCGACGAGCGCGAGCTTGCGGTACTCCACGATCATGCGCTGGCGACGCGGCGCGATCTGCTGAGCGACATCACCGGCTTCCTGCTCGAAAACCTGCTCGACGTGACGCCCGACAACCTGGTCATCGCCTGGCATCTGTTCGCCGGCAGCGAGCAGCGCCTGTCGCGCCGGGTCGCCGAACGACGCGCCGCCAAGGAGCCGATCACGCCCGAATGGTTCACCGGCATCGGCGTCGAGTACGGAATCGTCAGAGACCGCAAGCAGGAACTCGAGGAACTGATGAAGCGGCTCGGCGAGGCGTTGACCCGCTTCGTCGCGACCAGCGGCAGCGCCAAGACGGCGAGCTCGGACTATGGCGCGGCGATCGAGGAGCACGCGCGGCTTGCCGAAGCGTGCACGCACGACCTCGATCCGGCGGCGATGGCGCAGCTTGCCCGCGCGATGCTCGACCGCACGCGGCAGGTCGAGGCGGACATGGCGAAGTCCGAGCGCGAGGCGCGGAACCTGCGCGACAGCCTGCAGCGCGCGCGGCGCGACGCCGAACTCGACTATCTGACCGGGCTGCCCAACCGGCGCGCGTTCGACCATCTGTACGAGCGCGAATATCGCGAGGCGCGCGCGCAGATCGATTTCCTGAGCGTCGCGTTCTGCGACATCGACAACTTCAAGGCGATCAACGACACGCACGGACACCCGGTCGGCGATCGGGTCATCCAGGCAATATCGGAGCACTTCAAGCGCATCACCGGCGACAACTGCCATGTCGCGCGCCATGGCGGTGAGGAATTCGTGCTCTTGTTCCGCGGGCTGACCGTCGCGCAGGCGGCCGATCGGCTCGACGAGGCGCGGATCACCTTCAGCCGGCGGCGGCTGGTCAACCGCGATACCGACGAGCCGATCGGCGTGGTGACGTTCTCGGGCGGCGTCGCCGATGCCTTTGCCTACGACACCGCATCGACCGCGCTCAAGGCGGCGGACGACGCGCTCTATGACGCGAAGGCCTCGGGCCGCAATTGCATCAAGCTGGCGAAGACCTGAGTGGAGCGCAGGCGGTTAGCCGAGCTGCCGACGATCGACCGGGGAGCCTGTAAGCCGGGTTCTGTCCGATGCGAAGTCGCCCGCGCATCTGGGCAGCCATTCCTCTCGGCGACGCGTTGCCGCGTCGCTCCAGCGACCAACCCGGGCGATCAGCGCGAAATACGCCTGCCGCTCGTCCGAAGACACGCGACGCGCCGCCCCTATTCGGTCTTGCTCCAGGTGGGGTTTGCCATGCCGCCAACGTTGCCGCCCGCGCGGTGCGCTCTTACCGCACCCTTTCACCCTTACCGAGAGTCGCCCTAGAGGCGATCCCGGCGGTCTGCTCTCTGTGGCACTTTCCCTCACGCCGTCCGGTCACCCGTTGGGCGCGGGCGGGCGTTACCCGCCACCTTCATTTCGTGGAGCCCGGACTTTCCTCGGCGTCCGCGCGGGGATGCGCGGGCGACGCGGCTGCCCGGCTCCCCGGTCGCGCCGCTATCTAGCACGTCCCAGATCGCGCTCCAACAAAAGCTCGAACAGCAGTCCGCCGATCTGTCCGTCGATCTCGCCGTCGATCAACGCCGGGCGAAAGCGTCGCTGGAACGCGGTTATCGCCGCGCGGCCATCGGTGATGTCGTAGCCGAAGCGTTCGAGCGCCAGGAAGAACGCGCCCGGATTGTCGTAGACCAGCCAGATCTTGGGCCTGGGCACGCTCAACGCCAGCCGCAGCCGCGCGAGGCGCGGCCAGTCGAACAGCTCGCCCGGATCCTGCTTGCGGCTCGGCGCGACGTCGGAGTGGCCGACCACGTTGTCCGGCGCGATGCCGTGCCGGTCGACGATGTCCGCCAGCAGCGGCAGCAGCGCTTCGATCTGCGCATCGGGAAAGGCGCGATAGCCGAACTCGTGCCCCGGGTTGACCAGCTCGATGCCGATGCTGGCCGAGTTCACATCGGTGATCCCGCGCCAGAACGATGCGCCCGCGTGCCACGCGCGCTTGGCTTCGGGCACCAGCGCGGTGACCGCACCGTCCTCGTCGATCAGGTAATGCGCGGAGACCTTGGCCCCCGGATCGCGCAACCGCGCGAGCGCCTCGTCCGCGCCGCGCATCCCGGTGTAGTGCAGCACAACCATCGACACCGGCAAGCGGCGTTCGTCGAAATTGGGCGAAGGCGCCTCGTGGTGGACGAGCCAGCGGCGCATGTCGCGCGCGCTCACGGCAAGGTCGACGGGGTGGCGCGCGGCAGGCCCACATGAGGCAGGTTGGCGCCGAGCAGTAGCGTATCGTCGGTCTTCAAATGCTGGACCGTGCCGCCCCCGGCGCGGGCGAGGTCGTGCACCAGCGCGGCGGCGACGGTGCGGCTGGTCAGCGCATCGGCGGCTAGCGAGCCGTCGAGAGCGCGGCCGAGATCGGGATCGAACACCACGCGCGGTGCCGAGGCGCGCACGACGATGTCGCAGCCGCCGTCGGCGGTCCGCTCCACCCCGCAATCGAGCGTGCCGCCGCGCACCAGCGCCTGGAGGCCGATCAGCGCGAGGTTCAGCAGCACCTTGGTGGCGGCCACCGACAACGCCTCGTCGGCGATCAGCCAGGTGATCGCGATCGGATGCGGACCCTTCGCCAGCGCTTCAATCAGCGCACGCGTTTCCGCGACCGGGATCGGCGCATCGCCATCCGGGCCGCCCCCGCTCGCGCCGAACGCGACGCGGAAGAAGCGCAGCTTGTCGCCGGCGGTACGCGCGCTCTGCTCGAGCAGCGCCAGGCACCGTTCGCGCATCCCGGGCTCGGTCTCGTCGGCGAGCAATTCGAGCCCGTTGGCAAGCGCGCCGACCGGGCTCATTAGATCGTGACACAGCCGCGAGCACAGCAGCGCCGCAAGGTCGGGCGCGTGATCAGCGATCTGCGTCACGCGATCAAAAGCCTTGCCCCGCATGGATTTGCGCAGCGTGCGAAATCGGTGGTCGACGGGGCATGGCGCATCGCCTGCCCCTACCCGTCAATCACGTCATAGGAAAGCGAGGCGAACCCTTGCGGCGTATCGCGCCACAGCGTGGTTTCGTCGTTCGCGACGATCGCCCAGAGCCGGCCATCGCCGCTGGCGTGCTCGCAATCGGTGGCGGACGGACGCGGATGGCCGACCGGATGCGAGTGGAAATAGCCGACCAGCGCCATGCCGCCGGCGCGCTCGGCGCGATGCGCGGCGATCAACGCGCCGGGGTCGATCTCGAAGCGGAAGAGCGGCTCTGCGGCGACGTTCGCGACAGGCGTCGCGTGCTCGATCGTGCGCGCGTCGCCGAGCAGCAGTCCGCACGACTCTTGCGGCGCGGCATCGTTCGAAGCGGCGATCATCGCGGCAAGCGCGGAGCGGCGGACCGCTACCGTCGGCGCGTCCGCTCCTCCAAGCGGATTGGGTGGCTCTGGCTGAGACCGCAGCACCATCGCGCAACGGTGACACTTCCACCCCTGTCAGACCAGCGCAAAACGTCCGTGCGGACTAAAGCCGGGTACGATCAGGCGGCGATCGCGCTCCGCCCGATGAAGTTTTCCGCGCGCTTCGCCGCTTCCCACGATGTCGGGATATAGGCGAACTGGCCCTGCCGCCCCAGCATATCGACGCCGTAACGACCGATCCGCTCGACGATGCCCGCCGCCGCCGCGGATGTCCCGTGCGTATAGACGGGATATGCCTTCCCGGTGAACTGGTGGCCCACCAGTTCAGCGCTATCGAGCATCAGCCCGCGCTTGTGCATGAAGTCGATGAACGCCGCGAACTCCGCCTCGCCCGACAGCTCGGGAGTATTCTCGGGAAACGGCACCTCGACGCTCAGATATTCGCAGCCTTCGCGGTTGCCATAGGCGCGCGAATGAACCGTCAGCCGTTTCCAGCTGCATTCGGCCGAGAAATTATACAGGATCGTCGATGGAAAGCCGAGGTCGCCACGGTACTTGATATAGAGCGAGAGCAGCGTCAGCGATGGCAGCTCGGGAATATCGTTGATACCGCACAGTCGCGCGGTCTGCTCGACCGGCAAAGTCGATACCACGCGCGAGGCCTTGATCACCTCGTGCTGCCCGGCGATCGACAGTTCATCGCCGTGCTTGCGGATCGACTTGATCGGAAAACCGGTGCGCACGGTGATGCCGCGCTGTTTGAGTTCCCGCCGCACATCCTCGAACATCGGCTCAAAGCCCTGTTGCGGCCTGACCATGCTCTGCGACGGCGGGGGACGGCGACGCCGCTTCATCAGCCGCTTGACGATCGCGGTGGGCGTGGTCGCGCGGGGCAGCCATTCGAGCCGTTGCTCGGCAAAGCACGCCTCGACCTCGTCGGCGGGCACACCGTTGAAGCGCTTGACGTAATGCGACAGACCGCTTCGTTCGAACAAGCGCCGCCCCAGGTAATAGCGCGCAAACGCACCGCTGTTGAGGCGCGGATTGCCGCGGATGCGTCCGATCGCCATCGATAGCACGCTGAGGACGATCTCGACCGGTCCCTGCCCGATCAGATCCTGTTTGACCGAATAGGGAAACGCATGGACCCGGCCTTGCGGCGTGACGCGCTCGATCGGCATGGGCGAGGGAACGCAGAGCCGCTCGGCTGAAGGGAAGCGTCTGAAGAAAGCGCCGCCGGGGAAGAACATGAAGGCGCCGATATCGAAGGTAAACGGGCCGATGTTGCGCGACAGGAAGTTGCCGCCAAGCGTGTCCCTGGGCTCGAGCAACGTCACTTTACAGCCTGACGACGCCAAAGCATCCGCCGCGACAATGCCGCTTATCCCGCCGCCCAACACGGCAACACGCTTTTGCATAAGCTACCCCAATAGCTTCCTAGCGCCGTGAATCATGAATTCACTGCGGCAGTTGTTCGCCAACAAGGGTGCACGATGACACCCCAACCCAGGCAAAGATTAAGATCAGGTTGCCAGCGCTGGCAAGACAAAAAGCCGCCGTTTTGCTTATTTTCGTTGTTCTACAGTTTCACGCGACTGGTGCCCGTCTTTTGACCGCACTGAAAACGGGCGGTGGTCTTTCAACCGGTATCGCCAAAGTTGCCGACGATCGCGAGCGTTGCCGGTCGAGCGGACGATGGCGTTTGCCGGGGCGGAGCGTGGCGGAATACGGCGTGCGAGCCCGTTCCGATCATGCGCCATCGCGCCTTACGAAAGCCCCTACCCGACCACCTTGAGCAGTCGCCGTTCGATCGGCGACAGCACGTTCGCCAGATCGTGTCCGCGCCGCAGCACCTGGCCTGCTTCGCCGAACAGCGTCCACATGCCCTGCTTACCGCGCAGCACGGGACGTTTCTCGATCCGCGCCTGCGGGCGTTCGGCGGCGCGGCGAAACGCGCTGAAGCTTGCGGCGTCGCGCGCGAAGTCCATCGCATAGTCGCGCCACTGCCCGGCAGCGACCATGCGGCCGTACAGGTCGAGGATGCGCTGCAGCTCGATCCTGTCGAACGCGATCTGCAGCGGCGCGCGCTGGGGGAAAGCGATGACGGTGCCGCCGGCAGCCTCGTCGCGCCGCTCCACCCGGCTCAGCCCCGCCGACGGCCGGGCGATGGATCCGATATGGATGCGTCCCGCTCACGCCGCAGATCGGCGATCTGCGCGCGCAGTTTCGCAAGATCGCGCTCCAACGCCTCGATCCGCGCCCCGCCCGCCGCAGTGCCGCTCGGCTCGCAGGGCTCGGTGCACGGCGTGCCATAAGGCATGAACTCGCGCGCCCAGGTCTCGGCCGGCACCAGCGTCGAGCGCGCCTTTGCCCCCACCATCGTCGCGCCTTCGGGCACGTCTTCGACGATGACGGCGTTCGCGCCGACCCGCGCGCGCGCGCCGACGACGATCGGCCCAAGGATCTGCGCGCCCGAGCCGATGATGACGTTATCGGCCAGCGTCGGATGCCGCTTGCCACCGATGCCGTTCGCCGGGTTGGTGCCGCCGAGCGTCACGCATTGATAGATCGTCACGTTGTCGCCGATCACGGCGGTCTCGCCGATCACGGTGAAGCCATGGTCGATGAACAGATGCCGACCGATCGTCGCACCCGGATGGATGTCGATCCCCGTCAGGAACCGCGCGAGATGGTTGACCGCGCGCGCGAGGAAGAACAGGCGCGCGGCGAACAGCGCGTGGGCGACGCGGTGATAGCCGACCGCCCATAAGCCCGGATAGAGCAGCACTTCCCAACGCGAACGCGGCGCGGGATCGCGCGCGACGATCGAGTCCAGATACCGGATGAGCCCTGCCATCGCCGCCTGATCCTATCCTCACGCCTCGCCCGTGCGAAACTGCGCCTCAAGCAGACCGCGCGATCTAAAGCAAACACATCTGATCGTCGGTATCGCCATCGTGTACCCCGAACTCGAGTAACGCATCGCGGCAGATCGCCAGCGTCGGCGGCTGCAGGCGTTCGAGGCTCAGGCGATCGATCACGGCGATCAGCGTCTCGGCCGCGCGGTGGCTGCGCTCGCAGCGCGGCGCGAGATAGGCGATCAGCGCGGCGTCGAGAAAGAAGCCGCGCGCCTCGGCATGGCGGCTCAGCAGCATGGCGAGCATCGCATCGTCGGGCTCGCCGATCGTCAGGTGCAGCGCCGCGCCGAGCCGCGAGGCGAGATCGGGCAGGCCCGCGCGCCAGGTGCCCGGCTCCCCGCCGACGATCAGCAGCGCCACGCGATCCTCCTGCGCGCGGTTCCAGCGGTGGAACAGATCGGCCTCGGGCAACGAACGCGCGTCGTCGATCGCCTGACCCGCGCCGGTCCGCTCGAACCAGCGCGCGAGCAGGCTCTTGCCCGAGCGAGGCGGCCCCGCCAGCACCGCGGTGCCGAACGGCCACGATGCAGCCCGCGCGAAAGCATCGATCACGGGCGCGTTGGCATTGCCGATCGCGATGCGCGCGTTTGCCGTCCGCAAAGGCTCGACCGGCGGCAGCGGCAGCGCGATCTGGCTCACACGCGTCAGCGCCGGATGGTGAGGCCGCCGTTCGCGACGCTCACCTGGAACCCGCGCGCGCGAAGCGCCGTCGCCAGCGCCTCGATATCGCCGGCAAAGCCGACGCGCATCACCGACGCGCCGCCGATCGCGAGGCTGGTGGTGGTGGCACCGCGCACGCCGATCGCACCGCGCACCGCGGCGATCGTCGCGTCGAGCGCGGCGGGATCGGGCGTGGCGAACTGGACCGAATAGTTCGTGACCGTCGCGGCCGGGGCTGCGCTCGCCGAAGTCGAGGGCGCGCTCGTCTCGCCGCCGATCGCGGCATCGCCGACGCCGGCCGGATCGGTGGGGAGCCGCGCGCGGACCTGTGCGATCAGTGCCGCCAACGTGCGCGATTCGCTGGTGAGGCTGGGATCGGGGCGCAGATCGCCGCGCGCCAGCGCATCGCGATAGATGAGGTCGATGCGTACCAGCGCTTCGTTCAGCATCGCGACGAGCCCGCCATCGTCGCGCGCGGTCAGCGTGAAGCTGTCGAGATAGGTATCGTCGGGGCCGTAGCGCGCGGTAAAGGTGCCTTTGATCGGCCCGCCCGGCCACTCACGCTCGATCCGGGCGACCGGCACGATCACGTCGGACGCATCGTAGCGATCGAGCACGGTACGCCACCAGGAGCGGCTTCGCCGCCCGACCTGCCCGGCGTTGAGCAGCAGCGAATCGACGCCCGCGCCGTTGGGCCGCACGTAGTCGATGCTGCTCGCGCCGGTCTGAAAGTTCGCCCAGGCGCGCTGCCACGCGGTGCGCACCTCGAACACCTGGCCGACCCCGCCCGAGATCATCAGCGGGATCACCAGCAGCGGGGCCGAGCGGACATAGCTCGCGCCGCTGGCGGCGGCGGCGAATTCGCCGGCCTTCGCGCGATCGAAGACCACGCCGAGCGTCGCGATATAGCGGCGCGGGCCGATCTGCTCGCGCTGCACGACGATCGCCGAGGTCATCGCGTCGAGCTGCGCGTCGCTCAATTGCGCGCCGCCGTACTTCTGCCAGGCGAGCCGCCGCGCCAGCGCATAGCCCGCGTCGCGCGCTTCGCGCCCCGACTTGCCGGTGGTGTCGACCGCGATGCCGTCGACCTCGATGTCGGTCGTGCTGGCGACCGGCGCGATGCCGCGATCGCCTTCGATCTGCGCGATCAGGCGTCCCGAGCCGATGCCCGCGAGCGCCAGCACGCCCGCGCCGCCCACGCCGATCACGAGCTTTGCGCGCGGATCGAGCCGCCGGAGGGTTCGGGCAAAGACCATGGCAAGCAAGCCCGCGCTTGTGCCCAATGCCGCGCGCAAATCCAAGCTTGGAAATCGCGGGGGAAAATCGAGGCGTGGCAATCCGGACGCCGACACGCTACCCGCGCGGCGATGGACGATGTCCCCTACAGCTATGCGCGCGCCGGCGTCTCGATCGCGGCGGGCAACGCGCTGGTGCAGCGAATCGCGCCGCTGGCTAAGGCGACCGCGCGGCCCGGCGCGGACGCGGAGCTCGGCGGCTTCGGCGGCTTCTTCGATCCGCGCGCGGCGGGCTATACCGATCCACTGCTCGTCGCGGCGAACGACGGCGTCGGCACCAAGGTCAAGCTCGCGATCGACCACGACCGGCACGAAGGCATCGGCATCGACCTCGTCGCGATGTGCGCCAACGACTTGATCGTCCAGGGCGCGGAGCCGTTGTTCTTCCTTGACTATTTCGCCACCGGAAAGCTCGACGGCGATGTTGCGGAGCGCGTCGTCGCGAGCATCGCGAAAGGGTGCCGCATCGCCGGCTGCGCGCTGATCGGCGGCGAGACCGCCGAGATGCCGGGGATGTACGCCGACGGCGACTACGACCTCGCGGGCTTCTGCGTCGGCGCGGTCGAGCGCGGGCAACAGCTGACTGGCGACAAGGTGGCGGCCGGCGACGTGCTGCTCGGCCTCGCCTCCTCGGGCGTGCATTCGAACGGCTATTCGCTCGTGCGGCGGCTCGCGGCCGACAAGGGCTGGAAGCTCAACCGTCCCGCGCTGTTCGACCCCGAGGTGCTGCTGATCGACGCGCTGATCGAGCCGACGCGCATATACGTGGCGAGCCTGCTGCCTTTAGTGCGCGCGGGAAAGATCTACGCGCTCGCGCACATCACCGGCGGCGGCCTGCTGGAAAACGTGCCGCGCGTGCTGCCGCAGGGCCTCAACGCGCGCATCGATGCGGGTGCCTGGCCGCAACCCCGCCTGATGGCGTTCCTTCAGGCGCAGGGCCGGATCGAACCCGAGGAAATGGCGCGCACCTTCAACTGCGGCATCGGCATGGTGCTGGCGGTCGCTGCGGACGAGGCGGCGGCGGTGACGGCCGAGCTCGAGGCGGCAGGCGAGACGGTGTTCGCGATCGGCGTGGTCGAGCCGGGCGAGCGCGGGTGCACGGTCAGCGGCGCGGACGAGGTCTGGGCGGGGCGCGGGGCTTGGGAAGCGGTGTATCGTGGGTGAGTGTGCAAGCCTTATCAGCTTACGATCCGTTAGACCGCAATACTGGAGATCGTGATCGTTCGTGAGTAGTGAAGCCGAAAACAGCGGGTTCTGGAAAAATCGTGCGGACCTGCGCCTATCCCGCTTAAAACTGTGTCCATGCGGCACCACCATTGCCATCGCTGGCGCATGATCCGCTACGTAAACACTTGGCTGACCCTGCCGCGCTCCCAGCGTGCAGCGCTTCTTACGCTTGTCGTGGCTGTTGTTTCCGCCAATGTCCGCCAGCCTTATCCGGAGATCGCGCCGCTTCAGCACGTGCCAACGGTATTGCTGATCCTCGCTGCGCCATTGTTGCTGGCCCGCTGGCCTTTATCAAACAAGGCGGTTGGAGCGCTCTTGGTTTTCTGGCTGCTGCACACACTCGGCGGGCGCTACACCTATTCCAACGTCCCTTATGACAATTGGGGGAAAGCGCTCACCGGACATACGATCAGCGGCTTGTTAGGCCTTGCGCGGAACGGGTATGACCGGCTCGTGCACCTTGCCTTCGGACTGTTGTGGGTCTTGCCCTTTGGCGAAACAATGCGGCGTTATGCAGGGATGGGGCGACGTGCGAGCCTATGGACGGCATTCTTATTCGTCGGAGCAGTGAGTGCGCTTTACGAGATATTCGAGCGGCTGTTGACCATCATTCTCGCGCCTGGAATGGCCGACGATTATAACGGCCAGCAGGGCGACTTCTGGGATTCTCAAAAGGATATGGCCATAGCAATCGTCGGCGCGGCGATCGCGGTTTTATGGCAGAGCCGTCGCGCTACAAGAACTGCTTAGAGGCAACCTGCTTTCGATGTCTGTCGCGTCCGCTCTGGGGATCGTCACAGCTCACCTGAACGGCTAACATTTGGGCGTTAGCCGCCATCCCTGATCTCCGCACCCCCACCCCCGTTGGGCACCGCCTCGATCGCCTCGCCCAGGGTGTCGCGCAAATACAGCTCGCGCACCAGGACGAAGAACACGACGAGCAGCGCGGCGGAGAAGAACAGGCCGTAGATGCCGAACACCGCGCCGACGCCCAGGATCACGAACAGCGTCAGCGCGGGCGGGATCGAGACGACGCGGCGGGTGACGAACGGCGTGACGAGGCTCGACTGGACGATGCGCACGAGGAAATAGATCAGCACCACCAGCAGCATCTGGTTGCCTCCCTGTGGCGCCGCCACCGCGAGCGCGGGCAGCATCGCCACCAGCGGGCCGACATAAGGCACGAACTCGGACAGCCCGGCGAGCAACCCCAGCGCGGCCCAGCTGCGCGAGCCGATGATCCACAGGCCCAGCGCAATGAGCAGCCCCATGCTCGTCATGCAGAGGAGCTGCGCGCGCAGCCACAGCCCGAGCGCCTCGCCGACGACATCGAGCGCGCGATCGACTTGCGCGCGGCCCGAGCGGGGGACCAGCAGGATGAGGCCGCGCTTGTAGACGCTAGGATCAGCCGCGAGGAACATCGCGCCGACCAGCACGACGAGGAAGTTCGCCAGGATTTCGCCGATACCGACGCTCAGCCGGCCGAGCGTGTCGGCGAAGGTCGATCCGCCCACTGAAGCTCGCGAGGCGGCGACCAGCGCCTCGCCCACCGGCGTGCCCGAAACCGCGCCAATCACGTTGCGCACCGCCTGCGGCAGGTTGATGATCAGCACCGCCAGCTGACGACCGAACTGCGCGGTCAGCAGCCAAGTGGTGAGGGCGAACAGCACGAGCACCACGATCACGCCCAGCGTCAGCGCGAGCTTGTGGTTGCAATGCGTGCGCCGCTCGATCGCGCCGCCGGTACTGCGGAACACGACCGCGCCGAGCACCGAGCCGAAGATCAGCATCAGCAGGTCGGACGCGCGCCAGACCACCAGCAGCACCGCCGCGATCGCGATCGTATAGGCGAGCCGCCGCAGGTAGGGCAGGTCCTCGGCGGGCGGCATGAACGGCGCACGCGCCATCAGGTTGCGGCCCCGGCGGCGCGCGCATAGGACAACGCCGATGCAGCGCTTGCCCGAGCAGACACGATGACCGCGACAGAGGCGGCACACCTACGCGCGAAGGTCGGGGTGATGATTTCGGGGACGGGTTCGAACATGGCGGCGCTGCTCTATGCCAGCCGTTCGCCAGCTTGTCCCTATGAGATCGTGCTGGTCGCAAGCAATGCGCCCGCGGCGCCGGGGCTCGTCCTGGCGGCGGCCGAGGGCATCGCGACGTTCGCGCTGCCGCACGCCGGGATGGCGCGCGCCGATCACGACGCGGCGATCGATGCGGCGCTGCGCGGCGCGGGCGTCGAGGTCGTCGCGCTCGCCGGATATATGCGCGTGCTGACCGAAGGCTTCGTCGCGCGCTGGCAAGGGCGGATGCTCAACATCCACCCCTCGCTGCTGCCGCTGTACAAGGGACTGCACACGCACGAGCGCGCGCTGGCCAACGGCGATGCCCATGCGGGCTGTTCGGTGCATATCGTCACCCCGACGCTCGACGATGGGCCGGTGCTCGGCCAGACGCGTGTCGCGGTGATCGCCGGCGATACGCCCGCGAGCCTCGCCGCGCGCGTGCTGATCGCCGAGCATCAGCTCTATGCGCCGTGCCTCGCCGCCTTCGTTTCGCGCACCGTCGATCCCCAGTACCTGACCGGGCAGGTCCGCGCGTTGGCGCTGGCTCAGCCGCAGGCCGAGGAGACACTGTCGCACGGCATGGCCTGCTTTGGCATCGGCGCCGGCACCGGCAAGACCAAGGGCAAGAAGTTCGCCTGGGTCAGCAACGATCACCATGGGGACGGCCGCGTCGCGCTGCTCGCCAAGATTAGCGGTATGGACGAGCGGGCGATGCTGATCGAACGCGATCCGGAACGCTATTATCGCCCGGCCTACTTCAGCGACGGCTGGATTGCGATGCGATTGGATCTAGGTGACAACGATTGGGATGAGATCGGCGCGTGGATCGCGCGCAGCTGGCGCATGGTTGCACCGGCGAAGCTCACGCGGCTGCTCGATGCGGCGAACGAGTTCTGACACTCGCCCGGAAGCCCCGATCACGCTATGTTCCGCGGATGAGCGACGCCCCGTCCACTATCGGTGGTCATGATCCGGAGGAAGACGATACGCCGCCGCGCAAGATCATCCATGTCGACATGGATGCCTTCTTCGCCAGCGTCGAGCAGCGCGACGATCCGTCGATCCGGGGCAAGCCGGTCGCGGTCGGCGGATCGGCGGCGCGCGGCGTGGTCGCGGCGGCGAGCTATGAGGCGCGCGCGTTCGGCGTGCGATCGGCGATGCCCTCGGTCCGCGCCGCGCGGCTGTGCCCGGGGCTGATCTTCCGCAAGTCGCGCTTCGACGTCTATCGCGAGGTGTCGCAGCAGATCCGCGAAATCTTCGGCGAGTTCACCGAGCTGGTCGAGCCGCTGTCGCTCGACGAGGCTTATCTTGATGTCACGCACGACCGCCAGGGGATCGGCTCGGCGGTGCGCATCGCGCGACTGATCCGCAGCCGGATCGCCGCGCGGACCGGGCTGACGGCGAGCGCGGGCGTTTCGTACAACAAGCTGCTGGCCAAGCTTGCCAGCGATCACAACAAGCCTGATGGGCTTTGCGTGATCCGGCCCGGCGAAGGCGAGGCGTTCGTCGCGACGCTGCCCGTCCGCCGCATCCACGGCGTCGGCCCGCGCGGCGCGGAGAAGATGGCGCGACTGGGCATCGCGACCGGAGCGGACCTTGCCGGCCGCGACATCGCGTTTTTGCGCGCGAACTTCGGCAGTTTCGCCGAATACCTGCACCGCGCGGCGCGCGGGGTGGACCTGCGCCAGGTGCGCGCGAGCCGCCAGCGCAAGTCGGTCGGCGGCGAGCGGACATTCGACCGCGACATCGCCGCGCCCGCCGAGCTCTATGACGCGCTCGACCGGATCGTCGACATCGTCTGGGAAAGGATCGCGCACAACGGCGCGCGCGGGCGGACGGTGACGCTGAAGTACAAGCACATCGACTTCACCATCCACAGCCGCGCCCGATCGCTGCCCCGCCCGGTGGCGGACAAGGCCGAGTTCGCCGCGATCGGCCAGGCGCTGCTCGCCTCGGTGCTGCCGCTGGCGCAGCCGGTGCGGCTGATCGGGCTGACGTTGTCGGCGTTGCAAAGCGAGCCGGATGCGGACGCGCCACCGCCAGACCGGCAACTTGCGTTGCTATGAGCGGACTGCACTATAAGCCGACTACCCGCTCCGCTGCATAAGCCGCCACCAATCGATCGAGCCTGTCGCACAAGCTCGGACTAACTCCCTGTGGCAGCGCATCGCGCGCGAAGAACGCCGCCGCGACGATCTCACGCCGATCGATCGTCACCGGTCCCGACGCGCGGCCGACGACGGCGAAGTGCCGCCGACCCGTTGCTTGGGGGCGGCCGAGCTCGATCGCGTCGCGCAACACGCACCCCGTCTCCTCGCGCAGCTCGCGCGTCGCGGTCGCGACCGGGTCTTCGCCCTGCTCCGCGCCGCCGCCGGGCAGCGTCCAGCGGCCGTGGCCGTAGCTGTGCCGGACGAGCAGCACGCGGCCGGCTTCGTCGAGCGCGACGACGCGGCAATCGTCGGGCAGCCAGCCCCGCGCGCGCCACCAGACCACTCGTACCCGGTGGGCGAGGTTGAGCGCCAAACGGTGCAGCGGCGCAGGTAGCGCATCGATCAGCCGATGCGCCACGTGCTCAAACGAAGCACGTCACCGGCTGGCGCGCCGCCGCCAGCACCCGCGCGACCGGCAGGTCGTTCTCGCCGCGCGCCGCCGCTTCGAATAGCGCGCGCTTGTCCGCGCCGCGGATTACGAACAGCAGCGCGTCGCTGTCCACCAGCGCCGGGATCGTCATCGACAGACGGTCATAGGGCGCTTCGGGCGGCAGCGGATCGGGGGTGATCCGGCACACGTACCGCGCGTCGTCGGCGCGCGGATCGGTGTTGGGAAACAGCGAGGCGACGTGTCCGTCATCGCCCATGCCGAGCCAGGCGAAGGCGAAATGCGGCGGGTGGGCGTCCTCGCGCAACGGGACGATCCGCGCACCAACGGGCTCGAGCGTCGCGCGGATACGGCCGACGTTGCTCGCAGGGTCGCTTTCGGGAACGACCCGGTCGTCGCCCGGCCAGACCGCGATGCGCGGCCAGTCAAGCGGCAGCTTGGCGAGCTCGGCGAATATCGGAAACGGCGTCGATCCGCCCGGCACGCTGATCGCCACCTCGCCGCCGCCCGCCAGCGCGGTGGTCAGGCGTTCATGCAACCAGGCTGCGATATCTCCATCGCTTGCGCCTTCGACGATACGCGGGGGTACATCCGCCATAGCCAGCTCTTAGTAGATTACGCCACGACATCGCTTGAAGTCACGCGGCGACCGCGTCAAGCTCGCGCATCACGCGCAGCGATCCGCCGCCATAGAGGTAGTCGGGGGTGAACGTCGCGAACCGTTCAAGATCGGCACGATCTGGGATCGACACGCGCCCCCGCGCGATCTCCACCAGGCCGCGTTCGCGCAGCGTCCGCACCACGCGGTTGATGTGCACCGCGGTCGTGCCGCAAGCGTCGGCAAGGTCGGCCTGCATCAGCGGCATGTGGAACCCGTGCGCGTCGGACAGTTCGACGAACGCCAGCCGATGCCAGAGCTCGACGATGATGTGCGCCAGCCGCTGATCCGCCTTCAGCTCCTCCATCTTGAGGATCCATTCACGGTGGATCGCCGCGTCGAGCAGGGTCGAGAACCACAGCAGCCGCGTCAGGTGCGGGTTCTGCTCCATCAGCCGCTCTAGCCGATGGTGCGGCACGATGCCGACCCGGACCGGGCCGATCGCGACGACATCGTGATCGAGCCGCTTGAGCGCGAAACCATGCAGATCGACGAAATCGCCGGGCACTTGCAGCCCGACGATATGGCGGTTGCCGCCATCGTTGATCACGCGCGCGATGAACCCGTCGAGCAGCAGCGTGCTGTTATGGACGAGCGCGCCACGTTCGAGCACGACGTGACCGTCGGGCACACGCTCGGTCCGATCGATCAGGCCTTCGAGCATGTCCTTTTCAAGCGGCGTCAGCGCATGGCGCAGCCGGCCTTTGAGGAACATATGCGTCAAGGGATAGGACTTCACCGGCATCGGCCCACCTGCAATCACGGTCGATCCGCGGATCTATCGGTATAACATCGCGTCCGATCGCGGAACCGCCGAGCGGCCCGGCGTTCACCACACCTTCCCGATTAGGGACGATCGCCCGGGCGTGTCTTGCAAGGATAATCCGTTTGCAAACGATGCTTCGTAATCGCGGTGTAATCGTTCTTCATGCAGATGCGCGAATCGGCGGGTAATTGTCTTCCGCCCATGCGGAAATGAGTGATGGTGATGGCGATATACGGCGAATGCATATCCAGCGCGGCGCGGGCGCCGGTGACGATATCGCGGCTCGACCGCGATGGCTGCGAGATCGTGGTCGGCCGATCGGATAGGGCGCGCAGCCTCGGCGCGGAGCCCGACCTCGCGCTGTGGATCGGCGCGATCGGGCCGTTGCCGATCACCGCGCAAGCCGAGCGCGCGCGCCACGGCAGCCGGCTGACCGCGCGCTTCACCCAGCCGCTCGAGCCCGCAATCCTCGCGCATTTCAGCGCATGAGCAGCGCGTGACCACGGGGATACGAAACCTGGAACCAATGCGCGCGTCGTGACATAAGAGTCGGCGAAACGAGGGATCGGCCGATGGCGGCGCGTGCATATTGGCAGGGACAGATCAGGCTGGCGCTCGTCTCGATCCCGGTCGAGGTCTATCCGGCGACCAAGTCCGGCCCGGCGATCGCCTTCCACCAGATCCATGAGCCGAGCGGCCAGCGCATCAAGTACGAAAAGACCGCGCCCGGCATCGGCGCGGTGCCGAACGAGGAAATCGCCAAGGGCTTCGAGATTTCCAAGGGCAACTATGTGCTGCTCGAGGACAAGGAGATCGACGCGGTCAAGATCGAGAGCCGCAAGACACTGGAGCTCGTACAGTTCGTCGACAGCCATGAGATCGACGTGTTCTACTTCGACAAGCCCTATTTCGTCGTGCCCGCCGACGACCTGGCCGAGGAGGCCTATATCGTGCTGCGCGAGGCGCTGCGCGCGGCGCACAAGGTCGCGATCGGCCAGCTCTCGGTGCGGGGACGCGAGCAGCTCGTCAGCCTCAAACCCTGCGGGCGCGGCATCGTCATGGAGGTGCTGCGCTATGCCGACGAAGTGCGCCGCGCGCAGACCTATTTCAATGAGATCGCCGAGGCCAAGCCCGACGAGGAACTGCTCGACCTCGCCACCACGCTGATCGACAAGAAGGCCGCGCCGTTCAAGCCCGACGTGTTCCACGATCGCTATGTCGATGCGCTGCGCGCGCTGATCGACAAGAAGAGCAAGGCCAAGGGCAAGACGCTGATCGAGGATCCCGACGATGCGCCCGCCGCGCGCGGCGGCAACGTGATCGATCTGATGGCGGCGCTCAAGAAATCGGTGGGCGGCGGCGCGAAGGCCGCCTCGGACGATGGTGCGAGCGCAAAGAGTCCAGCCGCGAAAAAGCCGGCTGCGAGAAAGGCGACCCCCAAAAAGCCCGCGACGGTTAAGACCGATGATGATGCGCCGGCGCCGGCGCGCACGCGCAAGCGCGCCTGACCGTGGCGCGCGGCAGGCCCAAGGTATCGCCAGCCGCGCCCGACCCCTCCGGCGACCCGCTCGCCGAATACAACCGCAAGCGCGATTTCGCCAAGACGCCCGAGCCCGCGGGCACGCGCGCGCGCAGCGACACCGGCAACCGCTTCATCGTGCAGAAGCATGCGGCGACACGGCTGCACTGGGATTTTCGCCTCGAGGTCGACGGCGTGCTCAAGAGCTGGGCGGTGACGCGCGGCCCCAGCCCCGACCCGGCCGACAAGCGCCTGGCGGTGCGCACCGAGGACCACCCGCTCGCCTATGCCAACTTCGAGGGCATCATCGCCAAGGGCGAATACGGCGGCGGATCGGTGATGCTGTGGGACCAGGGCACCTGGGCGCCGATCGCGGGCAAGAGCGCGAAAGATATCGACGCTGGGCACCTGCACTTCACGCTCGACGGCGAGCGGATGAAGGGCGAGTGGATCCTGATCCGCCTGAAGCCGCGCCCGGGCGAGAAGCGCGAAAACTGGCTGCTGCGCAAGGTCGCCGATCAGCACGCGCAGGAAGGCGACCAGCTCGTCGAGCACGGGCTGACCAGCGTGCTGACCGGGCGCAGCATGGCGCAGATCGCCGGCGACGAGGCGGGCGAGGTGTCGCTGAAGGGCAAGCGAGGCCAAGCCTTCGCCAAGGAGATGGACGCGGCGGCCGAGCATAACGCGGAGCTTGGCGCCCCCTCCACCACCGCTACGCGGCGGTCCCCCTCTCCCGGAGGGGGAGGATTGAAGAAGCGCGCGAAACCCCATCCTCCCCCGCCGGGGGAGGGGGACCGGTCGAAGACCGGTGGAGGGGGATTTCGCGCGACGGCGCCCCCCTTCCAACCCCCCCAGCTCGCGACGCTGGTCGATGCGGTGCCCACCGGCAACGGCTGGATGCACGAGATCAAGTTCGACGGCTATCGCGCGCTGATCGCCGCGTCGGGCGACGAGGTGCGCGTCTACACGCGCAACGGGCATGACTGGACCGAAAAGTTCGCGCCGCTGGTGCGCGCGCTCGCCGCGCTCGACCTGCCGCCGTGCCTGATCGACGGTGAGATCGTCGCCTATGGCGCGGACGGCAACCCCGACTTCTCGTCGCTACAGAACGTGCTGAAGCGCGGACACGGATCGCAGACCGACGCCGACGCGCTGACGCTGCACGCGTTCGACCTGCTGACGCTCGACGGCGAGGACCTGACGCCGCGCGGCAATATCGAGCGCAAGGAAGTGCTCGAACGCCTGCTCGAGCACGCCGCACCGCCGATCCATGTCGCCGACTACGTGATCGGCGCGGGCGAGAAACTGTTCGCCGCGATGTGCGCGGCGGGGCAGGAAGGCATCATCTCGAAAGTGATCGACGCGGCTTATGCGGGCCGGCGGACGAAGAACTGGGTCAAGGTCAAGTGCACGAACCGGCAGGAGTTCGTGATCGTCGGGTATAGCAAAAGCTCGACCAAGGCCCGGCCGTTCGCGTCGCTGCTGCTCGCGCAGCATGAAGCCGATGGAAACGGAAAAACCGCGCTGGTCTACAAGGGCAAGGTCGGCACCGGTTTCGACAGCGCGACGCTCGATACGGTCGCGGCGGCGCTGGCGAAGCACGCGCGCGACGACGCGCCGCTCGAGGTGCCGCGCGTCGAGGCGCGCGGCGCGCGCTGGGTCGAGCCCAAGCTGGTCGCCGAAGTCGCGTTCGCCGAGTTCACCGGCGACGGCCGCGTGCGCCATGCAAGCTTCGTCGGGCTGCGCGCGGACAAGCCGGCGAAGGCGGTTCGGCCCGAACGCGCCGAACCCGCTCCCAAAGCGTCCAAAGCACAGGCTACACCGACGCCGCTGGTCGCGATCAGCAACCGCGATCGCGTGATCGATCCCGACAGCGGGCGCACCAAGGGCGAGCTAGCCGACTATTACCAGGCCATCGCGCCGCTGCTGCTACAGACCGCCGCCAACCGCCCGTTGAGCCTGGTTCGCTGTCCGCAAGGCCGCGCCAAGAAATGCTTCTTCCAGAAGCACGATAGCGGGGCGATCGGCGACCATGTACGGCACGTTCCGGTCGCCGAAAAGGATGGCGGCACGGAGGATTACCTGTGGGTCGACGACGCCATGGGGCTGTTGCAGTGCGTGCAGATGGGGACGATCGAGTTCCACGGCTGGGGCGCGCCGGCGAGCGCGGTCGAGCGGCCCGACCGCATGGTGTTCGACCTCGATCCCGACGAAGGCCTCGACTTCGCCGACGTCCGTTCGGCGGCGGTGCATATCCGCGACCGGCTCACCGAGATCGGGCTCACGAGCTTCGCGATGCTGTCGGGCGGCAAGGGCGTGCACGTCGTCGTGCCGCTGCAGCCGGGTCATGACTGGGAGACGCACAAGGATTTCTCGCGCCGCTTCTCGGAGGCGCTGTCGGCGGCGGAACCCGAGCGTTTCGTCGCGACGATGAGCAAGGCGAAGCGCGTCGGCCGCATCTTCATCGACTGGCTGCGCAACCAGCGCGGCGCAACCGCGGTGATGCCCTATTCGGCACGCAGTCGGACGGGCACGCCGGTCGCGCTGCCGATCGCCTGGGGCGAGCTCGAAGGCATGGCCGACGCGCACCCGTTCACCATCCTCGACAGAGACGCTCTGATCGAACGAGCGGGTGCGAAGGCCCTAGCGGGCTGGGGCGTGGCGGATCAGGCGTTGCCGGCGCTCTGACGACGCCGGCAAGACCACTCCGGGTGAGGTCAGCTATGTCCGGGCTTCAGCCCGACGCACTGCTTCCAGATGCCACCGACCGTGCCAAAAGCCTTGCGATATTCAATACGGCTCCCGGTTCCTTCCGGAAAAATCGTAAACGCAAGCGATACGCCGCCGTATCCGTTTTTCAACAAGACAACCTTAGACCCATCGTCCCGATCGAGAGCGCCCGTATTGTTTTTGTTGGCTAGGCAGAACGCGGTTTCCTTGGCGCTCTTATCCGAATGAAACGTTTCCGTTACCGGCATACTAAGAACTTTGCTGGTCGATGCGCAGCCGCCCATCAGCAAAGCGCCGGTCAATACGATCGACGATGCCCTCTTCATGATATATACCCCCTCTTGTATCGATCCGGTCCCCCGACCGGACTTTATTACTCGAAATTGTCAGATCGCGCCGATCGCCTGATCGACGAGCGTCTTGTCCGCCTCGGGCGTGTGCCCGTCCTTGATCAGGCGGCGGGCGGCGGTGGTGGCGACGGTGGCAGTGCGCGCGCGGATGTCGGCGATCGCGGCGCGTTCGGCGGCGGCGATCTTGTCCTGCGCCATGCGTTCGCGCCGGCCGATCACCGCGGTCGTGTCGGTCTGCGCCTTGGCGACGATCGCGTCGGCCTCGTGCCGCGCGTGATCGAGCATCGCCGCCGCGTCGCGTTCGGCATTGGCGATCTTGTCCGCGTATTCGCGGCGCAGCGCCTCGGCCTCGGCGCGCAGCGACTTCGCCTCGTCGAGCTGACGCTTGATCTCGGCGATCGACTTGTCGAGCCCGCCGGTGATGATGCCGGGCACCTTGCGCCAGATCATGACGACGATCAGCACCGCCATCGACGCGGCGACCCACGCGCCCGGGCCGATGCCGAACGCGGCCGGCTCGGTGGGTTCCACGCCATGCGCGGCGGCCCCATGAACGACATCGCCGGCGGCGGCGGCGAGCATGATCAGATCAAGCATGGAGCGCCTCCCGTACCGCGCCGCGCGCGGCATCGGCCGAGACCGAGACGCCGGCGAGCCGGCTGACGATATCGCCCGCCGCTTCGGTGGCGACAGTTTCGATCTCGCCGAGCGCGCCATCGCGCGCGGTGGCGATACGCTGGTCGGCCGCGCCGACGCGCTCGTCGATCGCGGCATTGGCCTCGACGAGGCGCGCCGAGCTCGCCTTCGCCGCGTCGCCCTTGGCCTTGGCGATGATCGCCTGCGCCTCGGCACGCTGATGCGCGGCGTGCGTCTTCCACGCCTCTTCCTCGGCATCGGCGGCCTTGCGCGCGGCCTCGGCGGCGGAAAGGTCGCCGACGATCTGGTGATCGCGCGTCTCCACCGTCGCCATGACGCGGGGCACCATGCCCCGCCCGATGACGAAGAAGATGAAGCCGAAGACGATCAGGACCCAGAAGACCTGGCTCGCATACGTCTGCGAAAGCTGCGCGATTTGGGGCATCAGATAATCCGGTCGGTTGGAGAAATCATCAGCGCCGGAAGCCTTTGTGGTTCTGTGCCGACAAGATCACGACAGCGAGATCAGGCGACGAAGATCAGGATCATCGCGACGACGAACGACAGCAGGCCGAGCAGCTCGGCGGCGGCGAAACCGATGAACAAACGCCCTTGCTGACCATCGGCCGCACCGGGATTGCGCAGCGCGCTCTCGAGGAACGAGCCGAACACGTTGCCCACGCCGATCGCGGCCATGCCCGCACCGATCGCGGCGAGACCTGCGCCGATCAGCTTGGCTGCTTGAGGATCCATGGTAAAAACTCCTTCAGGTTCGGTTAAGCGGGACGATGCGTCCCATGAGGGTGCCGTCGACCGCCTTAGTGCAGGTTCTCGGCGTCGTTGATGTAGAGCGAGGTGAGCAGCGCGAAGACATAGGCCTGGATGCCCGCGACCAGCAGTTCGAGCGCGCAGATCGCGATCATCAGGATGAAGCTGGGGATGCCGACGACGGTGCCCCACAGCGGCCCCGAATTGGCGCTGGTGATGACGAAGCTCGACAGCACTTCGAGCAGCACGTGCCCCGCCATCATCGCGACGAACAGCCGCAGCGCCAGGCTGAACGGCCGGACCAGGAAGCTGACCAGCTCGATCACCGGGATCAGCCACATCAGCCACAGCGGCGTGCCGTGCGGCACGAACAGCGAGAAGAAATGCAGCCCATGCTTCTTGAAGCCGACGATCAGCACGATCGCGAACGACAGGATCGCCAGCACGGCGGTCGCGCTGAAATGGCTGGTGAAGGTGAACGGATGCACGCCGATCAGGCCCAGCGGCAGCAGTCCGAGGAAGTTGGCGAACAGGATGAACATGAACAGCGAGAAGATGAACGGCACGTACTTCTTGCCGGCGGGGCCGATGTTGGCCGCGAGCATCCCGTCGATGAACCCGGTCATCGTCTCGACCGCCATCTGCCAGCGGCCAGGCACGAGCTGGCGCTTCATGCCGCCGGCGACGAAGATCAGCAGGCCGACCGCCGCGAGCGTCATCCACAGCGCCGAATTGGTGAACGCGATGTTGTATTGGCCGACAT
This sequence comes from uncultured Novosphingobium sp., assembly GCA_964242815.1. Lineage (GTDB taxonomy): Bacteria > Pseudomonadota > Alphaproteobacteria > Sphingomonadales > Sphingomonadaceae > Novosphingobium. The sequence continues at coordinate 58,870 of CAXSZV010000014.1, forward strand.
GCCAGTGATCGGAGCCGAACAACGGCTCGATCATGAACTGGTGCATCGGATCGACCCTGCCGCTCGCGTCCGCCACCTGTACCCTCGCCCTATGCGTTTACCGGCAGACGGTGCCCTCAATCGGGACGCCGGCTCGCCATCCGGATGATGTTCCTGAAAGCGACGAAGATGCCCAGGGCCATCATCACCAGCAGACCCCAGGGCGTGGTTCTGGCGAAATGGTCGATGACCCAGCCGATGAACGCGCCGCCGCCGATGCCCCCGATCAGATCGGCGAGAACGCGGTTGCCCATGCGATAGCCCGCATCGGCCCCCACTCCCCCGGCCGGTTTCCCGCGCTGCTCCTCGCGGCTCTTGGCGGCGGCGAGCCGCGCCTCGAGCGCGTCGATCCGCGCGTCCCCGACAGGCTCTCGTGCGTCCGGTTCCTCGCTCATGCCAACTCTCCCGGAAACGCCATGTTCAGGAAACGCGACACGCGCAACGCCCGTCCGCCGAGGGCACCCGCCCCTTAGGGGGGGCGATTTTACGAGTCAACCGCGCGGGGGATTTGAGCGGCGCGTCACTCCCCTCCCGCCTGCGGGAGGGGTGGGGGTGGGCCTGTACCAGCGCAGAAAGCGTCGCTTGTGGAAGGGGGATGAGGTTGAAGCTACAGCCTTACGGACACCGTGGATCGCGTTGCGCGGGCCCGGATCCGCGCGTCAGCCAGTTGCCGCCGGGGCCCTGGTACTTCTCGCCGGGCTCGGTCTGCGCGATCAGCAGGCAGCCCGAGGTGAACGCGTATTCCTCGACCGTCGCGCGCTGCGCCTGCGCCTTGCCCGCGTAGACCGCGCGCCGCTTGATGTTGAGATCGTCGACCATCGCGCGCAGGCCCGGCGCGCCGCCGACGACGACGCCGAGGTAGCCGTCGGTCTTCTCGCCGATCTGCCCCGACGAGCGCGCCGCCGCATAGGCCGCGTCGCGCTGCGCGAGCGCGGCGCCTGACGGGCCAGCCACCGCGATGGCGACGGCGGCAAGGGCGATGGCGAATCGGCTGCCTGCTGACATGACCTTGGACATGGACGTTCTCGAAACCTCGTTCAGAAAATCTGCTTGTTCTCGTCGATTGTCTTGTTCGCGTCGGCGGCGAGACGATAGACGACTTCCTGCTTCACGTTGATGTTGAGCTCGATGACGATCGGCTTGTCGGGCGCGCTGACCGAAACGCACGCCGCCAGGACCGAGACGCCGAGCGCCACACCAGCGATATATACCGCGACCCTGGCCGCATCCCCCACCCACACCGTCATACTTCGGCTTTTCGCAAGTGAAACGATCCAGGTCAATCGTATCGCGTTCATCTCACGGGCCCGCTTGCTGAAGGCTGAACCTTCGGCTCTGGCGGCACCACTCGCGTGCCGTCACGGGTGATGAGGCCGAGCTCGCGCGGATCGCGGATGAACGTCGGGTCCCACAACGAGCGGAACGAGCTGATCAGCTGCACGAACGGCGCGCGGACGTTGACGTTGAACTGGATCGGCAGCCGGCCGATGCGTGTCGTGAGGAAGTTGCGTTTCGCGCCCGCGCCTTGGCTCACGCCGGAAAACCGCAGCCGCGTGACGATCTCGCCGGTCAACGCGCCGTCGACGCCGACGCCCATCTGCTTGTAATCGAGCGAGCGGAGCGCGGCGAACGCGAAGTTCGCCATCGGCGACAGGTTCTTGTACGTCAGCGCGCCGACATACGACACGTTGCCGCCGGGCGCGCGCGAACGCAGCGCGCCGCCGTCGATGCGCGCGCCGTCCTGGTCGATCACCAGCGGCAGGCGGCCGTCGAACACCCCGGTGACCGCGAGGTTATCGAGGTCCATCTGTTGGACGAGCCGCGCCGCGTCGAGCGCCTCGATGCTCAGCGCGAAATGGCGGATTTCCGCTGCCCCGATCGTCATGCTCGCGGGCTCGAGCGTCAGCGTGCCGCCAAGGAACGGCCAGCGCGCGCCTTCGATCGCGAGCACATGGCCGGGGCGCAGCGCATAGGTCAGCACGCCGTCGCGTGCCTCGATCCCCGGATTGACCGAGGCGATCTGCAAGGCTTGGTGCGGCGGCGTGACGAGCCCCAGCAGGTCGGTGAACACGATCGTCCCCGCCACGCCCTTCGCCGGGCCGAACGCGGCGGCGAGATCGAGCGAATCGGTAGTGAAGCGCCCGCTGCTGGTGACGCCATGCGGGCTCCAGTCGATGCCCCCCCCGCCGCGCACGGTGCCCACCGTGTTGGCGATCACGCCCAATGCGAGCCGGCTCAGCGTATCGGGCTGCACCTGCTTGTCGAACGTCAAGCCATCGACGAACAGCCCGGCGTTGCCGCGCCCGGCGGCGAGATCGTGGACGATATGCGTGCGCAGCACTTCGCGACCGCTGGCCGGCTCGCGCAGCACCGCGTCGGCGACGATGCGGTTGGCGGCGAGCGTCAGGCTGGCCCCGCGCGCGATCAGCGGCTGGAACCGCGCGACCCGCTCGCGATCGACGAGCCGCAGCGAACCGTCGGCGATCGTCAGCCGGCCGTTCGCATAGCGCCACGCGCCGCCGGTCTCGACCAGATCGAGCGGCACCGCCGCGAGCCGGATCTGCGATCCCGCGAAGCGCCCGGCGATGTCGTGACCGATGCGCGCGTCGAGCCGGGCAATCGTGAAACGCGAGGCACTCGCCCCCGGCCCCAACGCGACGTCGAGCGCGCGCGCGGTGAGCATGCCGGGCACCGCGACGCCGACCGCGCCGGTGGTGAGCCGGATCAACGTCGCGCCGAGCCGTCCGGTCAGCGCGAGCGACGGCGTTCCCGCCGCGATCCGCGTGCCGGCGGCGTCGCTGCGCACGATTGCGCCGCCCGGCCCCGCCGGCGGGCACAGCTGGAGCCGGCGCGAATCGATCGCGAGGTTGGCGATCCGCAACGCGTCGAAGCCCACGTCCACGCACCGCGGCCAGAGCGCCAGCCCGCCGCGCCGCGTCCAGTTGCCGGCGATCGGCAGCACGAGCCCACGCACCTCGCCGCCGGGCAAGGCGCCCGACAGCCGCGCCTCACCCGCGATGCCGATCGCGCCGGTGGCAGAACCAAAGAGCGACACCGCAGGCAGCGCGAGGCTCGCCGAGCCCGCATCGTAGCGCGCCATGCTCGTCTTGAGGGTGAACCCCGCCCGGTCGCGCGCGATCGCACCGGCGAGCACGGGCATGCCGGGTCCGCCGGTGCTGAACGTGCCCGATAGCGACCGTCGACCGTCGGCCATCCCGAACTGCACGCGCCGCAGCGACACCAGCGGTGCGCCTCCGCCCGTCCGCCAGTCGAGCCGCGGCGCGACCAGCGCCAGCCGCGCGCCGTCGCGGCGGAGCAGATAGCCGCCCGCCAGCGTGCTCGCGGGGCCAGCGCGCCGCAGCGCCTCGCGCAGCCTGGCGATCAGCGGCGCGGCGAGGCTGTCCGCGCTCGCGCCGATCGCTTGGCGCAGCAGCGCGTCGGTCGCCGCGCCGGGGCCGATCCCCCCGCCCGATACGCTGCCTTCGGCGACCAGCCGCGCCAAGCCGCGCGGCGCGCGCAGCGTCCCCTCGAGGCCCAGCGTGCGCGCAATCACCTGCGGGGTGGCAACGTCGCTCGCGGCAAGATCATAGCGCACGGTCGCGCGTCCCTTGCCGTAGGACAGCCGCGCGCCGCCATGCACCGCCCGCGCGGCGCCGCCGGGAAAGCGCGCGTCTGCGCCGTTGGCGACGAGCGCGCCGTCGATCCGGTCGAGCGCTTCGCCGGCGGTGGCGCTCACCCCCGCCGCGACGGGCCCAAGCGCTAGGCCGGCGGCGCGACAGCTGAGGTCCGCGAGCCGGACGGGGCCCGCCAGATGCGGCTTGCCGCCGCTGATCGCGACCCGGCCGGCGAACGTCAGCCCGCGCGTATCGCATGCGCCGATGCCCGCCCCTATGCCCGCAACTGGCGCAGTCAGCGTCATTCGCCCTTTGAAGCCATCGCGCAGATTGCCGCCGCCGGCAGCGATGATGTCGGCGCGGCCGCGATCGAGCGCGACGCTTGCGCGCGCATCGCTCAGCACGAGGTCGAGGTCGGGCAGGCGCGAGGGCGCGGACGATCCTGTCGGCGCTAACAGCCTGTCGAGGCTGCCGAAGCTCAGCGTACCGCGCCGATAGCGCCCGTGCAGCCGCGCGCCGACGAGGCGGATCCGGCCGATGCCGGGCAAGCCGAACCGCGATGTCGTGGCGATCTCGATCCGCTCGGCGGTGAGGTCGGGATGCGCGGGATCGCCGACGACGACATCGGCGAGCACCTGGCTGCCCGGGGCGACCGACACGACGCGGAACGTCGCGGGCAGTCCGGCGCGGCGGACCTGTTCGACCAGATAGCCGCGCAGCAGGCCGACGCGCTCGATCCAGACGACGGTGATCGCGGTGACCGCGAGCAGCAGCAATCCGCCCGCGAGCAACCGCCCACGCCTGCTCCGCGTATGTGCTTGTTCGCTCGCGACCGCTTCGATCGGATCGGGGTCGTTCAGAGCATGGGCAACCTGCGACGGCATGTCATCGTACGGCACGGTCATCGGCCGCACACTTGCGCCCCTGCTCCGTCAAAGGCAATGCTGCGCGCCGACCCCCGCGATCACCGATGGACGCACCGCCAGCGATGCCAGACGATGCCGGACTGTTCGATGATTCGCCGCCCCGGCCCTCATCCGCCGCGACCGACGTCGGCCATACCAGCGGACATCGCGCGCGGCTGCGCAAGCGGCTGCTCGACGGCGGGGCCGAGGCGCTCGCCGACCACGAGATCGTCGAATACCTGCTCGCTGTCGGGCGCCCGCGGATCGATACCAAGCCGATCGCGCATTCGCTGATCCGCCGGTTCGGGTCGCTCGCGGGCGTGATGAACGCCGACTGGAAGGCGCTCGAAAGCCACCCCGGCATGGGCGAAACCAGCGCCGCCGCGCTCAAGATCGTCGCGCTCGCGGCGCGGCGCCTGGCGCGCGCGCAGGCGCAGGAGCAGCCGTTGCTGGGCAACTGGCAAGCGCTGGTCGACTATCTGACGGTCGACATGGCGCACCTGACGGTCGAGCGCGTGCGCATCCTCTACCTCAATTCGGCGAACCGCCTGATCCTCGACCATCACGTCGGCGACGGCACGATCGACGAGGCGGCGATCCACCCGCGCGAAGTGGTCAAGCGCGCGCTCGAGATCGGCGCGACCGCGCTGATCATGGTGCACAACCACCCCTCGGGCTTCCCCCAGCCGAGCCGCGCCGACATCCAGATGACCAACCGCATCGCCGAGGCCGGGCGACTGCTGGGCATCGTCGTCCACGATCACCTGGTGATCGGCCGCGAGGGGTACGTGAGCCTGAAGGCGCAGGGGTTGGTCTGAGCAAAGCCCCGCACGCTCAGGGCAGCACGCCGAACGAGCGGTAGCGATAGGCAAGGCCGGGGCTGCGACGCAGCGCCTCGGCGATATCGGCCGCGCCGCCCGCCGCGTCGCCCGCCTTTCGCTTGATTGCCCCGCGCAGCAGCAGGGTCGGCGCCAGGCGCGGATTGCGATCGAGCGCAGCGTCCGCGTCGGCTCGGGCAGCGTCGAGCTTGCCGAGGCGAAAGTTCACCATCGCGCGGCTGTCGAGTACGCTCGCGGCATAGTCTGAACTGCGGAGCGCCTGATCGCATTGCAAAGCGGCAGCGGCGACGTCGTAATTCCAGCTGCCATGATACCAGCATGCTGCGTTGAGCACCTCGGCATCGCCGGGCCGTTCGCCAAGCAACGTATCCAGCAGCTTCGCGCCTTCCGCCTTGCGGCCCTGCTCGCTCAGTAGGTCCGCCCTGGTCGAAACCACCTTCGGCCGATCGTCGCCCTGGGTGTCGCTGAACGGATCGAGCAACGCCAGACCTTGATCCGCATGCCCCTGCAATCCTAGCAGCATCGCGACGCCGGCCGCCCTTGCCGGACTGGAGTCGAGCGCCTGCGCCGCGCGAAGGTCCGCCAGCGCATGCGGCAAATCGCCGGTATCGATATACAGATCGGCGCGCGTCGTCAGATTGTCCGCAGTGCCGTCCAGCGTGATCGCCGCGTTCATATCGTTGAGCGCGCCCTGGCGGTCGCCGATGCCGCGCAGGAACAGCGAGCGGTTCACGTAACTTTGTGCCTTGTCGGCTTCCTTGGCCTGCGCGATCGCCTGCGCATAGGCGGCCTCGATCGGCCGCAGCGCGCGGCGATCCGCGGCGGTGCGCACGTCCCAGGAGCGGCGACCGCCGGTGCCGCCGCGAACCCGCAACGCCGATCCGCTGAGCTCGGTCAGCTTCGCGCGTTCGGCCGCGATCGCATCGGCGCGAAGTTCGCCGCCGGGCGATGCCAGGTCCTCAGTGATCGTCAACTTGTTGCCGACGAGCGTCGTTTCGCGATCGACGGTTCCGCTCGCGGCGGTCAGATGAACCGCGCCGCCCTCGATCGTCGCGCCTTTCCCGCCATCGGGCAGCAGCACCGTGTACTCGGCCCTGACCCGGCTCGGACCATCGACGATGGTCGGGATATCATGCCAGGACGCGCGGCTGCGATCGGCGGAAAAGCTGGCGCCGGAGCTCGGCAGCTTAGGGACATAGACCGGCCGCTTGGAACTCGTATCCCACGGCGTCGTCGCCAAACCTTTGGCGATTATCAGACCGATGCCGGTCGCCGTATCATAGGCGATCGTCCGTTCGTAGATGACCGGATCGTTGTCGAGCAGCTTGCTGACGACCATGTCGATCGCGTCGTTGCGATCGTGACCGGCGGGAGCCGCCGCGAGCTGCTGGACCGGCGCGCCGATAGGGCCGGCGAAGGCGAAACGCGCATCGAACAGCATCGGCATGTCGATGCCGAACGTTTGATCGAAGATGATCGTCGTGGTCATCCACGGCTTCGTCGGGGCTGTCGCCGGCAGGGCGATCAGCTGTGAGCCTTCGGCGCGCAACGGCAGGCCCCAGCGGAACGGCGGCACGTCCGCGATCGAAGCCTGCCGCGTCCCCACGCCGGTGCCGTCGAGCCAATAATCCCGCCCCGCGATCGTCGCATGGACGATCACGTGATTGAACGCGCCCGGCATCGGACCCCACTCGGGTACGGCGTCCCCCGTCGTCGCGTTGACCAGCAGCGCGTCGCCGTTGATGCCGAGCTCGCGCAGCATGGCAAGCAGCAGCAGCGTCTTCGCCTTGCAATCGCCCTGACGGGATGTCCAGGTTTTGGCGGGGCTCTGCGGCACGTAGTTGCCGCCGTTCATGCCGTTGGCGAAGTAGGCGATGCGATCCTGCACCAGTATCAGCGCGGAGGTCATCCGCGCGACGGGATCGGTGCCGGCTGCCGCGATCCGCGCGACTTCGGCGGCGATCGGGCCGTCCTTGGCGATCGTGCCGGCGGTGGCGAACAGCGGCGCCATCGTGCGCGAGACGTCGGGCCAGTCGGCAAAGCTCGTGATGCGCAGCACTTCGGGCATGCGAAAGCGGGCGGGCGAATCTGCCGGCATCTCGATCGGCTTCGGCCGCGGCAGATCGATCGCCAGTGTCCGATCGGCGCCAGCGACGCGACTGGGCGGGAGCAAGGCGCGCGGGCCGGCGGTGGCGGTGATCGCGCGCGCCGCCGGCCATCGTGCGATCATCCGGCCGAGCCCAGGCTGATCGGCAAAATACGGCATCAGTTCCACCGCCTGGACGTTGCCGCCCAGCGCCTTGTCGCTCACCGTGGCCGAGCTCGAAACGCGCAGGACATCGCCGACCCGTGCGCCCGCCACCTGCAACGTCGCGGTGAGCATGCCGTTCAGCTCGCGCTGCTCAAGTTGCTGTTCGCGCCGCAGCACCTCGAACTTGGCATCCTTCAGCACATCGATCACCGCGCCGTCGCGCAGCAGCTGGACCCGGTGGACGATCAGATCGCCCTTGTCCGGCATCCAGGTCAGCGTGAGCGTAGCGTTCTGGGTCAGGCTCTGCGGCGAATCGAGCCGCATCGCGATGTCCGAATACGTGGTTTCGCTCGCGCCCTCGACGTGGATCTGCTTGTCGTAGATCACCAGCCGACCCTTGCCCTTGGCGATCGCCGTGGCCGCATCGGCCTGCGTCACCCATGACGGCGCCGGCGCGTAGATCGGCGTTTCGCCGGCATGCGCGGCCGGGGCCCAGACGCATGAAGCCGCCGCCGCCCATTTATAAAATTGCATCGAACGCCCCCGTGCTCGCTTGAGCGTCAACGGACCAGATCGGCGCACCGATGACAAGCGGTCTCCGCGCGCTTGCCATCCGGCGTCCGCGATCCTAGCCCCCGCCCGTCACAGCCAAGCCGGAGCTTTCATGGTCCCCCGTTATGCCCGCCCCGCGATGACCGCGATCTGGGAGGCGGAGGCGCGTTATCGGATCTGGTTCGAGATCGAGGCGCATGCGACCGACAAGCTCGGCGAGCTCGGCGTCGTACCGACGAGCGCGGGCAAGGCGCTGTGGGACTGGTGGGCGACGGACCCCACGATCGACGTTGAGGCTATCGACGCGATCGAGGCGGTGACGAAGCACGACGTGATCGCGTTCCTGACGTGGGTGTCCGAACAGGTGTCCGCGCATTCGGGCGGCGACCTCGCGCGCTTCATGCATCAGGGGATGACCAGTTCGGACGTGCTCGACACCACGCTGTCGGTGCAGCTCGCGCGCGCATCGGACCTGCTGCTTGCCGATCTCGACGGCTTGCTCGCCGCGCTGAAGCGCCGCGCGATCGAGCACCGGCATACGCCGACGATCGGCCGCAGCCACGGCATCCATGCCGAGCCGACCACCTTCGGGCTAAAGCTCGCGCAGGCCCATGCCGAGTTCGCTCGGGCGAAGGCGCGGCTGATCTCGGCGCGCGCCGAGATCGCCACTTGCGCGATATCGGGCGCAGTCGGCACTTTCGCCAACATCGATCCGGCGGTGGAGGAATACGTCGCGGACAAGCTCGGCCTGGCGATAGAGCCGGTCAGCACGCAGGTGATCCCGCGCGATCGGCATGCGATGTTCTTTGCGACATTGGGCGTGATCGCCAGCTCGATCGAGCGGCTGGCGACCGAGATACGCCACCTGCAGCGCACCGAGGTGCTCGAGGTCGAGGAGTATTTCGCGCCCGGTCAGAAGGGCAGCAGCGCGATGCCGCACAAGCGCAATCCAGTCCTGACCGAGAACCTGACCGGGCTCGCCCGCATGGTCCGGTCAGCGGTGACGCCCGCGCTGGAAAACGTCGCGCTGTGGCACGAGCGCGACATCTCGCATTCGTCGGTCGAACGCTTCATCGGCCCCGACGCGACGATCACGCTGGATTTCGCGCTGGCGCGGCTGACCGGGGTGGTCGACAAGCTGCTGATCTATCCCGAGCGGATGCGGCGCAACCTCGATCGCATGGGCGGCCTCGTCCATTCGCAGCGCGTACTGCTCGCGCTGACGCAGGCGGGGATCAGCCGCGAGGACGCCTATGCGCTCGTGCAGCGCAACGCGATGAAGGTGTGGGACAGCGACGGCGCGCTGTCGCTGCTCGATCTGCTCAAGGCCGATCCGCAAGTCGCGGCGCGGGTGCCGGCGGCCGAGCTGGAGGAGAAGTTCGGGCTCGACTATCACTTCGTGGCTGTCGACCGCATCTTCGCCCGCGTGTTCGGCGAGTAGGCGCAGCATGGTGGAGGGGTAGGGCTTCGCGCCGCACAGCTCGCAGTTGATCAGGCGCGCCGGGGAGGACAGCCCGCACCCTTCCCATAGCCGCGAACCGTGGCTACCATCGGCACGATAAAGGAGGACGCGAGGCCATGCAGATCATCCGCACGATCCTGTGGATCGCGCTCACCGCCATCCTGGTCGCGTTCATCGCAATGAACTGGGAGCCCGCGCCGGTGAATTTCTGGCCGTTGCAGCAAAGCTACCTGCATTTCGTCTGGCCGGTCGGCGTGATCGCGCTGGTGTTCTTCCTGCTCGGTCTGCTGCCGATGTACCTCGTGCATCGCGCGGCGCGCTGGCAGCTGCATCGCCGGATCGGCAGCCTCGAAAACACGCTCGCCGCCACTGCGCCGCCCGCGCCCCTGATCACGCCATCGGTCGCCGCGACGACGTACGCCGATATCGGCGCGACGCAGAGCGAGCGGCCGCTGGCGTGAACCCCGTCTACCTCGCACTAGACCTGCCCCTGCTCGACGCCGCCGAAGCGTTGGCGAAGAAAGTCGCGGGGCACGTCGGCGGGCTGAAGCTCGGCCTCGAATTCTTCTGCGCGCATGGTCATCACGGCGTGATGGAGATCGCGCGGGGCGGCCTGCCGCTGTTCCTCGACCTCAAGCTGCACGATATTCCCAACACCGTCGCCGCCGCGATGCAAGCGCTGCGCGTGCTCGAACCGGCGATCGTCACGGTCCACGCGGCGGGCGGCCGCGCGATGATGGAGGACGCCAAGGCGGCGGCGGGCGAGCACTGCAAGGTCGTCGGCGTGACCGTGCTCACCAGCCTCGATGAGGGAGACTTGCGCGATACGGGCGTGGCGGGCGATCCCGCCGCGCAGGCGCTGCGGCTCGCCGAGCTCGCCCATGCGGCGGGGCTTGACGGCATCGTCTGTTCGGGCGCCGAAGTCGCCGCGATCCGCCGGCAGTGGAAGGATGGGTTCTTCGTCGTGCCCGGGTTGCGGCTGGCGGAAACCGGCGACGTGGGCGATCAGAAACGCATCGTCACCCCGCGCGAAGCACGCGACGCGGGCGCAAGCGTGCTCGTGATCGGCCGGCCGATCACGCGCGCGGGCGATCCGCTCGCGGCGGCACGCGCGATCGAGGCGACGCTGTAGGGTTGCGGATTGGTGTGTCCTTCTCCCCTCCCGCCTGCGGGAGGGGCCGGGGGTGGGTCCTTCTTCGTGAT
>CAXSZV010000015.1:0-69249 GCA_964242815.1 uncultured Novosphingobium sp.
CGCGTGCTGATGATGTCGACCAACAACATCCTCAGCCCCGCCAACGGCAAGCCGATCATCGTGCCTTCGCAGGATATGGTGCTGGGCTTGTATTACCTGTCGATGGATCGCGAGGGCGAGCCCGGCGAGGGCATGCTGATGTCCGACATGGCCGAGGTGCATCAGGCGCTCGAGGCCAAGGCGGTGACGCTGCATTCCAAGATCACCGCGCGCGTTCCGCAGACCGACGAGGCGGGCAAGCAATACCTGCGCCGGTTCGAGACCACGCCCGGCCGGATGCTGATCGGCGAGTGTCTGCCCAAGAGCCACAAGGTGCCGTTCGAGATCGTCAACCGCCTTCTCACCAAGAAGGAGATCGGCGACGTTATCGATCAGGTCTATCGCCATACGGGTCAAAAGGACACGGTGCTGTTCGCCGACGCGATCATGGCGCTCGGCTTCCGCAACGCGTTCAAGGCGGGCATCTCGTTCGGCAAGGACGACATGATCATCCCCGACAGCAAGATCGCGCTGGTCGATGAGACCAAGACGCTCGTCGCCGATTACGAGCAGCAGTATCAGGACGGGCTGATCACCCAGCAGGAGAAGTACAACAAGGTGATCGACGCCTGGAGCCGTTGCGGCGACCAGGTGGCGAACGCGATGATGGACGAGATCCGCGCGACGCCGAAGGACGAGGCGGGCCGCGAGAAGCAGGTCAACTCGATCTACATGATGAGCCATTCGGGCGCGCGCGGTTCGCCGGCGCAGATGAAGCAGCTCGCGGGGATGCGCGGGCTGATGGCCAAACCCTCGGGCGAGATCATCGAGACGCCGATCATCTCCAACTTCAAGGAAGGGCTGACCGTCCTTGAATACTTCAACTCGACGCACGGCGCGCGCAAGGGTCTGGCCGATACGGCGCTCAAGACGGCGAACTCGGGTTATCTGACCCGCCGCCTGGTCGACGTGTCGCAGGATTGCGTGGTGGTGATCGACGACTGCAAGACCGAGCGGGCGCTGGAAATGCGCGCGATCGTGCAGGGCGGATCGACGATCGCGTCGCTGGCCGAGCGTATCCTCGGTCGCACGCTGGCCGAGGACATCGCCGACAAGGACGGGACGATCATCGTGCCGAACAACACCTTGCTCGACGAGCCGATGGTGAAGCGGATCGAGGACGCGGGCGTTCAGTCCGCGCGTATCCGCTCGCCACTGGTCTGCGAGGCCGAGCAAGGCGTCTGTGGCACTTGCTATGGGCGCGATCTCGCGCGCGGCACCCCGGTCAACATCGGCGAGGCGGTGGGCGTCATCGCAGCGCAGTCGATCGGCGAGCCGGGCACGCAGCTGACCATGCGCACGTTCCACATCGGTGGCGCGGCGCAGGTCAACGAAACAAGCCACCTCGAATCTATCGCGGCGGGCACCGTGCATTACCGCGATATCCCGACGATCACCGACAAGCGCGGTCGGCGGCTGTCGCTCGCCCGCAATGGCGAGATCGTCGTCATCGATACCGACGGGCGCGAGCGGGCAATCCATCGCGTACCCTACGGCACGGTGCTGCTGCACGAGAACGGCGGCACGGTCGAGGAAGGTCAGCGTCTGGCCGAATGGGATCCCTTCACCTTGCCGATCATCACCGAGCAATCGGGTACGGTGAAGTACCAGGACCTGCTCGACGGTCGCACAATGACCGAACTGACCGACGACGCGACCGGCATGACCAGCCGCGTGGTGACCGAGAACCGGTCGACCGGGCGCAGCAAGAAGGACGATCTGCGACCGCGCATGACGTTGCTCGGAACCTCTGGCGATGCCACCGAAGCCGCGCGTTATATGCTGGCGCCGGGCACGACGCTGTCGGTCGAGGATGGTCAGCAGGTCGAAGCGGGCGACATCCTCGCCCGGGCTAGCCGTGAAGCCGCCAAGACGCGCGACATCACCGGTGGTCTGCCGCGCGTCGCCGAGCTGTTCGAGGCGCGCAAGCCGAAGGACAACTCGATCATCGCCAAGATCAGCGGGCGGATCGAATTCGTCCGCGATTACAAGGCGAAGCGCAAGATCGCGATCATTCCCGAGGACGGCAATCCGGTCGAATACCTGATTCCGAAGTCCAAGGTGATCGACGTCCAGGAAGGCGATTGGGTCAAGAAGGGCGACAACCTGATCTCGGGATCGCCCGATCCGCACGACATCCTGGAAGTGATGGGGGTCGAGGCGCTGGCCGAGTACCTCGTCGCGGAGATCCAGGAGGTCTATCGGCTTCAAGGCGTGAAGATCAACGACAAGCACATCGAGGTGATCGTTCGCCAGATGCTGCAGAAGGTCGAGATCACCGCGGGCGGCGATACCACGCTGCTGCCGGGGGAGCAGGTCGATTACGCGGAGATGAAGGAAATCAACGACAAGCTCGAGAAGGGGCAGATCCCCGCCGAAGGTAAGCCGGTGCTGCTCGGCATCACCAAGGCGTCGTTGCAGACCCGCAGCTTCATCTCGGCGGCTTCGTTCCAGGAAACCACCCGCGTGCTGACGCAGGCGGCGGTCGAGGGGAAGAAGGATTCGCTGATCGGTCTCAAGGAAAACGTCATCGTCGGCCGGCTGATCCCGGCGGGCACGGGCGCGGGGATGAACCGGATGCGGGTCGCCGCGGGCAGTCGCGATGCCGCGCTGCGCGCGCAGTATCGCACGCTTCAGGCGCACCTGATCCTGCCCGAGACCGCGGCCGAAGAGCACGCGGCCGAACTGGCGCAAGGGCCGGAGGCGGCGATCGGCAACGATCCGCTGGGCGATGCGATGGGCGAGACGCACGGCACCGACGCCGATGCGGGCGAGTACCTGAACCAGCCGGGCGAGTAAGCACAGAGGCTGGTCGACCCTCATCGGGTTGGCCAGCCTCGTCTGCCAGCAAATCGATACGGCGATTACCATTCGACATCCGCCCACCCTGAGCTTGTCGAAGGGCTTCTCTTCTTAGGTCCAGCGCCAAGTGTCAAAACAGGGGCGGTGCTTTGACAAGCTCATCACGAACGGTTTGTCTGGCCAGCCCCGCCCCCAATTCAGCGATTCTGGATCCGCGCAACCTCGCGCCAGCCGATGTCGCGACGCCAGAACCCGTCGGCAAAATCGAGTGCATCGATCGCGACATAGGCGCGGGCTTGCGCGCTTTCGACGCTCGCCCCGGTCGTGGTGACATTCAGCACCCGGCCACCGTCCGCGACTAGCGATCCATCGGCGGTCAGTCTGGTGCCGGCTTGGAATACGCGCGCGCCGAACGCCTCGGCTGCATCGATCCCGGCTATTCGCCCCCCTCTCACCGGCGCGTCGGGATAACCGCGCGCGGCGACCACCACCGTCAGCGCGGCCTCCTCAGAGAACCTGGGCGGCACGCACGTAGCCAGGCGATTGTCGGAGCAGGCGCTCAGCAACTCGACCAGATCGCTGTCGAGGCGCATCATCAACACCTGACATTCGGGATCGCCGAAGCGGCAGTTGTATTCGATTAGTTTGGGACCATCGGCGGTCAACATCAGCCCCGCGTAGAGCACGCCGGAGTACGACATTCCCGCCTGCGCCATCGCGCGCACGGTCGGTGCGAGGATGCGGGCGATCGCCTTGCCTTCCAGCGCGGGGGTCAGCACCGATGCCGGGCTATAGGCGCCCATGCCGCCGGTGTTCGGACCAGTATCGCCATCGCCGACGCGCTTGTGATCCTGCGCCGAGCCGAACGAGACGATCGTCTCGCCATCGGTCAGCGCGAACAGGCTGACTTCCTCGCCTTCCAGAAATTCCTCGATCACCGCTTCGCCGTTCCCAAAACGGCCGGCGAAGACGTCGCGGATCGCCGCTTCCGCCTCGTCCCAGGTCATGGCGACGGTCACCCCTTTGCCCGCCGCCAGACCATCCGCCTTGATCACCACCGGCACGCCGAAGCGCGTCAGCGCGGCGAGGCCCGCCATTTCATCACGGACATGCGCATAGGCTGCGGTCGGTATGCCGGCGCGATCGCAGAGCGCCTTGGTGAACGCCTTGCTGCCTTCGAGCCGCGCAGCCGCTTTGCTCGGCCCGAACACCGAAAACCCGGCGGCGCGCAGCGTATCGGCAAGGCCATCGACCAGCGGTGCTTCGGGGCCGATCACGATCAATCCGATCGCCGCGCGTTCGCAGAACGTCGTAACGCCATCGTGATCGACGACATCGAGCGTCACGAGTTCAGCGCATTGCGCGATACCCGGATTGCCCGGCGACGCGTAAAGCCGGTCGCATCGGGGCGATTGCGCAAGCTTCCACGCCAGCGCATGTTCGCGTCCGCCCGATCCCAGCAGCAGGATGTTCATGGCCGCCCCTAACCTTTCCGATGACGCACGATCCGCCGATGGGCTCGTAGCCAAGCCGATCCCCGGCGACAACGCCGAGCCGTTGAGCGTCAGCGAACTGGCGGGGCAACTGAAGCGCACGGTCGAGGACCGGTTCGGCTTCGTGCGACTGCGCGGCGAGCTGTCGGGGGTGAAGCGCGCGGCGTCGGGGCACCTTTACGCTTGCCTTAAGGATCAGGACGCGGTGATCGACGGGGTAATGTGGAAGACATCCGCCGCGCGGCTCGCGTTCCTGCCGGAAGACGGCATCGAGGTGATCGCCAGCGGCAAGGTCACCACCTACCCCGGCCGATCGAAATACCAGATCGTCATCGACCGGATGGAAATCGCCGGTGAAGGCGCGCTGCTCGCGTTGCTGGCAAAAACGCGCGCCCGGCTCGAGTCCGAAGGTCTGTTCGCCAACCGGCGCGCGTTGCCGTTCCTTCCGCATACGATCGGCGTCGTCACCAGCCCGACCGGCGCGGTCATCCGCGACATCCTGCACCGTCTCGCTGATCGCTTTCCCAGCCGCGTGCTTATCTGGCCGGTGCCCGTGCAGGGCCAGGGCGCGGCCGTTCGGATTGCGGACGCGATCGGCGGCTTTTCGACGATGCCCGCCGACGGCGCGGTGCCGCGCCCCGACGTGCTGATCGTCGCGCGCGGCGGCGGCTCGATCGAGGACCTGTGGGCATTCAACGAGGAGGTGTTGGTTCGCGCCATCGCGGCGAGCACGATCCCGGTGATTTCGGCAGTCGGGCATGAGACCGACACCACGCTCGCCGACTTCGCCGCCGACTTGCGCGCGCCGACGCCGACCGCCGCCGCCGAACTGGCGGTGCCCGTGCGTGAGGACCTAGCGAACCAGATCGCCGAACTCAGCCTGCGCCAACGCCGGGGCATCGCCCGCCCGGTGGTGTTGGGGCGCGAGCGGCTGGACGCGCGAAGCCGTGCGCTACCGCGTCCGGATACGCTGCTGATCAGCCACACCCAACGCCTCGACGACCTGTCCGAGCGCCTGCGCCGTGGCTTGAGCGACCGCGCGCAGCGCGCGCAGGGGCAGCTACACCTGGCTTCACGCCACTTGTCGCTACCGGTGCTGCGCCAGCGGCTCGTCCATGCGAGCGATCGGCTAGCGCGTACGCGCATGACGCCTGCCCTGCTCGAGCGCCGCTTGCAGGTCGCCCATGCTGCGCTGGCACCGCTGGCGCGCACCTGGCCGCAGCTCGATCCCGATAAGCCGCTGCAACGTGGCTTCGCGCGAGTGACCGATATTGCTGGGCAGACACTGACCTCCGCGCGTCAGGCGAAGGCCGAGACTATGCTGGTCCTCAAGTTCAGCGACGACACGGTGCAGGTCACGGTCGGGACGCCGTCACAGGCGGCGACGCCAACCCCCGCGCGCAAACCGCGCCGCGCCGAGGCGATCAAGCAGGGCGACTTGTTTTAAGGCGATATCCGGGTCGCCGCGTCATGACCCAGTTAGAATACGGCCAGATTGATTGGCCGGATCGACTGAAACACCGTGTCCGCCGCGCTAACCGGCAATGATGGAGGACCGACGTGGCTCGCCTCGTCAATGCTTCTGGTTGGCCCAGACCGTGCGGTAGGACATATAGCCAAGCGCGGTCGCGAAGAGCAGGAACAGCAGGACAGGCCAGCCAGTCTGCTTGCGCTTATCGAGCTTGGGCTCTGCGGTCCATGTAAGGAAGGCGCCGACATCGGTCGCCATTTGGTCGACCGTCGGCTTGGTGCCATCCGAATACGTCACCTGCCCCGCGCTGGTCAGCGGTGGCGGCATCGCTATGTTGAGGTTCGCGAAATACGGATTGTAGTAAAGCCCGGAAGGAGTTTTCGCGTCGGGAAACTCCTTGAGCAGCGATGCTGGCTGCGGGCGGTAGCCGGTCAGCAGCGAGGGTACGTATTCCGACCCCTCATGGCGCGCCTTGGTGATCAGCGACAAGTCCGGCGGGTGGCCCGACCCACCATAAACCACGGGCGGGAAATGATCGGTCGGCAGGCCCGGGTGGTCCTTCACTTCGCCGGTCTTGGGATCGTAGGCCGGGATCTGCGCCTTCAGCGCGATCGCCTTCACTTCGTCGTCGTTGTAGCCGAGCTGCTTGAGGTCTCGGTACGATACGTAGCTCAGCGAATGGCAGGCCGAGCAGACCTCGCTGTAGACCTGAAAGCCGCGCTGCAACTGCTGCCGATCGAAACGGCCGAACGGTCCATCGAACGAGTAGGCGATCTCGCGAGGAGAAAGATGATATTTCGCCTCCACGGTATGGGGCAAACCATCATGCGCCACGGTGAACGCGCCGACCAAGAACGACCACAGCAGCGCGACGGCAAAGAACAGGCCGATGGCGATGGAACCGATGCGGATCATTAATTCTCTTTCGTCTCGCTGAAGTCAGGCCGGCAATGTCAGGCGGGTTGGGCCAGCACGCCGGTCGGTTCGCGCGCTTCCAGCGCGTGGCTGTGGCCCGACAGGCCGCTCGCATCGCCCTTCAGCACGGCTTCTGTGATCGAGAACGGCAGCGGTTCGGTAGTTTCGATCATCGAAACCACGGGAATGATCACGAGGAAGTGCAGGAAATAATAGGCCGCCGCGATTTGGCTGACCATCACGTAGGGCTCGGCCGCCGGCGAGCCACCGCAATAGCCCAGCACCAGCGCATCGATGACCAGTGCCCAGAAGAACTTGCGGAACAGCGGGCGATAGTTGCCCGAGCGGACCGGGGAACGATCGAGCCAGGGCATGAAGAACCATACCAGGATCGCGCTGAACATCGCCAGGACGCCCATCAGCTTGGCCGGCACGAAAAAGAAGTCTTGGGTGAAGGCACGCAGAATCGCGTAGAACGGCCAGAAATACCATTCGGGCACGATGTGCGCGGGCGTGCTGAGCGGGTTCGCCGGTATATAGTTGTCCGGGTGACCCAGCGCGTTCGGCGCGAAAAACAAAACCAGGCAATACAGAAACAGGAACGCGCCGACCGCCCAGCCATCTTTGGCGATGAAATACGGGTAGAACGGGATCGTGTCGCTCTCCTGCTTGATCTCGACGCCCGTCGGGTTCGACGAGCCGGGGATGTGCAGCGCCCAGATATGCAGCACGACCGCGCCGGTGATTACGAAGGGCAGCAGGTAATGCAGCGAGAAGAACCGGTTCAGTGCCGCGTTGCCCGGCGCGAAACCGCCGAGCAGCCATTCGTGCAGCGCGGTGCCGATCAGCGGGATCGCCGAGAACAGCCCGGTGATAACCTGCGCGCCCCAGAAGCTCATCTGCCCCCATGGCAGCACGTAGCCCATGAAAGCGGTCGCCATCAGCAGCAGAAAGATGACCACGCCAAGCAGCCAGATCATCTCGCGCGGTGGCTTGTACGAACCGAAATAGAACCCGCGAAAGATGTGGATGTAGATCACGACGAAGAATGCCGACGCGCCGTTGGCATGCGCATAACGCAGCATCCAGCCCCAGTTGACATCGCGCATGATGAACTCGACCGAGCCGAACGCCACCGCCTCGTTCGCCGCATAATGCATCGCCAGGACGATGCCGGTAACGATCTGCAGCGCAAGGCATACGATCGCCAGGATGCCGAAGTTCCAGAAATAGTTGATGTTGCGCGGCACCGGATAGCCGCCGCCGAGCGAATTGAAGATCAACCGGGGGACCGGCAGGCGATCGTCCATCCACCGCATGAACGGATGGACCGGCTTGTATTCGTTCGCCCAGGGAAAACTCATGACGCTTGCCTTACCTTGACCTGGCCTCAGCCGACCTTGATTGCGGTGTCGGACGTGAACTTGTAAACGGGAACTTCGAGGTTCTTGGGCGCCGGGCCTTTGCGGATACGCGCAGCGGTGTCGTACTGCGAGCCATGACACGGGCAGAAGTAACCGCCGTACTCACCCCGGTTCTCGTCCGACACGATACCCAGCGGCACGCAACCAAGATGCGTGCAGACGCCCATCGTGATCAGCCACTGCGACTTGCCCGGCAGCGTGCGCTCTTCCAGCGTCTGCGGATCGCGCAACGACGATACCGGCACCTTGTCGGCCTCGGCGATCTCATGCGGCATCAAGTGCCGGACGAACAGCGGCTGCGAGCGGAACACCGCCTTGATGCCCTGACCCGCCACGATCGCCGACAGGTCGACTTCGGTCGAGGCGGCGGCAAGCACGTCGGCGGACGGGGACATCTGGCTGATCAGCGGCACCAGCAGGCTAAGCCCACCGACGCCGGCGGCGCTGATCGCGGCGATGTTGAAAAAGTCGCGACGGCGCACACCGTCGGGCGCGATCGCATGCCCCAACGCGCTCGGAGTATCGGTCACCGCTTCGCTGGCCATCGTCAATCTTGCCTTCGTCGTCTTGAAGCCCGCGTCCCGAACGGGAGCGAGCGGAAAACCCCAGTCAATGTTCGCCTAGCGTCCCCCGCGTTCGCCGCGACGAGGTAAGCTCCTCTCGCGCGGATCACTGCGGTTCCGATAGACGCGAAAAACCAACGTGCCAACCGACTTTTTGCCGATAGACGCTCTATGTTATCGCAGCCCGATCAGCGATATCTGCCGGCCATATGCGGACTCGCCGCGATGGGTTGCCCGGCGATACGAATAGAAGCGCGTGTCGTCGACGTAGGTATCGAGCGACAAGCGCTGGACCGCGGCGATCCCGGCGCTCGCCAGCCTCGCCGCGACGAAATCTTCGAGCGCGAAGTGCGGATGACCCGCGCGCGCGGTCGAGAAAAAGCGGGCGTCGTCCTTTGACGCCGAGATGAAGCGTCGGCGAAACGCCTCGTCCACCACATAGCTCGCCTGCGCAATACAAGGCCCGATCGCGGCGACGATCGCCTCGCGTCTTGCGCCCAGCGTAATCATCGCCGCGATCGTCGCGTCGGTCACGCCGGCCAGCGCGCCTTTCCATCCCGCGTGCGCCGCGCCGATCACGCCTGCTGCCGTGTCGGCGAGGAGGACCGGCGCGCAATCGGCGGTGACGATAGCCAACAGCAGTCCGGGTTGGTCCGTAACCACTGCATCGGCGCGCGGGCGAGCATTATCGCCCCACGGCGTGGACGCCGCGACGCAATCCGCCGAGTGAACCTGGTAGAGCCCGACCAGCGCCGCCCCGGGCAAGACCGCGTCGGCGGCGAGCGCGCGGTTATGCGCGATCGCCGCAGGATCGTCAGGCGAGCCGAGCCCCGTGTTGAGCCCCGCGACCAGCCCTGTCGATACGCCGCCGCGGCGACCGAAGAAGCCATGCGCGATATCGCCCAAGATAGCCGCGCGACTATGTTCGGGCGCTGCGCCCAGCGCGTCAGCCAAGGCTCTTCATCACTTGCTCGCGCGTATCGCCCGACAGGCGTAGCATGTCGGCGATGCGTTGCAGTTCGGCGCGCATCAGCGCGGCGCGGACCGGCTCAATGCGACGCCAGCGGCCTAGCGAGGAAACGAAGCGTGCGGCGGTCTGCGGATTGCGCGGGTCGAGCGTCAGGATCAGGTCGGCGATCATCCGATATCCCGCGCCGTCCGCCGCGTGAAACGCGCCCGCGTTGACCGCGAACGCCATATAGAGCGCGCGCGCGCGATTGGGGTTGGCGAGCGTGAAATCGGGATGCTCGGCCAGCGCCCGCACTTGCGCCAGCGCATCGGGATGCAGCGAGCCCGCCTGGATCGAGAACCACTTGTCGATCACCAGCGCATCGCCCGCGTGACGCCGCTGAAAGTCGGCAAGGCGGCTCTCGCGTTCGGGCGCATCGAGGCCGGCGAGCACCATCAGCGCGCCCTGACGATCGGTCATGTTGTCCGCCGCATCATACTGCGCGGCAGCGAGCGCCGTCGCCACATCGGGCGCAGCGGCGGCAAGATAGACCAGCGCCTGCGTCTTCACCTTGCGCGCGCCCCGGGCGGCGGCATCGCGGCCATACGGCACCGCCACCGCGCGCCGATGCAGCGCAAGCATCGGCTCATGCAGCGTTCGCCCCAGCCAGGCCTTCAGCGCCTCGCGCTCGGCGCGGATCGCCGAGGGGTCGGCACCGTGCCCTTGCGAGGCGATCTGCTCGGCGATGTAGCTTTCGGCGGGCAAAATCAGCAGCTCGCCGCGCATCAAGTCATCAAGCGCGCGATCGGCGATCACCGCGCCGATCGCTTCGCCGATCACCCGCCGCCCCTCGTCACGCGCCGCATCGTCCAGCGCGTCCCCGAGTGTTCGGCCGAGCGTTCCGACCAGATGCCGCACGACCAGGCTCTGCATC
Source organism: uncultured Novosphingobium sp. (assembly GCA_964242815.1). Lineage (GTDB taxonomy): Bacteria > Pseudomonadota > Alphaproteobacteria > Sphingomonadales > Sphingomonadaceae > Novosphingobium. Next base: position 10,591 of record CAXSZV010000015.1, read on the forward strand.
GCCTCGTGCCGCGCGAACGGATCGTCGTCGTGCGCGGCGAGGAAGACGAGGTCGGGCTCGGCGATCTCCGCGTCGATCGCCACCGGCGCGGAGAATCCACGATTGATCGACAGCACGGGCGGCGCGGCGAACCCGTCGAAGCTGACCTCACGCGTTTCATCATCGAGCATGACCAGCTGCTCGCCGCGGTGCGTGCCCGTCGCGCGATCGAACAGCGCGAGCCGCAGCGGGATCGGCATCGGCTGCTTGTCAGGCTGCCCCGGCGTCGGCGGCACGATCTGCGCCAGGCTCAGCGTCGCGCGTTCGCCTTCGTGGCTCAGCGATACCGTCACGCGGGGCGTGCCAGCCTGCCCGTACCACAACCGGAAGTGCGCAAGATCCAAACCCGCGCCGTCCTCGATCGCGCAGATGAAGTCTTCGCAAGTCGCGGCCTCGCCGTCGTGACGATCGAAATAAAGGTCGGTCCCGGCGCGGAAGCGGTCGGCGCCCGCCCCATAGTTGGCCATCGTGCGCATCATGCGGATGACCTCTGCGCCCTTGTTATACACGGTCGCGGTGTAGAAGTTCGAGATTTCCTCATAGCTGTCCGGGCGGATCGGGTGCGCGAGCGGACCTGAATCTTCGGGAAACTGCGCCGAACGCAGCACGCGCACATCCTCGATCCGCTTGACCGCCGCCGAGCCCATGTCGGCGCTGAACATTTGATCGCGCAGCACGGTGAAGCCTTCCTTGAGGCTCAGTTGGAACCAGTCGCGACAGGTCACCCGGTTGCCCGACCAGTTGTGGAAGTATTCGTGCGCGATCACGCCCTCGACCGCGTCGAAGTCCGCATCGGTCGCGGTGTCGGGATCGGCGAGCACGTAGCGCGTGTTGAAGACGTTGAGGCCTTTGTTCTCCATCGCCCCCATGTTGAAATCCGACACCGCGACGATATTGAACAAGTCAAGGTCGTATTCGCGCCCGAACGTGCGCTCGTCCCACGCCATCGACGCCTTGAGCGAGGCCATCGCATGGCCGGTGCGCGCAAGGTCGCCCGCGCGGACCCAGATGTTGAGATCGACGGTGCGGCCGCTCATCGTGACGAAGGTATCGTGGTTGGCTACGAGATCGCCCGCGACAAGCGCGAACAGATAGCTCGGCTTGGGCCACGGATCGCGCCATTCCGCCCAATGCCGGCCATCGTCGCCGGCGCCTTGCGCGGTGCAGTTGCCGTTCGACAGCAGCACCGGAAAACGATTCGCCGCGCCTTCCATCCGCACGGTGTAGATCGACAGGACGTCGGGCCGATCGGGGAAGAAAGTGATCCGCCGAAAGCCCTCTGCCTCACACTGAGTGCAGAGCATCCCGTTCGACCCATAGAGCCCCATCAGCTGGCTGTTGGCGGACGGCGTGAGGCGCGTCTCGATCTCGATATGATGCGTGTCGCCCGGAAGGTCGATCAGCAGGTCATCGCCATCCATCCGCCAGTCTTTGGTTGGCTGGCCGTCGAGCGTCACGCCGCGCGCGGCGATGCCGTCGCCGTTCAGGCGCAGCGGCGCATCGCCCTCACCGGAAAGGTTACGCGCGACCTTGAGGTTTGCGACGACGCGCGTCTCGTCGAGGTCAAGATCGAACGCGAGCGCGACTTCGGGCACCAGCCAGGCCGGCGGCCGGTAATCCTCCCGCCGGATCGTCACCGGCGTATGCGGAGGGGTCGCCGCGTCGGCGGTTTCGTAATTGACGACGGGCTCGGAGGGGCGGCTGGCGATGTCCATACGGGTCTAGGTAGGCGAGTGGCAGTCGCCTGCAAGCATCATCAGTCGCGCGGCCGCGGGCTTACGCGGTCGATCGCGAAGGCGCCGTGATCACCGCCCCGGCGGGATGATACCGGTCGAGATGATCGCGGATGATTCTGAGGTTGCGGCTATTCGAACGGAACAGGAAATCGAACACGTCGCCCGCCAGCGGCACGGCGCCGAGCGCGGTGTCCAGCCCGACATTGCCCAGCATCCGGGCGATCTTCCAGCGCGACAGGCCAAGTCCGCGCGCTTCCCAGATCAGATAGAGCCCCAGCAGCGCGCCGATCGCATCGCCGGCAACAGGCACCAGTCCGATGATCGGATCGAGCCCGATCGACCTGTTGAGGCCGGGGACGGAGAAGCTGCGCTCGAGCACCCGCTCGAACAGCTCAAGCCGCCGGCGGACCGAAGCGACATCGCGGCCGAGCGGCAGGTCGACGCGAGGGGCTCGGCTATCCGCTATGACTGCGCATCCTCGAAGCCGCCATCACCATCTGTGGCACAGCGTGGGTCCGCCGGCAAATTGGCGATAGTCTGCCGAAACTTACGCTCAAGCGTCAGTCGTCACGTGAGATCTTCTCGCGTCGCTCGTGCGCCGCCTGGGCCTCGACGGTCATCGTCGCTATAGGACGCGCGATCAGCCGGCCGAGCCCGATCGGTTCGCCCGTCACTTCGCAAAACCCATATTCGCCGTCTTCTATCCGGCGCAGCGCCGAATCGATCTTGGCGATCAGCTTGCGCTGCCGGTCGCGCGTGCGTAGCTCGATGCCCCAATCGGTCTCGCTCGATGCGCGATCGTTGAGATCGGCCTCGCGCATCGGGCCGTCCTGCAGCTGCGCCAGCGTGCCCGCCGACGCGTCGAGGATCGAACGTTTCCACGCCATCAGCAGCCGGCGGAAATAATCCTGGTGCGCCGCGCCCATGTAGGGCTCGCTGTCGCTCGGCACATCGTCGCCGATGGCTCGCTTGGCTTTCGCCAGCACATCGATTTCGTCTGCAAGGGCCGTGGCCATGGAAACTCCGCGTATCGAGCCCCTTGACCGCTTGCATCCTGCCGCGCCGGGTCTCCGATCGCGTGCCAGGGGTCAGGTTGTCGCGCCTATAATAACCTCGATTGATGCGCACAAGCCGCAATGGCGCGACGCTGCGCATCCAAGAACGATAACCGTTAACCGTTTGTTGACCGCGTTCGGCAATCATCTGGCCACGACGCGATCGATCGGCGATCGATCGTAAAGCGAGAAGGCGAATAATGACGGCAGCGCTTATTGATCCGCTTGGCGGAAAGCCGATCTCGGCCGGGGTCGACGCCCTGTTCGAGCTCGGCGTGGCGCTCTCGACCGGCGGCGAAGGGTTGCCCTGCGATCTGGTCGAGGCGCACAAATGGTTCAACATCGCCGCGAACACCGGTCACGCAGAAAGCGCCCAGTGCCGCGCGGACCTTGCTAGAGACATGAGCCTGCGCGAGGTGTCCGAGGCTCAGCGTCGCGCGCGCAACTGGCTGCGCGACGCTCGCCGGGCCGCCTGACGCGCGCCTTATCGCCGCCGGCACCACGTCATCCGCCATCGTTACGAAACGGGACGTGGGTTTGCAGCGCCAACTGCTCGCCGGCCACGCCCTCGCGCTCGCGAACCAGGAAGTCGGCGATCGCCGCGCGAAGCCCCGGGTGCACGATGTAATGCGCTGAAACAGTGCGCACCGGCTCGTAGCCGCGCGCCAGCTTATGCCCGCCCTGCGCGCCCGCCTCCACCCGTGCGAGCCCCAGTTCGATCGCGGCATCTATCGCCTGGTAGTAACACAGTTCGAAGTGAAGGAACGGCTTGTCGACGCTCGCTCCCCAATAGCGGCCATAGAGCGCTTCGGGTCCGATTAAGTTGAGCGCGCCCGCCACGGCCCTGCCATCGTAGAACGCCATCACCAGCACGATCCGATCGGCCATCCGCTCACCCATCAGCGTGAACGCCTGGCGGGTCAGGTACGGCCGGCCCCATTTGCGCGCGCCGGTGTCCTGATAGAATCCCCAGAACGCGTCCCAATGCGCGGGCTCGATCGCGGCGCCGGTCAGCCGGCGGATCTCGACGCCCTCCTGTGCGCTCTGCCGTTCCTTGCGGATGTCCTTGCGCTTGCGAGAGGACAATGCGGCGAGAAAGCCGTCGAAGTCCGCATAGCCCCGGTTTTCCCAATGGAACTGGATATCCTCGCGCAGCAGCCAGCCGGCCGCCTCGAACGCGCTCACCTGCGCCGGCTCGATGAAAGTCGCGTGCGCGCTGGAAAGCTCGTTGAGCGCGCAGAACCGTTCGGCCCCACGCAACAGGGGCGCGATCAGCGCGGGATCGCGCGTCAGAACGCGCGGGCCGGTCGCCGGGGTGAACGGCGCGGCGATCTGGAGCTTGGGGTAGTACGATCCGCCCGCGCGATGCCACGCGTCGGCCCAGCTCTGGTCGAACACGTATTCGCCCTGGCTATGCGCCTTTAGATAGGCCGGCAGCGCCGCCACGATCACCCCTTCGCCGTCCTCGATCACCAGCGGCGCGGGGGTCCAGCCGCTGCGTTCGCCGACACTGCGCGATTCCTCGAGCAAGGTCAGGAAGGTGTGGCCGACGAAGGGATTGCCCCCGTCCCCGCCGTGTCCGGTCAACGCGTCCCACTGACTGGCGGGGATCGCGCCGACCGACGCACGGCTCGCCAGGGTGTAGGTTTGCTCGCTCACTCGGCTCGCACGGCGACGATCGCGTCGACCTCGACCGCCGCGCCGAGCGGCAGCGCGGGAACGCCGACCGCGCCGCGGGCATGGCGGCCGGCGTCGCCGAACACCGCCGCCAGCACCTCGGACGCGCCGTTCGCGACTTTCGGCTGATCGGTAAAGCCATCGGCACAGGCGACGAATACGCCCAACTTTACGATACGCTCGACCCGATCGAGCGAGCCCAGCGCGGCGCGCAGTTGCGCCAGGATCATCAACGCGCATGCTCGCGCGGCATCGGCTCCCGCCTCGATCGACACACCCTCACCCAGCCGTCCGGTGATAAGCGCGCCGTCGACGAACGGAAGCTGGCCCGAGACATGCGCTAGTCCGCCCGCGACCACCACCGGAACGTAGGCGGCGACCGGCGCGGCCGGTTGCGGCAGCGCCAGGCCGAGCGCGGCGAGCTTCGCGTCTATCTCGGCGTCGGTCATCTATGCTCCCAGTGTCGCGTGATGGTCGAGCCGTTCCATCAACCAGGGCAATGCTTGGTCCCAGCTATCGATCCGCGCGTGCGCATGGCCGGCGCGGTGCGCGCAGGCGATGTTGGCGGCAAGCAGCGGCTCACCGCACAGATGCAGCCGGTGGACGTGCGGCGTGGTGTTCGCGACCGAATCGTGATGCTGCGCCAGATCATCGATGAACAACGCCGTAGTGGGACGATACTCGTCGAGGATCGCCCGCAGCGCCGGGCCTTTCGGCCCCTGGTTGGTGAATACGCGGACAGCGAGCCCGTGGTCGGCCAGTTGGCGCGTTCGCGCTTCCTGGCGATGGTCGAGCAGGTTGGTGAGCACGACGACGTCGGCGTGTTGGGACAAGGCGTTCATCGCCTCGATCGCGCCCGCGATCGGCGTCTGGCGGTGCATCTGATCGTCGAAGAACAGGTTGAGCAGCCGCCAGATCTCCTCGTGCGGCACCAGCTCGCCGCTTGGCGCATAGCGCATCGCACGGCCGAAATCGCCATCGCCCATGTCGAACGCGATGCCCTGCTCCGCCGCCAGCCACTCGCGAAACGGCGCGACCATGTGAAGCAGCACTTCGTCGCAATCGCTGACGATCAGCGGACGGTTCATCGCATCAGCTCCAGCCGCGCGGCGATCAACTGGTCGGGCGTGACGCCGATCGCCTCGGCGCAAGCGATCAGATCGGGCTCGTGCGTGCCAAGGTACTCGATCACCGCGATCAGCAGGGCCGGATCGGCGATGCCTTGGCGCAGCGTGTCGGGCGTCAGGCCGGTGACGTCGAGCAGCCGGCTCGCCCGATCGTCGTCGGCGAGCAGCCAACCGAGCGCTGCCAGAGCGATCGCCTGGGGATCAAGATCAGGAGTGGAATCACGAAGCATCGAACGGTCCTGGCAAGCCGAACGCTAGATCGACGGTCGGGCTTCGATGCGCAAGGGCAACGGTGGCGATAAGAGCATCGCTTGACAGTATGCGTCCCGGCCGTCTTTGCGCCGTATTCGCCGCGCATGCCGGGCAGGCAATTTTGGAGCCGCTGATGGCCGATGGTCAAGACCGTGCCGCAACCGAACAGCGCATCGCCGCGCTGATCGCGCCGTTCAACAAGAAAGGCGTCACGATCACCGAGGCATCGACCTTCTCGGGCGATCTGGAATTCGACAGCCTTACCGTCATGGACTTCGTCGCGGCGATCGAGGACGAGTTCGACATCATCCTCAGCATGAACCAACAGGCCGAGATCGAGACTTACGGCCAGCTCATCGACGCCGTGGTCGCGTTGAAGGCGGCCGCGCGATGAGCGAGGCTATCGACCAGACCGATCGGCCCCAGGTCATCGAGGGCGGGGTTCAGTCGCCGACGCAGGACCTGCTGTCTAAGTTCGACGGGCTGATCGCGATGCGCGAAGGCCTGCTGGCGTCGGGCGTCGAGGATCCGTTCGGGCTGGTGATGCAGGCAGTCACGTCGCCGACGACGGCGGTGTGCAACGGGCGCGAGACGATCCTGCTCGGCACCTACAACTACATGGGCATGACCTTTGACCCGGATGTGCTCGCGGCGGGCAAGGCCGCGTTCGACGCGTTCGGATCGGGCACCACCGGCAGCCGCGTGCTGAACGGGACGTATGCCGGGCATCGCGACGTCGAGGCGGCGCTGCGCGAGTTCTACGACATGGACCACGCAATGGTGTTCTCAACCGGATACCAGGCGAACCTTGGCGTCATCAGCACGATCGCGGGCAAGGGCGACTACATCGTGCTCGATATCGACAGCCACGCCTCGATCTGGGACGGTTGCAAGATGGGCGACGCCGAGGTCGTGCCGTTCAAGCACAACGATATCGATGCGATGGCGCGACGGTTGAAGCGCATTCCCGCAGGCGCGGGCAAGCTGGTGATCCTCGAAGGCGTCTATTCGATGATGGGAGACATCGCGCCGCTGAAGGAAATGATCGCCGCCGCGCGCGAGCACGGCGCGATGGTGCTGGTCGACGAGGCGCATTCGATGGGCTTCATCGGCCCCAACGGACGTGGCGTCGCCGAGGACCAGGGTGTGCTCGATCAAGTCGATTTTATCATCGGCACGTTTTCCAAAAGCGTCGGCACGGTCGGCGGCTTCTGCGTCTCCAACCATCCCAAATTCGAGATCCTGCGGCTGGTCTGCCGGCCTTACGTGTTCACCGCCAGCCTGCCGCCGAGCGTCGTCGCCACCGCCGCGACCTCGATCCGCAAGCTGATCCATGCTGGCGACAAGCGCGCGCGCCTGTGGGAAAATTCGCGCCGCCTGCACACCGCGCTACGAGCGTTGGGTTTTACGCTCGGTTCGGCAAGTCCGCAGAGCGCGATCATCGCGGTGATCATGCCCGACCTCGAACAAGGCGCGGCGATGTGGGAAGCGCTGCTGCACGAGGGGCTCTACGTCAACCTCGCCCGTCCCCCGGCGACGCCCGCAGGCATGACGCTGCTACGCTGTTCGCTATGCGCTGCGCATAGCGACGATCAAGTCGAAGCGATCATCGGGATGTTCGAACGCGCCGGCAAGGCGGTGGGGATCGTTTGACCCGGAAGCTACCTGGTTACAGATGGCGGTCGATATCCATCGCCTTGTGCAATATGCGCTGCACCACGACGCGCTCGCCAATAACCTCGTATAACACGCGATGCGATTGGCACGAAACGCTGCGGATCGCTGATCCCAGCCGATCATGCAGGAACCCGGCGCTCGGGTAACGGAGAATCAACGAGAAAGCCGCTTCCACTGATCCGAGATAGCTGTCGGTACGAGCAGAGCCGAACCGCTCAACGCCGAAATCACGGATGTCGTCGAGGTCTGCCTTGGCCTTACGGCTTAATTCAAGCCGCATCCGTACTCCCGACCGACGCCCGCAGTTCCGTACGCAATCCAAGCAAATAGGCAAAGGGATCAACGTCACTGATGCCTGACGCACGGCCTTCGTCGATGGCGGCCTGCAGGATGCGCAGCTTTCGCTGTGCTTCCCAATCTTGCCGGATTAAGTCGCCGACATATTCGCTGGCCGAGCTATACGCGCCCTCCGCAACGCGAGCGTGTGTCCAATCGAGCAGCGGCGCGGGCAGCGAGATGGCCTTGTCGTCCATAGCGTTCAAGGTACGCCATCGCCCGCGCTTTGCCTAGTCGCACCGCACGCCGCCTTTGCCGGTTGCGGTGCAGCATTGCTACGGCTAGGTCGCGGCATCGTCACCCCGGCGCTGTTGGCGCCGTACCTGCAAGGAATGACATGCGCATCGAAATGGTCCCGATCGGCGATAATCCGCCCGACAACCTCAACGTGATCATCGAAGTGCCGACCGGTGGCGAGCCGGTGAAGTACGAGTTTGACAAAGCGTCGGGCGCGCTGTTCGTCGATCGCATCCTGCACACGCCGATGCGCTATCCGGCGAACTATGGCTTCGTGCCGCACACGCTTTCCCCCGATGGCGATCCGCTCGACGCACTGGTCGTCGCGCGCTCGCCGTTCATCCCGGGTTGCGTCGTCCGCGTGCGTCCGATCGCGGTGCTGAACCTTGAAGACGAGCACGGCGGCGATGAAAAGCTGGTCTGCGTGCCGATCGATTCGACGTTTCCATATTATACCAACGTCAACGAAATGGACGATCTTCCCGAGATCCTGCTCAAACAGATCGAGCACTTCTTCACCCACTACAAGGATCTTGAGAAAGAGAAGTGGGTGCGCGTCGGCCATTGGGGCGGCCGCGAGGACGCACGCAAGATCATTGCCGAAGCGATCGAGCGCTATGAGGCGAACAAGGCCGAAGCCACCACCTAAGGCTCAATCTCCGGCGATGGTCATGCCGTCGATCCGCACGGTCGGCGCATTGATCGCGCGGTGCCATTCGAGATCGTTCGCGGGGATCATCGCCGCGAACATCGCCAGCAGATTGCCGGCGACGGTGAACTCGGCGACCGGTCCCGCCAAATCGCCGTCGCGGATCAGGAAGCCGGATGCGCCGCGGCTATAGTCGCCGGTCACGCCGTTGACGCCCATGCCGATCAATTCGGTGATATAGACTCCGTCGGCGATGTCGCGCATCAGGTCCGCCGGGTTGTCGACCCCCGCGGCGAGATGGACGTTCCCGGTCGAGACGCCGGGCGGGCCGCCGGCACCCCGCGCGGCGTGCCCGGTCGGCGCAGCGTCAAGCTGGCGCGCGGCGGCACTGTCCATCAGCCAGCCGGTCACGCGGCCGCCTTCAACGAGGTTGCGCGCGCGCGTCGGCAGGCCCTCCCCGTCGAAGCCGCGCGATCGCAGGCCGCGCTGACGCAGCGGGTCCTCCGTGATGACGATGCCCGGCGCGAACAACGGCTCATCCAGCTTGTCGAGCAGGAAGCTGGTCCGGCGCGCGATCGCGCCCCCGCTCATCGCGCCGATCAGATGGCCGATGAGGCCGCCCGAAACGCGCGGATCGAACACCACCGGACGCGCACCGCTGACGAGCCGCCCCGGATTGAGCCGCGCGACCGCGCGCTCGCCCGCGCGCGCGCCGATCGCTGCGGACGTCGGCAGGTCGGCACGATGCCGCGCGCTGCGAAATTCATAATCGCGCTGCATGTCCGATCCCGCCCCACCCAGCACCGAGGCGCTGAGCGAATGGCTCGATGTCGCATAACCGCCGACGAAACCGTGGCTGGTGGCGAGCGCGAACACGCCCTGACCGTAGCCAGCGCTCGCGCCTTCCGAATTGGTCACCCCGGGGACCGCGCGTGCGGCGTCCTCGGTCGCCAGCGCACTCATCCGCAGCGCGTCGGGCGACGGCTCGCTGGCGTCGAGCAGGTCGAGATCGGGTGCCGGTCCGCGCGACAGCATATCTTCGGGCGCGAGCCCGGCGAAACGGTCCTCCGGGGCGGCGCGCGCCATCGCCACCGCGCGCTGCGCCAGTTCGTCGAGCGCGACGTCGGAAAAATCCGAGGTGCTGACCGTCGCCGAACGCTGACCGACGAACGCGCGCAGCCCGATGCGCTCGCCTTCCGAACGCTCGACGTCCTCCAGTTTGCCGAGGCGCACCGAAACGCTTTCCGAAGCTTCGGCGACGAAGACGGCATCGGCGGCGTCCGCGCCGGCCCGCCTTGCGCGCGCAACGAGGGCTTGCGCGCGATCCTGCGCGTCGCTGCTGCTCAACATGGGGGCGGGTGTCTCCGGCTATGGGCGATCGGCCATAGCGCGTCGTCCGCCTCAGCGAAAGCAGCGCCAATCCAGTCGGGGCGACCGTCGGCTGCTTATCCGGTTGCGAATGCTAGTGCGCGGAACAGCGCGGTCAACCCGAACGGCAGCCCGATCGCGAGCAGCCACAGCACGAGCCGATCGCGGCGGTACCGCGGCGCGAGTAGCGGATCGGCGGCGCTCGCGTCGTCAAGCGCCGTCCAGCGCTGTTCAAGACGACGGCACGCGGGAATGATCGCGGCGATCAGCACGACCAGCGCCAGATAGGGCACCAACCCCTCCCCCTGCGTGAACGCGCCCAATGTCACGAAGATCTGAAGGCCGGTATAGACCAGCAACGCATAGGCGATGTTGTCGCTCATCCGGCGGCGCCAGTCGATCAGGCGCTCTGCCCGCACGTCGAGCCCCGATGGTTCATCGAGCCTGGATGCCTGTCCCATGACGATCCCACTCCACTTGTCGGTCTTAACGCCGCACCCCGCAACGAATACGCCGACGGTATTCGATGGCAAGCGCCTTTCGAGCAGCGCGATATGGCGCGAGGCGTCGAGCACCATGCATCATCTGCGCCAAACTGGTCCGCTTTGGGCCAAAGCTCTTGCAGCGATTGCGGGCCGTGCGTAGATCGCCGTCGATGGCTGAATTGCAGGGAATCGCCCGCGCCGATCCGCATGTGCAGGAAGCGCCGGCGGATGATTTTCCGCGCGGAGCGAATGGCGGGCTCGAAGTGATTTCGATCGCCAAGAGCTATGACAAGCGCGCGGTGCTCACCGACATCTCGCTGACCGTGGCGAAGGGCGAGGTGCTCGGACTGCTCGGCCCCAACGGCGCAGGCAAGACGACCTGTTTCTACTCGATCATGGGTCTGGTGAAGCCTGATTCGGGCCATATCCTGATGGACGGCGTCGACGTCACCAACCTGCCGATGTACCGTCGCGCGATCCTCGGGCTTGGTTATCTGCCACAGGAAACTTCGATTTTCCGCAACATGACGGTCGAGAAGAACATCGGCTGCGTGCTCGAACTGGTCGAGCCCGACAAAGACGTGCGCGCGTCCGAGCTCGAACGACTGCTTGACGAGTTCGGGCTGACGCGGTTGCGCGCCAGCCCGGCGATGGCGCTGTCGGGAGGTGAGCGGCGGCGCTGCGAGATTGCGCGCGCGCTGGCGGCAAAGCCCTCGATCATGCTGCTCGACGAGCCGTTCGCGGGCATCGACCCGTTGTCGATCAGCGACATCCGCGGCTTGGTGAAGGACCTGAAGACGCGCGGCATCGGCGTGCTGATCACCGACCATAACGTGCGCGAAACGCTCGACATCGTCGATCGGGCCTGCATCGTCTATGGCGGGCAAGTGCTGTTCTCAGGCAGCCCCGAAGCGCTGGTTGCCGACGAGAATGTCCGCAAGCTCTATCTGGGCGAGAGCTTTACGCTGTGACCCCACGCGGACCGGGTTCGGTTTGGCGGTCATGACAGCGGAAGCGGTCGACGCTTCGTCGGTGATGCGGTTGCGCTGATGGGCTTGGGCCCGCGCCTTGAACAAGCACCGAGGCAGACGCTCGGCCAGGCGCTGGTGATGACGCCGCAGTTGCAGCAGGCGATCAAGCTGCTGGCGCTGTCCAACCTTGAAGTCGAGACGTTCATCGGCGATGCGATCGCCGGCAACCCGCTGCTCGAATTGTCGTCCGCTTCGGCGGCAAGCGCGGCGGCGGGGGTACGCGCGGCCGAGCGGACCGGCGCGGCGGGCGATGCCCGCACGACCAGCCTCGAACGATCACCCGTCGATCGCCTGATCGCCGATGGCCGCGCGGGCGACGATCGTCCGCTCGACCTAGATCCGGCGGCGCGCGCCGACGATGGCGGCACGGGATCACGCGATGCCGGCTGGAACGGCGACCTTTTTGGCGGCTACGGCGGCCGAAGTTATGGCACCGGCAGCATGCAACCGGGCGGCGGCGCGGCTCCGTCGATCGACGAACACGGTGCCGCGCCGTCGACCCTCGCACAACATCTCGACCACCAGCTCGGCCTTGTCTGCGACGATGCGCGGCTGATGGCGATCGCCCGCCATCTGATCGGTCTGCTCGACGACGCCGGCTATCTCGGTACGCCGCTTGAAGAGGCTGCACCGGCGCTCGGCGTCGACGAGTGTGAGCTCGCCGTCGCGCTGACATTGGTGCAGTCGCTCGATCCGGCCGGGGTCGGCGCGCGGACGCTTGGCGAATGCATCGCGATCCAGGCGCGCGAGGTGGATCGCTGCGACCCGGCGATGATGACGCTACTAGAAAACCTCGACCTCGTCGCGCGTGGCGAGCTTGCCAGGGTCAGACGGCTTTGCGGGGTCGATGCGGATGACTTCGCCGAAATGCTGATCGAACTGCGCGGCTATGATCCCAAGCCAGGGCTTCGCTTCGGCGCGATGGACGCGACGCCGGTGATCCCGGACGTGCTGATCGCCTCGCGCCGCGATGGCGGTTGGGATATCGCGATCAATCCTGTCAGCCTGCCGCGCGTGATCGTCAACCGCAGCTATTATGTCGAACTGCGGGGCGTCTGTCCGCAAAAGGCCGCGCGCGGCTGGCTGAGCGAACGCCTGGCAGACGCCACCTGGCTGGTGAAGGCGCTCGATCAGCGCCAACGCGCCATCCTGAAGGTTGCGAGCGAGATCGTCCGCCAGCAGGACGGCTTCTTCCGCCGGGGCGTCGCGCACCTCAAACCGCTTACGCTGCGCACGGTTGCCGATGCGGTCGGGATGCACGAATCGACAGTCAGCCGCGTTACCTCGAACAAATACCTGAACTGCCCGCGCGGCACCTTCGCGCTCAAATACTTCTTCGCCTCGGGTGTCGCCGCGACCGACGGCGAGAGTGGCGCATCGGCGGCGGCGGTCAAGGCGGCGATCCGCCAGCTGATCGATGCGGAAACGGCGGAGGCGGTGCTGTCGGATGATGCGCTGGTCGACCTGCTGCGCGCGCGCGGCTTCGATCTCGCGCGGCGCACGGTCGCCAAATATCGAGAAGCCATCGGCCTGGGCAGTTCGGTGCAGCGACGCCGGCAAAAGGCGTTGGCGGCGATACGATAGGCGCTGGCGCCCCCACACCGCCCTCCCCCGTTTACAAGCCGAACCCCCGACCCTAGCGCGTGGCCCATGACCGCGAACAAGCCCGGCGATCCGCTGACGCTCCACCGCCTCTACGGCCGGGCCAAGGGCAAGAAGCTGCGCGTCGGACAGCAGGACCTGGCCGATACGCTATTGCCGAGCGTGTCCGTACCGCTTGATGGACCGATCACCGCCGAGCGCTTGTTCGGCAGCGACCGCCCGCTGCATTTCGAGATCGGCTTCGGTTCAGGCGAGCATATGGCGGCGCGCGCCGACATGCTGCCCGATCACGGCTTCATCGGTGGCGAGCCGTTTCTCAATGGCGTCGTCGGCGCGCTCGGCCATATCCGCGACCTGCATCTCGCCAACGTGCGGCTGCACATGGGCGATGCGCTCGACGTTCTGGCGCGCGTGCCCGACGGGGCGCTGGCGTTCGTGTACCTGCTGCACCCCGATCCCTGGCCCAAGGCGCGGCACGCCAAGCGGCGGATGATGAACGACGGACCGCTGGCGCTGATCGCGGCTAAGCTGCGATCCGGCGGCGAATTCCGCTTCGGCACCGACCATCCGATCTATCTGCGCCATGCACTGATGGTGATGCGCCGCCATCGCGACAGCTTCGAATGGCTCGCGCGGACGCGCGGCGACTTCCTCACCCGCCCGGGCGGCTGGCCGGAGACGCGCTACGAAGCGAAGGCGAGGCGGCTGGGGGGGGAAGTATGGTACTTCCGCTATCGGCGGATTTAGCGGATCCGCGACCCGGCACCACCAGGTTAAGCACCACGGCGATCATCGCGGCGGGGAGCACGCCCGAGCCCAGGATCACGCGCAGCGTCTGCGGCAGATAGCGGATCGCCTCGGGCTCTAGTTGCAGGCCGACGCTGACCGACAGCGCAACGCCGAAGATCAGCATGTTACGCTGGGTCCAGGCCACGCCTGCCAGGATCGACGTCGCCGCCGACGCGACCATGCCGAACATCACGATCACGCCGCCGCCCAGCACTTCGATCGGGATCGTGGTGACCGCCGCGCCGATCTTGGGCACCAGGCCGCAAACGATCAGGAACACCGCGCCCAACGTCACGACGTGCCGGCTCATGACGCCGGTGATCGCGATCAGGCCGACGTTCTGGCTGAACGAGGTGAACGGCATCGCGCCGCAGACGCCGGCGAGCGCCGAGCCGATGCCGTCGGCGGCGACCGCGCCGCTCAGTTCGGGGTCGGTTGCGGGGCGACCCGCGCCGTTCTCGCAGATCGCGGATACCGCGCCGATCGATTCGACGTCGGAGATGAAGCCCATCAGCACGAAGCCGAGGATCGCCGGCGCGGAAAACGCGATGCCGAAGTGGAACGGCGAAGGTAGCATCGCCCAATCCGCTGTGCCGATCGACGCCAGCGATACCCGCCCCAGCGTGACCGCGACCGCATAGCCCGCGACGAGGCCGAGCAACACCGCGGCGATCTGCCAGATGCCGCGCGCGAAGAAGCTCAACCCCAGCGTCACCGCGACGACGACCCCGGCCATCGCCCAGCTGGCTCCCGCGCCATAAGCGGGCGTCCCTTGCGCGGGGACACCGCCGGCCGCATAGACCACGCCGATCCGCATCAGCGAAAAGCCGATCATCAGCACGACAAGGCCAGTCACCATCGGTGGCAGCGCGAAGCGGATGCGCCCGACGAAGAACGACAGCCCCGCATGGAATACCCCGGCGACGACGGCGGCGGTGGTCAGCGCGGCCATTCCCGCAACCCCTGTGCCGGCGACGATCGGGATCATCACCGGGATATAGGCAAAGCTCGTCCCCTGCACGATCGGCAGCCGAGCGCCTGCCTGAAAGCCGCCGAACGGCCCGATGCCGATCGTCTGGATCAGCGTCGTCACGCCGGCGAACAGCATCGCCATCTGGATCATGTAGATGAGGGCGCCGGGGTCCGCCGAGCCGAAGCCGAAACCTCCGGCGCCGGCGACGATGATCGCGGGCGCGAGGTTGCTGACGAACATCGCCAGCACGTGCTGGATGCCGAGCGGGATCGCGGTGGCGAAGCCGGGGAAGTAATCGGGGTCGCGCCGCTGCTCGGGGGTCATGCCGCCTCCATCAGCCGCGCGAGCGACGTCTTCGCCGCGCGCAGCACTTCGCCGCGTCGCACCCGCGCAAGCTCGCCATCGCGCACCACCGCGCGCCCTTCGACGAACACGTCGCGCGCGCCTGGCGGCGGCGCGAGCACCAGCGCGGCGACCGGATCCCACGCGCCGGCGCTGGCGATGCCGCGCATATCCCACACCGCGATATCGGCGCGCAAGCCGACCGACAGCGAACCGCAGTCGCTGCGCCCGAGCACGCGCGCGCCGCCGCGCGTCGCCAGGTGGAGCGCCTCGCGCGCATCGAACGTGCTCGCGCCATTCGCCACGCGCTGCAGCAACATTGCCTGTCGCGCTTCAGCCAGCAAGTTGCCGGCATCGTTCGACGCGCTGCCATCGACGCCGAGCCCAAGCGGCACGCCCGCATCGAGCATTCGCCGCACCGGCGCGATGCCCGAGCCCAATCGGCAATTCGAGCTTGGGCAATGCGCGATGCCGGTGCGCGTCCGTGCGAACAGCCCGATCTCGGCTTCGTCCAACTGCACGCAATGCGCGTGCCACACGTCCTCGCCGGTCCAGCCGAGCCGCTCGGCATACTCGCCGGGCCGACAATCGAATCGTTCGAGGCTGAACGCGACGTCGTCTTTATCCTCGGCGAGATGCGTATGCATCATCACGCGCTTGTCGCGCGCGAGCATCGCGGCATCGCGCATCAGCCCCTCGCTGACCGAGAACGGTGAGCATGGCGCAACGCCGATGCGCACCATCGCACCGTCGTTCGCGTCGTGGAATGCGTCGATCACCCGGACGGTATCGGTAAGGATCGCCGGCTCGGCCTCGACCAGCGCATCGGGCGGCAGCCCGCCCATGCTCTCGCCGACGCTCATGCTGCCGCGCGTCGCATGAAAACGCAGCCCGATCGCCTCGGCCGCGGCGATCGTGTCTTCAAGACGCACGCCGTTGGGGAACAGATACAGGTGATCCGATGTCAGCGTGCAGCCCGATAGCGCGAGTTCGGCGAGCCCCAGCTGGGTCGCCGCGAATATATCTTCGGGGCGATAGCGCGCCCAGATCGGATAGAGCGTCTTCAGCCAGCCGAACAGCGACACGTCAGTGCAAGCGGGGACGGCGCGGGTCAGCGTCTGGTACAAGTGGTGGTGCGTGTTGACGAGCCCCGGCATGATCACGCAGCCGCGCGCGTCGATCACTTCCGCGGCCTGCGCAATTTCGTCGGCAAGCTCGGCACTTGTCCCGACCCCGCTGATGACGCCATCGCGAAAGGCGATCGAGCCGTCGGCGATCTCGCGGCGGGCATCGTCCATCGTAACGAGCACGTCGGCATGGACGATGACGGTCAGTGGCATGACCGCGATTGCGCCATCGACCCCTTCTCCCCTTCCGCGAGCGGGATGGGGAGCGAGCCCGCGCGCCTCATCGCCTTTTTGTTCACCTTGGCGGTGCCGCCCCGTACTTGTCCCAATGTGCGATCAGCTCATCGACAACTCTCGATCCGACGATATACGCGCTTTCGACCGACGCGAGCATCCCCGAATAGCCCTGGTTCTCGTGGCGCAGGTTGTCGGCCGCGCTGACACCCGGCGGCGGCATCGTGTAGTTGCTGGCGGTACGCAGCACCATCAGGCGGTTCTTGTCGACCTTGCCGATGCGCGACAGATATTCGATCGCCTGCGCGGTGCCGCTGTCTTCTTCGGCCGAGGTGACGAACTCGCCCTTGCTCTGCGTCCAGTAGCGGACCCAGTGGTTGGCCCAATCGTTCAATAGCTTGCCATGCCAGAACGTGATCGCCGACAGCTGATCGCCTTCGAGCACGAACGGCTGCCTTTGCGCGTTGGGATAGCCGACATAGCGCGAGCGTGACGCGGCCATGCCCGGTTCGTCGGGCAGTGCGATGTCTTTCGTCAACGCGAACGCCCATTTCTCGAGCGCCGGGTTGAGCGCATATAGCTCACCGCGAATGTTCGGCGGGACGTTCTTGGCGTCGGCGTCCTGCTCGCCTTGCGAATCGAGCGGGAAGCGACCGAACTTCCAGTTCTTGGGCATTTCGCGCGCGTCGATCTCGTGTGCCAGATCGCCGTCGACGATATAGCGCGCCCAGGCGGCCGAGCCGATCGACGCGTCGTGGGGATCGACCCCGGCGATGCCCGCGACCAACCAGTAGGCGTGGCTGAGATCGAAGCGCGGATCGAGACCCAGCGCGGTCACCGCGCTCGCCGCCTTGATCGACCCGACGCCGGTGACCATGCCGAGCACTTGCGTCTGCGGGTTGTAGTAGAGGTCGTGCCACGATTGCGGGAACGCGATGCGCGTATCGAGATGCTGCCGCTCGCGCCACAGCTGGAACTCGCCCGGCGCATCGCCGGTATCCGCGCCCACCTCGAACATCGAGACGATCACGACGCGCACTGGCAATGGATGCGCGCAAGGCGCGCCGGGGACGCAATCCGCTGCAGCGGATGCCGGTGTCTGCGTGGCGACGCCGAGAAAGAGCAGCGCGGATAGCGCTAGGGTGCGCACCACCGCCCCACCACGGACTCTGACGAATAGCCTCTTAGCGAGCCGAAAAGCCCCCTCCTCATTGGAGGAAGGGGTTGGGGGTGGTGTCCGCCGCAAGCGTCGTTTCGCGATCGTCATCTAATCAATCAGAACTTGTATTGGATGGTTGCCTGAAAGTTGCGCGGCACCTCCGGCAGCGCGATGGTGCTGCCGAACAGCTCGGTGAAGTTGGCGCGGAAGTAATGCGCGTTGTTCACATTCTTCACCACGACACGCAGCAGGAACGGCCCGGTGGTGTAAGAGATGCCGACGTTGGCGAGCCAGTATGCCGGCAGCTTCACCGCCTGCGACTGGCCCGAATATACGGAATCGACGTGGCTGACGTCGCCGGACAGCGCGATGCCGTTGTCGAAGGCATAAGTCGCGGTCGCCGAATAGAGGTTCTTGGGAATACCCGCGCGCCGCGCCGCGTTCTTGCCGTTGATCGGCACCAAACCGATCGGTTGGCCACCAAGGAAAAGCGCCGGGTTGCTGACGTTGATCAGATCGTCGATTCCGAAGAAGCTGAACGTGCTGCGGTCCTTGAACGCGCTCAGTTCGATCACGTCGGTGTAGGTGTATGCGCCCGATATAAGGAGATGGCGGTCAACCGACCAGCGCACTTCCGCCTCGACACCTTTTGTACGCACCGACTGGTTGGTCACCGGGTTCTGGTTGTTGAAGTCGGTGCGCGTCTGCTTGTAGACATCGACCGCCGCGTAGAGCCGCTTGTCGAGGAACTCACCCTTGATGCCCGCTTCATAGAGCTTCGACGCCGCGATGAAGTTTCCTGCCGCGACCGTGGCGGGCTGGATTTCCGATCCTTCACCCACCACGATCGTCGATTGTTGCGAGGCGGTGATATAGGGAATGAGCCCGAACGGCAGCTTGTAGCTGGCGCTCGCGGTCCACGACCATCCATCGTCGTGGCCGCTTGCCTTGCGAATGGCGGGCAGGTCAGCAGGATCGTACTTGGCGGGATCGGCGACACGGCTGTGCGCCTTGACGTAATCGTATCGGCCGCCAAGGATCAGATCGAGGCCGAAGTCGAAATCGAGATCGGCGAGACCCGCCAGACCGAAGTCGGTATAGTGGCCTTTCAGATAGTCGGTATAGTCGCAGCCGCATTCGATCGACAGCAACCGGTTCGACAAGGCGGTGTAGCTTTGCGTCAGGTCGACCCGGTGGAATTCCTCGACGTCGAAGTCATCGCCGAAGAAGAAGTTGGTGTAACGGATCGACGGCGATGCCTGTAGTGAGAACTTGCCGATGTCGGTGGTGAACGTCTTGGCCGCCACGATCTTGTCCTCGATCACATAAGATCGGATGAACTGCGAGAACCCGTAATCGTTGGCGTTGCGATTGCGCGTACCATCGTAGAACAGCTGGTTCTTGATCTGCAGCGTATCAGCGCCGTCGTAGATCAGATCGAAGTAGCCGGTCGTCTGATTGTTGCGCAGGTAATCGTTGGGACCCGTCAGCGTGTCCCTACGGCTGAGCCGAGCGGTGCCGACGTTGGTCAGAGCGAGATCGGGATATGCGGCGGTAAGGCAAGCATCGGTCAGGCCACTAGGAAATGGGCTGAAGTTTGTTGTCGTGCCTGCGGGACAGCCGAAACTGCCGAAGGGATTGAGCCCCTTGCCGCCGTTCGCAGCATTTGCTTCCGCGCGTGAAATCTGCCCATCGCCGTTGGTATCGAGCGGTTTGGCCTGCCCCGTGATGTAAGTGCCGTTGTCGACTAGGTTCTGCGTCAGGCGGTTCCAGCCGCCGTTCTGCTGACCGGCGAAATGCTGGAACATGCCGCCGAATTCGGTGCGCAGGTTCGACGTGATGTTGGTGTCGAACGACCCCTGGATGATCGTCTGCCTGGTATTCATGTAGCGATAATAGCTGCCGTCGTCCTCAATCTCGCCATAGAGGCTGTAGCCGAATTCGTGATCCCCGATCTTGGCGGGCCCCGTGACCGACGCCTTCACGTCGTTGCCGTTCCAGCTGCTGCGCGTGTAGCTGGCAAACCCGCTCGGCCGGCTCGCATAGCTGCCGTTCGAGGCGCGCGCGGTCTTGGGCACGAAGTTCAGATAGCCGCCGGTCTTCGACGGGCCGAAGATCGGCGAGGCGGGTCCGCGCACGATGTCGATGCGATCGGACGCGCCGATCGGCGTCGGATAGTTGCCCGGGTTCGCCAGCCGCTGCACGCCGCGGAAATAAACGTCCGCCGGAGAGCCGCGGATATCGACCGCGCCGCCGGTGCCGAAGTACGAGTTGGTAAACGTGCCCGGCACCTGGCTGATCAGGTCGTAGATCTTTTGAATGCCGAACCGCTCGATCTGCTCGGAGCTGATGGAAGAAGCCGACCGCGGTGTTTCCACCAGCGTCTTGTCGAAGCCGAACACCGTGCCCTGTCCTTTTAAGGGGAGCGAGTTCAGCGAGCCGGTCACGACGATCTCGTTGGCGGGGTTCGCGGAAGTGGGAGTATCAGCGGAAGGCGCATCACCGGCGGCGCTCGTCGTGGTCGCAGCGCCTGGCGGGGCGGTGTCCTGCGCCAGCGTGGGCGTCGTCAGCGCGGTGCAGCACAGCAGGCTTGCCACCGCAAGTCCGCCGATGCGGACCGCTCCGGCTTTAATGGAAGCCGATCCCGAAGGTCCGTCGAACAGGTCGATAACATTTGTCGATAGCATCGTATAAGGCCCCCATGATTACCGCAGCGTCAAATATTTACGATGGCGTCCGCGCGGTCGTGATTGTTCGATCCCCGTCTCTTCCTAGCTTTATTATTATCTTTACCTTAGTCTCCAAACGCACTCATCGACCACTCGCGGTCGGCGGAACATCGGCATAACGGCTCCAATGATCGAGCAATTCATGCAGCACCGGCGCGCCAACGCGGTAATTGGCTTCATAGGCGACGCGTTGGCCTGGCCCTTCATCGCCGACGCTGGCGATCGGATCGACGCCGGGGGGCGGCATCGACGGATTGCTAGCGGTGCGCAGCACCATCACCCGCGTGGGATCGACCAGACCCTGCTTCGCCGCGATCGTCATCGCGCCGATCAGCGACTGGCTCTCCATATTGGTCATGACAAAGCGGCCCTGTCCGCCAGTCCACAGCTTCACCCAGTCGCGCGCCCACTGCGTGCGGCCGGAACCGTGCCAATAGCGTAGCGCGCCCAGCGTCTCGCCCATCAGCACGAACGGCGGCTTCTGCGCATTGGGATAGCCGGACCAGGCGGCGCGCGCCTTCGCCAAGGCCGGATCGTCGGGGATGGCGATCGCCCTGGTGCGATCGAACGCCCATTGCGCCAGGCCTTGGTTGAGCTTGACCGCCATGCCAAGGCCGCTCGCATCGTCGCTTCCGCCGAAGCTGCCGCCGTTGTCGGGCAGCGTGTTCGGCGCTTTCGCGCCGATCGCGAACAAGCCGTAGGGCCAAGTCTTCGACACCTCGCGATCGTCGAACTCGCGCAGCGTGTCGCCCGACACGACCCAGCGCGCCCAGGCGGCGCTGCCGACCGAGGCGATTTGCGGGTCGACACCGGAAATGCCGGTGAACAGCCAGTACGTCTTACGAAAATCGAAGCGCGGATCGAGCAGCAGCGCCGTCAGCTGTTCACCGGGTCCGCCGAGCATCGTCCCCGTCGCGCCCCAGACGATCCCGTAAAGCCCCGACGCATTGCGCATCAGCGGATGGAGGACGCCCTTGACCGGGATCGCCTCGCTCAGCTTCTCGCGCTCGGCCCAAAGCTGGAATTCGCCCGGGGCGTCGCCGATGTCGGCGCCAGGTTCGAAGTTGGCGACGACGATGACCTTGATCGCGATCGGCGAGGCAACGGTCGGCAATGTGGGGATGGGCGACCCGGCGATGGAGGGGGCGGGCAAAACCGGTTCGGCCGAGCGCACCGGGATCGCGCAGGCCATCGCCAAAAGTGAGGCTCCGGCGATGCCGCCGGCCACCTTGCGCAAACGATCCCTCAACACGGTGCTCCCCGGCCACGCTTTACGCGAAGCTCAACCAGGTGAGGATTAGAAGCAACGAAGCGTTGCAATCAAACGCAATAAATACGCCGATCCATTGCCGAAAATAGCGATGGTTGGTCGGGATCAGAAATCCATCGCCATCGCGGCACCGACGATGCGGCCCCTGAACAGCGGCGAGAACGTTCCTGCCGCCGGACGCAGATCGAACGGTCGGTTGTTGCCGTCAGACAACGGACCGCCGAACGGGATCTGCGTATCTCCGCCGAACTGCACCGCATCGAGCAGGTTCTTGCCATAGACCGAGAACGTTATAGTCGGATTGCGCAGCCGGACCGCCACGCTCCCCTCGAGCATGTCGGAGCTCGTGTTGTAGCCCCAATTGTTGTCGGTGTAGGCATAGCGGCTGCGGTATTGATAGTCGGCGCGCGCGGTCAGCGTCGCCGCTTCGCCGAGCGGCCGCGTCCAGATCGCCCCGCCGCCGACCGTCCACTTGGGCGCGCGCGGCAGCTTCAGCGCTTTGTCCGCCGCGTCGATCACGCCGTTGCCGTCGATATCATAGAACAGGCGGACATAATCGGCATCGATATAACCCAGGTTCGCGGTCAGGCGCAGCCCGTTGAGCGCCGCCAGGCTGGCCTCGATCTCCCCGCCTTGGATGCGCGCGTCGCCGATGTTGTAGATGTATTGCGCCAGCCCCGAGCTTACCGAAGGCACGCTGATCTCGCGCTGGATGCCGGCAACGTCCATGCGATAGGCGGCAAGGTTCAGCGTGGCGCCGCCATCGTCGCTCTGTAGCTTGAGGCCCAGTTCATAGCTGTCCACCCGCTCGGGCCCGAACGCGGCGGTGCCCTGCGCGGCGGCGATCTGCTCGAACGCGGCGGGCTGCGTGACCCGCAGGTTATACCCCCCCGACCGCGTGCCGCGCGTCCAGCCGATGTAGGCCAGTGCATGAGGCTTTATGCGATAGCTGAGCTGCACCTTGGGCGACAGGCTCGACCAGTGATGCCGATCGCGAATGCCGTTGGCCTCGCCGGGGATCAGCGGATTGACGCCGTCGACCGGACACGTGCCGTCGATCACGTCGCATGCCGGCCGGATGCGCACGTAAGTGATCGCCGCCGCCTTCGTCTCGTGCGAGTAACGCAGGCCGCCGGTCAGCGTCAGTGCCGTGGTCGCGTGCCAATCGGCCTGCGCGAACAATCCCTGGACGTGATGATCCTCGGTCCCGCCGCCGTAGAACTTGCTGGCGGTGACCGTCGGCAACGATCGGTCCTCGGCATAGGCGATGTCCTGATGGAACAGATAGCCGCCGGCGGTAATGTCGACGGGGCCGAGCGTTCCGGCCCAACGCAGTTCGTCCGACCATTGCTCCTGATGAAGCCCAGTGTTCGAATTGAACAGGAGGCGCGGGGTCGAATCGATGTCATTGCTCGTGCGGTGGTCATAGCGCCGCCAGCCGGCGATGTTGGTCAGCGTGCCCGGCCCCACCCGCCAGTCGAGACGGACGCTGGCAAACCGGCTGGTGCCGCGGATCGAGCCGGGATTGTCGAGCGACAGGTCGAAGCCGTCACGGTCGAACAGCCCGTGGTTCTGCCCTGGCGCGCCCTGCCCGGTGATGCGCAGATATTCGCCCTTGGCCAGCAGGGTCAGCCGATCGGTGACGAGCGCCTTCAGCCCCGCGCGCAGCACGCTCGTCTCCCCCTTGCCAAGCGAGCCGCCGCCGTTGAGGTTGCGAAAATAGCCGCCGTCGCTGTCGTGATATGCGCCGAGGCGAATGGCGACCCGGTCCGCCACGATCGGCCCGGAGATTACGATCTGTCCGGTCCCGCGCGCCGATCCCCGTCCCGCGTCGACCGGTCCTTCGCCCGACAGGCGCACATGGCCTTCCCAGGCGAAGACCGGATCGTTGGTGTTGATCAGCACCGCGCCGCCGGTGGTGTTGCGGCCGAACAGTACGCCTTGGGGTCCGCGCAGCACCTCGACCGAGCCGACATCGAACTGGTCGAGCACCAGCCCCGCGTTCGCCGCGACGTAGACTCCGTCGATCACGGTGCCGACGCTTGCATCGATCGAGGGTATCGAACTGTTGATGCCGAGCCCGCGGATCGAGAAGTTCGCGACGCCGCGAAACGTGCCGACTTGGTCGAGCGACACGCCGGGCACCTTGTAGCTCAGCGATTGGAGGTCGCGGAACTGCGTGTCTTCCAGCGTCCGGCCGTCGAACACGGTAATCGCGAGGGGGACGTCCTCGAGCGGCTCGGACTTCGCTTTCTTCGTCGCGGTAACGGTGATGACATCGGCGCTCGCCGCCGCATCGCCATCGGCGGCACAAACCGGGCCCGATCCCATCAGCGTCACGGCGGCTACCGTCGCCATCAGCACTTTGCGCATGAACCCCCCAGACCACCGCCGATCGCGAAATTTAATCGCGCGGTTAAATTACCCGGTGGGGCGTTTAGGGAAAGCCGGAGCGAAATCAAGCCTCATCAGGTGGCGCTATCCGCCGCGCGGACAAGCACATCGGCCAGCAGATCGGCGATGCGCACGATCCCCGCATCATCGCCGACGAGGTCCTGCCGCACCTCGATCTCTGCATAGGGCAACGCACGCGGATAGGCGTGCAACGGAATGGTGTAGTCGATCGTATCCATGCGGTACGGCTCGTTATCGCCGATGCATCGGCCGGGCATGGCCCGCAGTTCGACCAGCAGCGCGCGGGCGAACCGGCTGTCTCCGGCATCGTGCAACACGCCGAACTCCCAGGGGCGGGCGACGCCGCGCATCGCCGGAGTGAAGCTGTGCAGCGCGATCATCACCGTCGACAGACCTTTTGATCGGCGGGCGGCGAGGCGGTCGGCGATCGCCGCATGGTACGGCGCATGGATCGCCGCGATCCGCGCCGCCCGATCGACTTCGCTCAAGCCCCGATTGCCGGGTACTTCAGTGCCGTCGCTGACTTCCGCGATGCTGTCGCAGGCGTTGATCCGCCGGTTGCAGTCGATCACCAGACGCGAATAGCGTTGCGACACGAACGGCGCGTCGAGCATCGCCGACAGCCGCTCCCCCAGCTTCGCGACGCCGATGTCGATCGCGATATGCCGCGCGCGGTCCGCTTCGCCCAAGCCAAGCATGCCCAGCGCGCGCGGAATCGCCGACCCGGCGTGGTCGCCGACGAGCAGGAACCGGCCGACCGCGTCCGGGCGCAGCACGTTGACCGCCGATGGGTCATCTTGCCCTAGCAAGCCTAGCCGGGTTTCGCTTTTGGTCGTCATGCGCGGTTCGGTCCCGTCGTCGCGCGCTCCGCCGGCGCGCCATGGTCATTTACCTTGCGGTGCGGTATAATCATCGCCTGGCGACTTCAATCGTCGGGACCCGCAACGCTTTCCCCGTGGTTACCCCGCGAACAGAGTTTTCGTCGTCACCCTGTGAAAG
Organism: uncultured Novosphingobium sp.; assembly: GCA_964242815.1. Classification (GTDB taxonomy): domain Bacteria; phylum Pseudomonadota; class Alphaproteobacteria; order Sphingomonadales; family Sphingomonadaceae; genus Novosphingobium. The sequence goes on from CAXSZV010000015.1 coordinate 35,899, forward strand.
ATCGTGAGCGATCCGCTGGATCGGTCATCCAAGCCAAGGATATTTAAAGCATGCTGATCCGCGCAGGGTACGACATTAGGCTGAACAGCACGATCGCCACGCCGATGCTTGCCCTGCTAAGCGTGCACCCGTCGCGCAACAAGGATCTGCAAACGCCGCAGCGCATCAAGACGACGCCCGAAGTGCCGATCTATGATTATATCGATTCGTTCGGCAACGTCGTGTCGCGGCTGACGATCCCGCCGGGCGGGGTCAGCCTGAGCTGCGATTTCACGATCCATGACAGCGGCGATCCCGATCCCATAACTCCGGACGCGATACAACATCCGGTCGATGACCTGCCTGACGACGTGCTCGTGTATCTGCTCGGCAGTCGATATTGTGAAACCGATCGCTTGACGCAGGAAGCCTGGTATCTGTTCGGCCATACCAACCCAGGTTGGGAGCGCGTACAGGCGATCGTCGAGTTCGCGCACAACCACGTCGAGTTCGGCTATCACCACGCGCGCAATACGCGCACCGCGTATGAAGGCTATCAGGAGCAGCACGGCGTCTGTCGCGATTTCGCGCATCTTGCGGTTACATTATGCCGCTGCATGAACATCCCCGCCCGATATTGCACCGGGTATCTGGGCGATATCGGTGTGGCAAAGTCCGACGCACCGATGGATTTCTCCGCCTGGTTCGATGTCTACCTCAGCGGCGCGTGGCACACTTTCGACGCCCGCCACAACAAGCCGCGTATCGGCCGGATCCTGATGGCGCGCGGCCGCGACGCGACCGACGCCGCGCTGACCACGACGTTCGGCCCGACGCTGCTGGCGAACTTCCAAGTGCATACCCAGGAGCTGCAAAGCGCCTGACGCGATCGGGCGTGCCGGGGGCGACCATCAATAGATCAATTCTTCCAACCGATGCGGTGCGACGATGACGAGACTGTCCGCTTCGCGCCGCAGGATGCCGCGCTTTTCAAGCGCGCTGACAGCCCGTGACACCGACTCGCGCGTGGTCTGGAGCGCCAGCGCGAATTCGGACCATACCGGCACGGGTCGTATCGCCAGCGCCTTGCCTTCGGCTTGACCCTCTTGCGCGCGGCGTAGCAGCTCGGCGTGGATCCGTCCCGGCGCGCTCAGCGTCGCGTTTTCAGCGACCCGCCGGTTCGCCGCGGCAAGCCGCCTTACCAGCATTCGCGAGACGCCTAGCGCCACCGCCCCGTGCAGGCTCATCAGCGTGACGAACACGTCGGCAGCGAACGCACCCGTGCGTGAAGGCAGCACCGCGCAGACCTGCGCCGGAACACCGTCCCAACCGAACAAGTCAGTGAGGCCGATCAGCTCGCCCGGCGGATAGTCCTCGATCACCACCATCCGCCCGTCGATCGAATTGGCGATCAGCCGCGCATGGCCGAGCGCCAGCAGATGCACCTGCTGGTCATCGCGCTCGCTGTCGAGGATGATGCCGTGCGGCGCGTGATCGCGAATGCGCGCGCCCCGGCCGAAAGCGGCGACAAGATCATGATCGCAGCCGAGCGCCATCGCGATGAGCGCGCCGAGTTCCGGAGCGTTCGGTTGCTCAACCGCGGCCATGGCCAGTCAGGCGCTAGAGCTGGCGGTCACCGCGGGTCGTACCGCGGTGACGACGTAATTCAGCGTCAGATCGTCCGACAAATGCAGCCCCCGCCCCGACGACCACGCGATACCCGTGGGGGCGCCCATGGTCAGCCCCTCCGCGTCGAGCAGTTCGGCGAGCTCGGCGGGCGTGATGAAATCGTCCCAATGGTGGGTTCCGAGGGGGATCAGCCCCAGCCGCTCTGCCCCCGCGACCATCAGCAGGCGCGAGCGCAACGTGCGGTTTGGGGTCGACAGGATCATCAGGCCACCGGGCGACAGCGCCCGGCCCAGCGCCGCGACGAAGCCGCGCTTGTCTGCGACGTGTTCGATCACCTCCATCGCGGTGACGAGATCGAATGGTTCGAGGTCCAGCGCGGCGATCTCGCCATCGCGATAGTCGATCGCGAGGCCCGCACCCATGGCATGGGCGCGCGCGACGGCGATGTTCTCCGGGGCGGCGTCAACGCCCGTCACCGTGCCGCCCAGACGCGCCAACGGTTCGGTCAGCAATCCCGCACCACAGCCGACATCGAGCACGCGGCGTCCGGCGAGCGGCTTGCCCCCCCGACTGTCGCCACCCCAGTGCGCGTCGATCGCGGCACGCACGAAGCCAAGGCGCACCGGGTTGAGCCGATGGAGCATCGCCGATGAACCGGCAGGATCCCACCAATCGGCCGCGAGCCGGCCGAAATGCGCGGCCTCGCCGGCACGGATCGTCGTCGCCGGCATGAGCGCCGCGCGATCGGCAAGCCCGGTGGCGGTGGTTGCATTAGCCATGAGGCGATCCTAACAGGGCGCCCGCCACGATGCGAGGGCCCTCGCGCGCGGCCTTCACTCAGGTTAACTTATTAGATTTTCAACCTGATTGGTGAAAGGGGGCGGGCTTGGCGCGCATCGTGATGAAATTCGGCGGCACTTCGATGGCCGGCACCGAGCGCATCCGTCGCGTCGCGAGCATCGTTCGGCGTCAGCAGGACGCCGGGCACGAAGTCGCCGTGGTCGTCTCGGCGATGGCTGGCGAGACGGATCGGCTGGTCACGTTCTGCCGCGAGGCGAACACGCTTTATGATCCCGCGGAATACGATGTCGTGGTCGCTTCGGGCGAGCAGGTAACGAGCGGGCTGCTTGCGTTGACGCTCCAGGCGATCGGATGCCGCGCGCGTTCATGGCTCGGCTGGCAGATCCCCGTCCGCACCGACGATGCACACGCCAAGGCGCGGATCGAAGGCATCGATACCGAAGCGCTGCTCGCGTCGATGGCGGCCGGCGTGATCGCGGTGATTCCCGGGTTTCAGGGTTTGTCGCCTCAAGGCCGGGTGACGACGCTGGGCCGGGGCGGTTCGGATACTTCGGCGGTCGCGGTGGCGGCCGCTCTGAAAGCGGATCGCTGTGACATCTACACTGACGTCGATGGGGTCTATACGACCGACCCGCGCATCGTCGCCAAGGCGCGCAAGCTGAAGAACGTGACGTATGAGGAAATGCTCGAACTGGCCTCGGTCGGATCAAAAGTGCTGCAGACGCGATCGGTCAGCCTGGCGATGAAGGAGGGCGTGCGGGTGCAGGTATTGTCCTCGTTCATCGATGCCGACGCGCCCGCCGCCGATACGCTGCCGGGTACGATGATCGTCGGCGATGCGGAGTTGGAAGACATGAACATGGAACGCGAACTCATCACCGGCATCGCCGCCGACCGAAACGAGGCGAAAGTCACGATCACTCGCGTGCCCGATCGACCCGGCGCGGTGGCGTCGATCTTCGGCCCGCTGGCGGCATCGAGCATCAACGTCGACATGATCATCCAGAACATCGCCAAGGATGGCGCCGAGACCGACGTCACGTTCACCGTGCCTGCCGCCGATCTGCCCCGCGCGCAGGCAATTCTGGAGGAACGCAAGGAGGCGATCGGCTATTTCCAGCTGCTCGCCGACGCAGGCGTGACCAAGATCAGCGTGGTCGGGGTCGGCATGCGCAGCCACGCGGGCGTCGCGGCGACGATGTTTCGCGGGCTCGCCGATCGCGGCATCAACATCCAGGCGATCTCGACCAGCGAAATCAAGGTGTCGGTGCTGATCGACGCGGACGAAACCGAACTTGCGGTACGCGTGCTGCACACAGCCTATGGCCTCGACGCTCGCGATCCGGGATGACGGCCGGATGCCGCCGAGCCGGAGCCGCGCGGGTCGGGCCCGCATCGGATCGGTTGACAAGGCGGGCCGATCACGTGCCCATGGCAAACCCGGACGATGTGCGCGACCGATGCGCTGAAAGGACTTCGCTGCATGGAAACGATCTTCGATTGGCTGACCGTGCTGACCTTCCTCGGCCTGGTCGTGCTCTATCTGCAGCGATCATCGATGCCCGAGCCACCGGACTCGATCTGGCACTATCTGCCCCCGGCAATCGCCTGCGGCATAGTCAATTACCTGGGTAACGAGAACTATACTTTCATTGCAGCGGTCGGGATCGTCCTGGTACTCGCATACATCTACTATGTAATTGTCCTCAGGAAGATCGGTTGAACAAGGCATCGGCTCCCGATTGCGGTAAATCGGGCCCAACGTTGATTGTCCTCGCGCCACGCGGTAAGCTTGCCGTAATCGTCGTGCGGTAAGCGAATACGTGGTCGCCCGAACGAGTGAAAGGCGCATATCGACAATGGGGATTTGTCAGAAGGCGTTCGTGGGCCTTGCCCTGACGCTGCTTGCCGCCTGCCATCGGACCCCGTCGGGCCAGGTCGCCGCGACCGTCGATGGCGACGAGATCACCATCGCCGAACTGCGCATGGAGATGGCCGACATGGCGGCGAGCGCGCAAGGCCAGGGAGCCGTGCTGCAGCAACTGATCGGGCGCAAGCTGCTGTACGAGGAAGCCGAGCGCCAGCATCTCGCCGATACCCCCGCAGCGGTCGCGGCGCGCGCGAGGGCGGGCGACGCGGCGCTGGTCCAGCTGCTGGCGTCGAAGCTTGCCGGCGAAGCGAGGGTCGATGAATCGCAGGCGGCGATCGACAAATTCATTACCGATCATCCCGCGCAGTTCGCGCAGCGTCGGCTGATATCGACCGAACAGCTGATCGTATCGGGCGGCGACGCAGGCCTTCTGGCGCGGATCAGCGCGCTCAAGACCATGCCGGCGATCGAGGCCCTGCTCGCGCAAGCCAATGCGCCCTATATCCGAATGCAAACGATGGCGGACACGGCGGCGATGGTGCCGGCGGTCGCCGCAAAAATCACGGGTCTCAGCCCCGATCAGGTGTTCGTCGCGCCTTCGCCCAGCGGCGAGATCCAGGTCTCGCGCATCGTTTCGAGCCGCGTCGAACCGCTTGCCGGAGATCAGGCGCGCACCGCCGCGCGCGCGATGCTTGGCCAAGCCCGCGCCGACGCCGCGCGCGCACGGCTTCGCGCGATCGTCGAGCAGGGACAGAAGCAGGTCTGGATCGATCCTTCGCTCGGCAAGACCTGACCACGTGTCGGATAATCTGCTCGATACGGTGAGCGCCGCGGGCTCGCGAGGCACTACATCGTTTGCCGGTCCTCGATCCTCGCGGCACACGCCCGTTTGGCTCCCCTCGGTCGCCGGTTTCGTGTTGCTCGCGGTTCCCGCGCTGGTCGACATGGCGCGGCAGACCTGGTCGAGCGAGGCGGGCACGCATGCGCCAATCGTGCTCGCTACCGGCGGCTGGCTGCTATACCACAACGGCCTGCGCCTTTCCGCCGCACGCCGCCACGCGGGGCATAGCGTGCTTGCCGCCGCCGGCTTCATCGCCGGCTTGCTGCTTTACGTGTTCGGCCGCGCTTTCGGCTTTCTGTTCCTTGAAGGCGCGGGCCTCTACGCCGTCTTCATCGCGCTGTTCCATCGCCTGTTTGGCGGGGAGGAACTGCGCAGGCAGGCGTTTCCACTGTTCTATCTGGCGTTCGTGATCCCGTTGCCCGGATGGCTGACGCACCCGATCACCGGCCCGTTGCAGAACCTGGTCAGTTGGGCATCGTCGCACATCATGCTCGCGGCGGGATATCCGGTCGCGCGGCAGGGTGTCGCGTTGTTCGTCGGCCCTTATCAGTTGCTGGTGGAGGAAGCCTGCTCGGGGTTGAATTCGCTGATTGGCTTGATCGCGATCTCCTTGTTTTACATATATATCATCCATCGCCAAACCTGGCGCTACGCAGTGACGCTGATGCTGTTCGTCATTCCGATCGCGATCATCGTGAACATCGTGCGGGTGACCGCGATCATGCTGATCTGCTATCATCTGGGCGATGCCGCCGCGCAGGGCATCATGCACGCGACCACGGGAATGGTGCTGTTCATCCTGGCGTTGCTCCTCGTGTTTGCGGTCGACAAGTTGTTGTCGACGCGCACGCGACGGAGGGCGGCGCTTGGTTGACCGTCGCGATGTCCTGTCCTTCATGGGTTGCGCCGCCGCGCTGGGCTCGGCCGAATGGCTGCGTCCACGGCGGACCGTCAGCCTGATGCCCGCCCGCGCCAGTCTCGCCACCCTGATCCCGCGCAGCCTTCCTGGGTTCGATGAGGGTGGGACCGAGGATGTCGTCATTCCCAGGACCGAGGGATCGCTTGCTTCGCTCCTCTACAGCGATCAGCTCGCGCGGTCATATGCACAGGCGGACGCGAACCTTCCGCCGGTCATGATCCTGGTCGCCTACGGTCCGGCGCAGACCGATCTGTTGCAGGTCCACCGGCCAGAGGTGTGCTATCCCGCGATCGGCTTCGCGATCGCTGATCGCCACTTCGTTCAGATCGCCAACGGAACGAAGGCCGCGATCCCTGCCGTGGCGCTGACCGCGGTCGCAGGTGATCGCACGGAGGACGTGGTCTACTGGACGCGTGTCGGCGACAGCCTGCCGCGCAGCTTCGCCGAACAGAGCTTGGATCGCCTGCGCCAGTCCTTCGCCGGCGACGTCTGCGATGGCGCGCTGATCAGGGCGTCGTCGGTCCGCAGCGACGATGAGCCGCAATTCGGGCGGGTCGCCCATCTGATGGAGGTGTTGATGGCCAACGTGCCCCCGATCGCCCGGCCGCTGCTGGTGGGAGCGTTGGCGTGAACGCGCGGATGCCAAAGCGGATCGGCGCGGCGATAGCGCTTGCGGTCACGATGGCGGCGCTCGCGTTTTCGCCTGGACGCGCGCAGGGCGACGCCGATCAGGTCGTCGCCAAGATCGGCCCGACGCGGATCACCCGCGCGATGCTGCGTCAGGAAATGCCGGGCGGGGTCGATAATCCCGCGATCGAGCGCGCGGTACTGCAATCGATCATCACGCGCACACTGCTTGCCGACGAGGCGCGGCGACAGGGGCTCGATCGTACGCCGGTGGGCGCGATGATGGTCAAGCGCGCCGGAGAGATCGCGACCGTCGGGCTGCTCGAGAAGAAGTTCGCCGGAACCCCGCAGCCCGTATCGGACGCGCAGGTCCGCGATTTCATCGGCGCGCATCCCGCGATGTTCGCGCAGCGCCGCCTGATCGGGCTCGATCAGTTCCTGGTCGCCACCGCATCGAAAGACACGACGCAACGCCTGACCGCCGCCAACAGCATGAGCGAGTTCCAGGACGTGCTGACGCGCGACCGGGTAAACTATTCGCGGGGGTCAAGCGTGCTCGACACGATCAACGTGCCGCCAGACGCCGCCGCGAAGATCAGCGCGTTCGGGCCGGGGCAGGTGTTCATCACGCCGGCCGCGAACGGCGGCCTCGCGCTGTCGGGCGTCACGTCGAACACGCTCGCGCCGATCGCCGGCCCATCGGCCGAACGCATGGCGCGAACGATGCTGCAACGCGCGCAAATCATGCAGAAGGTGCAGAAGAGCGGCGGGGCGATCATCAAGGCGGGCCAGGATAAGGTGAAGATCAACCCGCAGTTCGCGCCGAAGAAGCCCTGAGCGCGTCAGCATGTCCGGTCGGGCGCTTGTGACACGCTGCCGCTGGGCTTAGGGCCAAAGGCTGCTATCCCTCACGCGACGAGCACCGCCACGATGACCGCATTTACCCGATCCGCCGCGCTGATGGCGCGTGGCGCAGCGTTCCTCGGTAGCGACCATGCGATCCTGTGCGGCGCGATGTCGTGGGTGTCCGAACGGCACCTCGTCTCGGCGATCAGCAACGCCGGCGGGTTCGGCGTGATCGCCTGCGGGGCGATGACGCCCGCGCTGCTCGACGCGGAGATCGCCGCGACGCGCGCGAACACCAGCCGGCCGTTCGGCGTCAATCTGATCACTATGCATCCGCAGCTGTTCGATCTGATCGCGGTCTGCACGCGGCATCGCGTGAGCCACGTCGTGCTCGCCGGCGGTATCCCTCCGAAAGGCAGCGTCGAGGCGATCAAGGGTAGCTCAGGCCCGCCGGCGAAAGTCATCTGCTTCGCGCCGACGCTGGCGCTGGCCAAGAAGCTGCTGCGCTCGGGAGCGGACGCGCTGGTGATCGAGGGCATGGAGGCGGGCGGGCATATCGGCCCGGTCTCGACTTCGGTGCTGGCGCAGGAAATTCTGCCCTCGCTGGCGGACGAGGCGCTGATCTTCGTCGCCGGCGGGATCGGGCGCGGCGAGGCAATCGCCGGCTATCTCGAGATGGGCGCGGCGGGTGTCCAACTCGGCACGCGCTTTGCCTGCGCGAGCGAATCAATCGCGCATCCGGCGTTCAAGCGAGCGTTCTTCCGCGCGTCGGCGCGCGACGCGGTGGCCAGCGTCCAACATGACGCCCGGCTGCCGGTCATCCCCGTGCGCGCGCTGCGCAACAAGAGCACCGACGCGTTCAGCGCCAAACAGATCGAGGTCGCGCGTCAGCTCGACGAAAGCGGCTCCGACGACAAGCAGGCGATGGCCGAAGCGCAACTCCAGATCGAACACTACTGGGCTGGCGCGCTCCGCCGCGCGGTGATCGATGGCGATGTCGAGAACGGATCGGTCATGGCCGGGCAATCGGTGGGCATGGTCACGCGCGAGGAGCCGGTCGCGGCGATCATCGAAGAACTGATGGGCGAATGCGAAGCCGCACTGACGCGGCGGGCGGCGGCCTGATAGCTGCCACTTAATCTCGATCTCGCGTTTTCACGAGCGGCCACAGCCGCACTGCTCCCTTTCCGGTTGCGGGAGGGGAGAGTAGCTTCAGCCCCTTGGCGCCGATCGCGAGAATCGCCTACCCCGTGATCCCCGCCGCCGCGAGCACCGCGAGGGTCAGCACGTCGGGCGCGATCGCAGTCATCGGGGCGATCTGCACGGACCGCTCCATGCCGATCAGCATCGGTCCGATCGTGGTTGTGCCGCCCAGCTCGCGCAGCAGCTTGGCCGAAATGTTGGCGGATTGCAGCCCCGGCATGACCAGCACGTTGGCGGGCGCGGACAGGCGTGAAAACTTGTAATAGGCCATGACGTTGCGATTGAGCGCGGCATCGGGCGCCATCTCGCCCTCGTACTCGAAGTTGGGCTTGCGCTGGTCGAGGATCGTCACCGCGTCGCGGATGTTGTCGAGCCAGGCGCCCGATGGATTGCCGAAGGTGGAATAGCTGAGGAACGCGACACGTGGCTCATGCCCCAGCCGCCGGGCGACCGCCGCCGTCTCGATCGCGATGACCGCGAGCTCTTCCGACGTCGGCCGCTCGTTCACCGTCGTATCGGCAAGAAACACGGTCTGGTTCTTGCCGACGATCATATGCATCCCGAACGGCAGTCGCCCTGGCAGCGGATCAAGCACGCGGCGCACTTCGCGCATCGATTGCTCGAAGGGGCGCGTCATCCCGGTGATCATCGCATCGCCGACGCCGAGCTTGAGCAGGCCTGATGCGAAGACATTGCGGTCCTGGTTCACCATCCGCTGCACGTCGCGCTCGAGATATCCGCGCCGCTGCAACCGCGCATAGAGCATCGCGACCATCGGCCGGACGTGCTCCGACACCAGCGAATTCTGGATCTCGTATGTTTCGGCGTCCTTGACGCCCAGTTCGGCGAACTTGGCGAGCACCGCCTGCGTACGGCCGACCAGCACCGGCTCGCCATAGCCGAACTGCCGGTACTGAATCGCCGCGCGCAGCACGACCTCGTTCTCCGCCTCGGCAAAGATCACGCGCTTGGGGTCGCGCTTGACTTGCGCGTAGACCGACGCGAGCACCGATGTCGTCGGGTTGAGCCGCGCCTTCAGCTCCTGGCGATAGGCATCGAAGTCCGCGATCGGCAGTTGCGCGACGCCGGTTTCCATCGCCGCCCTGGCGACCGCCGACGGCACGACCTCCATCAGGCGGGGATCGAACGGCGCGGGGATGATATAATCGCGGCCGAAGCTCTGCGTCTTGCCATAGGCGGCGGCGACTTCCTCTGGCACCTGTTCGCGCGCGAGTTCAGCGATCGCGCGCGCGGCGGCGATCTTCATCTCCTCGTTGATCGTCGTCGCGCGCACGTCGAGCGCGCCGCGAAAGATGAACGGGAAGCCAAGCACGTTGTTGACCTGGTTCGGATAGTCGGAGCGGCCGGTGGCGACGATCGCGTCGGGCCGCACCGCCTTCACTTCGGGCGGAGTGATCTCGGGATCGGGATTGGCCATGGCGAAGATGATCGGGTTCGGCGCCATCGCCTGGACCATCGCCGGCGTCACCGCGCCGGCGACCGACAAGCCGAGCAGCACGTCGGCGCCGACGAGCGCTTCAGTCAGCGTGCGTTTGTCGGTCATGACCGCGTGCGCGGACTTGAACTGGTCGATGCCCTCTCGGCCGATATAGATGACACCGCGGCTATCGCACATCGTCACGTTCTCTCGCCGAACGCCCATCGATTCGATCAGGCTGGTGCAGGCGAGAGCGGAGGCGCCCGCGCCGTTGACCACGACTTTCACGTCGGCGAACGAGCGCCCCGTCAGGCGGCAGGCGTTGACGAGACCCGCAGCGGCGATGATCGCGGTGCCGTGCTGATCGTCATGCATCACCGGGATCTTCATGCGTTCGCGCAGCGCCTGCTCGATCACGAAGCATTCGGGCGCCTTGATATCCTCAAGATTGATGCCGCCGAACGACGGCTCCATCAGCGCGACCGCCTCGATGATCGCTTGCGGGTCTTCGGTCGCCAGCTCGATGTCGATCGAATCGACATCGGCGAAGCGCTTGAACAGTACCGCCTTACCTTCCATCACCGGCTTCGAGGCCAGCGCGCCGAGGTTGCCGAGCCCGAGGATCGCGGTGCCGTTGGAGATCACCGCCACCAGGTTGCCGCGCGCAGTGTAATCATAGGCCGCCGCTGGATCGCGCGCGATCGCCATAACCGGCACCGCCACGCCGGGGGAATAGGCGAGGCTCAGGTCGCGCTGTGTCGCCATCGGCTTCGACGCGATGATCTCGATCTTACCCGGGCGGATCGTCTTGTGATAGAACAGCGCCTCGCGTTCAGTGAACTGGACGTTGCTTTGATCGGTCATCGGGCTCCGATCGGACGTCGCGCTTTGATCAGACTTCGGGCTCTCGTCGGACAAAGCTTATCTCCTCTCAGCCGACCACGCCGGGGCGGCTCCCCCTAAACAAACCGCGCGGCACGCGATAGGGCGGCGGACCGATAGCGAGGACCCGCGAATATGTTGATGTCGTCTCAGGATCGCCCGGCGAAGCTGCACTATGGGCCGAACGGATTCCGCATGGTCAGCCCGGGGACATATGTGCTTTGCGCGGTCAGCGGCGAGCGGATCATGCTCGAGGCACTTCGTTATTGGAGCGTCGAACGCCAGGAGGCCTATGCGACACCCGCGATCGCGACGCGCCGCCTGGCAGAGTAAGTATACACCGTCGATGCAAAGCAGGTCGCCGACGTGCCTTCGACCTCAGCCGATCATCGCGATCACGCGGCGGCGGTCTTCTTGACCAGATCGCGCTTGATGCGTCGCGCACGCAGCGAAAGCTGCTCGTCCGATGCCTTGCGCAGCCAGTTGTCGAGGCCACCGACATGCTCGACCGAGCGTATGCCGTGCGTCGACACGCGTAGGCGGAAGCCCCGATCGAGCCCGTCGGACAGCAGCGTCACCGTCTGCAGGTTGGGCAGGAACACGCGCTTGGTCTTGTTGTTGGCGTGGCTGACGTTGTGGCCGACCTGGCGGCCCTTGCCGGTCAGTTCGCAGATACGGGACATGGGGCTTACTCTTACAGACAGGGGCGGCTGATGCCGCGAAGGCGCGCCCTTACCCACTCCCCCCGGAACGGTCAAGTTTGCCTGGGCCGAGGCCCGGCGTTAGCACGATCGCGATGACACGCTGGCCGCTCCCTACGCCGATGCAGGCGGCGCTCGACGAAGCGACCCGAGGCGGGGCGGTGGCTGAAGTCCCGGTCGGCGCGGTCATCGTGCGCGATCGCGCGATCATCGCCGCCGCGCATAACGCGCCGCGCGGCGGTCACGATCCGACCGCGCATGCCGAAGTGCTGGCGATCCGCGCGGCGGCGGCGCGGCTCGGCGACGAGCGGCTCGAAGGCTGCGACTTGTGGGTCACGCTTGAGCCCTGCGCGATGTGCGCGGGCGCGATCCAGCACGCTCGTATCGCGCGACTCTATTACGCCGCCGCCGATCCCAAGGGCGGCGCGGTCGAGCACGGTGCGCGCGTGCTGGCGCACGGGTCTCATCGGCCACAGGTGTTCGCGGGCATCGGCGCGGACGTGGCGGCCGCGATGTTGCGCGACTTCTTTCAGGTACGCCGTTAAGCGAGCAGGCATCAAAGACCGCGCCAGATCTTTAACGGCGTCGCGTCTGTTGGCCCCATGCCAGCACGCGGACAGGCCGTCGCGCGCAGACGGCGATCGTAGCACAGGTGGATTTCGCGCAGCCAACCGGTGTCGCTGACCAACAGGCCGATCTGCGCCGCGCGCCAGCCCGGGTTTCCCTCAATGAACGCCGCGCGTAGACCGCCGGCGGTTAGTCCGGGCCTGCGCGCCAGCCGATCGGCATCGGGCCATTGCAGGCCGCGCCACAGCCGCGCCTCGATGCGGTAATAGTCCGCTGGTCGCCGCGCCATGCAGCTGCCGTGCTTGGCCCATTCGTGCGCGAGCAGATAGGGCGACGGCGACATACAGAGATTGGCGCGGAGCGAGGCGGCGTCGGGCATCGGTGTAATCGCGCACCATTGCGGCGGCGCGCCGTACGCAGACTCAGGCCAAAGCCCGTGGAGCACGAAGCCGAACCGGCCGACCGCGACCGAGCATTGCATCGACTTACGATCGCGCGCGGTCTTGCAGTATTCGGGCGACCAGCTTGCCGCCAGCGTATAGCCGCCGATCGGCGCCCGCCGCGCCGGCCCGTCGGGCTTGATTAGGGGCAGCGGGCCGATATTGACGGGCGCGCGGCATTGATAGGCCTGCGCCATCGCTGGTAGTGGCGCGAGCAAAGCCGCGGCGAAAACCAACGCGCGCATCACAGCGGCGTGAAATCGAGTCCGATGTCGGCGGCAGGCGCGCTTTGAGTCAGCCGGCCGACCGAGACGAAATCGACCCCGGTCGCGGCGATCGCGGCGATCGTGTCGAGCGTTACGCCACCCGATGCCTCGCAGGGCACGCGTCCGGCGACGATCGCCAGTGCCTGCCGCAGCATCGCCGGGGTCATGTTGTCGAGCAGCAGGTGCGTCGAGCCCGCCGCCAGCGCCGGCTCGATCTGGGGAAGCTCATCGATCTCGCAGATCACGTCGGCGACACCTGCGGCCTTCGCGCGACGCACCGCTTCGCCCACCCCGCCGGCGACCGCGGCGTGGTTGTCCTTGATCATCGCGGCGTCCCACAACCCCATGCGATGATTGCGCGCACCGCCCATCCGGGTTGCGTATTTTTCGAGATGGCGCAGTCCGGGAATCGTCTTGCGCGTGTCGAGCAGCGTGGTGCGCGTCTCGACCCCCATCGCGTCGACATAGCGCCGTGTCAGCGTCGCGATGCCCGACAGGTGCTGGACGGTGTTCAACGCGCTGCGCTCGGCGGTCAGCAGCGCACGGGCATTGCCGGACAGCCGCATCAGCTCCGCGCCGGGTGGCACCTGCGCGCCGTCCTCGACCAGCAGCGTCAACTCGACTTCGGGGTCACGCGCGCGAAAGAACGCGGCGGCGATGGGCAGTCCGGCGACGACGATCGGATCGCGGCTGTCCATCGTGCCCGCGAAACGCGCGTCCGCTGCGATGACGCTTTCGGCGGTCACGTCGCGTCCGCCACCCGGCAGCCCGACGCCGAGGTCTTCGCCGAGCGTCGCGGTGACGAAGGCGTCGAGATCGAAGCCGGGAAGGACGAAGGCGGTCATGATGCGCCGTCTTGCCAACCCGGGTCGTCGCTGTCGAGCGCGGCGCCGCCTATGCAACCCATCGTAGGGCCGATCATTGCTTCTGCGCGTACAGGAGCATCGACATGCAGGACATCGCCGACTGGCTTACCCAATGGACCGCGCAGAACATCGATCCATCTGCGCGTGCGGAGGAGAAAGCGGACCTGCAAGGCGTCGCAAAGCAACTCGTTGAGGATGGCAAGGCAGCGGGGTTCACCGTACAGCAGATCAAGGAAGCGGCGGCCGGCGATGTCGAAAGATATCTCGTGAACGCGCAGAACGCGAGCCACATCGCCGATTAGTTGCCGACTGACGTCCCGCGGACCGCAACGCCGGTATTTCCGACAAGCCGCTCTAACCAAGGAACAGCCCGGCCAAAGCGGCGCTCATCAGATTCGACAGGCTTCCAGCCGCCAGCGCCTTCAGCCCCAGCCGGGCGATCGTCGGCCGCTGGCTGGGAGCGAGACCCCCGGTCACCGCCATCTGGATCGCGATCGATGAGAAGTTGGCGAAGCCGCACAAGGCAAAGGTGATTACCGCCGCCGTGCGCTCCGATAAGCCGCTTCCACCTACCGCCTGCTTGCCAAGGTCGATGAAGGCGACGAATTCATTGAGCACGATCTTGGTGCCGAACAAGCCGCCGGCGTAGATCGCCTGATGCCAGTCGGGTGCACCGAGCAGGCGGAACAGCGGCGCGAAGACGTATCCGAGCAATGACTGGAACGTCACGCCCGCGATCCCGAACAACCCCGCCGCCCAACCGATCAGGCCGTTGGCGAGCGCGATCAGCGCGACGAACGCCAGCACCATCGCGCCGACCGCGACCGCGAGCCTGACGCCGGTCTGCGCGCCGTTCGACGCCGCCATGATGATGTTCGCCGCGCGTTCCTCACCATCGTCGCGCATAGCGTCGAGCGGGACGATGACGTCATAGTCGGCACGCGTTTCGGGCGGGTCGGGCATGATCAGCTTGGCCATCAGAATGCCGCCCGGGGCCGACATGAACGATGCGGCGACGAGATAATCGATGCGGATCCCCATGCTCGCATAGGCTGCCAGGATCGTGCCGGCGACACCCGCCAGCCCCACGCTCATCACGCAGAACAGCTGCGACGGCGCGAGCCCGGCGATGTAGGGGCGGATGACGAGCGGGCTCTCGCTCTGCCCGACGAAGATGTTCGACGCCGCGCACAAGCTCTCGATCCGGCTGATCCCGGTGACGAGGCGCAGCCCGCCGCCGATCCAGCGGATGATGAACTGCATCACCCCTAGATGGTAGAGGATGGCGATCAGCGCGGCGAAGAAGATGATCACCGGCAGCGCGGCGATGGCGAACGACGTGCCGCCGACCTCGGGCTTCGCCAACGGGCCGAACAGGAATTCGACCCCCGCGTGCGCATAGCCGAGCAAGCTCGATACGCCGAACGCCACGTTTTGCAGCATTGCCTTGCCTGGCGGAAAATACAGAACGAACGCGGCGATCCCGGCTTGCAACGCGAAGGCCGCCAGCACCACGCGCGGCCTGATCGCGCGCCGGTTCGACGAAAGCGCGACCGCGATAGCCAGGATCACCAGGATGCCGAGCAGGCTGTTGACGACATGCATCGGCGGGCGCGGTCTCCTTGTAGGACAAGTTGGTACGGCGCGCGGCACGGCGACACAATCCTTCGGGGCCGATGCGAGGTTGGCCATGTTGCAGCTTTTGCCCATAACCGTTCGATGCAGACCATTACCGTCCCCCGTTCACTCGCCGTGTTCCTGCCGCTCTATGGCGGGCTGGTCGTGCTCGCGGGCGTGCTCGGCACCAAGCTCGCGTCGCTCGGGCATTGGCCGGTGTTCGGTGATCTGGCGGTCGAAAGCGGAATCTTCGCGTTCCTGCTGCTGGTGGTGATGGCGAGTGCGGTAACCGAACTGCACGGGGCGGGCGCAGCTAACCGTATGGTGCGGTTCGGCTTCATTCCGCTGATCGTCTCGATGATCCTACTGGCGCTGGTGATTCACGTTGTTCCGCCCGCGCCGTTCTGGACCGATCAGGATGCGTTCGCGCGTCTGCTGGGCCAGGGCTCACGGATGCAGTTCGCCGGACTGATCTCGTATGGAACTTCGCAGACGCTCAATGTCGCGTTGTTCTCACGGCTGGCGGGGGGACAGCTTGGACAGAGGGGGGGCCACCTGCTGATCGCTCGCGCGTGGATCGCCAGCCTGCTATCGCAGATCGTCGATACGGTGATCTTCATCACGATCTCGTTCGCCGGGCAGCCGGTGCCGCTCGGCAAGATCATGGAAGGTCAGATCGTCTCAAAGCTGCTGCTGTCGACGATCATGGTCCCACCGCTGATCTGGCTGTTCGTGCGCCTTGGCCGATGGCTGGACAAAGATACCGTTGCCGACGTGATTGCCGTGACGTGATCGGCCGCGCTGGAAATCGTTTGCGCGCGCTGTTATCCGCCTGACCATGAGCAAACCGCCCGAGATCGTCCATACCGCCAAGCGCCGCGTGTTCTGCGACGGCGCGACCGACATCCGCTCGGGCGCCGCGCTCGGCCATCCGCGCGTCTGGCTGCAGATCGACGAGAAGGGCTATGTCGAATGCGGCTATTGCGACCGTCGCTTCGTGCTCGACGGCGACCCCCAGTCGCGTGGCGAAAAGGAGATCGCGCCGGGCGATCTGCCGTCGCCGGGGGATGCGTCGGTCGAGTAACAAGGATGACGACGCGAATGCCGCCACGACCGAGTGGCGAGCGCTGATCATAACAGCGGGGCTGGCTGCGGCGATCACGTCCGTGACATGAGCCATCAACGAGTTCAATCGAGAGCGGCAAGAAATTCGTTTGGAGAGTTGCCGACTAGCCGCCGCGGTCTTGCAGGATGAAAGCCCGTCGCCTTATCTCGACAGGACGCGTAGAGCCGAGCTCGAGTCCGTGGCCTATGCACGCCTACATCGATGCATGGAGTGATCACATGCTTTTTGAATTCAATGTTTTCCTGTTCGTGATGGGCATCGGCCTGATCGTGATTGGGTGGCGGATGCGGAACGACGAGCTCGAGGAACAGGAAGAGTGATGATGTCTGCATCGAGGTCGATCACATGACTCCTGATCCTCGTTCACTGCTCTATCGCTCCGGTCTGCTCTCGCCCGACGAAGCGCAAGCGCTTGCCGCGTCGACGCTCGCCAAGTGCGACGATGGCGAACTGTATCTGCAGTTCATCGCATCGGAGAGCTTCGGCTTCGACGATGGCCGGTTGAAGACCGCCGACTATTCGCGTGACGCGGGCTTCGGCTTGCGCGGCGTGTCGGGAGAGATGACGGGCTTCGCACACGCGAACGAGATTTCCGCCGCCGCGATCCGCCGCGCGGGCGAGACGCTGCGCCTGCTCGATCCGGCCGCGCCGGGCGCGCGCCCTGCGCCGCCCCGCAGGAATAACCGCCACCTCTACACCGATGCCTCGCCGCTCGATGCCGTGCCGTTCGAGGCGAAGGTCCGCCTGCTCGAGACGATCGACGCCGCCGCGCGCGCGCGCGACCCGCGCGTCGCGCAGGTTTCGTGCAGCCTTGCCGCGAGCTGGTCGGTGGTCGAGATCGTGCGCGCCGACGGCTTCGTCGCCAACGATATACGCCCGCTGGTGCGCCTCAACGTCAACATCGTCGCCGAGCAGAACGGCCGGCGCGAGACTGGCAACTTCGGCATGGGCGGCCGCCGGCTCTACGACGACCTGTTCGATCCCGCCAACTGGAACCGCGCGATTGACACCGCGCTCGCGCAGGCGCTGACCAACCTTGAAAGCATTGACGCGCCGGCGGGCGAGATGACGGTGCTGTGCGGCCCCGGCTGGCCCGGCGTGCTGCTGCACGAGGCGGTCGGGCATGGTCTCGAAGGCGATTTCAATCGCAAGGGCACCAGCGCGTTCTCGGGCCGTATCGGCGAGCGTGTCGGCGCGCCGGGCGTCACCGTCATCGACGACGGCTCGATCGCCGGCAGACGCGGCTCGCTGTCGATCGACGACGAAGGTACGCCGAGCCAAGAGAACGTGCTGATCGAGGACGGCATCCTCAAGGGATACATACACGATCGGCTCAATGCTCGCCTGATGGGCGTCGCGCCGACGGGCAACGGCCGGCGCGAGGACTATGCCCACGCGCCGATGCCGCGCATGACCAACACCTTCATGCGCGGCGGCGATGACGATCCGGCCGAATTGTTGAGCCGCGTCAAGAACGGCATCTTCGCCAAGAGCTTCGGCGGTGGGCAAGTCGACATCGTCTCGGGCAAATTCGTGTTCAGCTGCACCGAGGCCTATCGCATCGAGAACGGCCGCCTCGGCGCGCCGATCAAAGGCGCGACGCTGATCGGCGATGGCCCCAGCGTGCTGACCCGCGTGACAGGCATCGGCAACGACATGGCGCTCGACGAAGGCGTCGGCGTCTGCGGCAAGGGCGGGCAGAGCGTACCGGCGGGCGTCGGCCAGCCGACGCTACTGGTCGAAGGGCTGACGGTCGGCGGGACGGCCTGATCGCGAGAGCAAACCGACTGTCTTGAGTTCGTCGAGCGTTCTACTTCCCGTGCAACCCCAAGTTGCCTTCGCAAGACAGAGCAGTCCTTTAACAAACTCAGGGAATAACGATCGGGTAAAGGCCCACCGGATTGGCCGAAGGCGCTTCCGCACTGGCGCGTTTGCTTGCAACCGCGCTTAAAGCGCTTTGTTATAGATGTTGTACTGGCGGTTGATCTTGCTGCCGATCGCATCGGCGATCGCGATCATTCCCTGGTTGTCTTCCAGGATCCAGCCGATCTCGCTTCGGCTTGCGCCGTAATGGTTCACGGAATTGTTGCGGATCGCGTCGATCAGCATGAAGGCGAGCTGGCTCGCCAGACGCGAGGACTGCAGCTTCTTGCGCACCCCCATCAGCGGCACGCGCACCGTGGTGGGACGCGGCTTGTTGAGCCACAGCAGCAGCTTGGCGAAATTGAACGGAAACAGCTTGCCGTCCATCGGCTTGATCACTTCATTGAGGTCGGGCAGCGTCATCATGAAGCCGACCGGCTCGCCTTCGTATTCGGCGACCATGATGAGGTCCTCATGCACCAGCGGCTTCAGCTTCTTGCCGGTGTAAGCGATTTCGCTCGGCGTGATCGGCACGAAGCCCCAGTTGTCCGACCACGAATCGTTGAGGATATCGAGGATCAACGCCGCCTCGGCGTCGAACTTCTTCTTGTTGACGTGACGCACGGCGATCCGGGGGTTTTTCTTGCCCGATGCGACGATGCGCTGGATCAGCGGCGGAAACGGCTTGGTGATATCAAGGTCGTAACAAAACAACCGCTTGGCGATATCGTATCCCAGCGCCTCGAACCAATCGCGATACTTCTCGGGCTGGTGCCCCATCATCACCGTCGGCGGCTGGTCGAAGCCCATCGCCAACTGGCCCGGCTCTTCCCAGATCGACATCGAGATCGGCGCGAGCACGCGCGTCATGCCCTTGGTCCGCAGCCACGCCTCGGCCGCGCCGATCAAGGCTTTGGCGACGTCGATATCGGTGCCCTCGAACAGGCCCCAGTTGCCGGTGCCCGGCCCCATGCCCTGTTCGGCGGGCATTCCGGTCGCCAGATGATCGATGTGTGCGGAAATCCGCCCGACGAGCTTGCCCCGGCGATGCGCAAGAAACAGCTGGACGTCGGCATGTTCGAAGAACGGGTTTTTCCCCGGAGTGACCAGCTCGAGCGCCTCCATGCGCAGCGGCGGCACCCAGTGCGGCTCGGCGGCGTTCAACGTATAAGCGAGATCGACGAACGTCTTGCGCTCGGCCTTCGAGGCCACCGGAGCGACCGTTACGTCCGTCATTGCCGCCCTCTTCCCCGACGCGCGACGATCAGCCGTCCGTCCGGCTTGTCGCATTGCGGCGGCGCGGATGGCCGCTGGCGATGCCGCCGGACAGATTTTTCACCCATGGATAGAGCACCGCCACCTCCTCGTCATAGCCCAAGTTGAACACGTTAGGGCTGCGGCGCGGGCGGTCCTTCTTGACGTAATAGGTGCCGAACAGGCGGTCCCACGAATAATTCGTGATGCCGAAGTTGCCGCTTTCGTCGAAATAATGATGTTCGTTATGCCGCTGCTTCATGTGCTGCACCCACTTCCAGGTCGGCTTGAACGACAGGTGTTGGATGCAATGCATGAATTCGTAATAGCAGGTGGTCAGCACGCCCGCGCCCAGCGCCGCCAGCGCGCCGCCCAACCGGCCACCATCCCCGCCGATCAGCCAGCCTACCGGCAGCGTGGCGATCGCGATCGTCGGCAACGTGGTGTGCAGCGCGCCGAACAATACCTCAAGGTGATTGGGGTCTTGGTGATGATCGTAGTGGATGCGCTTCCATGTCGGCGACAGCCACTTCGCCTTGTACATCCAGCGACCGTGGAGCACGTATTGATGTAGCAGGTGCCAGACCAGCGGATAGATCACCACCGCCGCGCCGATCGCCGCCAGCGTCCGCAGCAGCGTCGTCGGCGTGAAGGCATAGCCGATGGCGCACAGCGCCGCGATCGCCAGATAGGCTATGATCGTATAATGCTGAAAATAGGCGGCGACCAACTGGCCCAGCGTCATCCGGTCGAGAAAGTGCGAGCGCTTCCAGAACGACAGCTGCGTTTGATCGGGAATGGTCTGCGACACGTCCGTAAGCCTTTTCATGACCGAGCTTAGCTGAATTGGGGATGCGCCGCTATACCCGCAACATCGCGGGAATGCGACCGTGATGGTCCAAATACCCTCATTCCTCGGTGCGTATCAGCACCGTCTCCCCGATTAGCGCGAACAGCACGAACGGTGACCACGCGGCGACGATCGGCGGATAGCCGCCGAAATTGCCGAGCGCGAGCGCGGCATTGTCGACGACGAAGAATGCGAAGCCCAACAGCATGCCGATGACCGCGCGGATCAACAGTTGCCCCGATCGCGCGAGGCCGAAGGCGGCGACCGCGCCGAGCAACGGCATCAGGATCGAGGCGAGTGGCCCCGAAAGCTTGTGCCACCAGGCGGCTTCAAGTTCGCTCGTGCGCCGGTTCGCAGCCTTCAGCGCGGCGATCGAGCGCGACAGCTGGAAGATGTCCTGCCCGTCGGCATCGACCTTGTTGATCGCGACCTGCGCCGGCGTCACCCCGGTCGCGACCACCGCCGACGGCAACGTTCCGGTGGCGGTATGCGCGACATCGAAGCGCGTCGGACGATCGATCCGCCAGCCGGGCTTCGCATAGACCGCGCGTGCGCCGCGCAGCTCCTCGGTAATCATTCCCGCGTCGTCCCGCCGGTACCAGGTGACGCCGGTCATCGTCATCGCGTCTCCCGCACCGTTCACCGTCGCGGCGATCAGGACGCCGTCGGAATCGCGCAGGTACACGTTGCTCCGCACGTCGGAGGTCGGGGGGATCGGCCCGTACTTGACCGCCTGCCAGGCGTTCAGCGTGGCGGTGCCGCGCGTGACGATCCGCTCGTTGAAGGCAAAGCTCAACGCGGCGACCAGCGCGGCGGCGAGCACCAGCGGGGCGATGATCTGGTGCGCCGAAAGCCCGCTCGCCTTCATCGCGATCACCTCGCTGTTCTGATTGAGCGCGAACAGCGTGAAGATCGTCGCCAGCAACACCGCATAGGGCAGAAACCGCGCGACCAGCTGCGGCGCGCGCAACGCGACGTAATGCAACAGCTGCGCCTGACCGTTGCCGCGATGGGCGAGGATAATGCCGCTCTCGCCCAGTAGGTCGAGTACCTGAAGCACCAGCACGAGCATCACCAGCACCGCGAAGATGCGCGAGACGAACAGCCGCATCATGTAGAGCGCGAGCGTTCGCGAAGGGAAAAATTCAAGGTTCATCGCAGCTTGCGTCTCAGCCTGCCGGCAGCGCGCGACGCTTGCGCACGATCGCGCTGATGCGCTTGCCCACGTTGGCGGCGATACGCTCCAGCCAGCCGATCGCCTGTCCCCCGGGAACATAGGCGACGCGCCAGTACATCCACACGATCAACCCGCCAAACAGGAGGAACGGGCCCCATAGCGCGACGATCGGGTTGACCCGGCCAAGCGTCGCCACGGCTTCGGCATATTCGTTGATCTTGTGATAGGCGACGACGAGCACGATCGAGACGAACACGCCGAGCGTCGAGGTCGATCGCTTGGGCGGGATCGCCAGCGCCACGGCGAGTAGCGGCAGCAGGAACATCATCATCACTTCGACCATGCGAAAGCTGAAGTTTGCCTGGCTGGCGATACGGTCGGCATGTGATTCGCGCTGGCTCCAGCCCATGCGCAACAGTTCGGGCAGGATATATTCGCCGTCCCTGCCACCGCGCTGGCGGAAGTTCTCGATCGCGGGCAGCTCGATCGGCAGGTCGTGCCGCGCAAAGCCCAGCACGCGTGATGTCCGGCCGGCGGCATCCTGGATGATCTGCCCCTCGCGCAAACGCAGGATGATCGTGTTCGGCCGGTCCTTCAACGCCAGGAACTGCCCCTCGCGCGCGGTGATCGACAGCACCTGTCCCTTGCCATCGGCCACCCGCGCGAAGATGCCTTTCAGCTTGCGCCCCTCATCCTCGCTCCGGTCGATCCGCAGCGCCATCCGGTCCTTGAGCGTCGTAAATTCGCCCACTCTGATCGACGCGCCGAGCGCGCCGGAAGACAAATCATACGACAGCTGCTCGTAGTAATACCGGGACAGCGGCGCCAGATAGCCGACGATCGCAAGGTTCACCCCCGCCGCGACGATCGCGATCATATAGGGCATACGCAGCAAGCGCGTATAGCTGAGGCCCACCGCGCGCATCACGTCGAGCTCGCTCGTCGTCGCCATCTTGCGGAACGCCAGCAAGATGCCGAGCATGACGCCCAGCGGGATCGCCAGGCTCGCATATTCGGGCACGAGGTTCGCCAGCATCTTGAACACGACGCTGACCGGCCCCCCGGCGGTCGCGACGAAATCGAACAGGCGCAGCATCTTGTCGAGCATCAGCAACGACGCCGCGAGGAGGAAGATCGCCAGCATCGGAAAGATCACGAGACGAAGGATATAGCGGTCGACTGCGGTCACAGGCATCGATCGAACAGTCTGACACAATAAAGTCCGCCCAGCGGGCTGGCTGGCGCGGCGCTATATCGAGCACAATGGGGGTTGGACAGCGGCAAGATACGGATCGGAGCGGGGCCGGACGCGATTACGCGCGGACACCGTCGCCGTTCACCGCCATAGCAGCGGCCAAAAAACGACGAGCAGTGCGATCAGGCTGATCAGAAACACGACCGTCCGCACGCCTTTGATGCCGCTTGCGTAGATCGGCAGATAGGCGACACGCGCGGCGAGCCATACCCATCCGCCGATCGCGGTCAGATGGCTGCTCCGCCCGGCGACCACGACGCCCAGCAGGGCGACGATCGCCAATGGAAAAGTCTCAAGATAGTTGGCCTGCGCGCGCGCTAGGCGCCCGGCCACCTTGCCGGGCGGGGGCACCGCGCCGTCGCGCGGACCCATGTTCCAATCGACGCCGTATTCCTTGGTCTTCATTTGGACGGCGGCGAAGATGTGGACGATCAGTAAGACCCCGCCCCATGCCAGGATCGTGATCTCGGTCGGCATGGACGTCCCCCTATTCGCAAGCTCAGGCCTTTTCGAGCGTGCATTGCAGCGGATGCTGGTTCTGCCGCGCAAAGTCCATGACTTGCGTGACCTTCGTCTCGGCGATTTCGTAAGGAAAGATGCCGCAGACGCCGACGCCCTTCTGATGGACGTGCAACATCACCCGTGTCGCCTGCTCAAGGTCCATGTGGAAAAAGCGCTTGAGCACCATGACGACGAATTCCATCGGCGTGTAATCGTCGTTCAGCAAAAGCACCTTGAACTGGCTTGGCTTCTTGGGTTTGGTGCGCGTCTTGGTCGCAACACCGAGCTGATCGCGCCCGCCGCCGCCCGCGCCGTCCTCGTTCCCAGCCGACCGGACGGTATGCCCCTCGAACACCTTCGGCGCGATCATTTCCAATGCGTGCATGGAGTAAGGATATCGTAAGCGCGGGTCGATCGACAAGGGTGTGGTTTCGATAAGTCAGACCGGATCGAGCCCTTGAGATTCGAACCAGTCTGTCTATCGGAAGCTGCGCGCGGACGATCGCTTCACCCGATCGCGTTCACCCGACGGACGACTTCGCCTTGTCCACCGCGAGATTCACGCGCCCGGACAGCGGTGCCAGCGCATCGGTCACCAGCTTGAGCATCGCTTCGCTGTTCTTCGAGCCATGAGCGACCGCGCTGTCGAGGTTCTTGCGCGCGATCTCACCCTGGATCTTGAAGAAGTCCGCCGGGGTCTTCGCGGCGGCGAGTTCCTTGAGATCGGCGGTCAACGTCTCGAACGCCCCACGGCTTTCGGCAACGAGGTTGGTGCTCAGATCCTGCAGGCCGGCCGCCAGGATCTTGCCCGATTCGACGACGGCTTCGACGTTACCGCGCGTGAAAGTCCCCGCGTCGCCGAGCATCGACGAACTCTTCTCGTAAACTTCCTTTGCCTTGTCTTGTGCTTCGGACAGAACGCTGTTGAGGCCGCTGCTGAAATTAGAGGTAGTGTCCATGATCGTGTCCTTTTGCGATGTGGATATCGGCCCGCTTGCCGCGGACAGTTCTGCTGGTTGAGGCGTTAGCGTAGGTTCCGCGTCCGTGGCCGCCTCAGCCGCGGGTTCGGTAATCACGTGTTCAAAGTCCGCCGAGGGACTTGCAGCCACCGGTTCGATCAGACCCTGTCCAACGATTTCGCGCGCCGCCGTATCCTCAAGCGGGTGCGTTTGGCTCGCTTCGTCCGGCAGAAAAGACGTGGTGGGCACTGACGCGATCGGCGGTCCGGGCTCTCCGGATGCGATCACTTGGTCGGTCGCGACCGACGCCGAACGCGACGCTTCAACTATTGACCCTGTCGACGTCGGACGCGTTATCGGATCGATCGAAACGGCCCCTGCCCCCGCCTTCGCCCGCTTCGTCGAGGGGACACGACCTGATGTCTTGGAACCGATCTGACTGCGGTTGTCATCCATCCGCGATCTCCATGCCAACATGTCATCGCGGCAGGTTTCATCGCGACGCGAGCCATTATGCTGCGTTGCGAAATAGCGGCGCGCCAATTGATGTCAACGATTATTGTGCAGTGCAGCATCCATGATTTAGCATAGGTTTCAGCGCATCGTCACATAGCGTCCCGGTGCATCCTCGATCGCCGTGTCCTCAGGCCCGCCGGGCCTGCGCTTGCCGATCGCTGGAACGGACGACGCGCGATCGTATCGGCGCAGCCAATCGCGCCAGTGCGGCCACCAGCTTCCCGCGTGTTCGCTGGCCCCAGCGATGAATGCGTCGAGTGTATCGACGGTGGCATCATTGACCCAATACTGGTACTTGCCCGCGGCGGGCGGATTCACCACCCCGGCGATATGGCCGGAGCCTGCCAGCAGGAAGGTCCACGGCGCTCTCAGGTGATGCGTTAGCTTCCATACGCTGCGCGGCGGCGCGATATGGTCTTCACGAGCGGCCTGGATATAGCAGGGCGTCGTGATCCGCGTGAGATCGATCGGCACGCCGCCAGCGTTCATCGCGTCCGCCTGCGCCAGTCGGTTGTCACGATAGAGGTCACGGATGTAACTGCGGTGCCAGACGGCGGGCAGGTTGGCGACGTCGCCATTCCAATGGAGCAGGTCGAACGGCCGATACTCCTCGCCGAGCAGATAGTTCTTGCCGACGTAGTTCCAGATCAGGTCGTTGCCGCGCAGCAGATTGAATGCTGCCGCAAGATATCGCCCGTCCACGTATCCGCCATGCGCAAGCTTCTCTAGCGCTTCGATCGACTGCGCGCCGATGAAATGGCGAAGGTCGCCCGCCTCGGCGAAATCGACTTGCGCGGTGAGAAACGTCGCGCTGGCGATCTTGTCCGCCTCGCCCCTGCGCGCCAGCACCGCGAGCGTCGCCGCCAGCGTCGTTCCCGCGACACAATAACCGACGGTATGAACCGCGGGTGCCTCCAGCCGATCGCGCACGAAGTCAACCGCGTCGATCTGCGCGGCGATATAATCGTCCCAGGCGATGGCGGCCATGGTCTCGTCGGCCGATTTCCAAGAGACCATGAACACCGACAGCCCCTCCTCGACCGCCCAGCGCACGAAGCTTTTCTTCGCATTGAGATCGAGGATGTAGAAGCGGTTGATCCAGGCGGGGAAGATCACCACGGGCGCCTGCGCGACCTCGTCAGTCGTGGGGGTGTAGTGGATGATCTGATAAAGCGGCGTTTCGTGAACGACTTTGCCGGGGGTCGCGGCGATATCCTTGCCGACGGTGAACGCGCCCGGCGGCGTTTGCGTCAACTGGCCACGATCGAGATCACCCAGCAGATGCGCGAACCCCCTTATCAGGCTCTCGCCACGCGTCTCGCGCGCGCGCTCGATCGCGACCGGGTTGGTCAGCGGGAAGTTCGCGGGGCTCAACGCTTCGACGATCGTGCGCGTGGTGAAGCGCAACCGTTCCTTCTGCGCCGGCTCCAGCCCTTCGGCCTCGGCCGCCATCGCGTTCAGTTCGTCCGCGATCAGCAGATATCCCTGGTGCAGCAGCGCGAAGAACGGTTGTTCGCGCCACAGCGGATCGGCGAAGCGAGGATCGCTGCGCGGCAATCCGGGCGGCGGCGACGCGCCATCGCTGCCCTCGCCCTCGGGCCACATGCCGAAATGACCGAGCACCGATCGCCACGCGGTAAAGCCGCTTTCGATCAAGCGCCGCTGCCGCGCCGGGTCGGTGAACGGCATCTGCCGCGTCCAGCGTTCGATCAGATCGACGAGCGGCGCGAAGTCGATGCCGCCACCGATCGCGGACTCGCCCGAACCCCCGTCCGAACTATTCTTCGCGCGCGACGCGTGTCCGCTCTGATGCTCGAGCCACAGCGTCTGCAGGCGCTGTGCGACATCGGCCCACTGGATCGCGACCGCCGGATCGTGCACCGCATCGAGCGCGGGCGGCGCGAGCGGTCCGAGCATCCGCCGCGCGAAATCGGCCTGATCGCGGATCAGTGCGGTAATCGGATCCGACGCCTCGGTGGAACCGGAACCGTTGGCTGCCATCGATATGCTCCTCTGCCGTAAGCATGCGCGGTCCGCTGGGTCGTCGTTTGCGCCGCGCCCGGATTCATCTGGTATCTTATGCAGCCGCACGGCTGTTTGCCACCGGCCAATTCTATTCGTACAGAACCCCCTGCCGCACGCCGCCGCCAAACACCGACATATGAGGTCATTACCGGAAGCCATGGAAGACGAGTTCTACCGCATCAAGCGCCTGCCGCCCTACGTCATCGCCGAAGTCAACGGCATGCGGGCAGCGGCGCGCCAGGCGGGTCGGGACATCATCGACCTGGGCATGGGCAACCCCGATCTGCCGCCGCCGCAGCATGTGATCGACAAGCTCGTCGAAGTCGCGACGCAGCCTACCGCGCACGGCTATTCGCAGTCGAAAGGCATCCCCGGGCTGCGGCGCGCGCAGGCGAACTATTACGGGCGCCGCTTCAACGTCGATCTCGATCCCGAGACCGAAGTCGTCGTGACGATGGGCTCGAAGGAAGGGCTCGCCAGCCTCGCCACCGCGATGACCGCGCCGGGCGATGTCGTGCTCGCGCCCAACCCCAGCTACCCGATCCATACGTTCGGCTTCATCATCGCGGGCGCGACGATCCGTTCGGTGCCGACCACGCCCGACGAGGACTATTGGCGCTCGCTCGAACGCGCGATGGCGTTCACCGTACCGCGCCCGTCGATCCTGATCGTCAACTATCCGTCGAACCCGACCGCCGAGACGGTCGACTATGCGTTTTACGAACGGCTGGTCGCCTGGGCAAAGGAGAACCGGGTCTGGGTACTATCCGACCTCGCCTATTCTGAGCTCTATTTCGACGGCAACCCGACCGTCTCGATCCTGCAGGTGCCCGGTGCGAAGGACGTGGCGGTCGAATTCACCTCGCTGTCGAAGACGTTTTCGATGGCGGGTTGGCGGATCGGCTTCGCAGTCGGCAACCGCAAGCTGATCGCCGCGCTGACGCGGGTGAAGAGCTATCTCGATTACGGTGCCTTCACCCCGGTGCAGGCGGCCGCCTGCGCCGCGCTGAACGGACCGCAGGATATCGTCAGCAAGAACCGCGAGCTCTATCGCAAGCGGCGCGACGTGTTGGTCGAGGCATTCGGCCGCGCCGGCTGGGACATCCCCCCGCCGCGCGCGTCGATGTTCGCCTGGGCCCCCCTGCCCCCCGCGCTCAAGGACATGGGCAGCCTTGAATTCTCAAAGCAGCTGCTGACCCACGCCGACGTCGCGGTCGCGCCGGGCGTCGGCTACGGCGAAGACGGTGAAGGTTTCGTGCGCATCGCGATGGTCGAGAACGAACAACGCCTGCGCCAGGCCGCACGCAACATCCGGCGCTATCTGCAAGGCATGGGGGTGAACACCTCGGCGGCGTGAGAGCCGTTCGCTTACCCCAACATCTGTCGCGCCGCCCGTCGCGTGACCTCTACCGCCACGCCGAACACGAGGTGTGAGAAGTGCGAGTAGGCGTTGCTCGCCACGTCGCCGCGCCACACCGGCGCGCCCCAGCCCACCAGCGGCACGATCGTATCGTCGAGCACGGCGGCGGTGCCGAGCCCGAGCGCCGACCCGAGACCCGCCGTGACGCCGGGACGAAACTCTGCCGCGATGCCATAGCCCGCGCCGATAAGCGCCCCGGCCACGTAGTGCACCGCCTGCCCGGCCTTGCGCTTGTCGATGTCGGGCACGTCACGCCCGAACACGGTGCGCGAAACGGCATCCGCCGCCTGCTGCGTCGACGGCTCGGCATGAGCCTCTTTGCTGGTGCCCTCGTACCTTGCCAGCAACCGCATTGTATGCGCCTGGAACCGGTTCATCGCGAACGAAGCGACGACGCCGGCAAGCGCGCCCGCCGCGGCCCCCTTCAACACGCTCGGCGCGGACGATCGGCTCATACGTCGACCAAAGCCGCGTGATACGGACGGGCGCCCGCGCACCCATACGTGTTGACCGAGCGGGAAGCAGATCGCATCAAAATCTCCTTTGCCCACATGAAACTAGTCCGTGCGCCCGATGGTTCCTGAGCAGCCCGCATCGACCTTGGTCGAACGCGAGCGGGTCGTTAATGCGGGCCGAGTCCCGGCGGAGGCAGCGATGAGCGAAAAGCACGAAGATACCGTGCAATATGATGGATCGTCTGGCGGTTGGGGCTCGGTTAAGGGCATGGCCAAGGTCTTCGCACGCGAATTGTCATCGCCCGGCACCGCACAGACGCTGCTGCGACAGAACAAGCCCGAAGGGTACATGTGCTCATCGTGCGCATGGGGTAAGCCCGCGAAGCCGCACGCGTTCGAGTTTTGCGAGAACGGCGCGAAGGCGACGATCTGGGACTTGACGCGTGACCGCTGCACGCCGGCGTTCTTCGCGAAGCACACCGGCGCCGAACTGCTCGACTGGCACGACTATGATCTGGAGATGGCCGGGCGGCTGACACACCCGCTGCGTTATGACCCGGCGAGCGACAAGTACGTCGAGTGCCAGTGGGACGAGGCGTTCGACGGCATCGCCGCCGAACTGAAGCGTCTGCGGGCGATCGACCCAAAATCGGTGGTGTTCTACGCCTCGGGCAAGGCGTCGCTCGAAACGAGCTACCTCTACGCATTGCTCGCGCGCGCCTATGGCAACAACAACCTGCCCGACAGCTCGAACATGTGCCACGAGACGACATCGGTTGCGTTGAAGAAAGTCACCGGGTCACCGGTCGGAACTTGCGTGCTCGACGACTTCGAGCTTTGCGACGCGATCCTCTACTTCGGCCAGAACCCCGGCACTAACAGCCCTCGCTTTCTGCATCCGCTTCAGGAGGCGGTGAAGCGCGGCTGCAAGATCATCGTGTTCAACCCGGTCAAGGAAGTCGGATTGATGCGCTTCATCAATCCGCAGAATCCGGTGCAGATGATGACGCAAGCACCGACCGAGCTCGCGCATCAGTATCTGCAGGTGCGACCGGGAGGCGATATCGCGGCGGTGATGGGTCTCGCCAAACATGTGCTCGCTTGCAACGATGCGGCGATCAAAGCCGGCACGCGCCGCGTGCTCGACGAAAAGTTCATCGCGCAGCACACCTGCGGTTTCGATTCATTCCGCGAAAAAGTGCGCGCGACGACGTGGGACGATATCGAGACGAATTCGGGACTCAAGCGCGCCGACCTCGAAGCCGCCGCCGACGTCTATGTCTCCGCCGAACGCACGATCGCGGTCTATGGCATGGGGCTGACGCAGCATGTCCACGGATCGCAATCGATCCAGACAGTGGTCGACCTAATGCTGATGCGTGGCAATATCGGTAAAGCGGGTGCAGGCATGTCCCCGGTGCGCGGCCACTCCAACGTGCAGGGTCAGCGCACCGTCGGCGTCTCGGAAAAGCCCGAACTGGTGCCGCTCGACAAGATCCGCGAGCAATTCGGCTTCGAACCCTCGCTCGAGAAGGGGCATACCACGGTCGATGCCTGCGAGGCGATCAAGGACGGTTCGGTCAAAGGCTTCGTCAGCCTGGGTGGCAATTTCGTCCGCGCGGTGCCCGATCGCGACGTGATGGAGCCGGCCTGGCGCGAGCTGGATCTGACCGTCTACGTAGCGACCAAGCTCAACCGCAGCCACTTGGTGCACGGCAAGGCGTCGTATATCCTGCCATGCCTCGCAAGGCCCGAGCAGGACATCCAGGCCAGCGGTCCGCAATCGGTCTCGATCGAGGACAGCTTCAGTCATATCTACGGATCGATCGGCAAGCGCACCCCGGCGGCGGACACGCTGAAGTCCGAACTCGCGATCGTCTGCGGCATCGCGCAGGCGGTGCTGCCGCCTAATCCCCGGATGCCGTGGCAAGCGTGGATCGACGACTACGCGCTGGTGCGCGACGCGATCGCCGAGACATACAACGATGAATTACATGATTTCAACGCGCGGATGTGGCAGGCGGGCGGCTTCTATCGCGGCAACAAGGCACACGACCGGATCTGGTTGACCGAAAGCGGCAAGGCCGAATTCACCACGCCTTCGGTACTGTCCGCGCTTGGCGTCGGCGCCGGCGAGGGGCGTTTCCATCTGATCACGATGCGATCGAACGATCAGTTCAACACGACGATCTACGGCTTCGACGATCGCCTGCGCGGCCTCAGCGGATCGCGGATGATCCTTCTGATCAATCCCGACGACATGCGCCGCCAGGGCCTGGTCGAGGGCGACCTGATCGATCTTGCCGGAGACGTCGGCGACACCGTGCGCCGCGAGGTAAAGGGCTTGAAAGTCACGCCGTTCGATCTCCCCGACGGCTGCCTTGGCGGATACTATCCGGAGATGAACCCGCTCATCCCGCTCTGGTATCATGACAAGGACTCAAAGACCCCCGCGGCAAAGGGCGTACCCGTGCGGATCGAGCGGAGCGCCGACTTGCAAGTTGGCGTTGATGCGGAGGCAAGCTCCGCGTAAGCTGATCGCTACGGGGGAAGTATGGCGGACCAGCGTTCGGCTTCGGGGTATCGCGTCCCGTCCGGCCGTCGTGAAACCTGGCGGACGGTTGCGGCGATATCCGCGCGGTCTGCGGTCGCGCTGTTCGTGCTGATGCCGTTGGCCGGATGCACCACGCTGGATCACGGCTTCCTCGCCGCAGCGGGGCCGGTCGCCTCGGAGCAGCGCGAACTGTTTTGGATCATCGCCGCGATCCTTGTCCTTGTCGGCGGCCCCGTACTCGTGCTCACGCCGATCATGGCGTGGTATTATCGCCTCGGAAACACGCACCGGGCGTTTCGCCCCAAGTGGACGTTCTCCTGGCGGCTCGAAGGGTACATCTGGATTCCGCCGGTGCTGATCGTCGTGGTGCTTGCGATCGTGCTGTACATCTTCACCACTCGCCTCGATCCCTACAAGCCGTTGTCGGGGCCGCCGCCACTGGAGGTGCAGGCGGTGGCGCTCGATTGGAAATGGGTGTTCGTCTATCCGCAGGCGCCGGGCGGACGCGGCATCGCCAGCGTCAACCGGCTGGTGGTGCCCGCCGGGCGTCCGGTACGGCTGATGCTGACCAGCGGCACGGTGATGCAGTCGATCCTGATTCCCCGATTGTCCGGACAGATCTATGCGATGGCGGGAATGACCAGCCAGCTCAACATCCAGGCCGATCGCCCCGGCGGCTATCGGGGGGAGAACACGCAGTTCAACGGCGATGGCTTCTCGCGGGAAAAGTTCGACGTGGTGGCGTTGCCTGAGGCGCAGTATCGGCGCTGGATGCTTGTCGCGCGCGATACGGGCGCATCGTGGGACGATGCGACCGCACGGCGGTTGACCGCTCGGGGGGTCTGGCCGACGCCGCAGACCTTCCGCCAGGTGCCGGGCGACTTCTTCGCCGGTTTTGCTCAAGATGCGGCGCACGGCCATAGCCATGCGATAGCGCATAAGCTGGGACCGACCGTGCAATGACGCTTGGCGCAATGACGCCTACCGAGACGCGGTCATGAATCCCGGCATCTTCCCTCTGCTGCTCGGCCGCTTCACCTGGATGGAGCTGCCGGTGCTGCGCGCGATCGCGCATCCGACGCTGAGCGAGATCATCGGCGCGTTCGCCGGTATGCTGGTAGTCATCGGCGCGATCGCGGTCGCGGAGCTGCTGACGGTCACGCGACGCTGGGGGTGGTTGTGGCGCGATTGGATCACCAGCCTCGATCACAAGAAGATCGGCATCATGTACGTCGTCCTGGCGTTCATAATGATGGCGCGTGCGATCGCCGAGGCGGTACTGATGCGCATGCAGCAGGCGAGCGCGGTACAGCGGCCGGGCTTCCTGACCGACGAGCATTTCGCGCAACTGTTCAGCACGCACGGATCGATCATGATCTTCTTCGTCGCGATGCCGCTGCTCACCGGCGCGATCAATTACGTCCTGCCGCTGCAACTCGGCGCGCGCGACATGTCGTTCCCCTGGGCCAATTCGGTCGCGCTATGGCTGACCGCCGCCGGCGCCGCGCTGATGATGGCGAGCCTCGTCGTCGGCAGCTTCTCGACCGGCGGCTGGAGTGGCTATCCACCGTTCACCGAGCTCGGCTTCAGCCCCGGCGTCGGCCCCGACTATTGGATCTGGGCGGTGACGCTGGGCTCGATCGGCTCGACGCTCGCCGGAATCAACATCGCTTGTACGGTCTACAAGCAGCGCTGCCCGGGCATGAGCTTCATGCGGATGCAGATGTTTTCGTGGACCAGCCTGTGCACCGCGATCCTGATGGTTTTCGCCATGCCGCCGCTGACCGTGGCCACCGCGCTGCTGGCGCTCGATCGATACCTCGGCTTCCACTTCTTCACGAACGAGCTTGGCGGCAACATGATGAACTACGCCAACCTGTTCTGGCTGTTCGGCCACCCCGAGG
>CAXSZV010000016.1:0-68907 GCA_964242815.1 uncultured Novosphingobium sp.
CTGCACCGATCGGACACGCATGACACGCACTCGATCGACGCTGGCGCATATAACCAATACGGTTATCTATGTCAAACGCTCGTTTACTTGGCCGGACCCGCGACCACCTCTTTCAACTGACTCGCCTCCTCGGCTAACGCCTCTCTGGCTGCCCGCCGCTCACCGATCAGCATAAGCAGTAGCGAGCCTTCGAACAGCACGAACAGCGGTACGGCGAGCATGCATTGCGAGACCACGTCGGGCGGGGTGATCAGCGCCGCGACCGCGACGATCGCGACGATCACATAGCGCCTTGCGTTCACCAACTGGGTTCGCGAGACGATGCCGGCGCGGTTCAGCAGCATCAACAGCACCGGCAGCAGGAAGCTCACCCCGAACGCGAGGATGAACTGCATGACCAACGCCAGATAATCGCTCGTTCCCGGCAGCGCCTCAAGCTTCAAGCCGCCGCGATTGCCTTCGAACCCCAGGAACCAGTGGAACGCGGTCGGCATGACCACGTAGTAGGCGAGCGCCGCGCCGCAGGTGAACAGGATCGGCGTCGCGATCAGGAACGGCAGAAACGCGCGCTTTTCCTTCGCATAGAGACCGGGCGCGACGAACGCCCAGAGCTGATTGGCGATCACCGGAAAGCTGACGAAGAACGCGGCGAACAGCGCGACCTTCATCTCGACGAAGAACGCCTCGTACAGCTTGGTATAGACCAGCCGGCCCTGCCCCGGCGGGAACGCGGCGGTCAGCGGGCGCACCAGGAAGCCGAAGATGTCCTGCGCGAAATAAAGGCATATCGCGAACGTGATCGCCAGCGCGACGATGCAGCGCAGCAATCGCGCGCGCAGCTCCATCAAGTGATCGAGCAGCGGCGCCTCGGTCTGGTCGATATCGCTGATCTTCAGCGCCATGGCACGCCTAAGGCGGCGACACGCCGGCGAGCCGCGCGGGGGTGTCGGTGGGGTGCGCGGGCGTGTCGACGTGCCAATGCGGCTCGCCGGTCGCGCGCTCCTCGCCGGCCTGCGCGATCGCGGGCTGTTCGATCGTCGCGCCGCTCGTCGGTGGCGCGGGTAGTGGCATCATGACCGGCGGCGATCCGGCGGTTGCAGACGCCTCGGATCCGACCGCATCGGGATGCGCGGCCATGATCGCGGCGTTCTGCTCGCGCCACTTGCGCTCCATCTCTTCCATTTCGGCTTCGCGGATGATCGCGTCGAACCCGGCGCGCAGGTGGTTCGACATGCGCCGCATCTTGCCGATCCAGCGCCCCGCGGTGCGCAGCGCGAGCGGCATGTCCTTCGGCCCTATAACGACGATCGCGACGATCGCGGTCAGCAGGAATTCCGATGGCGCGATATCAAACATGGCGCGGGGGGCGTCCGGTCGAACCGTCCGCCGATCAGCGAGGCGTCTGCGGATCGACGGCGTAGTCTCGTATGGGTTCGCCGTTCAACGTCGGCTGCGCGACGGGCTGCGCCTGGCCGTGCGGCACGACTTCGGGATGCGGTGTCGCCACCGGTGCCGTCGGCGCGACATATGATTGCGACACCGGTTGCGCGGTCAGCTGTGCGGGCGGGGTGATCGGCCGATTGGTCGTCTCGTCCGCGACCCCGTCCTTGAAGCTCTTGATGCCCTTGCCGAAGTCCCCCATCATCTCGCTGATCCGGCCGCGACCGAACAGCAGGAGCACCACGAGCGCGAGCACGATGAGGTGCGGAAGCGACAGACCCATTGTTTCAACTCCTGATCGGTATCGGCGTATGCCGCGCGATATCCCCGCTGCTTAGACTATCTAGGCGCTTTCCTCGGCGCTTGCCAGTGCGCCCGACGACGGCCACGTCAGCCCGGCATCGCCAGGGCAAGCAACGCATCGCGTTTCGCGACCAGCTCCGCCTGATCGGTGGCTTGCGGCGATACGCCTCGCGCCATCGCCTGGTCGAGCCGCCGCGCCGCCGCCTCCGACATCACGGGCAGGCGCGCCGCGATTTCCACCATGTCGTCCATCCTCGCCCAGCAATTGAGCGCGATGTCGCACCCGGCGGCGATCGCGCGCTCGGCGCGCTCGGGCACGCTGCCCGACAGCGCCGCCATGTCGAGATCGTCGGTCAGCAGCAGGCCGTCGAAGCCGATCGATCCGCGTATCACCTCGGCGATGACGGTCGGCGAGAGCGTCGCGGGCAGCGCGGCGTCCCACGCGGTATAGCGCACGTGCGCGGTCATCGCGATCGGCGCGTCCGCCAGCGCGCGGAACGGCGCGAGATCGACGTCGAGCGCCTCGGCCGATGCGTCCACGGTCGGCAGCGCCTGGTGGCTGTCAGCGGTCGCGCGGCCGTGTCCGGGCATATGCTTGACCACGCCGACGACGCCGCCGCGCGCCAGGCCATCGAGCACCGCGCGGCCCAGCGCCGCGACGCGCAACGGCTCCGCTCCCAGCGCGCGATCGCCGATCACGTCGTGCGCGCCGGGCTGCCGCACGTCGAGCAGCGGCAGGCAATCGACGGTGATCCCCGCCTCGGCCAGATCGATCGCCAGCGCCTGCGCGTTCACGCGCGCCGCCTCGATCGCGCTAATCGGCGCAATGTCGTACAATCGGTCGAACGCCGCGCCGGGCGGATAGGCAGGCCAGACCGGCGGCTGCATCCGCGCGACCCGGCCACCCTCCTGATCGATCGAGATCAGCAGCCGGTCGCGGCCATGAACGCCGCGCAAGGCGTCGGTCAGCGCGCGCAGCTGATCGCGGCTTTCGATGTTGCGGCCGAACAGGATGTAGCCAGCCGGGTCGGCGTCGGCGAAAAAGGCGCGCTCGTCGGCCGTGAGCGTCAGGCCCGACAGGCCGAAGATCGCCGGTGTCATCCGGTGCGGGTCGCGTGATTGGCGATCATCGGCGCACCATGCAGTTGACGCCCGCCGCCTTCAGATCGCGGCACAACGCCTGTCCCGCACGCGCGTCGGCGGTGACCGCCTGCAGCGCAAAGACCGAGCCCATGTCCGCCTGCTGCTCGACGACGCGATGGCGCAGGCCCGACAGGACCGGGAACCGCGCGGCGAGCGCGGGCCAGGCGGCCTCGGCATCGACGCCCGCGCCATAAGCGCCGACCTGCACGCCGATGCCGGCATCGCCCGCCGCCGCCGATGGATCGGCGGAAGGCGCGCTATCGACGCCGCCGACATGCACGGCGTGGCTCTTGCCCTCCGCCACCAGGAAGCGCGTATCGCCGGTTCCCGCGGCAATATCGCCGCCCGGATTGGCCGGACGCACCTTGTAGGGCCCGCGCGGCGCGCGAATGATCTCGCCATCGGCGACGATCACGGCGGATCGGTGCTGCCAGTGCCAATACCATGCCGCGCCGCCGGCGAGCATCAGCACGAACACCAGGCTGAGCGCGATGGTCAACGACCGGGCCTGTCCACCGCGCCGCAATTCGTCCGCCTCCTGCGCATCGAGCCAGGGAAGACGCGTGTCGCGCAGATCGAGCGGCAACTGACCGGAGCGATCGCGGACCTGTTCGGGGCGCGCGTGCTCGGGGATCTGCCCCGCCCGGCCCGGCGGGGGCGTGGCGACGGGCATCGGCGCTACATCTCCTCCACGGCCGCGACGCCGAGCAGCGCGAGCCCGCTCTTGATCAGGACGCCCAGCTGCGTCGCGAGGAACAGCCGCGCGCCGGTCAATTCGGCATCGTCGGCGACGATGAAGCGCTTGTCCACCCGGTCGTTGCCGAGGTTCCAGTACGAATGGAACGCCGCCGCGAGGTCCTGCAGGAAGAACGCGATGCGATGCGGCTCGCGCGCGGCGGCGGCCGCCTCGACCAGGCGCGGGAATTGAGCGGCGATGCGGATCAGGCCGAGCTCCTCCTCGCCTAAACGATGCAGCGCCGTATCCCGCGCGCCCAAGCCTTCGCTCGCCGCCTTGCGCAAGGTCGAATGGACGCGCGCGTGCGCATACTGAACGTAGAACACCGGGTTGTCGCGCGACGCCTCGACCACCTTGGCGAAATCGAAATCCATCTGCGCCTCTGGTTTGCGGCTCAGCATGGTGAAGCGCACGACGTCCTTGCCGACTTCCTCGACCACTTCGGCGAGCGTAACGAAGTTGCCCGAGCGCTTCGACATCTTCACCGGTTCGCCATCGCGCAGCAGATGGACCATCTGCACCAGCTTGATCTCGAACGGGGTCGGCCCCTGCCCAGCTTTCCCGCCGTCGATCCCGGTCAGCGCGGCGACGGCGGCCTTGATCCGCTTGACCGTACCCGCATGGTCGGCGCCCCAGATGTCGACCAGCGCATCGGCGGCGCGCGCCTTCTGAAAATGGTACGCGAGGTCCGCACCAAAGTAAGTCCACGAACCGTTCGACTTGCGGATCGGCCGATCCTGATCATCGCCGAACCGGGTCGAACGGAACAGCGGCAGCTCGACCGGCTCCCAATCGTCCAATGTCTTGCCCTTGGGCGCTTCGAGAACGCCATCGTAGACGAGGTCGTGCGCGCGCAGCAGGGCCTCCGCTTCGGCCGGCTTGCCCGATGCCTGCAGCTCCGCCTCGGACGCGAACACCGCGTGGCGGATGCCGAGCAGCGCGAGATCATCGCGGATCATGTCGAGCATCGCGGCGACCGCGCGGGTGCGGAACAGCGACAGCCAATCTCTGTCGGGCGCCCGCGCGTATCGATCGCCGGACTCGTTGGCGAGCGCCTGCGCCAGGGGCACGAGGTAATCGCCCGGATACAGACCTTCAGGCACAGCCCCGACCGCCTCGCCCAGCGCCTCGCGATAGCGCCAGTGGACCGAGCGCGCGAGCACGTCGATCTGCGCGCCGGCATCGTTGACGTAATACTCACGCGTCACGCGATACCCGGCGAACTCGAGCAATGCGGCGAGCGCGTCGCCGACCACCGCGCCGCGGCAATGCCCCATGTGCATCGGCCCGGTCGGATTGGCCGAGACGTACTCCACGTTGACCATCCGCCCGCCGCCGACGTTCGAGCGGCCGTAACTCGCGCCAAGCGAGGCGATCGTGCGCAGTTCATCCAGCCACGCGCCGGGGGTCAGCCGCAGGTTGATGAAACCGGGACCGGCGATCTCGGCGGACGTCACTTGCGGCAGTCTGCCCAGCTCGGCGACCAGCGCCTGCGCCAGCGCGCGCGGGTTGGTGCCGGCGGGCTTGGCGAGCACCATTGCGGCGTTGGTGGAAAGGTCGCCATGGCTCGCATCGCGCGGCGGCTCGAGCGTGATGGCATCGCGGGCGATGCCCGCCGGCAAGCCGCCGCCATCCTCCAACGTATCGAGCGCGCTATCGATGTGCCGGGCAAAGGCGGCGTGGAGCGGAAGCGAAGGCGGCGCGATCATCGCCGCGCGTTAGCCAACCCAGCGCCCGCCGTCAGCATCCGATTTGTCTGCCGACCACCGCCGACCCCGGCGACGACGCGGAGTATGTCAACCGGTGTAGTTGGACAGATCCCAAACCTGACGCGCCGCGTTCCAATGCAAGATATAGCGCTTGGTGAAGCGGACGAGGTACTGCACGGGCGTCGAATTGGTCATGATGCGGAAATGAAATCCCCCCGTGGCGCACGTACCATGACAATGGATTTCGGTATTAGCGCCGGCGGCGACGGCATAGGTCTTCCACGGACCATCGTCGGGCCGGATATCAAAGCGGAGCAATCGATTGCTTCCATTGATGATCTCCACCGACTTGTCGATGACCAGGGGACTCGAAACCGTCCCGACTTGTTCGCCCGCTTGCGCCGGTGTTGTAACAACAAGCAGCGCCGGCGATACAATCGCAAGGCTAGCCAGTTTTCTCGCTATTGCTTTGATCACCGGCCTTCCCCTCGAAAGTGTTCGGCCGGTCGGATCGGCCCAGCAGATAACCCGCGATCGTACCGAACAAACCAAACGCCGGCGCGATCTGTTCGCCGTTGAAGCCCCCGGTTATAATCACCAATGTTCCTATCACAATAAGGTTTACAGAGATGAGCTTGATGATCTGATCGGGCGTATTGCCCCTGCGCGAAGCGATGAAGCGACAACCGACGATCATCACGAATACGCCGAAGACGAGCACCGCGACGGTGAGCCAAAACTCATAGCTGGTCAGAACACTGACCTTGCCGGAGAAAGCCGCCGGATCGCCGGCCGCCGGCGGAGCGTTGGCATCGATGGCTTGGGCCAATAACGTCGCTACCGCAACGCTGTACGTATCGAACAGTCCGGACATTGGCTCGATCAACTCCAAGTCATCGGTCATGCACTAAGAACCGACTTCATCGGCATTACAGAAACCAGCTTGCACCGGACGTCAATATGGCGGCGGCTTAAGGCCACGGCCTGGCAACATGCCGCGCGGACGCGACGCGACCGTACGTTGCGATTCGCGCGCCGGATTGGTGTTTCCCCGTTGCGCCCGATCGGGTATCGCGCGCCGATGGATTGGTACGTCTTGCTCGGCGAACGGATGGACGGTGTGCTGGGCTTCATGGCTCTGTACGGCATTGTCTACGTGGCGACGATCGGGGTCATGCTCGCGACGGGCGCGACGGTGATCTGGCTCAACGTGCGCTATCCCGAACGGCGTATCCAGCAGCGCCGCTCAGCCAAGACGGTGCGCGACGATCTGCGCACCGCAATGGTGCCGCTTGCCATCACAAGCCTGTGCCTGACGGTCGGATTGTTTGCGCAGGCGAAAGGCTGGACAATGGTTCCCTGGCCGATTTCATGGTGGTCGGTGCCGTTGATCGCAATCGCGCTGCTCGTCCTGCAGGATGCCTGGTTCTATTGGACGCACCGCGCGCTGCACACGCGCTGGTTCGCCCGTTTTCATCGGCGTCATCACCTGAACCTAGCCCCCACCGTCTTTTCGAGCGACGACAGCGGCATCGTCGACACCTTGTTCGCGCATACGTTCTACGCGCTCATCGTGTTCGTCCTGCCGGTGCATCCGATCATCTTGATCATCCATCGGATGGTCGATCAGGTATCGGGGATGATCGGCCATTGCGGCTTCGAACACTTCGCCTCGCCCAGCACGCGCTGGCCCGCGCCATTGCTGTGCACGGTGTTCCACGATCAACATCACGAGCATTACCGATACAACTACGGCATCTATACCTCGTTCTGGGATCGCGTTTGCGGCACGCTTCATGTCAGCTACGATGGCAAGGCGCGCGAATTCGAGGCGATCTGCGCCAGTTCGGCGAAGCGAGGTGTGTCGCGAACGGCTTGAAGCGGGTCATCGCGTCGAGCCATCATGCGGCATCGCGCGCGACGGCGCGTCGCCGTGAAGGCTTACCGATGCGCCTTGTTACAATTGGCGCGCGCGTGTAACCTAATATTGTCCATCGGAGAGTCTCGCCATGTTCCTTGCGGACCCTACCCGGCCCGACTTCCTCGTCCTCACCGCCAATGTAATCGTCGCGGTGCTCGTCATCCTGCTGGCGACCGGTCTGTTTTTCGAGATCCTCAACGCGCGTCACCCCGCGCGACGCATCCAGGCGACGCGATCGAGCCTCACCAGGCGGCGCGAACTGACGATGGCACCCGGCTCGATCGTCACGCTGTCGCTGTGCTTCGCCTTCGGGCTTTATGCGCAGTGGAAGGGGTGGGCGCTGACCCCGGTGTCGCTCGCCTGGTGGAACGCGATACCGTTGTTGCTACTATCGGTCGTGCTCTACGACGCGTGGTTCTTCTGGGTGCACAATCTGTTGCATTCGCGTCTGTTCTATCGCTTCCATCGGCTGCACCACACCAGCGTCGCGCCGTCGGTCTGGACCAACCATCACGAGACCGTGTTCGAGGCGTTCCTCAACCAGGCCTATTACGCGCTGATCGTCTTCGTGCTGCCGATCCCTTGGCAGATACTGGTGGTGCAGAAGCTGTACGATCAGGTCAGTGGCATGCTCGGCCATGCGGGGTTCGAGCATTTCGCGTCATCGGGGGCACGATCCCCCTGGCCATTGGCGAGCACGGTGTTCCACGATCAGCATCATTCATCGTTCCGGCACAACTTCGCGCACACGTTTTCGTGGTGGGACCGCTGGGCAGGCACCTTGCACCCGCGCTATGACGCCGTTGTGCACCGGTTCGAGCAGATGCTGTCCAAGTGACTTGCGATAACCGCGACTGAGCGGCGCTGGGTCAGCGCGCGCCCATGGCTTCGAGCCTCGCCTTGACGTCGGGCCAGGTCGCGGCGGGGCCCTTTTCGCCGTTGAACACGAACGTCGGCGTCGAGTCGATATCCAGCTTCTGGCCTGCGTCTTCGGTCTGCTTGGCCAGTGTATCGGACGTGACGGTGTTCGACAGACACGCATCGGCCTTGGCTTTGGGCACGCCCCGCTCGGCAAAGAACGTGTCGAGCCCGGTCAGCGCCGCGAGCGCGCCGAAGCGCTGTTGCGGTGGCAAGGTCGTCGTCTGCTGATAGGCGGCGTCTCCGGCGGACTTAAGCTTGTCGAAGACGTTGTTCTGGTTGGCGTAGACCTCCCGCGTCAGCGCGAAGAAGCTGTCGGGCGAGCCGCAACGCACCAGCATCGCCGCGGTCATGTCGATCGGATCGCGCACGAAGTTGTGGAACTCGAAACTCACGCGGCCGCTGTTGACGAACGTATCGCGCAGCGCGTCGTCGCTTTCCTTGTTGAACTCGGCGCAATGCGAACAGCTGAGCGAGCCGTATTCGACGAACTTGATCGGCGCGGCGGGATTGCCCATGCGAAAGCCGCCGCCCGGCGTCGCGGCGATCACGTCGGACCAGGCTTTCCCCTGCGGCGGAGCGATCCGGGCAAGCGGCGCCCCCGACTGCACCGGCGTGCCGGCATCGTGCTTGGCGCAGCCGGCGAGCGGCAACGCGGGCAGCAGCATCAGGGCGGCGATCAGCGCCTCGCGCCGGCCGGGGGGGTTCCTCCGATCGATCATCTTCATCTGTCCATCATCCTTAACACCCCGTCGCCAAAGCACGAAAGCATCGCGCCCCGCTCTCCCTAACCCGTCTGTGCTGAGCTTGTCGAAGGATCGTACTGCTTTGAACCGGGCGCGGCGCTAGGCAAAAGGACAATCCTTCGACAAGCTCAGGATGGACAGGTTATCTGACGGGATCCAGATCCCGGATCACGACGCCGCCTTGATCAGCGGCTCGAGCGAGGCCCAGTCGTGCGCCGTCGTCAACGTGCCGTTGACCGCGAAGCTCGGCGTCGAATCCACCCCCGCCTTCGCCGCGCCATCGGTCTGCGCCACGACCCGGTCGAGTACCGCCTTGTCCGCCAGGCACGCATCGACCTGCGCGCGCGTGTAGCCCCGGCCCGCCATCATCGGATAGAATCCGAAATCGTTTGCCAGCGCCTTCAGCCGCGTCGGCAGCGGCCCCGTGTCCCACCGCTTGCGCTGATCGTCGCTCGATCCGGTCAGCGTCGCGATCCAGCGGTCCTGTGTTGCCAGGAACATGTCGTGATTGCCGAGAAAGCGCCCCGACCCGCCGCAATCGGTCAGCAGCGCCACGGTCAGATCGACCGGATCGCGCACCAGGTGGCGGATTTCCAGCGTCAGCCGTCCCGACCGCACGTAGCCCGCGCGCAACGGCACCTGCGTCACCTGATTGAAATGCGCGCAGTGCGGACAGGTGTAGCTGATATATTCGACGAGCCTGGTCCGCGCGGCGGGATTGCCGATCACATGCGCTCCGTCCGGCGCGACGGTTACGGTGGAGGTCCAGGCGCGCGCGCCGGTGTAAGGCTGAGCGTGGCGGGTCGGCGCGCCGTACGCCACTGTGCCACCAACGATGAGCGCCAGCGCGGCGAGCGCGGCGCGCATGGCGGCCGACAGGCGGATCATCTCAGCGCTGCTCCTGCATCGTCATGCTGCGCGCCAGCGATTCGAGCACCGCGCGCAGTTCGGGGTCGCCGATGTCGCGCAGCGAATCGCCGAGTTCGATCGGCACCGGCTTCAGCGACGGCGGTGCCGCCCTGCCCGGCGCGGCGGAAACCCGCGCATCGGAGGCGACCGGGGGCTTGACTGCGCCCTGCCGCAGCTTCACCCGCGAGACCGCGCGATAGCCGAAGAAGCGGTTCACCCGCTCGATGATCTCGGGCTCGACATGCTGGATCAGCGTCGCATGGCCCGGCTCGACCACCAGTTGGAGGATGCCGTCGCTTTTCGCGCCGGGCGGAAAGCGGATCGCCTCGGGCAGCGAGATACGCGCGTGGGCCGCGCCGACGATCTCGTGCCACCGGCTGACGATGCTCGATTGGACGAAGCCGAAGCGTCGAAACGCGGTGCGCCCGACATCGGGCATCAGATCGGTGATCGCTTTCGCCTGGCCACCGCGCGGCCGTTCGTACAGCTTGGCGGCTTGGGCAGGGACGGCAGACGCACGAGTCCGCGCACGCGGCGCCGTCACGCCTTTCGCCTTGGGCTTTGCTCGATCGCCATCGTCCGGTTCCATCGTGCGCGCGCCAATGCCATAGCGCGCGGATGGACGCCAGCGCAGAGGTTCGGCCCGCCGCATCGGACGTGACCCTATCGCCTGAAATCGCGGCGGAGCTGCTCGCCTGGTACGATCGCCATGCGCGCTCGCTGCCATGGCGAGTTCCGCCCTCGATCGACCGAGCGGCCCCCGACCCCTACCGCGTATGGTTGTCCGAAGTGATGCTGCAGCAAACCACCACGGCGGCGGTGATCCCCTATTTCGCCGCGTTCACCGCGCGTTGGCCGACCGTGACGGCGCTGGCCGAAGCCGACGACGCCGACGTCATGGCCGCCTGGGCGGGGCTTGGCTATTATGCCCGCGCGCGCAACCTGCTCGCCTGCGCGCGCGCGGTCGCGGCGATGGGCGGGGCGTTTCCCGATAGCGAGCGGGCGTTGCGCGGCCTGCCGGGGCTCGGCGCCTATACCGCCGCCGCAGTCGCCGCGATCGCGTTCGACCAGCGCGCGGTGGTGGTCGACGCGAACGTCGAGCGCGTGGTCAGCCGGTTGTTCGCGATCTCCACGCCGCTTCCCTCGGCGCGCGCGGCGATCCGCGAGCGAGCCGACGCGATCACGCCGAACGCGCGGCCGGGCGACTTCGCGCAGGCGATGATGGACCTGGGCGCGACGATCTGTACCTGGCGCGGCCCACGCTGCCTGCTGTGCCCGCTCTCGCGCGACTG
This sequence comes from uncultured Novosphingobium sp., assembly GCA_964242815.1. GTDB lineage: Bacteria > Pseudomonadota > Alphaproteobacteria > Sphingomonadales > Sphingomonadaceae > Novosphingobium. The sequence goes on from CAXSZV010000016.1 coordinate 11,118, forward strand.
CCGGGCCTATCGCGAGGGCGATCCGGCTGCCTATCCGGTGAAGCTGGCGAAGGCACCCAAGCCGCACCGGTCGGGCCGCGCGTTCTGGATCGCGCACGAAGGCGAAGTGTGGCTGGTGCGGCGCGGCGGCGTGGGGATGCTCGCCGGGATGCGCGCGCTGCCCGACGATGGCTGGAGCGCGCGCGCCGATGGCGATGGCGCGCCGCCGATCGCCGGGCAATGGCGCGAGGCGGGCATCGTCGCGCATGGCTTCACCCATTTTTCGCTCGACCTGGCGGTGCTGCTGTATTCGGGGCGCGATTGGGCTAGGCTCGCGTCGGTCGAGGGCGAATGGTGGCCGATCGACCGGCTGGACGACGCCGGATTGCCGACGCTGTTTGGCAAGGCCGCGCGGCTTGCGATGGGAGGGACCGCTTGATGAACAGTGCGCACCGTGCGTTTGCGAGGCGCGATCTGCTGCGCGCCGGGGCGGCGATCGGCGTCGCGGGCCTCGCCGGCGGATCGTGGCGAAGCGCGCTGGCCGCGCCGACCGATGCCGCGACGCTGGCGATGCCGCATGTGGCCGAAATCGCGGCGCGCTGGGTCGGCCCCGGCAAGCTGCCCGGCCTCGTCGCCGCGCTGGGCTTTACCGGGCGCGATACCGCTTACCTCGCGCGCGGCGCGTTGGGCTTCACTGCGCCCGCGCCGATGACCGCCGACAGCCTGTTCCGCATCTATTCGATGACCAAGCCGATCACCGGCATGGCGGCGATGATCCTGATCGACGAGGGCAAGCTGCGGCTCGACCAGCCGCTGTCCGATATCCTGCCCGCCTATGCGCGGATGACCGTGCAGAACACCTATGACGGGTCGATCACCGATGTGCACCCGGCACGTACGCCGATCACTATCCGCAACCTGCTGACGCATACCTCGGGCCTCGGCTATGCGATCGTCCAACAGGGTCCATTGCGCCAGGCGATGGCGGACCTTGGCGTCGTCGCCGGCGCGATCAGCCGGACGTCGATCCCGGGGCTCGACCGGGGCAAGGCCGCGCCGAGCCTCGCCGCGTTTGCCGATCGGCTGGCGAGCCTGCCGCTGGTCTACGAGCCGAATACGAAGTGGAGCTACAGCCTCGGCCTCGATCTGATGGGCCGGGTGATCGAAGTCGTCTCGGGCCAACCGTTCGATGCGTTCCTGCAGACGCGGCTGTTCGATCCGCTCGGCATGACGAGCACGTTTTTCCAGGTGCCGGCAAGCGAGGCCGTGCGGTTGACGACCAATCACGCGGTCACCAACGGCCTCGTCATCCCCATCGATGTCGGTGCCAGTTCGGTGTTCCTCGACAAGCCGCCGTTCGCGTTCGGCGGGTCGGGGCTCGTCAGCAGCCCGCGCGATTACGACCGGTTCCAGCGTATGCTGACCGGCTATGGCCTGTTCGAAGGGCGCCGCGTGATGAGCGAACGCGCGGTGCGGCTCGGCACGAGCAATCTTCTGCCCGCCGGCGTCGTCGGCCCCGACTGGGTCGGCGGCAAGAGCGGCTTCGGCGCGGGCGGGCGGGTCGGCGTGGGCGCCGATGAAGGCGCGTTCGGCTGGGCCGGCGCGGCGGGCACGATCGCCGAAGTCAACCTGCGCCACGGATCGCGCTTCGGCTGCTATGCGCAATACATGCCGCCGACCGCGTTGCCGGTGCTGACCGAGTTCGGTGCCGCGCTGCGCGCCGATATCGCCGCGCTGATGAAGCTCCAGCCCGCATGAGGCAGGCCGCATGAGCGATGCGCCGATCGCTTTCGCCGGATCCCGGCTCGATCGCGCCGATGCGATCCGGTCGGACCCACAAGCGCTCAGCCAGCTGATGGACTGGCGCGCGCGCGTGCTGTCGCTCGATGGGCTCGACCCGGTGCTGACGCGTGACGACGCGCTTGCCTGGGGATCGCTCGCCGATGTGCCGGCGGATGCGGACCTCGTGTTCCTCGGCATCGATGACAGCGATCCGCCGCGCGGCCATTTCGCGCCGGTGCCGCAGGATGCCCCGGCGCAGGCGCTCCATGCCGGACCGCGCAGCTGGCAGGCGATGGCGGTGCTCGATGCCGATGCGCTGGCGACTTACGGTTACGCGCGGGCGATGGTGGGCTGGCACACGCGGCATCGGTTCTGCGGGCGTTGCGGCCATACGACGCATCTCGCCAAGGGCGGCTGGCAGCGCACCTGCGACAATCCCGCCTGCCGCGCCGAGCACTTCCCGCGCGTCGATCCGGTGGTCATCATGCTGGTCGAGCACGCCGGGCGGCTGCTGCTCGGCCGCCAGCCGCGCTTTCCCGCCCGGCGTTACTCGGCGCTCGCGGGCTTTATCGAACCGGGCGAATCGATCGAGGAAGCGGTCGCGCGCGAGGTGCATGAGGAAGCCGGCCTGCGCGTGCGCGACGTCGCCTATGTCGCAAGCCAGCCCTGGCCGTTTCCATCGTCGCTGATGATCGGCTGCCACGCGATTACGGACGACGCTGCGATCACGATCGATGGCAACGAGCTGGAGGATGCACGCTGGTTCGACCGCACGGAGGTCGTCGAGGCGATGGAGGCAGGGTCGCGCGGCGAAGAAGGCCAGGCGTTCGCCGCCCCGCCGCCGACCGCGGTCGCGCACTATCTACTGCGCTGGTGGATCGATCGGGACCCGAGCCAAAGCCCCTAAGCGTCGGGTCCCGCGCTTGGATGGCGGATCATTCACGATGTGAGGTCCGAGCAGCGTGTCCCAACCGCCGCCCAGCGCCTTGTAGAGCTGTACCAGGCTGGTCTCGACGCGCGCATTCGCCTGTGCCAGCGCATTCTGCGAGGCGTAGAGCGCCGCTTGTGCGTCGATCACGTCGAGATAACTGGTCGCGCCAAGCGCGTAGCGGTCCTGCGCCAAGCGCAGCGTCCGCTCGTTCAAACGTACGGTGGCGGCGTTATCCGCCCGGCTATGCTGTGCCTGGGCGTAAGCGGAAAGCCCGTCGTCGACGTCGTGGAATGCCCGCAGCACGGTTTTGCGGTAGGTCAGCGCCGCCTCGCGCTGTTCCGATCGGCGTAGCGCCAGGGTGCCGCGCAGACGTCCGCCCTCGAAGATCGGCACGCTGAGCGTCGGGCCGGCCATGAACATGCGCGACGCCCAGTCGAAGAACGACCCGAAATGCAGGCTGTCGAGCCCGCCGAGGCCGGACAGCGACACCGATGGGAAGAACGAGGCCACGGCGACGCCGGTCTCGGCGGTCGCCGCGTGAAGATCGGCCTCGGCCGCCCTGATGTCCGGCCGACGGCGCACGAGGTCGCTCGGCAGCCCTATCGGCACCGATGGCGGCACCAGCGGCTGCGCGCCGGCAGAGCGAGCGAGTTCGCGATCGAGCGCGCGCGGCTGTTCGGCAAGGAGGAACGCGACGGCGTTGCCGAGACGCGCCTGGGTTTCGAGCAGAAACGGCAGATCCTGCTCGATCTGCGACAGTTGCGCCTCGGCCTGTGCGACGTCCAGTTCGCTGGCCGCGCCGACGGCGAACCGATCGCGAACGAGCTTGCTGCGCGTCTGTGACGCCAGGACGTTGCGACGGACCACTCGCTCCTGAGCCTGGGCGAGGCGCAACTGCATATAGGTCGATGCGAGTTCGGCGACCGCCGACAAGGCGATCGCGCGCCGTTCCTCGATCAAGACCTGAGTTCGCGCATCGGCGGCCTCGATCGAGCGCCGGATCCGTCCGAAGAGGTCCAACTCCCAGCTCGCGGATGCTTCCGCGGTGTATTGCTGGAAGTACACGCTTGCTCCGGGCGCCGGCTGGGTCAGCGACACGATGCCGTTCGGGCTATCGCGTTCGCGCTGGTAGCGGGCATCGGCATCGATGTGCGGCAGGGCCTGCGCGGCGACGACGCGGCGCGTCGCGCGTGCCTGTTCCACGCGCTCCGCCGCGGTCGCCAGATCAAGGTTTTGCACCGCCAACCGCTGCACCAAGGTGACGAGTTCGGGATCACCGAAGCTCTTCCACCAGGCCATGTCGATCGTACCGCCATACGTGCGGCTGGCGACGTCGGGCGGGGACGGCCGCCATCCCGCCCCGACATCGGGCGCGGGACGCTTGAAGTCGGGACCGACGGTACAGCCCGCAAGCGCCAGCGTGGCGGCCAGCAGCCAGCGCGGTGTCACGGCCGGGGTGCCGTTGCCGATGACGACGCCGGCGCCGGCGCTGACGACCGCGGCGGCTGGCCGACCGGGCGCTCGGGTGCGGCCCCCGCGTTCACATCCGCGACGACGTTACGGCGCTCGGTATCGACCCAGGTCTCGACCGACATCCCGGTCCGCAGCAGCCGCGCCAGCGGCTGGTTCGGTGCGACGATAATCTTGACCGGCAGGCGCTGGACGATCTTGGTGAAATTGCCGGTCGCATTGGTCGGCGGCAGCGGCGAATAGACCGCACCCGTCGAGGCGGGGATGCTCTGTACGAAGCCGTCGAGCCAGACGTCGTACGCGTCGAGGTGAATGCGCACGCGCTGGCCCGGCGCCATGTGCCGCAGTGCCAGCTCGCGGTAATTGGCCAGGATGAAGACGTCGTGCAGCGGAACGATCGTCATCACCGGCGCGCCGGGCGCGACGAAGTTCCCGACCTGTACGGAACGCTGGTCGACGGTACCGTCGATCGGCGCGAAGACGCGGGTATAGGAAAGGTTGAGCCGGGCAAGCCGGACGGCGGCCTCGTCCCCCTGCACGCGCGCCTCTGCCGACGTTCGATCCGCGCGAAGCGCATCGAGCTGGCGGCGCACCGCGCCAAGATTGGCGAGAGCCTGACGGCGGGTCGCCTCGTCCTGCCGGAGTTGCGCGAGCGTCTGTTGCCGCTGCTGCTGCGAGCCGGCGCCGGTCTTCGCGAGGTCAAGGTAGCGGCGCGCGTTCGGACGGCTGACCAGCAATGCGGCGTCGGCCGAGGCGACCTGCGCCTCGGATTGCCGGATGAGATCGGGTTGCCGGCGGACCTGTGCCTCCGTCTGGCCAATCTGGGCGCGGTCCTGCGCCAGCGTCGCCAGCGCCTGCGCAAGTTGGGCCCGATAGGGGGCCGGGTCGATCTCGATGAGCAGCCGACCGGCCCGGACGGATTGGTTGTCGTCTACCGTCACAGCGACGACCTGCCCCCCCACCCGAGGCGCGACCACGGCGAAGTGGACCGAGACGTAGGCATCGTCGGTCTTAACGACCGAGCGCGGCCAGAACAGCAGCACGAGGACCAGCACCACGAAGCCAACGACGACGATGCCGCCGACGATCCAAGGCCAGCGCGCGCGGGGCGGAGCATGCTCGTCCGGTTTGGCCGATTTGTCGCCCTTGCCCTTATCCTGGTCCTTGCCATCGCCCTTATCAGGAGGCGAATTCTTCTGTTCGGGCTGATCGGCCACTGCTGCCCTCCTTCAGTGCTGTTGAAGCGCAATGCGCGGCGGATAGGTGCGCACGGGGAGCGTCCAGAGGATCGCCAGCAGCACCATGGCAAGCGCTCCGAGCACCAGGAAAGTATCGATCGTGGTCAGCACCGCCGTCTGTGCTCCCACCACCCGTTCCAGCACGGCGGCGCCGCTCGACGGCCGGGGAACGGTTCCAAGGTCGGACAGGCCGCCCGGTGAGCCGGGCGCGAGCACGCCGCCGGACAGCTGAACCCGGCGCTGCCCCAACGTATCGAGGATCCGGTCGCGGTGGAGCCCGCCCCGCCAGTCCTGCACAAGGCCGATCACCCAGACGCCAAGGGCCTCCGCCACCGCGCGGGGCGTGTTGATGATGCCGCTCGCGAAGGGGCCTTCGTCGGGCTTCACCGCATTGGTCGCCATCATGAGGAGTGGCATGATGACGAAGGCGAAGCCGAGCGACTGCACGACTTGGGCCAGGATGAACTGCGATCGCGACCAGTCGCTCGACGCATAAGCATTCGCCACGCATGAACCGATGATACAGCCCAGACCGACGGTGCTGACCCAACGGCTGTCGATCTTCCGTATGTCGAGCAATAGCGCGGTCAGCGGTAGGAAGACGAGCTGGGTGCATGCCACGATGAGGGTCAGGACCTGCGCCTGGATCGGGCGATAGCCGGCCACCGTCTGCAACAGCGTCAGCGGAACGCCGCTCGCGGACTGCGCGATGACTAGAAACATGATCAGCGCGATGCCCGCATAGGCGAAGTTGCGGCGCTTCAAGAGCGTCAGCCTGAACAGGGGCTGCGGCGCGGTCAGCTCCCTCCAGATGAGCGCCGGTATCGCGATGGCGGCAACGAGCGTCAGCACACCGATGACCTGCGAATTGTACCAGTCGAGCCGTTCGCCTTGTTCGAGAACGATCGCCAGGCTGCCGAAGCCCAGAGCCACGAGAGCGGCGCCTGGCCAGTCGAACTTGGTCAGCATCTCGTACTTGGGCTTGTCCTGATCCATCCCGAACCAGACAAGCACCGCCGCCAGCGTGCCGAATGGGAGAGCCTGAAAGAACATGAAGCGCCAGTCATAGACGCCATCGGTCCACAGCGCCGCCAGCGTCGTCGAGAACTGCGGCGCGAATGTCGCCGACAACGCGTAGACGGCGAGGCCGAACAAGCGGATCTTGGGCTTGAGGACGCGCAACGCGGTCATCATCAGCAATGGTATGGTAAGGCCCGCAGAAATTCCTTGTAGAAAACGCAGCACGAACAACATCTCGCGCGACACCGAAAAGGGCACCAGCACGCTGGAGACGACGGCGAGCGCGAACGCGACCAGGGCGAAGCGGCGCACCGAGAAGGCGACGCTGAGTTCGGGCGCGACGGCCATGCCCATGACCTCGCCCGTGACGTAAAGCGTCGGCAGCCAGCTTCCGTCGTCGAACCCGATCCCGAGTCCGCCCCTGACGTCGGCGATCGCGATCGCCACCACCTGATCGTTGAAGGTCACGCCCATGGTCGCCACGAGGACGCCGAGCAGACCGATGAACGGCCGGATCCTGATCTTGGGTTCTGCCATCAGAACACGAACGCGACCGGCATCGAAGGGCTATCGATCGCCGTCACGGGGCGCTCGAAGCTTCGTGATGGGTTTCAAGGGCGGGAAAGGTCGACGACCGCTGCTCGTCCTCGATGCTGCGATAGAGGTCCCTGAACGCCGAATACACGGTCGACGCCGTGCGGTCGGCATCGAGGAAGAGCGCGATCTCCTCCATCTCCGCGCTCCACCGCTTCGCCTTGGGCCTGACGTCGGCCATGCCACGCGCAAGGGTCGCCAGCAGCCCCGGCTGGCTTTCCGCCAGCTCCTCGATCAGGGCATCGGCGATCCCAGCCCGATCGGCCGCCGCCATCATCGCCACACCCAGCGCCAACTGCCCCTTGGTCAGGCCGGCGTAGCTGAGCTTGAGCGCCGAGGCGGCGCCGATGCCGCCCGTCAGGACCTTGGTGGTCAGGCCGCAAGCGGCGAAGTCGCGCGCCACGTCGGCGGCGTCGCCGCTGAGATAGATCGTCGGCTGCCTCCCTTTCGCCGAGGGCGGCAGGCCGATGATGCCGGCGTCGACGTATCTGCCGCCGCCCCCGGCGACGATCGTGCCGATCCGAGCGGAAGTCTTCGGGCTGATCGCGTTGCAATCGACGAAGGTCGGAAACGCTTCGAACCGGCGCATGGCCTGAGCCAGCCGGCGAGCGACCGGCTCGGCCTGGTCGGGCGGCAAGATCGAGAGCACGAGGTCAGCGGTCAGCAGCTGTTCGTCCACGGCGCCGATCATGCCGGCCGCCTGCGCCCGCAGCGTCGTTTCCGCCGAGCGTCCCTCGAGCGTGGTCAGAACCCGAGCGCCACCGTCGACGAGCACCGCCCCAATGGCGGCGCCCATCGCCCCTGCTCCGACGACTGCCACCGTGATCGTCATTGCTACTTTTTAGTGCATGGCTGACGCTACGCTGTGCTCTATGTAATTAACCAAAGAGTATTCGCACGGTCCAAGCCTGCTCGATGCTTGTGTGAAGGCGCCAGCGTCGACGACTCCGCGCAGCCGACGCCGGCGCAAGCATCGCCTTCGGAACGATACTTAAAGTAACGTGCTGAAAAGCCGCAACGAAAGTGAAGCAGCATGACCGAAGCGACATGGGGCGAAAGCGCCAAGACACCCGACATCAACTGGCGCTTGAGTGCATCGCTTAAGAACGTGCCACGCGGCGAGAGCGACGTCGCGGAAGTGACGAACCTTGAACGGGCGGTGCGCGACTGGCTCGCGCTGGATCCGCAGCACCAATCGGCTGCGATCCTGACGACCGAACATGCAGTGCAAGTCGATGGCGTATCGGCCACGACATTCACCGGCGAAGCTATCGCCGCGCTGGCGGATCACCTGCCACCGGCTGCGTCGGCCAAGTAGTGACGCAGCGCGCAACCCAGCGCCCGCTTGTTTAGATAGCGGTTGCGTCGAATAGTAGCGAGCCGATCAGGTCAGTAGTTGGCGGCCGGCCCGACCGACTGGCCGACCTTTTGCCATAGCGCCGCGATGACGTAACCGGCGAGGTAGCCGACTGCATCGTCAGGATCGAGGCTCAGGTGGTGCGGCATCGACCGCAAGGCGCGCCTCAGCAACCAGCCAGCTTGCGCCGGCTGTCGCTCGATCGCGCCGATGTGCGCATCTTCTGCGCGCATGATGCCGTGGAATTCGACCTTCTGGCTGGGCAGCAATCGGCCGCTCGCGCGTCGTAGCGTGTCTTATAGGATATACCGCGACAGGTCGCTGTCCCTTGCCAGCACGGCGAGCTTGTCGCGCACATAGGCCGCGTCGATGCGGACGGTGTCGCCGGCGCGGTCCTCGGCCTCGAAGCTCAGTTCCTCGAGCAGCTTTTCCATCACCGTCTGCAGCCGGCGCGCGCCGATGTTCTCGACGGTTTCGTTGACCTGCGCGGCGATGCGCGCGACTTCGATCACTGCATCGTCGGTCACGTCGAGCGTCACCTGTTCGGTCGCGAGCAGCGCGCGGTATTGCTCGACCAGGTTCGCGCGCGTCTCCGACAGGATGCGGATGAAATCCTCTTCGGTCAGCGCCTTCAGCTCGACGCGGATCGGCAGGCGGCCCTGGAGTTCAGGCAGCATGTCGCTGGGTTTCGCGACATGGAACGCACCGCTCGCGATGAACAGCACGTGGTCGGTCTTCATCGGACCGTACTTGGTGCTGACCGTGGTGCCTTCGATCAGCGGCAACAGATCACGCTGCACGCCTTCGCGGCTGACCGAGCCGCCGCGCACGTCGCTGACCGCGATCTTGTCGATCTCGTCGAGGAAGACGATGCCGTTGCTCTCGGCGTTGTGCAGCGCCACCCGCGCCACGTCGTCCTGGTCCATGCGGCGCTCGGCTTCTTCGTCGACCAGCTTGTCCCACGCATCGGGCACCTTCATCTTGCGCCGCTTGGTGTTCGTCTTGCCGAACGCCTTGCCCATCATGTCGCCCAGGTTGATCATGCCGACGTTGCCGCCCATGCCGGGAATCTCCATCGGCATCGACGGCGCTTCCTCGACCTCGATCTCGACTTCGGTTTCGTTCATCGCGTTCTCGGCGATGCGCTGACGGAAGCTCTGCCGGGTCGCCTCCGAAGCACCCTCGCCGACCAGCGCGTTGAGCAGCCGTTCCATCGCAGCCTTCGACGCGGCTTCGCGCACCGCATCGCGGCGGCGTTCCTTTTCCAGCCGGATTGCCTCTTCGACCAGGTCGCGCGCGATCTGCTCGACGTCGCGGCCGACGTAGCCGACCTCGGTGAACTTGGTCGCCTCGACCTTGACGAACGGCGCGTCGGCCAACTTCGCCAGCCGCCGGCTGATCTCGGTCTTGCCGCAACCCGTCGGCCCGATCATCAGGATGTTCTTAGGCGTCACCTCGTCGCGCAGCTCGAGCGGCAGGTGCTGACGCCGCCAGCGGTTGCGCAGCGCGACCGCGACCGCGCGTTTCGCATCGGCTTGGCCGACGATATGCGCGTCGAGCGCGGCGACGATGGCTTTAGGGGTAAGAGCGTCGTTCATTTTGATAAGGTCCCGATTGCCCTGAGCTTGTCGAAGGGCCGTCCTTGTTCTTGAGGTTGTGCCCGTCGGCATGAAGAAGTGCGGCCCTTCGACAAGCTCAGGGCGGTCGGAGCTGGTGAATTCTAAACCACTTCCACCGTCACGCGATCGTTGGTGAATACGCAGACGTCGGCGGCGACCTGCATCGCCTTGCGCGCGATGACTTCGGGGTCGGCCTCGTATTCCATCAGCGCCTTCGCCGCCGACAGCGCATAGTTCCCACCCGAGCCGATCGCGGCGATGTCTCCTTCGGGTTCGAGCACGTCGCCGTTGCCGGTCAGCACCAGCATCGTGCCCGCATCGGCGACGATCATCAGCGCCTCGAGGTTGCGCAAGTACTTGTCGGTGCGCCAGTCCTTGGCGAGTTCCACCGCCGCGCGCATCAACTGGCCGCGATGCTGTTCCAGCTTGCGCTCCAACCGCTCGAACAAGGTGAACGCGTCGGCGGTCGCGCCGGCGAAGCCGCCGATAACCGCACCCGCCTCACCAATGCGCCGCACCTTGCGCGCATTGGGCTTCATCACGGTGTTGCCCATGGTCACCTGCCCATCGCCGGCGATGACGGTCTTGCCGTCCTTCTTCACGCCGATAATGGTGGTGCCATGCCACTGTATAAGGCCGTGGCGCGCCCCGTCGTCTTCCATGTCCGGCATATATGCGCGGCGGACGCAGCTTCAAGCGAGCTCCGCCGCAGCGCTATGCCGGTTCGTCAGCTGCCGTTCGGTCCGCCGCCTTGCGGCCCGCTGGGGCCGGCACCGGTCGCGCCGGTGCCCACCGCGCCGATGTTGCCGAACAAGTCTTCGAGCAAGCCGCGCTTGCGCCCCAGCGTCGGGGTCGCGCCGCCATAGGGATCGAGCTTCACGACCTGTTCCTTGCCGCGCTTGTCGAGCGAAGCGACGTTGCCCGCGTCGTCAAAGCGGATGCGCAGCACCATCTGGTCCTGCGTACGCGGCCGACTGAACGGATGCTGGCGCGTGTTGATCGAGACGTAGTACCAGTCCTTCTGACCGAACTCGCTGACGAAGGTCGGACGGCCCAGCGTCCGCTCGACCGACTGGCGGTTGTCGATCCCGGGCTGCACCGCGTCGATGAGCACGCGATCGGCGACGTAGCCGCGATGGTCGTGGATCGACGCGCAGCCGCTGGCACTCGCGGCGATGGCAAGCGCCGCGCTCGCGCTCAATCCCAGACGTTGCAGCTGTCGCATCCGATCCTACCTTCATGACGCGGGAAGTGTCGGCCATTGCCAGCATCCCGACCGCGCGTGTATCGATCGCCTTACGGCGCGCCGATCACCATCGCAATCGCCGATGGTCGCGTCGATGCGATCGGATATGTGCGGTGGCGGTGACCGGTTTAATTGCCGCTTAACGAAAGCTCGGTTCCGCCCATGTCTCTGCTCACCCGCCTGTTCCAGCCACGCCAGGACGATCGCGCGCACGTTCGCGCGTTGTGGCGGCGCATCACCGAGCTGGCGCGCGATCCGCGCTGGTTCGCGCAATGCGGCGTCGCCGATACCGTGCCCGGACGGTTCGATACGGTGACGCTGGTCTTCGTGCTCGTGCTGTTGCGCATGGAGCGCGAAGAGCCGCTGATCACGCCGTCGGTGCACATGACCGAGCTGTTTGTTTCCGACATGGACGGGCAATTGCGCCAAAGCGGGGTCGGCGATCTGTCGGTCGGCAAGCAGATCGGCAAGCTGATGGGCGTGCTCGGCGGACGGCTCGGCGCGTTCCGCGAGGCGCTGCCGATCGGGCGCGACGCGATGACCGCGGCGATCGCGCGCAACGTCTCGCTGGTCGCAGGCGCGGACCCGGCGGACGCGGCGGCGCTGGCGATGGGCCTCGCGCGCACGCTGGCCGATACCTCGGCCGACGACCTGCTCGCCGCGCGGATCGCGCTGTAATGGCGGGCGCCATCGTGCCCGAATTGTCGCGCGTGATCGACACCCGTCAGGCCGATGGCAAGTCGGTGAGCATCGAGGCCGATGCCAACGAACGCGCAGCGCTCGCGCGTCGTTTCGCGATCCCGTCAGTCGACCGCCTGTTCGCGCAAGTCGAACTGCGGCGTACGGGCGACACCGTTCACGTGGAAGGGAAACTGGAAGCGGCGATCGTCCAATCGTGCGCGGTTTCGGCCGAGGACGTGCCGCAGACCATCGCCGAGCCGCTGAGCTTTCGCTTCGTGCCGGCGCGCGACGATTACCAGCCCGACGCCGAGATTGAACTCGATGCCGAGGAACTCGACGAGATCGATTACGACGGGGTCAGCTTCGACCTTGGCGAAGCGATCGCGCAAAGCCTCGCGCTGGCGATCGATCCGTTCGCGATCGGCCCCGAAGCCGAGTCGGCGCGGTGCGGCGCGTGGATTTCGGACGGGACAGCGAGCGGACCGTTCGCGGTGTTGGCTCAGCTGAAAAAGACCTGATCGGGCTGAAATCTTCGAGGTTGGTCGCGAACGTCAGCCAGCTGCGGTCAGCGCGGCGACCAGCGCCTTGACCTTCTTCTGCCGCCACTGCGGCAAGGGCGCGATCAGCCAATAGGCGTGGCGCGACGGTTCGATCGTCGCAGGCTGGCCGAGCGATCCGCGCGCGATCAGCGGCGCGGCGATCGGCAGCGGCACGCGCGCGCGTCCCAGCCCCGCGGCGGCGGCGGCGGCGGCCTCACCCGCGTCCGCAACGGTCATCCCACCCCGCGCGGACGCCGCCGGATCATCCTCGCGCTCGACCGCTCCCGCGTCGCCCGGCCAAACGATCCATTCGCCCTCGCCCACGGTAGCGCGCTCGGCAGGGCACAGCAACACGCCTTCGAGATCGCCCGGCCCTTCGGTCCAGCGCACCGCGAGGTCAAGGTTGGCTTCGGTGAAATCGGTGCTTTCGCCGTCGACCACGACATAGCGCAGTTGCGGATTTTCGGCGCGAAACGCGGCGAGGCGTGGCGCGAGCCAGGCGATGAAGAAATCGCGCGGGGACGCGATCGTGTAGACATGGCTCGATTGCCCGGCCTGCATCGCCTGCACCGCATCCTCGATCTGAAGGAAGCCGGCGCGCAGCGGCTCGAGCCCCGCGCCCGCCTCCTCGGTCATTTCGAGGCCCCGACTGGTCCGGCGGAACAGCACGACGCCAAGCAGATCCTCCAGCGCGCGGATCTGCTGCCCGACCGCAGCCGGCGTTACCGCGAGTTCGTCCGCCGCGCGAGTGAACGACAAGTGCCGCGCCGCCGCATCAAGCACGCGCAACGCGTTGAGCGGCAGATGCGTACGCTTCACCCGCGCCTCGTAACGGCGATCGGCGCGGTCATCCGGCAGTGGCGGGCGCGGCGAGCGGAAAGAACGGAATCGCCGCGCGCACTTCGTCCCCCATTGGGCCGCCGGTGGCGACGCGGAACGTATAGTGCCCTTCCATGCTGCCCGTCGGCGTGGTCAGCGGGCAGCCCGATACATAGTCATGGCTCTGCCCCGGTCGCAGCAGCGGCTGCTCGCCCACCACGCCATCGCCGTTGATGAAGCTGACCGCGCCGCGCCCGTCGGTGATCCGCCAGTGCCGGCTGATCAGCTTGACCGCGCGTTTGGAGTTGTTCTCGATGCGGATATGATAGACCCAGAACCATTTGCCGGCCTCGATCCGCGATTGCTCGGGCAGGAAATTGACCGCCACCCGCACGACGATTCCGTCGGTAAGCGCAACGTGCTGAAACAGTTCTTTCATGACGCCGCCGGATTAGCCGGATAACACGCGTGCGACAACCGCCGCGCCGTCGCGATCAGAGCCCAGCCTTCGCCAGCGCCTGATCGAGATCCTCGATAAGGTCCAGCGGATCCTCAAGCCCAATGCTCAGCCGCACCAGCCCGTCGCTGACCCCCATGCCCGCGCGCGCTTCGGGCCCGATCGCGTGATGCGTGGTCGTCGTCGGGTGGCACATCAGCGACTTGGTATCGCCGATGTTGTTCGAGATGTCGATCAGTTGCAGCGCATCGAGCAGCGCGTGCGCCTGCGGCGTACCGCCGTCGAGCACGAACGAGAAGATCGTGCCACCCGTCACCATCTGGCGCATCGCGAGATCGTGCTGCGGATGGCTGGGGAGTCCCGGATGCAGCATACGCGGCACGCGGCCTTTGAGGAACCGGCCGACCTCGAGCGCAATCTCACTCTGGCGGCGGACGCGCAGGTCGAGCGTTTCGAGCCCTTTCAGCACCACCCAGGCGTTGAACGGCGCGAGCGTCGGCCCGGTGTTGCGCTGGAACGGCAGGAGCCTCTCGGTGATGAACGCCTCGGTCCCGCAGATCGCGCCCGCCATCACCCGGCCCTGTCCGTCCATCAGCTTGGTCGCCGAATAGGCAACCACGTCCGCGCCGTGGTCGAGCGGCCGTTGCAGCGCGCCGGTGGCGAATGCGTTGTCGACCACTGTGACGATACCGCGCGACCGCGCGAGCCCACAGACGAAATCGAGATCGACCAGATCGAGCGTCGGATTCGCCGGCGTTTCGAAGAAGAACACGCGGGTGTTAGGCTGGATCGCGGCTTCCCAGGCGGCGTTGTCGGTTGAATCGATCGTGGTCGATGTGATCCCGAAGCGCGGGAACAGCGTATCGACCAGCCACCGGCACGATCCGAACGCAGCGCGCGCGGCGACCAGGTGATCGCCCTGCGAAAGCTGGCACAACAGCGCCGCCGTCATCGCCGCCATGCCGCTCGCCTGCGCGCGGCAAGCCTCCGCGCCTTCGATCAGCGCGATCCGCTCCTCGAGCATCTGGACAGAGGGGTTCTGCGTACGCGAATAATACATGCCCGGCTGCTCGCCGGCGAAACGCGCGGCGACGGTGGCGGCGTCGTCGTAGCAATAGCCCGAGGTCGCAAAGATCGCCTCGCTGGTCTCGCCTTGCTCGGATCGCCACGTGCCGCCGCGCACCGCCCGGGTCGCGGGACGCCATTTTTGCGTGGTGGTGCGGTCTAGGCCGGTCGTGCGCTTCATGGCCGCGCGTTTAGGCAGCGGTGGGTTGTGGGGCAAGGGAGCTGTGTTGCTTGCCATGGTAGCTCCGTACCCGATCGTCACGCATCTCAGTCGCTCGATTCGTCAGAGAACAGGATCGTCAGGTGATCTCTTGCCCCGTGGAGGATGTGAAGAACGATGACATGCTCACCTTCGACGCGGAAGAAGATCAGGTACTTGCCGTGATTGCGCCGCCGGACACCGCTCGCCGCATATCGCGCGACAAGTGGAAAGCGCGACGGCATATATGCGAGACCGAAACAGCTTTCGCGTATCTCTGAAATGAAGCTCACGGCGCGGCGCGGGTCATCCATGGCGATGTAGTCGGCAATGGCCTCAAGGTCGCACTCCGCCTCAGCGGAGAGGAAACCTTCATTCAGCAGCAAGCAACTTGGCCAGGTACTTGGCTTCAAGCCGGTCAAATACATTGTCGGCAGGTTCGATGCGGCCAACTGCATCGTCGACGAGCCCTCTGGCGATCGAGGCGTCACAAGCATTGAGGAACACTTCGCGCTCGTGAACCAGCCGCACGCCTTCCTGAAATATCTCATTTTCAGAACTGTAACGGCCCGTCGCCACGAGCTCAGCGACAAAGGCCTCGAGTTGCTGTCCTAGGTCGACGCTGATCACACGATGTATTCTACCCCGAGGGCCACTCGTTATCAACCGGGATGATGCGTGCACGATCACCGCCCGGCTTCTGATCTTAGCGTCAAAACCTTTGCGTCTTGCCAGTGCGCTGCCTATCCGCGCCGCCGATGTTCAACGCCCCGACCCGCCCCAAAGACCCCGTCCTGTGGTGCGCGGCAATCACCCTCACGTTCTTCGCGCTCGCCGCGTGGCACCTTGCGATACCATCGAAGATCTATTTCGACGAAGTGCACTACACCAAGGCGGCGCGGCTGCTGTTGCAGCTGCGGCGGTTCAATGCCGAGCATCCGATGGTCGGCAAGGAGGGGATCGCCGCGTCGATCTACCTGCTCGGCGATCATCCGCTCGCCTGGCGCATTCCTTCGTGGCTGCTCGGGACGATCGGGCTGTTCGCGTTCGGGCGGCTGATGTGGCTGGCGAGCTATCGCCGGTTCGCGACGATCGCCGCGATGCTGCTGCTGTTCACCAGCTTCGCGTGGTTCATCCAGAGCCGCATCGCGATGCTCGACATGTACATGGCGGGCTTCGGCATGATCGCGCTGTGGCAGTTCGCGGCGGCGGTGCGCGCGTCCCGTGTCGGCTTCGCGCGGGCGCATATGGCGGTCTGCGGCGTGTTGCTCGGGCTGGCGATGGGAGCCAAGTGGAGCGTCGTCCCCGCCGCCGCGCTGCCGGGCCTCGCGTTCCTCGCCATCCGCGCGCGCGATCAGGGCCGCCATCTGTTTACCCGGCACGATGCCGGCCCGGTGCGCGGAATCTCGCTGATCGAGGCGGCGTTCTGGCTCGGCACGGTGCCGCTGGCGGTCTATTGGGCGAGCTATCTGCCCGCGTTCTTCTGGCACGTCGGCAAGCCGGTCGACTGGCGCGATCCGGTCGGCTGGCACCAGTATATGCTCAAGCTGCAGGACAGCGTGAAGAAGCTGCACCCCTATCGCAGCGTCTGGTGGCAATGGGTGATCGACTATCGCTCGATCTGGTACTTGTACGAGGTGGTCGACGGCGCGCGGCGCGGCATCGTGCTGATCGGCAATCCCGCGTCGATGTGGGCAGGGCTCGCCGGGTTCGCCTGGTGCGTCTGGGCGGCGATCCGGCGCGCGCGAGTGGACGCAGCGGCGTTCGCGGCGCTGTATTTCGTCAGCCTGGCGATGTGGTTCGCCAACGGCAAGCCGATCCAGTTCTACTATCACTACCTGCTGCCTGGCACGTTCCTGATGGGGTGCCTCGCGCTCGCGCTCGATGCCTTGTGGGAGAGCGGCGGACGCTGGCGCTGGGCCGCGCTCGCCGGTGTCGCACTGCCGGTGGCGATCTTCGTCTATTTCTATCCGATCATCTCCGCCGCCGCGCTGAGCCACGGCAAGCGGAGCTATGTCGAGTGGATGTGGCTGCGCAGCTGGCGTTAAGGCGGGTGGAGGAGCGAAGAGCCCACCCCCCAACCCCTCCCGCAGGCGGGAGGGGGACAAAAGAAATCTCGTCTTGCGCAAGCGGGACGGGGCCTGAGCACTTCTCCCCTCCCGCTTGCGGGAGGGGTCGGGGGTGTGCAAGCGCTGCCCCTACAATCGCGCCAGAACCGCATCCCCGATCTCACGTGTCCCGGCCATACCGCCCAGATCGCCACTGCGCACGCCATCGCCGAGCGCCGCCGCGACCGCTCGCTCGATCCGCGCCGCCTCGGCCTCGCGTCCGAACGAATGGCGCAGCAGCATTGCCGCCGACAGTATCGCCGCCATCGGGTTGGCGAGGCCCTGGCCGGCGATGTCGGGCGCCGAGCCGTGGATCGGCTCGTACAGGCCGAACGTCGCGCCGCCGGCCCCGACCTCGGCCAGCGCGGCCGATGCGAGCAGGCCGATCGAACCGACGCTCATGCTCGCCTGATCGGACAGGATATCGCCAAACAGGTTGCCGGTGACGATGACGTCGAACTGGCCGGGGTTCTTGACCAGCTGCATCGCCGCGTTGTCGACATAGAGGTGGCTCAGCGTGACGTCTGGATATTGCGCGGAAACCTCGACCATCACGTCGCGCCAGAGCTGCGACGTTTCGAGCACATTCGCCTTGTCGACCGAGCATAGCTTCCCGCGTCGGCCCAGCGCTGCCTTGAAGCCCACATGCGCGATGCGTCGCACTTCGTCCTCGGCATAGGACATCACGTCATAGCCCTGCCGCCGCCCGTCGGGCAGCGTGCGGATCGCCTTTTCGCCAAAGTATACGTCGCCGTTCAGTTCGCGCACGATCAACAGGTCGATGCTACGCGCGACCTCGGGCCGCAGCGTGGTCAGGTCCTCCAGACCCGCGAACACGGTCGCGGGGCGCAGGTTGGCGAACAGGCCGAGCTCCTTGCGCAATCCCAGGATCGCCTGTTCGGGACGCAGCTCGCGCGGCAGATCGTCGCAGCCGAAATCGCCGACCGCGCCGAACAGGATCGCGCCGGCCAAGCGCGCGATGTCGAGCGTCTGCGGCGGCAACGGATGGCCATGCTTGCGCCAGGCCGCCGCGCCCACGTCACCGGCGATCAGCTCCAAGTCGGGCAGATCGAGCGCATGCAGCACGCGCACGGCTTCCGCCGTGACTTCGGGGCCGATCCCGTCCCCGCCGAACACCGCTATCCGCATCGCCTATCCCCCGATCGCCGCCAACCTGTTGCGCAGCATGGCGCGCGCGGCCATAACAGTGCCGGCCTTGGCCGCAAGCGCCCGATCGCCGATCACGTGCCGATCGAGCGCGCGGCCGATACCGTCGAAGGTCGCCAGCGTCGCGGGCCAATCGCTGTCCGCGATCGTCTGCAGCTGTCGCGAGCCCGGGTCGCCATACCCCAGCTCGCGCAGCAGCAGCGCTTCAAACGAAAGCAACGCGGGCGTCCAGCCGCGCGCCGAGGGCGCGAGGCAGATCGCGTCGAGCAGGCCGCCGAGCGCTTCATGCAGCGGCGCGAAACGCTGGCGCTCGGGCAAGGCGATGGCGACGAGCGCGGTGACCCAGGCGATCGCGGCAGCGGCGAGCGGCTCGCCGAGCCAGGGCCCGCGGCTATGCACGAGCTCGAGCTTGAGGAAAGGAAGCTGGCTATCAGAACGCGCGCGCAGGTCGGCCTCGACCAGATTGCCGGGGATCAGCACCGGCCGCAACACGCGCCCGCGCCCGCCGGCGACATATCCCGCGATCAGGCCGTGATCGGCGGTCAGCGCCCGCGCGATGACCGCCGTCTCTCCGTGCGGACGGGCGGCGCAAACGATCGCGGGAGCGCGCAGGTGCATCGCTTATGATTGGCCGCGCGCCGGGGCGGCTCGCTTAGAAGGCGTCGGGAGCGCTGCTCGCAGAGGGCCGTGCTTCGAGCGCGGCGAGCCGGCGACGCAACTCGTCGTTCTCGTCGAGCGCTTTGGCGGCCATCGTCTTCACGGCTTCGAACTCCTCGCGGCCGACGAAGTCCAGGCCGCCTGCAAACTCCTTGATCCGCTCACGCGCGCCTTCGCGCGCTTCGCGGGTCATTCCGGCGAAGGTGCCGGCGGCGCTGTTTACGAGCTTGACGACATCGGCGATAATCGGGTTTTCGCTTTGCATGCGCGTTAGATGGGCGAAGTACCGGGCGAGTGCAAGCCGGCGACGTCATCCCTCTCGACATCCCCCTCGCCGTCGCGGATGCGATGCGCCGCGATCAGGAACTCGACGTTGCCTTCGGGGCCGGTGATCGGGCTTTGCATGATCCCCCGGACGGTCCAGCCGCCAGCTTCGAGCCATTCGCGCACTTCGCCGCACACCCGCGCGTGCAACGCGGCATCGCGCACCACGCCGCCCTTGCCGACCTCGCCGCGCCCCACCTCGAACTGCGGCTTGATCAGCGCGATCAGCGTGCAGTGATCGGCCGCGAGCCGCAGCGGCGCGTCGAGCACTTTCGCCAGCCCGATGAAGCTCGCGTCGCACACGACCCAGCTCGGCGGATCGGGCACCAGCGCGCGTGTCAGGGTGCGGGCGCTGGTCTGCTCCATCACCGTCACGCGCGGATCGACGCGGAGTTTCCAGGCGAGCTGGTTGGTGCCCGAATCGACCGCATAGACGCGCGACGCGCCCCGGCTCAGCATCACGTCGGTGAAGCCGCCGGTCGAGCTGCCGACGTCCATCGCCACGACACCCGTGGGGTCGAGCGCGAAGTGATCGAGCGCATGCGCGAGCTTGATCCCGCCGCGCGAAACCCACGGATGATCGCGGCCGCGCACGTCGAGCGGCGTGTCTTTTGACAGAGCTTGGCCGGGCTTGGCGATTTTCGTCTCGCCCGTGTAGACCAACCCTGCCAGCACCAGCGCCTGCGCGCGGGATCGGCTTTCGGCGAGCCCGCGATCCACCAGCAATTGATCAACGCGAACCTTTTTGGACGGAGGCATGGGCGGAAGGTCCGGGTTGGCAGCGGCTGCGTCTGATCCCATAGGGGCGGCATGAACGCAATTCAGCGCCGCCGGGCAATCGCGCAGGCTCTCGTCTTCGGCGCGGCGCTGGCAATAGCCGGATGCGTGGCGCCAAGCGGTAAGGGGGTCGCCGGTCGACCGTTGCCGACACGGGCACCACCGCCTGTATCGGCGCACCCTTCTCCGCCTTTGCCGAACGTCGACTGGCGCGACGTCCCCGTATCGGCAGGGGACTGGGCGTGGAGCAGCGAAGCGGGCCGATCGACCGCGCGCTTCGCCGGTGACGCGCTGGTCATCCGCTGCGAACTGGTGGGCCGCGTCTCGATCTCCCGTGGTTTCGCCGGGGTGGGTGATCAGGCTGGTACGCGGACGCTCACCATCCGCACGACCGATACAGCCCGGACGATCATGGCGATAGCGGATCAGTCCCGCCTCGTCGGCATCGTTTCCGCCGACGATCCGCTGCTCGATGCGATGGCGTTCAGTCGCGGGCGCCTCATGGTGTCGGCCAGCGGCGTTACGCCGCTGGCCGTGCCTAGCTGGTCCGAGATCGGTCGGGTCATAGAGGATTGCCGGCAAGCGGCGCGGTAAATTGGCGACTGTAAATTAGCGCTTGTGGAAATCGCCGATCGCATCAAAAATTTTATGCGCGGGGACTTGTTGTGCGATGCGGAATGGGTACGTTCCCAGTCAGGATGACGCAGGCCGATGCCGGGTCGTCCAGCCGCGAAAGCGGCGTTTTGGCTCAACAGCGCGAAAGGAGGTGATCCGATGTCTCATGGTTCAGCAGAGGGGTCGGCAATTTCCGTGGCGAGGCATTATCGTTGAAGCATGCGAAGTAAACGATAGAGGCTTTGCCGGCGGCACTTCCGGCCGCTGACCATGCGAAGGGTCGTACCGCCTCGGCGGTGCGGCCCTTCTCATTTTCCGGGGTTTGCCCGTGGTCGGTTGATCAAGTGTCTCAAATCCGTCAGGCGCAATGCCATGGCATCGGACAACTGACAGGACTTTCCTTATGGCGACACTCGCCGCCCCGCCCCTCGCTTTCGCACACGAAGTGCATACCGCGCCGATGCCGGTCGATGACCGTGCCGCGATCCTGGCGAACCCCGGGTTCGGCGCCGCCTATTCGGACCACATGGTCTCGATCGATTATATCGCCGGCGAAGGTTGGCACAACGCGATGGTCGGCCCGCGCCGGCCGCTGGTGCTCGATCCGGCCTGCGCGGTGCTGCACTATGCGCAGGAGATTTTCGAAGGGCTCAAGGCCTATGCGCAGCCCGATGGCGGCTTCGCGCTGTTCCGTCCGTTCAACAACGCGGCGCGGTTCAATGCCTCGGCGCGGCGGCTGGCGATGCCCGAGCTTCCCGAAGAGACTTTCGTCGAATCGCTGCGGCGACTGGTCGCCGTCGATCGCGACTGGTTCCCGACGGTGGAGGGTGGCGCGCTCTATCTGCGCCCGTTCATGTTCGCATCGGAGGCGTTCCTGGGTGTCCGACCGGCGCGGGAGTACAAATATATCGTCATCGCCAGCCCGGCGGGCAATTACTTCAAGTCCGGCGCGCCGGCGGTGTCGATCTGGGTCAGCCGCGATTACAGCCGCGCGGGCCCAGGCGGTACGGGCGCGGCGAAATGCGGCGGCAACTATGCGTCAAGCCTGGTGCCGCAAGCCGAGGCGATCGCGCGCGGGCACGATCAGGTCGCCTTCCTCGACGCCGCCGAGCACAAGTGGATCGAGGAACTAGGCGGCATGAACCTCTATTTCGTGTTCGACGACGGGACGCTGTTGACCCCGCCGCTGACCGATACGATACTTCCGGGCATCACGCGTGACAGCCTGATCGCGCTCGCGCGCGACGAGGGACTGACCGTGCGCGAGGAGCGCTACAGCTTCGACCAATGGCGTGACGATGCACGGTCGGGCAGGCTGATCGAATGCTTCGCCTGCGGCACCGCCGCGGTCGTGACGCCGGTCGGCCAGGTCGCCGATCCCGACGGCGCGTTCACCGTCGGCAGCGGCGGACCGGGTCAATTGACCGGAAAGCTCAAGGCGCGGCTGGTGGCGATCCAACGAGGCGAAGCGCCCGATCCGCACGGTTGGATGGAGCGGATTTAGCGCCGGCTCGCCACGCCCTTATTGTGGCCAGTTGGCGGTCCTCGCCTCGCTCCGCATTGGCGGCTTCGCGGACGCCGGGGTGAATATGGTCCGCGTCGACTTGAAGTCCACCAATGCTTCGAGCAGGCCCCGGTTCAGCAATTCGATCTCGCCGCCACGGAAGCTCAACAATTCGTCGCGCCGCAAAACCTGAAGCATCCGGTTGACGTGCACGTTGGTCAGGCCAAGCGTATCGGCGAGCATCTCCTGCGTCAGCGGCACCTTGAATTGGTTGTGCGATGCGAGACCTGCGAGTTCAAGCCGCTCCTGCGTCTCGAGGAACCAGTCGACCAGCCGCTCCTGCGCGCTCAGCCGGCCGAGCCGCGTGATCTGCGCAAGAAAGCAATGCTCTTCGATAGCCGCACTAATCGAATAAGCTTCAGTCAGTGCGCCGTCGTCCTCGCTGGGATCGGGCAGCGCGCACGTGACGACTTCTGTCACCGCGATGATCGAGGTCGAGGCCACCGCATCGCGTCGAGTGCATACGCCGATAAGATCGCCGGGAAGCAGGAAGCTGATGATCTGCCGCCGGCCGTCGGACAATATACGTTGGCGGCACGCCCACCCGCTCAACAAGGCGCGCGGCTTGCCGATAAGCTCGCCTTCCGCCAGGATCTCGCGCTTGCCGGCGGAACGATAGCGATTGCGCATCGCCGTCTGCAACATGCCGATCTCGGGCTGCTCAAGTGGTGCCAGGTTGGCAAGCCGCGTCTGTAGCGGCGACGTCCTGTTGAATGGTCCGCTGACAGTCATCGGGGGCTCTCCGTGCCGGGTGACGCGATATGCCGAGCATGCGCACACCCGATGTTATCGTCCTCGGCGTCGATCGTGGAAGATTCTATCGTCGACGGTCCAAGGCTGGACAGCTTGTTTGGATCGGCTCCGGCTTCAGACCTTTCCGATGTGATCGCTGGCAATGTAAGCTCGATCGAACAATCGAAACCGCCCGGCGCGAACCCGAACGAGGTGACCGCGCCGAGTTGATAGGGTAGCATCTCCTCGATCATGTCCTGTCCGAAACCGCGCGGTCGGGGCGCCGCGGAAACGAGCGGAACGCCCGTCTCCTTCCAATGAAACGACAACGTCCGCGCGTCGGGGCCGCGCAACGACCACCGCACCGCCAACACACCCGCATCGCGCAACGCACCGAATTTCAGCGCGTTGGTCGTTAGTTCATGCAAGGCAAGACCCATCAGCTCCACGTAATCACGGTGAAGGCGGACCGGGGGCCCGTCGATCACACAGCGCGGACCTTCGACACAATGCACGTTGAACAACTCCTCGCGCACCATGTCGCCGAGCTCCATGCCTTGGGCACCGATCCCGGCTATCTCGGCGCGATACCGCACGATGGCATCGAGCCGTCCTTCGAAATGTTCGGCGAACTCATCCTGCGAAGCGCTGCGTTCATGCGTCCGACGGAACACTAACCTTAATATAGCCAGAATGTTGCGAGCCCGATGTTGTAATTCGACACGCAGCGATCCTTCGCGCTCGCGCATCGTCGCGATTTCGTCTTCAAGTCTTCGCAGCGTATCGTGCGCATGGGCGAGCTGTGCCCGGGTCTCGGCGAGTTGGGTCAAAAGCGCGGACGACGGACCGCCATCGGACGCCTGAAGACGGATTGACATGGATTCCGGATCCGTCACTCGCGCTGACTCATCGTTGTCTGACATCGAACGCGCGATCCCCCCTGATGTGTCCCGATGGCCTTGGGCATGGTCTGCAATCCTTGCCAGCCAAGCACAACCGGAATGATGCAAGGTCGTCGTTATCCGAGGGCAAGCCGCGGGTTTGAAATCATCAGGTCCAATAAAGAATGCGTGCCTGTGGCAGCATACGGCCGATCTCGCGTTCGAAGAAGCTACGCAGGCCGCGCATCGTCGCCGTATCGTAAACCTGTTTGACCGCGCCAAACTTCGTGCGCTTCTCGGATCGATTGTCGGGGCCAAGATCGAGCGCGGACCCCGGATACCAGCTTTCGAGCACCGCCTTTGACCCCGCGGTGAAGCGGTGCGTGATGAGCTCGACAGTCAGATCGACTTCACCCGAGCCCGCCAAGGCCCGCGCGACGTCGTCGATCAGCTCGGCGTAAGCGCTCTCCCACCCATCGGCGGCGATGATCGGTGCGATCGTCAGCCCGATGCGATAGCCCGCATCGGCCACGCGTCGCATGGCGCGCAGACGCTGCGCTACAGGCGCGGTACCCCCCTCGAAGCGTGCGAAACGAGCCGGGTTCAACGAAAAACGCACCCGCGTACGGCCGCCGTGATCGAGCGCGAGCAGCGGCTCGACGTTAGCGAACTTGGTGGTGAAGCGCAGCTGCACGTCCGCGTCCCAATGGCCGAATTTTGTGATCAGCGCGGACAGCGAGCCGGTCAGATGTTCGAGCCCCAGCGGATCGGTATAGCACGATGCCTCGAACGTGGTGCCTTCACCGGCGCGCGCGGCGCTGCGCGATGTGACGGTCCCGGTGCCGAGATAGGACGGCAGCACGCCGAGGATGGCATCGAGATTGGCGTAGGCGCGTGTGATCGGCGGGCCTTTCAACGAGCCCGCGAGATAACAATAGCTGCAATGCGCGGGGCAGCCCTCGGCGATGTCGATTCGCCAGTCGGCGCTCGGCGCGATCGGTTGCAGCCGCAGCTTTCCCGGCGGCGCGACGACGATCGCCAGCGTCGCCTTGGCCTCGGCATAGGCGCGCCGGGGATCGTCGGGCAGACCAAGGTTCAGGCGGTCGCCCGCCAGTTCGACCACCGACACGCCCGCCGAGCGCGCCCGGTCGGCCATCGCCAGGCCGTGCGCGAACTCGCGCGCCGAGCGGGTGATCAGGACCCGGCGCGGTCGCCAGAGCCGACCGGTCTCGGGCCGTTCAAGGGTGTTCGTCGCCATTCATTGCCAACGCGCCGGACGGCAACGGGTTCGCCCGGATCGCGCTGCACGCGAGACCGCCCCCGCGTCAAGCGACTACCCGCGCAGGCTGTCGGGCACCTTGCCGCCGTTCGCCGCGAGTTGCGCCATCACGGCCTTGTGCAACGCAATGTTCTCCTCGGCCGAACCATCGGCGGCGACGTGCACGTTCAACTCGTTCGCCAGCTCCTTGCGCGCGGCCAGGCTTGAATCGAGGTCGAGCAGCTTGAGCAGATCGACGATCGAGTGCCGCCAATCGGACGGCTTGCCCTTTTGCGTGGCGATCTGCGTCAGCACCGCCTCGACATCGACCGGCGCGGCCGGGGTCGCCGCCGATGTTGCTGGCTGTGGCGCGGCAGCGGCGGCGAGCACGGCGTCGGTCGCGGACTGCGCGACGCCGGCCGCGGCGAGCGCGCCAGAGTTCACATCGGTGGCCGCCGGACCCGAGCTTGGCGCCGCCGCCGGCGTGGCCGCCTGGCCGTGATGGAAGATCTTGTTCATGATCGTGCCAAAGATGCTCATCGCATTACCTCCAAAGTGATCGGCAAGACAGGTCACGTGCTGACCGCACGGCTCGCCGCCATCGTCCCTGTCGCAAGCGCGAGACGCGGCAAGACGTTCCCGATCCAATATTCTGTCAGATCTCGCCTTGCGCAAACGATGCCTATGCTGCGTCGCGACGCGGCGCGATCAAGCTCTCATAGCGGCCGAACAGCTCGACGAAGTGCTCGTCCATCGTTCGGGCGGACGTGGCCGGCGCCCTCCGACCGCCCGCGAGCACGCGTTCGATAGCCGCAATCGCCGAGGCCCGATCGCCCGCGCGGTAGGTCACGCCCGCGCCGCCGCGCGCATGATCGGATGCGCCGCCCCGGTCGGGAACGATCACCGGCGTGCCGCTGGCGCGTGCTTCGGCGGCGACCATGCAGAACGTCTCCGCCTCGCACCCGTGGATCAGGGCATCGGCGCTGGCGAGGATCCGCGCGAGTTTATCACGATCGTGCAGCGCGCCGAACAGACGGATGTGCGGATTGCCCGCCATCTGGCGCAGCACCGCGCCACGCTTGCGACCGCCGCCGATCAGCGTGAGGCCGATCGGCGTGCGGGTCGCCGCCATCGTCACCGCGTCCACCACCAGGGGCCAGCGCTTCTCCTTCGAGAGCCGTCCGACGCCGATCAGCAGCGCGGCCTCGCGCGGTAGCCCGCATTCCGCGAGCAGCGCAGCGCGCAGATCGTCGTCGCGTAAGGCGGGGGAAAAGCGGTTCGACTCCACCCCCATCGGCATCGTCACCGCGTTGGCGACACCGCCGTCCGCCAGCCGCCCGCGCAGATCCTCGTTCGCGCAGATCACCAAGTCGAAGCGGCGGTCAAGATCGCGCAGGTGTCGCCAGAACATCGCGAACTGCCGATCGATCATCGGCCGAGAGAACACCGGATCGAGATAGAAATAGGCATAGGCGGACAGCGGATCGGCATGCATCACCAGGCTGCGCGGCGCCGCGCCAGGCCAGTTGGCGACCATCGCGGCGCTGCGCCATGGAGAGGTCGCCTCGACGAAATCGGGTGCCTCACGGTCGAGCGCCGCGTGCAGCACCGCCGCATCGTCG
Source organism: uncultured Novosphingobium sp. (assembly GCA_964242815.1). GTDB lineage: Bacteria > Pseudomonadota > Alphaproteobacteria > Sphingomonadales > Sphingomonadaceae > Novosphingobium. Next base: position 37,819 of record CAXSZV010000016.1, read on the forward strand.
AAGTACCAGTATTTGCGGTCGAGCGGAAAGCGCGGCGCGGCGATAGTGACGATGCGCGCGCCCGGACCGCGCTCGATCACACCATCGCGATCGCCGGGGGCGATGATGACGACTTCGTGGCCGAGGCGGGGCCCGATCGCCAGCTTCTGCTCGACATACGTGCGCACGCCGCCGCCATGAGGCGAATAGAACGCGCAGACATCGACGATCTTCATGCGCCCGCCCCTATAAGCCCGGCAAACCGCGTCAGCCCCGTCGAGCGCCGGTGCGCACGACCGCCGGCAGGGCCAGATCGGCCAGCGCGATGGCGATGCCGACCACGACGTGGGCGATGACGATGATCCCCGCCATCAGCGCCATCAGCGACGCGATGTCGGCCTCGCGCCCCAGCGTGAACACCGCGACGCCCGCAAAGATCAGGTCCTTGTTCGGCACCAGCGGCAGACGCGACACCAGCATCCGCAGCGTCGCGAGATAGAGCCACCAACTCAACGCCACTACGGGCAGCGCCAGATGCCAGAGCAGCGCCCAAAAGCCGATCGTCAGCGCGATGCGCAGCACGTGCTGCCACATGATGAACACGAGATCATGACGCGGCAACGAGAACACGCGCTCGCGCAGGACCGTCGCCGCCAACGAGATCAGCAGGATGACGCCGAGCGAGAGGAACAGCAACCGGCTGTCGATACCGAGCGCGGTCATGTGGATGAACGGCCACATCGCGATCAGCAGGCCCAGCGTGACGAGGTTGCCCGCCATCGCCGAGAGGATCGCCACGTCCTTCACCGCGCCGAACGGAGCGGAAGTCATCTCCACCCGCTGCCGCGCCCAACCATAGAAATACGCCTCGCCGAGGTATCCTAGCAACAGCTCGTTATAAACCTTCTTACGCAGCAAGGCGGCGAGGCCGCTGGCGGGGATCGCCCATAGCCGGCGGAATATCACCCATTCGGAGACCGGCGAGACGAGGTAGAAGACGACGAACATCATCCAGAACAGCGGCGAGGCGGGCAACAGCTTGTGCAGTTCGGCAAAGCGGAAGCCGGCGAACTGGTGCACGATGACGACGATCAGCGCGAACGACAGCGCGCCCGACACGATCGCCCCCCAACTGAGGCGCGGATCGCGATCCTGGGGCTGCAACGCGAATGACGCCAGCGGCGAAGCGGTCGACACGAGCGGCTGGCGCGTCGCGATCGAGCGGTGCGTCACATCATCTCCGAAGATTGCGGATCGGGCGGCATCGTGTTCAACTTTCCATACCGCCAACCGCTGGCGATGGCCAATCGACCATACAGCACCATCTGTCTTGCATCGCGACGTAGCCCAAGCGCCATGTCCCGTTATCGGGCGGCAGCCTGCTGTATCGTGAACGACTAAGCCGCGTCACACGATCGCATAGATCAATGCAAGGTCAGGCCAATCAGGTATGCCCGAACGATGCGTCGAGTTCGGCGTAGCGAGCCGGGCGGTGTGTCGCGCTCAGCCGGCGCAGCGTGGCATCGATGCTGGCGAGGATCGCGGGCTTGCGCGTGTCGCCCGGATGAACCGCGACGCGTACGGTGGGCAACGGCCGAAGCGCGCGCCGGCCGATCGCGGCGACCACGAGCGACGAAGCAGTGCGCATCGCGCTGCGGCTGGCCCAAGTGATCACCACGCCGCGCGCGAGCACCGCGCCGTCCGCCGGGCGCCAGACACGCAGGTGATCTTCGGCGAGGGCGAAAGGCGACGCGCGCAGCGCCGCGCGCGCGCCCGCGCCATAAAGCCACGCCGGCGCGATGAAGCCCGCGCACGCCCGCCCGATCACGTCCTCCACCAGGGCCTTGCCGTCGCGCATCCGCCGCGCTGCCTCGGCCTGCGACAGCGCCAGAAATTCGCCCTCGTTCGCGGTCAGTAACCGCGCCTTCAGCTTCGCGCCGCCCCGGTGCGAGGCCGTATCGCGATGGAACCAGCCGTGGACGAACATCTCCACCCCCGCATCCGACCACGCTCGCAGCCGCGCCTGAAACGCCCGATCGGCGGCGAGCGGGCATTCCCCCCAATGATCGGGAACCACCAGCATCGCGAACCGCGCGCCGCCGCCCAGCGCGCCGGACAGCCGATCGGCGAGCATATCGACCTCGCGTTCGAAGCGCGGACCGACGTCGTGGATCGAAGCGAGCAGGCGTCTGGTGGTCACGACCGGTCGGACTGCCCCTGCCGCGTCAGCGGTTGGTCGAGCAGCGCGGCCGACAACTCATCCCAAGGCGACGCGCCGGCCGCCCGCGCGGCCTGACGTTGCAGCGCGCGATAGCTTTCGCGCACGCGAATGCCGATCGGCGTCAGCCGCGCGCCGCCGCCGCGCGCCGCGCCACCCGGGGCGGTCGTCACCAGCGCCTCGCGCCAGCAGCGGTTCATCGTATCGACCAGAAGCCATGCGCGGCGATAGCTCATGCCCAACACGCGCGCCGCGCCGGAGATCGAGCCTTCGCGCTCGATCGCATCGAGTAGATCGGCCTTGCCCGGCCCCATCGCGATCTCCGTGCCGCAAAACACCTGCAGCTTGATGCGGACCGCCATCCCGGTGTCGCAAGCACCCGGGGCCTTGCCATGGTTCGCCGTCTCCGCCGCCGCCATTCGTCGCCCTCGCTATTGAGGTGAGGGTCCTACGGCAACTCGGGCGGCGTCCTGGCTTTCCGGTCGGACGAAGATGCCCGTTACCTGCGGGTGCCGCGCGCGGACGCGCCGTTCGATGGCGCGGATATGCGCCTCGATGCGCGGCGTGGTCAAGCGATCGTCGAAGTCCGCTCCGACGATCGCGACGATCTGATCGGGCGCCAGATGCGTGGTGCGGATGCTGGTGACGACGCACAGGCCCGGCTCGCTGCGCGCCGCCTCGCCGATCGCCTCAATCAGTTCGGAATCGGCGGGCTCGCCGATCAGCAGCCCCTTGGTCTGGTTCGCGAGCACCACCGCAACGACCGCGAGCAGCAGACCGATCGCGATCGATCCGAGCGCATCCCACGCCGGGTTGCCGGTCAGCAACGCCAGCGAAATCGCGATCGTCGCGATGGCGATGCCGATCAACGCCGCGCTGTCTTCCGCAATGACGACAAAGATCGACGGATCCTTGCTTTGCCGCAACAGGCGAAAGCCCGAAACGCCGCCGCCGTCCTTGCGCAACGCGCGGTTGGCGACCAGCCACGATGCGCCCTCGAACACCGCCGACATGCCGAGCACGATGTAATTGGCGATCGGCGTCCGGATCGGCTCCGGCGACAAGTAGTGCATCACGCCTTCGTAGATCGAGACCCCCGCGCCGCCCGAGAACAGCAACAGCGCGACGACGAAGCTCCAGAAATACAGCTCGCGGCCATAGCCGAACGGATGCAGCGCATCGGCGGGGCGGCGTGAGCGATGCTCGCCATAGAGCATCAGCACCTGGTTGCCGGTATCGACAAGCGAATGGATCGCCTCGGTCAGCATCGACGAGCTGCCGGTGATCGTCGCGGCAACGAACTTGGTCACCGCGATCAGCACGTTGCCGATTAGCGCGGCGAGGACGGGACCCACGCCTTCGCGCTTACCCTCGGTCATTCGGATTCACAGCGCGGCATGGCCGTTCAAGCGGTGATCGCCGCCACGGTTCCGGACGATCGTGACGCGTTCGGGGGACCAGGTCGTCCGCAAAGCCGAGCGCGCTTTGCAATTTGCCCCGCCGCCTCTTATACGAGATGATCGTGCCCCGGCCAAGATGCCGCCTGTGCGATGCCAGCTGTGCGGCATCGCGCGCTTCAAGGATTCCCGATGTCCCGTCGCCGCCAGATCTACGAAGGCAAGGCCAAGATCCTGTACGAAGGGCCGGAGCCAGGCACGTTGATCCAGTATTTCAAGGACGACGCCACCGCGTTCAACGCGCAGAAAAAAGGCGTGATCCAAGGTAAGGGAGTGATCAACAACCGCATCAGCGAGTATGTCTTTACTCGCCTCAACCACATCGGCGTGCCCAATCACTTCATCCGCCGGCTCAACATGCGCGAGCAGCTGGTGCGGCAGGTGGAGATCATCCCGATCGAGGTCGTGGTGCGCAACGTCGCGGCGGGATCGATCAGCACCCGGCTCGGCATACCCGAAGGCGAGCCGCTGCCGCACACGCTGATTGAATATTACTTGAAGGACGACGCGCTCGGCGATCCGATGATCGCCGAAGAGCACATCGCCTGCTTCGGCTGGGCGAACAACGAGGAGATGCAGGACATCTCGTCGCTGGCGATCCGGGTCAACGATTTCCTTTGCGGGCTGTTCGCCGGGGTCAACATCCGGCTGGTCGACTTCAAGCTCGAGTTCGGCCGCATCTGGGACGGCGATTACAGCCGCGTGATCCTGGCGGACGAGATCAGCCCTGACGGTTGCCGCCTGTGGGACATGACCACGAACGAGAAGCTCGACAAGGACCGCTTTCGCCGTGACATGGGCGGGGAGCAGGAAGCCTATCAGGAGGTCGCGCGGCGGCTCGGCCTGCTGCAGGACGACAGCGGACCCAGCGAAGTGCTCGACCTGACCAAGCACAGGAAGCTGCGGGGGAAATAGGCGATCGGCCGCGTATGGTCGACGTATCGGCGGAATTTGCGGTTGGCGTGCTCAAGGGGGCCAGCGCCGGCGATCCTGGCCTTCGGCTGGACGTGGTCTATTCGGAAGACGATTCGCCGTGGCTGACGCCGGCCTATCGCTTTGACATACTCGTTCGCGGCTCCAGAGCCGGCACCATCAGCCTGCGTATCGGAAATGACGAACGGATGGTTCGCTACGCCGGCCATATCGGCTATGGCGTGAACGAAGAGTATCGCGGCCATCATCTTTCTGAACGCGCGGTCCGCCTTCTGCTTCCCCTCGCCCGCGCGCATGGGCTTGATCAAGTGTGGATCGGCTGCAATCCGGAGAACGCGGCTTCGTGCCGAACTCTCGAGCGCTTAGGCGCGGACTATGTCGAAACGATCGCGATACCCCCCGATTACGAACGCTATTACAGTCGCGGCGAGCGAGAGAAACAGCGCTACTGTCTTGATCTGTCGCATGTCGGGTAAGGGTCGCGGACGCGCCGCGCTCGCGAGAATTGGAATTCTTGTCGGCTCGATGGCGATGGCCGCCTGCGCGCCGCAAGCGCATCGCCTCGCCGCCGCGTCGCTCGCGTATCGTTCGGACGTCAGCTGGGCCTTCGAGAAAAGTGACATTCCCGTCGATCCGGCGTTCCGCTTCGGCCGCCTTGCCAACGGCATGCGCTATGTCGTGCGGCGCAACACATTGCCCGCCGGCACCGCGATCGTCCGGCTCGATGTCGCCGCCGGCTCGCTCGACGAGGCACCATCGGAGCGCGGCTATGCGCACTTCATCGAGCATATGGCGTTCGAGGGATCGACGCATGTACCCGGCGGCGAGATGGTCCGGCTGCTCGAACGCAATGGCCTCGCGTTCGGCGCAGACACCAACGCCTCGACCGGGTTCGAGCAGACCAATTACCGCCTCGACCTGCCCAACGCCGATCCCAAACTGATCGACACCGCGCTGATGCTGATGCGCGAGACGGCGAGCGAGTTGACGTTCGATCCGCAGGCGGTCGAGCGCCAACGCGGTGTCGTCCTGTCCGAGATGCGTGACCGCAACGATTGGGCTTACCGCAACGGCCTTGCCGACGCCCGGTTCTTCGCGCCGCAAGCGCTCTATCCCGAGCGCTTCCCGATCGGCACCGCGCAGACCGTGGGCGACGCCAGCGCCGATGCGCTCAAGGCGTTCTGGCGCCGTGAATACGTGCCCGCGCACGCGACCCTGATGGTCATCGGCGACATCGACGTGGCCAAGATCGAAGCGCGCATCCGCGCGCGGTTCGACGATTGGCGCGCTGCGCCCGCTGAGCCGATCCCCGAGGCCGGGCCGATAACCGCGACCGATCATGGCCGTACCGCGATCGCGATCGATCCCGCGTTGGCCGAGCGGATCACCGTCGCGCGAAACAGACCGTGGCTCGACGAGCCCGACACCGTTGCGCAGCGGCGCGAAAATCTGCTGCGCCAGATCGGCTATGGCATCGTCAATCGCCGCCTGATCCGCATCGCGCGCCGCCCGAACGCGCCGTTTCGCGGCGCGGGCTTCGGCACGGGCGACATCTTCGAGGCCGGACGCGTCACGCGCCTGATCGTCGATACCGTCGACGGCGGCTGGCGCACGGGATTGCCCGCCGCGGCGCGCGAATACCGTCGCGCATTGCATGATGGCTTCACCACGGCCGAGGTCGCCGAGCAGGTCGCGGGCATCCGCGTGCAGGCGCAGGTCGCCGCGACATCGGCCGAGACGCGCGGCAACCAGGAGCTGGCCGAGGCGGCGCTCGGCCTGGCGCGCGATCGCACGGTGCCGTCGGATCCGCGCACCGCGCTCGCCCGGCTGATCGCGTTCATCCCGGACATCACGCCCGCGCGCGTGATGGCCGCGCTGCGCCGCGAGACGGTGCCGCTCAAGGACCCACTGATCCGCTTCCAGGGACGCCGCCAGCCTGTGGGGGGAGAGCTTGCGATCCGCAACGCGTGGCATGGCGCGATGCGCGGCGCGTTCGGCGATCAGGGGGCGGTAACCCCAACAAGCTTCGCCTATACCGACTTCGGCGTTCCAGGTGCCGTCGCCAGCGATACGATCGGCCCGCTCGGCATTAGGCAGCTTCGTTTCGCCAACGGCGTGCTGCTGAACCTCAAGCGCACCGATATCGAGAAAGGCGCGATCCTGTTGCGCGTCGGGATCGATGGCGGCGATCGGCTCGACACCAAACCGGATCCGCTCACGACGGCAATGGTCGGCTCGCTGCCGCTCGGCGGGCTCGGCAAGCACAGCGAGGACGATCTCCAATCGATCCTCGCCGGTCGCGCGGTCGGCATCGATTTCGATTCGGTCGATGATCGCTTCATCGAGGCCGCGCGCACCACGCCGGACGACCTGTCGCTACAGCTCGCGCTCGCCGCCGCCTTCCTCACCGATCCCGGTTATCGCGCCGAGGGCGAGACTCAGTATCGACTGCAGATCAACAACTTCTTCGCGAGCAAGGACGCGACGCCGGCATCGGCATTGCGCAACGCGATCGGCGGTATCCTGTCGGACGATGACCCGCGCTTCACGCTGCAACCGGTCGACGCCTATCGCGCGCTGACCTTCGCCAGGCTCAAGGCGGCGATCACCGACCGGCTGGCGCACGGCGCGATCGAGGTCTCGCTGGTCGGCGATTTCGATGACACAGCGGTGATCCGCCAGGTCGCGACGACATTCGGCGCGCTCCCCGCGCGCGAGCCGGCGTTCGGCTCGTTCGCGAACCAACCACCGCGCCCGTTCACCGCGAACCACGAACGGCGCATCGTACGGCATACGGGACCCGACAATCAGGCGATCGTGCGCTTCACCTGGCGGACCCGCGACGATACAGATCCGATAGAGACGCTCCAGCTCGAACTGCTGGAGCGGATCGTGCGTATCCAATTGACCGAGGGTCTACGCGAAAGGCTCGGCAAGGCCTATTCGCCGTCGGCCGTCAGCCTGCCCTCGCATGTCTGGCACGGTTATGGACAATTCGGCGTATCCGCATCGGTCGACGTCAAGGACGTCGGCGCGACGCAAGCCGCGATCCTCGATGCGATCGGCGCGCTTCGTGCCGCTTCGGTCGACCCCGACCTGCTGGAGCGCGCGCGCGCGCCGATGGTGCAGGCGTTCGACAACGGTCTTAAAACCAACTTCGGCTGGCTCGGCCTCGTCGAACGTGCGCAGACAGAGCCCGACCGCATCGCGCGGTATCGATCGGGCAAGGCAAGCCTGCAGGCGATCTCGGCCGCCGATATCCAGGTGCTGGCAGCCCGTTATCTCGGCGCCGACCGGGCGGTCGAAGTGGTAGTCCTGCCGCAGGGCGTCGCCACGCCATAAGGCTTGAGCGTGCGCGGTATCCCCGTCACAACCGGAGACGAGAGGAGAGCATGATGCCCGCATTCCCAGGCCCGATCGACCCGCGCGCATGACCGCGCCGAAGCCGGGCAAGATCGGCGAGACCGCGGCGGCATCCGCCGACAGCGGCCCGACGCTCACCTTCGTGCCCGCCGCGACGGTGGTCATCTTTCGCCACGCACCGGGCTGCGGTCCGGCCGAGCTGCTGATGACGCAGCGATCGAAGGCGATGCGATTCGCGGGCGGCGCGGCCGTATTCCCCGGCGGCCGGATCGATCCGGCCGATCGCGTGCTGGCGGCGCTTATCGCGCCGAATTTGGATCCGGATATCGCGGCGTCACGTGTCGCCGCGGTGCGTGAGACGCTGGAAGAAACCGGCCTGGCGATCACGCTGGACCGACCGGTGACCGCCGCGCAAGCGATCGAGGCGCGCGCTCTGCTCCGGGCCGAGGGCGCGCTGGCACCGGTGCTCGATCGGTTCGGGTGGACGCTCGCGCTCGACCGGCTGGTGCCCTTCGCGCATTGGCGTCCGCAGTGGGACGGTGCGTTCGATACCCGCTTCTTCGCCTACGATCTGGGCACCGGCGCGGTCGATGTGATGGCCGACGCGACCGAGACCACCCGATTATTCTGGGCAAGCGCGGCTAGTGTACTGGCGATGGCCGATACCGGCGAGTGCAATATCATCTTCCCTACCAGGCGTAATCTTGAACGTCTGGCGCAATTCGCGAGCTATGCCGAAGTCGCCGCCCACGCCGCGATCACGCCGGTCCGGCCCATCGCACCAACACGCGAACTGCGCGACGGCGTGGCGCACCTGACGATTCCCGACGGGCTTGGCTACCCCGTCACCGCAGAGCCGATGGACACCGTCAAGCGGGGCTAAACGGGCGCGGATCTGATGGCACGAATGGAACAAACACTATCCTGGATTGATTTCGGGCGGGCAAGTAGACAAGAATTGGCCCGTCGACATGATCCTGATCACCGGAGCGACCGGAACGAACGGAAAAGAAGTCGTCAAAGCCCTCGCCTCGCGGGGAGTTTCTGCCAAAGCGATGACGAGGTCGTCCAAGGAGGCCGAGAACCTGCCCGCGGGCATCACCGGCATCGAAGGCGACTTCGACGACGAAGCCTCGCTCGCGCGCGCGCTCGCCGGCATCGAGCGGGCGTTCCTGCTGACGCCGTCGACCGAGCATGCCGAAGCGCAGCAGCTACGCTTCGTCGAGGCTGCCGCGCGCGCGGGCGTCCGGCAAGTCGTCAAGTTATCCCAATTCGCCGCAAGCCCCAATTCGCCCGTACGCTTCCTGCGCTACCACGCGGCGGTGGAGCGCGCGATCGAGCGGTCGGGCATGGCCTGGACGTTCCTGCGCCCCAACCTCTTCATGCAGGGCCTGCTTCAGTTCGCCGGCCTGATCCGTGCGAAGGGCATCATGGCCGCGCCGATCGGCGACGCCCGGGTCAGCGTCGTCGACGTTCGCGACAATGCCGCGGTCGCGGCGGCGGCGTTAACCGGCGAGGGGCATGCGGGCAAGACCTACACGCTGACCGGCCCTGCCGCGCTGACGCACGCCGAGATGGCGGCTGCAATAGCCTCGGAGACCGGACGTCCGATCCACTTCGCCGATGCGACCGACGATGACCTGCGCCACGCCATGGCGGAAGTGAAGATGCCCGAATGGCAGATCGAGGGGCTGGTCGAGGACTATGCGCATTACCGGCGCGGCGAGGCGTCGGAAATCGCGACCGGGGTGCGCGACGCGACCGGCGAGGAGCCTCGCGCCTTTGCCGGTTTCGCGCACGACTACGCCGACGCCTTCAAGCCCGAGTGACGCGGGCGGCGTGATCGTGGCTCCTCGTGCGGCGGAGAGGGTCAAGCGCGACAAACCGAGCGGTGCGCGACCGCTCGGTCCCGGATAAGTTGCTCTGTCTGGCGCGCCCGACAGGATTCGAACCTGTGACCCCAAGCTTAGAAGGCTCGTGCTCTATCCAACTGAGCTACGGGCGCGCGACGTGGTCTGCATAGGCACAGTCAAGAGGGCGCGCAAACGGGGCGTCCCGTTTGGCTTTGCCGGCGCATGCTTCCGGGGTAGGGACTGCGATGATGGACCAGACGATCTCGCCCGTCACGGGCAATATCAATGACGCCGGCGCGGGCGGAGATCGCCGCTTCCGCTTCTTCGAATACATGCTCGCCGCATTCGTCACCATCCTGCTGCTGTCGAACCTGATCGGCGCGGCGAAGCTGGCGGCGTTTCACGGATATACCTTCGGCGCGGGCATCCTGTTCTTTCCTATCAGCTACATCCTGGGCGACGTGCTGACTGAGGTCTACGGCTATGCCTATGCCCGGCGATGCGTATGGGTCGGGTTCTTCGCGCTGCTGTTCATGGCGTTCATGAGTTTCGTGGTCGTGGCGATGCCGCCGTTCGCCGGCTGGGGTTGCGCGGCGAGCGCCGATCCGATGTTCGCTGCGGTGGTGACAGCGCATGACGCGGGACCGGTCTGCCAGGCGACCTATGTGTCGGTGTTCGGCAGCACATGGCGCATCGTCGCGGCGAGCGTGATCGCGTTCTGGGCGGGTGAGTTCCTCAATTCGTTCGTGCTCGCCAAGATGAAGATCTGGACGCGCGGCCGGTGGCTGTTCACCCGCACCTGGGGATCGACGATCGTCGGCCAGGCAGTCGACAGTGCAATTTTCTATCCGCTCGCGTTCGCCGGAGTCTGGACCGGCCAGAGCGTGCTGACCGTGCTGGTCACGAACTGGGCGCTGAAGGTCGCCTGGGAGATCCTGCTGACCCCCCTCACCTATGCCGTCGTCGGTTTTCTGAAACGCGCGGAAGGCATCGACGTGTTCGACGTCGGCACCGATTTTTCGCCGTTCGGCAAGGCGCGGACGGTATAGACCGCGCCCGATGGCGCTCAATCGGATCCTGCTCTCCCGCTTTCGCAATCACCGCGACACCGCGATCGAGGGCGCGGCGCGCTTCAATCTGCTCGTCGGCGAGAACGGCGCTGGCAAGACTAACGTGCTCGAGGCGATCTCGCTGCTCGCGCCGGGACGTGGCCTGCGTCGCGCGGCGCTGCCCGAGATGGCGGCGCGCGACGGCGACGGCGGCTTCGCGATCAGCGCGGAGTTGAGCGCCGGGGGCGGCGTATCGCGGCTCGGCACGGGCATCGCCGCCGATCGTCCCGGCCGCCGAACCGTACAGATCAACGGCGCGGAAGCGCCCGCGGCGCGGCTTGGCGAATGGCTATCGCTCGGGTGGCTGACGCCCGCGATGGATCGGCTGTTCGCCGAAGGATCGTCGGTACGACGGCGGTTCCTCGATCGGCTGGTGCTCGCACTGCAGCCGAGCCATGCGCGCCATGCCGTGCGCCTCGACGCGGCGTTGCGTGAGCGCAATCGTCTGCTGAGCGATATCGGCGAACCCGATCCGGCCTGGCTCGACGGCATCGAAGCACAGCTCGCCGATGCCGGCGCAACCGTGGCGGCCGCGCGACGTGCGCTGATCGATCGCCTGAACGATGCATTGAAAGGCACCGCGGAGGCGCCGTTCGCCCGCCCCGCGCTGGCTTACGTTCCCGGCGGACCCGAGACGCCTTCGCTGCTCGCCACGGCGCTGCGCGATGGACGTCGGCTCGATCGCGCCGCCGGACGCACGCTGATCGGGCCGCATCGTGACGAACTGTCCGTGATCCTCGCGGCGAAGAACCAGCCGGCCGGCGAATGTTCGACTGGCGAGCAGAAAGCGCTGCTGATCGCGATCACGCTCGCGCACGCGACGCTCGGCGGCGGCGAGCGCCCACTGGTCTTGCTGCTCGACGAAGTGGCCGCGCACCTCGATCCGGTGCGACGCGAGGCGCTGTTCGCGCGACTGATGGCCGGCGGCGCGCAGGTGTGGATGACCGGGACCGAAGTCGCGCCGTTCGCCGCGATCGTCGACGAGGTGGCGGTGTGGCGGGTTGAAGACGGATCGATCGAGCGATTGTAACGCGCGATCGGGTTACTTTACCGCGCCGGCAACGGTGTCCGCCGTGGCCGCGACGATCGCGTCGATACCCTTCGCGGTCGGATGGACATGATCCGGCTGGACCAGATCGGGCTTTCCGACCACGGCTTGCAGGAAGAACGGCACCAGCGCCGCGCGATGCTTCTTCGCCAGCGTCGGATAGATCGCGTTGAACTCGCGCGCATAGTCCGGGCCGAGGTTGGGCGCCGCGAGCAGCCCCATCAACACCACCGGTATCCGCCGCTTGTCGAACTCGGTCAGGATCGCGTCGAGATTGGCGCGCGCCTGCGCCGGCGGCAGGCCACGCAGCATATCGTTGCCGCCCAGGCTGACGATCGCGAGCGTCGGCGAGCGGGTCTGGTTTGCAAGCGTGAACGACAGTCGTTGCAGCCCATCGGCGGTGGTGTTGCCCGAAACCCCCGCGTTGGCGATGCGCGCGTTGATCCCGCGTGCGCGCAACACCCGCTCCAGCCGCGCCGGATAGCTTTCGCCGTCGCTGAGGCCATAACCGGCGAACAGGCTGTCGCCCAGCGCAAGGATCGGCACTTCGTTACCCATTGCAGCGGTCTCCGACGGCGCTACCGCCGGCTTGTTCGAGGGCGCGGGCGCGGGGCCCGTCGCCGGTCCGCAAGCGGTGAGCATCGGCACCACGACGGCGGCGATCGCGCGCGAAATATTCATCCGGCCGTCTCCTTGGCGTCGGCGGTTAGCTATGCCATCTCCGCCAAGTGACAAGTCCCGCCGCCGCGGCCGCCGCGCCGAACCCCGCCCCCAGCCCCGACCTCGGCTTGCCACCCGCCATCTTCGCCCATGGCCTGACCCTGTCGCTCGGCAGCGCCGACAGCGCGGTGGCGGTGCTCAAGGGCATCGACCTCGTCGTGCCGCAGGGACAGGTGCTTGCGCTGCTCGGGCCTTCGGGGTCGGGCAAGAGCTCGCTGATGGCGGTGCTGTCCGGGCTCGAACGCGCGACCGGCGGTACGCTGCGCATCGCGGGCGGCGATTTCACCGGCATGGACGAGGATGGCCTGGCGCGCGCGCGACGCGGACACATCGGCATCGTCCTGCAAGCGTTTCATCTGCTGCCGACGATGACCGCGTTGGAAAACGTCGCGACCCCGCTCGAGCTCGCCGGCGCGGCCGATGCGCGCCGCCGCGCCACGGCCGAGCTCGAAGCGGTCGGGCTCGGCCATCGCCTGCACCACTATCCAAGCCAGCTTTCGGGCGGCGAGCAACAGCGTGTCGCGATCGCGCGGGCGACCGCGCCGCGCCCCGCGCTGCTGTTCGCCGACGAGCCGACCGGCAACCTCGATGCGGCGACCGGCGGCGACATCGTCGACCTGATCCTCTCGCGGCGCGCCGAGACCGGGGCGACACTGTTGGTGATCACGCACGACGAGCGTGTGGCGGCGCGCTGCGAACGCGTGGTGACGCTGGCCGACGGACGGATCGCCGATGATCGCGGTGCCTGAGGTTAGGCCCGGCGCGTGACGCAGATGGCGATGACCTGGCGTGGTGCCTGGACGATCGCGCGGCGCGATCTGTCGCCACGCTTTCGCGGGTTGCGACTGCTGCTCGTCTGCCTGTTCCTCGGTGTCGGCGCGCTCGCGGCGATCGGCACGCTGACGAGTGCTATCGAAGGCCAGCTCGCATCGCGGGGCCGCGAAATCCTGGGCGGCGATATCGAAGCGCGGGTCTGGGCGCGGCCGACCACACCGCGCGAAAACGCAGCGCTCGGCGCGCTCGGCACGGTCTCGACCGGTCTGCGCCTCCAGGCGATGGCGTCGGCCGGAGACGTCAGCGCGCCGGTTGCGTTGAAAGCAGTCGACGCGCGCTGGCCGATGGTCGGCGCGTTGGTGCTGAAGGATGGCCGGCGCGTCGGCGCGCCGCCGCAGGGCGTGGTCTGGCTCGCGGGCGCGGCAGCCGAGCGGCTCGGCGTCGGCGTCGGCGGTCGCGTGGCGATCGGAGGACAGCCGTTGGTCGTCGGCGGCATCGTCGATCGCGATGCCGAGTTGCTCGGCGAAGGGTTCAACCTCGGCCCGACCGCGATCACCTCGCTCGATCTGCCCGCACGCGCCGGCCTGACCGCGCCCGGCGCGATGTATCGCACCAAGGTGCGCGTGTTCCTGCATCCGGGCATCGCGCCCGATGCCGCCGTCGCGCGGTTGCAGGCGCGGTTTCCCGACGCCGGCTTCGAGTTCCGCACGCGCGACAACGCCTCGCCGTCCACGCAGACCTTCGTCAGCCGCATGGGCGAGTTCCTCGTGCTCGTCGGCCTCGCCGCGCTGGTGATCGCCGGCATCGGTATCGGCGGCGGCGTCTCGTCCTATCTCGAGGCACGCCGCGCCAGCATCGCCACGCTGAAGGTGCTCGGCGCGTCGAGCGGCGACATCGCGCGCATCTATCTGCTGCAGATCGCCGCAGTGGCGATCGTGGGAAGCGTCGCCGGGCTGGTCGCGGGGCTGTGCGTAATGCCGCTTGCGGCGCGTGCGCTTTCGGGGCTTCTGCCGGTCGAGCAAGGTTTCGTGTTCGCGCCCGCCGCGCTCGCCCGCGCTGCCGCCTATGGCGTGCTCATCAGTCTGGTATTCGCCGCGCCGCCGCTGCTTCGCGCGCGCGCGTTCCCAGCAATGGCGCTGATGCGCGCGCGGGTCAGCCCGTTGCGCACCGGGGCGCTGGCGCTGCTCCTTCCCGTCGGCGGAGGGCTGGCGGCGATCGTCGCGCTCGCGCTGATCAGCGCGTCGCAGCCGCGGATCACCACGCTGTTCCTGGGCGGCGCGGCCGGAGTGCTCGCGTTGCTGGCTCTGCTCGGATGGGCGATCCGCGTCGGCGCCGCGCGACTGCCGCGCCCGCGCAACACGCTGCTGCGCGCGGGCCTGGCGAACCTCTACCGTCCGGGCGCGCAGACCGGTGCGCTGGTCACCGCGCTCGGCTTCGGCCTATCGGCATTCGTGCTGCTCGCGGCGGTGCAGACCAGCCTCGACGCCAACATCGCCAGGAAAGTCCCGGCGAGAGCGCCCGACTATTTCGTGCTCGATCTGCCGCCCGCGAACGAGGCCGCGTTCCGCGCCGCCGTCGCGCAGACCGCACCGCGCGCGCAAGTGCGCACCGTTCCCGCGTTGCGTGGCGCGATCCTCGCCTATGGCCCCGCCGAGCGGATGACGCGCGTGGCGGACGTGAAGAACGTTCCCGACAAGGCCTGGGCGTTGAAGGGCGAACGCGGGCTGACCTATGCGGACGATCTGCCCGAGGGCAATCAACTGACCGTCGGATCGTGGTGGCCGCGCGGCTATGCCGGACCGCCGCTGGTTTCGGTCGACGCCGACCTTGCTGATGCGATCGGGCTGAAAGTCGGCGATCGCATTACGATCGGACTGCTGGGGGTGGAGCGCACCGCGACGGTCGCCTCGCTGCGGCGGATCGACTGGGATTCGTTCGGGTTCAACAACGTGCTCGTCTTCTCTCCCAACGCCTTGCGCGACGCGCCGCATAATCTGGCGGCGACGATCGACCTGCCTAAGAGCGGGGGTACGGACGCGAAGGGCGCGTCGAGCGGATTGCTGCGGCGGTTGGTGCGCGATTTTCCGCAGAGCTCGGTGATCGAGACCGGCGGGTTGTTGAAGGACGCGAGGTCGTTGCTCTCGCAAGTCTCGACCGCGATCCTCGCCGCCGCGTCGGTCGCGGTACTCGCGGGCCTTGCCGTGCTGCTCGGCGCGATCGCCGCCGCACGCGCCGCGCGCAGCTATGACACGGTCATCCTGCGAGTGCTCGGCGCGAGCCGTGGTCAGCTGCTGGCGATGCTGCTCAGCGAATACGGCTTGCTCGCGCTGCTCCTTGCCGGTGTGTCGCTGTTGCTTGGCAGCGGCATCGCCTGGATCGTGATCACGCAGGTTTTCGGGTTCGATTGGCTGCCCGATTGGGGGCGGGTCTTCGCGGTGCTCGGCGCGGGCCTGGCGCTCGTGATCGGCTTCGCGCTCGCCGGCTCGCTACCGCTGCTGAGACTGCGGCCGGCCCGCGCGCTGCGCGAGCTTTAGCTTTCGCAATGTAGCGCCCGGTGATCGCGTTGAGCTTCGCAAGGCGCAAGAAGTGGGGTTAACAGCATGAGCACGGCGCTTAACTGGCCTTCGCCAGTACGAGATGAAGTCGGCCGCCCAGCGAACACAGATCATGTGGAGGGTCTACCGACCTCGGCGACGACCCTTGACCACATACCAATCGATCCGGACACAACCGCTATGGTGCGCGGCGCGCGGAGCGCCTATCGCCGAGGGGTCGGGGTAACGAGGTGGCGAATGGCTTGGTGGCGCAAACTGCTGTTCTGGAAGCCTAGGCGGCGCGCGCCCGAATTCATCGCGCGGCCGGCGCTGCAACTGCTGCCGACCTATCAGCCCACTCCGGTCAGCCGATGGCCGGTGCGCAACGCCGAGGATGGCACGGACACGCCGCCCGCATTGCCGCTGTTCCAGAACGCGCGCAGCGAGCTCGGCTTCGCGGTGCTCGGCGACGCCAACGCTCGTAACAAGGTGCGTGATGCGTTCTCGCCCACGTTGCCGATCACCGATCCGCGCCTGCTGGCCGGGCGGACCGAGACCTTGCAGACTTTGATCCGTGCGATCGAGGACATGCGCGTTCATGTCGTGATCTATGGCGAGCGCGGCATCGGCAAGACCAGCCTGCTGCAAATCCTCAAGCAGCTCGCGGAGCAGGCGAAATATCAGGTGGTCTATCATTCGTGCGGCGAGGATGCCGAATTCGCGCGGATGTTCCGCGCGATCGCGGGCGAGGTCCCGATGCTGCATCACCAGGGCGTCAGCGCGGCGAGCGAGGATATGCGGCGGGGCGGATCGCTCGCCTCGCTGTTGCCACCGGGCGACTTCAACGTAAGCCAGCTCAGTGATACGTTCGCGCAGCTCGCCAACACGCGCATGATCATCATGCTCGACGAGTTCGACCGCAGTCCGCCGGGACTGTTCCGCCGCAACATCGCGCAATTGATCAAGAACCTGTCCGACCGATCGGTGAAGGTGCAGCTCGTGATATCGGGCGTCGCGGGCAACCTTGCCGAACTGATCGAGCATATCCCCTCGATCCGGCGCAACATCCTGGGCTTTCGCGTGCCCGAGCTGGAGCCTGCCGAGGTCCAGCAGATGGTGACGATCGGCGAGGAGATCAGCGGGCTCAAGTTCGATTCGTCGGCGCGCGCGGACGTCGTCACGATGGCGAACGGATCACCCTATCTGGCGAGCCTCCTCGGCCAATACGCGTCGTTCGGCGCGCTCGATCGCGGCGCGGCGTCGGTGGAGCCGGGCGACGTGCGCCGCGCGTCGGCACGCGTTGCCGATGAACTGCGCACGCGGCTGTCCGAGACATCGGGCACCGCGGTTGACCGCGCGCTCGCCGATGGCTGGACGGACACGCTGCTGATGCTCGCCAACACCGCGATGCATCAGATGGGCGGGCTCGACGCGGATCGGCTCGACGCGTCGTTCGACGGGGGCTTCGCGACGGCGGCGGAGGAGCTGCATGCCAAATATCGGCTGCTCGTTCCATCGTTCGACGAGAAGCCTGGGCGTTACCGGTTCCGCGAAGAGGGGGCGGCCAGCTACATCTGGCTTCATCTGGCGGACCTTGACGCGGCCGTCGCATAGCGCGTCGCGAGCGGCATCCGTCACCGCTGCACCCCATTTCCTACACTAACCATATCGGTTACTAATTGCCGCTTCCTGTTGGAGAAGCAACGATGCCGATACTCGCCGCGCTGATAAGCCCGATCGCTTCGATCATCGACAAGGTGATACCCGACCCCGCGCAACGTGATCGCGCAAAGCTGCAACTGCTGGAGATGCAGGGCACGCAGGAGATGCAGCTGTTGCAGACGCAGCTGTCGGCGATCGTCGCAGAAGCGAACTCGAACGATCCGTGGACCAGCCGCGCGCGCCCGAGCTTTCTCTACATGATGTACGTGATCATCCTGTGGTCGGTGCCGATGGGCATCATCGGCGCATTCGATCCGGAGGGGGCCCAGGCGATCGCGCAGGGCATGACCAGCTATCTGGCGAGTTTGCCCGAGCCGCTCTATGCGCTGTTCGGCACCGGCTATCTCGGCTACACCGCCGCGCGCCAATGGGGCAAGATCGCGGGCAGCGACAAATAGGGGCGAAGGCGATGTCTGTGCGAGCGGCGCCCGAACAACAGGGGACTGGCCGGCCGGGGACCGAACGACTGGTCTATGTGCTGAACGGCCCCAACCTCAACCTGCTCGGCACGCGCGAACCCGATGTCTATGGTCACGATACGCTCGACGACATCGCCCGAATGCTGCACAACCGCGCCGCCGACATCGGCTGCGCGGTCGATCTGCGCCAGTCGAACCACGAAGGTCATCTGGTCGACTGGCTGCATGAGGCGCAGGCAGAACGAGCGACGGCGGTACTGCTCAACGCCGGCGCTTTCACGCACACCAGCGTGGCGCTTTACGATGCGATCCGGGCTATCGCGACGCCGGTGATCGAAGTCCACCTGTCGAACCCGCACGCGCGCGAAGCGTTCCGTCATCGCAGCTATGTCGGCATGGCCGCCAGGGGCACGATCGCGGGCTTCGGCGCGCGCGGCTATCTGCTCGCGCTGGACGCGGCGGCGGCGTTTTGATCGTCGCGCTATTGCCCAGTATTCTGTCGCTCAGGCTGCGTCGGCGTATTCGTCTTCCGTGATCACCGGACCCGAATCCTGCCCCTTCGCCGACGTATCGCGATCGACCAGTTCGATGATCGCGATCGGCGCGGCATCGGAGGCGCGGAAGCCCGCCTTGACGATGCGCGTGTAGCCGCCCGCGCGGCTCGCGTAGCGCGGTGCCAGTTCATCGAACAGCTTGCCCAGTTGCGTGTCGTCAAGCAGCCGCGCGTGCGCCAGGCGCCGGTTCGACAAACCGCCATGCTTGGCGAGCGTGATCAACTTTTCGACATAGGGCCGCAACTCGCGCGCCTTGGATGTCGTGGTGGTGATCTGCTCGTGCTTGATCAACGCCGCCGACATGTTGCGCAGCAGCGCCAGGCGATGGGCGGATGTGCGCTGCAGCTTGCGGCCGCCGTGCTTGTGACGCATGTTTCTTACTCCGTTCGTATAGGGGCCGTGTCAGGTACCCCGATCCAGGCGGTATTGCCGCCGCTCAAGCCCCCCTACGACGTAGGAGGAGGTAGGCTAGCCCAGCAGTTCCTGCTCAAGCTTCTTGGCCATTTCTTCGATGTTCTCGGGCGGCCACCCCGGGATATCCATGCCGAGCCGCAGTCCCATAGACGACAGCACTTCCTTGATTTCGTTCAACGACTTGCGCCCGAAGTTGGGCGTGCGCAGCATCTCCGCCTCGGTCTTCTGCACCAGATCGCCGATGTAGATGATGTTATCGTTCTTGAGGCAGTTGGCCGAACGGACCGACAATTCGAGTTCATCGACCTTCTTGAGCAGATAACGATTGAGCTGATTGGCGTCGCTTTCCTCGGGCAGCGTCGAGGGAAGCCCGCCGATCACTTGCGGCGCGCCGACCGGTGCCATGTCCTCGAAGTGGACGAACAGCGCGAGCTGATCTTGCAGGATACGCGCCGCGTAGGCCACCGCATCCTCCGGCGTCACGGTGCCATCGGTCTCCACCGTCAGGTTGAGCTTATCGAAGTCGAGCTCCTGCCCGATGCGCGCGTTGTCGACCTTATACGACACCTGGCGGACCGGCGAATAAAGCGAATCCACCGGGATCAGGCCGATCGGCGCATCGACCGGGCGGTTGGCGACCGCCGGCGAATAACCCTTACCCGTGTCGGCGGTCAGCTCCATGTTGAGCGTCGCGCCTTCGTCCAGGTGACAGATGACCAGGTTCTTGTTCATCACCTCCATGTCGCCGGTGACCGCGATGTGGCCGGCGGTAACTTCGGCGGGTCCGGTCGCCGACAATTGCAAACGCTTCGGCCCTTCTCCCTGCATCTTCAGCGCGATCTGCTTGACGTTGAGGACGATATCGGTGACGTCCTCACGCACGCCGGCAAGGCTCGAGAACTCGTGCAGCACGTTCTCGATCTTGATCGACGTGATCGCCGCGCCCTGCAGCGATGACAGCAGCACCCGGCGCAGCGCATTGCCGAGCGTCAACCCGAAGCCACGCTCCAGCGGCTCTGCGACAAAGGTCGCGCGACGCTTGGGATCGGCGCCGGGCTTGACGTCGAGGTTGTTGGGCTTCTTCAGTTCCTGCCAGTTGGAGATGTTGACAGTCATGGAATTCCCCTAGGCTCTGAAATAAGGAGCGGTGTCGGATGGATGCGGCTCGATCAACGCCGCGGCCGATCCGAATAACGACCGAGCGGCCGCCAACGTCGAACGACAGTGGCCGATCAGACGCGGCGGCGCTTGGATGGACGGACACCGTTGTGCGGGATCGGCGTCACGTCGCGGATCGAGGTGATGGTGAACCCGACTGCCTGCAAGGCCCGCAGCGCGCTTTCGCGGCCAGAACCGGGGCCCTTGACCTCAACCTCGAGCGTACGCACGCCATGTTCGGCGGCTTTTTTGCCCGCGTCATCGGCGGCGACCTGCGCCGCATAGGGGGTGGACTTGCGGCTTCCCTTGAAGCCCATCATCCCCGCCGACGACCAGCTGATCGCGTTGCCCTGCGCATCGGTGATGGTGATCATCGTGTTGTTGAAGCTGGCGTTGACGTGCGCGACGCCGCTGCTGATGTTCTTGCGCTCGCGCTTCTTTATGCGCTGAGGTTCGCGTGCCATGGTGCGTATATCCTGTCGTGATCGCGAAGCCGTGTACCGACCGGTCCGAGCCGGTCGGCGACACGCCTATTTCTTCTTGCCGGCGATCGGCTTGGCCTTGCCCTTACGGGTGCGGGCGTTGGTGTGCGTGCGCTGTCCGCGAACCGGCAGGCCGCGGCGATGACGAAGCCCGCGATAGCAGGCGAGATCCATCAGCCGCTTGATGTTCATGGCGGTCTCACGCCGCAGATCACCCTCGACGCTGTAGTCGGCGTCGATCGTCTCGCGGATTTGCAGGACTTCCTGGTCGGACAAATCCTGCACGCGCCGGCTTTGATCGATGCCAAGCTTTTCGGCGATAGCCTTGGCCGAGGTCGGCCCGATCCCGTGAATATAGGTAAGCGCTACGATCACGCGCTTGTTGGTGGGGATGTTCACCCCGGCAATACGAGCCAAAACGTCGTCTCCTGCTCCACAGAGGCCCGGATGTCCGACTAGCGGACTGCCCCCATCTCATCGCGCTTCCTCGACACCACGGTGCACAAATGGCAACAGACCGGTCGACGTCCGCTATCGCGAAACGCCCGCCGGGCAATCCGTGCTGTCGAATGAAGTGCGCGCGTAGTCCGAGTCGCACATGCTGTCAACGCCTGGCGTTAACCACACACCCGGGGAACGCGGTAAGCAGCGCCAGGAAGCGATGGCTGGCTGTCTTGCCTCGTCAGCGGGCGAGGATATCTTCGATCGCGCCGGTCACTTCCTCCATTGGCGCCATCCCGTCGACCCTCGCGACGATGCCGCGTGCTTCGTACAACGGCAGGATCGGCGCGGTCTTGGCGCGATATTCAGCGAGACGGGTACGCACAGTCTGCGCATTGTCATCGGGGCGGCGCTTGAACTCGGTGCCGCCGCAACGATCGCAGATGTCCGCGACGATCGGCTGCTCGAAGACGTCGTGATAGCCCTTGCCGCAGGTGGCGCAAGTGTACCGTCCGGTGATCCGCTCGACCAGTGCCTCCTCGTCGACTTCGAGTTCGATCACGCGATCGAGCTTGCGCTCGCGATCGGCGAGCAGGCTATCGAGCGAATGCGCCTGAGCGTCGGTGCGCGGATAGCCATCGAAGATCACGCCCGCGCTGGCGGGCAGCGCGGCGAGTTCCGCATCGATCATCGCCGAAACGATCTCGTCCGAAACCAGTTCGCCGGCATCCATCACCCCGGCCACCCGGCGCCCGAGCGGGGTATCGGCCTTGCGCGTCGCGCGCAGCATGTCGCCAGTCGATAGCTGGCGCATGCCATGGCGATCGACCAGGCGTTGCGCCTGCGTCCCCTTTCCCGCGCCCGGCGGACCCAGCAGGATGATGTTCACGTCTGCAGTCCCCCTCACGCCCGCGGGCTTATCGTTGTGTACGCCCGCGTATGGCCCGTGGCGCGGGCGGACATCAAGCGCCTTAGCGCAAACGGCCCTTGAGTTTCGCCTTCTTGATCAAATCGCCATACTGGTGCGCGAGCAGATGCGACTGAATCTGCGTTATCGTATCGACCGTCACGTTGACGACGATCAACAGGCTGGTGCCACCCATGAACATCAGCTTCATGCCCGTCTGCGCGATCCAGTATTCGGGGATGACGCACACCAGCGTCAAATAGATCGCGCCGATAACCGTGATGCGCGTCAGCACATAGTCGAGATAGTTGGCGGTGTTGCGGCCCGGGCGAATGCCTGGGATGAAGCCACCGTTCTTCTTCAAGTTGTCCGAAGTTTCCTCCGGATTGAACACCACCGCAGTATAGAAGAACGAAAAGAAGATGATCCCGGCGGCATAGAGCAGCATATACAGCGGCTTGCCGTGGCCCAGATACTGGTTCAGCGCCACGACCGCACCGCCCAGCCGGCTGTCGGGCGACAGCGAATTGCCGGCGAACTGCGTGATCGTCAGCGGCAGCAGCAGCAGCGAGCTGGCGAAGATCGGCGGGATCACGCCCGCGGTGTTGAGCTTCAGCGGCAGATGGCTGCGATCGGCCTGCATCGTGCCGCGCTGCGTCGTCCGCTTGGGATACTGGATCAGCAGCCGCCGCTGCGCACGCTCCATGAAGCAGATGCCCAGCACCATGGCGACGATCAGCACCACCATGCCGACCACGGTGAAGCCGGAGATCGAACCGCTCTGCCCGCCTTCGAACAGGTTGCCGATGAACGTCGGCATCTGCGCGACGATGCCCGCCATGATGATCAGCGACACGCCGTTGCCGATCCCGCGCGAGGTGATCTGCTCGCCCAGCCAGAGCAGGAACATCGTTCCGCCGATCAGGCTGACCACCGCGCCGACGCGGAACATGTAGCCGGGAAACATCACCGCCTGATGCCCGCTCGATGCGCCGTAAGCCTCAAGCGAGGTCGCGATGAAATAGCCCTGGATCGCGGTGAGCAGCACCGCGCCATAACGCGTATACTGGTTGAGCTTCTTTCGCCCGCTCTCCCCCTCTTTCTTCAGCGCCATCAGCGAAGGATGCAGCGACGCCGCAAGCTGCACCACGATCGAAGCGGTGATGTAGGGCATCACGCCGAGCGCGATCAGGCTCATCCGTTCCAGGCTGCCGCCTGAAAACGTGTTGAACAGATCGAGGATGCCGCCGCGCGTCTGCGCATAAAGCGATTGCAGGATCAACGGATTGACGCCGGGCAGCGGCACGAAGCTGAGAAAGCGGAAGACGATCAGCGCGCCGATCGTGAACCAGATGCGCTTCTTGAGCTCGGTCGCCTTGCCGAAATTGGCAAAGCTGATCGAGCTGGCGATGGTGTCGGCACGGGAAGCCATTATGATGCGTCAGCCTCTGTTCGGCCCGGGCGTCTGCGATTGCGCCGCCCGGTCCCGTGGCCATATAGTGCCGAATTGGCGATGTCGAACCCCGCCGCGCCGCGTCGCGCATTGTCGGCGGGAATACCTGGCGCTGGCAGGATCAGGACGAAGCCTTGTTCGCCTCGCGACGCGCGGTCTTCTTCTCGTGTTCGCTCGGTTGAGGCTCGGGCAGCGTGATTGAGCCGCCGGCCTGCTCGACCGCGGCGCGTGCGCCGGCCGATACGCCCGCGACGCTGAACTTGACCGGCGCGGTCAACTCGCCCTTGGCCAACAAGCGTACGCCGTCGCGTCCGCCACGGCCAAGCCCCGCCGCCCGCAAGGCCGCGTGATCGACCACCGCCGATATGTCGAGCTTGCCCGCATCGATCGCCTTCTGCACCAGGCCCAGGTTCACCTCGGCATAGTCCTTGGCGAACTTGACGTTGCTGAAACCGCGCTTGGGAATGCGCATGTGGAGCGGCATCTGCCCGCCCTCGAAGCCCGCGACCGCGACGCCCGAGCGCGCCTTCGCACCCTTCTGGCCGCGCCCGGCGGTCTTGCCCTTGCCCGAGCCGATGCCGCGGCCGACGCGCATACGGCCCTTGCGGGCACCGGCGTTGTCGGAAATCTCATTGAGTTTCATGGTGGTGCACTCGCTTTCGCTTTAGTCGCGCTGATGATGAGCGGGCCGCATAGCGTCGCGAGCCCACCGTGTCCATCGTGCGCTTGCCAAGCGTCGGGCCGTCATCCAAGCGATGCGCGATGCGCCAGGTCGCCGTCTTCCATCCGGGCACGCAGCATAGCTGGCAGACCGCCCGCGCGCTTCAGGACCTCGATCGTCTAAGCTGGTATGCCACCTCGATCTTCTACCAGCCCGAACGCTGGCCCTATCGCCTGGAGCGCTTGCCTGGTGCGATCGGACGTAGCCTTCGCCGCGAATTCAGCCGCTTCGAAGCGCGCGGCATCGACCCCGCGAACGTACGTACGTCGGGCAATATCGAATGGCTCGAGCGTGTGGCGCGACGCGCGGGGCAGGAACGATTGGCCACCTGGCTCGATCGGCGGGGCAACGCGGCCTTCGGTCGTGGGCTTGCCCGTGCGATCGCGAGTGACGATCGGTTCATGCTTTGGGGCTTCGACAGCAGCTCGCGCACCGCGTTCGAGGCCGGCAAGCGCCAGGGACGCCGCCTGATCCTCGACCGCACAATCGGCGATCGCAGGGCGCTGAACCGCGTCATGCTGGAACTCCGCGAAACCTGGTCCGATTGGTTCAACACGACCACGCGCGACCTGATCCCCGCGGTGGTGATCGACGATGAAGAGCACGAATATGCGCTGGCCGACGTGATCCTGACCGGCAGCCAGAGCGCCGCCGATACGGTCCGCGCGGAAAGTCGCGTGCCGGGCTGCGCCACCAAGCTGCGTGTCCTGCCATACTGCTACGACGAGGCGCTGTTCGGCGATCAGGCGGCCGGGCAGCTATCAGCGCAGACGACGGCGCCGACGGCGGCTCAGGGGCGGTCGGTCCGTTTCCTGTTCATCGGCCAGTTGGGCACGCGCAAGGGGTTGCACCTGCTGCTCAACGCGATCGCGCGTCTGCCCCGATCCGAGGCGACGTTGACGCTGGTCGGCAGCTTCACCGCTCCTGCCAAGGCGATCGCGCCGTTCCTCGATCGGGTCGAGCATATCGCGCACGTGCCGCGCGCCGCCATCCCCGCGATCATGGCGCGGCACGACGTGCTGGTGTTGCCAAGCTATTTCGAAGGATCGTCGCTGGTGCTGCTCGAGGCGCTGGCGTCGGGCATGGCGATCATCCAGTCGCACGCAGCAGGTTGCGGCGCGACGCCCACCTGCGGCATCATTCTAGACACTCTGAGCGTCGACGCGCTAGAGACGGCGATGCGCGTCCCTATCGAGGATCGCGTACTGCTCGCCCATTGGCGCGCCGGCGCGCGGGAGGAAGCGGCCCGCTACACGTTCGCCAGCTATCGCGATCGCATCGCCAGCCTGCTTCACGATCTGGACGCCGACTCGAACTGAACTCGCGAGCTCTTACGCACGATTTGATCTGTCGCTGTTCGCCTCAGCGCGCGTCGTGACGTCCTAAGCATCTGCCAACGCCTGCGCGAAGTCGCGTACCGCCGCCGCTTCGTCGCCATTCCAGACCGCCCCGGACACGGCGAGAAAGTCGGCCCCGGCGCGTACCAGCGGCCCGCAGTTATTTGGCGTGATGCCGCCGATCGCGACGCAGGGCAGCTCGAACAGGGTCTGCCACCAGGTCAGGATAGCGGGCTCGGCGCGATGCTCGACGTTCTTGGTCATGGTCGGATGAAACGCGCCGAACGCCACGTAGTCCGCGCCGGCTTCGCCAGCTTCCATCGCCAAATGCCGGCTCGCGTGGCACGTCACGCCAATCTGCGCGGCGCGGCCGAGCGCGGCGCGCGCCTCTGCCACGATACCATCGGTCTGCCCCAGATGAACGCCATCCGCGCCGATACGTTTGGCGAGCCCGATCGAATCGTTGACGATGAAGGCAACATTGCGCGCCGCGCAGATCGCCTGCAGCGGCTCCGCCAGCCGCGCCGCCTCGTGCTGATCGACGTCTTTTACGCGGAATTGGAACGCGGCGACTTCGGCTGCATCGACCGCGCGCGCCAGCCGATCAGGAAACGCACCGCCGACCTGCAGGGGGGAGATAAGATAGAGCTGGCAGCTCGCGTCTGTCGCTGGATCAGACGACACGCGCGAGCAGGAACCCATCCCATCCCTTGCTGCCGACCGTCTGCACCACCGTCGCTGACAGCCGCGGTTCGGCCGCGACCGCCGCATACAGCTTGCGCGTGCCATCGATCGCCGGGTCGGTGTTGTCCGCTTCAATGACAGCGCCGTCGCGCACCACATTGTCGACGATGATCACCGTGCCCGGGTGCGCCATCTCGAGCGCCATCGCGACATAGCCGACATTGCTCTGCTTATCGGCATCGATGAAGAACAGGTCGAAAGGCCCCTCGCCCGCATCGCGCATCGCGGCAAGCGACGTCGCGGCTCCGCCGACGCGTATATCGACGCGATCGGCGAGACCCGCGCGCGCGACATTGGCCCGCGCCACATCGGCGTGATGCGCATCGAGTTCGAGCGAGACGAGCGTGCCGCCCGGCGGAAGCGCACGCGCGAGCCAGATCGTCGAATAGCCGCCGAGCGTGCCGACCTCGCAGATCCGCCGCGCGCCGGCGATGCGCGCGATCAGGTGCAGCATCTTGCCCTGCGGCGCGGAAACGTCGATCGAGGGAAGCCCGCCCGCCGCGTTCGCCGCCAGCGCCCGATCGAGCGCGTCATCGTCGCCGAGCAGCTGGTCGACGATGTAGTCGTCGACCTCGCCCCAATCGTCCGTCGGCGTCATGCCTCAGGCCGCGACCGCGACGTCGCTCTTCTGCGTCGAGCCTGCATAGATCGCGTCGATCGCCGCGCCGAGCGACGCGTCGAACTCTGCGTCGGTCATCTGCGCGCGCAGGTCCTCGAGCAGCGCGCGGCTGAAACTGGCGATGATGCCGCGGTTCTTCGCAAGCTCCGCGCAAGCTTGGGGCCGTTTGTAGCCGCCCGACAGCGCGACGACGTGCAGCACCTTGGGGTGATCGACGAGCGGGTCGAACGTCCCCGGCGTTACCGGAAGGCTGAGCTTGAGCATCACCTGCTGCCCGCCGGGCAATGCGTCCAACCCCTTGAGCAGTTCGGCGAGCAGCAGCTTGTCGCAGTCGGCGCGGGTATCGCTCTTGATGTTGATCTCGGGCTCCAGCATCGGCATCAGACCCTTGGCCGTCACCTGCGCGCCGATTTCGAACTGCTGGCGGACGATCGCGGCGATGCCAACCGCATTCGCCGAATTGATCACCGAGCGCTCCTTGGTGCCGAACACGCCGAGCGCCTTCGCCTTGTCGAGCAGCGCGTCGAGATCGGGCATCGGCTTCATCAGCTGGACGCCGTCCTTCTCGTCCTCCAGGCCCTTGTCGATCTTGATGAAGGGGACCACGCCCTTGTCGATCAGCGCGCTCGGCGTCGGCTTGCCACCGACCTGGCCGTCCATCGTCCGCTCGAACAGAATCGCGCCGACCACCTTGTCGCCGGTGAAGACAGGACTGGAGATGATGCGGCTGCGCATCTGGTGGATCAGATCGTACATCCCCGCCTCGTCCGACCACGCGCCTTCGGCGATGCCGTAGCCCGCGAGCGCCTTGGGCGTCGAGCCGCCCGACTGGTCGAGCGCGGCGATGAAGCCTTGTCCGGCGGCAATCTTGGCGGTCATCTCAGAGGGGGTCATGCACTTTTCCTATAAGGGTTGGGCGATGTATATCGCCGGTTTGACGGAGGGACGAAGCAGTAGCATCAAAGGTCGAGCCAAAGGCGCAGGCCGTTGTCGATCTCTGGCATGATCTCGGTTTCCGCCTCGCCGATCGTCGGTCCGAGCCGTTCCACACGAAAGGTGAACACCCAGTCGGTTTGCGCTTCGCTGGCCTGACGCAGTCCATTGCGTTCGGTTGGCACCAAGACCGGCCGTTGAGACGCGCGGCCGCTCAGATGCGATGTCAGGGGAACGGCGGTGATCTTCGTCGTGTCAGAAAGCGTCGCCACATGCTGAACGATGACGCATGGTCGGCTCTTCGAAGCGGGACTTCCCGGCTCGCGAAACAGCACGATGCTGCCCCGCTTCATTCCTGACGCCCCTGCGGCGGCCCTTCCGGGCCCCAGTCATAGCCTCCGTCAAGTTCGTCGAGCATCCGCAGAAACGTATCGGTTTGCGCCGCAGAGATCGGATATCCGTGCTTGCGGTCGTGCTCGGCCAGCAGCGCGGATGTCCGGCGCATTTCCGCGTCGATCGATTCGCGCTCCAAACGATCCTTTATCCATTCGCGAACGATCGCGCTCTTCGAACGGCCGACCGAGCGCGCGTGGCGTTCGAGCAGATGCTCTTCCTCCACCCCCAGACGCACGCCCAGCATCGTTTCACCTCCGCGTTTAACAAATTAAACATATGCGATACACGGCATACCGTCAACGTCGCCATGCCGGCGTTGCTCGCCCGGCGGCGCGTCGAAAACGCGCCGTCCACGGTCGATGCCATCGATCCTCATCCGCCTTGGGCCACTGCCGCAACTCTCGATTGACGCTCTCTCGTCCGCTGCGCAAAACCACGCGGAAAGGACACGATATGACGGCACGATGGGCAGTTGCGTTCGCGGTTATGTTGGCGATCGTCCAGCCGGCGCAAGCAAGGCGGCCGCGCGTCGGTGAACCCGCGCCAGATGCGACGATGACTCTCGTGAACGGGCAGACCGTCCGCCTGGCGGAATTACGTGGCCAGGTCGTGGTACTCAATTTCTGGGCGACATGGTGCGGGCCGTGCAAGCAGGAACTGCCGCTGCTCGACGGATATTACCGCGCGGCCAAGCGCTATGGCTTGCGCGTCTTCGCGGCGACGACCGAAGACTCGGTCCCCGAACGATACCTGCATGGGCTGTTCGACAAGATGGCGGTCGAGCCAGTGCATCGCATGAGCGGTCCCTACGAGCCGCTTGAGGGCGTTCCGACGAACTACGTGATCGATCGCGCCGGGATCGTCCGGTACGCAAAGTCTGGCGCATTCGATCTCGACGCGCTGAACGGCCTGCTAATTCCCTTGCTGAAGGAACCTGCGCCGGACAAGCCCGAGGCCGTCGTCCGGAGCTGAGCCCTACTTGGTCAACGCCGCCACCCCCGGCAGTTCCTTGCCTTCCATCCATTCGAGGAACGCGCCGCCTGCGGTCGAGATGTAGCTGAAGTCGCCCGCGACGCCTGCGTGATTGAGCGCTGCGACGGTATCGCCGCCCCCCGCCACCGAGATCAGCGATCCTTCGCGCGTCAACGCGGCGGCGGTCCTGGCGAGCGCCACGGTCGCCGCATCGAACGGCGCGGTCTCGAACGCGCCCATCGGCCCGTTCCATACCAGCGTGCGACAGGTCTTGAGCACATCGCCCAGCGCCTCGACCGCGCTCGGGCCGACGTCGAGGATCATCTCGTCGGCGGCGACCTCGTGCACGTTGCAGATGCGCAACGATGGCGGGTTGGCGGCGAACTCCTTGGACACGACGACATCGTAAGGCAGGTGGACCGTGCATCCCGCCTTGTCGGCGTTGGCCATGATCTCGTCGGCGGTGCCGGTCAGGTCGTGCTCGCACAACGACTTGCCGACAGCGACCCCGCGCGCCGCGAGGAAGGTGTTGGCCATGCCGCCGCCGATGATCAGGTGATCGACCTGCGTCACCAGATGCTTGAGCACGTCGAGCTTCGAGGAGACCTTGGCCCCGCCGACCACCGCCGCCACCGGCCGCTCGGGTTCGCCCAACGCCTTCTGCAGCGCTTCCAGCTCGGCCTGCATCGATCGGCCGGAATAAGCGGGCAGCACGTGCGCCAGACCCTCGGTGGTCGCGTGTGCGCGGTGCGCGGCGGAGAACGCATCGTTGACATAGAGGTCGGCGTTCGCGGCAATCGCCGCCACGAGCTCGGGATCGTTCTTTTCCTCGCCCTTCCAGAACCGCGTGTTTTCCAGGATCGCGATATCGCCGGGGCGCAGGATGCCGATCGTCTGCTTGACGATATCGCCCGCGATCTCGGGCACGAACATCACCTCACGGCCGATCACGCGCTCGACCGCGCCGACCACCAGGCTCAGCGAGAGGTTCGGCGAGCGTTCGCCCTTGGGACGACCGAAATGCGCGAGGAGCAGCACCTTGGCGCCTTTGTCGGCCAGTTCGAGGATCGTCGGCATCGCCGCGCGGATGCGCGTGTCGTCGGTCACCTCGCCGTCCTGCATCGGCAGGTTGAGGTCGACGCGCACCAGCGCGACCTTGCCGGTCACGTCGGCCAAGTCATCGAGCGTGCGGAATGCGGTCATGCCAAGCCCTCCCCGGCGCGAGTCAGAGCGCGCCCAGCACGCCGGCGGTATCGACCATGCGGTTCGAGAAGCCCCATTCGTTGTCGTACCACGACAGCACGCGCACGAGCTTGCCTTCGAGCACGGCGGTCTCGAGGCTGTCGATCGTCGAGCTGTGCGAATCATGGTTGAAGTCGATCGAGACCAGCGGCTCGTCGGTGTAGCCGAGCACGCCCTTCAGCGGACCATCGGCCGCCGCTTTCAGCAGTGCGTTGACTTCCTGCGCGGTGGTGTCGCGACCGGGGGTGAACACCAGATCGACGACCGACACGTTCGGGGTCGGCACGCGGATCGACGACCCGTCGAGCTTGCCCTTCAGCTCGGGCAGCACCTCGCCCACCGCGCGGGCGGCGCCGGTGGTGGTCGGGATCATGTTCATCGCGGCGGCGCGCGCGCGGCGCATGTCCGAATGGATCTGATCGAGCGGCTTCTGATCGTTGGTGTAGCTGTGGATCGTCGTCATGAACCCGCGCTCGATCCCGACCGATTCGTTGAGCACCTTGGCGAACGGCGCGAGGCAGTTGGTGGTGCACGATGCGTTCGAGACGATCGTATGATCGGCGGTCAGCTTGTCGTGGTTGACGCCG
>CAXSZV010000017.1:0-57156 GCA_964242815.1 uncultured Novosphingobium sp.
GGCGATCGCTTTGGCGGTGGCGCGAGTCGCGGTGGCTTCGGCGGCGGCGGCGGCGGCTCTGGCGGTCCCAACAGGGGCGGCTTCGGCGGCGGGGGCGGCGGCGGCGGTGCGCGTGGTGGCATGCCACCGCAGGTTGTCGGCGAGGGCAAGGGCACGGTAAAGTTTTTCAATGCCGCGAAGGGTTTTGGTTTTATCCAACGTGAAGATGGCGGCGAAGACGTGTTCGTTCATGTCAGCGCGGTTGAGCGCGCGGGTCTTGAAGGCTTGGCTGAAGGGCAGCAGCTCGAATTTACGCTGGTCGATCGTGGCGGAAAGATTTCGGCAAGCGATCTTCAGGCGGTCGGCGATGTGATCCCGGTGCAGAAGCGTGATGCACCACCGCAGCGACAGCTGACCGGCGAGAAGGCGATGGGCACCGTTAAGTTTTTCAACGCGATGAAGGGCTTTGGATTCATCACGCGGGACGATGGGCAGCCGGATGCGTTCGTCCATATCAGTGCGGTTGAACGTTCTGGAATGTCGAGCCTGAACGAAGGCGATCGTCTAGAATTTGACATTGAAGTCGATCGACGAGGTAAATACTCGGCGGTCAACTTGGCACCGCTCCAAAGTTGAACCGTCTGGGTTGATTGTCTGTTTTTCAGACAACGCCCATTGACAGAGCGCAGATGGCGGTCCCGTGAGGGCCGCCATTTGTCGTTAACGATCAGCCTTGATTGAATGTAAGGACCAGATCCATGGCCATCACCCCGCTCATGCCGGTCTACGGCCGTTGCGATGTGCGGCCGGTTCGCGGCGAGAACTGCCATCTCGTGGGTGAAGACGGTCGCCGATACCTCGATTTCGCGGCAGGCATCGCGGTCAACATCCTCGGGCACTCGCACCGCGGTCTGATCGGCGCCATTCAGCGGCAGGCCGAAACGCTGATGCATGTGTCGAACCTCTACGGCAGTCCTCAAGGGGAGCGACTGGCGAAGCGGCTTATCGAGCTGACATTTGCGGACACGGTCTTTTTTACAAACTCTGGAGCCGAGGCAGTGGAATGCGCGATAAAGACGGCTCGCGCGTATCATCAGCATGTCGGTGATGACGCTCGCCATGAACTGATCACGTTCAACAGCGCCTTCCATGGCCGAACGATGGGGACAATCAGCGCCTCCAATCAGGAAAAGATGCATAAGGGATTCAAGCCGTTGTTGCAGGGCTTTCGCTATGTCCCGTTTGACGATCTCGCTGCCGCCCTGGCCGCGGTCGGGCCCCACACCGCGGGCTTCCTCGTCGAGCCGATACAAGGTGAAGGCGGAATTCGCGTGGCGTCCGATGCGTTCCTGCAAGGACTGCGTCGATATTGCGATGAGCACGACCTATTGCTCGTGTTGGACGAGGTGCAGTGCGGAGTCGCGCGAACGGGTACTTTCTACGCGTACGAGCAATATGGCGTAGCGCCGGATATCTTGGCGACCGCCAAGGGGATCGGCGGTGGCTTTCCGTTGGGAGCGTGCCTTGCGACCGAGCGCGCAGCACGCGGGATGGTGGTCGGCGCGCATGGCTCGACTTACGGCGGCAACCCTTTGGCGATGGCGGCTGGCGAGGCGGTGCTGGATGCAGTGGCGAACGATGAGTTCCTTGCGAACGTCCGGGCATCTGGAGATCGGCTCGCCGCCAAGCTCGAACAGTTCATCGGCAACTATCCGAACCTGTTCGAGCTGGTCCGAGGACGCGGCCTGATGTTGGGCGTCAGGATGCGGATGGATCCGCGGACGTTCGTCGCTCACCTGCGTGATAATCACCAGCTGCTGACGGTATCCGCCGGCGACAACACGTTGCGTCTGGTACCGCCACTCGTCATCGACGATACGCATATCGACGAATTCATGGCCAAGTTATCGGCCGGAGCAGCCTCGTTCACGCCCGCCAAGGCGGTGACGTGAGGCGTCATTTCCTTGGGCTAGTGGATGCGGGAGGCGATGCGATCGCGGCGATGCTGGCGGACGCGCTCGATCGCAAGGTCGCGCGTTCCGCCCTTCCTAAAGGCCAAGTCGATCCCGACAGCCCGCTCTCCGGCCATGTGCTGGCAATGATCTTCGAGAAGAGCTCGACCCGGACACGGGTATCGTTCGACATCGCGATGCGTCAGCTGGGTGGCGGCACTATCGTCATGGAGGCGGGCGACATGCAAATCGGCCGCGGCGAATCGATCGCCGATACCGCGCGAGTTCTCAGCCGGATGGTCGACGCGATCATGATCCGTACCGGCGACCATGAGAAGATCGAGGAACTGGCACATTACGCTGACGTTCCAGTGATCAATGGACTCACCGATATGTCGCATCCGTGCCAGATCATGGCGGACCTGCTTACCATCATCGAACACGGCAAAGCGCTGCCGGGGCTTCAGGTCGCGTGGCTTGGGGACGGCAATAACGTGCTGAACTCGCTCATCGAAGCGGCCGGGCTTATGAAATTCACGGTACGGGCTGGCTGTCCGTCGGGATATCAGCCGTCGGGGCAATTCGTGTCACAAGCGCGATCGAATGGCGGCCAGGTCCTCCTGTATGAAGATGCGGCGACCGCGGTCACGGGCGCCGACATCGTCGTGACTGACACGTGGGTGTCGATGGGGCAGCAGGCCGTCGGCGAAAAGCTGCGTGCGATGGAGCCCTTTCGAGTTGATGAAGCGCTGATGTCGCTGGCACGTCCCGCCGCCGCCTTTCTTCATTGTCTGCCCGCGCATCGAGGCGAAGAGGTGACAGACGGCGTTCTCGATGGTCCACAGTCGGCGATCTGGTCGGAGGCGGAAAACCGGGTGCACGCGCAAAAGTCGATACTTCGATGGCTCTTCGGCCAGTTATGACACCGGCAAGCGCGACACCCGACCAGGAAGCCGTTTTCGATACGGTGCTGGGCTTCACAATTAGTGATCGCAACGCGCGGGGACGCGTCGTGCGGCTTGGCCCGGCGCTGGATGTCATCCTTGCTAACCACGACTATCCGACCGCGATCAAACATCTGCTGGCCGAAGCATTGGTATTGGCAGCGCTGATCGGATCGCTAACCAAAGACAGCAGCGCGCAGATGACCATGCAGGCTAACGCAAGCGATGGGATCATCGACCTGCTCGTCTGTGATTACAAAGCCGGCTCACTGCGTGGTTATGTCCGGCATAACCCTGAGCGTCTGGGTGCGCTTGAAACTTTTCCAACGCTTAAGGATTTGTTCGGCGACGGCTACCTCGCGATGACTTTCGATGTCGGCGCGACGGGGCAGCGGTATCAAGGTATCGTTCCGCTCGAGGGACAATCGCTGTCGGCAGCATGCGAAGCTTATTTCGCGCAATCCGAACAGATCCCAACCCTCATCCGCACCGGGATACGATGGGATGGTCAACATACCACCGGCGGCGGTTTATTGGTGCAACATCTGGCCGAGGGTGAAGAGGGCCGCACGCGTTTGCATGTTCGAATGGATCACCCCGAGTGGCAACATGTCGAGATGATCGCCGCAAGCATCAGCAAAAACGAGCTGCTCGACGGGGCAATTTCACTTGAAGCGCTGGTATGGCGGCTATTTCATGAAGAACATGAGGTGCGCGTCGAGAAGATCGCGGAGCTATCGCGCGGATGCCGATGCTCGATCGACCATTACTCTTCCGTGCTTGCGCGATTTTCAGAAGATGACAAAGCAGCGATGCGTGACGAGCATGGAATAATAGCTATCGATTGCGCGTTTTGCGCATGTAGTTTTCGACTGTCAATCTGATGATTCGTTAATCATTGTTGTTTGACGTCATGATCATACCAGTCAAGAGGCGCTCATGGTTGCGCTGACGCCCCGGCCCGATCGGCTGGCGGTCGTCCTCTTGTCGGGCGGAATGGACTCGATGGTTGCCGCGGCGTTGGCGCGTGAAGCAGGATATAAAATTCACGCGCTGACGATCGACTATAATCAGCGGCATCATCGCGAGATTGGGGCAGCTCAGGTCATCGCGGCACAACTGCAGGTCGAGCGCCATGTCATATTACCGCTCGATCTGCGGGTGTTCGGAGGATCCGCGCTGACCGCGGACATCGCCGTCCCAGTAGATGGCCTAAGCGCCGGCGTGCCCATAACCTACGTTCCCGCGCGCAACCTCATCTTCCTGTCGTTGACGTTGGCCTGGGCCGAAGCACTCGGCGCTCGGGACATATTCATCGGCGTGAACGCGCTCGACTATTCCGGCTACCCAGACTGCCGGCCGGAATTTATCGATGCCTTCGCACACTTGGCTGAGCTTGCGACGAAGGCGGGCGATGATGGCGTTCGTTTCGCCATACACGCGCCGCTTCAACACCTTGGAAAAGCCGACATCGTGCGCGAGGGTGTGCGATTGGGCCTCGATCTCTCGACAAGCTGGTCGTGCTACAATCCGCGACTGGATGGCACCCCATGCGGACTATGCGACAGCTGTCGGTTGCGCGCGGCGGGCTTCGCGCAAGCAGGTGTCTTGGACACGCAAGCTAAACCATAATCGGTGAACTCGATCGCCGCCGAGCCGATCCCGAGGCTATTCGGGCGGTGAAGCGAGCCAAGGTTTCCCAGAATCGATCATACTAAAAGGGGGCCGGATCGCTCCGGCCCCTAGGTAACGCAATCGTATGCGGAAACTTACGAACCCGAACCGGGCCCGTATGTGATCTCGACGCGACGGTTTTGCAACTCACGCACACCGTCGGCAGTCGGAACACGCGGGTTGGCCTCGCCAAAAGCCTGGCTCGAGATCGATCCATCGGGAATACCGTGGCTCGTCAGATATTCACGAACCGAGGTATTGCGACGCGCCGACAAGCCGAGGTTATACTTCGGCGTACCCGAACGGTCGGTGTACCCTGCGAGCATGATCGGCACGCTGGCGCAGTTGGCATAGGCACTGACCGCACTGTCGAGGATCGTCGACGCTTCAGCCGTGATATCCGACTTATCCCAGTCGAAGAACACGATGTACGGCCCCTTGTTGCAGACCACTTCGGCCACCGGAGGCGGCGGGGGGGGAGGCGGGGGCGGCGGGGGCGGAGGGGGTGGCGGAGGCGGCGGCGTGAAGAAGTTATACGCCAGCGTACCCATCAGGCTGTGTGACCGCCAACGGGTCCGCACGTCGCGGTTAGCCCCATCGACCAGCCGAAGCTTGTCGACATCGAAGAAGCGGTACTTCACGCCGATGTCGACGTGATCGCTCAGCGGATAACGCACACCGGCCAGCCCCTGATAGGCAAAGCGGGTGTCGGTATCGTCAAGGAACGTGAGCGCATTGGTCGCCCGCGGCTGAACCAGATAGCTCACCCGGGCTACGCCGACACCGCCGCCAACGAAGCCCTGCAGACCGTTGTCCGGCCCGAAATCAACCAACCCGTTAACCATGAACGACAACGCCGAGGAGTGTCCCCGCGGATCGCCGAAGCGCCCGCTGACGTTGTTGTTGGCCAGGAGAATGGGAACTGCCGCCACGTTGCCGACCAGCAGGTCGGTCTTCGCCCGACGATAGCTGCCTTCAGCCTCAAGGCGGAACATGCCGAAATCGTAACCAATCGTGGCACCGCCATCGAACCCGGTCTTGTGATCAAGGAATGCCGCATTGTTTCCAACATTCGCGATGTTGAAATGCGTATCTTCAATGATCATTGCGCCGAAATCGCCTTCGACATACCAGGCGTCCTGGTGCGCAAAGGCAGGGCTGGCTATGGCTGTCGAAGCCAGCGCCAACCCCACAACAAATTTCCTCATTATACGTCCCCTATAAATGATCCGAGGCCACCGAGCGGCCGTTGTCTAACGACTTAACAAAGCTCATGCAAGCAGGCAAAAATCACGAAAGCCCTGCATCAGCCTTCGTGCTTCCGCCCTTATCCCGCTTTCGTTAACAGCATCTTTTCGACTGACGACTATTAGCTGGCGGGCAAGATTCCCGCCTGTCGAAGAATTGCGGTCAACTGGGCGACGGCCGTCCGAGCTTGGCTGTCAACGACCGTCCCCCCGGTTGGTTCCGCCGGTGCCGCCGGCGAACGCCAGGTGCTGAAATATGTGAGATGCTGCCCGGTCGAACGATCGAGCACTCGGGTGCCGTCGCGCGGAACTGCGAACAACCAATTGCCACCCTGGCGGCACGCGAGTTGCCCATCGCGCCCCGTCCACTCTCCGGTCGCCGAGGGCCCGATCCGCCACGAGGTTCCATCGACAGGCGATCCCGGCGGGCTCGATGCCGTCCCCTCGATCGCGCAATGAAGGAGGGCATCCAACAGCGCATGCGCTTCGTTGACGAACACCTCCTTCTGCGCCTGCCCGACGGAAATCAGAGGCAACCCAAACCTGGGGCTGGCCATGGGGAATAGGATGGGATCGGTCATCGCCTGGTCCTTTGCGTATAGGTGTTCACGACCGAGCGGCTAGGACAACGTCGCCAGCACGAGCGGTTCCGACATCGCATAGCTTCCCTGCTGGCGCACGCGCAGCACGCCGGCGGGAAGCAAGCCGCGAAGCTTCGTCAGGGTCGCACTATCGAGCATCAGACGCGGCTGAGCGACCGTCCACGTCGCGGCGGGTGCCGCAATGTCGCCGAGCGTGACAACGTATGCCTCGAACTCTTCATGCAACGGCGCGTCGACTCCGTCGTCCCAGGTCCACGCACCACGTGCGCGCCGGGTCCACTCAAACAAAGCGCCGCTATCCAATGCCGTCTTGCGCGCGCGAACCGGTACCAGGGGGCGACGCGTCACGCCGCGCAGACCAATGGCCGAAGTGACCGCGTCGTGATCGCCCAGGCCTTCGGCGACGACGGTCGCAGGACCGTTTCCGATCAACACGCCGTCCAGGGCAAAGAGCGCATCGTCGAGCAGCACGAACGGTTCGGCTGATAAGTGTCCCCAGATTGCGCTTTCGGTCCCGCCACGTCCTCGCAACAGGCCGGTCAATCGCCACACACCCGTGCCCGTCGGCGTGGCGAAAGCAAACTGGATGATCTCACCGCCGACAAGCGCGCGATTGGCCCCCGCCGCGAGCAGCCGACCGTCCGCGTTCGCGAGGGTCATCGTCTCGTCCGCAAGCTTCACGACGAGGGTATTACCCCGGTCGATGAGCAGCGGATTACCAGACGGCAGGACGCCTTGCGTCACGCCCACGATCGACCTGCCCCGCCCGCTCGCGCCTAGCGAGATGAGATTGCCATCGCCGCGATCGAGGAACAGCGCGGCCCCTTTCCAGCCCGCGGACGCCGAAGACACCGCCGCGACGATGGTCGGCGCATCGCCGAGTCCCGTGCCGTCCCAGGGCAACTCGAACGCGTTGAGCAGCGTCGGGCCGGCGATCACGTCGAGCGATTCGCTGATCCGCCCCGCGTCGACCGGTATCGTTGCCGTTTCCGCTCCTTGGGGCGTCATCCGGGTCAGCGAGAGTTCCACGCCGGTGTCGCGCCACTCCCATTCGTCCACCCGCCACAGGCCCGGCTGGTTGGGCACCACGACGCTGGAACCAGGGGAAACGGTTCCGTCGAGCTCGGCCGTGCGCCACATCAACGTATCGCGTGACCAATCGGACTGGCGCGCTACACGCTCGACCAGCGCTCGTGCGGTCTGCGCGGTCATGGCCGCCGGAAGTTCGATCGTTCGGGGCTGGCCGGGCCCTGCCCGCCCCTGCGCGCGTTGCGAGCCGGTTAGATAATCCCGGCCAATATCGTAATAGCGAAGCACCTCGGGCGCGGCGATGGACAATGGCCCCCGTTTGCGCGCGAAGCCGTCAGCGCTACCGAAATCATCATCGCGCACCGAAACTGCTGCTTCATCGAGCGTGAGCGCGGCCGATTGCAATCGGTCACCGCCAAACGTCAGCTGGTCGCCGGCGGCGTCGCAGGCGATCGGGAAATAGGGATCGAGCAATTGCAGCGTATCGAGCAGCGGGCCTTCGCAGGCCAAACCGAGCAACGCGGGAAGGTCCACCGCCGCGTCGACGTTGGCGATCAACGGGCTGACGATGTCGACGAGCGAAACCTCGCCGCTGTCGGCCAAGACTTCGAACGTCAGTGTCGGGACGCGATTATAAAATTCCGACAGGTCGAGGTCCTCGAACACGACATACGCCAAACCGCGATACGCAGGGCATCGGCCGGCACCCTCGGCTGACGCGATCAGCGGATCGGGTGCCTGGTCGTGAGTACCCTTATGGATGCGCAAGGTGCCGGCGACCTTCAGATCGCCCGCCGTGCCGCGCAGCAGGTTGCCGTCAGCCCAAATGCGGCCCACATCGCCGATCGGGCGGCTGGACAATGCGACCGCGAACGACACCGTATAGCTGTACGTCGTCGTCGACGGCCGGTTCTTGGCTTGCTGCATCGCGCGATGTTCGACGAGATCGGTCGACCAGACGATCGAGCCGGGCATACGCATTCGGCCGAAGACGCGAGGGATCGCCGACCCATAGGTTGAGGTCGTGACGGCGAGATCCTGAACGCGCGGCCCTTCGGTCCGGCCGTTGCCGAAAATGACCCCGTCGGCCTGGCGCCCGATCAAGGCGCCGATCGCGCCGCCAAGCGGACCGCCCAGCGCAGTGCCGATCGCACTGAAGACAAGTGTCGCCATAATCGTCAGTCCCCGATAGAGTCATCGAGCCGCCACAACGCGGCGAGTGGCCAGGCGAGCGCGCCGGCATGTTCGACGACGCGGCGCAATCCGGCGTGCGCATGAACGAAGCGCCGATCGCCTGCCGCGATCAGCACATGCGACTGCGTCGCGCCGATGCGAACGAAGGCGACATCGCCCGCCACGGTGGGTTCGACCGTAGCGACAAGGCCGCAGTTGTGGGCGATTGCATCGACATTCTCGCCCACTCGCGATCGTAATGAGTACGCTACGGGCAGGACTGCGGGCCTACCGATGGCGGCTAATGCGGCCGCGAGAACGCCGAGGCAGTCGAGCCCGGTGGCTGGCTCACGGCCGTGGAGCCGAAAGCTGATGCCAATCAAAGCCGCCGCCGCATCGGCCAGCGCCAGTCCTTCGCGCGTCGGTGCGCGCGTCATTGCGCCGGCGTGGGGTAGCGCATCAGCAGATCGTTGCCAGGCAGATAAGGCTCACCCTGAAAGTTCACCGCGTTGGCAAACCGCGTCGCGCAGGTGTCGAGCGTGTGGTCGCACCCTTCGCGAACCGACAGACGAGCTCCAGCGGCCAGGCCCGCGACGATCGGCGTGTCGAGCACCAGCGTCCCGGCGGACGTAGCGCTCGACACCCGCATGCGCATTCCGGCGAGGGGACCGTCGAACCAGCCTACCTCGCCTCCGATGCAATCAGCCGACGCCGCCGTCATGCTTACCGTGATTGCGTTACCGCTCTGATCGGCGTTGACCAGCACGGCTTCGTGCGTGAACAGCGCGCCGCTCAACTGGCAGCCGGGGCCGCAAAAAGCCGCGCGACAACTGGGGCTGGTCCGCGGTGTCGGATCGATAGCAAGCTCTGCCTTGCGCGATGCGAGTTCCGCGGTGAAGCTCGCGCCCTGCTGGGTGATCGCGCCGATCGAGCCGGTATAGACCTGTTCGCTATCGCCGCTTTCCCAGTCTACCAGGCCGACGCGGACTCGCGCACCGTCGAACCGGCCCATCGCCAAGTCCTCCGCCGATATCGCGTCGTGGCTCAGCACGCCGTCCACTTCGGCGCTGTCCGCCTGAAAGTCCGACGATCGCCGTATCGACGAAGGTATCATGCCGGGGCTGGCGAGGTGCAGCACGCCATCGATCCACAAGTCACGATCGTGCGAGGTGAAGCCCAGGGTAATCCCATCGTGCCGCAGCACCCGCCACCAGGTTGCGACCGTCTCGAGCGGGGTGGCGAACCATTTCCTGCTCATGCTGCCTCCCTGACTTCCACCACCTGTACGCTCGGCGCGTCGCCCGCGGCGAAAGCCGCGCCCGCGATCTCGAGCTTGTCGTCGGCGAACCGGACGGGGACGTCGAACAGGAAGCCGGCGCGCACTTCCGCGCCCGCCGCAGGAGCGCTGGCGAACGAAATCGTGCCGCCGTTGGCGAGCGCCCAGCCATTGGCCATCTGTCCCGCCACGCTGACCACCAGCGTGTTCGCGCGCGGCCGGGTTATCCGGCGGGTCTGCGCCGCGTCGCCCGAACCGTAGCGCTTGATAAGCGCGAAGTCAGTGCGCATCGCATCGCCGAGACCAAGCAGCTGATCGCTTGCCGTCACAGCGCCGACCACGCCGTTCGAGCTGTAATCCATCGGATCGCGCAACCGGAAGCCTCGCGCCGCGCCGCGCCGCGCACGAAAGAACGCGATCAGCGCGCCAAGCTCGGCTTCGGAGCGAATGCCGGGCCCGACGTCGAAACGCAGCCGCGCGTTCGACCAAAGGCTGTTGCGCCGCTCGAAGCCCGACGCCGTGACCGAGACGTTGGTCGAAAACTCAGGGATGATCGTCGCATCGCGACCGAGCGCGAACGGATAGTTGATATCGTCAAATGCCTGCATGTCGTCATCCCCATGCGATTGGTGCTGGACCGGCGGCAAGCGGACGTATCCGTCGCGGCAAATCTGCGGCAGCGCCCAGACGATGCGCTCGTGCGGCGATCGCCCGCCAGCCTCATCAATGCCCGCGTCGATGCGACGCCACTGCGTCCCCGAAGCGTCCGCGGCCGGAACATAGCCGGCGAGATAATCCTGATTGGCCGACGGATAGGATAGACGCTGATTGATCACAGTATACGCCGTGCGCCGCGCGCCGTCCGCTCCCGCCGTCAGCCAATCGTAGTCTTCAACCTGCAACCGATCGAACGCGGGTGCCGCCCAGCCTACCGGAAGGTTCGCACGTCGAGCTTCCGGAGTGCGCGGATCGAGCACGGTCGGCGTGAAGACGAGCGCCACGACCTCTGCGGAGCCAGGCGCGGTCGCCGCGCGGACCGCTGCCGTAAGCGCGCTGGTCGAGGCGGCCAGGGTAGCCCCCGCGAGGTCGAGCAAGGCGAGCTGCGCCGTGCTCAACGGCTGGCGCATATCGGCGATGTTCGGGGGATTGCCACCGAATGCCGCCTTGGCAGCGGCGTCGTACAGGCAAATACACCCGTCGGCGGTGATCCACCACCATGGCTCACCGATCTGCAGCCGGACACGGACACCCGCCGCCGTCATCAGGCCGACGAA
The DNA here is from genome assembly GCA_964242815.1 of uncultured Novosphingobium sp. Taxonomy (GTDB): domain Bacteria; phylum Pseudomonadota; class Alphaproteobacteria; order Sphingomonadales; family Sphingomonadaceae; genus Novosphingobium. The sequence goes on from CAXSZV010000017.1 coordinate 11,151, forward strand.
AGCGATAGCGACGGATCTCAACCAAGCCATCGCCGGGGCGCTCGCCGGCGACAGCAGTGCGGAGGGCGGATCGTATCCGGTGCGCGCGGCGCTGCCGTCGAACGCGCGCTGCTGCCATGCATCGGGGCAATGCTGAGCCAACACTTCATAGGACAACGACGTGATCGGCGAAAAGCCGAGCCGCGCGCATTCACCGAAGAATGCGCGATGCCAACTCGCGGCCGGACCGTTGACCGCCTGTGGGGTGGCGCCGACCAGGAATGTGCCGCCAGAACCCGTCAGCGAGAAGAAATGGCTCATCCCGACATAGAGCACCACGCTGCCGCGATATCCGAGCTGGCGAATGTTGCGCAGCAGCCGCGCCGGCGTCTGCGTGCCCTGATCGTCATAACCGGTCGCGATGCCCAGGCCATGCGGTGGCAAGACGACATCGCCGATCTCGAGTAGCGCGCCATCGCCTTCGCAGACGATCTGCGTTAATTCGGCCCAAGCGTTTATCGGCGCGGCCAATGCCCGCGTGCTCGCGCCATCGTAGCCTGGTGCGGTCAGCGAGATAAACATGCGGTCGATATCCGCCGGCCAGACCGGATCGGCTTGCGCGGGCAGTGTAAAACCGCCGTTCAGCGCCGAGAACGGTAGCCGTATCCGCGCATCGGTGCCGGACCCTTGCGCATAGTTCCAGAGGCGCACGTACCAGGTCCGCGCCTGACCCGCCTGGTCCCGTCCCTCGATCGTCAACGTCGGCCCGTTGACCGCATCGAGCGCGATCAGCCCGTTCGAGCGCCAGCGGAAACTCAATATCGTGCGCGAGTAATCGCGGCTGGTTGCGTAGGCGAGCAGTGGATGATCGAGACTGTCGGCGCTCGTCCAGATCAGACCGGCGAGATCGGCTTGCCGCAGGAACACCGCCTCGACGCGCAAGGCATCGGGAGCCATCGAGACGACTGTCGCGTTCATCGGACGGGGGAAGTTGACCGTCCAGAAGCGCGGATCGAACCGCTGTATCCAGTCGGACGCCTGTCCTTCGCGTCGTGCGGCGAGCCAGAATGCCATATCCGCGCGTCCTCAGCTTGCGATCAGAGCGCGCCGCACCGCGCTGGCGATCTGGCGGGTCGACCGCTGCAGCCCCTGCGGAGCGCTCGACCCGGCCGGAGTGACGACGTTGATCGACACGCGGACATCGCGCGAACGATCGGCCGCGGCGTTCATCCGGCCGTTTTCGACGCGACCCGCACTACCCGGCACGAACAACTCGGGACCGCGCTCGCCGACGACATAAGCCTGACCCGGGGCAACCGGTCCTCCGGTCGCACGTCCCGGCAGACCGAGCAGCGAGCCGAGCAGGCTGCTGCCGATACCCGCAAGCGCACCGCCGGCCCCGCTCGCCGATCCACCATTGCCGGTGCTTGTGAAGAGGCTTCGCACCGAAGCTGCGGCGATTTCGCTCATCGTCGCCAGCGCGACACGCTTGAGATCGTCAAAGCCCACACTGCCGCGCTTGACGGCGCCGAGCAGTCCCCGCTCAAGCACGCCTCCGGCGCGGCTGAAGCCATCGACCAGCGTGCCGTCGAATGTCGAGCGCATCGCCGCGACATCCTGCGCGAACCCCTGTGTGCTGGCGCGGACGTCGATCAGCAAGGTATCGACCCCATCGTTCATTGTCGTTCTCCCTGGTCGCTGGCGATCATCCGTCGCAACTCGTCCCGAGCCACGGGGACGCCGCCAGCATCGCCCGGCGCTGCCAGGCACGCGGCAAGTTCGGCGGGCGTCGCGGCCCAAAATTCGATCGGCCGCCATCCAAGCGTGCGCGCGGCAAGGCCCGCATAGCGGAAGGCGGACAGTCCGAAGGCGCGGGTCATCCCTCGCCCTGCAGGATCTGCGCGATCAGACTGCGCAGGGGCTTCGCCGCCGCCGCGAGCCCGATGGTGACGATCGCCTGTCCCACCGCTTCGCGCGAAACGACATCGCGCTGCACCAGGCAGTGCCAGAACAGCGCGGTCATCTCGCCGATCTTGAGCTCACCGGCGGCCGACCGATCGACGAGCGCGAACAGTGGCCCGAGTTCTTCCTCGGCGGCAACCAGTGCAGAAAAGCTCGGCCGTAAGACGTGCGCCACACCCCCGATCACCATGCCGGCCTCGCCGCGATAGGGGTTTGCCGGCTGCCCCGTGACGCTGTCGCTCACGCCGATACCACCGGGCCGGAGCTTTCGAGCTGCATCGTGTAATTGCGCTCGCCGTTGAAATCGCCGGCATAATCGAGCCGTTGCACCAGGAAGCGCCCCGATAGCTTCTCGCCGCTTTCGAAACTCAGCTGATAATCGTCGAGCAGGCCGTTCAGCGCGTTGCTGCGGATCTGCACTTCGGCGGCACTGGCGAGGAAAATGCCTGACGCCGCGACCGATACGGACCGTACGCCGGCGCCCGACAGCAGTTCGCGCCAGCCACCGCTATCCTTGCTGGTGACGATGACCGTATCGCCGGTGACGGACAGCGATGTGGTGCGCAGTCCTGCCACCGTCTGATAGACCGGCGGCACCGCGCCGTTCGAAATCTTAAGCAGAAAGGCGGAGCCTCTTTGTGCGGGCATATCAGGAACTCCGTTTGGGAGGGATCAGTTCGCAAGGATGCGGAAACGGTATTCGAATAGAATCGCGCGCACGTTGCCCGCGCGCTGTTCGGCGCGTGCGCGCAGGAACTGGATCGTGACGATGGCAAAGCCGTTTTGCGCCGCCGGCAGCGCCGCCACCCGCTGCTCTATCGCGGCGGTCAGGTCCGCTGCCGTGTCCGATCGGTCTCCGCGGCAATGCAACTCCAGCGCGATGCGGATTTCCCGCCCGATCTGCGTCTTGGTGCCCCAGTCGGTGCTGGCGCTGGCCGCGATCGCAAGCCAGGGAAACGCGGTGCGCGAGGGCGCCTCTTCGGTGATCGCGTTGAGCGTGGCCGATAATAGCGGATCGCCGGCCAGCCAGAGCGACAGCGCGGCGCGCAAGGCGGTTTCCATATCAGGACCCTTTCGTAAAGCCTGGCCAGAGCAGGTCGGGCCGCCGCCACCTGCGCTCGTCCAAGCGGCGCTCCATCCGCGCGGATCGTGCATTAGCCTCGGCGATCGCTGCCGCCTGCCGCTCCATGCGCGCGAACAATGCGTCGAGCGCGGCGTCGGAACCGTCGGTCGAGATCATGCGAGCCGCAGCCGGCGCCAAGGTCGCCACAGCGCCGCGACGGCAGCGGGCGGCTCCGCACCCTCGTCACCTTCGCGCTGACGATATCCGTGGGCCGCCAGCCGCATGATGCCGTGTCGCAACGCGGTGGGCAGCGACATCCAGTCGGGCGCGAGCCCGGCGGTGAACGAGACGACAACTCGTGTCGCCGCGGCGCTTGAACTCAGGCGCACGCGGCCGGCACCGTTCTCATCAAGGTCGATATCGAACGCCCCCGGCATCAGCGTGCTGCGCACGCCCGTTGCGGAGAGCGTCGAAACGGCCGTGATCGCCAGTACCGGAACGGTGGAGAGCGCCTGCCAGCGCGCCGCGCCGGGCAAGATCTCCTCGCACGGGACGGCGATCGGGACGACGCCCGTGAATGCCTCGCACGTGTCGAGCGCAGTACGCAGCAAGGTGTTGAGCCCGTCGTCGTCGCGCGGCGTCGCGATGCCAAGCCAGTCCTTCAGTTCGGCGAGCGCCGATGGCGGGGGGATCGCCGGCGTAAGTATTGCCCGCTTCATGCGCGGCCTCCGTATCGTCGGTCGAAAAGGCCGCCCGCGCCGTCCAGCGAAGGATGCGGCGCGGGCAGGAGGACGCCGGAGCGAGGTGGCTGCTCCGGCCGGGGAGGCGTCAGGTCGAGATCTTGAGCAACTTGATCGCGTCGCTATCGAGCAGTTGGCCCGCGATCCGCTTGGTCGCGTAAAAGTTCACGAACGGCTTGTTGGTGAACGGATCGCGCAGGATCGTAGTGGCCTTGCGCTCGGCGATCAGATAGCCGTTGTAGAAGTTGCCGAACGCGATTGGAAAGGCATTCGCGGCTATATCGGGCATGTCCTGCGCTTCGACCACGCGATGGCCGAGCAGCAGGTCGGGCTGCCCCGCGGTCAATCCCGGCTGCCACAGGAAAGCGCCGGTCGAATCCTTGAGCTTGCGGACTTCGGCGAGCGTCGCCGAGTTCATCACCCAGGCGCCGTCCTGGCGATGCCCGGCCTTTACCTGGTGCACCAGATCGATAAGCTTGAGCTCGGGCGTCGCGCCGAGCCCGGTGGCGTTGCCGGTCGCGATATATTGCAGCGTGCCGAACGGGCGGACGCCGTCGTTGGCGGCGCTGGTCGCGCCGGTCAGGAAGCCGATCGGCTGATTGACGCCCGTACCGTTGACGAACGCCGCCCCTTCGGCCCGGGCGAACTCACGCGAGATTTCGTCGGCAAGCCAGCTTTCGACGTCGAACATCGCATCGTCGAGCATCGCCTGGCTTGCCGCCGGGTTGGCGTAGAGCTCGCCATAAGGCGGCGCGATCTCGGCAAAGCTCGGCGTGTTGGTGTTGGGCCGTGTCGCGGTCTCACTCACCCAGCCGCTGTTCGTGCCGCCGACGTTGATCAGCTTGCGATATCCGGCGGTGCCCGTCTGCACGACCTGCGCAACCGAGCGGATCGGGCTGACCGACTTCAGCCGCAGCGCGATCATCTCGTCGATCTGACGAGGGATCGCATAGCCGCCATCGGACGGCACCTGTTCGGAGAACGATTTGATCTCGGCTTCGCGACCTTGGCGCAGATACCCGTCGACGAAGCCCTTCAGTTCGGGGCTGCGATCAGGTGCGCCGCCATCGAGCACCGGACGCGCGGCGCGCGATACGCGATCGAGACGCATCTTCACTTCGGCGACGTCGCCGCGAAGCGTATCGACCGCCTGATCGGTCGCATCCTGACGCGTGACGATATCGAACGAGGCGGCGAGCGCCTCGGCATTCTGGGGCATGTCCATCGGGCAATCACCTTTCACGAAAAGACCGTTTGAAAACCGGCCGGTGAGTTTGAATTGGTTAGGTTCACGAGGGCGGCGGCACCCCTGCATCGGCGCCCCCGTCGATCAGATGCACGCGCGCGCCGTGCTGCATCGGGTGGCTGACCAGGCTGACTTCATAGAGGTCGACATCGAGCAGCTCGCGTCCGCCCGGATCAGGGCGGCTTTCCCGCGCCCGGTAGCCGAAGCTGAGACCCGAGACCGCGCCACGCCGCAACTGCAGCCCCGCCGCGCCGTCCGGGTTGTCGATCGCGGCGATGACGCGCAGGCCGCGGTCATCCTCGCTCAGCCGTTCGACCCAGCCGATGCGCTGTTCGGGCCGGTGCTGCCAATAGAGCGGCAACGGATCGTTACGCATGCTGAGCGTGCGCGCGAACGCGCCCTTGCGAATCACATCGTCGCCCGCGTCGCGGCGATCAAACAGCGCGGCATAGCCGGCGAAGCGCAAGGTCACTTGAGGAGGTCCTTGATGCCGAACCGGATGGCGATGCCGAGCAGCAGGATCGCCAGGATTCCGCGCACCAGCCAGTCGACGGTCGCACGCCAGGCGCTCGCCTTCGCATCGCGCCATGCGCCCAGCAGTTGGCGCAATTCGCTCAGATCATCGTGCGCGTGTTCGTCGTCGAGGCCCATGTGCGCGAGCATCCGCTGCGCGCCCAGTTCGCTCGCTTCCTCCACGATCGCGCGAAGCGTGACGAGGTCGCCGCCCTTGTCGGCGGCCTGCGCCATCAGCTGCGCCAGCATTCCTTCACGCTGCATCGGTCTGCTCCATTGCCGCCGGCGCTTCGGGAAGGCCGAGCAACGCGCGCTTTTCCGCGCCGCTTAGGAAATCCGCGCCGGAAACCTGCGACCACAGGCGCTCACGGTCCTCGGCCAGCGCCGAGACCTGATCGAGGTCGACGGCCAGACGCGCATCGGGGAACCACGGTGCCAGCCCTTCGGCGATCGCGGCGAGGATCTTGCCCGCGACCGGCAGCAGCGTCAGCCGCCACAGCGCGCGGTTCGCCTCGCGATAGTTGGCATAGGTCGCGTCGCCCGGCAGGCCGAGCAGCATCGGCGGCACACCGAACGCGAGCGCGACGTCCCGCGCGGCGGCGGCTTTCAAGGTCGCGAAATCCATGTCGGCCGGGCTCATGCTCAGTGACTGCCAGCGCAGACCGCCTTCGAGCAGCATTGGCCGACCGGCATTGCCATCGCCCGAAAATGCGCGCGTAAGCTCCGCCTTCAGCCGATCGAACTGGTCAGGCGTCAATCCGGCCGTGTCGCCGGTATCGTAGACCAGCGCGCCAGACGGCCGCGCCGCGTTTTCCAGCAACGATCGGTTCCAGTTCGCGGCTGCGTTGTGCGTGGCGATCGCCTGCTCGGCAGCGCACAGACAGCCCGCGCCGTAATGATCGTCGGCCGGATGGAACCCGCGGATGTGCACGATGTTCGGCGCGGCATCGTCATCGAGCACGGGGATCGTCAGGCTCCGCTCGCCGACCCGATAGGCATAAGCCACCGGCCAGCCGTCGGCACCGGGCATCACGCTGACCCGTTCGGGCCGCAGCGCGAACAGCTCGGTCGGCGTCCCCCGCGCGTCTTTCATGATCTGGAGGTAGGCGTTGCCGTGCAGCAGCAGGTGTGAAGCCAGTGTCTCAAGCAACGACTGCCCGGCGCTCGTGGCGGTCACCAGGCGGGCCAGCGCGGGATCGACAGGAAGCAGCTTCGCGCCGCCGATCCCCTCGGCCACAAGCTTGACCGCGCGCTGCGCCACCGGATTGTCGAGGTACGCGCGGCGGACCGCGCTGGCATAATCGAACGGACCGCGCCGGTTCGCGCTATCGCCGAAGTACCACGGCGATTCAAAGCTTCGGGCGAGCGGCACGCGCCCAGCCCCGCCCTTAAAGGCGGCGGCCAGCGTCTGGAGCAGGGACATCGGCACCCTTTCGTAATGGTCGTGACGTCGGATCATCGGCGGCTCGGCACCTGGCCGAAGGCAAGCAATCAGATTGTGCGCACACGTGGCGCGGCCGGGCGGCCGAGCATCAGCTCGGTCAACGCCCAGACGAGCGCATCGGCGCGGTCGGGCGAGCGCCCCGGGCCTTCATACCCGCCGCCGGTCATCAGCCCGCACAATTCGTCCTCAAGCCTTGGCAGCTCGCCGACGTGGCGTACCCGGCCTGCCTCATAAAGCGCCGCGACCGGTTCCGCCCTGGCGACCTTGCCCCGGCTCGCGCGCACCAGCTTGATCGGCAGCGCGACATCGGCCGCGCGCAGCACGCTTTCCACCATCGCCCCGCCCTGGTTCGCCTCCGCGACCACGCGATCGGCGATCCAGGCGGCGGCGGCATCCGCGACCGCGCGGGCCCAGCGTTCGGGGCTCGCCCGTTCGACCGAAGCGTCGGCCAGCACATGCGCGATACCATCCTCGGCAATCGCGGCGACGACGATGCCGCAAGCATCGCCGGTCGCCGAAGCCGGTGGATCAACGCCGATCACGGTGCGCGCCGATACGATCTTCGCGCCGGCGATCCGGCAGCGCTCGAGAAGTCCGCGCGTCCACAACGCGCCCGGGATATCCTCGACGAGTTCCCCGTCGAGCTCCTGCCGCCCCAGCACCGACTTGCCGTAGCGGCGTCGCATATCGGCGAGGAAACGGGCGGGCAGATTGTCCTTGTTGTCCTCGCTGCCGCCACGGGTGACGACCACGTCTCCTTCGGGTTCGGCCAGCAGCCGGCGTACCAGCGGCACGGCGCGGGGGGTCGTCGTCGCAACGACCTGTGGCTTGTCGCCAAGCCGCAGGCCAAGCAGCAGGTTGTCCCAGGCGTTGACCGCGCGGGTGCCGGCGTTATCCCATTTGGCGATCTCGTCACACCAGGCATGGCTGTGTTGCGGACCCCGCAACGCATCGGGTTCACCCGCCGAATAGAGCATTGCGATCGCGCCGTTCGGCCAGGTCAATCGCCGCAGCGATGGCTCGTATTCAGGCCAGGCCTGCGGCGGACTGATCGCCAGAAGACCGCTTTCCCCCTCGATCATGATCGAGCGCGCTTCGCCCAGCGATGCTCCCACCAGCGCGATCCGCGCCTGAGGAAAGGCGTGCGCGATCGCACGAACCCATTCGGCACCGGCGCGCGTCTTGCCGAACCCGCGCCCCGCGAGAATCAACCAGGTCCGCCAATCACCGACGGGCGCCATTTGCGACCGCCTGGCCCAGAGCCGCCAGTGATAGGCGAACTCGGCTCGCTCGGCCTCGCTGAGATCGCACAGGTAGAGTTGCCGCACTTCCGGTGGTTGCGCGAGCAGCCAGCGGAGCCGCTTACTCTTCGTCATCGTAAGGATCGCCATCGGTCAGATCGACGCCATCGGCGGCGAGCTGCGTCTTGCGCATCCGATCCAGCTTCGCGTCGATCGAGGCGAGAATGGCGTCGGCATCCTCGTTGTCGCGAACCGCGCGCTGTTTGGCCGCCTCGCCGCGATGCGCGACAAGCAGGCGGAACGCGATCGAGTTGTCATAGAGCCGGGCTGGCATCTTGCCGTCGGCGCCCTTAAGCTGCCCCATGCGCAGCCGATGCAGCAGCTCCATTTCGAGCAACTCGTAACCTTCGCACAACGATTGCCGCCACTGGCGGTTGAACTCGGGGCGAGTGCGCTTGGCTTCATAAGCGGCGCTGCTGCTGATCCCGGCTTGGCGCGCCGATGCGGCGACGTTCGATGTCTGGCTGAGGTGCGCCAGGAACACCTTGCTCCACTTGGTATAGACGGGACGCTTCCTCTTGCGACGAGACGCGTCGGCGGCGACGGCGGTTTCCCCCATGCACAACCCCCAGGTATCTTGAAGATCATCGGGAGAGCGGCGCCGCAGCAACTCGGTCTATCGCGATGTTCTTGTTATGTACTGTTTTAGCGTTACGATGTCAAGCGCTACTTGCTTGCCGCTGGCGGATATGACCCTTATGCGAGCGCGATCGGGGGGCAGGCGATGCTGCGGCGATTATACGATTGGATGATCGCCAAGGGCGCCAGCCCTCAGGCGCCGTGGTGGCTCGCGCTGTTCGCCTTCGTCGAGGCTAGCTTCTTTCCGGTCCCCCCGCACCCGCTGCTGGGCATCATGTGCTACGCGCGGCCGAAGCGCGCGATTGGATACGCCGCGATCGCCACGGTCGCGTCAGTGCTGGGCGGACTTCTCGGCTATGCGATCGGGCATTTCCTGTTTGACGCGCTCGGCGTGTCACTGCTGCGCGTGCTGCACCTTGAACATAGCTTTCCCAAGGCCGCTTGCCATTTGCGCAGCGAATACGGCTTTTGGATCATTATCGGCAAAGGCGCGACGCCGATCCCGTTCAAGCTCATCACGATCACCGCCGGTTTCATCGCCATGCCGCTGGCGACTTTCTTTGCCGCCAGCGTGATCTCGCGCAGCATCAGCTTTATGATCGTCGGACTGTTATTCCGACTGTTCGGCGCGCCGATCAAGACGTTCATCGATCGCTATCTCGGCCTTGTCACGATCGGCTTCGTCGTGGTCGTGGTGGCCGGGTTTCTCGCCGTCAGCTTGCTGGACGGCGGCGGCGGCGGCCATGACGCTTGCGACGCGATGACTACCCTGCCCGCGCGGTAAACGGCTCGTATGCGCAATCGGCATCAGCACATATGTTCATCAAGCGGACTGCCACGCCGATCAGCCTGACACCGCGCTTCGATCGGCCTGCGCCGGCCCGGTGAGCTGCCGATGCGCGGCGCCCAGGATGGCGACGAAATAGACCGTGACCGCCGCCAGCAGCGTCGCTGAGACGACGGTCGAGACGAGCGCCGCGTTTCGCGCGTCCAGCGCCAGAGCCGCTATGATGCCGACCAGCGAGGTAACTACCGACAGGATGACCACGACGAGGATCGCAAGGAGGACGTAGAACAGCGCCATCCGAACCACGTTGCCGCGCGTGAGCCTCCACGAACGGACCAGCGCCGCGATCGGGTTGCGCACATTTTCCACCGCAATGATCGGCCCGGTCAGCGAACAGCGGGTGAAGACGTAAATCGCGAGTGCGACGATCGCTACGATCAGCAGGATGATCAACGGCCCCGTCAGCGAGGCACCAGCCGACCCGGCGGCGATGCCGATCACGAACGCGATAATGCCCCCCACCACGCCGATCGCCATGCCCGGCAGAAGCTGCGCGACGATGTAGCCAAGGATACCCGACAAGCTCTGCCGGATCGCGACGCCGACCGTCGGCCGCTGCCGGTCGGTAAACAATGTGAGGATCGTCAGGATCCCGAGCGCCTGGAACAGCAGCATCGGAATGATGTACGGTAGAGACCGCAGGTAGTAGGCGCGGGTTACGGCGACGATCTGTTCCGGGGTCATGCCCGTGACTGACGCCGGTTGGGGAGCGAACAGGTTGACTGCCAGGCTGGGCAGCAGGAAAAATACCCCTGCCAGCGCGATCAGCACATCGCGATTGGCCGAAACCCACGCCGCCGTTTGCTTCCAGGCCTGATTGCCGTCGAACTTCATGCGCGCTCCCACCACGATCCCTGACGCGTCGCCTCTTGATAAGCGACGCGATTGACGCCAGCATCGCCGCGATGCAGCTGCCTGGCGATATCGAACTGCGCCGCGATACCGCGCTCGTCGCTTATCGCCAAGCGCTGGAGACGATGACCGCGAGGAACACCGCGATCGGTGAGGGCGCGGCGAGCGAACTGCTATGGTTGCTCGAGCATCCCTCCGTCTACACCGCCGGCACCAGCGCGAAAGCGGAGGAGCTGACCGACCCGCGGTTCGATGTGGTCGCCGCCGGGCGCGGGGGCCGCTACACCTACCATGGCCCCGGGCAGGCCGTGGGCTACGTGCTGCTCGACCTCAAGCGACGCGTGCGCGACGCACGCGGCTTCGTCCACGCGTTGGAGGGATGGGTGATCGCGACGCTGGGTACGTTCGGCATCGACAGCTTTCGCAGCGCCGGGCGGATCGGCATATGGACGCGCGACATCGATGGGCGCGAAGCGAAGATAGGCGCGATCGGCGTGCGCATCCGGCGCTGGGTGACGATGCATGGCTTCGCGGTCAATCTGTCGCCCGACCTCTCGCACTTTGCTGGCATCGTGCCGTGCGGCATCAGCGAGTACGGTGTCACCAGTCTCCAGCGCCTCGGTCTGACGGTAACGCGTGAGGCCTGGGAGGCGGCGCTGCTATCGGGCGCTCCGGCCTTTCTCGCCGCGCTTGATCGGCCCTGCTCGGCACTCGTCGCGCGGGACGAGGCGGCATGAAGCGGCTGCTGATCGCGGCGGCGCTTGGCGCATCGGCGGCGGGCTTGGCGGCCTGCCATGGCAAGCAGGGCGACCAGGGCAAATCCGCGGCGGCGGCGGAAGTCCTGCCGGGCTCCGCAAGCGACGCGATGATCGCCTACGATACGCTCAAATCGCAGCCGCCGCTCGCGCAGCCGACGGAGTCCGATCGCTTGGGAGGCAAAGCCGGCCACCTGGCTGGCGATATCGAGCCGACCGACACGAACACCGCGCCAGGCGAACCCGCCTTACCGTCTGGTCTCGCGAGTTCGCCAGCGCCGACCGCACCCTGAACGATCAAGCCGCGGGCTACGCGCACGGCGCCAATTTAGGCTGCGCGCTTACGTTTGCGGTTGCCGTCGGTGGTGATCTCGTCGACCAGTTGGTGCACCGCCTTCGAAGCGGCGACTGTGCCCAGTTCGGTCAGCGCGAAGTGGTTCGCCTCGATCTCGGCAAGATCGTAGACGTAGTTGACCATTACGCCGTGCGCCTGACGCAAGCCGTTCCGTGACAAGTCCGCATCGGCGTGCACCGCCTCCAGCCGTGCGCCGTTGCCCAGATGGAAGCGCGCGACGGGGTCGACCGGCTGGCCGGACTTCGACTTCGCGGTTGTCAGATAGAGCGCAGCCTGCTGGCGCAGGATTTCGTTGGAAGGCGCGACGTCGGTCGAAACCTCCTCTTTCGCCAACCATTTGGCGAAGCCAGGCACCGGCGATAACGTGGCGAAGCGCTTGAGTTGAGGAAGCTCATCCTGCAGCAGGCCGACCACGCGCTTAATCAGGTAATTGCCGAACGGGATACCGCGCAAGCCATCCTGACAATTCGAGATCGAATAGAAAATTGCGCAGCTCGCCTTACGCGGATCGCTGACCTCGCGCTCTTCGGCGATGATCTGGCTGATCGCGCTGGGCAGAACGTCGGTCAGCGCGACCTCGACGAAGATCAGCGGATCGTCCTCCATCTGCGGATGGAAAAAGCCGTAGCACCGCCGGTCGGCCGGCTCGACCCGGCGGCGCAGATCGCCCCAGCCGTCGATCGAATGCACCGCCTCATAGCGGATGATCCGCTCGAGCAGGCGCGCCGGCGAGTCCCAGCCGATCCGGCGCAATTCTAGGAACCCAGCGTTGAACCACGTCGAGAAGGCATCCTCGAACTCGCAGTCGAGTGCTTTCAGTCCCGGCGTCATCTCCGGGGCGGCGAGCAGATCGGCGCGCATCGCGATCAGCCGCTGCGTCCCCTGCGGCGCAAGGTTGAGCTGGCGAAGCAGCTTCTGGCTCGGTGATTCGGTCACGTCATGCAGCGCCATCGCCGCGCCGTTGCCCCGTTTCGCGCTCCAGGCCGCGATCGCCCGATCGATCGCCGCCTCATCACGCGGGTGCGCGTCGTGCACCGACGAGAGGAACGCGTGTCGCGCGTCCACGTCGCTCGCCTCGTACAGATCGAAGAACGCCGACGCCAGCGCCGGACCCGATGCGCGGCCGCGCAGCGACAACAGCGCACTCGCCAGATCGAGCATCCCCTCGCCGTTCGCGGGTCGCGGAGCGATGCCGATGCGCGACAACAGCTTGCCGAGCCGCGTCTCCATCACACGGTCGATCGGCGTGCGCCACCGCCCCTGGTCCTTGCTGGCTGAAGCCATCGTGAGTCGTGTCCCAAAGCGCATGTTCCGCGCGATAATGCCGATTCGTGTTGGATAGATGACGACAGCGCCGCCATAATGGCAAGCCTTCGCAGGCCGATGTGCTTTGGCCCGTATGCGCGTTGTCTGTAGGTCGGCTTCGCACGCCAGCGCTGGCGGTGGAAACGAGAAGGTCCGCGGTGCCTCGACGGTGTGTTTTCGTGTGGGAGAACCTCGGACCGATGCATGAGGATCGGCTTGCCGCCGTGGCTTGCCGCTTTCCGGGGCTGATCCGCGCGATCCAGTTCTGGCCGACCAGCGATACCTACGCCTGGTCCGCGCGCGAGCACGCGGTTCCTACCGAGACCATGCTGCCCCAGCCCCGAGTACGGTTGGGCGCGGGCTTCGCGTTGCGGCTGTATCGCGCGTGTCGCCGTGGCGGCGCGGGTGATGTCTACCTATGCCATTATCAACTCTGGCAGGTGGCGATGGTCGCCATCTTGTTGCGGCTCGCCGGTTGCCGCGTGTTCTGCATGGTCGATTCGAAGTTCGACGATTATCCGCGCTCGCTCGGACGAGAGATCGGCAAGAGCCTGCTGCTGGCCGCCTATTCGGGCGCTTTCGTCAGCGCCGACCGAGCCCGCGATTACCTGCGCTTCCTGGGTTTTCGCCGGCGACCGATCGTGCTTGGATATGATTCGCTGTCCGTCGACCGCATTCGCGAGCAGGCGCCATCGCCGCCCGCGCCCAAAGGTACGGCGCACGCGGAGCGCGAGTTCTTGATCGTCGCACGCCTCGTGCCGAAGAAGAATCTCGAACTCGCGCTCGAAGCCTACGCCGACTGGCGGAAGCGTACCGGACGCACGCGACGCCTGCGGATCGTCGGATCGGGGCCCTGCGCGCAAGCGTTGCGCCAACGCGCCGCCGACCTCGGCATCGCCGACAGCGTCATCTTCGCCGGCGCTGCGCAGACCGAGGAGATCAGCGCCGCGTTGAGCCAGGCGCTTTGCCTGATCCTGCCGAGCCACGAGGAGCAGTTCGGGCTTGTCGTGATCGAGGCGATGGCGATGGGCGTCCCCCCGCTGGTTTCCGCCAACGCGGGCGCGGTCGACCTGATGATCGACAACGGCGTCAACGGCTGGATCATCGACCCCCGCAGCTCTCTCGCGCTTACGGCGGCGATGGAGCGGCTCGACGCCGACGTGGCAGCGTGGACCGCGATGGCGACGGCCGCGCGCGATGACAGCACGCGCGGCGACAGCGCGATCTTCGCCGCCGGGGTTGAAACGCTTATGCAATCCCAACCCCGGCGAACGCGCCTCACGCCGCTCAGTTCGTCGCCTTGAACACGCCGGCGCGGCTGACCTGGATCGTCGCCGAGACGTTCTGCGAGGCTCCGGTGTAGTTGGCGAACTGCGCCTCGATGACGATTGACAGGTTGCTCAGCGAAGCGATGACGCCCGGTCCCCCGTTCGCCGTGCTCATGTTGGGGTCCGCCAGGTCGAGCAGTTGCGTCAGGATGAAGTCCGACGTGCCGCCCGCGTCATAGCCGAGCGAGTTGAGCAGATAGCCGTCGCGATCGCCCGTAGCGCCGATCGAGCCGCCAAGCGCGATCGAGGCTTGGGTCTTGGTCGCCGTGGCGTCCTGCGCGGTAACGCGGACCCGCATCGCCTGCAGCTGCTGGCTTCCCGCCGCAGCCTTGACCCGCGCCACGCCGCGCAGCTTGTCGGTCAGCGCGACGCCGGGGCTGGCGGCCACCGCTGTCTGGCTCATCGCCAGCGTATAGACCGCTTGATCGGCCAATGTTCCCGAAACGGTCACCGTCCACATCGGATAGCCATCGGGATCGGTACCCGTCTTGTCGCACGTCACGGTGATGCCGGTCGACGCTCCCGATCCGGAGATGATCCAGCCTTGCGGCACGGTCGCGGCGGTCGGACCGCTTGCCCAGGCCGTGCCTTGGACGGTGCCGTTCGTTCCGGGCGTCAGCAGCGGATTGGTATGCACGAACGGCGCATGCGAACCGAGCGTATCGGCCGCGATCGACGCGCCGTTGCTCACGGGCAGCACGGTCTTTGCCGGCAATCCTGTGTAAGCGGCACCATAGACCGCCGTCAGCCGTGCGTGGACAAGGCCGGCGGCTCGCTTCGCGCCATAAGGAGTGAAGTGCAGGCCATCACGCAGATACCCCTGTTTGTTCGCGCCACCGGCCGTGTCGTAGGCATCGGTGAACAAGTCGACGACGATCACGTCGCTGCGCGCGTTCGCACTGCCGCTCGCGTAATCGAGCGACGACAGCCAGACCGAATAGTCCTTCATCGCCTGCGACGTCGCGCCGTTCTGTGTCACGCCCTTCACGTTGAGGCCGCGCGGACATTCGTTGAAGATCACCTTCAGCTGGCTCGTGGCAAAATTGTTAAGGATCGTCGTTATCGCGGTCCGCGTGTTCGCCGCCTTGTCCGCATCGGAGTCGTTGGTGCCGTACAAGAGCACGACGACGCCGGCACCGCTGTTTGCCGCGAAGTCGGCACCCTTGTTCTGGCTGTCGGCGCCGCGATACCAGGTCTGCGGCGTGCTGTTCGTCGCGGCGGTCGATGCCGCCGCCCAGCGTGGGATCGCCGCGCCTTGCACCACGGTCGAGGCGCTGACGCCGTAGTTGGGATAGCGGGCCAGACGCAGGCGGTGTCCGGTCGCTTGCGGTATCCAGGCGATCGGCCCGAGGTTGTTCGACGTCGCGGTGTAACCGCCGGTGGTCAACGATCCCGCCAGGCCGTTCTCGGTGCGGCTATCGCCGTAGCCGATCATGTCCCAGTTGGGCGGGGTGACGACGTTGGGGGTGGCCGCCTGCGGCGTCGCGCTCTGTTCCGCCGCCTGCGCGCCTTCGCCGACGCCGTTCAACGCCGACAGGCGATAATAGTACGCCGTGCCGTTGGTCAGCCCGCTGTCCACATACGGCGACGCGGACGTGATCGTGCCAAGCAAGGTTCCGCCGCCCGCCGCCGTGCCGCGATAGAGCTTGTGCGCGGTGATCGCGGAGCCGCCGTTCGCGTTGTCGCTCCAGGCGATCGTCACCTTGCCCGAGGCGGCCGTCAGCGTCGTCGTCGGGGCGGCGGGGGCCGATAGCGGCGTCGCGCTGGCTTCGGCCGCGAGCGCGCCTTCGCCTTGCCCGTTCACCGCCGACAGCCTGTAGAAATAGGCCTGCCCGTTGACGAGGCCGCTGTCGACGTAGGGAGCAGCCGTGCTGATCGTGGCGACGAGCACCGTGTTGCCCGCGGTCGTGCTGCGATAAAGCTTGTGCGCGGTGATCGGCGATCCGTTGGCCGCGCCATCGGTCCAGCCGATCGTCACCTGACCCGCGCCCGTGCCCAGCGTCATCGTGGGCGCCGCCGGCGGCGCCGATGCGGCGCTCGGCTGAGCGCTGACCTCGGCCGATGCCCCGCCTTCGCCGACGCTGTTCGTCGCCGATAGCCGGTAGTAATAGCGCGTTCCGTTGACGAGCCCGGTATCGACGAACGGCGAGGCGCCGCTGATCGTGCCGACCGCCGTCGTCGCGCCCGCGCTGACGCCCCGGTAAAGCGTATGCGTGGTGATTGCCGCGCCGTTGTCCGCGCCGTCGACCCAGCTCAGCGTGACTTGGCCCGGGCCCGCCCCGGTGTTGAGCGTCGGCGCGGCGGGCGCGCTCACTCCCCCGGTCAGCGTGATCGCGAAGGGGATCGTCACGCCGTCGGCCCCCGCGATCGATCCGTTGATCGATTGGTTCGCGCCGCCCGTCAGCGCATTTGCCGCCGACACCGCGCCGGTGGTCGCGTTGATCGTCAGGTTGGCGCTCCCCCCGGTCTTGCTGAACGTCAGCGGCTGGAGCAGGTTTGGCGGAGCCAGCGTGAATAGCTGCCCGCTCTGCAACGGCACCTGTTGGCTCGCGGCGATCGCCCGTGTCGCCGCCGCGGCCGATGTGGCGACACCGACGTTGCCCGATAGACGGCGGCCCATCGTCAGGCTTCCGCGATCATGTTCGACGCGGTGGTGCCCGTTGCGCGAACGAACTGCGCGCGGACCGCGATGTACGATCCGTCCGACAGATTGCGATAGGTGACATCCGCCGCGCTATCGACCGTGCGCAGCGTCACCGAGCCGCCGCTGCCGACGAAGATGCCCTTGGGAATCGGCGAAATCGCGATGGTGTCGGATGGCGTGAGTGGGAAGGTATCGCGAGCGGGACCGCTCGCGGAATCGGATTGACTGGCGAACTTGTCAGCCATGACGGCGTCCTTTCAGGATCAGGGCGATAAGGCGGATAATCGGCGTCGGGTGCCGGTGCGTCGGCGCGCGGGCGCAGATCAGAAATCGATCGGCGATTTACGCCAAGCGATGCGCAGCGTCGTCGCGGGCAGGTCGATCGCGCTGGCGGTGCGATTTTCGAACACCACGCGGCATTTGCCCGCCATCGCCTGCACATCGCGCAGCGAGATGCCGGCGCGATCAATGCCCAGACTGACGCTTTCGATCAGATCGCCTGCGGCCATCTGCGGAATCGTGAAATCGGCCTGCTGCGTCGCGTTCGCGGCGATCGCGGGCAGGTCATAGCCGGTGAAGCGCGCCTCGCGCAGCCCTTCGCCGGCCCCAAGCGCGCGCTCATCGTCTTCGCTCGTCCAACTCGACGGGGCGGCGAGCAGATCGCTGACGATCTCGCACTGGATGTCGAGGAACTGCGATCCGGCGTCGAGGCTCGTGCCGCTGGCGGTCGCCACCAGCAGCTTGACTTGCTCGGCGCGCTTGACGAAGAGCGCCGCCCCGTCGCCGAGCATGCCGATCGTTACCGTCTTGCCGGCGATCAGCTGCGCGGTGATCGGGCCCCCATTGTCGCTTGTGCGGCCGATGTAGAGGTCGGTCAGATCGACGCCCGGTGAAAGTCCGGCGCTTGTATAGACCCGCATCTGTCGCACGATGCCCGGCGGCAGCCCGAACGTCTGGTATTCGCCGTTGCGGAGATAGATGCGCCGGGTGAACCAGCGCGATGCGGTAAAGTCCCACAATTCGCGCGCGCCGCCGATGCGAAGATCGAGCAGGCAGTTCATATCGACCAGGCGGCCGAGCGACGCCGGTATCGTATCGTGGGTCAACGTCAGCTTGCCTTCGAAGCGGATCCGCCCATCGAATGCCGGGACGCCGTTTGCGACTTCGGCGAGCAGATAGCCGCCATTGCCGGTGATCGTGTAATCGCGCACGACAAGGCTCGACTTGCCGAGCGCGATGAACGCCGAGCAGCGCGATCCATAGCTCGAACCGTCGGCCGGATTGCCCGAGTTGTGGAACCGCCCGCCGATGACTTCGGCTTCGGCGTTGGCTTCCAGACCGATCGCGACGCCGACGCCCGAACAGACGAACTGGCGGATCTGAACTCCCCTGGTTTCAGCAAGACTGATGCCCCGGTTCAAGCTCGGATAGCTAGCGCCCGTTGTATCCAGCACCGCGCAACCTTCGATCAGCGCGCCATCGACGTATTGGAGAACGAAGCCATCCGCGACCTGACTCGCGGTGATCCGGCTCAGCGTCAGACGCCGGCTGCCTTGAACGGTGATCGCGCTTTCGGTAAGGCCCGGTATCGGCTCTCCGGCGATAAGCAGGTCGCGGATCACGAGGTCCTTGGTCAGGCGCCACTTGTGCAGCGTGCGGTTGACGCGTCCCGTCGTTCCGAATTCGTCGGTGAAGGTCTGCCCCGAAACGCTCGCGATCGCGAAAGCCTCCGGCATTGGCGCATCGATCGTCAGCACGTCGCCGGCGACCGACGCGACCTTCGCGAACCCCCATTGCAACGGTTCGGGAAGGTCGAACGGCAGCGATCCGAGGCGATAGAGGACATCGTCGCCCGCCGCCCACTTCACGCCCTCGCCCGCCGCGAGCGTCAGCGTGCGGGCGCCGACGGCGACGTCCGCTGCAAGGTAGGATCGGATTTCCGGATAGTCGTAAGTGACATAGGGCGCGACCAGCATCCCAAGCGAGCCGCCGAACCGCAATGTCGTCTGGCGGCCTTCGAGGAGCTTCAATGTCGCGGGGATCGTCAGCGTCGGCTGCTGACCCGGTCGCTGCATGCGGATCGGCTCGCTGAGCGACAGCGGCGCCACCGGGTAGCGATCGCCGGCGAACGCGATGCGCGCACCCGCTGCCTTCAGCGCATCGCGGAAGGCCGCGGTGTTCTGCGCCGCCACTGCCGCGACCGACGCATCCGCCCCATACTGGTCGACGGTCCGGGTCTGCCGCTGCAACGCTTGGGTCGCGAGCCCGCGCGAGATGAGGTCGAGCGTCATGATCAGTGACCCAACCGATAGGTCAGCGTGCCTGAGGTCAGCGTGATGCCGAGATAGAGCGATGCGGCCGGCTCATTGTCCTCCCACACCGCCTCGCACACGTTGGCCGTGAATTGCGCCCAGGCAGCGCCCGCGAGCGTCAGCGGATCGAGCGTAACCCCGCCATCGGTTGAACGCAGCACGCGGACGTTGCCTTGCCAGACGCCGCGCAATGCGAGGACAACGGTGACGCCGCGCGCCGGAGCCAAGCCCCCGACCAGACCCGAGGTCGCGGTCGATCCGGCGAGCGCCGCAGGCACCGCCGCGCCGGTCGCGGTCACCGGCAACGGCGAGCTTGCGGAAACCAGTGAAAGCGCGCCCGCGCTATCGGCATAACCGACTGCGGAAGCGGCAGCGAACTTCGCCGGGGTGATGATAGGAAGCGACGGCAAGGCAACCCTCCAGCGATTCGACTTAAGGCTCTTGCTAGGCGATTATAGCGATTGCAAACCTATGAGGATTGTAGCCGTGCGAGATGCTCACGATGGAGCGATTGCGTGTTCAAGAGTGAAGCCAAGAATGACCGCGCGTCGTCGGTGTCCGATCCGGCAGCGTCAAGCCTCTCTATAAGCGCGTGCTGGGCTTCAATCCGTTGCACACCCTCTGATACGTGTCGCTTGACCATTTCGAGGTCAGTTTCACCCTTCGTCATTCTGGCTTCTCCGGCTCCGGCTTACCCTTCGCTGGCCTATGCGCGGCGATCCGCCTCACCCGCTCGGCGAAGCGTTCCTCGTCATCGTCGCACTCTAGGTCGCGTGCGGCTTGCTTGAACTTGTCGAGTTGACTCTTATCCATTTGCTCGCTCTTCGATCTGACGCATGGCACATAGTTTCATAGCATACTTGGATGAGGCTGGCGATGAAGGCCTCACTGGCAAGTACCGCGAACCAGGCTCACATGGTGGCGCTTCACACTGGCTCACCTTAGGCGCGACCGTATGGCGTCTATCCATTGATCTGGACGCGGTGGGCTGGGCTAGGTCAATCATCGCAAAGCTACCATCACAACCGCGCCGAAAGCCACTGCACTTTATGGACTTAACGCATCCTCAGAAAGTAATGGCGGTACAGGAGCTATGCGGAAAGCCATTCCGCGCCATCACTGTAATTGCAAATAAGCCCGTTATTCCGGATGGAATATACACTCAAAAAAATCAGCTATATCAGTATCTTTGCAGATACCTCGTAGAGCGTATATCTTGGTTGTGCCGCGACCTGCGCCCACATGTGCCTGAAGGAGATGGCCGCGTCAAAATTGTCTTCTCGCGCAGGAGAACTATGGACTACGATGACTTTCAAAGTTACCTACGTTTACTTTGGGATAACAGTGGGCCCGACGTGCGTATACATTGGCCTGTTATAGATATCGACGGGATTGAGGCCGAGGATCATGGTTCGCGGTATGGACTCCAAATCGCCGATCTAGTAACTTCGGGGTTAACCGCTGCCTTAGAGCCAGACTTCTACGGAAACGTCGAAGCTCGCTACGCGCGTCTTCTTCGACCAAACGTCTATTGTCGAAATAAGAACTTCATGAGCTATGGAGCAAAACTGTTCCCGCCAGCAGGCCAGCTTGAGCTGTCCAAACAGCAGCAGGAGTTTGTAGATTTATTTGGGTGAGACGGCCCCCCGGCCCATGGTTGTGATCGCTCACATGCAACCTTTCGGATGCTTTGGGGGTGTCCGGCGTTGACCGTCTCTCTCTTCGTATCTAGCTGATTCAGCACAGAAATCAAATCAATTTGCAAGGAGTCAAGGCCTTGTAATTGCTTCCTTTTGCAAAACTCAGCGATGCGCCTTCGTTCGCCAGCGGGATCGCTTGCGTCCCGGCAGGTGCTCCCGCTCACCCCCAACTTTAGCAGTCAGGCCTTGCGTAGGTGAGCCGCTTGCCGACGATGCCCGCCAGCGCGAGGTTGGCACGAGCGCGATCGTCGACGCCCTTGGCAGCGCGGTTGCTGTAGCGGAAGTCGAACTCGGCAAGGTAGCGGTGCAGGTGCTTCTCGCTGCAATGCTGGTAAATGCCGCGCATGCCGCGCTTGAAGATCGAAAAGTAGCCTTCGATCGTGTTGGTATGGGCGATGCCGCGCACGTACTCGCCACCGGCATGCAGCACGCGATCGTGGGCGGCGAACTCCTTGCCAACCTTCCAGTAGTGGCGGGCTTCGTCGGTCATCAAGTGCGTCTCGCGATCGACGTTGGCGCGCACGATGTTGGAAACCTCGTCGGCAACCATCTTGTTAGCGTCGATCGAGCGGACGCGGCCAGTCTCGCGCTCGACAAGGCTGACAACACGCATCTTGGCGCGGAAGCCACCCTTGGGACGCTCCACGCCCTTCTTCGTGCCGATGTAGGTCTCGTCGGCTTCGATGATCGTGCCGGGGCCACCCATGATCGGCATGGTGTGATCGGCCATGGCTTCGCGAATGCGGTGCGACAGGAACCAAGCGGCCTTGTAGCTGATGTCGAGAAGGCGCGAGAGCTGGTGCGAGCTGATACCCTTCTTGCTTGCCGAGATCAGGTGCACGGCCTGTAGCATCAGGTGCAGCGGCATGCGGGCATGCTCGAACACGGTGCCAACCTTGACGGTGAATTGCTTGCGGCACTCGCCACACTTCTTCAGGCCATGGCGGATCGCGCCGTCCGGGTTCTTCGCGCTTTTGTGACCGCGCACGCCCGACAGGTCATAGACGCGACCGGCGACAACGCCGCAGTGCGGACAGACCGTACCGTTCGCCCAAAGCTCGCCTTCAAGCCATGCAAAGGCGGCGGCTTCGTCGTGAAAGCGGGGGTGAGAAAGGACGGACATTGCGAAGGCTCCCTGTGCCCTCGCTTATAGCGTCATCCGATTGGGTTTGCAATCGCTATATACGCCTCTTGCTAACCTATTCGGTTAGTTGTAGGAAAGCCCTATCGCGAGATCCTAGAGAAAGCCGCCCTCAGCATCGGCATAAACGCGCTCAACCTTAGCTCGATCGGGCCCCCATGGCAGCGCAAGGACCGTGCGACGGTTACCATCATGGTGAACTCTAGCGTCATGCCGGCCGCCGCTGCACCGGTCACACCCCATAGTCCGACAAGCAGCAGCGTCAGCCCTACGGCTCCCGCCGCGCTGACGACAAAGGCATAGGCGAACGTCTCGTGCCGGTTGATCGCCAGCAGCAAGTCCGACAACGGCGTCCAGACGATACTCATCGCGGCGGCAAGCGCGGTGAGAACGATCATCGTCTGAGGCGGCTGGATCGCGCCACGGGTCCAAAGGCTCAGCAGCGGAAGTCCGAACAGCCCGATGATCAACGCGTAGCCTATCGCCATCGCGATCACGACTTGCGTTGATCCGCCGACGATCAGCGCCGAGCGCCGGTCATCGCCCCGCGCCCGCGCGGCCGCGTATTCGGGCATCAGCGGAATGACGACCATCAGCGCCGCCTGATACCCGAGCCGCGACAAGGTACGCAGGCTCGTGTAGACCGGCACCAGCGCTGCGCCACCGGCGGCTCCGACCGCGAGCGCCGTGCCTTGCAGATAGCCCGCCTGCGACAACGGCAGCGCCATGGCGGCCAGCGCTGGCCGCCACATCGCCCGGATCCGCGCCTGCGATGCGCCCGCAGCGCCGCGCAGCCAGGGCGCGATCGCGCGCGCATAGGCATGGAACCCCAGGATCGCGGTCAAGCGCAGCAGCACATAGGCGAGCGCCACGTGCAGCGGCCGGCCGCCGCCCGACACCACCGCAATCGTGGCCAGGCCCTCGACCAGCTGGATCGTCCCCTCGATCGCGACGCCCTGCGCGGTCTTGCCCATCGCGCGCGCGATCGCGGTCAACAGCGGAGCTTGCAGCGCGAGCATGGCGAAGATGGCGAGGATGATGAGCACGGATCGCGCCTCGCCAGCGCCCATCGCGCCGCGGACCGCTAGCAGCCGGTCCGGCACCATCGCGATCGCGGCCAATGTGACCGCCAGGATGATCGTCGACAAGATCAGGATCATCCGCCGCGCGGAGCGATAGGTGATGAGCGCTTGGTCGGGAGAGCCGACCGCGATCTCGCCGATGATCCGCATTCCGGCGGTGGTGCTGAAGCCGAAATCGCTCGCGCCAAGAAACCCCGGTATCGCCGACAGCATCAGCCACTGGCCATAGAGCGGCAGTCCCCAGCGGATCGCCAGCACCGGCACGAGTACGAGTTGAATCGCCGCGATAACCGCGCGCGAATAACCCATCGCCAGTACGCCCAGCAGGAATCTTCGGGTCATTGCTCGACGTGCTGCGCCGCGATCGCGTTCACCCCCTGCGTCGATCGTTGGCCAAAGCGCTCCAGTTCGAGCTCGAACCGGCCCAGGATCGCCAGCTTGCCCCATCGCGCCCGCGCGCGCCGCTCACCATTGCGACCGTAAGCCGCCGCGATCGCCGGGTCGTCCGCGAGCAGCACGATCGCCTCCGCCAAGGCCGGCATATCCCCGGGCGGGGTGACGATCCCGCACTCGTCGACCTCCTGCGCGATCCCAGTGCCATGCTCGGCGGTGGCGACAATCGGACGGCCCGAGGCAAGCATGTTGCTCAGCTTGGAAGGCAGCACCAGGTCGGCGGCCGCCGGAATCTGTGGCAGCACGTGCATCGTGGCAAGCGCCAACAGCCCCCGCAAAGACGCCTGCGGCTGCAGATCGCGGAACTGCACATTGGCCAGGCCCTCAGCCATCGCGCGCAACCGCTCGCGGTTGGGGCCCTGCCCGCAGATCACGAAGGCGATATCGGTCCGGGTTTGCAGCCGCCTCGCCGCATCGATTACGATGTCGATACCCTGTTTGTTGGCGATGCTGCCCGAATAGAGCACGACCTTGCGATCGGCGATGTCCCATTGCTCGCGAAAACCGCGGGTGACGGCAGCATCCGAAGCCGCGTCCAGCGATAAATCCGCGTTGGCCCAGTTGCGCAGTTCATACGTCCTAGCGGCGGGAATCCCCGCCCCATGCAGCCGTGTGACCATCTGCGGACTGATCGATGAAACGCGATCCGACATGCCCAGACAACGATGCTCGATCGCCTGCGCAAATCGTCCGACCAGCGACCTTTCCGCCAGAAGCTCGGTGGCAAAGGCGGCTTCGACCTCGAAGTCCTGCACATGCGTCCACAGCCTGGCCCCGATCAGGCGCGCGGCGAGCCAGGCGACGACGATCGAGATCAACGATGGGGTCACCGCGATCACCACTTGTGGCCGCAAGCGAACCGCCGTCACGATCGTCGGCGCCAGCGAGGTGAGCGCGAACGTGATATGGTGCGCGATCCGACGCGCGCCGGTCGGGATACGCGGGATATAGTGGCGGCAGCGGCGGACACCGACGCCACCCTCGACCACGCGCCGGCCGCGTGGTGGCGCGTCGGCCAAGCGCTCCCAGCGCGGATAATAAGGCTCGCCGACGATCGCCTCCACATCGTGCCCCGCGCGCGCCAGGTACTCGGCAAGGTCGGCGGTGTACGGCCCGATCCCGACCGGCTCGGGCTTGTAGTTGAGGCCGACGATCAGCACCCTCATGCTCGCTCGCCGATCGGCTGCATATTGCGGTCATGGCGCTCGCCGGCCAGGAACGCCCGGTAAGTCTGTGCCAGACCGTCCTCCAACGCGATCGTCGGACGCCAACCCATCGCGGCGAGCCGCGCGGAGCTCATCAGCTTGCGTGGGGTTCCGTCTGGCTTGCTCTCGTCACACTCGATCGCGCCGGTAAAGCCGACGGTTCGCGCGACCAGGGCGGCAAGGTCGCTGATCGACACGTCGCTGCCGAAACCGACGTTGATCGGCGGCTCATCCGAATAGTTGCGCAGCAGAAAGACGCAGGCATCGGCAAGGTCATCGACGTGGAGAAGTTCGCGGCGCGGCCTGCCGCTGCCCCAGATCGTGAACGATGAGTCGCCCGCGCGCGTTGCCTCATGCCCCTTGCGGATCAGCGCCGGCAAGACATGGCTGGTCAGAAGATCAAAGTTGTCGCCGGGACCATAAAGGTTGGTCGGCATCGCCGAGATGAAATCGCACCCGTGTTGCCGGCGATAGGCCTGGCAGAGCTTCAGCCCGGCGATCTTGGCGATCGCATACCACTCGTTCGTCGGTTCGAGCGCGCCGGTCAGCAGCGCTTCCTCGACGATCGGCTGATCGGCGAACTTGGGATAGATGCACGACGAGCCGAGGAACAGGAGCTTGGCGACCCCGGTCTGCCGCGCCGCCTCGATGACGTTCGCCGCGATCATCAGGTTGTCGTAGAGGAAATCCGCCGGCGCGCCGTCGTTCGCCAGGATGCCGCCGACTCGCGCGGCCGCCAGGATCACGATGTCGGGCCGGTTGCCCGTGAACCACCGTTCGACAAGGTCCTGTCGACGCAGATCGACTTCGCGCGGCGCGGTGAGCACGCGGCAGTCCTCGCGCGCCAGACGCCGCAGCAGCGCCGCGCCGACCATGCCGCGATGCCCGGCGACGTAGACGCTCGCACCGTCGAGCGACAACAGGGGCTCCCTCGTCGCCATGCGCTCAGCCGACCCCGACAAGCGGTTGCGCGCCGTGTCGCAGGAGCGCGATGTCGGCCAGCACCATCTCGCGCGCTAGCTCGCGCGCATCGATCCGATGGGTCCAGCCAAGCCGCTCGCGCGCCTTGGTCGCATCGCCCTGCAGCACATCGACTTCGGCCGGTCGGAAGTAGCGCGGGTCTACTTCGACCAGACAACGCCCGGATTTGCGGCAATAGCCTTTCTCGTCGATCCCCTCGCCCCGGAAATCGATGGCCATGCCCGCCTCTTCGAACACCCATGAGGCGAATTGCCGAACCGATGCCGTCGCGCCCGTCGCCAGTACATAATCGTCGGGCCGATCCTGCTGCAGCATCAGCCACATGCCCTCGGCATATTCGCGCGCATGGCCCCAGTCCCGCCGGGCGTCGAGATTGCCCAGGAACAGCCGCTCGTCGCCGCCCAGCGCCAGCGCCGCGGCGGCGCGCGCGATCTTGCGCGTGACGAACGTCTCGCCGCGCAGCGGACTTTCGTGATTGAACAGGATGCCGTTCGACGCGTGTAGCCCATAGGCCTCGCGGTAATTGACCGTGATCCAGTACCCGTAAAGCTTGGCGACGCCATAAGGCGAGCGGGGGGCGAAGGGCGTCGCCTCGTTCTGCGGCGCGCTGCTGGCGTTACCGTAGAGCTCGCTGGTCGAGGCCTGATAGAACCGCGTCTTGCCTTCGAGCGACAGGATGCGGATCGCCTCCAGAAGCCGCAATGGCCCCAGCGCATCGGCATTGGCGGTATATTCAGGCGTTTCGAACGAGACGGCGACATGGCTTTGCGCGGCGAGGTTGTAGATTTCGTCGGGCGAGACTTCCTGGACGATCCGGATCAGGTTTGTCGCATCAGTAAGGTCGCCGTGGTGAAGATGGAATTGCCGCCGCTCGACGTGCGGGTCCTGATAGATGTCCTCGATCCGGCCAGTGTTGAACGACGACGACCGGCGCTTGATGCCGTGAACGACGTAACCTTTGTCGAGCAGAAGCCGCGCGAGATAGGCGCCGTCCTGTCCGGTGACGCCGGTGATCAAGGCGACCTTGCCGCGCAGCTCTCCACTCATGCCCCGAGCCATCTGCTGAGGCGGCTGAGATCACGCGCCTGCCCGCGCACCGCCGGATCGATCAATTCGCCGATCGTGCGCCGCAGCCGTCCCCCCGCCCACGCGCCCACGCGCTCGGCGCGCGCCTTGCCCTGCCCGCCTTCGGCGAGCCGTGCGCTCGCGCCATGGGTCACGCGCCTTGTGGCCGCGCCGATGCCGCGCACCATGGCGGCGGCGGCAAAGCCGGCGCTGCGGCGGGTGTCGAGGTTCTGCACCAACAGGTCGGCGGCCGCATCGACAAGATCGTCCGCCACCGTCATTGCCGCGTCAGGCGGACAGGCGATCGCGTCAGGCCCGAGATAGCGGCGGCACAACGCGATCGTGAGGTCCAGACCGTGATCCCATCGCTCCCGTATCGCCCGCGCGCGAAGCCGGGGCCAATCGATCGCCTGGGTCCGCGCGAGCCAATAGACGTCCCAGAGCAACAACGGGCCGCAGTCGAGGCGATGGCTGTAGACCGCGTGGACGATCAGATGCGCGAGCATATCGTCCGGTCGGGGGTAGGCGATCCCGTCGATGATCGTCGCCCCATCGCGCATCGCGCCGTGATCAGCCGCCGGCGAATGGTGATCGAGTTCGCCATCGCGCTCCCACAACCGGTGGTGCAGCTCGATCGTGGTGCCCCGGCGTGCCGTCAGCGGCGTCAGATGCTTGCCGCCCGCCTCGCCAGTCGCCGATGATGCTATCCAGCCGCCATCGCGCAACAGCGCGAACGCTTGCGTAACACTCGTTTCGGGCACCAGGATGTCGATATCGCGCAGCGGGCGCAGCGCGGGCGACGGATAGGCGCGCCAGGCGAGGAACGCGCCCTTGAGGGCCAGCGGGGCGAAGCCGCCCCCGTTGAGCAGATCGAACGTCTCTCGCAGATCGGCGGCGGCGGCGGCCGCCTTCAGCGCCCAGAAGCGATAGGCATCGCGCCAGGCGGCGCGAAGCCGCTCGGGGACCATCGGGTCATCGCCAAGGCGATCATGCAGGATAGGCTCGAGCCGATGCTGCGCCGCGCGTTCGACCAGATCGCGCCAGGCCGCATCGTCCAGGTCACCGCTTCGTCCCGATAACGGACGCGTCGGCGCGCAAACGAGATCGAGCAGCAATTCGGTGGAAGCGGTTTTGCGCACCGCAGCACCGTGCGCACCGCTACAACTTGCGTCAAGCGACTGACGGGTCGCGCAATTAGTTCCGCTTTGGGACGGAAAAGGTGCCCGAAACGCGCCCCCCGCGGCTACCGGTGGCGATGCCCGAGCCGGCAGCCGGCGCGCCGCGTCCGTCGACGCTTGATAGTCCGGTGGCCAGGTTGATCACCAGTCGCCCACCGTTGAGAACGTCTCCGCCCCGGTTTAGCGATACCTTGCCCGCCATCGTAATGACCCGCTGATTGAGATCGTAAACCGCGACATCGCCCGTGGCGCGCTGCGTGCCGCGCGTAACCACCACGCCCCCCGTCGCGATCATGCGCTGCACCTGCAGCGAACCGGCGTTGGTATAGGCAATCGTCACGCGCGCCGCCCGCAGCCGCAGATCGGCCTGCGTCACGTCGACGTTGCCCGCCAGAACCGCGCGATCGGCGCGATCCTGCACCTCGATGCGATCGGCCGAGAAATCGACCGGCGCATCGCTGTTCAGCTTACCCAAGCCCTTATGCACGGCGGCGGGTCGCGGCGTACTGGCCGCAGGTATCGGCGCAGGCGCGGCGACGGCGTGCGTGCTCAGGATCGTCGCGACCAGCGCCGCCGGAAACGCACGGATAAGCGGATGGATCATATCGGCCATTTCCCTGTCTTGCCGGTCGGGCGGCGCTACTTGGGGGCGCTCAGCTTGCCCGGCGTCATGCGCATGCGCGCATGGCCGGCGAGCGCGATCGTCCGTTCGCCCAGATCGGCGCTCGCCTGGTCGGCGGTGAAAGAGCCCGCCGGCAGCGTGCCCTGAACCCCCCCCGATCCCATCGCCATATGCGTCTTGAGGTCGATCGTCACATTGCTCATCGTCATGCGGTAGCCGTCGGCCGCGGTGAACGTCAGCGGGTGGCGCGATACGAGCTTATCGGCGCTGTAGTCATAATCGGCGGTCGGCGCGGCGACCGAGGCTGGGCCATCCTGCAACTGAAGCTTCGCCGCCAAGCCCTGCATGGCGATAACCGGCACCGTCGGCGACCGTTGCAATGCGTGACCGGCGGAGACTTCGAACGGCCGGCCATCGTTGTCATTGCCGCGATACGTCGCGCGATCGACGGCGATGCGATTGTCGGTCATCGCGACCTTATGCCGGTCGAGCAGAAAGCTGACCTCGCCGCGCGGGCTCAGCGGCGTGAGCACCATCACCGCGGCGACCAGCCCGACCATCGCCGGCAGCGCCTTGCCCAAAACAGCGATCACATGATCGTGCGAGCCGCCCGGCGCGGCGAAGCGCCGGCGGCGATCGCGCGTCGCCTCGGCCAGAGTGGTCAAAGCCGGCGCGGTCATCGCCGGCGCGGGGCTATTCATGGCTGAAGATATCGCTTTGCGACCATCCCGCGACGTCGAGGCGCGCGCGCGTCGGCAGGAAGTCGAAGCAGCCGCGCGCCATATCGGTCCGGCCCTCGCGCGCCAGCCGGTCCTGCAGGATCGCGTACATCGCATGCAGGTAGCGCACATCGGAGGCCGCGTATTCAAGTTGCGCGTCGCTGAGCACGCTGCCGCCCCAATCGCTCGATTGCTGTTGCTTGGAAATCTCCTTGCCCAGCAGCTCGCGCACCAGATCCTTCAATCCGTGCCGGTCGGTATAAGTGCGCACGAGCTTGCTCGCGATCTTGGTGCAGAATACCGGAGTCGCTTCGACGCCCAGGTAATGGCCGATCGCGGCGAGATCGAAGCGGGCGTAATGAAACAATTTAACCCGCGTGCGATCGGCGAGCACCGCCTTCAGATTGGGCGCATCGTACCGGCTGTCGACCGCGAAGCGAACCAGGTGTTCATCGCCCGCGCCGTCCGAGATCTGGACGAGGCACAGCCGGTCACGCGCGGTGACAAGCCCCATGGTCTCGGTATCGACCGCTACCGGACCGGCGGCGAAGACATCGGCGGGAAGGTCTTCCTGGTGTAGATGGACAGCCATGACCGCGCGATGCTTAGGCAAATCGCCGACTGAACGAAAGGGTAATGCGCGATGGTCGACGACGATCCCGTTCCTGAAAGCTGGCGATCGGCCTTCGCGGACAGCGGCGGCGACGCGGCTTTGCGCATGGCGGAAGCCTTCGTCAGCGCGGAAGAGAGCGCCGGCAAGACGGTGTATCCGCCCCGCGGCCATCGGCTCACGGCGCTGCGCCTCACCGCGCCGGATGCGGTGAGAGTCGTCATCCTCGGGCAGGATCCCTATCATGGCGTGGGTCAAGCGCATGGGCTGGCGTTCTCGGTGCCGCGCGACGTGCGCGTTCCACCCTCGCTCGCCAACGTCTACAAAGAACTCGCAGCCGATTTGAATATCGCCCGACCGCCGCACGGTCACCTCGCCGCCTGGGCGCGGCAAGGCGTGCTGTTGCTGAACACCACGCTGACGGTCGAGGCGGGGCGCGCCGGATCGCATCGTGGCGCTGGTTGGGAAGCGGTGACCGACACCATCGTCGATGCGGTCGCAGCGTCACCTGCTCCGAGCGTTTTCATGCTTTGGGGCAACCACGCCCGATCAAAGGCCGCGCGTATCGCGGAGCGCGGGTCTGGCCGCCACCTGATCCTGACCGCCGCGCATCCGAGCCCGCTTTCGGCGCGCGCGGGCTTTTTCGGTTGCCGTCATTTCAGCCGGGCCAATGCGTTTCTGGCCGAGCACGGCCGTGGCGCGATCGACTGGCGGGTGGACGAATGACGCGTCGATAATGCCGCGAAGATGCCTCGTGCCGGTTGCGTCAAGGGGACGCCACTTCTAGTTTCTTCGCATCAGGACAAGACTGCGGGAGAGATCATGAGCCGGATTGCGATCGTGACCGGGGGATCAAGAGGAATTGGCGAAGCGATCTCCCTGCGATTGCAGACGATGGGCTTCACCGTCGTCGCCAATTACGCCGGCAACGACGAAGCGGCGCGGCGATTCAGCAAAGCGAACGGCATCGCGGTCTACAAATGGGATGTCGGCGACTACCAGGCCTGCATCGACGGCTGTGCGAGCGTCGAGGCGGAGGTCGGCAAGGTCGACGTGCTGGTCAACAACGCGGGTATCACGCGCGACAACATGCTGCACAAGATGACCGAGGCCGAATGGGCCGACGTCATCCGTGTCAACCTGGGCGGATGCTTCAACATGTGCAGCGCGGTCTATCCCGGAATGCGCGAGCGCAAGTGGGGCCGGATCGTCAGCGTGGGCTCGGTCAACGGCCAGGCCGGGCAGATGGGACAGGTCAACTACGCGGCGGCGAAATCAGGCATCCACGGCTTCACCAAGGCGTTGGCGCAAGAAGCGGCGCGCTTCGGCGTAACAGTGAACGCGATCGCGCCCGGATATATCGATACCGACATGGTCGCCGCCGTCCCCGCGCCGGTGCTCGAAAAGATCGTCGCCAAGATCCCCGTCGGCCGGCTTGGCGCGGCGGACGAGATCGCGCGCGGCGTCGCGTTCCTGTGTTCGGATAACGCGGGCTTCGTCACTGGGTCGACGTTGTCGATCAACGGCGGCCAGCACATGTATTAGACCGCGGGGGGCTTGGACCGGGCTGTATCGGTGGTCGACTATCATCCACCGATCAAGCGATCGATCGAGATCGCGGGTCACAAGACTTCGGTTAGCCTCGAGCCCATGTTCTGGCGTCTGCTGCAAGGCGCGGCGGACGAGCTTGGCGTACCGACCAACGCATTGGTCGCGCGGATCGACGCGGAGCGCATCCACGCGGCACGACCGACCGGGCTCGCGGGTGCCATCCGGCTGTGGCTGGTGGCGCGGCTGTCAGACCGCGCCGACCCGCAATCCTGACGTCAATACGTCGCCGGGGGGTCACTCGCCGGGAAACTTTCGTCGCTGGCCTGATCGACCTTCTGCCACCCTTCGGGTGCATCACGCATCGCTTCGGGCCCGGCGTTGCGCACGTGCGTAAAGCTGCCGCTCGGCGCGGCCTCACCGCTGGCGAGCGCGACGCCCGACGCACTCTGCTTGGTCGCATACCGGTAAAGCGCATAACCGGCCGCGCCGGCCAGTGCCAATCTGATCAAACCCATGACGATACTCCGAAGATATCGCCTGTAACGTCCGACCGTGTCAGCGGTTGCCGCAAAGCATCAATCGCCGCCGACCCGCTCGACTTCGGCGCCGAGCAGCGCCAGCTTTTCTTCGAGGCGCTCATACCCGCGATCGAGGTGATAGAGCCGATGCACGTGCGTTTCACCCCGCGCGGCCAGCCCGGCGATGACGAGCCCCATCGACGCGCGCAGATCGGTCGCCATCACTTCCGCGCCCGACAACTGCGGCACGCCGTGGACAATCGCGACGCGACCGTTGGTCTCGATCCGCGCGCCCATGCGGTTCAGTTCGGGGACATGCATGTATCGGTTCTCAAAGATCGTCTCGGTCAGCACGCTCGCCCCTTCGGCGCGACAGAGCAGCGCCATGAGCTGCGCCTGCATGTCGGTTGCAAGCCCCGGATAGGGCGCGGTCGACATCGTCACCGGCCGAAGCGGCCCATCGGCGGCGACGTGGACGCCGCCGTCGCGCGGCTCGACATGAACGCCCGCATCGCACAGCGCCTGGACGGTCGCCGCCATCTCGTCGATCGCCGCGTGCTTCAACAGCACCTCGCCGCCGGTGATCGCCGCCGCGCAGGCATAGCTGCCCGCCTCGATCCGATCGGACATCACACGGTACGTCGCGCCGTGGAGCCGGGGCACGCCGTGGATCACGAGGTCGGATGTGCCAATACCCTCGATCTCGGCCCCCATCGCGACGAGCAGCCCGCACAGGTCGATGATCTCGGGCTCGCGCGCCGCGTTGTGCAATCGGGTGACGCCGCGCGCGGTGGCGGCGGCCATCAGCGCGTTCTCGGTCGCGCCGACCGAAACCAGCGGAAATGTGTAGCTGCCGCCCGGCAGCCCGCCGTCGGGCGCGATCGCGCGGACATAGCCAGCGGTCAGCTCCACCCGCGCCCCGAGCGCTTCGAGCGCTTTCAGATGCAAATCGATCGGACGGTTGCCGATCGAACAACCGCCCGGCTGCGATACCGTCGCCTCGCCCATCCGCGCGAGCATCGGGCCAAGAACCAAGATCGAAGCGCGCATCTTGCGGACGAGATCATAAGGCGCGACCGAACATGTGATGCGCGTCGCCGCCAGCGTCATCACCCGGCCGAAATCCTCGGGCCGCGATCCCGCGATCGTGGTCGAGGCGCCGAATTGGTTGATGAGATGCTGAAAGGTATCGATGTCGGCCAGGCGCGGCAGGTTGCGCAGGGTAAGCGGCTCGTCGGTCAACAGCGCGCAGGGGATCAGCGTCAAGGCCGCGTTCTTTGCACCCGAAATCGGCACCGAGCCCGCCAGACGCTTGCCGCCACGAATGATGATCTTGTCCATCGACGATGCTTTAGTCGCAATAACCGGCTCGGCAAGCTGACCGCCAAGTATGGATAGACGCCTGAGGGCGGCATCGCCTGCGCTGGGCAGGTTGCGCGGCATCGATGGATCGGTTTAAGCCCGCCGCATCCGGCACCATCGCTCTGCAACATCGGAAGGCTACGCGTCGCTCATGGTCTCACCCGCATCCGCTTCGTCCGCCCGCAAACCGATCCGCAAGGCCGTGTTCCCGGTCGCCGGCATGGGCACTCGGTTCCTGCCCGCGACCAAGGCGGTGCCAAAGGAGATGCTGCCGATCGTCGATCGCCCGCTGATCCAGTACGCGATCGACGAAGCGCGCGAGGCGGGGATCGAAGACCTGATCTTCGTCACCGGCCGCGGCAAGACCGCGATCGTCGAACACTTCGACACCGCCTACGAGCTCGAGGCGACAATGAAGGAGCGCGGCAAGTCGCTCGACGCGCTCGACGCGACGCGGATCAATCCGGGCAACCTCGTGACCGTGCGCCAGCAAGTGCCGATGGGCCTCGGCCATGCGGTCTGGTGCGCGCGCGCGATCGTCGGCGACGATCCGTTCGCGATCCTGCTCCCCGACGAGCTGATGGTGGGCAAGCCCGGCTGCCTCAAGCAGATGGTCGACGCGTACAACGAGGTCGGCGGCAACCTGATCAGCGTGCTCGAGGTCCCGCGCGAAGAAGTATCAAGCTACGGCGTAATCGACCCGGGCAAGCGTGATGGCGCGCTGACCGAAGTCAAGGGACTGGTCGAAAAGCCCAAGGTCGACGAGGCGCCATCGAACCTCATCGTCTCGGGCCGCTATATCCTGCAACCGGAGGTCATGACGACGCTGGGCAGTCAGGAAAAGGGCGCGGGCGGCGAGATCCAGCTCACCGACGCGATGGCCAAGATGATCGGCACGCAGCCGTTCCACGCGGTGACGTTCGCCGGACGCCGGTTCGACTGCGGATCGAAAGTCGGGTTCGTCGAAGCGACGCTGGCGATCGCGCTGGCGCGCCCCGACATGGCCGACGAGGTGCGCGCCATCGCGCAAAAATTGTTGGCATGAAGGATGATGCGCATCGCCCGGCGGCTATCTGCTCGTGGCATCTGCGCCTTGCCACACCGCGGAGTTCACGGCGAAATCATGAGCGCCACGCTGAAGGGAATGGTGCTGCTGGGGAGGATTGAACTCCCGACCTCAGCCTTACCAAGGATGCGCTCTACCACTGAGCTACAGCAGCCCGTCATTCCCGCCGCGGCCCGGCCCATTCAGCGCGCTTCGACAGGCGCGGGCTATTGGCGGCGCACCACCGGGTTGTCAACCCGCTGGGGCCGTTGCAGGGCCGCGCGATGAACCGCGAAGGCAAGACTACCGACCGCGAAACGCGGCTGGCGATGCGGCTGCGCGATAACCTGCGGCGGCGCAAGCAGCAGGCGCGCGGGGGCGTGGCTGCGGAAGGACCGCCCGCCGAAGATGCGCCGGTCGATCGACTGCTTTCCAAAATACCACCGCCGGGTTAGGGGCGGCGGCTTCCCGGCCGCGCGGCATGATGCCGCGCGCCGTTATCGAAAGCCACGACCTTGCCGCGATTGATCCTCGTCCGCCATGGCCAGAGCCGCTGGAATCTGGAGAACCGCTTCACCGGATGGTGGGACGTCGACCTGACGCCGCAGGGCGAGGACGAGGCGCGCGCCGCCGGGACGCTGCTCGCTGAAAAGGACGCATTGCCCGATATCGCGTTCACCTCGGTGCAGCTTCGCGCGATCCGCACGCTGCACCTGGCGCTGGAGGCGGCGGGGCGCGCCTGGATTCCCGAGATGAAGGACTGGCAACTCAACGAGCGACATTACGGCGGGCTTACCGGGCTCGACAAGGCGGAGACGGCGGCCAGGCACGGCGACGATCAGGTGAAGATCTGGCGTCGCAGCTTCGATACCCCGCCGCCGGTGCTGGAAGCTGGATCGCAGTTCGATGTCGGCGTTGACGCGCGCTACGCCGGGATGGCGATTCCCCGGACCGAGAGCCTGAAGGATACGATCGCGCGCGTGCTGCCCTATTATAACAGCGCGATCGTGCCGCATCTGCGCGCCGGTTCGACCGTGCTGATCGCCGCGCACGGCAATTCGCTGCGCGCGCTGGTGAAGTACCTATCGGGCATTTCGGACGCCGAGATCACCGGGCTCGAGATACCGACCGGCCGGCCGATCGTCTATGAACTCGACGCCGACCTCGGCGCGACGGAGCGGTATTACCTGTCGGAGCGCTGAGGGTGGCCGCCACACGCTTGACGGGCCGACCCGTCGCCATCGTCATGGGCAGCCAGTCCGACTGGGCGACGATGGCGGGCGCCGGAGCGATCCTCGACAAGCTTGGCGTGGGTCATGACGATCGCATCGTCTCGGCGCATCGGACGCCCGATCGGATGGTCGCGTTCGCCAAAGGCGCGGCGGTGGAAGGCTTCAAGGTGATCATCGCGGGCGCGGGCGGCGCGGCGCATTTGCCCGGCATGATCGCTTCGCTCACGCATCTGCCGGTGCTCGGCGTGCCCGTGCAGTCGAAGGCGTTGTCGGGGCAGGACAGCCTGCTGTCGATCGTGCAGATGCCAGCCGGGGTCCCGGTCGGCACGCTGGCGATCGGCGAGGCGGGCGCGGCGAACGCCGGGCTGCTCGCGGCCTCGATCCTGGCGCTTGGCGACGCCGCGCTCGGCGAGCGGCTGCAGGCCTATCGCGCGGCGCAGACGGCGGGCGTCGCCGAGCGGCCCGAGTAAGCCCCCGGTGATCCCCCCCGGCGAGACGATCGGCATTCTGGGCGGCGGTCAGCTCGGCCGGATGTTGGCGATGGCGGCCGCGCAGCTTGGCTATCGCTGTCACGTCTTTGCGCCCGAGCGGGACAGCATCGCCGCCGAGGTGACCTGCGACTTCACCTGCGCCGCGTTCGAGGACGAGGATGCGTTGCGCGGCTTTGCCGCGACATGCGCGGTGATCACGTACGAGTTCGAGAACGTGCCCGTCGCTCCGCTTTCCGTGATTGGCGATGTGCCGGTCCTGCCGCATCCGCGCGCGTTGGAGACCGCGCAGGATCGGCTGGCGGAAAAACGCTTCTGCGAAGCGCTCGGCGGCCGCCCCGCGCCTTATATGGCGGTGGACGACCGCGCCGACTTTGCCGCCGCGATCGCCATGATCGGCGCGCCGGGCATCCTCAAGACCCGCCGCGACGGCTATGACGGCAAGGGCCAATGGCGCATCGCCGACGCCGGAGACGCCAGACCACCGGACGAGGCTTTCGCCATGCCATCGGTCTACGAGGCGATGATCGACTTCGCCGCCGAGTTCTCGGTGCTGCTATGCCGCGGCGAGGACGGCGACCTACGGTTTTGGGACACGCCGCAGAACGTGCACAAGAGCGGCATCCTCGCGCGCTCGACCGTCCCCGCGTCGGTCATCGCGGCCCGCCAGGTCGTCGAGGCGCGCGAACTGGCCGCGAGGATCGCCGAGGCGCTCGACTATGTCGGCGTGCTGGCGTGCGAGTTCTTCGCGACGGCCGAGGGCTCGCCGGTGTTCAACGAGATGGCGCCGCGCGTGCACAATTCGGGGCACTGGACGATCGAAGGCGCGATCACCAGCCAGTTCGAGAACCACATCCGCGCGATCTGCGGCCTGCCGCTCGGCGACACCGCGCTCGCGGCGAAGGGCGTAGAGATGCGCAACATCATCGGCGACGCGGCAGAGGACTGGGCGCAGATCCTGGCGGACCCCGACAACCGCCTGCACCTTTATGGCAAGGCGGCGGCGCGGCCGGGGCGCAAGATGGGCCATGTCACCCGGCTGATCCTAAGCTGACGCATGCCGCGCCTGACCCTGATCTGCGCGCGCGCGACCAACGGCGTCATCGGCCGCGACGGCGCGCTGCCATGGCACCTTCCCGCCGACCTCAAGCGGTTCAAGGCGATCACCATGGGGATGAGCGGCGACAAGCCGATGATCATGGGCCGCAAGACCTTCGACAGCCTGGGCCGGCCATTGCCCGGCCGACGCCATATCGTGCTGACGCGCGATCGCGGTTGGCGCGCCGAAGCAGCGGAGCCCGTGCACTCGGTCGAGGCCGCGCTGGCGGCGGCGGGACCGGACGAAGCGACTGTCATCGGCGGCGCGGATATCTTCGCCGCCTTCGCCCCATACGCGACGCGCTTTGAACTGACCGAGGTTCATGCCGACGTCGCCGGCGATACCATGCTGCCGCCGCTCGGCTCCCAATGGCGTGAAATCGACCGGGTGGAACACGCGGCGCAAGGCGACCGACCGGCATTCGCTTTCGTCACGCTGATCCGCGACCTATGGCGCGACCCGAGATGATTCGCCTCGATGACCGGCAGCCTGTCCCCGACGCCTTGCGGGGAAGCGTCATCGCGCTCGGCAACTTCGATGGGTTCCATCTGGGTCACCAGGCGGTCGTCGGCGCCGCGATCGACCGGGCGCGCGAGCAAGGCATGCCTGCGATCGTCGGCACGTTCGATCCGCATCCGATGCGCTTCTTTAAGCCCGATACGCAGCCGTTCCGCCTGACGACGCTCGATCAACGCCAGGATCTGTTCGCCGCCGCAGGGGCCGACGCGATGCTGGTGTTCCACTTCGGCGCGGCGATGGCGGCGATGCCCGCCGACGACTGGATCGGCGCGGTGCTGCACGGGGCGCTGGGGGCGAGCGCGATCGTCACCGGAGAAGACTTCACTTTCGGTCGCGGACGCACGGGGTCGGTGCGGACGCTGGCAGAGCTTGCCGCGCGCCACGGCATAGCCGCGCACAGCGTCCCTGCGGTCAGCGACAGCGAAGGTCCGATCTCGTCGAGCCGCATCCGCGGGGCCTTGCGCTCGGGCGAATGCGCCATCGCGCGACGGCTGCTGACCCGCCCGTTCGCGATTCGCGGCATCGTCCAGCATGGCGACAAGCTTGGCCGTACCATAGGCTATCCGACCGCGAACCTGCCGCTCGGCGATTATCTGCGCCCGCGTTATGGCATCTATGCGATCACCGGCACGTTGCCCGACGGCCGCGTG
Source organism: uncultured Novosphingobium sp. (assembly GCA_964242815.1). Taxonomy (GTDB): domain Bacteria; phylum Pseudomonadota; class Alphaproteobacteria; order Sphingomonadales; family Sphingomonadaceae; genus Novosphingobium. Next base: position 49,596 of record CAXSZV010000017.1, read on the forward strand.
TTGCAGGGCGCGGCGAACGTCGGCATCCGCCCGACGTTCGATCCGCCCAAGGAATTGCTCGAAGCGTATCTCTTCGATTTCGCCGGCGACCTGTACGGCGCGCCGATCGAAGTCGCCTTCCACCATTTCTTGCGTCCCGAGGCGAAGTTCGACAGCCTCGACGCACTGACCGACCAGATGGCGCGTGACTGCGCGCAGGCTCGCGAACTACTCGCGGCGCTGGCCCTCTGACGCGGCGATGGTTGGAAAGCCGGGCGCTTTCCTTTAGGCGCGGCCGATCATGACCGAGAAGCCCGCGCCCACCGCCAAGCCCGACTACAGAAGCACCGTCTTCCTGCCCAAGACCGACTTTCCGATGAAGGCCGGCCTGCCGCAGAAGGAGCCGGGCATCCTCGCGCGCTGGCAGGCGGCCGAAGGACGTGACGGCTTGTACGAACAGACCCGCGCCGCGCGTGCCGGGCGGGACAAGTTCATCCTCCACGATGGCCCGCCCTACGCCAACGGCGATATCCACGTCGGCCATGCGCTGAACCACGTGCTCAAGGACATGGTCGTGCGCACGCAGACCTTGCTGGGCCGCGACGCGCCCTACGTACCCGGCTGGGACTGCCATGGCCTGCCCATCGAATGGAAGGTCGAGGAGGAATACCGCAAGAAGAAGCGCAGCAAGGACGAGGTGCAGGCGGAAGAGTTCCGCGCCGAATGCCGCGCCTATGCGGCGCACTGGGTCAACGTGCAGCGCGAACAGCTGAAGCGCCTCGGCATCGGCGGCGATTGGGATCACCCGTACCTGACGATGGATTTTGCCAGCGAAGCGACGATCGTCGCCGAACTGATGAAGTTCGCCGAGAGCGGGCAACTGTATCGTGGCGCGAAGCCGGTGATGTGGAGCCCGGTCGAGAAGACCGCGCTGGCCGAGGCGGAGATCGAGTACGAGGATATCGTCTCGACGCAAATCGACGTGGCGTTCGAGATCGTGGAGGCGCCGAACGCGCCCGAGCTGGTCGGCGCCCATGCGGTGATCTGGACGACGACGCCGTGGACGATTCCCGTGAACCAAGCGCTCGCGTATGGAGAAGTAGTCGATTACGTTCTGGTCGAAGCCGCTAAGCCGCCCTTAGCGGGTATAGCCGATCACGCTGCCCCGCTGCGTCTTATTGATGAGCGTCACGAATATCGCTTTTTGGTGGCCGCCGCACTGGTCGACACTTTTATTGAACGCCTTGATCCGCGGGTTTGGCTGATACACGACAAGGCCGCTCAGCGCGTTTCGAGCGCTGATCTAACGGGCGCCACCGCCCGCCATCCAATGCACCACCTCGGCGGCTTCTTCGCCCCGCCCCGCCCCTTTCTCACCGGAGACTTCGTCACCACCGACGCCGGCACCGGGCTCGTGCACATGGCGCCCGACCATGGCGAGGATGACTTCGCGCTGTGCAAGGCGCACTCGATCGAGCCAGTGTTCGCGGTCGGTGCGGACGGGCGTTACCGCGAGGACTGGCCGTGGCTCGGCGGCAATCCGCTGTCGGTGATCAACCCCAAGCTCAACGCGCCCGAAGGCCCGATCTGCGCCGCGTTGCATGAGGCGGGCGCGTTGTTGGCCGCCAGCGAATACCGCCATTCGTACCCGCATTCTTGGCGGTCGAAGGCGAAGGTGATCTATCGCTGCACGCCGCAGTGGTTCGTGCCGATGGATGCGGTCCTCCCCCTCTCCCCGACCCTCTCCACTGAAGGGGAGAGGGAGACTGAGGGAGAGGGGCTTTCGACGCTGCGCCAGACCGCGCTCGCCGCCATCGCCGATACGCAGTTCCACCCCGACAAGGGTCGCAACCGGATCGGCGCGATGGTCGAGGGGCGGCCCGATTGGGTGCTGAGCCGCCAGCGCGCCTGGGGCGTGCCGATCGCGCTGTTCGTCGATCGCCGTAGCGGGCAGTACCTCGCCGACCGCCAAGTCAACGCACGCATCGTCGCGGCGATCGGCGAGAGCGGAGTCGACGCATGGTCCGACGCCAATGCGCAGGCCCTGCTTGGCGACGCCTATGACGCCGCCGATTACGAGCGCGTCACCGACATCCTCGACGTCTGGTTCGATTCGGGCTCGACGCACGCGTTCGTGCTCGCCAGCGGCCGCTGGCCAGACCTGCGCTGGCCCGCCGACCTCTATCTCGAAGGCTCCGACCAGCATCGCGGCTGGTTTCAGTCCTCTTTGCTGGAAAGCTGTGCGACGCGCGGCCGGGCGCCGTACCGGGCGGTGCTGACGCACGGCTTCACGATGGACGCCAAGGGCTTCAAGATGTCGAAGTCGCTCGGCAACACGATCAGCCCGCTGAAAGTGATGGAGCAATACGGCGCGGACATCATCCGGCTCTGGGCGCTGTCGGTCGATTACACCGAGGACCACCGCATCGGTGACGAGATCCTCAAGGGCGTCGCCGACCAGTACCGCAAGCTGCGCAACACGTTCCGTTATCTGCTCGGCGCGCTCGACGGCTTCGACGACGACGAGCGGATCGCGGTTGACGAGATGCCCGAACTCGAACGCTATGTGCTGGCGCTGCTCGCCAAGCTCGACGACACGCTGCGCGAGACGGCGACCGGGTACGACTTCAACACCTATGTCCGCGCGCTGATCGATTTCTGCAACGAGGACCTGTCGGCGTTCTACTTCGATATCCGCAAGGACAGCCTCTACTGCGACGCGCCGACCGACCCCAAGCGCCGCGCCTGCCGCACCGTGCTCGACACGCTGTTCCACGCGCTGATCCGCTACGCCGCGCCGGTGCTGGTGTTCACTGCGGAGGAGGTGTGGGGCACGCGCTATCCGGGCGGCGGTAGCGTGCATCTGCTTGAGTGGCCGAATTCTCTACAGGCGGGTGCGAACCGGTCAGAATGGGCCGAACTGCGAGCGTTGCGCGAAAGCGTTACCGAAGCGATCGAGCCGCTTCGCCGTGAAAAGACGGTCGGCTCGGGCCTCGAAGCAGAGGTCGTGCTTCCCGCGCGGTTCGCCCCGAACGGTGTCGACGATGCCGATCTCGCCGAATTGTTCATCAGTGCGGCCGTCCGGCATGATGACGTCGATGCGGTTATCGTCGCCCGCACCACCGACCACAAATGCGGCCGCTGCTGGCGACACCTGCCCGAAGTCGTCGAGGACGGCGACCTGTGCGACCGCTGCGAAAGCGTCGTCGCCGAGCTGGAGCCCGCGCGATGAGCATCGCCGCGCGCCGCGCCGCCGGGCTCGCGCTCGCCGCGCTGGTGTTCGGCGTCGACCTGGCGGTCAAGGCGTGGATGCTCGCGCGGCCCGAGCTGCACGCGCCGATCGAGGTCACGCGCTTTTTCCGCCTCGTCTACATCGAGAACGCGGGCGTTTCGCTCGGCTTCCTCCAGGCCGATAGCGCACACAGCTATGGACTGCTGCTCGGCGCGACAACGCTGATCGCCGCAGGCGTGCTCGTCTGGCTGCTGCGCGAGCGCGACCTCGGCGACATCCTGCCGCTCGGCCTCGTGCTCGGCGGCGCGGGCGGCAACATCGCCGATCGCGCGATGCGTGGCTTCGTGGTCGACTACGCAGACTTTCACATCGGCGGCTGGACGCCGTTCATCTTCAATCTGGCAGACGCCGCGATCAGCGTCGGCGTCGTGTTGCTGCTTGCCCGCTCGCTATTTTCGGGCGAGAAGCCCGCCGCCCCAAAGCGGGCGTCCGTGCCGGAGATTTGAATATGCGTCCGACCCCCTCGCTTGTGATCGCCGCCGTCGGCGCCGTCCTGCTCGCCGGCTGTGCGCGCGGGCATCACCTTGCCCGCCATTCGGGGCCCGATGAGTTCGCGGTCCAGCGCCAGACGCCGCTGGTGGTGCCGCCCGACTTCGCGCTGCAGCCACCGCGCGAAGGCGAGCCGCGCCCGACCGATCGCGGCGGCGCGCAGCAGCAGACGCTCGACGCGCTGTTCGGCGGACCCGCGCCGCGCAGCGCGACCGAGAGCGGCGCGATCAGCCGCGCCGGCGATTCGGCGCCGGGCATCCGCTCGACAGTCGGCGATCCATCGACCTATTCGGTCGCCAAAGGATCGGTGACGCGCGATATCCTGGCCGCGCCGGCGGGTGACGGGCGCGAAGCGCAGACCGTCGCGGGCGCCTGACGTTACGTGGGCCTGACGATTAGGCGGGTCTGACGGTTACGCAAGGCGCGCGGCGGCGTTTCCTGCCTCGGTCGATACGAGCAGCTTGTCGATCTTGAACCCGTCCATATCGACGATCTCGAACCGCCAGCCCTGATCGCTGAAATGCTCGCCTTCGCGGGGCAGGCGCTTGAGGACCGAGAGCACGTATCCGGCGGCGGTCGCGTAGGCGCGGTCCTCGGGCAGTCCGATCGCTAGCCGCTGGCTCAACGCGTCGGCGGCGAGCGCGCCCGAGACCAACAGCGATCCGTCCTCGCGCTCGACGATCAGCGGATCGTCGCCGATATCCTGATGGCTGACGAAGCCGCCGACGATCGCGGTGAGCAGGTCGGAGGGGGTGACGACCCCTTCGAAATGGCCGTATTCGTCGTGCACCAGCGCCATCGCCACTTCGGACTGCTGCATGATACGCAGCGCGTCCATCGCGTCGAGCTGATCGGGAATGACTTCGGCGCGGCGCATCAGCGCGACGATGCTCGGCTCCGCGCCCGCCAGCATGTCGCTCAACGCGGCGCGGACGGGCAGCACGCCCAGGATATGTTCGGGATTGCCGTCGCCCACCGGCAGCAGCGCGTGCGCCGCGCCGATTACCCTCGCGCGCAGCTCGTCGCCCGTCGTCGCGACGTCGATCCAGTCGAGCTCGATGCGCGGCGTCATCAGTTCGCGCACCGGGCGTTCGGCGAGCCGCATGATGCCCGTCATCATCGCGCGCTCGCCTTCTTCGATGACTCCCGATCGCGTCGCCTCGTCGAACACCATGTGGAGTTCTTCGGTCGTCAGCAACGCCGAGCCTTCGTCGCGCACGCCGAGCAGCGTGAGCAGCAGTCGCGACGAACGGTCGAGCAGCCAGACGATGGGGCCGACCATGCGCGCGATCAGCGCCATTGGCCGGGTGGCCAACAGCGCAATTGGCTCGGCCGCGCGCAGCGCCAGTTGCTTGGGCACCAGCTCTCCCACCACGACGCTGAAATAGGTGGTGACCGCGATCACCAGGATGAAGCCCACTTCTTCCGCATAAGCGGCGGACAAGCCGATCGCGCCGAGCGCGACCCCCACGGGCCGGCCCAGGCTCGCGCCCGAGAACGCGCCCGATACGACCGCGATCAGTGTGATGCCGATCTGCGTCGTCGACAGCAGCTTGCCGGGATCGTCCTGCATCGCCAGCGCCGTGCGCGCGGCGACGCTGCCCTTGTCGGCGGCGACGCGCAGGCGGGCCGGGCGCGCTGAGACGATCGCCAGCTCGGCCATCGAGAACAGACCGTTGAGCACGATCAGGCCGGCGAGAATGACGACGTCAATCCAGGGAAATGAAGTCACGATGCCCATGCGGCTAGCAGACAAACGCGGCAAGGCGAAGGCCGCGCGGCCGGTTCGTCGCTAACCGAAGGTCGCGATAACGCTTATTGCTCGATCGCGAGGCGCGCCGCGCGGCCCGCAAGCCGTGCCACCGCCGCGCCGTGGATCAGCGGGGACGTGACGAGCACGCCGAACGCGCGTGGATCGGGTTTGTTGTAGGTGAGCGCCGCGCCGAACGCATCGGTCACCGTCGCGCCCGCCTCGCGCGCGATAAGGCCGGCGGCCGCGATGTCCCACTCGTAACCCCAGCGCAGCGTCGCGACGAGGTCCGCCTCGTCCGCCGCGACCATGGCGATGCGCAGCGCGATGCTGTTGGGTTGCGCGACCGAGACGAGATCGGCGTCCGCCGCCGATAGCGTATGCGCCGGCACGCGCGCGCCCGACAGCGATCCGCGGCGGCTGGCGCGCAGCGGATCGCCGTTACGCCACGCGCCCCTGCCCGCCTCGGCCGACCAGAACTCATCGCGCGCCGGGGCATGAAGATAACCGAGCAAAGGCCGCCCGGCGCTGACCAGCGCGACCGATACGGCCCAGCCGACGCGACCGCGAATGTAATCGCGCGTGCCGTCGATCGGATCGACCAGCCAGACCAGCCCGCCCGCCAGCCGCGCCGCCGAATCGACGGTTTCTTCGGACAGCCATCCGGCGGCGGGCAGCAACGCGCGCAGCTCCGCTTTCAGAAACGCGTCGACCGCCAGATCGCCAGAACAGACCGGGCTGCCCTCCGCCTTGCGCCAGATCTGCGGCGAGTGCCCGGCGCCCGGCCATTGCGCCATCGCGATCGCGCCCGCCTCCCGCAGGATCGCTTCGAGGCGGGCGCGGTCAATCATTTGGCGACGGGGTCCTTACGCACGGACAAGCGCCGTAACGCGCATGGCTTGATTGGTCAGAGTGAGCGCGCGGCAAAGCCTTTTCAAGCCCATGGCGATATGCTTAGGCGGGCGTCCAGACCGGTGGACAAATCGCTCGGCCGGCCGATCTCACAACCCGCAGGATGAACGCGATGAACGTCCACGAATACCAGGCGAAGGAATTGTTGGCGAAGTTCGGCGTGCGCATCCCTGCGGGCTATCCCGCGCTGAGCGTGGAAGAGGCGGTCGCCGGAGCGAAGCAGTTGCCCGGGCCGCTCTATGTGGTGAAGGCGCAGATCCACGCCGGCGGTCGCGGCAAGGGCAAATACAAGGAACTGGCAGCGGAAGCCAAAGGCGGCGTGCGCCTGGCGAAGTCGCTCGAGGAAGTCGAAGCCAACGCGAGCGAGATGCTCGGCAACACGCTGGTGACGATCCAGACCGGCGACGCGGGCAAGCAGGTCAACCGCCTCTACGTCACCGACGGCGTCGACATCGCCCGCGAATACTATCTGTCGATGCTGGTCGATCGCGCGACCGGCCGCATCGCGCTGATCGTCTCGACCGAGGGCGGCATGGACATCGAGGAGGTCGCGCATTCGACCCCGGAAAAGATCACGACGATCACGATCGATCCGGCCGAAGGGTTCCAGCCGCATCATGGGCGCGCGGTCGGCTATGGCCTCAAGCTGACAGGCGACCTCAACAAACAGGCGCAGGTCGTCGCCAAGCAGCTTTACGATGCGTTCGTCGCGCTTGACTGCGCGATGCTCGAGATAAACCCGCTGGTCGAAAGCAACGACGGCAAGCTGCTGGTGCTCGACACCAAGATGAGCTTCGATTCGAACGCGCTCTATCGCCACCCCGACGTGCTGGCGCTGCGCGACGAAACCGAAGAGGATCCGGCCGAGGTCGAGGCGAGCAAGCACGACCTCGCCTACATCAAGCTGGACGGCGACATCGGCTGCATGGTCAACGGCGCCGGCCTCGCCATGGCGACGATGGATATCATCAAGCTGAACGGCATGTTCCCGGCGAACTTCCTCGATGTCGGCGGCGGCGCGTCGAAGGAAAAGGTGACCGCGGCGTTCAAGATCATCCTGTCGGATCCGGCGGTGAAGGGCATTCTGGTCAACATCTTCGGCGGCATCATGAAGTGCGACATCATCGCCGACGGCATCG
>CAXSZV010000018.1:0-52780 GCA_964242815.1 uncultured Novosphingobium sp.
TCGGGCTCGGACTTCGTCGAGATGTTCGTCGGCGTCGGCGCGAGCCGCGTGCGCGACATGTTCGAGCAGGCGAAGAAGAATGCGCCCTGCATCGTCTTCATCGACGAGATCGACGCGGTCGGCCGCCACCGTGGTCATGGTCTCGGCAATTCGAACGACGAGCGCGAGCAGACGCTGAATCAGCTGCTCGTCGAGATGGACGGGTTCGAGGCCAACGAAGGCATCATCATCGTCGCGGCGACCAATCGCCCCGACGTGCTCGATCCCGCACTGCTGCGCCCGGGCCGCTTCGATCGCCAGGTCGTGGTGCCGATCCCCGATATCGACGGGCGTGAGAAGATTCTTGGCGTGCACATGAAGAAGGTGCCGCTGGCTCCCGATGTCGATCCGCGCGTGATCGCGCGTGGCACGCCGGGTTTCTCTGGCGCGGACCTTGCCAACCTGGTCAACGAAGCGGCGCTGCTTGCGGCACGGCGCAACAAGCGCCTGGTCGCGATGCAGGAGTTTGAGGACGCCAAGGACAAGGTCATGATGGGCGCCGAGCGGCGTAGCATGGTCATGACCGAGGAAGAGAAGAAGATGACCGCCTATCACGAGGCGGGCCATGCGATCGTCTCGGTCAACGAAGAAGCGTCCGATCCCATCCACAAGGCCACGATCGTACCGCGCGGTCGTGCGCTCGGCATGGTCATGCGCCTTCCCGAGCGCGATAGCTACTCGTACCATCGCGACAAGATGCTTGCCAACCTGTCGGTTTCAATGGGCGGCCGCGTCGCCGAAGAGATCATCTTTGGGCACAGCAAGGTCTCGTCGGGCGCATCGTCGGACATCCAATACGCGACCGGCCTTGCGCGCAACATGGTCACCAAGTGGGGCATGTCGGACAAGCTCGGACCGCTACAGTACGAAGACCAGTCCGAAGGCTATCTGGGCATGGGCGGTATGCAGCGGACGATGATGTCGGATGAGACCAACAAACTGATCGACAGCGAGATCCGCGATCTGGTCGATGGTGCACATGCCCGCGCGACCGACATTCTGAAGACGCAGGCGGACAAGCTCGAGCTGCTCGCACAGACGCTGATCGAATACGAGACGCTGACGGGCGACGAGATCAAGCAGTTGCTGAACGATGGCAAGCTCGATCGGCCCGATGTCCCGCATGGCCCCTCCGCCAATATCCCGGTGCGCGGCTCGGCGATTCCCAGGTCGGGTCGCCGCGTGACCGGCGGGCCTGCCGCGCAAGGCGCCTGATCGCCATGTGATCCAGGTCGTCCGATCGTTCGGACGGGGTTGAAGTTACCAAGACGCTCGGTCACTGCGGGGGCCGGGCGTTTTTGTTGGCCCAACGGTAAACAGGGGGGGCAGCGATGCGGCTCGACGATTTCGATCCCAATTCCATCGACGTCGGCGATCAGCGCGGCGGCAACTTTCCTGTCGGCCTGCGCGGCGGCAGCATCGGGTGCGGTAGCCTCGTCATCGCGCTGATCGCGGCGTTGGTGTTCGGCGTCGATCCCACGCAGATGCTCGGCAGTCTGCAAGGCCAGCAGGAAGCGCAGAACCCCAACGGCTATCAGCCCCGGCAAATCTCGCAGGATGAGGACGGCGGCGGCCGCGCGGGCACGACGGCCGCCGAAATCTGCAACGTCGACGCGGTGAGCCACGAGACCTGCAACGCGCTGTCTTCGCTCAACAAGACCTGGGCGCCGCTGATGGCGCAGCAGAACGTGTCGTTCCATGGCCCCAAGCTGTGGTTCTATGCGCAGGAGGGCCGCTCAGGCTGCGGCGCGGCGCAGAGCGCGATGGGCCCGTTTTATTGCCCGAACGATCAGGGCATCTACCTCGACACCGATTTCTATCGCGAACTTGCCGACAAACTCGGCGCGAGCGGGGGCTTCGCGCGCGATTATGTCGTCGCGCACGAGTTCGGCCACCACATTCAGAAGCTGACCGGTATCGCCGACCAAGTGCACAGCGCGCAGGAGCAGAACCCCGATCAGGCAAATCCGCTGCAGGTGCGCATGGAACTGCAGGCGGATTGCTACGCCGGCGTCTGGGCCGCGCGCAACAAGGACCGGATCGAACCCGGCGACATCGAGAGCGGGCTCAACGCCGCGCATCAGATCGGCGACGATACGCTGATGCAAGAGGCCGGCCGCCGGCCGGTCGAAGCCGCCTTCACTCACGGGTCGAGCGCGCAACGCATGCAATGGCTGCGCAAGGGTCTCGACAGCGGCGATCCGCAGGCATGCGATACGTTCGCGGATCTGCGGCGATAGAGAGTTGCCCACCCCCAGCCCCTCCCGCAAGCGGGAGGGGAGTAGAAGGAAGGCTTACGATCCTTGTTCCCCTCCCGCTTGCAGTAGGGGTTGGGGTGGGCTTTTCTATCTAATCGCGGCTAAGCCATGACCATGACCCTCGCCAATTGCCACAACGTCGCTGACTTCCGTGCGCTCGCCAAACGCCGGCTGCCATGGCCGGTGTTCGACTACATCGACGGCGCGGCCGATGATGAGCTGACCAAGGCGCGCAACACGAGCGCGTTCGATCACGTCGATCTGGTTCCCGACGTGCTCGCCGGCGTTGCCGAGATCGACCCCTCGGTCACCGTGCTCGGCCGGCGCAGCGCACTGCCACTGATGCTCTCGCCCACCGCGCTGCAACGCGTGTTCCATTGGCAAGGCGAGCGCGCGATCGTGCGCGCGGCGGACAAGTTCCGGTTGTGGTGCGGCATATCCAGCCTCGCCACCGTCAGCATCGAGGAGGTCGGCGCGATGACTTCCGGCCCCAAGATGTTCCAGCTCTACGTCCACAAGGACAAGGGCCTGAACGCCTCGCTGATCGCACGTTGCAAGACGGCGCGGTTCGATTGCCTGACGCTGACCGTCGACACGATCGTATCGGGCAAGCGCGAACGCTGCGCGCGCAGCGGCTTCACCTCGCCGCCGCGTTTCACGCCCGCCTCCGCGCTATCCTATGCGATGAAGCCGCGCTGGGCGCTCGACTATCTGCTGCGCGAGAAGTTCCGCCTGCCCAACCTCGACACGCACGTCAGCGAGGGCACCGGCGAACCTGTGTCGATCGCCGGGTACTTCAACACGATGCTCGACCCGTCGATGGATTGGGATACCGCCGCGCGCATCCGCCAGGATTGGGGCGGCACGTTCTGCCTCAAAGGCGTGATGAGCGCGGGCGATGCACGCCGCGCGGTCGACCTCGGCGCGGACGCGATCATGGTCTCGAACCACGGCGGCCGGCAGCTCGACGGCAGCCGCGCGCCGTTCGATGCGCTGCCCGAGATCGTCGATGCGGTCGGCGGTCGCATCGAGATCATCTGCGATGGCGGCGTGCGGCGCGGCACGCACGTGCTGAAGGCGCTTGCCGCAGGGGCGACCTCGGCCTCGGGCGGCCGGCTGTACCTCTACGCGCTCGCCGCCGCCGGCCAGGCCGGGGTCGAGCGCGCGTTGACGCTGTTGCAGGACGAAATCGTGCGCGGCATGAAGCTGATGGGGGTGACCAGCGTTGACCAGCTTACACCCGACCGGTTGCGGCGGAGGTAAGCGGTCGCGGCACCGGCCTTGTCCGACCAGCGCTTGCGACTTCAACGCACGCTCAAAACGTCGCGCTTTCCCCCGTCCGGCTGGCGATATGCGCGCGCGTCGCGGCGAGCGTATCGCCCAAACGCGTCTTCGACTGTTCGACCCGGCGGAGCGCCATGCGGCCCAGTCTCTCGATATCGCCGATGAGGCCGTCGATCGCCTCGCGGCGTTCGCTGCGATCGGCGAGGGCGCAGAAGTGCTCGGTCTGCTCGACCAGTTCGGGCAGGCGCTTGCGGATCAGCACCGCGCATTCCATCGCCTCCACATCGAGCGGATGCGCGGCGGCATAGTCGAGCACATAGCCGCAGGCGTCGCGCGCGGGCGCGATACGCGATCGCTGCGCGGGGGCCAGCAACGCCGCCCGATGCCAGGCGGCAACGACGGGATCATCGGGCGCAGCCTCGATCGCGGCGTCGATTACTCGGCCGGCGGCGGCCGGGCGCGCCTCTCGGCCCCGGTGGCGACCGGTACGATCGAGCGTCCAGACGGTCAGCGGCAACGACAGGATCATCGCGACCAGCCCATCGGACACCGGATCGGCCGCGCCGCCGATCACGCCGGCAAGGCTGAAGCCCATGCCAATCATGCTGCTGATTACCCCCGCGATGACGATCATCGCCATCGCGCGCACTATGCCTGCGATCGAGCGGCCCCGACCGAAAGCCCAGCCGAGCGCGATCGTCGCCACCATCGCGAGCACGCCGATCTCGAACAACCAGGTAATGATGCGGAACATCGCGTGAGCCGATCTTCGATTACGAAAATTTCGCTCTGCGAATATACGATGTCATGTCCGCGAGCGCCAGAGCATCCCGACCAGTGGCGCAGCGAGCAACGTCCCGTCCCTCTCACCAACCGCAGCTTTGCCCCTTGTTCTGCTGCGCCAGCCACGTCGACAGCGGGGCGAAATAGGCGAGCATCGCGCGGCCGCTCATCTCGCGGCTGCCGGTGAACACCTGCAGCGCATCGGGCCAGGGCTTCGATGCGCCCATCGTCAGCATCGCGTTGAGCTTTGCGCCCACCGCCTTGCTGCCATAGAAGCTGCACCGATGCAGCGGCCCTTTCCAGCCTGCTTGCGCGCAGGCGGCCTGGTAAAACTGGAACTGCAGCACCCGCGCCAGGAAATACCGGGTATAGGGCACGACGGCGGCGATGTGATACTTGGCGCCCGCATCGAACGCATCGGTCGGCCGTTCGCCCGGCGGGACGATGCCCTGATATTGCCGCCGCATCGCCGTCCAGCTTGCCTGGTAATCGGCGGGCTTGATCTGGCCCGAAAACACCTGCCAGCGCCACCGGTCGATCATCAGCCCGAACGGCAGGAAGGCGACCTTGTCCATCGCCTGGCGAAGCAGCAGCCCGATGTCCTTATCGGCGGAGGGAACCTTCGCCGCGTCGAGCAGGCCGAGCCGCACGAGGTAGTCGGGCGTGATCGCCAGCGCCATCGTATCGCCGATCGCTTCGTGAAAGCCGTCGTTGGCGCCTTCCATGTAAAGCCGATAGGGCTGCTGGCTATACGCGCGCTGGTAATAGTTGTGCCCGAGTTCGTGATGGATGGTGACGAAGTCGTCGGCGTTCACCTTCATGCACATCTTGATCCGCAAATCGTCCTTGTTGTCGACGTCCCACGCCGACGCATGACAAACGACTTCGCGGTCGCGCGGCTTGACGATCTGCGAACGCTGCCAGAACGTCTGCGGCAGTGGGGCGAAGCCCAGCGACGAATAAAACCCCTCGCCTGTCTTCACCATGCGCAGCGGATCATACTGCTTAGCTTGCAGCAGCGTGCCAATGTCATAGCCGATGTCGCCGCTGCCAGCGGGCGCGACGATATCGTAGATGTTGCCCCATTCCTGCGCCCACATATTGCCAAGCAAATCAGCCCGGATCGGCGCGGTCTTCGCTTGAACCGCATCGCCGTATTTCGCGTTGAGCCGAGCGCGAGTATAGCAGTGCAGCTGTTCGTAAAGCGGCTTGACCTCGTTCCAGATCTTCTCGGTCAACGCGGCGAAGGCGTCGGGATCCATGTCATAGTTCGATCGCCACAGCGCGCCGGTGTCGGTAAAGCCCAACTCGCGCGCGCCGGCGTTCGAGATGTCGACCATCCGCGTGAAGTCGGCCTTCATCGGCGCGCCGACGCTGTCGTGCCAGCTGGTCCACATTTCGCTGAGTTCGGCGGGATCGCGGCTGGCGCCCATCGCCGCTTCGATGTCGCTGCCGTTGATCGGTTGGCCGCGCAGCGTGCCGTGACCCTTGGCGTAGATGCCCTGAATATTCGCCTTGCGCCGCGCGTACTCTTCCGCCGCGCCCGCCGTCGATGGCGCCGGATCGGTGATGCTGGTGCGGAACATCGTCAACAGCCGGCGCGTGCTAAAAGAAAGACCGGGCGTCTTGGCGAGTTGTGCCGCGCGTGTTGCGTTGGCAACCTGCAGCTTCGACGTATCGGCGGATACGTCGGCAAGGATCGACGCGGAATCATCGATCACATACGTGTCGTAGACCCATTCGGCGTGACCCTGCCGCACGGTCTGGTCGAAATAGGCCCGGTCCGCATTTTTGACCCAAAGGTCGACATCGGCCGGACTGTCCGCCCGCGCGGTGCCGGAAAACAGCGCGGAGGCGAGCGCCAACGCCGAGATAGTCGTCTTCATAAAGCTTGCCCCCCGCCCGATACACGATGGCGCATGCTGACTCGCGCGGCGCGGACGGTCAATCACGACGTCCATTGTCTACTATCGAGCGATAGCCTTGTTCTGCCGATCACCAAGCTCCGACGCGATCACAGGTCCCAGCAAAAGCGTTCGTCCCATCGCGCCGATCCCTTCGGCCAATGACTCGGCGAAGCGAAGCAATGCCTCGCGCGCGCCGTCTGCGTCCGCACCGATCACCGACAAACGGACGAGCGCACCATCGGGAACATATCCCGATAGATTCTGCCGCGCGATGGCGAGGTGTTGCTGCGCGAAGGTGACCGGAAACTCGTTGCCGATGCGTAGCCAATACAGCACCTGTTCGGTCCGCGCCAGACTCGTCGCGGTCATGAACGCGCCGGTCACCGGCGGTAGTCGCTCGATCGGGATCGCAACTGGCTGCGGACTTGTGACGACGAACCCTGCCGCTGGATAGCATTTCTCCGGCCGGTGGATGTGGAGCATATGCGTCTGCGCCTTGGCATAGGCGATCAGCATCATGATCCGCGTGTCACCCTGAACGTAGACGCGCTTCAACATATCCTGATAGACCGACGCCTCGAGCTCTTCATCGGCCTCGGGCATGACGAAGTCACCCACCAGCGCGGCCGACCAACCGTTCAACGATCGCGGGATGATCCCGTCAATCGCAACGCCTTTTGGCAGGCCGATCTGCTTGCGCGGCATCCGACACCAGATCGCGCCTGCCGCGCCGATCAGCGCTCCACCGACGATCATCTCTCGGCGTGAGGCGGACTTCGCAAGTGCCGGCTGGGTTCGTCCATCGCTGACCGTCCCTCGCGCCCGGACAACTGCGGAGCTTACGCCTCCCGCCGTGCCCTCGCGCCAGCCGAGCCGGCGCGCGAGCAACTGCATCGGTGCCTCGATCGCGAAGAGCAACCCGATCGCCAGCGCGAACATGATAAAGCCACTGAGTTCATGTGTGAAACTCTGGGCCGAAGCTTCACCCAAGTAATGCGTCTGCAGGACGAGGAGAATGACCCGCAGGAAGTTCAAGAACATGCCGATCGGGACGATGCAAAGCACCAGCAACAGCGCAAGCCGCCAGTTCTGTGCGTATCGCAGATAGACGTAGAAGATCGAGATTGCTGTAATCCCGATCATCGAATTGACGCCGGTGCAAGCGGTAGCGACGAACATCTGGTATTGATCTACCTGCATCGTCACCCCGGCGCGCCCGACTGAGTAGCCGAGCGCCGACAACAGTTCGACAGCAAAGCGTGATATCGCCAACTTCAATGGTTGCGTCGCGGACGCGATCACGTTGTCGGGAATTGGCAGCGCGAACAGGAAGTAAAGCAGTGGGAACCACAGCTTGCGGATCCACCCGGTACCGAACAAGACGACCGCCCCGGTGACGTAAACCGCATAGAGAGCGGCCATTTCTATAAAGATCAGTGAGGTTATTCGGCCGATCGCATAGCCCAGCAGCGACAACGTGAAACAGACCACCGGAACGAACGGCCGCCCAGGCGTGGAAGCGCGAAACGTCGCAGCGCGATTAACCAGCAGCCAGACACCGGTGGCGATCACGATCGGTGCATGTTGCCCCTGTTCGGTCGACCAGCTTAGCGTCGCAAGTGAGATAAACGTAGGAACCGTCAACAGCGCGGCACCAAGCGCGACCAGCCAATACAAGGCTACGGACGGGACGAACGCAGACCTCGGCGCTCGCGGCGGCTCCGCGAACAGACGCGCTGCGGATCGATCGATCGTCGCCATCCCGCGATCTCAGCGAAGCGCGATCTTCGCCTGCTTGCGCAGCTGCTTTTCGAGGTTGCTGACCGCCATCTGGGCCGACTGGTTCGACAGCTGGTTACTGACCAATGCGATCGCCGCGGGCTTGTCCATCGGCAGCGATCGCTCTTGCAGGACCTGGAAGTAGCCACGCAAGCCCTTGAGCGACAACACGGTGATCGATCCGACGGGCTTGCCGGCCAGCGCCTTCGCGGTGTCCGGGTTCGTGGTCGCGGTATCCTTTTGGGTCTGGTGCCGCATGAATGCAATCTTTCGCTCGGTCAAAAAACGCGCGAGGCTGTCCACGCTCTGCCCCTCGGAGAGCGCTACTTTTCCAGCGATCGACGCTTCGGGAACGACCAGCTCGTCCACCACGAATTGCTGACGGTTGGCGTACAGATCGTTATGGTTGACGAGATAGTCAGCGGCATCGTTCTGCGTCGGTGGTCTCACTTTGCGCGCGACCGATTCCATCGTGCGTTCGGCCAGCATGTTCTCCTGCATGCGGCGCTGATCCAGCAAAAGCGCGGGATCTTTGTCGATCTCGTTTTCCCGACCATACTGGGCAAGTAGCTTACGCGTGATCACACGTTGCATCGCGATGTTGCGATCGATCGGCGTCGGGCTTGCGCCCATCTCGGCGCGTACTTCGCCATCGGTGATGTCCTCGCCGTTGACCGTCGCGGCGATCTGCCCTTGCGGCGCCGACTGGCTACAAGCCGCCAGTGCGCCGGCGTTGACAAGTGCGATCCATTTTCTCCTCAAGCTCTCCATTTTAACCTCTATTAATACGAACCGATCTGCTTAAACATAAATCGCCGGATAAATCAGTTCGCTATCTCGGATTTGGGCGTAATAGTTCTGATGCACTGATGAGGTACGAATCCTCGTCTGCTACTATGCTCTTTGTCCCACCGACGGTAAGTTATCACCGTCATATGGCGTGTTTCAACGGCTATTGATATCTCGATTTGATACAACCTTTGTTTGGCAATGAGGCATGCGAGCACTCACACTGGACCTTTATACCAACACCTCAGTATTGACCACCGGTTCGACTCAGAATATAAATTAAGTTGAGTTTACCGACTCGAGAGGATGAGCAAATGAAGCACTTTAACATACATTTACTCGGCGCTATTCTCACTATTGCTACAGGGACAGGAATAACTTCGGCTAACGCAGCTAACCTAGTGCAAAACGGCGGTTTTGAAACCGGCGATTTTACGGGCTTTACCGTCAGTACCGCCAAAGCGAATTCGGTCCAGGCGTCCGGGTTCAACGGAACTCAGGCGGCATCGGGCAGTTACTTCGCCGCGCTCGGCGATGCGTCCAATACCTATCCGTTCGGCACCATCTCGCAGATTGTCTCGACGACCGTCGGACAAGTGTATACATTCAGCTATGACCTCCTAAGCGATGGGAAGACGCCAAATTATTTTGACGCATCATTTAACGATATCACCTTCCCCACCAGCATCGTCACAGACGTACCTGATCAACGTTCGAACGGTTACATCCACTACTCTTTTAAGGTGACGGGTACTGGCTCGGATAAGATCCTGTTCCATGAGCAGAACCGTCCGAACTATCTCGCGCTGGACAACGTCTCGTTGACTGCTGCCACACCTGAGCCAGCGACTTGGGCAATCTTGATCTTCGGCCTGGGCGCGGTCGGTATGCGACTACGTAGCGCGAAGCGGCGCGACAATCAGTTAGCGCTCACTGCCGCCTGATCCGGGGGCCCAAGACCCCCTCGGTGGAAGCCGTCGGTCGAAAGGCCGGCGGCTCTCCGCGCGTTACATTCACAGGTTCGTTGCGATGACGACGTAGACACCCTACCGCCGCGTAGTTCGCGGCGCTACGCTTCAAGCAAGCGACATTTGCAGGGACAACTCAACTCACCACGGTGTTCGACGCGTGGCGTTCCATCAGGTTGTAGGCGCGCTTGTACCAGGAGGTGTCGGGATAGCTCGCCCCCAGCACGGCGGCGGACTTCTGGGCTTCTTGTGGGATGCCCATCGCGAGGTTCGCTTCGACCAACCGATAGAGCGCTTCGGGCGCGTGGCTGGTGGTCTGGTATTTCTCGACGACGTTGCGAAACCGCAGCGACGCGGCAAGCCAACGCCCGCTGCGCTCGTAGAGCCGACCGATCGTCATCTCTTTGCCCGCAAGGTGATCCTCGACGAGATCGAGCTTGATCCGCGCGTCCGCCGCATAGCGCGTGCCCGGATAGCGACGCGTGACGTCGGTCAGCGCCTGGCGCGCCTGCTGCGTCACACGCTGGTCGCGCGTCACGTCGCTGATCTGCTCGTAATACGATACGGCGATCAGGTAATAGGCGTAAGGCGCGTCTTTGTTGCCCGGATGGATCGACAGGAACCGCTCGGCCGACTGCGTCGACTTGGTGTAATCGCGCGCCACGTAATAGCTGAACGCGCTCATCAACTGCGCGCGGCGCGCCCACGGCGAATAGGGATGCTGACGCTCAACCTCGTCGAACAGCGCCGCCGCCGCCTTATAATCGCCGCGGTCGAGCTTGTCGCGCGCCGCCGCATACAGCGAATCCACATCGCGCGCGACGTAGGCGGTGTCCCGCTTCTTACCCCCCCGCCCCGCGCAACCGCCGGTGATGACGAGCGCGGCGCTGGCGCAGCCGAGCACGAGGAGCCGCAGCGGCGAGCGAATTGTCGATCGGTCGGACATGCGCGGGCTATAGGGGGCTGGTGGCTGAACGCCAAGTGAAACGGCGCAGCCACACTGGCGGAAAGGCGTCACGTCGTCCTGATGAAATCCAGGATCTGCGGAACCAGCAGCGGCCAACTCTTGAACAGCGTATTCCCCTCGGCACCACCCGCGGTCTGCGCCGAGCGACGGTTCCACTCGTCATCGCCCCACGGCGGGTCTTGTAACAGTGAATGCGGCACTAGCCGGTGCACCCATTCGCTGGTCGCGCGGGTGTGCGACAAGTCGCTCTTACCACTACGAAGTACCAGCGTCGGCATCGTCAGCCGGGCAAAGTCGCGCGGGCGCATGCCAGGCACCGGAGAGATGTCGGACGGCACATAGGCCGAAGCCCATTTCTGCATCACCGCGATGAATCGATCGGGATCCTGTTGCGCGATGAAATCCCTAGCCTGCGGGCTCTTGGCGAAGGTGTCCGCCCAGCTCGCCGCAGCCAGCACCGCATCCATGCCGCCGACGCTCGCGAGTGTCGCCGCCTCGCCGCAATAGAACGTCGCCAGCTGCATCAGCCCGATCGGATCGCCGCTGATCCACCACAGCGCCAAGTGCGAGCAGATCTCGGGATCGCGCGCCGCCGCGAGCATGGATACGCGGCTGCCACCCGAGCCACCGGCGATCACCGTGGGGCCAAGCCCCAACGCGCGGATCAAGCCACTGAGCGCCTCGGCCTGCATCTCGCTCTCGGTTTCGCCCAGAAGGCAGGCGTCCGATGCGCCGCAGTTCGGCCGATCGTAGAGCAGCACGCGATACCCGGCCGCGACGAACCCTTCTGCCATCTTGCGCAGCCCGGGGATCGCCATGTCGAACCGTCCGCCGGGGGTCAGCGCCACGGGCGGGTCGCCTTCGCGACCCATCAGTTCGTACGCGATACCGATACCCTTGATGGCGATGCGGCCCATGACGTTCTCCCGATTGCGCGCGCTCGCCGCGCGTCGCCGGACACATTCAAAGCCCTTGGATGCCGCCGCAACTATTTTCTTGGCGTGCCGGTCCGATAACTGCAAGCGCGGCGGCCAAACGCGAGCCGACGCTTCGCCGATCAGGAGTGCTGATCGAGACGCCTCGACGTCATCATAGTGCCACGCAATAGACCCAAGCCTGTCATTCAGCTGACCTAACCGCATCCCAGGAGGGCGCACCGCGCCTTCGGGGGGCCGATCCGATGCGCTTGATGAAGTCGCTTGTCCTGGATGCAAGCATATGTTCCATTGCGCTTACGGCCTTGGGTTCCGCCATGCCCGCGCAAGCTCAGGATGCCGCAAATTCGGACTCGGCAGCGAAAGACGCTGCCGATCATGGGAGCATGCAAGGTCTTGGCGAAATCGTCGTCACGGCGCAAAAGCGGGAAACCAACCTGCAGAAAACGCCGATCGCGATATCGGTCCTGAGCGATAAAAACCTCGCCGATCGTCATGTCCTCTCATTGGTGGATCTCGGGGACGGGTCGGTGCCGGGGCTACGGGTCGCTCCCTTCTTCGCCCGCCGTTCGGCGCTCACGATCGGGATCCGCGGCGTCGGCGCGCTTTCGGACGTAAACCAGCCGGCGCGCGAGCAAGGCGTCGGTGTCTATATCGACGGCGTCTATCTTGGTCGCGCCCAAGGCCTTGGGTCCGCATTGTTCGACGTCGAGCGCATTGAGGTGCTCAAAGGGCCGCAGGGCACCTTGTTCGGCCGCAACACCGAAGGCGGCGCGATCAGCATCGTGACCAAGCGCCCGACCGGCGCACTTGGTGTGGACGCGATCGGTGGCATCAGCAACTACGGCGGCTCCGAAGGCATCGCGCACATCAACCTGCCCCCGGTTGGTGACGTCAGCCTGAAGGTCGACGGGTTGTTCGAACGGCGCGGTGGTACGGTCAATAACCCATTGGCCGGTCAGCCCGACCTCAACAGCTATCGCCGCTGGGGCGTTCATGGCGCGGCATTGTGGCAGCCAAGCCCGACGTTCAGCGCGCTCGTGCAAGGCGATTATTCGCGCGACGAAAGCACACCCTTTTACGTCCAGCTTCTCGCCAAGGGCAGCTTGCCGTTGGCACCGATCATCAAGCTACAGCCCGACCGCGCCACGGCCGACAATGTCGGGGTGCCGTTGCAGCCCAGCGTCGGCAAAACCTGGGGCGCATCGCTCCACCTCGACTGGGAGCTGGGAACCGGCCTGAAGGCGCGGTCGATCACCTCTTACCGCAAGCTGTTCCAAAGCCAGTTCGACAACGGTTCGACCGTTCTGTCGGTCTTCGCGCCCAATGCCAATTTCAGCCGCTACAGCCTCGCCGAGTTTCGTCAGCATCAGGTCAGCCAAGAGCTGCAGCTGCTCGGCGATTTGCCGCACCTGACGTTCGTGATCGGCGGCTTTTATTATCATGAACACGTTCGCGACAATGCGTTCGCCCCTAATACGCTCAAGTTCAATGCGACCGGTACGGATTACACGGTGTTGCCCTCGCCCGTGTCCGCCACGCCATTCCCCGATCGGGCCAGTATCGCAAAAACGGACAGCATCGCCATATTCGGCCAGGCGACCTACACGCCGGCCATCCTCGATGCGCGCACGCACCTGTCTCTTGGCGGGCGCTATACACACGACAAAAAGCAGGGCTCGCTGTTCGAGGTAAACGGTTCCACGCCGAGAGTTAACAGCGTTACCGCGCCGCTTCCGCTCGATGTTTCGTTCAATCGCTTCGATCCGCTGATCAATCTGTCGGTCGATCTTGCGCCGACCGTGCATGTCTATGGAAAGTACAGCTCCGGCTACAAATCGGGCGGCGCGAATTCGCGATCACTTACCTATCGGCCGTTCGGGCCAGAGTCGGTTGCCGTGTACGAGGTCGGTGCCAAGACCGAGTTCCTTAACAACCACGTTCGCCTCAACGTGGCGGCTTATACGGGCCGCTATAAGAATGTGCAGATCGACTTCAACGCGATCATTCCGGGTGCCAATCGCGGCACGCTGGAAACGACCAACACCGATGGAGCCGGGCGCATCAAGGGGATCGAGGCCGATCTTACGATCGCGCCCGTGCGCGGGCTGACGCTCACCGGCAGCTATGCCTACAACAAGGTTCGACTGCCCCAAGCGCCGAACCCGTTCGTGACGGGCAACCCGCTGGTCGTGGTTTATCCGCTATACGCTCCGCTTAACGCGGCGAGCGGCGCGGTCGATTATAGTCTGCCGATCCGGGGTGTGACGCTGGCCGCCCATGTCGATGCCAACTATGCCGACGGCCAATATACGTCGAGCGCGGACAGGACGAGGAGCGACAGCTCCTTTATCGTCAACGGCCGCTTGTCGCTCGCCGATATCCGGCTTGGCGGGGGCGGCACGACGCTCGCTGTGTCGATCTGGTCTCGCAACCTTCTGAATAAGCAGTATGTATTCTTGCGCAATTTCAATGCCGCCTTGGGCACGTACGGCATCTTCAACGAGCCTCGAACCTATGGCGTGGAAGCGGCTGTCCATTTCTGATCGGAGCAAAGCATGACCATGTTTCGCGTCTTTTTGCTGGCCGCCGCAACAGTGGTGACGCCGGGCGTCAACCTGGCTCGATCGGCCACCGTCGCGCCCGCTCACCAGCGCCTTTTGCCATTGCAGGGCGGGCAGAACTTTCGCGATCTGGGCGGCTATCGCACCACCAGCGGGCACACGGTGCGTTGGGGCTTGCTCTACCGATCGGGCTCGATGCACTTCCTGACGCCCGCAGATTACGCGTATCTTAGCAAGCTCGGTATCCGCACCGTCTGCGATTTCAGGGACACGCGTGAGCGATCGACCGAACCGGTAGTCTGGCCAGCGGGCAAGGCCCCCCGCGTACTCGCCGACGATTATGCTATGGACAGCATCGGTGTGGGCAAATCCGCGCCCCGCCGCACGCCCACCGCGGAAGACGCGCGCGCATCGATGACCGCGCTCTATTCGGGATTACTGACGCAATTCAACAGCCAGTATCGCCGAATGTTCGGGGAGTTGCTGGCCGGTCGTGCCCCTCTGACCTTCAATTGCACCGCCGGAAAGGATCGGACGGGAGTAGCCGCCGCTCTACTGCTCACCGCTCTGGATGTTCCCCGGCAAACCGTGATCGACGACTATCTTCTTACCAACCGCTATTTCGATCCGGCGAAGGTGGTCCGATCCGACGACCAAGCATCGGCGCAATGGCGCAAACTGCCGCCCGAGGTGCTCAAGGCTTATATGGCCGCCGATCGCGTTTACATCGAAGCCGTTTTTCACACGATGGATCAGCATCACGGCGGCGTAACCGGCTATCTTCACGATGAGCTTGGCTTGACGCAGTCGGATTTGGCCAAGCTACGGCGCATGTACACAGAATAAGCCGAATACGCCCTTAAATATGCACGGCCCGCCCGTACGCCGCGAGCACGCTTTCGTGCATCGTCTCGCTCAGCGTCGGGTGCGGGAAGATCGTCGTGATCAGCTCCGCCTCGGTGGTCTCGAGCGTCTTGCCGATGACGTACCCCTGGATCAGTTCGGTGACTTCCGCGCCGATCATGTGCGCGCCAAGTAGCTCGCCGGTTTTGGCGTCGAAGACCGTCTTCACGAAGCCTTCGGCCTCGCCGAGCGCGATCGCCTTGCCGTTGCCGATCAGCGGGAAGCGGCCGACCTTGATCTCAAAGCCCGCCTCCTTTGCCTTCGCCTCGGTGAAGCCGACCGATGCCACCTGTGGGTGGCAATAGGTACAGCCGGGAATCTTGCTGCGATCGAGCGCGTGCGGGTGAACCTCGGTATTACCGAGTTCCTGTGCGATCGCCTCGACGGTGGTCATACCCTCATGGCTCGCCTTGTGCGCCAGCCATGGCCCGGGGGTACAATCGCCGATCGCCCACACGCCCTTCACGGTCGTGCGGCCAAGCTCGTCGATCTTGATGAAGAACCGCTCGTCCGGTTCGACGCCGATGTCTTCGAGGCCGATGTTCTCGATGTTGGGGACGATCCCGATCGCGGCGATCACGTGGCTGAAAGTATCCTCGACGCTTGCGCCGTCCTTGCCCTTGATCGTTACTTTGACACCATCCGCGCCCGCCGCGATCGCGTCGAGCTTGGCGCTCGTCTGAATCTTGATGCCCTGCTTGGTCAGCGCCTTTTCCAGGAACGCGGAGACCTCGGCGTCCTCGCTCGGGACGATCCGGTCGACCATCTCGATCACCGTCACATCCGCGCCCATGTCATTGTAGAAGCTGGCGAACTCGATGCCGATCGCGCCCGAGCCGACGACCAGCAGCTTGGTCGGCAGCACTTTGGGGGTCATCGCATGGCGATAGGTCCAGATGCGTTCACCGTCCGCCTTGCCAGTCTTCGCGGGCAGCTCGCGCGCACGCGCGCCGGTGGCGACGATCACATGCTTGCCCTCGATTTCGCTCGTCGCGCCGTCCGCGCTGGTGACGGCGAGCTTGTTCGCCGACACGAACTTGCCCGTCCCCATATGTACGGTGATCTTGTTCTTCTTCATCAGCCCGGTGACGCCGCGATTGAGCTGGCTCGCCACGCCGCGCGATCGCTTGACCACCGCGTCTAGGTCGGCGGTGATGTTCTCGGCAACAAGGCCATAATCCTTGGCGTTGTGCATATAGTGCAACACCTCGGCCGAGCGCAGCAGCGCCTTGGTCGGAATGCAGCCCCAGTTGAGGCACACTCCGCCGAGCAACTCGCGCTCGACGATCGCGGTCTTGAGGCCCAATTGCGCGGCTCGGATCGCCGCGACATAGCCGCCGGGGCCTGAGCCGAGCACGATCACGTCATAGGGGTCGGCCAAACATCATTCCTTCTCGGTGATCGCGCGCGCCTCAATCGGCCTGCTGCGTCCCGTATCGTCGATCGCGACGAAGGTGAAGGTCGCTTCGGTGACCTTCATCGCTTCTTCCCCCGTGCGCTCGCGCCGCCAGGCGTCGGTGAAGATCGCCATCGAAGTGCGGCCGGTGCGCACGAGCTCGGCGTAGATCGACACCTCGTCGCCAACCTTTACCGGCCGATGGAACACCATCCCATCCATCGCCACAGTCACCGCGCGGCCTTTCGAATACCGCGCGGCGTAGAGCCCAGCGCCGGAGTCCATCAGTCCCATAAGCCATCCGCCGAAGATGTCGCCATAGGCGTTGGCGTCGGCGGGCATCGCGGTGACGCGGATCACGGGGTCGCGGATCATGGCCGTGGCGTTACGCAACCAGGGAGAACTGCCGGTACAACATGGTTGTAGACCACACCGAACCGCCGGAACCAAATAAATCCTTGTCATGACTCCAGATCGCGACATCACCCTCGATCGAGGCAGCGAGCACCGACCAATCCGGTTGGCCCCGTTCATGCAGGCGTAGACGCGCTCGCTCTTCCGCAGCTGCGTAGATGCTACCCGGCAAAACCACGACCGCCGTAAGCAAGCGTTCGATTTGGCCGTCGACCCACTCATCGTCGGCTTGCGGCCGCGTGGCGAGCGTTCGCCGTGTTTCGATCAGCTGTGGCTCGGTCGTGAAAAGCTCGACGCCTTGCTCGACGAATTCGACAAACAAACCAAAGCTTCGCCCCAGCAGCGCGCTTGCCATGATGTTCGCATCTAGCACCAGCCGCGAGACGTCATTCATCGTCGAGCGGTTCGCCCGTGGGCTTCATGCTAAGCTTCGCCATCTCCGCATCGAGGTCGACTCCCCGATCACGCATCTGCTGCTGCGCGATCGCGATTTCGTCCGCCGCGCGTCTCATTCGCGCGACGTCGGGCTTACCGCCGTAAGGGGTGTAGGTCCCGACCCTACGGCCATTATTCTTGACCACCACCAAATCGACCGTTGACGATTTCGCTAAATCGCTTGCGGAATTCGCGTATCCCCAGTTCGATCATAATGACCTCCGTGGACACATATGTGTTCACCGGATGGCGAAAGTCAAACAACCATCCCCAGCGGGTTCTCCACGTATTCGCGGAACGCGGTCATCACGCGCGCGCCGTCGGCGCCGTCGATCGCGCGGTGGTCGAAGCTGCCGGTGGCAGTCATCACCGTCGCGACGTCCAGCGATCCGTCCGGCATTACCCACGGCCGTTTATCACCCGCGCCGATCGCCATGATGGTCGATTGCGGCGGGTTGATCACCGCGGTGAACTGCTTGATCCCCATCATGCCCATGTTCGATAGGCTGGCGGTGCCGCCCTGGTATTCGTCCATCGCCAGCTTGCCCTCCTTCGCCCGCGCACTCAGGTCCTTCATCGCCTCGGCGATCGACGACAGCGAGCGGCCCGAGGCATCGCGCACGATCGGCGTGATCAGGCCGCCGGGAATGCTCACCGCCACCGAGATGTCCGCACGGCTGTATGAGATTAGTTCGTTGCCCGCGAAAGTTACGTTGCACTCTGGCGCGTCGAGCAGCGCGCGGCCGAGCGCCTTGATCAGCATGTCGTTGACCGATAGCTTCACGCCCTGCTTGACTACCCCGCCGTTGATCTCGGCGCGCAACGCCAGCAGCCGGTCGAGGCGGATATCGACCGTCAGATAGATGTGCGGCGCCTCGCTCATCGATTGGGCAAGCCGGCGCGCGATCGTTTTGCGCATACCCGACAGCTTGCTGACCGCGTGCGGCACCTTGGGATCGAGCAGCGCGCGCGTCGCATCCGCCATCTTGACATCGGATGCGGGCGCGGATGTCGGCGGAGCAGGCGGTGGCGGCGTAGTCACGGGGGCGGCCGATGTCGGCGGGGCCGGCTGCCGAGCAGCGGATGTTGGCGCGACAGATGGCGTCGGCCTGACCGCGCCGGGCGTCGCCGCATCGACATCGGCCTTGACGATCCGCCCGCGCGGTCCGCTACCGCTCAGCGCCGCAAGGTCAACTCCCTTGTTGGCGGCAAGGCGCTTAGCGAGCGGTGAGGCGATGACGCGATCGAGCACGTCGGCGTGAGCGTTGTCTGTCAGCATGCGCCGTTCTTGGCCAAATTGTGCGATCAGGGCAAGCGCTTGCGCGCCGCCTCGCGGACTTGCGCCGCACGGGTAGAACGCGCGCTTGATCTACAGGCGGAGGACGGATGTCTGCCTGGCCTTACTTCCTGCGCCCCTGATGGCGGATGTTCGCCGGCCGCCCTCGTTTACCGAGGTCATGCTTGCCTTGCCGGCGCGGTCCCGGACGCGTGCCGCGCGCCTCCACCACCGAGCCGTCACCCTCCTCGGGCTCAAACTTCAGCGCGCCGGTCAGCGGATTGGCTTCGGCGAGGCGCAACCGCAGCCGGTCGCCGCTCCTGAACGTGGTTCCGGTGCGCTCACCGACCAGTGCCTGCGCCTTCTCGTCATAGCCGAACCGCTCCGCGCCGAGCGTCGAGATCGGCACCAGCCCATCGCCACCCAGGCCGACGATAGTCGCGAACAGTCCGAATTTCTGCACCCCGGTCACACGCGTTTCGAACACCTCGCCGACGCGCGCCGAAAGCCAGGCGGCGACGTAGCGGTCGATCGTCTCGCGCTCGGCCGCCATCGCCCGGCGCTCGGCCGCGCTGATCGCCTCACTGACGCGCGACAGGTCGTCACGATCCGCGTCGGACAGACCGGTCGTTGCCGGCAGCTTTGCTTTAGGTTCAGGTTGCTCCAGCCCGTAGGCGTCGACCAGCGCGCGATGCACCAACAGGTCCGCGTAGCGCCGGATCGGCGAGGTGAAGTGCGCGTAGCTGCCCAGCGCCAGCCCGAAATGCCCGACGTTCCCGGGACCATAATAGGCCTGCGTCTGGCTGCGCAGCACGCTCTCCATGATCAGCGCCTTCTCGGCCTCATCGCCGATGTCCTTGAGCATCCGGTTGAACAGGCCGGGCGCGATCACCTGCCCCAGCGCGAACTTACGATCGAACGTCGCCAGATAGTCCTTGAGCGCGATCAGCTTCTCGCGGCTCGGCGCTTCGTGCAGGCGGTAGACGGTCGGCGCGACTTTCGCCTCCAGCGCCTTGGCCGCCGCAACGTTAGCCGCGATCATAAAGTCCTCGACCACGCGATGCGCATCAAGCCGCTCGCGCAGCGCGATCCGGGCGATACGCCCCTGCTCGTCGATCTCAACGCGCCGCTCGGGCAATTCGAGGTTCAACGGATCGCGCGCCTGCCGCGCCGCATCGAGCGCGCGCCAGCATGACCATAGGTTCTGCAGGACGCCGATGTGGACTCGCGCTTCGGGCGAGGCACCATCGATCCGCGCCTGCGCGTCCTCATAGGCGATCACTTCCGCGATCCGCACGATCGCACGGGTAAAGCGCCAGTCGCGCACGCGGCCTTGCGCGTCGATCGTCAGGTGGCACGCCATCGCCGCGCGGTCCTGCCCCTCGCCCAGCGAGCAGACGTCGGCACTCAGCACTTCGGGCAGCATCGGCACGACGCGATCGGGAAAATAGACCGAGTTGCCGCGTTTGCGCGCCTCGCGATCGACTTGGCCGCCCGGCCTGACATAAAACGAAACGTCGGCGATCGCGACGAGCGCGTGGAAGCCGCCGCCGTTTGCGGGGTCGGCGTCGGGCTCGGCCCAGATCGCGTCGTCGTGATCGCGCGCGTCGGACGGATCGATCGCCACGAGCGGCAGATGCCGCAGGTCCTCGCGGTGCTCGACGCTCACCGGCAGCTTCGCCGCGAGCTCCGCCTCCGCCAGTGTCTCCTCGTTGAAGGCATTGGGGATGCCGTGCTTGTGGATCGCGATCAGGCTGAACGCGCGCGGGGCCAGCGGATCGCCGAGAACTTCCGTGACCTTCACGCCCGCGCGCTCGGTGCGGCCGACCGGTTCGGCGAGCACGAGCTGGCCAGGCTTGGCCCCGCCCAGATCAGCGATCAGCGAAGAATTGCGCACGCGCTTGTCGACCGGCGCGAGCCATGGCTTGCCCGCGCCATCGAGCTCGACCACGCCGAGCACCTGTTCGGAGCGCGTGGGCAGCTTCTTCATCGGGTGCGCGCGCCAGCCGTTGCCGGCTTCCTCGGTCCGGGCGAGCACGCGATCGCCGACCTTCAACGCCGCCCGCCCGCGATCACGGCCGCCGCCACGCGATCCGCCTTGCTTGGCGAGGCCTTTGGGCTCGACCAGCCGCAGACGCGGTGGCGGCGTCGCGTCGTCGGGCTGCCAGGTATCGGGAATCGCCACGGCCTCGCCATCCTCGATTCCCACGACGCGCAGCACGGTAACGCGCGGCACCCCGCCCATGCGGTGGAATGCGGTCTTAGAGCCATCGATCAGGCCTTCCTCGGCCATATCGCGCAGCATCGCCTTCAGCGCGATCTTCTCAGCCCCCTGCAACCCGAAGGCGCGCGCGATCTCGCGCTTGCCGGCAGTATCGGGGCTTGTCTGGATGAAGTCGAGGATCTGCTTGCGGCTGGGCATCCCGGTGGCGGGGTCGTGTGGGGCGCGGGGGGTGCGTGGCATCGCCGTGGATTTGGCGCGCATCGTGGGCGAATACAATCGTTGGTGGTTGCGGTCGGTATTGAACTGCCTGGGGGGTCGCCTTCCCCGTCACCGACATCGCCCCCGCTTGCCCAAGCCAGCCGCCGGTCGTAAAACCGCGATACATCATATCAAGACAGGACAATCATCGATGCGCGCCGCCACCCTTGCTATGATGATGATGACCGCCTCGACACTTGCGTCCGCCGCCCCGGCGCTCGCCGCGCCCGCGCCGATGACGCCACGCCCGGTCGATGCGTTCATCGGCGACATCCTGGCGGATGCGCCCGATGCGGCGACCCTCAACCGGCGCTGCGATGCCTATGTCGCCGAGATCGACAAGCGCATCGCCGCGCTGGAAGGGGAGCGAGGAGCGGCGACGATCGACGGCACGCTGCAGCAGTATGATGACCTTAATCTGCTGCTGTCTTCAGCCGGCAGCGAGTTCTCGCTTTACCGCGAAACCATGCCCGACGATGCGCGCCGCACGGCGGGCGGCGCTTGCGAAGTCCGCATCGGTGTCGAGAACAACAAGATCAACCTGTCACGTCCGATCTACGACCGGTTGAAGGCGATCGACGCCACGGCCGCCGACGCGCCCACAAAGCTGTACCTCTCGCGCACGCTCGCAACCTTCGAGCGCGCGGGCGTCGCGCTGCCGCCGGCCGAGCGCGCGAAGGTCCTGGCGATGCAGGACAAGCTCGCCGCGCTTGGTACGCAGTTCGACAGCAATATTGCCGCCGGGCGCGCGACGATCGAGGCCGATTCTGCCGAACTCGCGGGACTGCCAGCGGACTTCATCGTCGCGCACAAACCCGGCACCAACGGCAAAGTCACGCTCGCCACCGACTACACCGACTTCCAGCCGGTGATGACCTATGCGACCAGCGAAGCGCTGAGGAAGCGGCTGTTTACCGTCTACATGAACCGCGCCTACCCGGCGAATGACGCGGTGCTGCGCGACATGCTGAATACGCGCCAGCAGCTCGCCACCGCGCTGCGCCGCAAGGACTATGCGACATTGGTGCTAGAGGACAAGATGCTCAACACGCCGGCCAAGGTGCAGGCGCTGCTGACTGAGATGGCCGGCGTCGCGAAGCCCGCGGGCGAACGCGATCTGGCCAAGAAACTGGCGGTGCAGGCGGCGATGACGGGCACCGGCGCGGCCAGCGTGCCGGCGACGCTCACGCTATGGAACAACGCTTACGTGACCAACCAAGTTAAGAAGCGCCAGTATGCCTATGACAGCCAGGAGGCGCGCAAATACTTCGCTTATGACAACGTGCGCGACGGCATCCTCAAGCTGACGCAGGATATGTTCGGCGTAGAGATCCGCCCCTGGCAGACCGCGAAGTGGACGCCGCTCGCCGAGGCATACGAGGTCTACGACCAGGGCAAGCTGATCGGTAGGTTCTATTTTGACAACCACCCCCGCCCCGGCAAGTACGAGCATGCCAACCAGATCGGCCTGCGCCCCGGCCTGACCGGACGGATCGTGCCGATGGGAGCGCTCGTCATGAACCTGCCCGCAGGCGATCACACGACCGGCCTGATGGAGCACCGCGACGTCGAGACGTTCCTGCACGAATTCGGCCACCTGCTGCATCACACCTTCGGCGGGCAGCAGCAGCGCTGGGCCGGGCTGTCCGGCGTCAGCACCGAATGGGACTTCGTCGAAGCGCCGTCGCAGATGCTCGAGGAATGGGTCTACGACTACGATACGCTCAAGACTTTCGCGGTCGACGCGGCGGGCGCGCCGATCCCCGCCGATCTTGTCGCGCGGCTCAACCGCACGCGTTACTTCGACCTCGGCATGGGCGACATGCGCCAGCTCGGTCTGTCGAACATCTCGCTCGGCCTGCACGAGGCGGCCGCGCCGGCGGACATCGGCGGTGCGGTGCGCGATCTCGACGGCAAGTACGCGCTGATCCGGCTGCCCGACTTCACCCACATGCAGGACAGTTTCGGCCACCTGAACGGCTACTCGGCGATCTATTACACCTACCGCTGGTCTAAGGTGATCGCAGACGACATGTTCACGCAGTTCGAGGCGCACGGCCTGCGCGATCGCGCCACCGCGTTGCGCTATCGCCAGCTCGTGCTCGCGCCGGGCGGGACGAAACCCGCGGCCGAACTCGTCGCCGACTTCCTGGGTCGCCCGATCAGCCTCGATGCGTACAAGGCGCAACTGGCCAAGGACCTGTAACCAAGCCGCCATCCTTCATCCAAGTTACGAGAATAAAATAATTCTTCGTAACCCTTGTTTCTTCGGCCGCATCGCCACTCCGTATCCTGTCTCCAGGTTCTGACAGGAGATGACGGATGGCGAGCGGATCGAATGCATGGGTGAACGTCGCGGCGGGCGCGTTGATGTTCGCGATGATCACTCCGGCCGCACAGGCCGCGCCGATCATCTTCGGCCTCAACGCGGACCTGAGCGCGGGGCCGGTGTCGTTCAACGTGCTCGGCGGCAACTTTACGTTGTTCGCGACCGGCGACTTCTTCAGCCCGCTCGCGGTGCAGACCTCGGGCAACGCCGCGTTCCGTACGGTGTTCGGGCAACCGTCGTCTGATTTCACCAATCGCGGCTACGTTTCGTATGACGCGAACACGCTCGGTGGATTCGGCGCTGTGCCGACTAAAACCACGGTCAACTACTCGAACGGCGACAACTTCCTCGGCCTGCGCGTCGGCAACGGCAGCACGTTCTATTACGGTTTTGCCTATACCACGAACTCGACGCTGAACTCGGTCGGGTTCGAGACCAGCCCCAACACTGCGATCCACGCGGTCACCGCAGTGCCCGAACCGCTGACCTGGACGATGCTGATCGCGGGCTTCGGCGCCGTCGGCGCGGTCATGCGC
Organism: uncultured Novosphingobium sp.; assembly: GCA_964242815.1. Taxonomy (GTDB): domain Bacteria; phylum Pseudomonadota; class Alphaproteobacteria; order Sphingomonadales; family Sphingomonadaceae; genus Novosphingobium. The sequence goes on from CAXSZV010000018.1 coordinate 24,045, forward strand.
CGCCGCACCGTGAACTTCCGGCGCGCCTTTGCCGCCTGAGCCGTCATGATCGGCTAGCTCACGTGGCTTGCGACCCGCCCATGGGGACCCGCAGGTCGTGACGATAGATTCGATTTTCGATTTGGAATAAGCCGTCGCCGTGGCAGTCAAACAAGTGGCGATCGTTGGCGGCGGGTTTACCGGCACGCTGCTGGCTATCAATCTTCTCCGCCATGACGGTCCTCGCACGACGCTGATCGAGCGGAGCGTCACCATCGGTCGCGGCGTCGCCTATTCGACGCTTCACCCCGATCTTCTGTTGAACGTGCGCGCGGGCAATATGAGCGCGCTTCCCGACGATCCGACGCACTTTCTGCGCTGGCTGGATGAGCGCCACCTCAGCGCCTCTTCAGGCTTCGTCCCGCGCCGGGTCTATGGTGATTACCTTGATGCGCTGCTGCGCCAGACAATCGCCGAAGCCTCTGGACGGCTGCAAGTCATCCGGGGCGATGCGATCGACGTCGAGCCGCTGACCGAAGGCGTGCGCGTCCGTCTGGACGGTGGCGCCGCGATCGAGGCGGACAGTCTGGCGCTGGCGATCGGCAATCTGCCGCCGATGATCCCGCAAGGGTTCGATGCCGAGCGACTTCGCGACGACTATTACATCGCCGACCCCTGGTCGTCCGATTTCCTGCATGGCGCTGACAGCGCGGGCACAGTGTTGGTGCTGGGCACGGGACTGACCACGGTCGACGTGGCGTTGGTGCTGCGGTCGAGCGGTTTCACCGGGCGCATCGTGGCGTTGTCGCGACGTGGCCTGCTGCCGCGAGCGCACGGCTCGCCGGCGGCGGTTGGATCGGGGCCGGTCGCGACATCGCTCCGCGCCCAAGCCGAACGGCCGACACCAGCCGTGCTTCCCATAAGCCGATCGCTACGCGCGCGGGCGCGAGAGATCGCCTGGCGCGATGCGGTCGACGAGATGCGCCCTGCGACGCAGAACCTATGGCGCGCGATGCCGCTGGAGGAGCGCCAACGGTTCCTGCGCCATGCGCGGCCCTGGTGGGACGTGCATCGGCACCGCATCGCGCCCGAGGTTGCCGCGCAACTCGATGGCATGGTGCAGACCGGACAACTGAGCGTCGTCGCAGGGCGGCTGCTCAATGCGCGGACAAACGGGTCGGGCGCGGTGGTATCCTATCAACCGCGCGGCACCGACATGGTCGAAACGCTCGAAGTCGCGCGGATCATAAATGCCACGGGGCCGCAGGGCGATCTCACTCGCGTGACCGAGCCGCTCCTGCGAGCGATGACGGATAAGGGCATGTTGCGTCCCGACCCGTTGCATATCGGGGTAGATGTCGACCAGGAATCCCGAGCGATCGACCATGCCGGGCACTCATCGGACAAGGTTCTGGTACTCGGCCCGATGACGCGTGGAGCATTCTGGGAAATTATCGCGGTGCCCGACATCCGACGCCAGGTATGGTCGGTCGCGCGCCACCTCGCCAACGCGCATTGGGTCGAAGGCGAAGGGCTTTGACGCAAGGCGCGCTTGCACCTCCCACTTTAAACCGGCGGGTCTTCCGCTCCTGGTGTGATTAAGTTCTGTTCGCGCGACTGGAAGACGCGGCTCGTGGGGGCGACGTCGTGGGTCAGCCAGACGTTGCCGCCGATGATCGATCCCTTCCCGATGGTCACGCGGCCCAGGATCGTCGCGCCGGCATAGATCACCACGTCATCCGCGATGATCGGATGGCGGGGAATGGACCTGGCGAGCACGCCGTTCTCGTCGGTGGGAAAGTTCTTCGCGCCCAGCGTCACCCCTTGATAGATTCGCACGCGATCGCCGATGATCGCGGTCTCGCCGATCACCACGCCGGTGCCATGATCGATGAAGAAACCCTGGCCGATGCGCGCGCCGGGGTGGATATCGATGCCCGTGCGGCTGTGCGAAATCTCGGCGATGATCCGCGCGACAAGCGGCGCGCCCAGCCCGTAAAGCGCGTGCGCCAGGCGATGGTGGATGATCGCCAGCAAGCCCGGGTAGCAGATCAGCACTTCGTCGAAGCTGCGCGCCGACGGATCGCCGCGATAGGCGGACTCGATATCGGTATCGAGCATCGAGCGTATCTGCGGCAGGCCGGCGGCAAAGGCGATCACCAGTTCCTCGGCGATCGCATCGATCGTCGACGATAGTGGCGCGGTGCGATCGTAGGCGAGTTCGAGCCGCACTTGTGCATGCAGCCGGCTCAACGCGAGCTGCAGCATCTGCGCGACCAGCGCGTCCTCGTTGTGCAGGCGGACATAGTCGGGGCCGAGGCGCAACGGGAACAGCGCGCCGCTCAACTCGTCGAGCACCTTGGCGACACGCACGCGTGAGGGAAATCCTTCGATTCCGAATTCGGCATGGCGCGCGTTGGCCGAACGCCAGCCCCGCCGTATCGCGCCGAGCTGCGCGATGACGTCGTCGATCTGCCATGAGTCCGCCGAAGCGGTCCCCTCGATCAGCGGGCCGGTCGCGAACCGCGTCTTGTCGTCGATGCCACTCACTCCTCCGGCCGATCGCCGCTCATAAGCGCGGTTGCGGTCAGATCAAACCCGACGCCGGCCACCCTGTTCCGCCTGAGATCTGCGGCCGACGAACTGCGCACGGCGCGAACCATGCACAGACACGCGACAAGTGACGGGACGAAGCGATTGGTTTTTACGCTCGCTTTACGGCGGACGGCAATGATCCACCGCGCGGGCTTATGCGATTGAGGCGTAGCGCCGCCGCCTGATCCATCACAGGCGACCTTTTCATGTCCTTTGATCATCTGCTGGGCGGCATCGTCGCCCTTATCGTGCTTGTTTACCTGATCGCCGTGCTCGCACGGCCCGAGCGGTATTGAGGGCCGCGTCATGACCCTCGCCGGCTGGAGCATGATCCTCCTCTTCACCGTCATCATCATCGCGCTGGCCAAACCCGCCGGCGCATGGATGTATGCCCTCTATGCGCGAGAAACGCTGCCGTTCGGCTTCGTCGAGCGCGGTTTCTACAGGCTCGCGGGGATCGATCCCAAGGCCGAGCAAGGATGGGTCGCCTATGCCGCATCGCTGATGGTGTTCAACATCGGCGGCATCGTGCTACTGTTCGCCATCCTCAAGCTGCAAGGCTTGTTGCCGCTGAACCCGCAAGGGTTCGGCGGGATGGAGACGCTGCTCGCGTTCAACACCGCGGTCAGCTTCGTCACCAACACCAACTGGCAGAACTATGGCGGCGAAAGCACGCTGTCGAACCTGTCGCAGATGGCCGGGCTGACGGTGCAGAACTTCCTGTCGGCGGCGGTCGGCATAGCCGTCGCGTTCGCGTTCATTCGCGGCTTCGCGCGGCGGCAGACGAGCGGCATCGGCAACTTCTGGGTCGATATCACGCGCGTCACGCTATACCTGCTGCTGCCGGCCTCGGTCATCCTCGCGCTGGTCTATGTCGCGATGGGCGTGCCACAGACGTTCGGGCCTTCGATCGTCGCCACGACGATCGAAGGCGCGCGGCAGACGATCGCGGTCGGGCCGGTCGCATCGCAGCTTGCGATCAAGATGCTGGGCACCAACGGCGGCGGCTTCTTCAACGCGAACTCCGCGCACCCGTTCGAGAACCCGACGGCGCTCTCCAACTTCCTGCAGATGATCACGATCTTCGTGCTCGGGGCCGGCCTTACGCTGACCTTCGGCAAGGCTGTCGGCAATGTCCGCCAGGGCTGGGCGATACTTGCGGCGATGGTACTGCTGTTCCTTGGCGGCGTGATCGTCACATACGGCGCCGAAGCCGCTGGCAATCCGTTCCACCATGCGCTGGGCCTGGTCGGCGGCAACATGGAGGGCAAGGAAGTCCGCTTCGGCATCGCCGCGACCGCGCTGTTCGCGGTCATCACGACGGCCACGTCCTGCGGCGCGGTGATCGGGATGCACGACAGCTTCACCCCGATCGGCGGCCTCATCCCGATGTTCAACATGCAGCTTGGCGAACTGGTGATCGGCGGCGTCGGCTCGGGTCTCTATGCGGTCCTCGTCTACGCTATCCTCGCGGTGTTCATCGCCGGGCTGATGGTCGGGCGGACACCCGAATATGTCGGCAAGAAGATCGAGGGCCGCGAGATGAAGCTTGCGGTGATCGCCATCGCCATCCCCCCGCTATCGATCCTCGGACTCACCGCCGTCGCCTGCGTCACGAGCGCGGGCCTCGCCGGACCGCTCGCCAAGGGGGCGCACGGCTTCAGCGAAATCCTCTACGCCTTCTCCAGCGGCGCGGCGAACAACGGATCGGCGTTCGGCGGGCTTACCGGCAACACGCCGTTCTATAACCTGCTGCTCGCGCTCGACATGTTCGTCGGCCGGTTCGGCGTGATCCTACCCGTGCTGGCGATCGCGGGCGGGCTCGCGGCCAAGCGCCGAGTGCCCGAGGGTGCGGGGTCGTTCCCCACGACCGGCCTGCTGTGGATCGCGTTGCTGGCGGCGATCATCGTCATCGTTGGCGGTCTTACCTTCCTGCCCTCGCTCGCGCTGGGTCCGATCGCGGATCAGGCGCAAGTCGCGGCCGGCACCCTGCTTTAAAGGTCTCAGCCAATGGCAAACCAGAACCCCTCGCTCTTCACGGGCCCACTGTTGGGCACTGCGGCCCGCGATGCTTTCCGCAAGCTCGACCCGCGCCAGTTGATCAAGACCCCCGTCATGTTCGTGACGGCCATCGTCGCGAGCCTTTCGACGATCCTGTTCGTCAAGGGCATCGTGACGGGCACCGGCCATCCATTCTTCGAAGGCCAGCTGGTGTTCTGGCTGTGGCTGACCGTATTGTTCGGCAACGTTGCCGAAGCGCTTGCCGAAGGGCGCGGCAAGGCGCAGGCGGCGGCGCTGCGTGCGACCAAGGCAGAGCTTCGCGCCAAGAAGCTGATCGGCGTCACCGGCGCATGGGAACTGGTCGACGCGACCCGGCTCCAGGTCGGTGACGAGGTGCTGGTCGAAACCGGCGACCTTATCCCTGCCGATGGCGAAGTCGTCGCGGGCGTCGCCTCGGTCAACGAAGCGGCCATTACCGGCGAAAGCGCGCCTGTGATCCGCGAGGGGGGCGGCGATCGGTCCGCCGTAACCGCGGGCACGCGCGTGATCGCCGACAGCATCACCGTGCGGGTCACTGCGGGCGCGGGACAGGGTTTCCTCGACCGCATGATCGCCTTGGTCGAAGGCGCGCAGCGGCAGAAGACGCCGAACGAGATCGCGCTGACGATCCTGCTCGCTGGCCTCACGCTCATCTTCCTGATCGCGGTCGGCACGCTGCCAACATTCGCGGCCTATGCCGGCGGAATGCTCGGCGTACCCGTGCTCGTCGCGTTGTTCGTGACGCTGATCCCGACGACGATCTCCGCATTGCTGTCGGCGATCGGTATCGCGGGCATGGACCGGCTGGTGCGCTTCAACGTGCTTGCGAAATCCGGGCGCGCGGTAGAGGCGGCGGGCGACATCGACACGCTGCTGCTCGACAAGACCGGCACGATCACGATCGGCGATCGCCAGGCGACCGCGTTCCTGCCGGTCCCGGGCGTAAGCGCGGCCGAGCTGACCGCCGCCGCGCGGCTCGCGAGCCTGTCGGACGAGACGCCCGAAGGCCGCTCAATCGTCGTGCTGGCCAATGCCGACGGCAGCGCCGCCATCGCGGCACCGGAAGGCGCTGAGGAGATCAAGTTCACTTCGCAGACGCGCGTTTCGGGTCTCCAGATCGGCGAGCGAGCGCTGATCAAGGGCGCGGTCGACGCGGTGCTCCGGCGGCTCGGCGCGGTTCCCAACGTCGAGGCGCTGCGCAAGATCGCCGACGAGATCGCGCGCGGCGGCGCCACGCCGCTCGCGGTGGCCGACGGCGATCGCCTGCTTGGCGTCGTCCAACTCAAGGACATCGTCAAGGCAGGCGTGCGCGAGCGCTTCGGCGAGCTGCGCCGGATGGGCATCCGCACGGTGATGATCACCGGCGACAATCCGCTGACCGCCGCCAGCATCGCCGCCGAAAGCGGGGTCGACGATTTCCTCGCCGAGGCGACGCCAGAGGACAAGCTCGCGTTGATCCGCAAGGAGCAGGAAGGCGGCAAGCTCGTCGCGATGTGCGGCGATGGCACCAACGATGCGCCCGCGCTCGCGCAGTCCGATGTCGGCGTCGCGATGAACACCGGCACGCAGGCCGCGCGCGAGGCAGGGAACATGGTCGACCTCGATAGCGACCCGACCAAGCTGATCGAGATCGTTGGCCTGGGCAAACAACTGCTGATGACGCGCGGCGCGCTGACGACGTTTTCGATCTCGAACGACGTCGCCAAGTATTTCGCGATCCTGCCGGCGATCTTCGTCGCGCTCTATCCGGGATTGGGCGGGCTCAACGTGATGCGGCTCGCCAGTCCGCAGAGCGCGATTCTGTCAGCGATCATCTTCAACGCGCTGATCATCCCCGCGCTGGTCCCGCTCGCGCTCAAGGGCGTGAAGTATCGTCCGGCGCCCGCCGGCACACTGCTGGCGCGCAACCTGACGGTCTACGGCGTCGGCGGGCTGATCGCTCCGTTCATCGGCATCAAGGCGATCGATCTTGTCGTCGCCGCGCTGCACCTTTCCTAAAAGGCTACCCAGATGTTCACCGAAACCGTTCGCGCGCTGCGCCCTACCGTCGTCCTGCTGCTGCTGGTCACCATCGTGACCGGCCTGTTGTACCCGGCCGTGATCGCCGGCATCGCACAGGTCATCCTACCGGTGCAGGCCAACGGCAGCATCCTGAACGATGCCAAGGGGCAGCCGATCGGCTCGAGCCTGATCGCGCAGGGCTTCACCGCCGCAAGGTACTTCCATCCGCGCGCTTCGGCGGCGGGCAAGGGTTACGACGCGAGTTCATCGGCGGCGACCAACCTCGCGCCCGGATCCAAGGATCTGCGCGATGCCATCGCCGGTCGCGTCAAGGACGCGCGGGCCGAAGGGATGACGGGTGATCTCCCCGGTGATCTGGTCACCACCAGCGCTTCGGGGCTCGATCCCGATCTCAGCCCGAAGGCAGCTCTCCTCCAGGCCCCCCGCGTCGCCAAAGCACGCGGCCTCGACGTCGCGGCGGTCCGACAGATGATCGATGCGGGCACAAGCACGCCGTTGTTCGGCATCATCGGCGAGCCGCATGTCAACGTGCTGCTACTTAATCGACAGCTTGACGGGTTAACGGCTAACAAGACCAAGTGAACGACGCCCGCCCCTCTCCCGAAGCGCTGCTCAAGGCGGCTCGGAGCGAGGGGCGGGGTCGCCTGAAGATCTTTCTCGGCGCCGCGCCGGGCGTCGGCAAGACCTTCGAAATGCTGCGAGAGGGTGCCGAACTGCTGCGCGGTGGCGCCGATGTAGTCGCCGGCGTGATCGAAACGCACGGCCGCGCCGACACCGATCGGCTGGCCGCGCCGTTCGAGATCCTTCCGCGCGCGCAGATCACGCACGGCGCGCACGAGCTCGAGGAATTCGACCTCGACGCGATGCTGGCCCGGCATCCGCAAGTCGCGCTGATCGACGAGCTGGCGCACACTAACGCTCCCGGCAGCCGCCACCCCAAGCGTTGGCAGGATATCAACGAATTGCGCGATGCTGGCATCGACGTGCTCAGTACGCTCAACGTCCAGCACGTCGAAAGCCTCAACGATGTCGTCGCCAGCTTCACGCACGTCCGCGTGCGCGAGACGGTGCCCGACATGGTGCTCGACGATGCAGAGATCGAGGTCGTCGATGTCCCGCCCGACGAACTGATCGCGCGATTGAAGGACGGCAAGGTCTATATCCCGGCCGAGGCGAGCCGGGCGCTCAGCAACTTCTTTTCGAAATCGAACCTTTCCGCCTTGCGCGAGCTGGCGCTGCGCCGCGCAGCGCAGACCGTCGACCGGCACCTGCTCGATCACGTCGCAAGCCTTGGCGAAGTCGGCACTTGGGCGGGCGGAGAGCGCATCGTCGTCGCGGTCGGCGATCAGCCCGGGGGCGACGCGCTGATCCGCTCGGCCAAACGCCTCGCCGACGCGCTGCGCGCGAGCTGGACCGCGGTAATGGTGGAGACGCCGCGCACCGCGACGCTATCGGTGGCGGCGCGCGCGCGGATAGCCGACGCGCTCGACCTCGCCTCGGCGCTCGGCGCGACGATCGTCACGGTGCCCGCGCACAGTGTGCTAGACGGCCTCGTCGCGCATATTCAAGAGGCGCGGGCGACCGCGGTGGTGATCGGCAAGTCGCGCCGATCATGGTGGTTCGAGTTGCGACACGGCTCGATCGTCGATCGGCTCGTGCGCGATCTCGATGGCGTCGCGGTGCACGTCGTTCCGGTCGCCGGGCCGAGCGAAGCCGCGCGCGAATTCGCGACCACCGCGCCGCTTATGGCGCGTGGCAGCATCATCGGGCTCGGCTTCGTCGCGGCGACGAGCGGGATGGCGGCTTTGCTGTTGCCACTGGTCGGCGCGGACGCGATCGACCTGCTGTATCTGCTGCCGGTGATCGCCACCGCCGCGCTCTATGGATTGCGCTCCTCGCTCGTCGCCAGCGTCGCCGCCGCGCTCGCCTACAACTTCTTTTTCCTGCCGCCGCTCTATACGCTGACGATCACCGACCCGCACAATGTCGTCACGTTGGTGGTGTTCGTGATCGTCGCCGTCGTCGCCAGCCAGCTTGCGGGCCGGGTCCGCCAGGAAGCCAACATCGGCGCGCGGACCGCGACGGAAAACGCCGCGCTCGCCGCCTTCGGTCAGCGCCTCGCCGCCGTATCGGATGAAGCTGGCACGGCAGCGGCGACCTGCGAGGAAATCTCGGCGATGCTCGGCGTCGCGACCGTGCTGCTTAGCCAGCACGAAGGCCGGCACAGCGTGGTGACGAGCGTGCCCGAGCGGGCCGAGCTCAGCCCGATCGACATCGCCGCCGCCGACTGGGCGTTCGATCGCGGCGAGGTGACGGGTCGCGACAGCGGCACTTTGACTGCCAGCGAATGGCAGTTCCATCCGTTGAAGACGACGCTCGGCGTGCTCGCGGTGCTTGGCGTCGCGCGCAGCGGCAGCGGTGAACCGGTTCCCGCCGATCGGCGCATCCTGTTCTCGACTATGATAAGCCAAGCTTCGCTGGCGCATGAGCGGCTGCGGCTGGACGCGCAGGCTCGCGAGGTCGGCGCGCTCAAGCAACGCGACAATCTGCGCGCAACGCTGCTCGCCTCGATCGGCCACGATCTCAAGACGCCGCTCACCGCGATCGTGGCGGCGGCCGACGCGCTTGCGGTCGAGCACGGCGCGTCCTCGGCCTCCGTCATGTTAAAGGGCGAGGCGCGTCGCCTGCGGCGGGTGTTCGACGATCTGGTCGAGATGACGCGGATTGAAGCCGGTGCGCTGGTGCCCAAGCGCGAATCGATCGACTTGACCGACGCCGTTCTGGCGGTGTCGCATGACCTTCGCGCCGAACTGGGCGCGCATCGCCTGGTCCTGGACGTTCCGCCCACGCTGCCGCTGGTCCAGGCCGATCCGCGCATGCTGCACCATGTGCTGGTCAACCTGATCGGCAACGCGGCCAAGTTCGCGCCCGCCGATACCGACATCGTCGTCGAAGGCAGGGACACGCCCGAGGGGCTGACGCTCGGCGTGCTCGATCACGGCCCGGGCCTGCCGACCGGCGGGGCGACGCATCTGTTCGACCGCTTCACACGCGTCGACGGCGACGATCGCACCGGCGGGACCGGGCTCGGCCTCGCGATCGTGCAGGGGTTCACCAATGCGATGGGGATCACGATCACCGCGTCGAACCGTGACGCGGGCGGCTCGGCCTTCGTCCTCAAATGGGCAAATGATCTGGTCCGCCGTATAGCCGACGAATGACCGAACGAGTCCTGATCGTCGATGACGAAGCGGCGATCCGTCGCCTGCTGCGCGGTGCGCTTGATCGCGCCAAGCTCGCGAGCCACGAAGCCGCGACCGCCGCCGATGCACTGACCGCCGCGCGCCGCCCGGGTTGCGAGCTGGTGCTGCTCGATCTCGGCTTGCCCGATCGCGACGGGATGGAACTCGTGCCGCTGCTCAAGGCGATGGACCGCACGGTGATCGTCCTCACCGCGCGCGACATGACCGCCGAAAAAGTCGCCGCACTCGATCTTGGCGCGGACGATTATGTCGTCAAGCCGTTCGATACCGAGGAATTACTCGCCCGCGTTCGTGGCGCGCTGCGCCGTCGTGGTGCGCTGGCGACGGCCAAGGAACGGATCGAAGTCGGCCCGATCGAACTCGATCTAGGCGCGCATCTGGTTTGGCGCGATGGCGCACCGGTGAAGCTGACGCGCAAGGAATTCGCGGTGCTCGCCGAACTCGCCCGCCACGGCGGCAAGCTGCTGACGCACGCGCATCTGTTGCGGACCGTCTGGGGCGAGGCGCATATCGATGATATCGAATACCTGCGCGTCGCGATCCGCGCGATCCGTTTGAAGCTCGAGACCGATCCCGCCGCGCCGGTCCTGCTGATGAACGAGCCGGGTATCGGCTATCGGATCAATGCCTGACGTGGGGACGACGAGGCTACGCCAACGCCAGCCCCGGGCCGAGTGCCAGCGCCCCACGCCGCAATTCGCGCATCGCCTTGGCAAAACCGGCGCCCGTGCGCGCGACGTCGGCGGCCTGGCTTGGGCGCGCGGCGAGCGAGGCGAGCATCGCGCGCGCGTTCACGCCGCCGTCGGCGCGCATCGATACGGTGATCGCGTGGGGCAGCAGATGCCGCGCGCCATCGGACACACATCGCGCGATCGCGAACGGCAGACCCCGCTCGGCCGCGACCGCGCCCGCGACGTGGCTTTCCATATCGACCGCGAGCGCGCCGTGGCGCTCACCCAAAGCCAGCTTTTCCGCGACGGTATCGATCATGCGGCCATCGGCGAAGAACCCGCCGAGGCGCGCGCCGGGCAAGGCCCGTGCGAGCGTGGCGGTCCAGGCGGGATCGCAGGCAAGCTCAATCGCGCCGCTTAGCCGATCGGCCAATACCCAATCGCCGATGCGTAAGTCATCCACCAGCGCGCCGGTCATGCCGAAGCTGACAATGCCGCGCGCACCCGCCGCCGTCGCCTCGATCCGCGCGCGCAAGGCCATCGGATCGCCCCCGCCCGCGACCGCGACCACGCCCGCGATACCGCGCAAACAAGCGACCTCGCGATTGAAACCGGTTGCGACGACAACGTGCCCGCTCATTTCCGCCCCTCCCGTCTGCGGGAGGGGGATGCGTGCCGAACGGGAAACACTCACATCCCGTACTCGACGCGGCCTTCGTTTGAGCGCGACAAATTGCGGTAGCGGGCCAGCGCCCAGAGCGGGAAGTAGGCCGGGTAACCGTGATAGCGCAGGTAGAACACACGCGGAAAACCGCCGCCCGTATAGTGCTCCTGGCCCCACAACCCGTCATCGGCCTGATTGGCGGCGAGCCACGCGATCCCTCGCGCGACCGCGTCCGACCCAACCTCGCCGGCCGCCATCAGCCCGAGCAGCGCCCAGGCGGTCTGCGACGCGGTCGACGGTGCCGGCACATGCCCAGTGCGCGCGAGGTCGTAGCTTTCGCACCCCTCGCCCCAGCCGCCGTCGTCGTTCTGGATCGCATGCAGCCAAGCGATCGCGCGTGCGACCATCGGCGTCTCCGCGCCGATTTCGGCGGCGTTTAACGCGCAGAGCACCGACCAGGTGCCATAGATGTAATTGACGCCCCACCGCCCGAACCAGCTTCCCTCGGGCTCCTGCTGCGCCGCGAGATAATCGAGCGCGGCCGCCATGCGCGGATCGTCGCGCGAGCGGCCAAGCTGCGCCATCATCGAGACGACGCGCGCGCTTACGTCGGCGGTCGGGGGGTCGAGCATCGCGCCGTGATCGGCGAACGGCAGGTTGTTGATGTAATGATAGGCGTTGTCCGCGTCGAATGCGCCGAAACCGCCGCCCCGCGATTGCAGCCCCTCGGTCCATTCAGCGCCGCGTGCGATGCCTTCCTCGTCGATGAGGCCCAACCGGCCGGCGGCGCGGTCCATCGCCATGACTACGACGGCGGTATCGTCGAGGTCGGGGTAATGATCGTTGTTGTATTGGAACGCCCAGCCCCCCGGCCGGACGTCGGGCCTGACTTCGGCCCAATCGCCCGCGACCTCGGTGATCTGACGCGGACGCAGCCAGGCAAGTGCGCGATCGGCCTCGTTCTCGCGCCCCGCCTCCATCATCGCATGCGCCGCGAGCGCGGTGTCCCAGACCGGCGAAACGCAAGGCTGGCAATAGGCTTCATCGTCCCCGACGACGAGCAGCCGCTCCAGCGATTCACGCGCCGCCGCGCGGTGCGGCTCATCGGGCGCATAGCCCAGCGCGTCGAACATCATCACGCTGTTGGCGATCGCCGGATAGATCGCGCCCAGGCCGTCGACGCCGTTGATCCGCTCCTTCACCCAAGTCGCGCAAGTATCGATCGCGCGGCGGCGCAACGCGCGCGGCCAAAAGCCGTCACCGGCTTTCAGCACGCGGTCGAGCGCGTTGAACGCGATCGTCCACACTGGCTTGAGGTTCGCGCCTTGGCTGCGCAGCGGCGCGGCGCGGCCGGAGAACAGCTCGGGCACGAGCGCGCCCAGCGGGTTGCGCGCGACCGGCTTCATCGCCACCACGACCAGCAGCGGCACGACGACGGTACGCGCCCAATACGAGACCTTGGACAGATGAAACGGAAACCAGCGCGGCGCGAGGATCAGCTCGGGCGGCAGCGTCGGCACGCCATCCCACGGCCTTGCGCCGCGCATATGCGCGCCGAACAGCGCAAGCTGGATGCGGGTGAACACGTTGACCGCCTCTGCCCCGCCCGCCGCCAGCACCGCCTGGCGCGCGCGGACCATATGCGGCGCGTCGGCGTCATCCCCGATCATCTTGAGCGCGTAATATGCCTTGACCGTCGCACTGACATCGAATGCGCCTGCGTGGAACAGGCTCCAGCCGCCGTGCGCGTCGGACTGAATGCGGCGCAGGTAGCGGCCAATCTTGGTTTCGAGCGGCGCATCGATCGGCTCACCAAGGTAATGGCGCAACAGCACGTATTCGGCCGGGATCGTCGCGTCCGCCTCCAACTCGAACACCCAGTGCCCGTCGTCGCTCTGCCGTGCTGCGAGCGCGGTGGCGGCGCGGTCAATCGCATCGTCTATCGCTGGATCGTGCGGGGTCACTCCCGGTTGCAGCGTATCGATCGCGGTAGCCATGCGTGCCGCCTAGCTTAACGCGCCACCGCTCGCCAGATGCGCGGCGGTCTCACCCGAACGCAACGCGCCCTCGATCGTCGAAGGCAGCCCGGTCTGCGTCCAGTCGCCGGCGAGGAACAGGTTGCGCCAGCGGGTGTGCGCGTCGGGGCGCATCGCGTCCTGCTCTGGCGTCGCGGCGAAGGTCGCGCGCTTTTCCTTGACGATCTGCCAGGCAGGCATCGGCCGGTCCATCCGATAGGCGGCGCAGACGTTGTCCCACAGTTCCATCGCCAGCAACTGACGATCGCGATCGATCAACCGGTCCGCGCCGCTCACGGTCACCGAGGTGCGATCGGCGAACGCGAACACCCATTCGGCGGTCGCCCCCAACAGGCCGAGCATCCGGGGCGCGTCGGCTGGTGGACTGCCCGCAAAATGCGCGTTGAGGATCGCACGGTATTCATCGGGCACGGTCAAGCCGGGCACCAGCTTGCTCGCGACGCCGGGCGGCGTCGCCACGATCACCGCATCTTCGGGATAGATGACGATCGTCCCGTAGCCATAGACCAGGCCCGTGACGCGATCGCCCTCCAGTTTGAGCCGCGCGGGTTCATGCCCGGTCCGCACCACCGCGCCGTGCGCGCGCAACATCGCCAGCGCTGGCGTGACGAAAGCATCGGCCAGCGTCGGCTCGGCGATCAGAGGGCGCATCGCCCGTCCGCCGCGCCCCACCGTTTCGCGCAGCACCGCGCCCGCTAGCCGGGCCGAGGCATCAGCGGGCGCGGTGTTCAGCGCGGCGAGCAGCACCGGCTCGATCAACCGGCTCCACACCGGCCCGGCCGTGGCGATATGGTCGCGCACCCGCCCGCGCTTTGTCTGCAGCAGGCGGGCGAGAGGCAGATAATCGCGCAGGCCGCTGCCTGGCACGCGACGCCGGTGGTCGAACACCCACCACGGCAGCCGCCCATCGTTCACGCGCACCGTCCAGCGCGCACCGCTGGCAAGATCGGCGAAGGCATAGTCCGCATTGTCTGGGCCGGCCAAAGGCGCGGTGGCGCCGATCCGCCGGCGATAGCGGGCGACCGTCTCGTTACCCGACAGCACCAGATGATTGCCGTTGTCGATCGTCAATCCCAGTTGCGGATCGCGGTACGATCGGCACCGTCCGCCCGCTTGCGGAGCGGTCTCGATCACCTCGACCTGCATGCCTTGTTCGACGAGCCGCGTCGCCGCGGACAGGCCGGCAAGCCCCCCGCCCAGAACGAAGGCGCGCCGACGCGGCGCGGCGGTTCGCATCACCGCGCGAGGCTCAGCCGTACCAGCGTCCAGATCAGAGCGGTCTTCGAAGTCCGGATGCGTCGGCGCGGCGCATGCCAGCCGGTCGCGATCATCCGCCGGAGCACGTCGGCGTAAGCTGCTTCCATCAGGCGCGGCGCGATCAGATGCCCGCGCGGCCGCCCGGCCAGCACGTCGCGCGCGGCCGCGTAATGCGCCTCGGCATCGTTCGCGATCACGCGCGCGGCGGCGTCGATCCCCGAATGCGCGGCGACTTGCGCCGGGGTGGTGACCGGCACTCCGGCGCGCTCCAACGCCTGACGCGACAGGTAGACCCGGCCGATCGCGGCGTCCTCATCTATATCGCGTAGAATGTTGGTCAACTGCAGCGCGCGACCCAGATGGTGCGCGAGCGCTTCGCCCGGGACGTGCGCCATGCCGAACACACGCACCGACAGCCGACCGACGGCCGAGGCGACGCGATCGCAATATAGGTCCAGTTCATCGGCATCGGGCCAGCGGATATCGCGCGCGACGTCCATCGCCATGCCATCGATCACGGCATGGAAATCGTCCGCGGCAAGATCGAAGCGATGCACCGCCTCGGCGACCAGCACGGCCTGCCCTGGCTCCTCGCCCGCATAGAGCGCATCGATATCGGCGCGCCAACGTGCCAGCGCCGCCGCGCGCACGCAGCGATCGCCATGCTGGTCATCGGCGATATCGTCGACCGCGCGACAGAACGCGTAGATCGCGAACATCGCCTCGCGCTCGGCGCGCGGCAGCACGCGCATTCCCGCGTAGAACGAACTGCCGGCGACCTTGGCACGCAACGCCGACGAGATCGTGTCCGACGACGGTGCCCGACCGGCTGCGAGGACGGCATTGGCGTTCATCGACGTCGTCCGCTCACGATCGGCCCCTTCACGATCCGCCCCGCACCAATTGCGTCGCGACCGCGCCCATCGCGATCCACGCGGCGCTCGCGGTACGATGATGCACGCGCTCGCTCAAGGGATCATGTCGCAGCAGCTTGTCGGTAAGTTTCTCGGCAAGCCGCTGGATGATCGCGACCTCCAACGCCAGCCGCCGGTCGCGGATCGCGCTGGCGAATGGACGACTGATCGCCAGCAGATCGCGCGTCCGCGCCGCCGCCTCGCGGATCGCGGCCAGCAGTCCGGGTGTCGAGAGTGCGCCGCCAAGATCCTCGATCCGCCCGCCATGCGCGGCGATCATATCGCCCGGCAGGTAGACGCGATCGATCGCGCGGTAATCCTTGCCGCAATCCTGCAGGTGGTTGATCACTTGCAGCGCGGCGCAGAGCGCGTCGGACAGCGGCCAGATCGCGCGATCCTCGCCATGCACGTCGAGCACGAAACGGCCGACGGGCATCGCCGAGAGCCGACAATAGTCGATCAGGTCTTCCCACGTTCGATAGCGGCTTACCTCGACGTCCTGCTCGAATGCGCGCAGCAGATCGCTCGCCTGCGTCGGATCGAGCCGCAGCGTGGCCTGCACTCGCGCCAGCGCCATCGCCTCTGGCGCACAACCATCGATCTGGGCAACACCGGTCAGGCCCGCGCGCATCGTCGCGAGCCTTGGGCGCTTGTCGTCCGCCGACGCGGTCGGGTGGTCGGCGATGTCGTCGGCGGCGCGGGCGAAGCGATAGAACGCCATGATCGGCGCGCGGTGCACGCGCTTGAGCAAGACCGACGCGACCGGGAAATTCTCGTCGCGATGGCCCTTGCCCGAAGCAAGCGGCGTGTCGGGCTCGGTCATCGCACCATCCCCGTTTGACGGAACCAGGCGATCGCATCGCGCAGCGCGGCCTCGTACGGGCGCGAACGATAGCCAAGTTCGCCCTGCGCCTTCGCCGAGCTGTAGAACATCGCATGGCGGCTCATCCGCAGGCTGTCGAGCGTCAGGAACGGCGTCCGCCCCGTCACCTGCGCGAGCAGCTCGTTCGCCCAGGCCAGCGGCATAAGCGGCGCGACCGGAACCCGAACCTTGGGCGCGCGTCCCCCGACCAGCGCGGCGACCGCCTGCAGCATCGCCGCCAGCGTCACGTCGTCACCGCCGAGCACGTAGCGCTCGCCGATCCGGCCACGCGCCATCGCGAGCAGGTGCCCGTGCGCGATATCGTCGACATGCGCGAGGTTCAGTCCCGAATCGACGAACGCCGGCATCCGGCCATTCGCGGCTTCGACCACGATGCGCCCGGTCGGCGTCGGCCGCACGTCGCGCGGCCCGATCGGGGTCGATGGATTGACGATCACCGCGGGCAGGCCGCGCTCCGCCACCATCGCCTCGACCAGCCGCTCGGCGATCACCTTGCTGCGCTTGTACGCGCCGGTCGCCTGCGCGGGGGTAGCCGGGTGCAGCTCGTCGGACGGCGCGCCCTCGATCGGCAGCAGCGTCGCGACGCTCGAGGTGTACACGATCCGCTCGACTCCAGCGGACAACGCCGCTTCCATCACGATCCGCGTCGTGTCGCGATTGTTGCGCACGATCTCCTCCGGATCGCGCGCCCACAAGCGATAGTCGGCGGCGACATGATAGACGCTGCGCACCCCCGCCATTGCCCGCGCCACCGCCGCCGCATCGCGCAGATCGCCTTCGACGAGCTCGCCCGGAAACTCGCTGAGATTGCCTCGCGGGCTCGAAGCGCGCGCGATCCCGCGAACCTGCGCTCCGGTGGCGGACGCCGCGCGCGCCACCGCCGATCCGACGAAACCCGAAACCCCTGTCACCAGCACCGTGTCGCTCACCCATGCGCGCCTACTCCCTCGCGCCGCGTGCGTCATCCCGCTTGATGGATGACAGCGCGTAACCCGCGCGATAGGCGGCGACCGATGGCGGCGGCTCTGCAGATCGCGGGATGGATCGTGTTCGCGCTCGCGCTGGTCGCGACAGGTGCCACGATCCGCGCGGGCTTCGCGCTCCGCGCCTTCGCGCGCACGTCGCTGCCCAGCCAGGCGGAGCCCCGGCCGGTGACGTTGCTCAAACCGCTGCATGGTGCCGAGCCACGCCTGGCTGAAAATCTCGCTGGGTTCCTCGACCAGGATTGGACCGCGCCGATCCAACTGGTCGCCGGGGTCAACGATGCGGACGATCACGCGTTCGCGATCGCCCGCGCGCTGGCAGGCAAGGTTACGGTGACAACCGACGCTCCGCGCATCGGCGCGAATGCCAAGGTCGCCAATCTGGCCAACATGGTTCCCGCCGCGGCGCACGATCTGATCGTGCTCAGCGACAGCGACATCGCGGTCAAGCGCGATTACCTGTCCCGCGTGATCGGTGCGCTCGACCAACCTGGCATCGGCGCGGTGACCTGCCTTTATCGCGGACGGGGCGTGGCGGGCTGGTGGTCGCGGTTCGCCGCATGCGGGATTACCTGGCATTTCGCCTCGATCGTCGCACTGAGTATCTCGACGGGGATCGAGCAGCCCTGCATGGGCTCGACGATCGCACTACGACGCGCGACACTCGATGCGATCGGCGGTTTCGCGGCTTTCACCGATACGCTGGCCGACGATCATGCGATCGGCGCGGCGGTGCGCAAGCTCGGCCTCGACGTCATCGCCGCGCCGCGCTTGTTCGTTACGCACGATTGCGGCGAGCGGAGCCTTACGGCGGTATGGCGGCATGAGCTGCGCTGGGCCGGGACGCTGCGCGCGATCGGGCCTCTCGCGCATCTCGGCAGTGGCCTGACGCATCCATTGGCATGGGCGCTGATTGGCATCGTATTCCATCCGCTGGCGGCGGGCGTACTCACGCTGATCTCACTCGGCGCAAGGATCTGGGTCGCGCACACCGCGAACCTTGCCACCAAGTCCGCGCCCGCGCCGCTCGTATGGCTGCCGGCACGCGATCTGTTCTCGTTCGCGGTGTTCGTCGCCAGCTTCTTCGTCCGCCGAGTTGATTGGCGCGGGCAAAGGCTTAGAATGGGAAGCGATGGCCGCATCGTCGCGGCGCGGAGTTGACCCCCTCATGATGCGCACCCTGTTCCTGCAAGCGCCCTCGTTCGACGGCTATGACGGCGGCGCGGGCGCGCGCTATCAGATGAAGCGCGAGGTGCGATCGTTCTGGTACCCGACCTGGCTCGCGCAGCCCGCCGCGATGGTCGAAGGATCAAAGCTGATCGACGCGCCCGCGCACGATCAATCGTGGGAGGACATCGCGCACGAGGTCGACGAACGCGATCTGATCATCATTCACACCTCGACGCCGAGCTTCGGCCAGGACGTGCGCACCGCCGGGCTGATCAAGGCGCGCAACCCGAACGCGACGATCGGCTTCATCGGCGCGAAAGTCGCGGTCGAGCCCGACAAGAGCTTGATCGCCGCGGGCGACGTCGTCGATTTCGTCGCGCGCGAGGAATACGACTTCACGCTGAAGGAGATCGCCGAGGGACGCCCGCTCCGCGAAGTCGACGGCATCACCTGGCGCGACGGTGACGGCAGCCTTGTGCGCAACCGCGATCGCGCTGTGATCGAGGATATGGACAGCCTGCCGATGGTCTCACCCGTCTACAAGCGCGATCTGACGATCGAGAAGTACTTCGGCGGATACCTGCGCCACCCCTACGTCAGCTTCTACACCGGGCGCGGCTGCAAGAGCCGTTGCACCTTCTGCCTGTGGCCGCAGACGATCGGCGGACATACCTACCGCTTCCGCTCGATCCCCAAGGTGATCGAGGAGGTGCAATACATCCTCAAGGAGATTCCCGAGACCAAGGAAATCTTCTTCGACGACGATACGCTGACCGACAACCACGACCGGGTCATGGACCTTGCCCGCGCGCTGGGGGCGCTCGGCTTTGGCAAAGCGGGCTTTAAGGTATCGTGGAGTTGCAACGCCAAGGCGAATGTGCCGCGCAGGGTACTCGAAGTGCTGAAGGAGAACGGGCTGCGCCTGCTGCTGGTCGGCTACGAAAGCGGCAACCAACAAATCCTGCACAACATCAAGAAGGGTCTGCGCACCGACGTCGCGCGTCAGTTCACCAAGGACTGTCATGATCTCGGCATCGTGATCCACGGCACCTTCATTCTGGGGCTGCCGGGCGAGACCGAGGAGACCATCGAGGAAACGATCGAATACGCGAAGGAAATCAACCCGCACACGATCCAGGTCAGCCTGGCGGCGCCTTATCCCGGCACCTTCTTGTACAGGCAAGCGACCGAGAACGGCTGGTTCGACGGCAGTGATCACCTGCTGACCGACGGCGGCACGCAGATCGCGCAGCTATCGTATCCGCACCTGCCCGCCAGCGTTATCTTCGACAAGGTCGAGGAATTCTACAAGCGCTTCTACTTCCGCCCGCGCAAGATGGGCGCGATTATGGGCGAGATGCTGCGCGACTTCGACATGATGAAGCGCCGTCTGCGCGAGGGGATGGAGTTCTTCGACTTTTTGCGCAAGCGCAAGCAGGCGGCTTGAGGCGACATAACGAGCTACTATGTCTGTTTATTTCGCTCTCTGTTCTCATTCTCGATTCGCTGACGGTCAATTTCGCGCTGCCTCGCAGCGTCAGCCTGCTCGCGCTGCGCTTTCTCAAGCTCAGCCAGCATTGCATCCCGCTCGGCTTTACGATGCTTTTCGTAGGCATCAGACATTTACTTACCCTCCGTGTTGAAACTCTATTTTAGCAAACATTTTTGCCTGTTGCATTGGCGAATTGACACGCTCTGCCGTCGGATTTGATCACGATATCTGCCTCTGTGCAGCACGCCGGAAATCATAGCCCTTTACGCATTGGGCCGATTTCACTTGCAAGGCGGCGATGGTGGGGACAATTCCGTCATTGTGGAAATTCGGATCGCTAGACTCGAAGCCGACACGGATTATGTGAAGTTAGCGCTGCACAAGCTGAGCGACTTGCCGACCGAACTGGCTCGCATCTCCGAGCGCTTGAATCAAATGCCAACAAGGTATGAAATGTGCGAGGCCATCGAGGCTGCTGTCGATCGTAGCGGTGCTCGCGTTCAGCTTACGATCGCGATCGCGGGAGCGATGATCACGATCGTAAGCGGCATCGTCACTTACCTGGTGAAGATTGCGGGTTGAGCGGAACGATACGCACCAGCGCGCGGCTGATAATCACCTCCGATGATTTCGGCGCAGCCGTCGCCGTCAACGAGGCCGTCGAGCAAGCACATCGATACGGTGCCCTCACCGCCGCCAGTCTGATGGTCACCGGCCCTGCCCTCGCCGACGCCGTCAAGCGCGCACGGCGATTGCCCTCACTCGGCGTCGGCCTGCACCTCATGCTGGTCGACGGCATCCCCGCCCTTCCTCCTGAACACATCCCTCTGCTGGTCGACGCGCGGGGCCGCTTCCGTGACGACATGGCGCGCGCCGGCCTCACGATCTTCGCCCGCCCCGCCGCGCGGGCGCAGTTGCGCGCGGAAATCGCGGCGCAGTTCGCCGCGTTCGCCGCAACCGGGCTGCCGCTGGACCATGTCAATGCACACAAGCATTTCCACGTCCACCCGACGATCGCCGCGACCGTGCTCGCGGTCGGCCGACGATACGCGATGCGCGCGGTGCGCGCGCCGATCGAGCCGGGCGGCGGCGTGCTGGTCAACGCCTGGGCTAGGCTCGTGCGCCGGCGGATGCGGCGTGCGGGAATGATCGTCCCTGATCGCGTGATCGGGTTGCGTTGGAGCGGCGCGTTCGATACCGAGCGCCTGCGTGCGGCGACCGCCGATCTGCCGCCGGGCCTCACCGAAATCTACATGCACCCGGCGACGGCCACCTATCCCGGTAGCGCGCCCGGCTATCGCTACGCTGAAGAGCTTGCCGCGTTGACCGACGCGCGGGTGCTTGCGCAAGTGCGGAACAAGCGCGTAACGCTTGGTCGCTTCGCCGACTTCGTCAGAGCACCGATGCCATGACCGCGATCGACCACACCTTCTTCCCGCGCGAGCCCACGCCACCGCCGCAAGGCGTGCCGATCCACATCGGCAGCGACGAGCACAAAGCGCTGTTCTGCCGGATGCTGCTGGATACGCACGACCCTTATCGCCCCGCGCTGATCGACTGGCCGCCGCTCGATCCGGTCACGCAGGGCAAGATCACCTCGCTGCCGATCTGGGACATGGCCGTGCAGACCGAAGGGCGCACCGGCCTGTTCGTGCGCACGTTCGGCGAGACGGTCAGCGACCCGCTGCTGAAAGCGGCGGTCGACATGGATGCCGCCGAGGAAGCACGGCACAAGGTCGTGCTGGCCGATATGGTCCGGGCATACGGCATCGAGCTCGAGCCCGAGCCGCCGTACGTGCGCCCGCGCGATCCCGAATGGGCGTTCATGCGTTCGGGTTATTCGGAATGCATCGACAGCTTCTTCGGTTTCGGCTTGTTCAAGGTCGCCAGGGATACCGGGTTCTTTCCCCAGGCGCTGGTCGACACGTTCGAGCCGGTGATGCGCGAGGAAGGGCGGCACATCCTGTTCTTCGTAAACTGGGTCGCCTGGTGGCGACGCAACATGCCTTGGTGGCGGCGACCGGTGTTCGAGGCGAAGGTGATCGCGGTCTGGCTGTTCCTGATCTGGGAGCGGATGGATATGGCCAAGGGCATGGGTAGCAACACCAAGGCGCAGGAGAACAACTTCACGCTCAACGGTTCGAAGGAACTGGGGGTCGAGATCACCTTCGCGGAACTGGCGCGCATCTGCCTTGCCGAGAACGATCGGCGGCTCGGCGCGTACGACATCCGTTTGAAGCGACCGCGTTTCGTGCCCGCATCCATCCGGCTTGCCTTACGGCTCATGCGCGCGCCGCTTCCCATTTCTGCGGGAATCAGCCGCTGAAGCGGTTTGCAAAGGCAGGTCTGTTCGCCGCCACCGCCGCTGGCCTGGTCGTCGCGATATACCTGATCCGCTCGATCGGCCTGGCGCCGATCACGGCGGCGCTGGCGCATGTCGGGATCGCCGGCTTCATGATCTATTGCATCTATTCGCTCACGGTCTTCGCCGTGCTCGGCGCGGCGTGGCTGTCGGCGGCGGGGGAGCCCTGGTCGCGTCTGCGCCTGTTCACCTGGGCGCGTCTGGTGCGCGAGGCGGTATCGGACCTGCTGCCGTTCTCGCAATTCGGCGGCCTCGTCGCCGGCGCGCGCGTTGTTCGTCGGGGGAGCATCGCTTGGCCGCGCGTCTATGCCTCGGTGATCGTCGACCTGACCACCGAGCTTGCGAGCCAGCTCGTCTTCACGTTGTTCGGCCTGTCGCTTATAGCCTCGGTACTGCTGGGTGCGCAGGCTGCCGCCGTGCGTCCGTTCGTGCTCGGCGGCACCGCGCTGATGGCGGTGACGATCGGCGCGTTTTTTGCCGGGCAGCACGCGGTCGTCCGCGTCGCGACGCGGCTCGCCGGGCGGATGCTGCCGAACGCGGCGACGCACGTCGGCGATATCGAAGCGGAACTGCGGCGATCGTACGCCCGGCGCGGCCGGGTCGCGATCGCCGCGCTGCTCAACCTTGCGGGATGGGTCGCGAGCGCGATGGGCGCGTGGTTGCTGCTGCGGCTTGCCGGTATATCGTTGTCGGTCTGGTCGGTACTTGCGCTCGAAAGCGTGATCTTCACCGTGCGCAGCGTGGCGTTCGCGGTGCCCGGCGCGCTGGGCGTGCAGGAAGCCGCCTATGTCCTGGCGGGGCCGCTGGTCGGCTTGCCGCCGGAGGCCGCGCTGGCGCTGTCGCTGGGCAAGCGCGCGCGCGAACTGTGTCTTTCCGTGCCCACGCTGGCGATCTGGTACGCCGGCGGCATCCGCGCGCTGGCACGCAGGGAGCATGCGCTGAAGCCCGGCTGATCGTCCTCTATCCGGTCGAAACCTTCGTCGCCTCGACGACGGGCTCGGGCGGCGGCCGCATCCACTCCTGCCAGACGAGTAGCAGCGCCGCCATGATGACCGGGCCGACGAACAGTCCCACCAGGCCCATGTCGGCGAGCCCGCCGAACGCGCCGATCAGCGCAAGCAGGAACGGCAGTTCGACCGCGCTGCCGATCACCGCCGGCTGCACCAGATTATCGCCGATCGTCATGATTATCGCGGCGAAGACGAACAGCAGCACGCCGGCGAGGACGCTGCCGGTGCCGATCAGGATCAGGCTGGCAAGACCGAATGCCGCCCAGGCGCCGAACGGGATCAACGCGAGAACGATGGTGAAGGTCGCGAACAGCAGCGGCTGCGGTACTCCGGTGACCGCATAGCCCACGCCGATGATCGCGCCCTCGACGAATGAGACGAGTAGCGTGCCGTTGACCGTCGCGCGGACCGCGCCGCTCAGGCGTCCGACGAATTCCTGGCCAAATACGCCGAACATCCGGCCGGCGATCGTACGCGACTGATCGGCGATCCGCTCGCCGCGGGCGAGCAACGTCGCGAGGATCACCAATGTTATCAGGAACACCGCCGATTCGCGCGCGACTTCCGCCCCGATCGAGCGAGTCCAGTCGAGCACCGAGCCGGCGCTGATCGAACCGAGCATTGCATTGGCGCCTTGCGGCGAGGCGATGTGTTCCTGCCACCAGCCGAGCAGGCGCGAGCCCGCGAGCGGCACCGCCCCCAGCCAGTGCGGCGCGGGTACGCCGAAACGCTGCGCGTGCTGGATCCAATCGATCGCCGACTGGCTTTCCTGCGCGAGCGTGACCGCCGCGAGCGACAGCGGCATGATGACCAGCAACGCGGTGCCGAAAGTGAAACCCATCGCGATGAGCCCGCGATACCCTTGCGCCCGAGCCACCGCGCGCCGGTAAAGCGGCCATTCGGCCATCGCCAGCACCGCCGCCCAGGCGATCGGTGTCAGGAACGGCATCGCCATCCAGATCGCGAGCGCGACGATGAACGCGGTCAGATACACCTGGCGCGTGCGCACGCCGGCATCGGCCCGGACCGTGCGCTTGATTATCGCCGGCGCGGCTTTGCCGGCAGACGCTTGCTCGACCGATGAAAGCCGCTCGCCCTCGGCGGTTGGGTCAACAGGCATCGCAATTCCCTTGATCCGTCGCGTGGCAAACCACGCGAATGTTCGTAAACCGGATGACCATGAAGATCGCGACTTACAACGTGAACGGCATCAACGGCCGTCTGCCCGTCCTGTTGCGCTGGCTATCCGAAACGAGTCCGGATGTCGTCTGCCTACAGGAACTGAAAGCGCCCGATGAAAAGTTTCCCGAAGCCGCGATCCGCGCGCTCGGCTATGACGCGGTCTGGCATGGACAGAAAAGCTGGAACGGTGTCGCGATCCTCAGCCGCATCGGCAGGATCGTCGAGACGCGGCGCGGGCTGCCGGGCGATCCCGACCCCGCGCAAAGCCGATACCTCGAAGCGGCGGTCGATGGCGTCCTGATCGGCGCGCTGTACCTGCCCAACGGCAATCCTCGGCCGGGCTCCAAGTTCGATTACAAGCTGGCGTGGTTCGCGGCGCTAATCGATCACGCCGCCGATCTGCTCGCATCGGGCGCGCCCGTGGTGCTGGCGGGCGACTTCAACGTGATGCCGACGACGCGCGATGTCTACAAGCCCGAGCGGTGGGTGGACGACGCGCTGTTCGCGCCCGAGGTCCGCGACGCCTTCGCGCGCCTGACCGCGCAAGGCTGGACCGATGCGCTGCGCGCCATCCACCCCGACGCGGTGATCTACACGTTCTGGGATTACTTTCGTAATGCCTATGCGCGTGACGCAGGGCTGCGCATCGATCACCTGCTGCTCAGCCCCGCGCTCGCGCCGCGGCTGACCGATGCGCAGGTCGGCCGCGAGGTGCGCGGTTGGGAGAAGACCAGCGATCACGCGCCGGTCTGGATCGAACTGGCGGACAAACGCACGCGGCGCGCGAAGCCGTAGAGCGTGATGACAATCAGGTTGCGGGGCGGACTACGCCGCCGCGCGGCCGCGCAACCATGCAGCGGTGCGGAGCTCGGTCGCCAGCGCAAGCTTGCCGTCGAGGTTCGCCTGCCGCATGAAAAAGCGCAGGTCGCGCGCGGTACGGCCCAGTTCGCTCGTGCGTGCATGCATCGTCGCACCGGCCGCGCGTTCGATCAGCGTCAACATGCGCATCGCCGCCTGTTCGACCGCCTCCCGCGCCAGCAGCGCGGTCGCGACCCCATCGTCGGAGCAATCGTTCGCTTCGGCGGAATACGACGCGGCGCGGCTCCATAACGTGGCGGTCTCCGCCTCGATCGTAATCAGGCCAAGTCGCGACCGCGCCAGCTGCCGCTCATCAGACGGTCGCGTCTCGATCGCGCTTTCGGCAAGCTCGGCCAGACGTCGCATCGCCCCCGCATAGATCGCCACCAGACGCCAGACGCCGCCGTGAAAGTCCGGCTCCTGCACGAAGGCACTGGGCTCGCCCAGCAGATATCCCGGACCCGCCGGCAGTCCGGTGCAGTCGAACCAACCCGACCGACTGCCGACCATGCCGTCGACGTCCCATCGTTCATGGCTCGCGCGGCGCGGATCGTCGGCGGCGGCAAGCACCATCTGCGGTCCCGCTTCGGTCGGGAACGTGACGATCGCCAAGCCCGCCTCGCCCAGTCCCGACGCGAACGCCTTGGTGCCCGCGAGGCTCGCTTTGCCCGTCGCGCAAGTGCGTTCGACCGGCGGCGCGCCGTCCGCGCCCCAAACCGCGATCAGGCCGCCGCGCGCGACCATCTCCGCCATCGCCGAGCGCTGCGCTGGGGAGCCGTGCCTGTCGATCAGGCGAACCGCGTTGACATGCCCTTCATAGATGCGCGCGATCGGCAGCGAAGCGGTGCCGAGCGCCATCAGGACCGCGCGGATCGCATCGACGCCCGCGGCGGTCGTGCCCCAGCCGCGACCGCCAAGCTCAGGCGTAAGCGCGGCGGTAAGCAATCCTGCTTCGCGAAGCAGGTCAAGTTCGCGACGCGGCCCCCGCTCACCGCGATCGAGCGCCTCGCCCCCCGCCCGGATCGCCGATATGAGGCAAGCGGCGACCGGCGGATCAGCCATGTGCGGCCATCAGTTCGCGCAGCCGCGCAAGCTCCCCGGTCAGGCGTGCGGGCGTGATGCGCTCATCGGTCGTGAGCGGGCACAGCCGATGATGAGCCCCACGTTCGCGCGCCTCGCGCCGCTCGCGCAGCCGCGCAACGAGATTGTCGGCGGGCAGGAATTGCTCGTCGCACAGATAGTCGGAGCGAGCCCGCGCCGCGAGCGCATCGGCCATTCCGCCCCGCGCCCTCCCATCGATCCGCGCCGAGGCCGTGACGTGCGGGCCGACTGCGTGACGCACCCTTCCGCCAGCGCGTTCGACCGCGGCGATCAGCGCATGATCCTCGCCCTTCGGCACATCGGGCACGCCGCCGACCTTCTCCAGCATCGCGCGGGTAACGCCAAGGTTCGCGCCGCAGCACTGCGGGTGGCGAGGCAACGGGTCGTGCGGCACCGGATCGAACAGCGCCTCGGCCTCGGCGCGCAATGTCAGGTACTCCCATTCGAGCTTGCCGATCGCTATCGCGTGTGGCGGCAAGCGCTGCATTTCCGCCGGATCCCCCGTCACGCGGCCGGCGATCACGTCAGCCCCCGCGCGAAACGCCGTTCGGTGCGCCGCGATCCAATCGGGATCGGCGATGCAATCCGCGTCGGTGGTGAGGATCAGCGGCGCGCGCTCGGCCGCGAGCGCGCAGGCGACGCGGCGCGCATGTCCGGCGGAACGGCCCGCCGGCGCGAAGCTTTGCTCGTGCACCTCGACGGCGACGCGGCGCGGCTGGCTTGCGATTGCCGCGGTGGCATCGGTGCAGTTGTTGGCGAGCACGATCACGATGAAATCGCCGGCATCGCGCTGTCCGGCCAGCGCATCGAGACAGCGGCCGATCAACAGCGCTTCGTCGTGCGCGGGGATGGCAACGGCGATGAGATCGTCGTTGCGGTTCATCGCCGATCCAGCACGTCGATCCGCAGCTTATCGGTGCGCTCGCGATGGATGCGCCGCCACCCGGGCAGGTGCGCCAGCGCGATCTCGGACGACATTTCACCGGTGATGCGCGTCTGCGTCTCGCCCAGGTAGCTGGCGATCAGCATCCGGCAACCGGGCGCCGCCTGCGCCTCCAGTTCGGCCATCAGCGCAACGACGCCGCGAAGGCCGAGATAGTAGAGGAAATCGCTCGCGACGATCAGGTCGAACGGCCCCGGCGGAACCTGTCCAGGCATCGATCGGCGTTCCAGCCTCACGTTGGCGAGCCCGTCCACGCGTGATCCCGCCGCGGCGATAGCCCCCCCCGATGCATCGGTCGCGAGCAAGTGCCCGCACAGCGGGGCGAGCTGCCGGGTCAGCGCGCCATTGGCACAGCCGAGCTCAAGCGCGCGGTCATATCGCCGTCCCGCCAGCGCGGCCGTCGTGCGGGCGAACCGATCGCGCTCGTACGGCGTATCGTCGTAGCCCCAGGGATCGCCCGAGCGAGCGAACATATCGTCGAAGTGGTCGGTGGCAGTCGCATCGTCACGGTCATCCGCGCGATCGTAAACGGTGCGCAGATATTCGGTATGGCAGAAGTCGTCGACGATCCCGGGGTCGAGCGCGAAGCCCGTCGTCGTATCGAACTGGCTGCCGTGCGCGGCCAAGGCGTGCCGCTTGGCGACGGCGAAGCGCCCGGTCGGGAGTTCCTCGTATCCCGCTGGATCAAACAGCCGGTCGACGCGTGTGCTGATCGGCATCGTCCGCAACCTGTCCCCGTGTCCTGCCGCGACCAGCCGCGCGGCAAGGCCGAAAGCCGCCTTGTGGTCCAGGTGCCCGTCGGCCGGATCGGTGGCGAGCACGTCGCCGGTGAACCCTGCGACGAACCGTCCAAGCGGGTCCTGCGGCGAGATTCCGATCGCGGCGGCTTCGAGTTCGCCATCAGGCACACCGAGAAACAGCATCGTCGGCGACGTGCCGAGCAGGCGCGCAAGCCCCTCGCAACTTTCACGCGCGCGGCGGCAGACCAGTTCATCGCGGTCGACCCCCGGATCGGATCGTCCCCCGTCGGTGACGATCACGACACGGATGTCGGTCGGCCGGATGTCGGTCACCGCATCGGCGGCTGCGGCGGCCATGATCGCGCCCGCGCCGAGGATCTCGTCGTCGGGATGCGGCGCGATGATCAGCAAGCCGTCCGCAGCCGGCGCGCGCGGGTCTTCGCTGGCGCGCGTCAACCGTTGGCGCGGACGAGATCGGTTGCGGCGAGATGCTCGGCGATGAACCACACCTGCGGCTCGCCGGTGCGGATCACGTTGCTGACCAGCAGATCGTTGGTGCCGTCGTCGCCCG
>CAXSZV010000019.1:0-47611 GCA_964242815.1 uncultured Novosphingobium sp.
GGTGAAGCGCGACAGATAGGCGAACACATCGTCGCTGTTGGTGTGGAAGATGTGCGGGCCATAGCGATGCACCATGATCCCCGCCGCGTCGGCGTGGTCATAGGCGTTGCCCGCGACGTGGGGACGCTTGTCGATTACCAGCACGCGCTTGTCGGACCCCGCCGCCAGCCGCTCGGCGATCACCGATCCCGCGAACCCCGCGCCGACGACGAGGGCGTCGTAGTGCGCGCGCCGGCTTGCAGGGCGGATCGCGGGCGCGACGGCGGGGGCCGTGATCGAAGATCGGCAGGTGTCGGACGGCGCGTCCATCATGCGCTTCATGCCGGCGAACGTGCGATCCCACGATGTCGCGGCGAGCAGCTCATCGGCCTCGTCGCGCCATACGCCCTCAGGAGCCAGCGCCAGCGCGGCTTCGCAGGCGGCGATGAACGCCGGCACGCCATCGGCGATCTGAACCCCGGCGATATCGCCGTAATGACGGCGGACGTCGACGATGGGGGTCGAAACCACCGGCTTTCCCGCCGCGAGATATTCGGGCGTCTTGGTCGGGCTGATGAAGCGCGTCGCCGCGTTGATCGCGAACGGCATCAACGCGACCGACCAGCCCGACAGGTACGCGGGCAGCGCCTTATAGTCGCGTCCACCCAGCCAGTGGATGTTGGCACGGCGCGGCAGCAGCGCATGGTCTATTTTCACCACCGGGCCGATCATCACGATCTGCCAGTCCGGCCGCGCGGCTGCGATCGCATCGACCAGCGCCAGATCGATCCGCTCATCGATCACGCCGTAGAAGCCGAGCCGTGGCGCGGCGATGGCGGCCTGGTCTGCCGGCGTGGCGAGCACGCGTCTGGCGGTCGCGAAGTGCGCGACATCGACCGCCGATGGAAACGGCCGGATCGCGTCGTGTGATGCGCGCTTCGCCTCGTACAAGCTGTACCCGCCGGTGAACATCACGTCTGCGCGCGCGATCAGCTCGGCTTCGCGCTCGACCAGCAACGGATCGGCGAAGGCGAAGGCCGAAAGCTCGTCCATGCAATCGTACACCACCGTGCACGCGGCGACGTGGCGCGCGAAACCCAGCATCATCGGCGTGTAGAACCATAGCACCGGCGGCTCGGTCACCGCGTTCGGCAGCGACGTCGCGATCAGCATGTCGAGCAGGCCGCGCAGCGCGGTCTCGACTTCCTCGCGCGCCCACCAGTGCGGCACGCGCGGACGAAGCGCGATCACGCCGTCATCGGCGAACGGGTGATACTCGAGGTAGGGCAGCGGATGGTCGCAGCCGATCGGTTCTTCCCAGAAGAACACCCGCCGCTCGGCCGCGAACCGGCGCATCAGATGCTGCGGGCGCTGCGTGACGAAGTCCCAACGCAGGTGCGAGAAGCAGATCAGTGGGGGTAACGGCATCGGGATGGAACTGATTGACGAGACCGGACCCTGCACGCTGCTCTCCATCTGCGATCACCCGAGCGGAGCAACGCGCGAAACGCGATGATAGCGTCAATCGTCGTCATTTTTTCGCAACGTTTCGCAACGTAGCGTCCGATGTGGCGGTGCGCAGCAGTGGGCGAAGGCGAAGGATGGTGTGCGGCCAGGTCCAGCGCGTCAGCACCGCCTCGCGCGGGCGATAGGTCGCGGCGGTGTCGCGCATTGTCAGGATGGCTTCGGCAAAGTCATCCGGCAAGGCGAGCATACCCGTTTCTGGCAGGATGAACTTGCGACCGCAGACAAGTTCGATGTTGGCGAGCACCGGCAGGCCAGCGAGCATGTATTCGGTGAGGATCGCGGGCGCGCCATCGTCGCGGCCGCAAACGACGCCGAACCGCGCGCTGTTCATCAGCCGGTTGACCTCGGCGAAGTCGACCCCGGGCGGGCCGATGCAATCGATCGACAAGCGATCGTCGGCGATGCACCGGCGCAGCATGTCGGCATCCTCGCCATAGCCGAACACGCACAGGCCACGGACGCTGCGCCCGCGCCGGTCGTCGCGCAGCCGGCGGAACGCGTCGAGCAGAATGTCGTGCCGTTTGTAAGCCTGCGCGGCTGCGACGTAGATCAGGTCATAGTCCTTGGCGATGTCGAGCGGATGGAACAGGTCGATCGCCGCGAACTCAGGGCCCACCGGCATGATCGCGGTGGCCATCCCCGGATGGCGCGCCGTAACCTCATCCGATTGCCATTGCGCGCCGGTCAGCACCAGATCGAACCGCGCGCTGACCTCCGCCGGCACGCGCAGCGCGGGCGCATCGATCGAATTGTAGATGATCACGCTATGTGCGCAGGCGGCGAGCACCTCGGCCGATACGCCGAGGCCATAGACGACGAGGATATGCGGCGCGCCGAACGCGCGCACGAACGCCAGCATCGCGCGGTTGTCGAACGGCGGCTCGGCGCGATCGAGCGCGAAGCCGCGATAGGCGAGGCGCGGATGCGGACGCGCGACGGCGACGGGCTCGCCGCCACATTGGTGATGCCAGATTTCCGCCTGTTCGACTATGCCGGCGGCGATGCAGGCGAGCGGCAGCCGTTCGAGATAGCCTCCGGTGACTTCGGGCGGAGCGGCATCGGCGTCGGGCCATGGGCGCTCGCTTGGCGGCAGTTCGCGCAGCCAGGCGTCGTGATCGCGCGCATCTGGCGTCGCCTGCCAATCGACGCGATCGGAGATGACGACGATCGAAGATCTGGGCGTGAGCGCCGCCGCCTGCGATGAAACCACGCAACTCTCCCCCTCCATCATCGCGCGTCGCCACGCGCCGCCGGCTATCTGCGCAGCCGGACCAGCGCCTCATCGAGTGCTTGCAGAAACCGCGAACGATCCGTTTTTGCGAATGGAGCGGGCCCGCCAACGATATCGCCGCCAGCGCGCAGATCGGCCATGATCGCGCGCGTTGCCACCGCCGCGCCGATCGAGGCTTGCGTGAACAGCTTGCCGGTGGGCGAAAGCACGACGCTCCCGCGCTTCAGGCAGCGGTCGGCGAGCAGGATATCGCTGGTGATCACCACCGCGCGCGCATCGGCCCGCTCGACGATCCAGTCGTCGGCGGCATCGAACGCGTCGCTAACCACTTCGCGGCCGATCAGCGGATGGTCAGGCACGCGGATACGCGCATTGCTGACGATCGTCGTCGGCACGCCGTGGCGCAGCGCGACGCGGTAAATCTCTTCCTTGACCGGGCAGGCGTCGGCATCGACCAGTACCCGCACGGAACCGAGCGCGCTTCCCCCGTCGCCCAGCGCCGCGCTCACCGGGTCGGCGACCCCTTGCGATGATGTCCGTGCGGCGCGGTGCCTTTGCGCTTGATGTATCCCGGCGATTTGTTCGGCGTATGGGGCTTGGCGTTCGGTTTGGCCGAGTAAGGTGGCTTGGGAGAGTAAGCTGACTTGGCCGACTGGCCGTCCGCCTTGGCGGGCCCTGCCGGACGCAGCGTCGCACGGGCCGGGCGCACGGGTGCCTGCGCCTGGTGCGTGGAAGCCCCGCGCTGACCGCGTCCTACAGACCCCGGCTCGCCTTCGGCCAGTTCGATGCGCAAGCCACCCTCGTCGCGGCTGTCGGGATCGGCGGTCTGCGCGATGGTGCGCGCGAATTTCTCTGCGCCCCCGCGCGGCACCTGGAACCAGGTTTCGTTGGGCGCGATGCGGATCGCGCCGATCTCGGCCTTGGTCACGTGCCCGCGCCGACAGAGCAGCGGCAGCAGCCAGCGCGGATCGGCGTTCTGCCGCCGGCCGACGTCGATGCGGAACCACACGGTGTCCTCAAAGCCAGCGCGATGCCGGTCCTGTTGCGCGAGCCGGCGATCTTCGGGGCGGCGCGTCTCAAGCGAGTCCGCCATCTCCTCGGGCGCGGGCAGCGCGGCGCGATGCGCGCGCACCAGCGCGGCGGCGATATCTTCGGGGCTGCGTTCGGCCAGCAGCGCTTGCGCCAGCGCACGGTCTTCCTCGTCGACCTCGACCGGGGCGAGCAACGCCGCCAGCGTGCGTTCGCGGTCGCGCGCGCGGATATCCTCAGGCGTCGGCGCGGCGATCCATTCGGCGTCGATGCGCAGATCGCGCAGCATCCCCTCTATGCGTCGGCGACGTGGATAGGGGACGATGAGCACCGCCGTGCCCTTGTTGCCCGCGCGTCCGGTACGGCCCGAGCGATGCTGGAACGTCTCGCCATCGCGCGGCAGCTCGACATGGACGACGAGGCTCAGCGTCGGCAAATCGATGCCGCGCGCCGCGACATCTGTCGCGACGCAGACCTTGGCGCGGCCATCACGCAGCGCCTGCAACGCCGCGTTGCGCTCGTTCTGGCTATGCTCGCCCGACAGCGCGACGGCGGCGAAGCCGCGCTCGACCAGGCTGGCGTGGAGGTGGCGCACGTTGTCGCGCGTCGCGCAGAACAGCATCGCGGTGTCCGCGTCGTGATAGCGCAGCAGGTTGATCGCGGCGCGCTCGATATCGGAAGGCGCGACGGTGATCGCCTGATAGGCGATGTCGCCATGCCCACGGTCCTCACCGACGGTCGAGATGCGCAGCGCGTCGCGCTGATAGCGCCGCGCCAGCGCGACGATCGGCTTTGGCATCGTGGCCGAAAACAATAGTGTGCGTCGGCCCTGCGGCGTCATGTCGAGGATATGTTCGAGGTCTTCGCGAAACCCCATGTCGAGCATCTCGTCCGCCTCGTCGAGCACGACGATGCGCAACGCAGACAGGTCCAGCGCGCCGCGTTCGAGATGATCGCGCAGCCGCCCCGGAGTGCCGACGACGATATGCGCGCCCTGGCTCAACGCACGCCGCTCCCGCGAGGCGTCCATGCCGCCGACGCAGGTCGCGATCCGTGCGTGTGCCCGCTCGTACAACCAGCCGAGCTCGCGGCTGACCTGCAGCGCCAGCTCGCGCGTCGGCGCGACGATCAGCGCGAGCGGCAACCCGGCGGCGGACAGCGCATCGGGCAGCGCGGCATCGGCGAACAACTGCGCCGCCATGCCGAGCCCGAACGCCACGGTCTTGCCCGAGCCGGTCTGCGCAGAGACGACGAGGTCGCGCCCGTCGGCGTCGGGCTGCACCACCGCGCTCTGCACGGGCGTGAGCGTGACATAGCCACGCGCGGCGAGCGCTTCGGCAAGAAGCGGGGGTAGCAGGGCATCGGTCATGAAGCCTTGGCAGATGGTCGTCCGGGCGCGGCGATGCAAGGTATTCCGCTGATTGGTGACGCACGCCAGGTGTGCGACTTGCTTCCGAGTTAAGGCGCGATACCCGCGTCCCCGGCGATCTCGGCGATGTGCGGATCCAGCGCGATCGCCGCGTCGATGTCGGCCTTGCCGCCCGCCGCCTCGCCCGTGCGCAGCTTGGCGATCCCGCGACCGTAGAGCGACCATGAGAGCTTGGGCTGCTTGGCGAGCGCGGCGTCATAATCGACGATCGCCTTCGCCCATTCGCCGCGCCGCAGCCGGACGAGG
This sequence comes from uncultured Novosphingobium sp., assembly GCA_964242815.1. Taxonomy (GTDB): domain Bacteria; phylum Pseudomonadota; class Alphaproteobacteria; order Sphingomonadales; family Sphingomonadaceae; genus Novosphingobium. The sequence goes on from CAXSZV010000019.1 coordinate 5,442, forward strand.
GCCCGGCTGTCGAGGATCGAGGGCTCGCCCGGCCGTTCGCGCAGCGCGGCGTCGCAATCGCGCAGCGCGACATCGAGGTCCTTGCCCGCCAATGCGCGCGCCCAACAGCGCCCGTTTATCGCAGCCGGCCGCCGGAAGTCGTCTGGGTGCGCCTTGATCCACTGATCGTATTGCCCGACCGCGCGCTCGGGCTGGCCCGCATGCGTGAGCAGCGAGCCCAACGCCAGACGCTCCATCGCCGCGGCATCGACCGAGCGATTGACCGCGTCGAGGTCTTGCAAGGCATCGGCATTTCTCGCCGCGCGCGATCGGTCATCGCTTTCAAGGATCAGCGATGTGCGCGCCAGCCGCGCCTCGGCCGCTGCCGGATCGAGCGCGATCGCGCGGTCGAGATCGGCGCGGCCCGCCGCGCGTTGATCATGCGCGAAGTAGGCGGTCGCGCGCTGAAAGCGATAGCGCGCTTCGCCAGGCGCCAGCGCGATGGCCTTGGTGAAATCCGCGATCGCCGCATCAGGATCGCGCCGCGCCAATGCCACCGCGCCCGACCGGCTGTACCCGTCGGCGGTCGCAGGCGCGGCGGCGGCAGCAGTCGCGGTGCCAATGCCGGTGCCAGCGCCAGACGCCTGCGCACTCGCCGAACCCGCCCCCTTGGGTCCATCGAAGTGCGCTTTGATGTTGAAGATCGGGCCGCCTTCGTAAGTCAGAAACAATCGGTGCGCCTTGTTGTCGACATAGACGCGATGCGCGATGAAGAAGTCCGCGCCGATCAGCATCTCGGTGTCCGGCGGCAATGCGCCGAAGCGGATGCGCGCGTGCTGGATCTGCTCGCCCTCACCCATCGCGAACGTGCCGACCGGGCCGATCCAGGTGCGCACCGTATTGCGGCCAAAGCCCCAGACCGTGCCGCCATCGACGACGTCCGGGCCGCCCGGCTTGAGCCCGATCCGCGCGGCGGCGGCGAGCGAGAGGATCGACGTCTCGGCCCCCGTGTCGAAGGTCGCGCGGACGGGCTTGCCGTTGATCGTCACGGTGCCGACGGTATGCGGCTCCTCCGGCGTGCGTGGCCGCGTCGCGATGACCGCGTAAGGGCGCTCGGACGCCCAATAGGCGAGGTTCGACTTCTCGCAACGGTCTGGCAGGATCAGCCGAATCACGCCATGCGGCAGATCGTATTCGACATCATGCATTCCGAGCACGTTCTGCCCGATCACCCCCACTCCGCCGACATCGCTGCCCGCGACGATGAAGATCACCTTGGGAATATCGATCCCCGCCAGTGTAAAGGTAACGGTCGCGAGGCTGACCGCGGCGCTGCCGTTGATCCCCGCCATATAGAAGCCTAGTGGCCTGTCTCTGGTGGCGAGCTTGAGCGATCGCGCGCTGCCCGGCGAGATGACGCTGTAGAACGCGCCGCTATCAGCGATGAAGCGGACCGGCTTGCCGTTGATCTTCGCGTCGACCATAGGCCCCGCTTCGTCCATCGTCACCGGCAGTTCGGCGAACTTGGTAAGTTTGCACTCGGCCTTGGCGCACGACGGCTCCGCGATCAGCGCCAGCAACGCCCAGACACCCGCGATCATCCTGGCCCGCATTGCACCCCCGGTCGGCAACGCGCGTATACTACATCGTTCGCCGGCTGCCGCCAGCGGCTCGCTGTCGGGGGTTACTGTTCATTCCATGGCAAGATGCGGTCGCACGGGTCAAAATGGATAGATCGGAACCGCCAGGAGCTTCGCCAGGTCTCGTCGCGCGTCGCGCAGCGCGTCGACTCGCCGTTCGAGGTCAGGGAGATCCGGCGTATGGATGAAGCGACGTGTTGGCAGGGGTGGCATAGAGAGCCTCCGGGCATAAGCGGAGGTTTTCCAATACCTTCAGCCGTCGACGCGCTTTGATGAACTGCCGGCGATATTCGCCGCTTACAGCAACGCAGCGCGATCTTGAACGGAAATCTCGATTCATCGGTAAAGCACAAGTCCGCGGCGACCGGCGCTTTGCTGGAGAGGATAACGGCCCACTCAACGATTGCGCTCTAGGGTTTCCTGAATGATAACGGTCGCTTACCCTGACACCGGGCGCAAGCGGCGCTGGTGCGCGCAATCAATGAGGCGTCTTTGAAAACCTGGCCAATCGCGCTTGCGCTTTTATCGTATCCCCCGATCGCCTTCGCCCAGCCGGCGGTCACCGCCACGCAGGCAAGCGTCACGACCCAGCTTCCACGTACGGTCAGGCCGACGCGCTATGACGTGACGATCACGCCGGACGCGGGCAGGCTCGCCTTTACCGGCGACGTGCGGATAGCGATCGAGGTACTGGCGCCGACGTCGACGATCACGCTCAACCAGGCCGACCTCACGGTCGCCGGCGCGACGCTTGCGACCACATCGGGCCAGCCGCTCGGCGCGCTGCGGACGAGCCTCGACAACGCCGCGCAGACCGCGACGTTCACCGCGCAGGCTCCGCTCGCGCCGGGCACGTATGTGCTGTCGATCGCTTATGCCGGAACGATCAACCAGCAGGCGAGCGGGCTGTTCGCACTCGATTACGCCGATCGCGGCGTCAGCAAGCGCGCGCTGTTCACGCAGTTCGAAAACTCGGACGCGCGACGCTTCGTGCCGAGTTGGGACGAACCGTTCTACAAGGCGGTGTTCAGCCTCAAGGCAATCGTACCCGCCGGCGAAATGGCGGTCGGCAACCTTCCCGTCGCGACGCGCACGGCTATCAAAACGGGCGTCAACGCGGGCAAGGATCTGGTCAGCTTCGGCGACAGTCCGCGCATGTCGAGCTACCTCTTGTTCTTCGCGCTCGGCGATTTCGAGCGCGCGACGGTCAAGGCCGGCGGTGCCGAGATCGGCCTGATCACCAAGCGTGGCGATATCGCCAAGGGCCGCTTCGCGCTCGACAGCGCGGCGGCGATCCTGCCGTGGTACAACGAATATTTCGGCACGCCGTTTCCCCTCCCCAAGCTCGACAACATCGCCGCGCCGGGGACCAGCCAGTTCTTCAGCGCGATGGAGAACTGGGGCGCGATCTTCTACTTCGAACGTGCGCTGCTGCTCGATCCGCGCATCTCGTCGGAGGCAGACCGGCAGACCGTGTTCGTCGATGTGGCGCACGAGATGGCGCATCAATGGTTTGGCGATCTGGTCACGATGACTTGGTGGGACGATCTGTGGCTAAACGAAGGGTTCGCGACCTGGATGGAAACGCGCGCGTCCGCGCATTTCCATCCCGAATGGCGCACCGAGCTTGGCGAGATCAGCAGCAAGGCGCGCGCGATGGACGACGATGCGCTGATAACGACGCATCCGGTGGTCCAGCGCGTGGCGACGGTCGATCAGGCCAGCCAGGCCTTCGACAACATTACATACCAAAAGGGCGAGGCGGTAATCGCCATGCTCGAAGGCTACACCGGGGCCGATGGTTGGCGCGACGGCGTGCGCGCCTACATGAAGACGTACGCGCACCAGAACACCGTGACCGACGACCTGTGGCGCGCGATCGAGGCCGCATCCGGCAAGCCGATCACGCAGATCGCGCACGAATTCACGCTGCAGCCCGGCGTGCCGCTGATCAGGGCGTCGTCACGCTGCGTTGGCCGCAGCACGCAGCTTCGGCTTGATCAGGGCGAGTTCACCAAGGACCGGCCAGGCAAGACGCCACTGCGCTGGCACGTCCCGGTCACCGCCGCGAGCCTCACCGGAACGCCCGTCAAGACGTTGGTCGATGGATCGGCGGTGATCACGCTGCCCGGTTGCGACGTGGTCGTGGTCAATGCCGGCCAGACGGGATACTTCCGTACGCTCTATACGCCCGCGATGACGGCGAGCCTGACCGGCCACTTCGCCTCGGTCGCGCCGATCGATCAGCTTGCGATGCTCGACGATTCGCTGGCGCTCGGGCTCGGCGGGGTCGAGCCGCTGGCCGACACATTGGCGTTCACGCGCGCGGTTCCCGCTGATGCGGACCCGCAGGTGGTGAGCAAGGCGATCGACACCATCTCCGCGCTTATCTCGCCCTATTCGGACGGGGTCCCTGTCCGCAAAGCCGGCCTGATGAAGCTTGCAACGGCAAAGTTCCTGCCGGTCCTGACCACGCTCGGCTGGACCCCGGTCGCCGGCGAGCCGGTTCCCACCGCCAACTTGCGGAACGCCTTGATCACGTTCCTAGGCAAAAACGGCGAGCCGAGCGTCGTCGCCGAGGCGAACCGTCGCTTTGCCGCGTCGGTCGCCGACCCGGCGGCGATCCCCGCTTCGGTTCGTCGCAGCATCCTCTATGTCGTCGCGACCAACGCCGACGCCGCGACCTGGGACAAGCTCCACGCGAACGCGCTGGCCGAGCCGTCGTCGCTCGGCAAGGCGGATGCCTATGCGCTGCTCGGCGCGGCGCGCGATCCAGCGCTGGCGGACAGGGCGCTCGCGCTTGCGCTGAGCGATGAACCGCCGACCACGACCGGCCCCGTGCTCATTCGGACGGTCGCCGCCGACCATCCCGACCGCGCGTTCGGCTTCGCCATCGCCAACCAGAAGGCGGTGACTGCGCGGCTCGATTCGGGAGCGTCGACACGGTTCATCCCGCGCCTCGCCGCCGACAGCCACGAGCGCGCGACCATGGTCAAGCTGCAAGCATGGGGCAAGGCGAACGTGCCGCCTGACGCAATGCGCGCGGTCGATGCATCGGTCGCGCAGATCGGCTATCGCATCGAGGTGCGCGATCGGCGCATGGGGCAGGTCGACGCCTGGTTGAAGGCGAACGGATACGAGTGAGCGGGAGACGCGAAGGCCTCCCGCTCAAGCAAGCTCGTCAGGCGATCGGTTTCGCTTCGAGCGGCGGCAGGCGATAGGTCTTGTCGAGGATCGCCTTGCGTGGCTGGTACGTACGCATCGTCAGCGAGAACACATCGGACGGCGCGGGTAGCCAGTTGACCTCCAGGTCCTGCGGATCGGCGTGCTGGATGACGATATCGAGCGACCCGTCGCTGCGATAGCGCAACCCCTGCGTGCGATCGGTGATCGCGTACTTGTTCAGCACATTGTCGTAGAGGAAGAAGTCCTTGTCGTAGAGGATCAGCGACCAGAACGCGTCGACCGGCGGCGTCTGCCCCGGGGCGAAGTTCAGGCGATAGCTTTGTGCGCCCGACAGGGGCTTGCCGTCGGGGCCCCGACGCACGCCGAAGTAGAGCGCCTCGGCGGCGATATGCGTGCCGGGGCCATACAGCGCGGTCGCCGCGCGGGTCAGCGGATCGTGGATGAACGGGACGACGCCGAGCTTGGTGCGCCAGCCATTCGCCTCCCACGTATCGGCGGAGAACGCGCCCTGGATCCGCGCGAGCGCCGCCTGCGCTGCCGCGGCGGCCGATACTGACGACTGTGCGACCGCGCCGCGTCCGCCCGTGCCGATGCCCAGCGGCGCGAAGCGCGCGAGCGCGGGCGCATCGAACGGCAGCGGCGGATAGCGGCGGACCAGCGCGTCGAGTTCGCCGACCCAGCCGTCGCCGACATTCGACAAGTCGATCCGGGGGAACACGTTGATCGAGTTCGTGCGAGCGACCGGTGCGCCCAGTCGGTCGGGGTAGGCCGACACTCCGCCGAGCCGGTATGAAAAATGCACCGCGCGCGCGGCGGGCAGATCCGCCGGACTGCGCACCAATGTGCGGACGAACGCCAGCACGGTGCTCGTCGGCGCCTTGATCTCGGTGACGCCGGCGGGAATAGGACCACGATACCCCGGCGCGGTCAGCACGAACGCACCGGCCTTCGTGCCCGTGGTGCGCCGGCCGATGTAGGTGAACGAGTTCTGATAGGCGTCGATCAGCTGGATCGAGTAATAGCGATCGTGCGTATCGGGTACGGCGATCACCTGCGGCTCGCTGGCGAGGTCGAGCCAGGCATAGCCGTAGAGCGTATCGACGTTCGGACCGACGGCGCGCGTCTGCGGCGTCGCGAGGTCGGGGCTGAGCGAGAACTGGTTGAGCGGCACGCCGGCGTCGCGCGCGAGGTTGAGATAGCGCCCGGTCAGCAGCAGCGGCAGCCCCCAGATGAACGCGTTCTCGGCAAGGCTCGCGCTCGGCTCCGCGCGCGCGATGGCAGGCAGCATTGGGGGCAGCATCGCGGCGGCCCCCGCGACGCCAGCGGTCGAAAGGAACAGGCGGCGATCGATCGTCAAGGTCATGGCATCTCTCCTTATGCAAGTACCCGGCGCGGGGGGCTCGCCCCGCGCGGAGCTTGTGTGGCGTCATCGTTCAGGCACGCGGCTCACCATTTGACCCGCAGCGTCCCGCCGATCGTGCGCGGATCGCCGAGCGTGCCGGTGATCAGGCCGAACGTGCCGGGACCGACCGCGACGAAATAGTCCTGTTGCAACAGGTTGCGCGCCCACACCGACAGGTCGACCTGCCCATCGAGCAGCCGCACGCCGACCTTGACGTTGAGCAGGCCATAGGCCGGGATCACGCCGTAGATGCTGTTGGTCGCAGTGGAATTGAAGCTCGACCGGTGCAGCCAGTCGACGCGCGTATAGACCTCGGTACGCGCCGCGACCGGCTGCGACGCGTCGAGCGCGAGCGAATAAGCGAACTTCGATACGTTGGGCAGGCGCACGCCCGACAGGTCCTGCACCTGCAGCGTGCCCGGAATCGCCAACTCGGGCCGTTGCGGCGCATTGGTGTATCTGACGTAGCGCGCATCGGTATAGGCGCCCGATGCCGACAGCGAGAGCCAGGCGAACGGCGAGTAGCTGGCGTCGACCTCAATGCCTTTCGAGCGAACCTTGGGGATGCTGTCGATGTATTGGAGCGTCGCGGTGCTGCCGGGTATCTGGACAGAGACGTTCCCCTGATAGTCCTTGATCTCGGTCAGGAACGCGTCGGCGTTAAGCGTGAGCTTGCGGTCGAGCAGCTGCGACTTCACGCCGACCTCGAAGGCGTTGACTTTCTCGGGGTCGACCACGGGCCGGCTCACGCCGCCGGCGGTGATGTTGAGCCCGCCCGATTTGCTCCCGCGCGAATAAGTGCCGTAGACCAGCACCTCGGGCGTGACCTTGTAGCTGAGCGTCGCAAGGCCCGAGAGCGCGTTGTTTCTGGTCTTGGCGTCGAAGCTCAGGTTGGTCAGCTGGTACGCCGGGTTGTTGCGGATCGCCAGTACCTGGGCGAGCTGCGTAGGCGCAAGTCCCGACAGATCGACCCCGGTGTTCGGCAATTGGAACCGGGTGAACGATCCGGTCTTGTCCTCGTGCGTGAAGCGCAGCCCGCCGGTCAACGTCAGCCCGTCGACGATATGCCAGTCGACTTGGCCGAACGCGGCGTAGCTCTTGGTGCGCGGGTCGGAGTAGCTGTCGGCTTCGAAGTTGGTCAGCGCCAAGTTGGTGTTGGCGACGATGGCGGCCGGCGTCGCGCCCGGCAGGTTCCAGGCGGCGAAATCCTTGCCGTACTCGTTGGCGCCGTAGCCGCGCACGACCTGCCAGAAATAGAACAGACCGGCGACGTAATCGATCTTGTGCGTGCCGTTCGAGGCGATGCGCAGTTCCTGGCTGAACTGGCGCTGGAAGTTGATCTGCTGTCCCTTGACATTGATCGACAGCGACGTGCCGTCGACGTCGTTCGCCGGATACCAGTCCCACCAGCGATAGGCGGTGATCGAGGTGATCGTCGCGCGGCCAAGGTCCCAGTTGACTTCGCCCGACGCGCCATAGCTTTTCATGTTCGCCTGGAACGGCGCGTCGGCGTTGCCGATGCGGCGGAACGCATTGGGATCGGGCAGCGTATAGCCGGTGCGTGCCGCGCGATCGAAGATGTTGTTCGGGATCACCGCGCCGTTCGCGAAGGTCCTGAAATAGCCGGCGATGATCGGCAGCGCGAAATGCTGATGCTGGTTCGAATAATCGCCGATGATGCGGATGCGTATGTCGTCGGTCGGCTTGATCAGCACCTGGCCACGAACGTTGAAGTTATCGTAATCCTGCGCGCGACTGCCGTCGTAGGCGTTGATGAGGTAGCCGTCGCGATGCGTATCCGACACGCTCAATCGCACCGCGACCTTGTCGGCGATGATCGGCAGTGACGCCGATCCACGGATCTGGTGGTATTCGAAATCGCCGATCTGACCTTCGACCGTCAGCTGCGGGGTGAAGCTCGGTTCCTGCGTGGTGATGTTGATCGCGCCGGCGGTGGTGTTCTTGCCAAAGAGGGTCCCCTGCGGACCGCGCAGCACCTCGATCCGCGCGATATCGATCAGGTCGAACTGTGACTGCCCGGGGCGGCCGTAATACACACCGTCGACATAGAAGCCGACGCCATACTCCAGCCCATCGACCGCGACCGACGAGTTGCCGCCGAGCCCACGAATGTTGATCACGCTGTTGCGCGGGTTGGTCGTGATGACCTGTAGGCTGGGCACCTGCTGGGTCAGCTGGTTCAGCGTATAGTTGCCTGTCTTCTCCAGAGTGGCGGCGGTGATCACGCTGATCGCGATCGGCACGTCCTGCACCTTTTCCTCGCGGCGACGCGCGGTGACGACGATGTCGCTCCCGATATCGCTCCTCGTGGCGTCGGTCCCGGTCGCATCGGCCCCAGTGGTATCGGCTTGCGCCAGCGCGACGCTGCTCGCCGGCGCCTCCTGGGCATGCGCCGACATCGCCGTAAGCGCACCCAGCGCCGCCCCCGACCGAAGCACGGCGATGCGCGCCGCGCGTGAAAACCTGTTGATCACGGTACAATTCCCTCATGCTCGATTGATTTTGCGGCCGCCCCCCTGGCCGGCGCACTAAGCTTTGCGGTCGGCGCTGATCGCGTCTGGCCGTGGACGCGCGAGGCGCCCGCGCGGACACGGGGTCCGGGCGGGCGCGTCGCCACGATTGGGGGGCTTGGACATCCGCTGCGGCGTGGGTCAGGCCTGGTTCAACGCCGCCGCCTTTTCCTTGCGCACCGTCTGGCTGGAGCGACCGTCGATCGCGACCGGCACGTCGCCGTTCACCGTCGCGCGCCGCAGCGTCCGGCGCTGCAACGCAAAGTCAGCGACCGCGCGGTGCTGCGTCGCGCGGTTGTCCCAGAACGCCACGTCGCCCGGCTGCCAGCGCCAGCGCACGAGGTTCTCCTCACGCGTGATGTGGTCCTGGAAGATGTCGTAGAGCCGCGCGGAATCGGTCTTGTTGAGCCCGACGAACGACTTGACGAAATGGCCGAGCAGCAAGCTGCGCTGACCCGAGACCGGATGCACGCGCACGACCGGATGCTCGGTCTCATAGACGGTCGAGGCGAATACGCTCTTGTGCTGTTGCGATTGGTCTTGCTGCGCCTTCGGGCTGTCGCGGCCGATGCCGAACTGCGCGGCGTAATCGTAATCGTTGGTGTGCACCGCCCACAGCGTGTTGGCGAGCTGGCGCAGCGGTTCGGGCAGACCTTCGTACGCGGTCTCGGTATTGGCCCAGACGGTATCGCCGCCGGCCTCGGGCACGGTCACCGCGCGCAGGATCGAGCCTTTGGGATAGGCATCGACGAAGGTTACGTCGGTGTGCCAGCTCGATGCGGCATAGCCTTCGCGGCTGTCGAGCTCGAGCAGGAAGCGCGATCCTTCAGCGACGGGCACCGTGGGGTGCGCGACCGGATCGCCGAACAGCGCGGCGAAGCCCTCGTGCTCGGCGTTGTCGAGATGCTGCTGGCCACGGAAGAACACGACCTTGTGGCGCACCAGCGCGGCCTCGATCGCCTGCACGGTGCCGGCGTCGAGGTCGCCCGAGAGCTGGACGCCGCGTATCTCGGCGCCGATCCGGCCGGTGACCGGATGGATATCGAGCGGTGAGGACGGGTCCTTGGCGTTGGGATAGCTGTCGATCAGGTTGGTCATTGAGGGTCTCCGATGCGATCTGGGGAGGGGCAGGCTATTCGGCGGGCGCGAGCGGGACGGACCCGATCTCGATCTCGCGGCGAATTCGGGTGTGCGCGGCTTCGTCGAGCGGAAAGCGCGCGACGAGCAGCGCGGCGACGGTGTGCGCGAGCGCGGGACCGAGCGCGAAGACCAAGAGCAGCCCGTCGAGCGCAGCGACGGTGTTCGGGCCTTTGGGCTGAAAGCCAAGCCAGGAGACCAGCGGCAGCGCGATGCCGATCGCGATCGCCGCGCCTGCTTTCTCGGACAGGCTGAACACCGAATAGAACAACCCGGCGCGCTCCTCGCCGGTATCGAGCCGATGCTTATCGGCGATATCGGCGACCATCGCGCGCAGCATCAGGTTGCCCGAGCTCTGCGCGAGGCCCTGCGCGACCGCGAGCGCCAGAACCAGGCCGAAGCGATCGGGTGTCGCGAACAGCAGGCACAGGTTGATCACCGCCTGCACCACTTCGGCCAGTACCGCGGTGCGATGCTTGCCGAAGCGCGAGCTGACCGTCAGCCAGATCGGCCCGGCGAAGATGCCGAACACGTACTGGAACAGGAACAATCCCGCCGCCCAGGCGGGGCGCTGCATGTAGACGCCGATGAAAAACACCATCAGCACGCCGCGCGTCCCCTGCCCCGCGCGAACCGCCATGTCGGAGGCCAGCACGCGCAGCAGCAGCGGGTTGGCGAACACCGCGCGCAACGATCGGCCGAGCGTGACGCGCGCGGGCGCGGACCCGGCCGGTGAGGTCGTCGCGCATGGCAGCTCCGCTTCGTCGAACGAGGTCAGCGTCATCAGCAGCGCGGGGATCGCGCTTGCCACGATCAGCCCGCCCATCAACGTCAGCTGCAGGCGGCCGTCGGCGGGACGCACCTGATCGGCGATCGTCGGCAGGACCAGCACCAGGAACAGCGCAATCGCGGTCACCACCGTCTGATAGGTCGCGATGCGGGTGCGCTGGTGATATTCGCCGCTGATCTCCCCCGCCCAGGCGAGGAACGGCGTCCACACCGCCGCATAGCCGACGTTGAACAACAGCAGCCCGCCGACAAGGGTGACCGTCGAGATCGTCGATGGCGGGAAGAACAGCACGATCGCGCCCAGCGTGAACAGCACGCCGCCGATCGCGATCCACGGCCGCCGGCGGCCAAAGCGCATCCGCGTCCGGTCGCTCAACGCCCCGGTCAGCGGATCGAGCAGCGCGTTGAGGATCTGCACCGCGAGGAACAGCGCGCCGATCAGCGGCAGCGGCACGTCGAAGTCGCGCGCGTAGATCGCCGGTAGATAGACCCCGGCGGGCATCAGCGCGGCGAACACGGGCACGCCGATCGCGGAAAAGCGCAGCAGCCGTCCGGCCGAAAGATCGTTCGATCGCGTTCGTGCGACGCGGATCGCCCCGAAGGCGCGCGGGCCTGGCGTGGCAGCGATCGCGGATGCGGTGTTCATGCTTGGCGAACCTGTTCGCGAACGGACACGCGTTTCGGTCCGCCGTCGCGCGGGTGCGCGGCGGCGAATCAATGCTGGCGGTCCGCTACGCGCGGATGGGACGGGGCAAAGGCGTGCCGGAGCGTGGGCCCGCCGGCGCACCGGATTGACGATCGATCGTAGCGGCCCCGCGCGATCAGTGCGCGCGGGAGGGCCTCAGGTGATCGCCGTCCGCAGCACGGCGGCGGGGCTGCGCTCCGGCAGCCCGATCAGTGGCAGGTACAGATGCGCATCGTATCACCTCATCATCGCGAGAGGGGAACACGACGCCGTGGCTCATCGCCCAAGCATCGCGCGCTTTAGCTGTTTCTAACGCGGAGCAAGCTGCATCCCATCAAGAGCCGCGGGCCAGATGCCTTGCTGGGGCTCGGCTGACCGCCGTTCTCAATGTCTACCCACGAACTTGAGATCGCGTCACGCAAGTTTCGCTTTGCCTATGCTAAGCGCATTTTGCCTTGTCAGCGACGCGCGATCGTGATCATCAACCTTACTAGTAGACATTCAAGATCCTCAATCGGGCGCCTGCTCTCCGCCCGACCACCCGACGGAGACCCAAGATGAAACGCGCCATCGCCCGCCTCGCGGCCGGCATCGCCCTCGGCTTCGCGGCGTCCGCGTTCGCCGCGCCCGCGCTCGCCGAAGACGCGGCCGATAACGCAAATACGCGGCCCAATTTCCTGATCATTGTCGCCGACGATCTCGGCTACTCGGACATCGGCGCGTTCGGCGGTGAAATCGCGACGCCCAACCTCGATGCGCTGGCGACGCACGGGCTGAGGCTCACGGGCTTCCACACCGCTCCGACCTGCTCGCCGACGCGCTCGATGCTGCTGACCGGCCTCGACCACCACCAGGCGGGCGTCGGCAACATGGCCGAACTGATCGCGCCCAACCAGGCGGGCAAGCCCGGCTACGAAGGCTATCTGCGGCCCGACACCGCCTCGCTCGCCGAACTGCTGGGGGCGGCCGGCTACCGCACGCATTATTCAGGCAAGTGGCACCTCGGCCTGACGCCCGCGCAGGACCCGCACAGCCGCGGCTTTCAGACGAGTTTCGCGCTGCTTCAGGGCGGGCACAACCATTTCGGTCAGCAGGTGGCGGTCAAGCGCGGCGACAAGGGTTCGAGCTATACCGAGAACGGCGCCTATCTCACGAGCCTGCCCGCCGGCTTCTACTCGTCGGATGCGTTCGCGGGGAAGCTGATCGACCAGCTTAAGGCGGGCAAGGCGGGGCCCGATGGCGCAAAGCCGTTCTTCGCCTACCTCGCTTTCACCGCGCCGCATTTCCCGTTGCAGGCCCCGCCCGAAACGATCGCCAAGTACCACGCACGCTATGATCAGGGCTACGACGTGTTGCGCGAACAGCGGCTCAAGCGCCAGGTCGAGCTCGGCCTACTCGATGCCAAGGTCGTGCCGCACGAAATCGACCTCGCGCCGCGCTGGACCTCGCTGACCGCCGAGCAAAAGGCGCGCGAGGCGCGGCGGATGGAGGTTTATGCGGCGATGGTCGACCGGCTCGACCAGAACGTCGGCCGCGTGATCGAGACGCTCAAGACGACCGGCGAATACGACAACACGGTGATCCTGTTCCTCGCCGACAACGGCTCGGAAGGATCGATCCTGTCGGCGCCCGAGATGGGCATGTTGAACGCGGTTTATGCGGCGGCCGACAACCGGGTGGACAACATCGGCAAGGCGACGTCTTACGAGTATCTGGGACCGGGCTGGGCCGAGGCGGCGACCGCGCCCTCGTGGCGGGTGAAGGCGTTCGAGAGCGAGGGCGGCACGCGCACCGTCTCGTTCGTCGCCGGGCCGCGCATCGCCCAGGGTATCACGCCGGCCTATCTGAACGTCGCGGACGTCGTGCCGACGTTCCTCGACCTTGCCCATGTCGCGCGGCCGGGCGATCGGTTCGCGGGGCGCGCGGTCAAGCCGATTCGGGGCCACAGCTGGGCCGGGCTGCTTCAGGGCGGGACGGCGCAGGTCTATGGCGACGATCAGCCGATCGGCGATGAACTGTTCGGCGGCCGCTCGCTGCGCCAGGGCGACTGGAAGATAACCGATCTCGGCGACGGCCATTGGCGGCTGTTCGACATCGCCGCCGATCCGGGCGAGATCCGCGATCGATCGGCTGACGAGCCGGCGCGCAAGACCACGCTGATCGCGGCGTGGAACGACTATGCGGCGCGCAACGGCGTGATCATCCCCGATCCCCGGCAGACGATCGTCGACCGTCCACTCCGACGCTCGGGTCACTAACCGAATCAAGCGAGAGGCCACTACCATGCACCATCTTTCCCTCAGCCGCCGAGGCGCGATCGCCGCTCTGGGCGCTTCGGCCGCCACCGTGAGCGCAGGCGGACGCCTGGCCTTCGCGGTGACCGCCGTCCCCACCGCCGCGAGCCCGTGGCTCGCCACGCCGGCGCAGATAGCCGCGGAGAACACGCTGCTCGCGCTACTCGCCGATCCGGCCATCCAGCGGCTGCAGGCGGAGATCCGTGCCGAGCTCGCCGCCAGCCCCCGCGCGCGGACGATCCCCGATGCCGCGCGCACGCTCGACGGCGCGGTCGCGCAGTGGACCAACTCGCTGATCTTCGGCGTGCTGATCAAGGACACCGCGCACCCGGCGGTGCTGTGGGCCACCGACGATACCCCGCGCGACTGGCTGGGGCATCATCTGGGCGGCGTGGGTACATCGGGCGACAACCCCGACAACATCTATCGCAGCGCTGGGATCGAGGGCGGCGGCCGCTATGAGATCCTCGGGCAATATCATCCCGACAGCCGACCTATCCAAGTGCTGATCGAAGCGCACGCGAGTGATATCACGCGCCCCGCTTCGCTGATGACGCCGACCGCGCCGGGCGTGGCGGCGGGCACCAACAACAAATCGTTCGATCCGCATGCCGCAGCTCAGATCAGCCAGGATGCCTTCGTCGTGGATGCCGACGGGCGCTTCCGCATCACGCTGGGCGGCGAGGCGAACGGGCCGAACCATCTGCCGTTGCCGCCCTCGGGCCTTGTCACGGTGGCGGTGCGCGACGTGCTCAGCGATTGGAAGCATCGCCCGACCCGCCTCACCATCAGGCGGCTCGATCCGGTCAGCGCGCCGCCGTTCACGTTCGCGCAGTATCGCGACCTCGTGCTCGCCGATCTCAAAGGCTACATCGCGTTCTGGTCGAAGTTTCCCGACATCTGGTTCGGCGGCCTCACGCCTAACGCGCATTCGGAGCCGCAGCAGCGACCCGGCGGCTGGGGGTTCGTCGCCGGCCTCAATTTCCATCTCGCGCCCGACGAGGCGATGGTCGTCACCACCTCGACCGGCGGGGCGAAATACACGGGCTTCCAGCTCAACGACCCGTGGATGATCGCGCCCGACGCGCGGGCACGCCAGGTCTGCCTCAACATCAGCCAGGTCACGCCGAACGCCGACGGCACGGTGACCTACGTGATCGCCCCGCGCGATCCCGGCGCGGCAAACTGGCTCGATACGACGGGGTACCTCGACGGAATCGGCATCATCCGCTGGCAGGCGATCCCGGCCGGGCTGACCGCGCAGGGGCTGATCCGCGACTTGCGCGTGGTCAAGCAATCGGAGCTGGCGGGCATCACCGATCTGCCGCGCGTCACCCCTACGCAGCGCCGCGCCCGCGTCGCCGCGCGCAAGTCCGATTACGAGACTCGCGTGTCCTGACGTCGCGTGACGGCGTGCCCGTGACCCCCTATGGGGGGCGCATGGCCACGCTCGTCCCGGCCACCATGCGCGAGCCCCCGCATCGACACCGCAGTCGATGACTGGCGTGATCTCGGACGCCAGTGGTGGAAGCCGCGCCCACCGGCGCTCGGTTAACCCCCCCCATGTACCCAACTTTGGGCAAAGTTCAGGAAAGCGCCGAAAAAGCCATATGACACGGGCTTGGATTACCGCAGGCACCGCTCGTTCGGCGGTGCGATCATCCGGCTTATCCTATGTTATGGTCCATAAGCATCAAGGTGTTACGCCGCCGATCAAACGGAATTGAGACGTGATCGCCACGAGCTACGGCAGCCAGGCAAAGGACCAATTTTGGCCAGCCTCAGATTTATAGTTCTGGGCGAAGGGCTGATATTTTCCGCGGTCATTGAAAAGCTGAAAACTTCGGGCCATGCCGTCGTCGCTGCTTTACCGACGGTTGACCCTAAGCAAACCCGCGACGGGCAAGCGTCGTCACGCATAGCGCGGATCGGCGCGATCATCGCGGACCAGCCCTGCGACGTCCTGCTCAGCATCGCCAATCCTTACGTCCTACCCCCGGCGGTGCTCGGCTTGCCGAGCCTTGCCGCGATCAACTACCACAACGCGCCGCTGCCGGGTTATGCGGGGCTTCGCGCGACAGCATGGGCTATCGCCAACGGCGAAGCGATGCACGGCATCTCGTGGCACCTGATGGAACCCAGGATCGATACGGGCGCGGTGCTCGTCCGGCGCGTATTTTCCTTGGAGGCGGACGAGACCACGGCGTCGTTGAATGCCCGATGCACGGTGCAGGCGCTCGGTTCGCTCGACGAGCTCATCACGATGCTTTCGGAGCGCAGGCTTGCCGGGGTTGCGCAAGACCTGACTCGGCGCAGTTACTATGGCCGACGCGATGTCGCACCGCGTGCGGGGTGTCTGGACTGGTCGCGGCCAATGCAGGACATCGTCCAGCTCGTCAGGGCGTGCGATTGGGGCCCCGGCGTCAATGATTTCGGGCTGGGCAAGATCCTGCTCGCCGATGCCGATCCGGCTTTCGTGCTCATGGCCGAAGCCGAGCCAGGACCGGCGAGCGCGCCGGTCGGCACGATCCTGCACGCCGAGGGCGCAGCAATTACGGTCGCTTGTGCAGACGGCACGGTGCGGCTCATGCTCGATCGCGCGCCTGGCGTTGCGGCTGGCGCGGTGCTGCCATCGCCGTGCCTGCACGAGGTCGCCGCCGATCTTGCCGACTACGACCGATCATTGCACGATGAACGCAAGAACCTGGCCCTGTATCGCAGCGCCGCCCTTGCCGCGCTGGGCGATGCGGGGGATAATGCGCGCGGCGTGATCGCGACGGGCGGCGGGCTCGACGAGTTCCTGGCGGCTGTTTCGCGCGTGCTGGGCGCGAATACGATCTGCGCGTTCGAAAGCGATGGCGGCATGCTGCGTCTTCGGCACGACTGGCTGCCGATCCGTGCCGCCAACGGCGCTCCCGACGATAGCCTGTCCCCCTGCCGCGACATCCACCTGCGCGTTCCCGATCTGGCGCGCCTCGCCGATTGGCCTCGATCCGCACGGGTCCGCATCTTCCGCCACGGCGTGCCGCACGACGTGCCCCCTGGCACGATCGCGTTCACGCCTGATGGCGCGATCCATTTTTGCGGTACGGCGGCGACGGCGACGGCCTTAGCCGCGTCCATGGCACCCGCGACGCTCGGCTCGCCCGATCTGGCGGACGATACCATTCCCACCCGCATCCTCGCCGCCGCGCGACGACATCCGCACGCGATCGCCATTACGGACAACGGCGAGGAGACGACCTATGCGGCGCTCGCCAGAACGGCGGTGTCGATCGCCGGACGGCTTCGCGCTGCCGGCGTTCGGGCCGAAGACGGCGTCGGCATCCTGCTGCCGAACGGCGGCGGCTTCGTCGCGGCGGCGCTCGGCGCGATGCTCGCCGGGGCGGCGTATGTCCCGCTCGATCCCGCTTCGCCGCCGGCTCGGCTGCGAGTGGAGCTGGAGGGCGCGGGTATCACGCATGTCATCACGTCGCACGCGTCGGCGCTGGAGGATTGGGGCGGCACGGCTGCGATCCTCCAGCTCGATGACATCGCGCGCGACGATCCATCCGGGGTGAGGCCGCGCCTGTCGCTCGATGCCTGTGCCTACCGTATCTTCACGTCCGGATCGACGGGCCGGCCAAAGGCCGTCGAAGTCACGCACGATTCGTTGGAAAACCTCGTGCGACACTGCTGCGATGCGTTGCCGCTGGGGCCCAACGATCGCGTGACGGCGCTCGCGCGGACCACCTTCGATGCTTCGGTCGCCGATGTATGGCCGATCCTGACCGTCGGCGGGACGCTGCTCGTGCCGCCCGCCCGCATACTGCTCGATCAGGAAAGGCTGCTCGGCTGGCTGGCGAGCGAGAGCGCGACTTGTGCGTTCGTGCCGACCGCAATCGCCGAGCGCCTCCTCTCCATGCCTCGGCCCGAGGGGATCGCGCTGCATACGCTGCTGACCGGCGGCGACGTGCTGCGCTGCCGGCCACCGGCGGCGCTCCCCTATCGCCTGATCAACAGTTATGGCCCGACCGAAAACACCGTCGCAAGCCTCTGGTCCATAGTCGCCCCCGGTCCCGATCGGCCGACGATCGGACGGCCGATCAGCGGTGTCACCGCACAAGTGGTGAACGATGCGGGGCAACCGGTCGCCGACGGCGAGATCGGCGAGCTGCTGCTCGGCGGAAAGCAGATCGCGCGCGGTTATTTCGGCCAGCCCGAACTCACCGCGCAAAGGTTCGTGGCGGACCGGCATGGCGAGCGGGTCTATCGCACCGGCGATCGGGTCCGCGTTGGCCCCGATGGCGATTTCCAGTTCCATGGACGCCTCGACGATCAGGTGCAGATCCTCGGCATCCGCGTCGAGCCCGGCGAGATCGAGGTAGCGCTGTTGTCCGACTGCCGCGTCGCCCAGGCGGTGTGCCTGCCGTTGCGCAGCGGGATGGACGTCGGCGGATTGATCGCCTTCGTCGTCCCGCGCGATGCTTCGACCGACGCTAGCGTGCTGGCCGCTGCCCTGCGAGACATGCTGAAAGCGCGCCTCGCCGCGCACATGATCCCGCGCCGCATCCGGATCGAGACGCATCTGCCCTACCAGGCTTCGGGCAAACTCGACCGCGTCGCGCTGGCCAGTAGGGGCGTAGAGGACAACGCAGGTCGCGATGCCGTGGAAGGCGCGTGGCGGCGCGCGCTTCCCCAGGCGCGAGACGGTCAGACCGGCGATTTCTGGAAAATCGGCGGCGATTCGCTTGCTGCCGTCAGTCTGCTCGTCGAACTCGAAACGCTGACCGGCGTGCGGATCTCGACGGGCAGCTTCCTCGCAAATCCGACGCTCGACGGGCTGCGACGGCTGCTCGATCATGTGCCGGGGGGTAACGCGGTCGAACTGCGCGCGGGGCGATCGCCGCCGATCGTCATCTGGTACGGAGTGACCGGCGATCTGGAGGCGCACCAGCACCTGCTCGCACGGCTGCCGGACCGGCGGATCATCGGCATCACCTCGCCCGGCTTGCACGATCAGGCGCGCCTCCCCCAAAGCATCGAGCAAGCCGTGGCGATCGGGCTGAACGAGATCGAGGAATTGATAGGTGACGAGCGCCCGGTCCTGCTCGGCTATTCGTTCGGCGGATCGCTCGCCTTCGAGGCCGGTCGGCAATTGGCCGCGCGTGGCACCATGCCGCTGTTCGTCGCGCTGCTGGGGACGCAACCGCCGCTCGCGCTGGTGAGCAGGCAAGCCCAACTGACTTACCTCGCGGCCCGGTTGCCGCGATATGTCTGGCGCGTCCTTCGCGGCCGCCATCGCATGCAGGTGCCCTGGCGCGCTATCCCGGCAGAGGTCCTGCGCATGCTCGGCCTCAGGAACTCGGCACCGGTTCTGCCGCACTGGGCTCATGAAGCGATTGTCCAGGCGCACTTCCGGATGGGCGAGCGCTATCGTCCGGCATGGTCGGCTCTGCCTGTTCACCTGCTGCGCGAACGGGGAGAAAAAGACGAGATCAGCCTGCGCCGCCATCTGCGCTCCGATCTGAGCGATCTCGGCTGGAGCGAATGGAACGACCTGCCCATCAGGGTGCACTGGGTCGAAGGCGATCATGCGAACATGATGACCGATACCGTCGGCGATATCGCGCGCATCCTCGACCGCGAGATCGATGCCGCGATGCCGAGCGAACGTGCGCACCTCGATATCGTCGATGAGCAGGCGATCGTGCTGGTCGATGCGGTCTACGATGAACACGCGTCGCCACGGTTGTGGGTGGCGGACGACGATTGCGCGTCATCAGCGGTGGATTTGCTGGTGCGATAGGCCGATGCATCTGGTGGCCGTGCAGCCGCATGAGCAGCGTTCGGATAAGAAGTCTGATGTCGGTATTCAGGTCCGCGCTGAACGGAGCCGCATGGTTCGCCGCGGGAAGCTGGGTGCAGCTCGTCTTCAGCCTCGCCAGTTTCATCGTCGTCGTCCGTCATGTCGAGCCCGGCCTCGTCGGCGCGTTCAACGCCGGCGCGGCGATCACCGCGCTGATCGACATGGTCGTGGGACCGTCGCTGTCGCTGAGCCTGAGCCAGCGCGCGACGATCGATCGGCGCCACATCGATGCGACGTTCTGGATCGGCCTGGCGGTCGGGCTGATCCTGGTCCTCGCCATCATGCTGTCCGGACGATGGATCTTCGCCGCGATCAACGCGCCCCAGGGCTGGCCGCTGCTGATGACGGTCGCGCTGGCCTGGCCGATGACGATCGTCACCAGCGTGTTTTCATCGCTGCTGTCGCGCGACCTGCGCTTCGCCGTACAGGGCAGGATCGCGATGCTCGCCGGTCTGTTCGCGAGCAGCGTCAGTATCGCCACGGTGCTTGCCGGCGGCGGCGTCTGGGCGCTGGTGCTGGGCGACATGACGTTCCGCATCACCAAGTTCTGCGGGATCGCGCGCGCCTTGCGCTATCGGCCGGGGCCGCCGCGTGACCTTGGCGCGATCTTCGACCTGCTGTCGTTCAACATGATGACGCTGCTGACACTCGCGCTGGCATACGCCGACATCGCGGTGCCGCGCCTGCTGACGAGCTTCCTGCTGGGGCCTGCCGCGCTTGGCTACCTGTCGCTTGCGCTGCGGTCGCTCGACCTGCTCAGCCAGCTGACGCTCTATCCGATCAGCCAGGTCATGATGGTCTCAGTGGCCAAGCTCGCCCGAGATCTTGAAGCCATGCGGCAATTGATCCGCACGATCTACCGCATCGCGGCCGGGGTCGCCTATCCGGTATTCCTCGGCGCGGTCATGCTCGCGCCGCATCTGGTCTGGCTGATCGGTCCGCGCTGGGCGCCGGCAATTCTGCCCATGCAGATCATGCTGCTCGTCGGCCTGCGCAACGCCACCGGGGTGCTGAACACCGGCATCTTCCAGGGCACCGGCAAGCTCGTGGGGTCGGCGATCATGCTGGCGAGCGGGCTTGGCCTTCAGCTGGTGCTCGTCCCCCTGGGCAGCCGGCTCGGGCTGACCGGAGTGGCGACGGCGATCCTGCTGCGCACGCTCATCACCTGGCCGCTGGCGTGCGTCCTGATCCGCAACGCAAGCGGTCTTTCCATCGCCGATCAAGCGCGCACCGGACGATCGCCGCTGATCGCCGGCCTTGCGATGTGCGCGATCATCGCCGCCGCGCGCCTGGTGCTTGATACGCAATCGGTCAGCCTCGATCTTATCACCAGCATCGGGCTCGGCGGTTTGACCTATGCGGCGGTATTCGTCGGGCTGGAACCCGATGTGCGACGCGTGACGCTCGCGACCATCGGCGATCTTGCGCGGCGCGACTTCGCCTCGGTGCGCCAGCGCCTGCTTGGGGCATTCAGCATTTGATGGGTTTGAACGGGCGTTCGCAACACCATTAGGCGAAGGCGGCGTCCTTGCGCAGCAGTTGATACGCTTCGATGACCTCGCGCAGACGCGCTTCATGGCTGCGGTCGCCACCGTTGCGGTCGGGGTGATAGCGCCGCACGAGATCGGAGTAGCGCCGCCGCAGCGCCGCGCGATCCGAGTCTCCGCCCAGCCCCAATACGTCTAGCGCGCGGCGCTCGTCGGGGCCGAACCGGTGCCGGCCCGCATGATGTTCGCGTCTGCGTTCCTCGACCCGGTGCCGCGCACGCGCGGCGATCGCGTCGAGCGGATCGATGTAGTCGGCCCAGCGCGGCGCAGCATCGACGCTCGCGGTCGAGCGGAACGCGCGCGTCTCGCTCGCCCAGCCGTTGATCGGCGATTGCGCGTCGAGAATCTGCTCGGTCGTCATGCCGCGAAAGAAATCGTACCGAGCGTTGAACTCGCGGACATGGTCGAGGCAGAACCAGCGATAGTCGCCGGGTCCATCGCCTCGGGTGGGCTCGGGTGCGGGGGCGCGGAACTCCCCTGCCTCGTCGCAGCTCGGATGATCGCAAGGCCGCACGCCGTTCGCATGGCGCCCATGAAACCGATCGTGGGCTGGCTTGGACGTTTCTTCGCGCTCCATAGCGCTGCAACATGGCAACGGATCGGCTAGTAGGAAACCCATGCCCGCCACGGAGTTTAACTCGACATGCCAGGACCGATCGAACGTGAAATCACCGACTTGCTGACCACGAGCTTCAGCCCGATCCGGCTTGAGGTCAGCAACGACAGCGCGCGCCATCGGGGCCACGTCGGCGACGACGGTGGCGGTGAATCGCATTTTTCCGTTACCATCGAGGCGGCGGCGTTCGCGGGCAGATCGCGGCTGGAACGGCAGCGCCTGGTCAACCACGCGCTCGGCGACATCCCCGGGCAGCGCGTCCATGCGCTGGCGATCAGGGCGCATGCTCCCGGCGAGCCCGGCTGACCGATCGCGTGGCCGAAAACGCGCCGGATTCGCTGCTGCGCGATCATGCCGATCACAGCCCGGTCAGTTTCCTCGAGCTGTTTTTCGACCTCGTTTACGTCTTCGCCATCACCCAGTTGTCGCACACGCTGAGCGAACATCTTTCGCTGTCCGGCATGATCGAGACGGGCGAGCTGTTCCTCGCGGTGTGGTGGGCCTGGATGTACACCACTTGGGCCGCCAACTGGGCGGATCCCGAGCGAGTGCCGGTGCGGCTGCTGCTGATCGGCGTCATGTTGCTGAGCCTGGTGATGGCGATCGCCACGCCGCACGCCTTCGAGGACGGCGGTCTGCTGTTCGCCGCGAGCTATGTCGCGCTGCAACTGGGCCGGTCGGTGATGATGATCCCGGTGTTCGGGCGCGGGCGGCCGAGCGGCGCGCGCAACATGCTGCGTATCGCATTATACTTCGTCATCTCGGCGGTGCCGTGGTTCGTAGGCGCGATGGGCGATCCCGAGCATCGCCGGCTCTGGTGGGGTGCCGCGCTGCTGATCGAATACAGCGGGCCGTTGTGGTTCTACTACCTGCCCGGGCTCGGCGCGTCGTCGCCCGACGATTGGGACATATCGGGCGGGCATATGGCCGAGCGCGGCGCGCTGTTCGTCATCATCGCGCTGGGCGAAGGGATCGTCGTCACCGGATCGGCGGTGTCGCAGGTCGGGCTCGGCGGCGGGCGGGCGTTGGCGTTCGCGCTCGCCTTCGTCGGCTCAGTGATGATGTGGTGGCTCTATTTCGATATCGGCGCGGCGCGCGGGACGAAGATGATCGAGCAGCACGACGAGCCGGGCCGCGTCGCGCGCGCCGCGTACACCTATCTGCACATGCCGATCATCGCGGGCGTGATCGTCTCGGCGGTGGCCGATGCGCTGCTGCTGAAGCAATGGCACGGCGATGCGCGCCAGGCGCTGGTGGCGACGCAGTGCGGCGGCATGGTGATCTACCTTGCCGGCATCGCCGTGTTCAAGCGCGGGTCGAGCGCGCGCGGCGTCTTTCCGCTGTCGCACATCGCCGGCCTTTCGCTGATGGCGATGCTGGGGATCGTCGCGCTGTCGATCCGCGTGCCGACATTGCTGTTCTTCCCGCTCTCGGTCGCGATCCTCGCCATGGTCGCGGTGTGGGAATGGGGATCGTTCCACGGCGGCTGGGATCGCCGGCTGGCGGATGCCGGGCTTCCAGTGACCGTCGCGGAGCCCGTCGACGAACCACATTCGCCAGAGCCGACGTTGTGAGCAGCACGATGTATGCGCGACGTCACGAAACTCCAACCCAATCCGTCCACCCCGAGCTTGTCGAAGGACTGTACTTTTCTTCGGATCAGGCACCAAGTCCAAGGGAGAAGGGCAGTGCTTCAACAAGCTCAGCATGGAGGGGGGTGGTCAGTGACCGAGATTTCGCGTCCGCTGCGTCAGGACCCTAACGCACCGCCTTCGCCACCGCGTCGAGCACGCCGTTGACGAACTTGGTCTCGCGCGCATCGAAGAACGCGTGCGCGACATCGAGGTATTCGCTGATCGCGCTGCCGGTCGGCACGTCGGGGCGCGCCATCAGTTCCCATGCTCCGGCACGCAGGATCTGCAGCATGGTCTTGTCGATCCGGCCGATCGACCAGCCCTTCGCGAGCCTTTCGGCCAACCGCGCGTCGATCTCGTCGCGCCGCGCGAGCACGCCCCTGACGATCGCATCGAAGAACGGCGTCTCGGCCGCGGCATAGCGCGCCTCGCCATCATCGACCTCGCCGCCGAGCCGGTGCTGGTGGAACTCGTCGAGCAACATCGCTTCGGGCGTCGCTTCCATCTCGTGCTGGTACAGCGCCTGCACCGCCGCCAATCGCGCGGCGGCGCGCGCCTTGCTTCGCGCGGGCGCGCTCATGACGCCGCCCCGGGAGCCAGGCGCAGCGCCACCGATCGCGCGTGCGCGGGCAGCCCCTCGGCCTCGGCCAACGCCACCGCCGCCGGACCGATTGCGCGCAACGCATCGTCGCCAACCTCGATGAAGCTCGTGCGCTTCATGAAATCGAGCACCGACAATCCCGACGCGAAGCGCGCGCGGCGGCCGGTCGGGAGCACGTGGTTGGGCCCCGCGACGTAATCGCCGATCGCCTCGGGCGTCATCCGGCCGAGGAACACGCTGCCCGCGTGGCGGATGGCGGCGAGCAGCGGCTCGGGCGCGCCGACCGCCAGCTCGACATGTTCGGCGGCGAGCGCGTTCGCCAGCGCGGGCGCTTCGGCAAGGCTCGCGACTTCGATGATCGCGCCATGCCGACGCCAGCTTTCGCGCGCGACTTGCGCGCTGGCGAGCCGCGCCAGCGTCGCCTCCACGCGCTCCGCCACTTCGTCAGCGAAGGCCGCGTCGTCGGTGATCAGGATCGCCTGCGCGGCGGGATCGTGCTCGGCCTGGCTCAAGAGGTCGGCAGCGATCCAGTCGGGATCGTTATCGCGATCGGCGATCACCAGGATCTCGCTCGGCCCCGCAACCATGTCGATGCCGACCACGCCGAACAGCTGGCGCTTCGCCTCGGCGACCCAGGCGTTGCCTGGGCCGGTGATGACATCGACCGGCGCGATCCGCGCGGTGCCATGGGCGAGCGCGGCGATCGCCTGCGCGCCGCCGATGCGCCAGACCTCGTCCACCCCGGCAAGATGCGCGGCCGCGAGCACCAGCGGGTTGGCCGCGCCTTTGGGTGTCGGCGTCACCACCACCAGCCGGCCGACGCCGGCGACCTTGGCGGGGATCGCGTTCATCAGCAGCGACGACGGATAGGCCGCCCGGCCGCCAGGCACATAGAGCCCCGCCGCATCGACCGCCCGCCACCGCGCGCCAAGCCGCACGCCCGCATCGTCGGTGTAATCGCGATCCGCCGGGAGCTGCGCGGCATGATAGGCGCGAATGCGTTCGCCCGCGAGTTCCAGCGCCGCGCGAAGCTCCGGCGCCAACGCGCCGAAGGCGGCGGCACAGTCGTGCGCGCTCACTCGCCAGTCGGCATCGTCGCTCAGTGCGTGCCCGTCCAAGCGCGCCGTCAGTTCGGTCAGCGCCGCGTCGCCGCGAGTCCGCACGTCGGCGATGATCGACGCGACATCGCGCGCGACATCGCCGTCGCTCTCGCGCCGATCGCGCACGATCCGCGCGAAGGCATCGGCGAACCCCGGATCGCCCGAGCGAAGCCGCTGCATCAGGCCGCCGCGACTTGCGCGGGGGAAATGTCGGCCGAAGACCGCGCATCGGCATCGACCAGCGCGCGGAACCGCGCGACCAGCGCGCCGACGCGTTCGTCGGTCTTGAGCGCGGCGCGGTTGACGATCAGCCGCGCCGATACCTGCATGATGACGCTCGTCTCGACGAGGCCGTTGTCGCGCAGCGTCCGCCCGCTGTCGACCAGATCGACGATCCGGCTGGCAAGCCCGAGGCCGGGGGCAAGCTCCATCGCGCCGTTCAATTTGACGACCTCGGCCTGGATGCCCTGGCGTTCGAAATGGCGGCGGGTGATGTTCGGATACTTGCTGGCGATGCGCAGATGGCTGGCGGTGCCCTCGTCGCGCTCGCCCTGTGCGGAGCCCGGATCGGACCGGCGCGCGGGTTCGGCCACCGACAGCCGGCAGTGCGAAACGGCGAGGTCGACCGGGGCGTAGAGTTCGGAGTAGGCGAATTCCTCGACCACGTCCGACCCGACGATGCCCATCTGTGCCGCGCCGAACGCGACGAACGTCGCGACATCGAACGAACGCACGCGGATCAGCCGCATCGCGGCTTCGTCCGCGCCGGCGCTGCCGTCATTGCCTGTGGCGCAGGCGAACGACAGCGCGCGCGAGCCCTTGTCGTGGAACGAGGCTTCGGGCACCACGCCGGCGCGCGCCATCAGCGGGAGCACCTCGTCGAGGATGCGGCCCTTGGGGACGGCAAAGGTCAATCGCGGCGGCTCTGCGGACATCGCCGCGCCCTAGGCGGGGACACGATAAAGGGCAACATGACTGACGATACCCGCCAGCCCGCGTCCGCACACGGTGCGCGGATCGATTGGCGGGACGGGCCGCGGATGAGATGAAGGAACAAGGCCCACCCCGTCTGCCCTGAGCTTGTCGATGGGTCGTCCTTCTCTTCGCGGTTACGCCCGTCCCTCAAGAACGCGTACACCCCTTCGACAAGCTCAGGATGCGCGGTAGTAAGACGCGCATGAACGAACGCGACTTCATCGCCGCATTGCGCACGATCGCGCCCAGCCCGTCCGCCCGGAGCCTCGCCGACGATTGCGCGGTGCTGGAGATCGGCGGCGAGACGCTGATCCTTACGCATGACATGATGGTGGCTGGCGTTCATTTCCTGCCCACGCAGGATCCCGCCGATGTCGCGTGGAAGCTCGTCGCCACCAACCTGTCCGACCTCGCCGCCAAGGGCGCGGAGCCGGTCGGCGTGCTGCTCGGCTATATGCTCGGCGCGCCGGGAGGCGGGGGCGACGCGCGGTTCGTCGCCGGACTTGGCGAGGCGCTGGCGCATTATGCGACGCCGCTGCTCGGCGGCGATACGGTCGGCGGCGGCGATGCGGGTGGCGGTCCTCAAGCGCTCGGCCTCACCGCGATCGGCCGCGCAACGCACCGCCCGGTGCCGTCGCGCGGGGGCGCGCGCGTCGGGGACGAGCTCTACCTCACCGGCGCAGTCGGCGCGGCGATGCTCGGGTTCGAGGCGCTGCGCGACGCAACGGGCGGCGACAGCGCGGCCTATCGCCGGCCGATCGCGTTGCTGCGCGAGGGACAAGCGCTCGCGCCGGTCGTCACCGCGATGATGGACGTTTCCGACGGACTGCTGCTCGACGCGAGCCGCATGGCGCGCGCGAGCGGGCTCGCCCTCGCGATCGACCGCGCGACGGTGCCGATCGCGACGCACGAAAGCCGGCGCGACGAGGCGCTGCGCTGGGGCGATGATTATCAACTGCTGTTCACCATGCGCGCCAACGATGCGCCCCCAGTCCGCGCGTGGCGGATCGGGACCGCCATCGTCGCCAGCGGATCGTCGCTGCTGCTCGACGGAGCGCCGCTCGGCGACGATGGGCTGGGCTACGAACACGGCTGATGCGAGGGGTCTCCCACACCTCTTCAGAGGACGGGCGTCCAGTGCGGACAGTCTTCATCGCAGGTTAAATTCGCGACTTGCGCGCCATTTCACTTCCGCCTAGCCAGTTGTCGCCGGGCGTTCCTTGGACCGTCAAGAGCATAAAAATGGGAAGAGGAGGCGCTTCGTGAGCATCGTCACGATCGCGATCATATTGGGCTTCGTTGCCGTGCTGTACGGTCTATTGACCAGCGCGCAGGTGTTGCGTGCGCCGGCGGGCAACGCGCGGATGCAGGACATCGCCGCCGCCATCCAGGAAGGCGCGAAAGCCTATCTCGGCCGGCAATACACCACCATCGCGATCGTCGGCGTGATCGTCGCGATCGTTCTGTTCGTCACGCTCGGCGCACTATCGACCGTCGCGTTCGTGATCGGCGCGGTGCTGTCGGGCGTCGCGGGCTACGTCGGCATGACGATCTCGGTGCGCGCCAACGTGCGCACGGCGGAGGCGGCGCGCGGCTCGCTGCAGGGCGGGCTGACGCTCGCGTTCCGATCGGGCGCGATCACCGGGATGCTGGTCGCGGGTCTCGGCCTGCTGTCGATCGCCGGCCTGTTCGGCTATCTGACCGGCCCCGCCGGATACGAGCCCAATTCGCGCAAGATCGTCGACGGGCTGACCGCGCTGGCGTTCGGTGCCTCGCTGATCTCGATCTTCGCCAGACTTGGAGGCGGAATCTTCACCAAGGCGGCGGACGTCGGCGCGGACCTTGTCGGCAAGGTCGAGGCGGGCATCCCCGAGGACGATCCGCGCAACCCGGCGGTGATCGCGGACAACGTCGGCGACAACGTCGGCGACTGCGCGGGCATGGCCGCCGACCTGTTCGAGACCTACGTCGTCACGCTCGGGCTCACGATGGTGTCGATCGCGCTGCTGGTGAAGGACGATACCGCCAAGCTGACCAAGCTGATGAGCCTGCCGCTGCTGATCGGCGGCGTCTGCATCGTCACCTCGATCATCGGCACCTACATGGTGCGGCTCGGCAAGAACCAGTCGATCATGGGCGCGCTCTACAAGGGGCTGTGGACCACGATCATCCTGGCGATCCCGGCGATCTATTTCGCCACACAATACGCGCTGGGGGATCTCAACGCGGTGATCGGCGGGGCGGGCTTCCACCCGGTCGGCACCGAGATCATCACCACCGAAAGCACGCTCGGCGCGGCCGCGCATCGCGGGCAGCAGTTCACCGGCATGGACCTGTTCTGGTGCATGATGATCGGGCTGGGCGTGACCGGCCTGCTGGTGTGGATCACCGAATATTACACGGGCACCAATTACCGCCCGGTGCAATCGATCGCGCGTGCGTCCGAGACCGGTCACGGCACCAACGTCATCCAGGGCTTGGCGATCAGCCTTGAATCGACCGCCGCGCCGACGATCGTCATCGTCGTCGCGGTGATCGCGACCTACAGCCTCGCGGGCATCATCGGCGTCGCCTTCGCGGCGACCGCCTTGTTGGCGCTCGCGGGCATGGTCGTGGCATTGGACGCCTATGGGCCGGTCACCGACAACGCCGGCGGCATCGCCGAGATGGCGGCGCTCGACGACGAAGTGCGCCACCGCACCGACGCGCTCGATGCCGTGGGCAACACGACCAAGGCGGTGACCAAGGGCTACGCGATCGGCTCGGCCGCGCTCGCCGCGCTGGTGCTGTTCGGCGCTTATACCACCGACCTCAAGGAGTTCTTCCCCGACGTCGTGGTCGACTTCTCGCTGTCGAACCCGTTCGTCATCGTCGGGCTGTTGCTCGGCGCGTTGCTGCCGTACCTGTTCGGCGCGTTCGGCATGACCGCGGTCGGCCGCGCGGCGGGCCACGTCGTAGAGGACGTGCGCCGCCAGTTCCGCGATAATCCGGGGATCATGCAAGGGACCAGCCGGCCCAATTACGCGCACACGGTAGACATCGTCACCCGCGCGGCGATCAAGGAGATGATCGTCCCCAGCCTACTGCCGGTGCTGAGCCCGATCCTCGTCTACTTCGTCATCTCGCGCGTCGCGAGCCAGGGCGAAGGGTTCGCGGCGCTCGGCGCGATGCTGCTCGGCGTGATCGTGTCGGGGCTGTTCGTCGCGATCTCGATGACCAGCGGCGGCGGCGCATGGGACAACGCGAAGAAATACATCGAGGACGGCAACCACGGCGGCAAGGGATCGGAGGCGCACAAGGCCGCGATCACCGGCGACACCGTCGGCGACCCGTACAAGGACACCGCCGGGCCGGCGGTCAACCCGATGATCAAGATCACCAACATCGTCGCGCTGCTGCTGCTCGCGGTGCTCGCGAGCACCGGAGCGCATTGATGGCCGCGCACTGATGGCCGCACACTGAAGCGTCGCATACCGATACCGGCCTGCAAGAGCTGGAGAGGGGGAAGGCCCGCCTGGTTATAGCGCCGGGCGGGCCTTTTCGTTGGAGGGCTATGCGCGTGGGCATCCCTCTCCCAAGTTGGAGAGGGGGGATGCCGCGCACACGGGTCATCGCCCGCCGGCGAGCGCGGGGTTACGCCAAAGGGGAACGCGGCAGGCGGTGGGCCGGCGCGGAGGGTGCCTGAAACGCACGACAGGCTTTGGCGCATGCGTATCTTCATTCGCGACCGGACGACGAGCGACGCATGGTGCTCTCATCGCCTCGACCCTTCCAGGGACGACCTGGATTTGGGGGGACTGGGCACCGGCAGGGTGGGCTCGCTTGGCGTCCACCGGCGTCGGGGGCTACCCCGCATCGCATATCCCGTCCCGCTGCGCGGAGCCCCGACTGACTGGAGCGCCGACCCGGTGTGCGGGCGACCGGACGAGGCCTTCGTCCACCCGCACCCGCCGCTTGTCGGCAAGGTTAGACCAAGCCGATGGCTGTTTCATAACCCATATGGTTATGTATGTCAATATGGCTCTGGCCGACCTATTTCGTCCCGTTCAGTCAGTTGGCGAATTGGATCGATAAGCTTGATTTGCAGTTCTCGTGGTAACTGTGTCTCAACCACTAGGTCTTTAGTTACCATCTTGCAAAGTTCCATCTTTTTATATGCCAAGTCTCCGTAGGAAACTATATCGTTATCTATCTGTAATTGAGCGGAGGTTAAATCAGATCGACGATAAATTGATGATAAGAGCATATCAGGGTAGACATATTCCACACCATTATTTTCCCATTGGACCATGTGTTCGTGAGGCAAACCGATTCGCTTACTGACCTTCTCGAGGCCCGCCTGCGTCACTCGATCATAGATAACAAAGGTACGCCGGCGATAAGGGCTTAGCTGGAGGTCACCTAGCGACGATGCCCAAAAGCTTAGGCGTGTAGCAATATCTCCACCGCAAGATTCAACTACCACTTTAATGTTTGGCAAATGAAGAGATAGAACGCGCTCAATATAGATTTTATCTGTAGGGCCTTCCACAAATATGATAAGATCAGGCAAAAATAGTTGACTTAAATCGTTTCCGAGAAGCCGAAATTGAATATCATGCAGGTCAGCGAAGTCTGAGCACGGACGCGCAGTTATTAAATTGTCTTTTTCTTAACAACGTAATTATTAGATGGATTATCTTTATCTAGAAACAAGTGTGAATGAGTGCTAACGATAATTTTGGGATTATGAGGAAGTAGTTTAGTACGATCCTCCCCGCGTATGATAATGTCAGATAGTTTACGCTGGAGTATAGGCGATAAACCCAACTCAGGCTCGTCTATCGCTATGTGAGCGAATCTTTCATCCATCAACGCCGCAAGTATACCCAAAAAAAGGCGAGTTCCACTGGAAGTTACACTTAAACTCTCACCATCGACAGCTACATATCTGTTACTAAAAACATTTTCAGAATCCTCAGCACAAACTCTGATGTCTGCATTAAACAGGTCGATGAATTTATCAAAAAGAACCTCTCTGCGTACGTCGGATAGCCTCGTAATAGCCGATGAACAATTAAAATATGATCCTTCAAAGTTTTGAAATTGCTGTTGCTCACTGTTTACCTGATTGCCAAACCATTGGTCCAGCTCTGTCTTATTTTCACTGTATAGAGGAAGATGATGAAATGAGTAAAATCTATTAACTCCGATGTATAAATAGCGTCGATCAGTTATAGTCTTCTTTAGATATGCTGATTTTCCCGAATTGTTAGTTCCTGTTAGCACGGTAATAAAAGAGTCGGGTCGCGAGGCGATCATACTTTGGACGGTTGGCGAAAATGCCAACTCGTTAAATCTTTCTGGCATTTTTGCATCCCGGTACTGCTAAATTTGGGCTATCAGAATTTACCGCTCATTCAAACCGCTTGATGCACACGCGCTTTACCACGCACCCGGATGATAAAAGTCATACACCGCCTGCGCCACCGTCCCACTGACGCCCGGCGCACGCTGCAAATCTTCTAGAGCCGCCGCTCGCACCTTCCCCGCCGTCCCGAAGTGCAGCAGCAGCGCGCGTTTGCGCGCGGGGCCGATGCCGGGGATCTCGTCGAGCGGTGAGGCGGTGATCGCGCGGCTGCGTTTGGCGCGGTGGGCGCCGATGGCGAAGCGGTGGGCTTCGTCGCGCAGGCGCTGGAGGTAGAACAGCACGGGTGAGTTGACCGGCAGCGTCTTCTCGCGGCCATCGGCGAAGTGGAACACCTCGCGGCCCTCGCGGCCGTGATGCGGTCCCTTGGCGACGCCGATCAGCGGCACGTCCTCGACGCCGATCTCTGCGAGCGCCGCGCGCACCGCGCTCATCTGCCCCTTGCCGCCGTCGATCAGCACGAGGTCGGGCCAGAGCGGGTCATCGTCGTGATCGGGCGGCGGCAGGTCCTCCCCGGCCCCGCCGGGGAGGGGGACCAGCGAAGCCGGCGGAGGGGTATCCCCTTGTTCAAGCGCCACGCCAGCGGTCAAGGAGACCCCTTCACCATCCTTTGGATGGTCCCCCTCCCCAGCGGGCTGGGGAGGGTATGCGCCTTTCCGTCCTTCGCTGTCGCTCGCCGCAAGCCGGCCGAAGCGGCGCATCATGACTTCGCGCATCATGGCGAAGTCGTCGTCGGTCTGCGCAGTCTTGATGTTGTATTTGCGGTACTGGTTGGTGACGAAACCCTCGGGCCCCGCGACGATCATCGCGCCGACCGCCTTGGTGCCCTGGATGTGGCTGTTGTCGTAGGTTTCGATGCGGCGCGGCACGTCCGCCAGCTCGAAGAACTCGGCGACCTCGCGCAGGATCTTCGCCTTGCTGCCGCTTTCGGCCATGCGCCGGTCGAGCGCCTCGACCGCGTTGCGCGTCGCCTGCGCGATCAGTCGGCGCCGGTCGCCGCGTTGCGGCACGCTGATCTCGACGCGCCCGCCCGCGCTTTCACGAAACGCCTCGCCCAGCAGGTCGGCCTCGGGCAGCGCGCGGTCGACCAGGATGCAGCGCGCGGGCGGCACCTCCTCGTAGAATTGCGCGAGGAAGCTGGTCAGCACCTCCTCCTCGCTCAGCCCTTCGGTATGCGTCGGGAAGAACGCGCGGTGGCCCCAGTTCTGCCCGCCACGGATGAAGAACGCCTGCACCGCGACCTGCCCGGCCTTGGTGGCCATCGCGAAGATATCGGCGTTGTTCAGCCCCTCGGCATTGATCGCCTGACTGCCCTGGATGAAGGTCGCCGCGCGCAGCCGGTCGCGCAGCATCGCCGCGCGTTCGAAATCGAGATCCTGCGCCGCCTGCGCCATCTGCGCCTCGATCTTCTTCTGCACCGACTGCGATTTGCCGCCGAGGAAATCCTTCGCCTCGCTCAGCAGCTCGGCATAGTCCGCCTGATCGATACGGCCGACGCAGGGTGCCGAGCAGCGCTTGATCTGGTAGAGCAGGCACGGCCGATCGCGCCGGCTGAAGAACCCGTCGTTGCACGATCGCAGCAGAAACAGCTTCTGTAGCGCGTTGATCGTCGTGTTGACCGATCCGGCGCTCGCAAAGGGCCCGTAGTAATCGCCTTTCGCCCGGCGCGCGCCGCGATGCTTGGTTATGCGCGGGAACGGGTGATCGGCGCGCAGCAGAATGAACGGAAAGCTTTTGTCGTCGCGCAACAGCACGTTGTACGGCGGGCGATAGCGCTTGATCAGCTGCGCCTCGAGCAGCAGCGCCTCGGCTTCCGAATTGGTCGTGACGATCGTCATCGAGCGCGTCTGGCTGATCATGCGCTGGAGACGCCCGGACAGGCGATCGACCTGCGTATAGTTCGCCACGCGGTTCTTCAGCGCGCGCGCCTTGCCGACATAGAGCACGTCGCCGCGCGCATCGTGCATGCGATAGACGCCGGGGCGCGGCGGCAGCGTGCGCACGGTTTCGCGAATCGCGGCGACTCCCGCCTCGAGATCGGGCTGGTCGCTGCCGCGCACGGTATAGGTCGCGCGGTCCTCGTTGAAGCGTTCGGCGCCGTCTGGAGCACCTGGGGGATGCGGGGGCGTGCCGGCGGGGGTCGATGGCATGGGCGTCAGATAGGCGATGCGCGGCGGAGCGTCACCTCAAACGGCTGACGCTACGGTTCGAGCACCGGCACAGGAGAGCGACTGGCGGCGTCCCTTGCCAGCTTGCGGTCGAAACTAAGGAAAGCGGTACAGTCCTCCGCCTGCGCCAGATGCAGAGCGTCGGCCAAGTCCATGCCGCCTTCGGCCCAATCGAGCGCGCGATGCGCGACTGGTGATCGCTCGACCGCGACGCCGGGCAAATTGAGCACTTCGCGAAGCTGCGCCGCGACGCGTGCGGGCGCAAAGCCATAGGAGCGTCGAAGCACCCATTCGCATTCCAATAGAACGGTAAGCGTAACAAGAATATCGCCCACATCGATCGCCGTACGAGCACGGGCCGCTTGATCGGCATCATCGGTCGTGAGAAACCGAACGAGGACGTTAGTATCGACCGCACGCGGCACGGCGCACCACCTCCGCCGTGATCGCCGCATCCATATCCTCGAGAGATATCGGCGGACCATCGTAGTGCAGGCTGCCGTAAACATCCTCAATCCGGGCTTGCGGACGCGCCGGCACCGCCGGTTTCAGGAGCAAACCGTCCTCAGTTTCTTCAACGATAAGCTTGGTTCCCGCCGGCCAGCGCCCATGATCGCGCGCTGCCTTCGGCAGGATCACCTGACCTTTGGTCGAAACGGTGGTCGTCATTTGCGGTGCTGTCGTCGCCATCTGCATCTATCCGGTAAGACAGAGGTAAGATATACGACTAGCGACCGATGGCAAGCCAACCCGATCAAAAGAGCTTCCTGAACTCGAAGCCGATCACGCGGCCGCGCGGATCGATGAAGTCGGGTTGGAAGGCGTTAGGCACCTGCCCGGCCGCGTCGGTTACGCGTTGGCGCTGATCGAACAGGTTCTGCACGCGCAGCGTCGCACGCGCGCCCTTGAGGAACGGGATGGCTTGCGTGAGTTTCGGCTTCTGGTTGAAGTCGATGAACAGCCGCGTGTCGACATCGAACACGCTGCCGAAGCGCAGCGCGCCGGTATCGGCGGTGTTGACGCGGACGGGCGAGGACCAGTTCGCGTTGAGCCGCAGGCCGATCCCCTTGTAGAACGCGCCGCCCTCGGCGGTGAAGGTATTGCGCGCGACGCCGCCGGTGGTCAGCGCATCGCCGTTCAGCAGGTCGAGCACCGGGCCTCCGGAGGTGACGGTGACCAAGTCGGTGAACTGGATCGTGTGGTAGAACGCCAGATTCCAGCGGCCCGCCCGGCGCGTCCTGCCGCCGGGACCGCCCCCGCCGCCGCCCGGACCAAAGCCGCCACCCGGACCGAAGCCGGGGGGTGGCCCGCCTCCTCCTCCTCCCGGGCCCCCGCCACCCGGTCCGCCGCCGCCAAAGCGGCCGAACCGCCCGCGCGATTGCACGACCGGGCCGATGCCACCCGACAGGTCGATGCCGTAGCGCAGCCGTGAGCTGCGCTCGTTGCTGAACGTCACCGGGCGCTCGTCGATCGCGATCAGGTTGCCGCCCGCGTCGCGCGTCACGCGGCCGGGAAACGCCGCCGCGATCGCCGAGGTCAGCAGCGGGAACGCATTGGTGACATCGTCCGAATTGTTGCGAAAGTACTCGACGATCAGGTTCGAGCGCTGGAGAAACGGTAGCTGCCAGTTCGCCGACAGCTTGAGATCTCGCTGTCGCTCCTTGACCAGATCGGGATTGCCGCCGGTCAGCAGCGTCACCGACGCGGTGGTGCCGGTGATGAAATCGAACACCGGCACGTTGAACGTCGATACGTTGGGCGCGCCGAGCTGCGTCAGCGTCGGCGCCGCGTCGTTGACGATGTAGCTGGCCTGGAGACCCAGCTTGTCGGTCAGGTTCCAGGTCGCGCCGACGCTCCAGTCGGTCAGCGAGCCGAAATCCGAAAGGCGATCATACCCCGCGCTGAGGTTCAGCGTGATGTCGCCGATCGCGCCGAGCACGTGTTCGCGCCGGCTGGTCAGCGGCAGCGCGAGGTTCAGCCCGACCGAGCCGTCGCCCCGGTCCAGCGTATTGGCGCCCAGCGTCTGCGAGCCGCTCAGCTGCGTGCCCGCGCTGCGCTCGTTCGCATAGGCATAGCCGGCCTTCACGGTCAGCGCGGCCTTGCCCGCGGGCAGGCGGAACGGCGTGCCCGCGAGCGTCGCCAGCGAAGTGATCGTGGCGTCGCGCTCGCGCGCGATGTCGGTGCCCGCGATCCGGTTCGCGTTGGCATTGCGATCGAACAGCGCCTCGGTCTCGGCATAGCTCGAATCGAGCGTTCCCGTCAGCTGCCACGCGCCGAGCGACTTGTTGAGCGTCGAGCCGAGCTGCGCGGTATCGCTGTGCGTCAGCCGCCGCAACGCGCGCAAGGCATCGGCATCGACCGGGGTCGCGAGCCCTGAAAGCGCACGCGTGTCGGTGTGCGTGTACGTGCCGTTGACCGCCAGCGATCCGCCCAGCCCCTTCTCCCCTAATCCGGTCGCCCAGGTGCCGTTGAGGATATAGTCGCGCTGCTCGGGCACCAGGCTGCGATACGGGCCGTCACCGCCCGCCACCGGCCGCTCGGCCTCGGTCAGCAGACTGGTGTCGTCGAACTTGGCCGAGAGGTTGAGCCGACGCGGGCCGGTGATCCGCAACAGCGAGCTCTGCGCGGTGGTGGTCGATGTGCCGCCGCGATCGGGCTCGGCGAAATCGGCCTGCACGGTCTTGCTGGTGAACTTGTCCTTGAGGATGAAGTTGACCACGCGCTGGTTGGGCGGATAGCCATAGCGCAGCGCGACTTCCTCGGGCAGCACCTCCAGGCGTCGGATCGCCTCGGGCGGGATATCGCGCAGCTCGCGAAAGCTCGAAATGCGCTGGCCGTTGAGGAGGAAGATCGGCCGCCCGTCGCCACGCCCGCGCCCGCTGCCGGTCTCGGGCGCAAGCAGCGAGATCAGGTCGTCGAGCGAAGCCGCGCCATAGGCGGCGATGTCCTCTTCATCCAGCGTGAGCACTGGCTTCTGCGGAGCGACGACCTGACCCTTCACACGGCTGCCGATTACCAGAATCTCGTCGCCGTGGCGCACCAAGTCCTCATCCGATGCCGATGTCCCGGCGTTGGGATCGACGGGGCTTGCGGCGTCTTCGTCCCCGGCCCCACCAGCGCTCACCGTCGCCGGCGCAGCGGTCGTCGCGGCCCCACCGATCGTCGGCGCGGGCACGGCGCCGCCTTGCGCGGCGATCGGCGCCGGTTGGCCGTGCGCGGGGATTGCAAACGTCGTGGCGGCCACGAACGCGGCGGTGACCGGACCGATGGGAATGAACTGCGACGATGGCAAGTGGAGCGCTCCCGAGACGGTCATCGAGCCCCCGCCGCCCGCGTTCCTGCGCAATCGCCGCCAGCTGCGCAACCCGATCCGCCGTATCAAATTGTCGCGCCGTGTCGCCGCATGATCGGCCGGACAAGCGTCGGGTAGCGGGCTTTCCTTTTACGATGCTCGCCGCTATGGCCGCGCCCTGTCTCCTCCCGGTTATCAAGAAAACAGGAAGAATTATCGCCTATGGCGAAGGAAGAACTACTGGAAATGCGCGGGCAGGTCGTCGAACTGCTGCCCAACGCAATGTTTCGCGTCCGCCTGGAAAACGATCACGAAATCCTTGGCCACACCGCGGGCAAGATGCGCAAGAACCGCATCCGCGTGCTGGTGGGCGACGAGGTGCTGGTCGAGCTGACGCCCTACGATCTGACCAAGGGCCGCATCACCTACCGCTTCATGCCCGGCCGTGGCGGCCCTGGATACGCCTGAGCCAGACCTGCGATCAGCCCGTGCGCCGCGCCTGATCCTGGCGTCCGCGAGCCCACGCCGACGCGAGCTGCTGGCGCGGATCGGCGTGGTTCCCGATGCGATCCACGCCGCCGATATCGACGAGACGCCGGCGCGGCACGAGCCTCCGCGCGACTATGCCCGGCGCATGGCGCGCGCGAAGGCTGCGGCGATAAAGCCCGATCCTGGCATCGAATCGCACGTTCTGGCGGGTGACACGGTGGTCGCGGTCGGCCGTCGCATCCTGCCCAAAGCCGATGATGCGGCGTCCGCGCGGGCGTGCCTGACGCTGCTGTCGGGCCGCCGGCACCGGGTGTGGTCGGCGGTGGTGCTGCGTGCGCCCGACGGCGCTTTACGCGAACGGTTGAGCGAGACGATCGTGCGGTTCAAGCCTTTGTCCGGCGCCGAGATCGACGCCTATCTCGCGTGCGGCGAGTGGTCGGGCAAGGCGGGCGGCTATGCGATCCAGGGCGCGGCCGAGGCGCTGATCGCCTGGATCGGCGGCAGCCATTCGGGTGTTGTCGGACTACCATTGTTCGAGACGCGTGCGTTGCTGCGCGCCGCAGGCTTCGCGCTTGCCTGACGCGGATCCCCCGGTGTGGGAAGTCGAGGAAGGCATCGGCGAACATCGCGCGATCCGACGTGGTGCCAACGGTGCGATAACCGCAGCGCGCCTCGATTGGCCCGATGCGTCCGCCAAGGCGCTGGCGGCGGGGCTGATCGCCGACGCGGTGCTGATCGCGCGCGCCGCCGGATCGCCGCGCGGGACGCTGCGCTTTCCCGGCGGCGGAGAAGCGCTGATCGACGGTTTGCCCGCCAATGCCAGCGAGGGAGCGGCGGTGCGCGCCGAGGTCGCCCGCCCGGCGATGGCCGAGACCGGGCGGCTCAAGCGCGCGCGGGCGAGGCTGGCGACCGCCCCGCCCCGCCCCGCCCCGACGCTGGCCGAGCGCCTGCGCGGCGATTACGAGCGCGTCGAGGGCGAGCGCGTGCGCGTGCGCGTGGTGCGCGACTTGGGCGGCGACTGGGACGAACTGTTCGCCGAAGCCTGGGACCCCGTTATCGATTTTGCTCGCGGCAGCCTGATCGTCAGCCCTACCCCCGGAATGACAGTGATCGATATCGACGGCACGCTGGCGCCCCGCGCGCTGGCGCTCGCCGCTGTCCCGGCGATCGCGCAGGCGATCGGGCGGATGGACCTTGCCGGGTCGATCGGCATCGATTTTCCGACGATCGCCGACAAGGCGGAGCGGCGCTTGGTGGATACGGCGCTAGCGAGCGCGCTGGCCGACTGGCGGCACGAGCGCACTGCGATGAACGGTTTCGGCTTCGTGCAACTGATCGCGCGGGTCGAGCGGCTCTCGCTGCCGCAGCGCATCGCCGCCGATCGCGCGGGTGCCGCCGCGCGCGCGCTGCTGCGCCGCGCCGAGCGCGTCGAAGGGCCCGGGACGCTGCTGCTCGTCGCGCATCCGGCGGTGCTCCACGCGGTGCGCGCCGATTGGCGCGCGGCGCTGATCCGCAACACCGGCCGGACGGTCGACTGGCGCGAGGACACGGCGCTTGCGCTCGCGGGCGGCTATGCCCAAGTCCTCCGCTGATGGCTCCCCTGAACTCCGTACCGAGCGCCGTGCGCAAGTGCCCGATCTGCGCTAAGCCGCGCGACCCCGCGCATACGCCGTTCTGCTCGACGCGGTGCCGCGACCGCGATCTGCTGCAATGGCTTGATGACGGCTATGCGTTGCCCGGCCCCCCGGCGGCGGGTGATGAGGATCGCGAGGGCTGAAGCTGGACTTCGGATCCTGCTTTTGATCTCGACGCCAGAAGCGGGGCCCCGTGTCAGGGCCGGGGCGACGAAAGTAGTGGGCTTGTCCGAGGTGATGTGGGTCGTCACCGGCACTTGCCAAGCCGTCGCTGCTTCGCCATAGGCGCGCATCGCTCGCCCGCCTTTATCCGGCGGTCGCGCTGGCGATGCCCGGGTAGCTCAGTTGGTAGAGCACATGACTGAAAATCATGGTGTCGGTGGTTCAATTCCTCCCCCGGGCACCACCGCCGGCGTGGGTCTCCCCGGCGATCGGCAGGGCCTGATCGGCGAACCGCATCATAGCTGTTGACGATTCCGGCAGTCGCGGCGCTGGGTCGCCAGACCCATCGTCAAAGGGCGTCGCAAAGTGTCGCAGCGTGTGAACGAGGGTTGCGATCACTCTGTTTTGCCTCGATATGCGCGCCCAAGCGAAGGGATCGACCGCCTGAACATGCTCACGCTTCGCCGACGCCAGCGCTTGATCGCGGTCATGCTCGTGTCAACGGCCGTGACGACGGGGTGCTCTTCTAACAAATCGCAAAAACCGAAACCCACGCCGCAAGTCGGCTTCATTATCGCGACGCCGGGCGCGGTTCCCGTGCCCGTAACGCTCGGCGGACGCACGGTAGCCTACGAAACCAGCGAGGTGCGGCCGCAGGTCAACGGCGTGATCCTGCGGCGGCTGTTCGTCGAAGGCGGCAGCGTGCGCGCGGGGCAGCCGCTGTATCAGATCGATCCGAGCATCTATCGCGCGGCGGCCAACCAGGCTTCGGCCAATTTGGAAGGCGCCCGCGCCAGCGCGGGCGCGGCGATCGCGCTCGCCAACCGCTATCGCCCGCTCGCGCAGATGCAGGCGATCGCCGCGCAGGATTACACCAACGCGGTGGCGCAGGCGCGTGTCGCGCGCGCGACGATCAGCGAGAACGCCGCCGCGCTCGCGACCGCGCGTACCAATCTTCGCTTCACCACGGTGCCCGCGCCGATCAGCGGACGGATCGGCCGATCGCTGATCACCGTCGGCGGGCTCGCCAGCACCGCGCAGGCGGACCCGCTGGCGGTCATCCAGCGCACCGATCCGATCTATGTCGACATGCAGCAGTCGGCGGCCGACCTGCTCTCGCTGCGCCACCAGGTCTCGACCGGCGGGATCGAGCCGGGCAGCACTACGGTGAAGCTGACGTTCGAGGATGGCAGCGCCTACGCGATGACGGGCGTGGTCAAGTTTTCCGAAGTGACGGTCAACCAGAGCACCGGCACGGTCACGCTGCGCGCGCAGTTCCCTAATCCGCGCGGCGCGCTGCTACCCGGCATGTTCGTGACGACGACGTTCGAGCAGGCGGTCGATCCCGACGCGTTCCTAGTGCCGCAACCGGCCATCCAGCGCGATTTCGACGGCAGCGCCTATGTCATGCTCGTCGGCGCGGGGAACAAGGCGATGCGCCGCAAGGTCACCGCCGATCGCAGCTATGGCGCGAACTTCGTCGTGACGCAGGGCCTGCGGCGCGGTGACCGGGTGATCCTGCAAGGGCTCAACAACCTGAAGCAGGGCGCGGCGATCAGGCCGGTGCCGGCGAACAGCCCGCAGATCCCCAAACCGCCGAAGCAGGGCGACAAGCGCTCGGGCGGCAGTCGCCCGGGTGGTGGCGGTGGCGGACAGGGCGGCTGACGCGCGGCATGTCGCGGATATTCATCGACCGGCCGATCTTTGCCTGGGTGATCGCGATCATCGTGATGCTCGCGGGGCTCGGCGCGATGCGATCGCTGCCGAACGAACAGTATCCCGACATCGCGCCGACGCAGATCAATATCCGCGCGACTTATCCGGGCGCGAACGCGCAGGCGATCGAGAACAGCGTCACGCAAGTGCTCGAGCAGCAGCTGAGCGGCATCGACGGCCTACTCTATTTCAGCTCGCAATCGTCCAATCGCGGTCAGGCGACGATTTCGGTGACGTTCGCCAAGGGCACCAATCCCGACATCGCGCAGGTGCAGGTCCAGAACAAGATCCAGGTCGGCATCGCCCGCCTGCCGACCCCGGTGCAGGCCCAGGGCGTGGCGGTGACGAAGGCCAATCCCGATCAGCTGCTGCTCGTCGCGGTCTACGACACCACCGATACCCGCTCGAACCAGGACGTCTCGGATTATCTGGCGTCGAACATACAGGATCCGTTGTCGCGACTCCCGGGCGTCGGCGAAGTACAGATCTTCGGCAGTCCGCACGCGATGCGCATCTGGCTCGATCCGCAACGCCTGGCGGCGGTCAGTCTGATGCCGAGCGATGTCATTGCCGCGATTACCGCACAGAATTCCGAGGTCGCTGCCGGCGAAGTCGGCGGCCTGCCCGCGCCCAAGGGCCAGATGCTCAACGCGACGCTGACTGCCCAGTCGCGGCTGCAGACCGCCGCGCAATTCCGCGCAATCGTGGTCAAAAGCAACATCGATGGTTCGACGGTGACCGTCGGCGATGTCGCGCGGGTGGAGATCGGCGCGGACAACTACTCCGTGCTCAGCCGCGTCAACGGGCATCCCGGTGCGGGCATCTCGATCTCGCTGTCGCCGGGCGCCGATGCGTTGAGGACCGCCGAACTCGTCAAGGCGAGGATGGCGGGCTATGCCAAGTCGCTGCCCGACGGGCTGGCCTTCACCTACGCGAACGACAGCACGGCGTTCATCAAGCTTTCGGTTACCGAGGTGGAAAAGGCGCTGGCCGAAGCGATCGTGCTCGTCGTGATCGTAATGTTCGTGTTCCTGCAGAACTGGCGCGCGACGCTGATCCCGGCGATCGCGGTCCCGGTGGTGCTGCTCGGCACGTTCGCGATCTTTTCCATCGTCGGGTTCTCGATCAACACGCTGACGCTGTTCGGACTGGTGCTGGCGATCGGGCTGCTGGTCGACGATGCGATCGTCGTCGTCGAGAATGTCGAGCGGCTGCTCGAAGAAAACCCGGACATGAGCCCGCGCGACGCGACGGTCCAGTCGATGCAGGAAATC
Organism: uncultured Novosphingobium sp.; assembly: GCA_964242815.1. Classification (GTDB taxonomy): domain Bacteria; phylum Pseudomonadota; class Alphaproteobacteria; order Sphingomonadales; family Sphingomonadaceae; genus Novosphingobium. Next base: position 47,548 of record CAXSZV010000019.1, read on the forward strand.
CAGGTCGCACTGATCGCGATCGCGCTGGTGCTGTCGGCGGTGTTCCTGCCGATGGCGTTCTTCG
>CAXSZV010000020.1:0-41992 GCA_964242815.1 uncultured Novosphingobium sp.
GCCATCGAAGGCCCCCGCAGCATATGTCCCGTCTCGCTGCGCGGAGCCCCGACTGAAGGAGCGCCGGCCCGTGTGCGGGGCAGATCGGACGAGGCCTTCGCCCTCCCCGCACCCGCCGCTTGCCCGCATGGGCGAACCCCTGCGGACGCCGAGGCATATAGCCTATTTGGTTAGGCTTGTCAAGGCGCGCTCGCTCGCCAGCCCCGCATGGACCAGTGCGGCATCGACCGCGACGCGCGCTGCCTCGCCGCACGGAACCAGCGGCAGGCGCAGCTCCTCGGCGATCCAATCGTGCACTTGCGCCAGCGCGTACTTGCACGGGCCCGGCGAGGAATCCTCGAACATCGCATAGTGCAGCGGATAGAGCCGGTCGTTGAGGTCGCGCGCGAGCGCGAGATCGTTCGCCGCGCAGGCCGCCTGGAACTCGGCGCAGAGCCGAGGCGCGACGTTGGCGGTGACCGAGATGCAGCCGACGCCGCCCGCCGCGTTGAACGGCAGCGCGAGCTCGTCGTCGCCCGACAACTGGCAGAACTGCGTGCCGATGCCCATGCGATGGTCGGTCACGCGGCTAAGGTCGCCGCTCGCGTCCTTGATCCCGACGAATCGGCCTGGATAACGCCGGGCGAGCTCGCAGACGGTTTCGGGCTGCAGATCGGTCACCGTGCGGCCGGGTACGTTGTAGAGCACGATCGGCAGGTCGTTGTGCTCGGCGAGGTAACCGAAGTGCGCGATAAGGCCGGCCTGGCTCGGCCGGTTGTAATAGGGCGCGACCAGCAGCGCGGCGGCGGCGCCCGATTTCTTCGAGAACGTCATGTGCAGCAGCGCATTCTTGGTGTCGTTGCTGCCGCAGCCGGCGATCACCGGCACGCGGCCCGCCGCCTGCTCGATGCACACCTCGATCACGCGATGGTGCTCGGCGTTCGACAGCGTCGAATTCTCACCGGTGGTGCCGCAGGGGACCAGCGCCGAGGAACCGCAATCGATCTGCCAATCGACCAGCCGGCGGAACGCGGGCTCGTCGAACGCGCCGTCGCGGAACGGCGTTACCAACGCGGGGATCGAACCGGAGAACATGCAATCGGGCCTTCTAGCGTTCACCGCCTGATAAGAAGCGTCGCGCTAGAAAGCCAGCACTGGCGCGCGTGCGCGGATCGCACGGTCCGTCGCGCGCGACGGGCGGGACGGGGGATAGCCGTACGAGTGCGCTTCATCCCACGCGCCCCGCTCGATATATCCGCAGGCGAGAGGCGAACCGGTTTGCATCAGACGATTCCCCGAAGGCGCGCGCCATCCGCGCGCATCGCGCTGCCGACGCTGACCCTGCTGCTCGGTGCTTGCCTCGCCTCGCCCGGGCAATGTCAGCAAACGGGCCAGCAGCAGGACGGCAGCGAGTGGGACCGCGCGCGCGCGCAGCTGATCGCGACGCAATCGAGCGGCATGGGCTTTGCGATCGCGCGGTGGAAGCAACTCGTCGCCAGCGACCGCTTCGGTTTCGCCGACTACGCCAATTTCCTGACGAGCTATCCGGGCTTTCCGCAGGAGGACAAGCTGCGCGCGTCGGCGGAGCGCGCGCTGAGCGCCGGTGCGGATGGGGGCGCGGTCGATGCGCGCGCGACGGTGGCGTTCTTCGACCGGTTCCCGCCACTGTCGAACGTCGCGCGCGGCCGCTATGCGCAGGCGCTGGCGGCGCTGGGGCGGCCCGAAGCGGCGGGTGTCGCGCTGGCGGCATGGCGCGGCGGATCGCTGAGCCCCGATGCCGAGGGCAACCTGTCCGCGCTCTACGGCCGATCGTTCACGCAGGCCGATCAGGACGCGCGGATGAACGCGCTGCTTTGGGCGGGCGACGGCGCGGCGGCGGCGCGGCAGATCGCCTATGTTTCGCCGGCCGCGCGTGCACGGTTCGCCGCGCGGCTGGCGCTGGTGCAAGGCGTCGCGCCGATCGATGCGGTCGTGCCCTTGCCCGGCCTGCCCGGCGCGCTGCCGATGGACCTGCTCGGTCAGAGCGCGCTCCCTAACCTGCCTTTGGCCAACCCCATCATCCAACCCGATCGCGGCGATGCGATGGCCGACGCGGGCTATGTCTACAACCGGCTGCGCCGCGCGCGCGCGCGCGGCGACAGCGCGCAGGCCGTGCGGCTGCTCGCCGATCGCCCGCAAGCGACGGTTCCCGTGCTCGATCCGCAGAAGTGGATCTCCGATTCGCTTAGTGTCGCGAGGAGCGCCGATGCGGCGAGCGCGGTGCGGATCGCGACCAACACCGACAACGCGCTGCCCCCGAGGCTCGATATCAGCCGCAGCCCGTTCAAGCTGCGCGACGATTATACCTCGCTGATGTGGCTCGGCGGCACGAAGGCGCTGTGGACGCTCGGCGATCCGGCGCGTGCGGCGGTGCTGTTCTATCGCTACGGCATGGGCGCGCAATCGCCGCAGACGCGCGCGAAAGGACTCTACTGGGCGGGCCGCGCGCTGATGCAGAGCGGCGCGGCCGAGGCCGGCCGGCGCTACCTGCAAACCGCGGCGGGCTATCCCGATCAGTTCTACGGGATGCTGGCGCTCGAACGGCTCGGCCGGCCGATGCCGGTGCTGGTCAACAGCCCGCATCGCCAGCCGACCGCCGCCGAGCAGGCCGTGTTCGACGCGCGCCCGCTGACCCAGGCGGTGCGCGAGGTCGCGCGCGAGGGCGATTGGCCGGTGACCGTGCGCTTCTTCAAGGAAATCGCCGCGCGGGCGGACAGCGAGACCGACGCGGTGCTCGTCGCCAATCTTGCGCGCGACATCGGCCGGCGCGATCTCGGCGTGATCCTGGGCCAGGCCGCGCGCGCCGACGGCTATGGCGATTTCCGGCAAGCGGGCTTCCCGCTGATCCCGGTGCCGCCGGGCGCCGACTGGACGATGGTTCACGCGCTCGCGCGGCAGGAAAGCCAGTTCGCGCAGAACGCGGTCAGCTATGCCGGCGCGCGCGGCCTGCTGCAGCTGATGCCGCGCACCGCGCGCGAACAGGCGGGCAAGGTCGGCCTTTCCTATAGCGACGCGGCGCTATTGTCCGACAGCGGGCTGAACCTGAGGCTGGGCGATGCGTACTTCGCGCGGATGATGAGCTATTACAACGGCTGCTATCCGCTGGCGATCGGCGCGTACAACGCCGGGCCTGGCAACGTGAACCGCTGGCTCGCGGCGAACGGCGATCCGCGTAACGGCGGGATCGACTGGGTCACGTGGATCGAGAAAATCCCGATCAGCGAGACGAGGAACTACATCCAGCGCGTGCTGGAGAACGCCGTGGTCTACGAGGAGATGAACCCCGGCCACGCGCGGTTCGCGGGGCCCAACCCGTTGAGCGGCTTTCTGGGCAGGCGCACGGCGGGCTGATCCCGGGGGGCGGGGCGTACGCAGGTCTCGGCGCGAAGAAAAGGACGGTGCTTCGACAAGCTCAGCATGGGCGGGTTGGCGTCATGACGCGCCTGGCCTGACCTCAATGCGTCAGGCCGGGGCGTAGGCGATAGCGTCCATCGTCGTACTCGCCGAACAGCTGCGGCAGCGAGGGGTGGTCGACCGGTCCGCCCTCACCGTCCGATGACAGGTTCTGCTGGCTGACATAGGCGACATAGCTTGAATCCTCGCTTTCGGCCAGGAGGTGATAGAACGGCTGCTCGCGCTTGGGGCGGACTTCGGCGGGGATCGATTCGAACCAGTCCTCGCTGTTGGCGAATACCGGATCGATATCGAACACGACGCCGCGAAAGCCATAGAGCTTGTGCCGCACGACGTCCCCGATCGCGAAGTCGGCGCGGGTCCGCCGGGGCGCATCGATCACGCGGCCCGCCTGGGGAGAGAAGAAAGAAGCTCGGTCCATGTGGGCGATATAGGCGCGCGACGCGGCGATGCCAAGCAACCGGCGCAGCCCCCCGCAGGCCGGCGGTGGATCGGCGCTTGGCAACCCAGCGCTTCTCGTCTAATCCGCGCGCTTCGTCCAGCCAGGCCGGCTATGCGCACGCTGTCATGGCGCGCCTCGCCTGCCCAGCGCGCCGCGGAGAGGTGCCAGAGTGGTCGATTGGGACGGTCTCGAAAACCGTTGTGCCTTTGCGGGCACCGTGGGTTCGAATCCCACCCTCTCCGCCACGACGCATCGACATCGCGACGCACTCCTGACAAGGTGTCGCGACGTGTCGATGCTTCATCGCCTTCGCAGTAGGACCGCCCCGCGTAACGTTTTCGTCGCGTTGGCCGTGCTGGCGCTTGCGTTCAAGCTGCTGTTTCCGCCCGGCTTCATGCCGGGGACGAGCCTTGGCCAGCCGATCGTGTTGTGCGACGGGCAAGCGCCGATGCCGGCCATGGCCGTGCCGATGACGGGCGTGGCCAGGCCGATGGCGGGCATGGACCATCATGGCGCGAAGCCAGGCAAGCCGTCGCATGGCGGCGCCGAGCATGTTTGTCCGTTCGCCGGGCTCGGCGCAACGCCACTCGGCCTCTCGTTCGCCTCGTCCGCTGCGGACGCACCGCCGCCGATCGCCGCACCGGCGCAGCCGCGTGCCGATCGGGGCGCGCCCGGTCGCGGCATGGCGGCGCCGCCGCCGCCCTCGCACGCCCCGCCCCCCATCCGCGCCTGATCGATACCCGCCCGCCGGTCTCACGCCGGACGGACATCCGCGCGCGCAGCCCGCGCACGCATTCGCGATCTTCTATGCGGAGTTCTCCCCATGCCTTCGTGCAACCGTCCGGCCCTGACCGGGTTCGCCTCGCTGCTCGCTGCGGCGAGCGCGATCGCGCCGGCGTTCGTCATCGCGCTCGCGCGTGCGCAATCCGCGCCGGCCCACGCGCAATCCGCCGCGGACCCGTCGCCGGCGGAGCCCGACCACGCCCGCCGCTGGACCGGCGGCGACATCGTCGTCACCGGCCAGCGCGGCGGCTATGCCGCGCCCAACTCGAGCAGCGCGACGCGGACCGACACGCCGCTGATCGATGTGCCGCAATCGGTGCAGGTGCTGACCCGGACGCTGATCGTGGAGCAGGACCGCCGCACGCTTGGCGAAGCGCTGGTCAATGTGTCGGGCGTCGTCCCGACGCGATCGGAGGAGGCGCTGTTCACCGCGCCGATCATCCGTGGCTTCCCCGCCGAGATCTACCTCGACGGTCTGTCGATGTACGGCGCGACGCAGGCGGCGAACGATCCGACCAGCCTTGTCGGCGTCGAGCGGATCGACGTCGTCAAGGGACCGACCTCGACGCTCTATGCGGGCGGAGTGGGCACGCCGCTCGGCGGGCTGATCAACATCGCGTCCGTCCGTCCCTATGACAAGCCCGGCGGCTATGTCGCGGTCCGCGGCGGGAGCTTCGGCACGGTCGATCCCTATGCCGACGTGAACGTGCCGCTGATGCCGGGCATCGCCGCACGGATCAGCGGCGAATATCAGCGCAACGGCAGCTGGATCGACGAGCTCCGGCAGCGCCGCTGGTCGGTGCAGCCGAGCATCGCGTTCGACCTCGGCGCGCGGACCGAGTTGTTCGTTGAAGGCAAGTTCGACCACCGCGACCAGCTCGAATATTCGGGCCTGCCCGCCGCCCCGGCGTTCGCAGGCCGGATCGACCGCAACGCCTTCCCCGGCGCGCCCGCCGGCCAGCCGCGCACCACGATCGACAACCGGCTGGCGACCGCCGAGCTGCGTCATCGGGTCAGCGGCGATGTGACCTTCACGCTCAGCGCCCGCACGTATCGCAGCGTCAGCCACGACAACGGCAGCTTCGTCTATCCCGAGTTCTATCCGCCCGATCCGGCGACCCCGACCGCCTATCCGATCCTGACGATCGGCCTCATGACGCGGGTGCGCGAAAGCGCGATCGACGCCAATCTTCAGGCGAAGGTGAACGCGTTCGGCGGCCGTCACGATCTGCTGGCGGGCATCGACTACGACCACACCCGCTTCTTCTCCGGGCTGGGGTTCACCGGCGAGCCCGTCGGCGTGCTCGACCTTGCGAACCCTGGCTATACGCTCGCCTACGGCACGACGCCGCCGATCCCCGCCTCGGCCGCCGACGGCACGACGCAGACCGACCGATACGAGACGATCGCCGGCTATCTGCAGGATCAGGCGAGCTATGGCCCGCTCCACTTGCTGGGCTCGGTGCGCTTTACGCAGCTACGGTTCCGCGAGCTCGAACAAGGCACGGCGCGCACGTTCCATCGCGTGTCGCCCCGCGTCGGCGCGACGCTCGACGTGGTGCCCGGAGTCGCGCTCTACGCCGCCTATGCGACAGCGTTTCGGGGGGCCTTCGGCGTGATCAGCGCGACGTCGCCGAGGCCCGAGACATCGCGCAATGTGGAGGCGGGGCTCAAGCTCGCGCCGTCCGGGACGGGCGTGTCGGGCACGATCGCGGTGTTCAACCAGACGCGGCGCAATGTCGCGACGCCCGATCCCACGGACATCCACTATTCGATCCAGACCGGTTCGCAGCGTGCGCGCGGGCTGGAGGCGGACATGACCTGGGAGCCGACGCCCGCCTTCTCGCTGCTCGCGAACTTCGCCTACACCGAGGCGAAGGTCACCCGCGACGATGTTATCCCGGTCGGCGACACGCTGCCGCGCGTGCCACGGTACGGCGGGCGGGTCGCCGCGCGCTACCGCTTGCTGGACGGCCCGGCCAAAGGGCTGTCGTTCGGCGCGGGGCTCACCGCGTTCTCGCGGCGCGAGCTGACGTTGCCGAACACGGTGTCGGTACCCGGCTATGCGGCGGTGGACGCGCAAGCCGCCTATGAGTTCGGCCGGTTCACGTTCGCGGTCTCGGCGGTCAACCTCACCGGCGCCCGCGCGTTCGACAGCTATCAATACCTCGGCTTCCCGGTGGTGATCCCAACGCAGCCGCGCTCCGCCTATGTGACGCTCAAAGCCCGTCTGTGAAAGGACCACGTCATGCCCGATATCGATCGCCGCACCGCCGCCTTGCTCGCCCTTCTCGCACCGTTCGCCGCCGGTTCGGCGCGCGCGAGCTCCGCGCCAGCCGCGCCCACCACGCCCGACATGGGCCATGCCATGGACATGAGCGGATACGATCCGCGCGTGCACTGGACCGGCGACGAGCGGATCGCGATGCTGATGTATCCGGGCATGACCGTGATGGACCTGATCGGGCCACAGTCGATGTTCGGCGCGATGATGGGCGCGCAGGTTCTGCTCGTCGCCAGGACGCTCGATCCGGTGACCAGCGACGCGGGGGTGACGATCACGCCGCATGCAAGCTTCGCCACCTGTCCGCGCGATCTGACCGTGCTGTTCGCGCCCGGCGGCACCGACGGCACGATCGCGGCCGCCAGCGATCCGGCGACACTCGCGTTCATGCGCGACCGGGGCACCCGCGCGAAGTACGTAACCAGCGTCTGCTCTGGCTCGCTGATCCTTGGCGCGGCGGGGCTGCTCAAGGGCTACCGCGCGACCTCGCATTGGTCATGCCGCGACGCGCTCGCCGGCTTCGGCGCGATCCCGACCGCTCAGCGCGTGGTGCGCGATCGCAACCGGATCACCGGCGCGGGCGTAACCGCCGGGCTCGACTTCGGCCTGACCATGGTCGCCGAACTCCGCGACCCGACTTATGCGCAATGCTGCCAGCTGGTCAGCGAATACGACCCCGATCCGCCATTCCACGCAGGATCGCTCGAGACCGCGCCGCCGGAAGTCAGCGAGCCGATGACCAGGATGCTCGCCGAATTTCGCGCCAAGGCAGAGGCGCTCGCGAGGCTCGGCTGAACGGAGTCGGCAGCGCGATCAGGCAGCGGCCCCGCGCTTCAACGCGGCGATGTTCGCCGCATAGCGCGCCGGGCCACCGTCGAATGTGGCGGACCCCGCGACCAGCACGTCGGCGCCAGCATCGACGCACTGGCGCGCCGTATCGGCATTGACGCCGCCGTCGACCTCCAGCCGGATGTCGCGGCCCGACGCGTCGATCATCTTGCGCACCGAGGCGATCTTGCGCAGCTGGCTGGCGATGAAGCTCTGGCCGCCGAAGCCGGGGTTCACGCTCATCACCAGAACCAGGTCGATGTCGTCGATCAGATAGTCGAGCATCTTGGCGGGCGTGCCGGGATTGAGCGCGATGCCCGCGCGCTTGCCCAGCGCGCGGATCGCCTGGACCGTGCGATGGATATGCGGCCCGGCTTCGGGATGAACGGTCAGGCTGTCCGCGCCCGCCGCCGCGAAGGCTTCGAGATAGGCGTCGACCGGCGAGATCATCAGGTGCACGTCGAAGGGCTTGGCCGTGTACGGCCGCAGCGCCTTGACCACCATCGGGCCGATCGTGATGTTGGGCACGTAATGCCCGTCCATCACGTCGACGTGGATCCAGTCCGCGCCCGCCGCGTCGACCGCCGCTACCTCCTCGCCGAGACGCGAAAAGTCGGCTGACAGGATCGAGGCGGCAATCATCGGCTCGGCCACTCGCGGTCTCCTTTGTTCCTGGGTCACATGCGCATAAGCGCCGACGCACGGCGATGCTACCGCCAACGCCGGCGTGCCGGATCGCGACCAGGGCGTGCATTGACGGTTCGCTGCCCACCCGTCATGCCGGCTGGCGAATGACAGGTACGCCGTCACAAGCGATGATGGCGCGCGAGACGCGCGTCGCGCTCGGCCCCGCGCGTCGGATGGGCGGCGGCGCTCCGCTGGACGAACGCGCTTGGCGGTTGATCGGCGACACGTTCGTGATGCGCGCCGATGGAGAGCACTATTTCCGCTACCGGCACGGCGAGGGCGTGACCGTCGAGCGCGGCCTCGGCGCCGATGTCGCGGCCGAGGCGCTGTGGCTGGCGGGCACGGTCCACGCGGCGATCGCCTGCCTCAACGGACTGATTCCGATCCACGCCTCGGCGATCGCGCATCGTGGCGCGGTCTATGCGTTCACCGGGCCGAGCGGCGCGGGCAAATCGACGCTGATCGCGGCGCTCGGCGCGCTGGGCCTGCCGATGGTGTGCGACGATACGCTGGTGCTCGATCCCGCGCCCGATCGCGTGATGTGCCTGCCCGGGCACAAACGGTTGAAGCTGACTCCCGAGGCGATCGCGCTGACCGGCGCGCTGGCGCAGGAGCCCGTGCAGACGCCGGCGGGTGACGACGCGCGCGGCAAGCTCTATGCCGCGCCGCCGGCGGGCGATCTCGGCGAAACGCTGCCGCTCGCCGCGCTGTTCGTGCTCGACGATGGCGATCCGACCCGCATCACCCCGATCACCGGCGGGGCGAAGCTGCGCGCGCTGTGCGCCGATCACACCGTGGTCGACCTGCTCGCGGCGGCCGGTACTGGTGAAGGCGGAAGGGGCGGAAGCAGCCGGGCCGTGTTCGAGCGGCTCGGGGGCCTTGCTGCGCGCATCGACATGCTGGCGTTCGCTCGCCCTCGCGACGGCAATCGCCTATTCGAAGGCGCGGCGCGCATCCTCGCGTGGTTGGAAGGGCGGGACGGGCCATGACGGGATCGGCGATCGGCAAGCGCCGCGAGGCGTACAGCGAGACCGAGATCGACGACGAGACGGTGCTGATGCAGGTCGATACCGGCGAGTTCTTCTCGCTGCGCGGCACCGGGCGGACGATCTGGCACCTGATCGACGAGGCGCCGACGCGCGGCGCGCTGCTCGATGCGCTGGCGACGCGCTTCGACGCCCCGCGCGAGACCCTGGCTGACGATCTCGATGATTTCCTGCGGATGCTGACCGATGCGGGCTTCCTCTCCGCGCGTTGACCGCTGGCGCGCGCGCGGGCGCACGCTCGTCGCGGGCCTGCTGCTGATCGGCGCCCGACTGCTCATCGTGCTGGTGCCGCTGCGGTTCTGGCGCGGCAGGCTGGGGCTGGCCGCGCCGATCGGAACTCCAGGCGATCGGTCTCCGCGCGCGTTGCGTCTGGCGCGCCATGTCGAACGGGCGGCGGCGCTGCTTCCGTTCGGCGCGAAATGCCTGCCGCGCGCGATGGCGCTGTCGCTGCTGCTGCGCCGCGCGGGCATCGCGCACGAGGTTGCTTTCGCAGTGCGGCCGCGCGGCCACCGTGATCCAGACGGGCGGCTCCACGCCTGGGTCCGGCGTGGCGACACGATCCTGATCGGCGACGAGCCGGGCCCGTGGGTGGAAATCCTTGCGTTCGGCCGTCGCTAACCTGACACAAAACAAGACATGGTGAGTTTGTGTGTCGTTCGCCCACCTTGTTGCATGTCGCGGCGCAGTGTAGGCGTGGGATAAGCCGCAACACTATCTTCATGCGGCATGAGCCGAAGGATTGCACCTCGTGGAAGACAAAGCGCCCACATCGCGGACCTGGACGAAGCCGCAGCTCGAGCGGCTCGGCACGCTCGCTCAGGTCGCCGCCGGCTGCCCGTCATCGCCCAAGTGCACGCCCAGCTGACACGCCAATCCGATATTGGGCGTTTACCTGGCTGACGGATAGAGCGCCGCCGCCGGGGTTGCAGACGTCTGTGCCAGCCTTTAGGCCCCCGCGGATCATGCGGGGGTAACAGATGTCCGATATTCAGACCGTGATCGAAGCCGCCTGGCAGGCGCGCGATACGGTCGATCGTCAAGACGCCGACCTGCGGATCGCGGTCGATCAGGCGATCGACCTGCTCAATGCGGGCGAAGTCCGCGTCGCGCAGCCCGATGGCTCGGGCGGCTGGACGGTCAACGAATGGCTGAAGAAGGCGGTGCTGCTGTCGTTCCGGCTGAACGACAACGCGGCCATGCCGGGCGCGGCGGGCGGCGGCCCGGCGTTCGACAAGGTGCCGCTCAAGTTCGACGGCTGGGGTGACAACCACTTTGCCGAGGCCGGCTTTCGCGTCGTTCCCGGCGCGGTCGTGCGGCGCGGCGCGTTCATCGGGCGCGGCGCCGTGCTGATGCCCAGCTTCGTCAACATCGGCGGCCATATCGGCGAGAACACGATGATCGATACCTGGGCGACCGTCGGCAGCTGCGCGCAGATCGGGCGCGGCGTGCACATTTCGGGCGGGGCGGGCATCGGCGGCGTGCTGGAACCGCTGCAGGCCAATCCGGTGATCATCGGTGACGGCTGCTTCATCGGCGCGCGGTCCGAGGTCGCCGAGGGCGTGATCGTCGGCGATGGCGCGGTGCTGGCGATGGGCGTGTTCCTTGGCGCTTCGACCAAGATCGTCGATCGCGCCACCGGCGAAGTCCACATCGGTGCCGTGCCCCCCTATGCGGTGGTCGTACCCGGATCGCTGCCGGGCAAGCCGCTACCCGACGGCGCGCCGGGGCCCTCACTTTACTGCGCGGTGATCGTCAAGACCGTCGATGCGCGGACGCGCGCCAAGACCGGGATCAACGAGCTGCTACGCGACTGACGACAACGCCAGCGTTCCGCGTTCGGAACGCCAACGAGGATCGCGCGTTGCTGCGATCGATCCCGTTCGCGGGCTATTGCAAGAGGAAACGCCGGTCATGGAACGCGAGGGCGAAGAGGTTCACCTGACCCAGGAAGAAGCCAGCGGCGGGGCCAAGCCCAATATCATGCGGTACGTGCTGGCGATCAGTCTGTTGCTGGTGATAATCGGCATGTCGGCCGTCTGGATATTCGGTGCCGCCAACGCGCCGCAAGGCGATCATGGCGCGGCGGTAAGCAACCAGGCCGCGCCGACCGCCTCATGACGATACGATGAGCGAGGGTTTCGGCAAAGGCGCGGCGGTCCGCTGGCATTGGGGCAGCGGCGTCGCCAAAGGCACGATCGAGGAACGGTTCGATCGATCGGTCAGCCGGACGATCAAGGGCAAGCGGATTCGGCGCAACGGCACCAAGGACAATCCCGCCTACACGGTCAAGCAGGAGGACGGCGGTATCGTGCTGAAGCTGGGCTCCGAGTTGGAGAAGGCTTGATTGGCCTCGCTCGATCGCTTCGTCGATGCACAGCGCGCGACGTATCCACAGGCGTTGGCCGAACTGCGCGGCGGTCGCAAGACCTCGCACTGGATGTGGTACGTGTTCCCGCAGATCGCCGGGCTCGGCTACAGCGCGACCGCCCGGTTCTATGCGGTTGTCGACCGTGACGAAGCGGCGGCCTACCTCGCGCATCCGCTGCTCGGGGTCCGGCTTGCCGAGAGCACCGAGGCGGTGATGGGCTGGGCGTCGCGGCGCGATATCGAGACGATCCTGGGCGGTATCGATGCGCTGAAGTTCGGCAGCTCGATGACATTGTTCGAGGCGGTGGGAGCGCGGTTCTGCGCTGCGCCGATCGAGGCGTTCCGCGGCGGGACGCGCGACGATCACACGTTGCGTCTGCTCGAAACGCAAAGCCCTGTCATATAACGACAATCTAGGGAACGCCGGGACTGCCCGACGCTTGCTTCCCCATCCTGACACAAGGTCCACGATGCCCGCTGCGTTCTCCTCTCCGAGCGACTTTTTGCGTCAACGCGTGTTGCGTGAAGTGCGCCGCGTGTTTCACGACCAGCAGCGGAACGAACGGCCGGTCCAGCGATCGGATCATGCCTGGTTCGCGCGCGATTCGGTGATCTGGCGCGTGCATGGCGATGTCGCGGCGATGTCCGCCGGGGGGATCGCCGCGCTGCTCCTGCAGATGCTGCATCCGCTGGCGCTCGCCGGGGTGATCGGCCATTCGGAGTTCCGCGCCGACATGCTCGGCCGGCTGCGCCGCACCGCGCGGTTCATCGCGGTCACGACCTATGGCGATCGGGCGGACGCCGATGCCGCGATCGATCGCGTCCGGCAGATCCACACCCGCGTCAACGGCACGCTGCCCGATGGCCGCGCCTATTCGGCCGAGGATCCGCATCTGCTCGCCTGGATTCATGTGGCCGAGGTGCTGTCGTTCCTCGCCGCGCACATCCGTTTCGTCGAGCCCTATATGCCGCGCGCGGCGCAGGACGAGTATGTCGCACAGTTCGCGTTGATCGCGCGGCGGCTCGGCGCCGATCCGGTGCCCGAGACGCTGGCCGAGGCGCGCGCCCTGCTTGCCGCCTTTCGCCCCGAGCTGGCGGTCAGCGACGATACGCGCGAGACGCGCGACCTGATCCTGCGCGGCGCGAGCGGGCGGCCGACGGCCAGCCATGCGCTGCTCGGCGAAGCGGCGATCGGCCTGCTGCCTCCCTGGGCCCGCACGATGCTCGGTCTCGATCGCCACCCGCTGCGCGCCGCCGGTGCAGAGATCGGCGCACGCGCGCTCGGCAAGACGCTACGCTGGGCCTTTGCCGGACCGCCCGCCAAGGCGTAAGTCCCGCCCGGATGTCCGCGCCCGGCGATCAGTTCGACTATATCATCGCCGGCGGCGGCAGCGCCGGGTGCGTGCTCGCCAACCGCTTGAGCGCCGATCCTCGCCTGCGCGTGCTGCTGCTCGAGGCGGGCGGGCGCGACGACTATATCTGGATCAAGGTGCCGGTCGGCTACCTCTACTGCATCGGCAACCCGCGCACCGACTGGTGCCTGTCGACCGAGGCCGAGCATGGCCTCGGCGGCCGCGCTCTCCGCTATCCGCGCGGCAAGGTGCTCGGCGGCAGCTCGTCGATCAACGGCATGATCTACATGCGCGGCCAGGCGGCAGACTACGACGGCTGGCGGCAGCAGGGCCTTACTGGCTGGGGCTGGGACGACGTGCTGCCTTTCTTCACCCGCGCCGAGGATCACTACGCGGGCGCTTCGCCGCACCACGGCACAGGCGGCGAGCTGCGCGTCGAGCGTCAACGCCTGCGCTGGCCGATCCTTGAGGCATTCCGCGACGCCGCCGAGCAATACGGCGTACCGCAAATCGACGATTTCAACACCGGCGACAACGAAGGCTCGAGCTTCTTCGACGTCACCCAGCGGCGCGGCCGGCGGTGGAGCGCGGCGGACGCGTTCCTGAAGCCCGTGCGAGCCCGCGCCAACCTGCGCGTCGTCACCGGCGCGTTGGTCGATCGGGTGGTCTTCGCCGAAGGGCGCGCGGTCGGCATCGCATACCTGCTTGGCAGCGAACGCCGGATCGCGTCGGCGCGCGCCGAAGTGCTCCTCGCCGCGGGCGCGATCGGCAGCCCGGCGATCCTCGAGCGCAGCGGCATCGGCGATCCCGCGCACCTCGCCTCGCTCGGCATCGCGCCGCATATCGAGCGCGCGCAAGTCGGCGCGAACTTGCAGGATCACCTGCAGCTGCGCTGCGCCTATCGCGTCACCGGCGCGGCGACATTGAACCAGCGCGCCGCGACGCTCGCGGGCAAGGCGCTGATCGGCCTCGAATACCTCGCGCGCCGCAGCGGGCCGATGGCGATGGCGCCCAGCCAGCTCGGCCTGTTCACCCGCAGCGATCCGCGCCTCGCGACGCCCGACCTCGAGTTCCACGTCCAACCACTGAGCCTCGAGGCGTTCGGCGGGGGCGGCAGCAAAACCGCACGGCTCCTCGACCCCTTCCCCGCCTTCACCGCCAGCGTCTGCCACCTGCGGCCCGAAAGCCGGGGCACGAGCCGCATCGCCGCCGCCGATCCGCACGCATCGCCCGCGATCCGGCCGAACTATCTCGCGACCGAGGCCGATCGGCACACTGCCGCGCAGGCGATCCGCATCACGCGCGGCATCGTCGGGCAACCGGCGCTCGCCGCATACCACCCGCGCGAAGTCCGCCCCGGCCCCGCCTTCGTCTCGGAGGCCGAGCTGCAACAGGCCGCCGCCGCGATCGGCACGACGATCTTCCATCCCGCCGGCACCGCCGCGATGGGCGCGGTGGTCGACGCGGCGCTGCGCGTCGTCGGCGTCGATGGCCTGCGCGTGGTCGATGCCTCGGTCATGCCGACGATCACCAGCGGCAACACCAACGCGCCGACGATGATGATCGCCGAGAAAGGTGCGCAGCTTGTTCTGGCCGCCGGGCGTTGATGCCGATCGCAACCCGAACAGGAAACCCGGCATGATCGAAGCGACATGGAACGGCGCGGTGATCGCGCGCAGCGACGACACGGTGGTCGTCGAAGGCAACCACTATTTCCCGCGTGACGCGGTCGACGCCAGCGTGCTGGAGCCGAGCACCACCACCAGCGTCTGCCCGTGGAAGGGCACCGCGCACTATCATTCGCTGCGCGTCGACGACACGCTCAACCCCGACGCCGCGTGGTATTATCCCGAGCCCAAGGAAAAGGCCGAGGCGATCCGCGACCGCATCGCGTTCTGGAAGGGCGTGAAGGTGGGTGAGGCATAAGGCCGCGAAGTTGACACGGTTGACAGGGTCCAGCTCCTAAAATCCTCCCGTTCACGGGGAGGATTTGACGCATCGCCGATCGACTTGACCTCGATCGGCGCATCATCGGCACCCGCGACCAGCGCATCCACCGTGCCGCATGCGCTTGCGAACCAGGCGTTCCATTCGCCCTCCGCCGCCGCGCGCGCGGCAAACGGATCGAGCTCCTCCGCGTCCTCCGTCTCCTCGCTCTCCGCGCCGGCAATCGCATCATTATCGTCGTCGTCGTCGTCGTCGTCGTCGAGGCCCCAGTCGATGCCAGCGGCGACCGCCGCCTGCGCCCGGCGCGCGGCATATTCGTCGCGCGTCATCGGCAGCGCCGGCTCGGGCTCGGCGAGTTCGGGATCGGCGAATTCGTACAGGTCCTCGTCCGCCTGCGCGCCGGCGACCGCCGCGAGCAGCTCGTCGAACCGCGCCGCGTCGCCGCGCGCCCGTGCGTCGAGCGCGAGCGCATCGAGCCGCGCGACATGCGCGAGCAGCAGCCGCGCGTCGAAGCGCACGCGGTGGCCGACTTCCTCGCCGCGATAGAACACCGCCTCGCGCACGCCGTGGAGCGCCCGGCACGCAAGCTCGTCTCCCGCCGCCTCGCGCGCCAGCACCAGCGCCGCCGACCACCCTTGCGCGAACAGCGCATCGCGCCGCCGCAACCGATAGACGCTCTCCGCGCTCACCCCCGCGCGCCCACACGCCGCGCGCACCGAGCCCTCCTGCGCCAACGCGTCGAGAAACCGCACGCGCTTGGCGAGCGTGAACGCACCGGCGCGCGCGAGCGGCGCGCAACTATCCTCCCCAGCGCGCTGGGGAGGGGGACCATACGCAGTATGGTGGAGGGGTAACCGCCCATCACTTCCACCCCAATCACCATCCCCCTCCCGCCAGCGGGAGGGGAGCAACAGAGCGGGCCGCCTTCGTTTCGTCCGGCAAACCGATATCCCGCTCCCCCGGTATCCACCCCCGCCCGAATGGACTGGGATAGGCGGATCGGGGCGGCTGCGGGGCGGGGGGATCGGCCATGATTTCCTCCGGAGATGGGGTGGGAAATCGGGCTATTTATCGCATGACGGGGGTTGTAGGACAGAGAAAGTCCCATAGCAACGGGGTTCAAGCTTAATAAGATGGACAGCTACTCTCCCAACATCTGATCCTGATGCATTAGTCGGGCATATGCCTGCCGATCCGCATCGAGAGCATCTTTTAGCCACGCCCGAGTGCCTATTGCATCACGCTGCTCATCAAGGGCGCATTGATAGGCTAGAAAGATTTCCACAAGCCAGTTGGCGCCTTCACCATCTGTCATGCCTTATCTCCCAAATCTCTCTACTCATTTCCGTAGCACCGTTGACATGGGCCGCAAGGACTGATTGCACCGTTTCCACCATTTCGCATATCAGAGCAACGATCATGATCAACGCAGACCGAGAAGCCTTCATCGCTCTAATTGCACCAATTGGCATCAATGTAGACCAAGTAGTATCAGTTTTATCTGAAAGACTAACCCAAGTTCGCTCTGAGCCTAATGTCATCAAGCTTACCGACTTTCTCAAAGAGCTTGGCGATGTAGCCGATTCATATCCTGACGAGGTATCCCGCTATAGCGCTTATATAGCGGCGGGGGACTCGTTATGTGAAGAAGCGGGGCGTGGAGATATCTTAGCCATACTCGGCATATTAAGGCTCATGAAAGGAGGGGAATCGGGTCGCCGAAAGAGACTTAATTCCAAGATGGTGCACATTATCAGACAGATCAAAAGGATAGATGAATATAATACTTTAGAGAGAATATACGGCCGCAACGTATTGTTTGTAGGATGCTATGCACCAAAGGAGGTACGAGTACATAACCTCGTCGATAGACAGAAGGTTAGCGATAGGATATCGAATCAAGCTAAGCTTGAAAGCAAGGCTTTAGAGATAATATCTATTGACGAGGATGAGGTCGACAAAAGGTTCGGCCAAAGGGTAATAGACTGCTACCCAAAGTCAGATTTTATTCTAGATTGCACTAGCCTCAAGACTTTAGAAGACTCGTGCGAAAGACTTATTGAGGTCTACTTTGGGCATCCATTTATATCCCCGACAAAAGATGAGTATGCGTCTTACATAGCGAATGCGGCGTCCTACAGATCGCTAGATCTTTCTCGACAAGTAGGCGCTGCGATATTTGGTGAGCGAGGCGAAATCATTTCGATGGGTTGCAACGAGGTTCCGTCTCCTGAAGGAGGAACATATTGGTGCGATCAACATAATGATGGGCGCGACTACATTCTCGGGCAAGACTCAAACCAACGCGTTAAGGAGGATTTGGCACGAGACGCTTTGGAGCGGCTTCAGAGGTCAGGTTGGTTGAATGATAGCTTTGACGACGTTCCACTCTCCGATCTGGTAGAAAAGGTTTTTAAGAGAGCTTCCAAGTCATCGCCAGAGGCTGACGGCCCCTGGCAGAGCGCTATGATAGCAAATATCATTGAGTATGGCCGAATGGTTCACGCGGAAATGAACGCTATTACCGATGCTGCGAGATTTCTTAGAGCGACGCAAGGTGCGACTTTATACTGCACAACCATGCCATGCCACATGTGCGCTAAACTTATCATAGCCAGCGGAATCAAACGGGTGGTCTATCTTCAACCGTACGTCAAAAGCCTCACTGCTGAACTATACAAGGACTCGATCGTCTTCGAGGGGATCGCAGGCGATAATCGCGTAAATTTTACCAGTTTAAAGGGCATTACCCCAGCTGGCTTTAAGCGAGCTTTTCATAAACCGGAAAAAAGAAAGTATGAGGACGGTAAGGCGACAACTTGGAATAAAGCAGCCGCACGCCCGACATTTTTATCTACGACACCGTATTATATAAACTCAGAGGTTATAATGTTGAGTGAACTTACTAATAATTCGGTTGTAGTAAGACTACAGAGGATATATAGATAGCGCAATAAGCCCGGGTCACCTCTGACTTAGCTATTGGCGCTCGGCCAAGCTAATCTTCAGCGACGATCTCAATGTTGCGGATGCCTCTTTGGACCAAATCAACTATCGGTCAGCTATCCCAATGCATCGGAATTACGCCCAATCACCACTCCCACCCGCATCCTTGATCGCCTGAAGCATCGCGTGTTTGCTCGGCGTGCGGTTGGCGCCGGCGTTGCGGGGGAGGTCGGGCAGGCCGCGTTCGGCCTTGCGGCGGGCAAGGTCACGGCCAAGCGTGGCCATGTCGATGATGGCTTCCTCGGCGTCGGCCAGCGGGTCAGGCGGGAGGTGGTCGAGGCTATGATCGCCCATCGTTTCTTCGTGGGTACGCCGATCCAGATATACGCGATCGGCATCGGGGTGAAGCGCGAAGACGCTGTCTGCTGTTGTCACCCCGGTGACGGGGTTGGAGGGGGGGACTGGCGTGAGCTCGTGTGTGCGGCGGGTGCCCCTCCACCATGCTGCGCATGGTCCGCCTCCCCAAGCGAGCTTGGGGAGGATCGGGCGTCAAGCGCTCGCCTTCGCCTTATTCCAACTCCCCAGCATCGGCGCGAGATACCGCCCCGTGAAACTCCCCTTCGCCTTCGCCACCTGCTCGGGTGTGCCTTCGGCGACGATCTCGCCGCCGCGGACGCCGCCTTCGGGGCCCATGTCGATGATCCAGTCGGCGGTCTTGATGACGTCGAGGTTGTGTTCGATCACCACCACGCTGTTGCCCTGGTCGACCAGACGGTGGAGCACTTCGAGGAGCTTGCGCACGTCCTCGAAGTGCAGCCCGGTGGTCGGCTCGTCGAGGATGTAGAGCGTCTGGCCGGTGCTGCGCCGCGCGAGTTCCTTGGCGAGCTTCACGCGCTGCGCCTCGCCGCCCGACAGCGTGGTCGCCTGCTGGCCGACCTTGACGTAGCCGAGGCCCACCTCGTTCAGCATGTGCATGCGTTCGCGGATCGGGGGGACGGCGTGGAAGAAGCTTTCCGCGTCCTCGATCGTCATGTCGAGCACGTCGGCGATCGAGAGGCCCTTGAAC
The DNA here is from genome assembly GCA_964242815.1 of uncultured Novosphingobium sp. Lineage (GTDB taxonomy): Bacteria > Pseudomonadota > Alphaproteobacteria > Sphingomonadales > Sphingomonadaceae > Novosphingobium. The sequence continues at coordinate 19,181 of CAXSZV010000020.1, forward strand.
TTCACCTCCAGCGTCTCGCGGTTGTAGCGCTTGCCGCCGCATTCCTCGCAGGTGACGTAGACGTCGGGCAGGAAGTGCATCTCGATCTTGATCAGCCCGTCGCCCTGGCACTTCTCGCAGCGGCCGCCCTTGACGTTGAAGCTGAAGCGCCCGGGCTTGTAGCCGCGCGCTAGGCTTTCGGGGAGCCCCGCGAACCAGTCGCGGATCTGGGTGAACGCGCCGGTATACGTCGCGGGGTTGCTGCGCGGCGTGCGGCCGATCGGCGACTGGTCGATCTCGATCACCTTGTCGCAATGTTCGAGGCCGGTGATGCTGTCGTGCGCGCCGGCGATCACGCGCGCGCCGTTGAGCGCGCGCGCGGCGCCGGCGTAGAGCGTGTCGAGCGTGAGGCTCGATTTGCCGCTGCCCGAGACGCCGGTGATGCAGGTGAAGGTGCCGAGCGGGATCTTCGCCGTCACGCCGCGCAGATTGTTGGCGCGCGCGTTCTTGACGACGATCTTGTGGCCGTTGCCCTTGCGGCGCTTGGCCGGCACCTCGATCGCGCGGCTGCCGTTGAGGTACGCGGCGGTCAGGCTGTTCTGGGCCTTGAGGATCTGGTCGAGCGTGCCCTCGGCGACGATCTCGCCGCCGTGCACGCCCGCGCCGGGGCCGAGATCGACGATGTAGTCGGCCGCGCGGATCGCATCCTCGTCGTGCTCGACCACGATCACGGTGTTGCCGAGATCGCGCAGGCGTTTCAGCGTCGCGAGCAGCATGTCGTTGTCGCGCTGGTGGAGGCCGATGCTCGGCTCGTCGAGCACATAGAGTACGCCCGACAGCCCGCTGCCGATCTGGCTGGCGAGGCGGATGCGCTGCGATTCGCCGCCTGACAACGTGCCGGAGGTGCGATCGAGGTTCAGGTAATCGAGCCCGACGTTGTCGAGGAAGCCCAGCCGCTCGTTGATTTCCTTCAGGATCGCGCGGGCGATCTGGCTCTGCTGCGGCGTCAGCTGCGCGTCGAGCGCCAGGAACCAGGCCTTGGCGTCGGCGACCGACAGGCGGACGGCATCGGCGATGTCGCTCCGCGCGACCTTGACGCTCAGCGCCTCGGGCTTCAGCCGCTTGCCCAGGCACACCTCGCACGGCTGCGCGGTCTGGAACTTGCCGAGTTCCTCGCGCATCCACGCGCTCTCGGTCTGCAGCATGCGGCGGTTGAGGTTGCCGATCACGCCCTCGAACGCCTTGTCGACGGTGTAGCTTTTCTTGCCGTCGATGAAGGTCAGCGCCACCGGCTTGCCGCGCGTGCCGTGGAGGATGATCGATCGCTGCTCGTCGGTGAGGTCGGCCCACTTGGTGTCGAGCTTGAAGCCGTAGGCCTTGGCGAGGCTCGCCAGCACCTGCATGTAGTACGGGCTCGGCGGGTTCGACTTCGCCCACGGCACCACCGCGCCCTGCTTGAGGCTCAATGCTTCGTTGGGCACGACCATCGCGGGATCGAACAACAGCTTCTCGCCCAGCCCGTCGCACGCGGGGCACGCACCCTGCGGCGCGTTGAAGCTGAACAAGCGCGGCTCGATCGCCTCGAGCGTGAAGCCGCTGACGGGGCAGGCGAACTTTTCGGAGAACACGATGCGGTTGGCGGGAAGCGCGGCGCCTTTGAGGGCCTTGGCGGCGGTCTTCGCCTGGGGCGCACCACCACCAACACCCTCCTCTGACGAAGAGGGGGCTTTGGCGCGACCCTTTCTTCCCCCCTCCTCTTCAGGGGAGGGGCCGGGGGTTGCGTATTCCTGTTCTCCGTCCCCCACGACGCCGATCCCCAGCGTCACATCCCCGGGTGCGCCGACCATGCCGCTGTTCGCCGCCGCGACCGCGTCCGCCACGGTGGTATCGGCCAGGTCGACATAGGCCAGCCCGTCGGCAAGCTTCAGCGCCTGTTCGAAGCTGTCCGCCAGCCGCGTCTGGATGCCATCGCGCACCGCGATGCGATCGATCACTACTTCGATGTCGTGCTTCAGCTTCTTGTCGAGCGCGGGCGCATCCTCGATTGCCATCAGCGCGCCGTCGATGCGCACGCGGGTGTAGCCGGCGCGCTGCCATTCGGCGAGTTCCTTGCGGTATTCGCCCTTGCGCCCGCGGATCACCGGCGCGAGCAGATAGGCGCGCGTTCCCTCGGGCAGCGTCATCACGCGATCGACCATCTGGCTGACCGTTTGCGCGGCGATCGGCAGGCCGGTGGCGGGTGAGTACGGCACGCCGACGCGCGCCCACAGCAGCCGCATGTAATCGTAGATCTCGGTCACCGTGGCGACGGTCGAGCGCGGATTGCGGCTGGTGGTCTTCTGCTCGATCGAGATCGCCGGGGAAAGCCCGTCGATATGCTCGACATCGGGCTTCTGCATCATCTCGAGGAACTGGCGCGCATAGGCCGACAAGGACTCGACATAGCGTCGCTGACCCTCGGCATAGATCGTATCGAACGCGAGGCTCGACTTGCCCGAGCCCGACAATCCGGTGACCACCACCAGCGCATCGCGCGGCAGCGATACGTTGATCCCCTTGAGGTTATGCTCGCGCGCGCCGCGCACGGTGATGTGGGTCAAAGACATGCGCGGAGGTGTTCCAGATCTGTTCTTATCGCGCAATACGGGAGATGCGCGTCGGATGGCGAACAGATGGCGCGCTCACTACATACCTGCAAGCCAAGCCTTCGGGCCTCACAGTTTAGAAATTCACGCAAACGTGGGAGATTGTGCGATGATCGAACTCCGTCCTTTCGCCACGCTCGGCGCCGCCGATCACGGCTGGCTCGATGCGCGTCATCACTTTTCGTTCGCCGATTATCACGATCCGGCGCGACCCGGCTGGGGCGCGCTGCGCGTGTGGAACGATGATACCATCGCGCCGCGCACGGGTTTCCCTCCACATCCGCATCGCGACATGGAGATCATCACCTATGTGCGCAGCGGCGCGATCACGCATGAGGACAGTCTGGGCAATCGGGGCCGCACCGGCGCGGGCGACGTGCAGGTGATGAGCGCGGGCGACGGCATCCGCCACGCCGAATTCAATCGGGAGGATGAGACCACCACGCTGTTCCAGATCTGGATCGTGCCCGATACGCGCGGGGGACCGCCGAGCTGGGGCGCGCGTCCGTTTCCCAAGGGTGATCGCGCCGGCCAGTTCGTGCCGCTCGCATCCGGTATCGTCGGCGACGACGACGCGCTACCGATCCGTACCGACGCGCGCGTGCTCGGCGCGACGGTCCGCGCGGGCGAGACCGTCAGCTATGACCTCACCGCCGATCGCCACGCCTACCTCGTTCCGGCGACGGGCCGGGTGCGCATCGGTGATGGAGAACGCGAGGTCGAGGTCAACGCGCGCGATGGCGCGGCGATCACCGGAGTCGAGCGCGTCGCCGTCACCGCGATCGAGGAAAGCGAACTGGTGCTCGTCGACGCCGCCTGAACGCATCGATCGACCGCTTCATCGAGCGGGAGCAGACGGTTCGCCCGGCCGTTGTCCGCCAGACCTACGTCAAAGGACCCGACCATGACCGATCCCCTAGTTGCTGCGAATCGCCAGGCCGATCCGCGCGTGCTGCCGCTGTTCGTCGAGCGCTGGTCGCCCCGCGCCTTCGACGGGAGCGCGATCCCCGATGCCGATCTGCAAGTGATATTCGAGGCGGCAGGATGGGCTCCTTCGAGCTACAACGCACAGCCGTGGAAGTTCCTTTATGCCAGGCGCGAGACCGCCGACTGGCAGCGGTTCCTCGATATCCTGATCCCGTTCAACGCGAGCTGGGCGAAGGACGGGGGCGCGCTGATCTATTTCGTCTCGGACACGCTGATGGGCGACGGCGACGAGGCGAAGCCGTCGCACACGCACAGCTTCGATACCGGGGCGGCATGGGCGCAGATGGCGCTGCAGGCGACCGCGCTCGGCTATTACACGCACGGCATGATCGGCTTCGACCTGGATCGCGCGCGGACCGAGCTTCAGGTGCCCGACCGGTTCCGCATCGACGCGGCGACGGTGATCGGCCGACGCGGTCGGGTCGAGCAGTTGCCCGAGCAGCTGCGCGGCCGCGAGGTGCCGAGCACGCGCAAGCCGTTGTCGCAGATCGCGGTGGCGGGAAACTTCGCCTGAATTACAACGCCGGTCGATTGCAACGCCGGTCGGGCGTCTGCCGACCGGCGTCAGTCGTGCGCCTGATCGCGTCCGTCGGCGGCCGCGAGATGCAGACGGGCCGCGTCCGCGCCCGGCATGTACGAAGCCGGATTGACCGCTTCGCCTGCCAGGCGGACCTCGTAATGCAGATGCGGACCGGTCGTGCGGCCGGTCATGCCGACGAAGCCGATGACATCGCCCTTGTGCACCATCTGTCCGGCGGCGACCGCCAGACGCGACATGTGGCCGTACCGCGTCTCCAGGTTGCCGCCGTGGTCGATCTCGACGAGCAAGCCATATCCATTCGACCAGTCGGCGCGTTCGACCATGCCGTCGGCGGTCGCATGAACCGGCGTGCCGATCGGCGCGGCCAGATCCAGACCTTTGTGCATGCGCACGCCGCCAAGCACCGGATGCTCGCGCATGCCGAACTCGCTGGTCAGGCGAAAGCCCTCGATCGGCGTGCGCGACGGAACCGATGGGCGGATCGACGACAGCGAGCGGAACGGCAATGCGGCAAGTCCGCCACCATAGGGCGACACGCCCGGCAGACGGACGCCGGAGATCAGGTTGACGCGGCCCGCGACGCCCCTGCCCGACCCGGGCGTCGCCGTGCCGAAGTCGGCAAGCGCGGGAACGCTCGTCTTCTCGAGATTTTGCCAATTGGTGAAAAGTTTCTGGAACTCTTGGTCACCGCCGGTGGTTGTGGACTTTGCATCCTGCACGGCGCGCAGCGGAGCGGACACGTCGGTGCTCGCGGCGCTGTTGGCGTAGCTCGGCGTGGAAGCAAGCGCGGCGGCGCTGGTCAGCGCCACGGCGGCCTTGCTAACGAAGCTGTTCAGAAACACTAGGCGGCGATCCTTCTCGGTTATCGTGATGATCGCATGGACGATCGATCAGACTTTTCCCGACGAAACGGCACGTCATGTGCCGATCCGGGCAGGTGAATTCGCGATCGTCGGACCCCCCGCCTTTCGCTGCACGGGGGCTAACCGCAACCCGCTTGACGAGGCAAGCGTGAGGTCGACGGACCACGACAGACCGGCTGCTTCCCGCGCCGAACGGTTGAACGAACCGTTCATATTGCCGGCGAGTAACTTTTGATAAGCACTCGCCACAGGTCGGGCACCAGCGCTTGGGAACCTTTAGCGACTCTTTCGAATTGCGCATGGCGATCCGACGCGACCAGCCTCGTCGGGCATCGCCGCACCGAACACGAACGCCCGCCGTCAGCGCGGCCGATCGCGGCACAGCGCATGCCGGATCGCCCACCGACGCGGCTCGTGATTGCCGAGCCAGCGGTCAAAACGCCAGCGCAGCCGCCAGCACCGCCTCGGCATGGCCCGCGACCTTCACCCTCGGCCAGATCCGCGCAATGCGACCGTCCGCGCCGATCAGGTACGTCGTGCGCACCATGCCCATGTAGCTGCGGCCGTACTGCTGCTTCTGCGTCCAGATGCCGAGCGCGTCGGACAGCCCGCCGTCGGCCGCGTCGCTGACGAGCGGTACGGTCAGCGCGTGCTTGGCAATGAACTTCGCGTGCCTGGCCGGCGGGTCCTTGCTGACGCCGAGCAGCGCGATCCCCGCCTCGGTGAAGCGATCGCCGAGCGCCGAGAAATCGCGCGCCTCGGTAGTGCAGCCCGGCGTATCGTCCTTGGGATAGAAGAACAGCACGAGCTTGCGGCCGGCGAAGTCCGCCGGGCGGACGCTCTCGCCGTCGGGCGCTTCTAAGGCGATGTCGGGCAGCGCGTCGCCAACGCCGGGGTATGCGGTCTCGCTCATCAATCGATCTCCAATCGTTCGCCGAACGTCGCGAGCCAGGCTTGTGCGACCGAACCGCGCGCCCGCGCCAGACGCGCGCTCAGATCGTCCCAATCGCTATGCGCGCCGGCCACCGCGGCGGCAAGGATCGGGCGCGCGGGCGCTGGCGGGGCGGCCCCGTCGGGGGCGAGCAGCCGCGCGACGATAAGCGTGCGCGTCATCACGTCGTGCGCGTCGATCAGCGCGGGGACGATCCGCTGGCCTTGCGCAAGCCCGCGCACCGCTTCGCCGATGTCCGGCGTCAGCGCGACGTGATCGCGCAGTTGCAGGAAGTGGACGATGAATTCGAGATCGACGAGGCCGCCGCGCAGCAGCTTCACGTCGAGCGCGCCGCGCGCGGGCTTATGCCGCGCCATCCGTTCGCGCATCGCGAGCACGTCGCCGCGCAGCGCCGCCGGATCGCGCGGCGTTTCCAGCACGCCGCGCACGATCGCCGCCAGCGCCGCGCGTGCCGGATCGCTGCCATACAGCGGCCGCGCGCGACACAGCGCCATGTGCTCCCAAGTCCAGGCTTGCTCGCGCTGATAGCGCGCGAAGCTGTCAAGACTGACCGCCAGCGGCCCCTGATCGCCCGAAGGCCGCAGCCGGGTATCGACATCGTACAACGCGCCCTCGGCGGTCGCGACGCTGAGCGCGGCGATGATCCGCTGCGCCAGGCGGTTGTAATAGAGCGTGCCGCCGAGCGGCCGGCGACCATCGGATTCGGCGCGGAAATCGCCGGTGAACACGAACACCAGGTCAAGGTCGGACGCGTGCGTCAGCGCCCCGCCGCCGATGCGGCCGAGGCCGAGGATCGCCAGCTCGCTCTCGGGCACGACGCCATGCGCGTGGCGGAACTCGGCGATCGCCGCATCGGCCAGCGTCCCGATCGCGGCTTCGGCGACGCGGCCTAGCGCATATGACACGTCGAGCGGATCGGTGCCCCTATGCCCACCCCCGGCCCCTCCCAGTTGCGGGAGGGAGGAAGTCGAAGCATCGCTTCTTTTTCTCCCCTCCGGCTTGTGGGAGGGGCCGGGGGTGGGCTTTGCATCTGCATCCGCGATCAACCGCACGCCGAGCGTGAAGCGCCATTCGCCGACCTTGCGCCGCACCGCGTCGAGCCGCGTCTCGTAAGTCTCGCCCGCGCTCGCGAAGTCGGCGATCAGCGCCGCGATATCGCCCGGCAGCGCAAGCGCGCGCGGGTCGATCAGCGGATCGAGCAGGTCGGCGCGGCGCGCAAGCGCGTCGGCGAGCGGCGGGGCGAGCGCGAGCACGCGCGCGAGGAGATCGAGCAGCGCCGGACGCGCTTCGAGCAAGTGGAACAGGTTGATCGCGCTCGGCAGCCCGGCAAGCAGCTGTTCCCACCGCACGATCGCGCGCAGCGGCTCGGGAGATGCGGCGAACGCGGCGAGCAGGCGTGGCTGGATCGCATCGAGCGCGGCACGCGCCGCCTCGCTGCGCAGCGCTTTCAGCCTGCCCTCGCGCCAGCCGCCGATCCGTGCAGCGAGCGCATCGGTATCGGCAAAGCCCAGATCCGCCAGCTGATCGCGCAAGGCCGCGCCGCGTAACGGCGCTCCACCCGCCCCCGGACCCGGCGCACTCGGACCCGCCGCACTCGGACCCGCCGCACCCGGACTGCGCGCGATCAGCGCATCGTAGCGCGCGCCGACCGCGTCGGTGATCGCGCGGACCTCGGCGATCAGCGCAGCACCATCGGGCAGCGCATCGAGCCGCGCCACGCCATCGAGCGCGGCGGGATCGGGCGGCAGCACGTGCGTCTGCCGATCGGCGACCATCTGCAGCCGGTGCTCGATCTGGCGCAGCCGGTCGTAGCTATCGCCGAGCAGCATTGCCTCGTCCGCGCCGATCACGTCGGCGGTCGCCAGCGCATCGAGCGCGGCGCGCGTGCCGCGCTGTCGCAGCGCCGGGTTACGACCACCGTGAATCAGTTGATGCACCTGCGCATAGAACTCGATCTCGCGGATGCCCCCGCGCCCTTTCTTGATATCGAACCCGGGACCGACGTTGCGCGCGCCGGCGCTTGACCTGATCCGCGCGGTCAAACGCCCGATATCGGCGATCGCGCCAAAATCGAGGCTTTTGCGCCAGACGAACGGCCGGATCGCGGCGAGAAACGCATCACCCGCCGGCACGTCGCCCGCGCAGGCGCGCGCCCGGATGAACGCCGCGCGCTCCCAGGCAAGCGCCGAGCCTTCGTAATGCGTCAGCGCCGCGCCGATCGGCAGCGCCATCGGGCTGACCTCGGAAGCGGGCCGCAGCCGCAGATCGACACGGAAGACGTAGCCCTCGTCGGTGACGGCCGCCAGCGTCGCCACCACCGCGCGTGCGATACGCTGCGCCGCTTCGGCCGGATCGTCGCGCGCACGGCGCGGCAGGGTGGCGGGATCGTAGAGCAGAATCGGATCGATGTCCGAGCTGTAGTTCAGTTCGCGCGCGCCATGCTTGCCGAGCGCCAGCGCGATGAAGCCGGCGGGCTTGGCCAAAGCGTCGGCATCGAGCGCCATATTGGGTAGGTGCCGCGCGATCGCATCGCGGATCGCCATGTCCATCGCCCGGTCGGCGAAATCCGACAACGCGCCCGTCACGGTCAGCAGCGGGAAGGCACCGGCAAGATCGCCGATCGCCAGCGCGAGCGCGAGCGCCAGCCGCTCACGCCGCAGCGCGACGCCCACATCGGCCGCGCCTGCTCCCGCGTCGCACGCCCAGGCGAGCGCGGCGTCACCCTCGCCGGCAGCCAGCAACGCGGTAAGATCGGGCAGGCGATCGAGCGAGCGCGCCAGGAAGGGCGCGTGCGCCCGCGCGCGATCGATTGCGCCGAGCCAGTCGGGGCCGGCATGGCCCGGGGCGTGGTGGTCGGGGTGATTACCCATCCGCTTCCCCTAACCCGTCCGTCCTGAGCTTGTCGAAGGACTGTCTATCTTGAAGCCTTGCGCTTACCCCGAAGAAAGGGCGGTCCTTCGACAGGCTCAGGATGGACGGAACAGGAAAGGAAGTGGAGGTGTACTGCCTATCGCCGGTTCAAATGGCCGGGCCGATAGCTTACGTGCCCTCCATGACTCCCGCCGCTCCACGCCCGACGATGCCCCCCGAGTGGGTCCCGCAGGAATGGCAGTGGATCGGCTTTCCGCATTCGGCCGAGGAATGGCCCGGGCATCTCGACGCCGCGCAGAAGCAGATCGCCGGCTTCGCCAGCGCGGTTGCCGAGAGCGGCACGCCGGTGCGGCTGCTGGTGCGCGATGAGGGCAACGCGATGCGCGCCACCGGCCTGGTCAGCGGCGCGGTGACGATTGAGCGGCGAGTCTATGGGGACATCTGGCTGCGCGACACCGGCCCGCTGGTGCTGCGCGATGCGGCGGGAGCGCGTATCGCGAAGCGCTTCGGTTTCAACGGCTGGGGCGGCAAATATCCGATGGCCGGCGACGAGACGATCGGCGCCGTGCTGGCGCGCGACGCCGGTCTGCCGCTGACCACCGCCGACTGGATCCTTGAAGGCGGCGCGATCGATGGCGACGGCGCGGGGGTGGTCGTGACCACCGAACAGTGCCTGCTCAACCCCAACCGCAACCCCACGTTGTCGCGCGCCCAGATCGAGACGCGGCTGATCGCCGATCTCGGCTTCAAGCGCGTGCTGTGGCTGGGCCAAGGCCTCGTCAACGATCATACCGACGGGCATGTCGACAATCTCGCGCGGTTCGTCGCGCCGGGCGTGCTGGCGCTGCCCCGCGCGAGCGGCGGCAACGATCCGAACGCGGCGATCTATGCCGATGCCCGCGCGCGCGCCGAGGCGTTCGGGCTCGACGTGCGGCTCGTGCCATCGCCGGGCCGCGTGGAGTTCGGCGGACGGGTCGAGCCGGCGAGCTACATGAACTTTACGGTGACCACGCGGCTGGTCGTCGTGCCGACGTTCGGTGTGGCGCGCGATGACGAAGGGGTCGCGGCAATCGCCACGCTATTTCCCGACCGCAAAACTATCGGGCTCCCCGCCGACGCGGTGCTGCGCGGCGGCGGCGGCTTTCATTGCGCGAGCCAGCAGATGCCGGCGGCTTGATCACTCACGCGGAGTCGCCGACAAGCCGACCGCAAGTTGCGACGAAATGTTTCGCGATGCTGGGCACTTGGCGGAACAGCGCTTCACGTGAAGGCTTGATGTCGCATTCCTCCACAAGGATGTGACAATGGCCGATACCGCGATAGACGATGCGCCGCCGGCGACCGCCAAGGACGCCGACGCGAAGACGGCCTGGGCGATGGCCGAGATCGACGCGAGCGATGGCGACAGTGTCGTCGGACGCAGCGTCACGATCAATCGTCCGCACGGCGAACTGTTCGCCTACTTCCGCGATTTCGCGAACCTGCCCAGCTTCATGGACAACGTCGAGCGGATCGACGTGCTCTCCCCCACCAAGTCGCATTGGGTGGTAAAGGCCCCCGGCGGCAAGACCGTCGAATGGGACGCGACCGTCACCGATGAAAGCGAGGGCGCATACATCGGCTGGAAGGCCGACGAGGGTGCGGACGTCGCCAACTCCGGGCGGATCGAGTTCAAGCCGGTGGCGGGCCGCGGTACCGTCGTGACCGTGACGATCGCCTATGATCCGCCCGCCGGCGCGATCGGCAAACTGATCGCCAAGATGTTTCAGCGCGAACCCGCGATCCAGGCGCGGCGCGACCTGCGCCGGTTCAAGCAGCTGATGGAAACCGGCGAGATTTCCACCAACGCGCGCACCCACGCCCAGCTCGAAGAGGAAGAAAAGTGATGCGCGCTCTGGCATTTGACGAAGGAGCACGCTGATGCGCGCCTTGGCCTGGCACGGTCGCCACGACGTTCGCGTCGATACGGTGCCCGATCCCGAGATCATCAACCCGCGCGACGCGATCATCAAGATCACCTCGACCGCGATCTGCGGCTCCGACCTGCACCTGTACGACGGATACATCCCGACGATGAAGTCGGGCGATATCCTGGGGCATGAGTTCATGGGCGAGGTCGTCGAGACCGGCGCGAAGTCGACCCTGAAGAAGGGCCAGCGCGTCGTCGTGCCGTTCACCATCGCCTGCGGATCGTGCTACCACTGCGGCAAGCACCAGTATTCGGCCTGCGACAACGGCAATCCGGCGGACAACCAGGACATCGCGCAGGAACTGTACGGTCAGCCGATGAGCGGCCTGTTTGGTTATAGCCACATGACCGGCGGCTATGCGGGCGGCCAGGCCGAATACGTGCGCGTGCCGTTCAGCGATTTCGGCCCGATCGTCATCCCCGACGGGGTCGACGACGACAAGGTGCTGTTCCTGTCAGACATCCTGCCCACCGGCTGGCAGGCGGCCGAATATGCCGAGATCGAGCCCGGCGATACCGTGGCGGTGTGGGGCTGCGGCCCGGTCGGGCTGTTCGCGGTGCAGTCGGCGTTCCTGATGGGGGCCGAACGCGTGATCGCAATCGATCACTTCCCGCGCCGGCTCGCGCTCGCGGCGAAGTTCGGCGCGGAGACGATCAACTTCGAGGAGACCAAGGTCTACGAGGCGTTGATGGAGATGACCGGCGGGATCGGTCCCGATGCGGTGATCGATTCAGTCGGGCTCGAGGCGCACGGCTTCTTCGTCGACAACGTGATCGACCAGATCAAGAAATCGACCTTCCTCGGCACCGATCGCATCCATTCGATCCGCCAGGCGATCATCGCCTGCCGCAAGGGCGGGCGCGTCTCGATGCCGGCGGTCTATGGCGGCATCGTCGACAAGTTTCCATTGGGCGCGTTCATGGAAAAAGGGCTGACGCTCAAGACCGGGCAGACGCACGTGCAGCACTATCTGCCGGGGCTGCTCAACGCCATCATGGAAGACAAGATCGACACCGAGTTCCTGATCTCGCACCGCCTGCCGCTCGAACAGGCGCCGCAGGGCTACAAGATGTTCCACGATGACCAGAACGAGGTGACCAAGGTCGTGCTGAAGCCGGGACTGGTGAGCTAAAGTCCGGTAGGACCAAGCTTGAGCATACCCCAAACCCGTCCATCCTGAGCCTGTCGAAGGACTGCCCTTCTCGATCCAGGCACCGCGCTTCGAAGGAAAATCGGTCCTTCGACAAGCTCAGGACAGACGGTTGATATCAACCAGAGGACCATATCATGGCAGACAAATTCGCGGTCGTAACCGGCGGCTCGACGGGCATCGGGCTTGAGCTCGCCAAGCTGGCGATCGCCGACGGCTACGACGTGCTGATCGCCGCCGACCGCGACATCGACGCCGTGCCGGCCGAGATCGGCGGCAATGTCGAGACGCTTGAGGTCGATCTGTCGACCACCGAAGGCGTCGACCGGCTGCTGGCTAAGATCGGCGGTCGCGAGGTCGACGTGCTTTGCGCCAACGCCGGCCATGGCCTCGGCCACGCGTTCCTCGACCAGAGCGTCGCCGACTGGCGGCACGTGATCGACACCAACATCGTCGGCACGCTGTATCTGCTGCATAATGCGCTTAAGCCCATGGTCGCGCGCAATCAGGGCAAGGTGCTCGTCACCGGTTCGATCGCCGGGTTCATGCCGGGCAGCTTCCAGGCGGTCTACAACGGCACCAAGGCGTTCGTGGACAGCTTCATCGACGCGATCCGCAACGAATTGAAGGACGCGGACGGCGTGACGATCACCAACATCATGCCGGGCGCGACCGATACCGAATTCTTCCACCGAGCAGGCATGGACGATACCTCGGTCGGCCAAGCGAAAAAGGACGATCCGGCGAAGGTCGCCAAGGACGGCTGGGACGCGCTGCTCGCGGGCAAGGCGGACGTCGTCTCGGGCCTTAAGAACAAACTCCAGGCCGCCGCCGCACACGTCCTTCCCGAAGCCGTGACCGCGGAAATGCACCGCAACATGGCCGAGCCGGGATCGGGCGAATAGACGGGCAGCGTCTGCTCACTTTACCCGGTTCCGACCGTCCTGAGCTTGTCGAAGGACCGCACTTCTTTCGGGCACAGCGCCTGGGTCAAGAAGGACGGTCCTTCGACAGGCTCGGCACGGTCGGCATTGGTTATAGTTCAGCTACGGGCTAAGTTTAGCCTCGGCCCCCTCCAACCGTCACAACGGATTGTCGAGCTTCACCACCGGCTCTGCGGTGATCCGCTGGTCGGTTTTCTCCGCACGCGCGGCCTTGAAGCTCGCCAACACCGGCGCGTCGCGGCCGTAGATGTCGCCGAACGTCTTGAGCTCGCCGTTGATGTCGCGCGCGATCGTCTGATAGGTGATGTAGACCGGAAACGTCCGCGTCATCGGCACCTTGGTGTACTTGCCGGAGCGCGAGATGTCGGCCGCCGCCTGCGGCTCCATGCCTGCTCCCAGGATGCCCATGGTCATGCCCAGTTCCACCGCGCGCTCGGTGCGGATGCAGCCGTGACTGAACGCGCGCACGGGACTGGCGAACAGCGCCTTCGCCGGCGTGTCGTGCAGATAGATCGCGTGCGGGTTGGGCATGTCGATCTTCATCCGGCCGAGCGAATTGCCGTCGCCCGGCTGCTGCACCACGGTTATCGTGCCATCGGCCGCCTTCGTCACCTTGTACCCCTGCGCCGCCGCCGAGCCGGGGCTGCGCAGCAGCTTCGCGCCGAGCCCCTCGCCCACCACGATCGACTGCGGCACCGTCCAGGTCGGATTGAACACCACCGCCTTGACCTGCTCGGCCAGTTGCGGCGTCGCGGTCTTGCCCGGCTTGCCGACGACGGTGCGATAGCTGCGGATGATGCGGTTCTTGACCGTCAGCCGCAGCTGGAACTCGGGTACGTTGGTGAGCAGGTACACATCGCCGAGGTCGCGGCGCAGCCAGCGCCAGCGGTCCATGTTCGCGCGGATCAGCGCGCGGCGCGCCTTGTTGGCGCTACCGGCGACGGGCGTATCGGCGAGCGCCTGCTTGAGCGTGGCGTAATCGGGCACCGTCGGGTCGAGACTGGCGAGCGTGCCGGGCACGTCGTGATCGGCGAGAGCGCGCGCCATCAGCGTCGCGGTCGGGAACGCCTCGCGATCGGGGTCGAGCGCAAACCATTGCACCCGCGCCTCCACCGGCGTGCGCCCTTCGCGCAAGTCCTCGGCGAGCCAGGCGAAGCTCTTGCTCGCTGCCTGGTCAAGCGCGTCGCCCTCGCCCTGCTTGATCGCGGCGCGTAGCGCGTCGGGCCGGTAATCGACCGCGAACAGGCCCTCGTCGCCGATCCCCTCGATCACGCCGAGCAGCACGCGTGCGTCGGCGATCGTCCAGGGCATCACCGGCTCGACGATCGGCTGCGGTGGCGGGGGCGGCACGGCGGCGGCGACCACGCGCGCGGCGCCGGTGCTGTCGGCGGGGTTTGGTAATGGCGCTGAGGATCGAGCCGGAGGCGGCGACTTGGCTGCCGTCGAAGATGCGGCGGGGGCGATCTGCCCGGTGAGGTCGGTCGGCGCGGACGACGAGGCGGGGTCGCTCCGCGCCTCGTGCGCCGCGTCGCCGTTGCGCGCATCATCCCGATCGCGCGCCGATGCGGACGAGGCCATCGCCGCCACGAGCGCTATCGCCAGCGTCACCGACGGCTTTAAGCGCGGTCGCGCGCCGATCACCGCCCCCGTCGCAGCGCGCATCGCCGTCACCGTCATCGCTTTGGTCTTTCTGGCATCGTCGGGCCGTCCGCCGACCGTCACCCTAGCTTAGCCGGTCCGCGGCTTCCGCTTCAAGCACGCAGGCTGTCCTAATCGTGAATCACCATAAGGCGCGCCGCCGATCGCGCTTGCCAGCCCATGCCGGACGGGCGAGGGCAAGCGTTCGCATGATCGCTCGCCCGCCATCGACCCGAGGCTCACCCGGCATGGCCGGCCACCCCATGCTGCCCTTCCTCGCGGTGATCGTCGGCATCGCCGCGTTCACCACGATGGACGCGGCGATGAAGAGCGCGTCGATCAAGGCCGGCGTGTTCACCGCGCTGCTGATGCGCAACGCGATCGGCACCGCGCTGATGCTGCCGCTCTGGCTGGCGCGACGAGACCGCGCATGGCCGCCGCGCGCGGTGCTGTGGCTGCATGGGTTGCGCGCGCTGATCGTCGCGGCGATGGCCCCGCTCTATTTCTACGGTATCGTCCGCCTGCCGCTAGCCGAGGCGATGGCGCTGTCGTTCATCGCGCCGCTGATCGCGCTCTATCTCGCGGCGTTCTTTCTGGATGAACGGGTGCGGCCCGGCGCGCTCGCGGCATCGCTGCTCGGGCTTGCGGGGGTGGCGGTGATCGCGCTGGCCCGCGCGGGAGGTCTGGATGCGGGCGCGAAAGCAGGGCTCAATGCCCGCGCGGCCGCGGGGATCGCCGCGGTGCTCGCCTCGTCGGTGCTCTATGCAGGCAACCTCGTGGTGCAGCGGCGGCAGGCGCAGATGGCGAGCGGGGTCGAGATCACGTTGTTCCAGAACGCGCTGGTCGCGCTGATCCTGTTGCCGTTCGCCTGGTGGCTGTGGCAGCCGCTGGCGGGCGCACTGGGCGATGTCGCGCTCGGCGCGGTGTTGGCGACGACCGCGCTGCTGTTCCTCGCCTGGGGCTATGCGCGCGCGCAGACGCAGCACCTGCTGCCGATCGAATACACCGCGTTCTTCTGGTCGGCGCTGCTCGGCTGGCTGTGGTTCGGCGAGACGGTGGCGCCGGCGACCGCGATCGGCGCGGCGCTGATCGTCATGGGGTGCCTGATCGCCGCGCGCTCCGCCGCGCGACCTTCGCGACCCCCGCCCTTGACCTGAATCAACCAAACGCGCATCGGCGCAGGCGACATCCGCGTGCGTCGGTTATCGCGCGCGCCTCACGACAAACAGGGAGCACGCCGCAAGATGACGCAGGTCGGACAGGACACGCTGGGAACCCGCGACACGTTGACCGTCGGGACCCGCGAATACGCCTATTATTCGCTGGCCAAGGCGGGCGAGAAGCTCGGCGATGTCAGCCGCCTGCCGTTCTCGATGAAGGTGCTGCTCGAAAACCTGCTGCGGTTCGAGGACGGCGGCTTTACCGTCTCGACCGACGATATCCAGGCGCTGGCCGACTGGCAGAAGAACCCCAGGGCGCCAGCACGCGAGATCCAGTATCGTCCTGCGCGCGTGCTGATGCAGGATTTCACCGGCGTGCCTTGCGTGGTCGATCTCGCCGCGATGCGCGACGCGATCGCCAAGCTCGGCGGCGATACCAGCAAGATCAACCCACTGGTGCCCGTCCATCTCGTCATCGACCACTCGGTGATGGTCGACGAGTTCGGCCATCCCAAGGCGTTCGAGAACAACGTCGAGATCGAATACCAGCGCAACCTCGAACGCTACGACTTCCTCAAGTGGGGCTCGAAGTCGCTCGACAGCTTCAACGCGGTGCCGCCGGGCACCGGCATCTGCCATCAGGTGAACCTGGAACACATTGCGCAGACGGTGTGGACCAGCACCGCGCCCGATGGCACCACCGTCGCCTATCCCGATACGTGCGTCGGCACCGACAGCCACACGACGATGATCAACGGCCTGGGCGTGCTCGGCTGGGGCGTCGGCGGGATCGAGGCGGAGGCGGCGATGCTCGGCCAGCCGGTATCGATGCTGATCCCCGAGGTGGTCGGCTTCAAGCTGACCGGCGCGCTGGCCGAAGGCGTCACCGCCACCGACCTCGTGCTGACCGCCACGCAGATGCTGCGCGCCAAGGGCGTCGTCGGCCGCTTCGTCGAATACTTCGGCCCCGGATTGGCCTCGCTCAGCCTGGCCGACCGAGCCACCTTGGCCAACATGGCGCCCGAATACGGCGCGACCTGCGGCTTCTTCGGCATCGACGACAAGACGCTCGACTACCTGCGCCTGTCGGGCCGCGAGGAGGACCAGATCGCGCTGGTCGAAACTTATGCGAAGACGCAGGGCTTTTGGATCGATCCCGCCGTGGAGCCGGTGTTCACCGATACGCTGGCGCTCGACATGGGCACCGTCGTGCCGTCGTTGGCCGGACCCAAGCGCCCGCAGGACAAGGTCGCGCTCGATCAGGTCGACGAGAACTTCCTCGCCGACCTTGAAAAGAGCTATTCGCGCACCTCGACCGCGCGCTACCCGGTCTCGGGCGCGGCGCACGATATCGGCGATGGCGACGTGGTGATCGCGGCGATCACCAGCTGCACCAACACATCGAACCCCGGCGTGCTCGTCGCGGCGGGCCTCGTCGCCAAGAAAGCCAACGAATTGGGCCTCAAGCCCAAGCCGTGGGTCAAGACCAGCCTCGCGCCAGGCTCGCAGGTCGTCACCGACTATCTCGAGAAAGCGGGGCTGCAGGAGCATCTCGACGCGATCGGCTTCAATCTGGTGGGCTACGGCTGCACCACCTGCATCGGCAACTCGGGGCCGCTGGCCGAACCGATCAGCGCGGCGATCAATTCGAACCTCGTCGTCGCCGCGTCGGTGCTGTCGGGCAATCGCAACTTCGAAGGGCGCGTCAGCCCCGACGTGCGCGCGAACTTCCTCGCCTCGCCGCCGCTGGTCGTCGCCTATGCGCTGAAGGGCACGGTGATCGAGAACTTCACCACGACGCCGATCGGCCAGGGAAGCGATGGCGCGGACGTCTACCTCAAGGACATCTGGCCTTCGAACGACGAGGTCGCGACGGTGATGGCGGGCGCGATCGACCGTGACATGTTCCGCAACCGCTATGGCGACGTCTATAAGGGCGACGCGCACTGGCAGGCGATCGACGTCGCCGGCTCCGACACCTATAGCTGGCGGCCGGGCAGCACCTACATCGCCAACCCGCCCTATTTCGACGGGCTGGAGATGACTCCCGCGCCGGTCGGCGACATCATCGGCGCGAAGCCGCTGGCGATCCTGGGCGATTCGATCACCACCGACCACATCAGCCCGGCGGGCAACATCAAGGCGGACAGCCCGGCGGGGCAGTACCTGATGGAGCATCAGGTCTCGAAGGCGGACTTCAACTCGTACGGCGCGCGGCGCGGGCATCACGAGGTGATGATGCGCGGCACCTTCGCCAACATCCGCATCAAGAACGAGATGGTGCCGGGGATCGAGGGCGGCATGAGCCGTTACGGCAAAGAGGTCCTACCGATCTACGACGCGGCGATGAAGCACAAGGCGGACGGCACGCCGCTGGTCGTCATCGCGGGCAAGGAATACGGCACCGGCTCCTCGCGCGACTGGGCGGCGAAGGGCACCAACTTGCTCGGGGTGCGCGCGGTGATCGTCGAAAGCTTCGAGCGCATCCACCGCTCGAACCTGGTCGGCATGGGCGTGCTGCCGCTGCAGTTCAAGGACGGCGACAGCCGCGAGACCCTGGGCCTGACCGGCGACGACAGCTTCACCGTCGTCGGCGTCGCGAGCCTGAAGCCGCGCCAGGACGTGACGGTGATCGTCACCAAGCCCGACGGCAAGGTCAGCACCTTCACCGCGCTCTGCCGCATCGATACCGCGAACGAGGTCGAGTATTTCATGAACGGCGGGATTCTGCCGTATGTGTTGCGCAAGCTGGCGGCTTGAGGGCAAAACGGTGGTTAGTCACTTCTGCTTGTAGGAATGGTAGGCATGATGGAGATGTATGTCTAATTTTCCGGACGCTCGTGCAAAGATAGAACGAGCGCTCAAACATATAGGGGACTTTCAAGACTTAAGTGACGAGTATTGCTCGCCAGCATCCATTGATCCCATTCCAACATATGGCGTTGAGGCTAATGAGTATAAGATCACTCTGACCATTCCTCCTATCCCGCCACAACTGTCTCCAATCCTTGGTGATGCAATACATTGCCTTCGCTCGTCGCTTGATTATGCAGCCCAAAAGTTATTTTCGCCTCACACGTCTAAGCAATTTATATATTTTCCATTTCGCGAGAGACTTTCCGAGCTAGAAACGTGGATTAGTAAATGTCCAGAATTTTTAGCGGCTGGGGCCGACAATATTATCTTGGATTACATACTTCCTTATAAAATAGATGATAATAGTGGGTCAGAAGGCAATAAATCTCTTTGGATGATGAATAAGCTAGATAACATCGTTAAACATAGAAATATTCTCCTTATAAAGAACAATAGTAAAGTGATAGTATCGAGCGCTTCGTTGCGTATGGTGGGATCGTCAGGTTATATATCAAAAGATGGTAATGTCATTTCTTCGGCACAAAGGCTCGTAGCAAGTTGCGAAACCAATGCAAATGTAAGTCTAAAATTTGCGGAGGACTACTTTAAGGGTGAAGACGTACTACCTGTTTTATATGATCTGCTTTCTTTGGTATCTAGCGCGATCGATGCGCGGGAGCCTCTAGCATGAAAAGCGTGCCCTGGGACGCGGCGGAGTATCTCGACACCGAAGCGGCGATGGCTGCTTATCTTGAAGAGGTGATGCAGAGCGGCGATTAAACCCATATCGTTCATGCATTGAATACGCTGGCGCGTGCGCGGGGCATGAGCGAGATCGCCAAGGATGCCGGCATCGCGCGACAGGCGCTCTACAAGTCGCTTGGCCCGGATGGAAACCCGACGCTGTCGACGCTGTTGGGCGTGCTGAAATCGTTGAAGCTGCAATTGGTGGTCCAGGCCTGATACCGTCGCAATGCGAGGGATCGCGTCTATCCAAGCTTGAACGGGAAGAGCGAGGCCGTTTTGCCGCCTTCACCCTCGCCGACCGGTTCGAGCGCGGTTTGAAGGAACGGGCCGTTGCCGTAATTGGCGATGAAGACCGGCTTTTCGTTGCGCAGCAGGTCGACCACCGTCGGCAGCAGCGACGACGGAAAGTAGATCACCAGCGGCGACGCCTGCGCCGACGGGATCGGCCCGCCGTCAACGAACGCGAGCGTGCCCATGTCGTTGTTCTTGGCATCGCGCAGCGTGATATGCGCGCGCGTATTGTTGGTCGTATCCCCGCCGGTGATGGAAACGATATAGCTGGCGATCTCGATTGCCATTCAATCCTCCAATTCACGCCAGCGCCGAACGGATATCGGTCCGCGCGAAGTCCTCGCCCTTGAACAACAGCGGCGCGTCGAGCGACTTCGCCGTCGCATAGGCCATGCAGTCGCCGAAGTTCAACGCCGCCAAGTGCCGCCCCTTGCCGAAACGAACGAAGGCGTCGGCGGCGATCTTGGCGTGCGTTTGCGTCCAGTCGACTACGCGCAGGTCTAGGCCGACTATAAGTCGTTCAGCCCGATTACGACCGTCCTGTCCCAGTCGCCCAGCCGCAACCATGTAATATTCCAACAGCGTCGGCGCTCCGATCGCCAGTGATCCCGCCCCGGCGGCCATTGCCGCGCGTATCGCAGGGGCGTCCGCTTCGGCGAACTGTACCGCGATCAGCGCCGATGTGTCGACGACGATCAGGTCGGCAGTCCGTTCTCGTCATAGCCGATAATCTCGTCGCAAGAACGATCGTCAATTACGGGTAGAGCCGCCGTCTCGCGCACGATCGCATCGATCGCGGCCCAGTCGATTGGTTTGGGGAGTTGCTCTCGCTCCAGTTCGTTGCCGACTGCAAGCTTGATCGCCGCAGTGTAGCTCAGCCGGCGTGCGGTAGCGAGGCGGCGGACCATTCCGTCGGTCTCGGCGTCCTTGATGCTAAGTGCCATGGCTCACCTTTCTAGAACGTATTCTATAATAGTCGCAACTCGCGGCCGCAGCAAGGTTCGAGCGACCGCCTCAATAGCGCCAGCTCGTCAGGTCCGCGCCCTTGGGAGCGGTCTTGGCGATGCGGTCCATGATTTTGGGCAGGTACATCCAGGTGTAGTGCAGCCGCGAGTAGGCGTTGGCGAGCGTATGGTCGCCGTTCCAGCAATGCTCGGCGCGGTCGCCGTAATCGACCTCCCCGCCCCACGCGGGCTTCAGCGCCTCCAGCGTGTCCTGCGCGAAATAGACCGCGTTGGTCAGGAAGTAGCTGTCCGCCGAGCCGACGTAGATATGCAGCTTGCCCGTGAGCTTGGGCGCCAGCATCTTCCAGTCGCGCGCGACGATATGCGTCAGGTCGTAATGTTCGCGCCAGTACGCGGCGACGGCGGGATCGATCACGCCGGTCCGCTTGTCGTAGATCGGCTGCGGATAGCCGTCCTTTCCCTGCGGGCCGTAGACCGCCTGCCAGATGTCGTACTGCTGGCCCGAGCGCGCGTGGTCGCCCAGCGCCAATTCCATGTGGCTTTCGTCGCGCTGCGTCGCCAGCGTCTGGCCGAGGTAATCGCGCATCGCCGGCCGCTCGATCGCCACCGCCTTGCCCTGCTCGAAGAACGCGTTCTTGTCTTTGTACAGGTCGATCGTGGTGAAGCCGCGGAAGTCGATCGGATCGGGGCAGGCGACGAACGCGCCGTTGTACATATCGGGATAGAACACTTGCGCGGCCATCGCCTCCCACCCGCCGGTCGAGCCGCCATAGGTGAACCGTGCCCAACCCTGGCCGATGCCGCGATAGCGCCGCTCGATCTCGGGAATCAGCTCCTGGTTGATCGCATCGCCGTAAGGACCAAGGTTTGCCGAGTTCACCGCATAGCTATCGTCGTAGTACGGATTGGCGTGCTCGATCTCGATCACCAGGAAGCGTGGGAAGCCGGGCGCGGTCCAGCGCTGGAAGTTTGCGTAGCTCTCCTGCTGCTGGATGCGGTTGTAGCCGGCGAGGTGGAAGCGGTCGGAGTAGTCGGGCTTCAGGTTCGCGTCGGGCGGCGTCTCGCGCCAGGCGGAGATGCCCTCTTCGGGAAAGTGCCCGTGGTTGACCATCAGCGGATAGCGCGCCGTGGGGTGGCTGTCGAACCCGGCGGGCAGCAGCACGTAGGCACCGAGGAACATCGGCCGGCCCCAATATTTCGTCAGCAGCTTGCTCTGGATGCGCACGTGCTTGACGAACGGTGTCTCGGCGACGGGCGTCACCGGGCCGATCACCTGATCGAGCGTCAGCGTCAGCGCGGGCGCGCCGGGGCCGAAACGCGCTCTGACAGGGCGCGACATGAAGTTGCCGGGCTTGGTGTTCCAATGCTGCCCCTCGCCCATGTCGGGCGGCAGCTTGACCACCGAGCCATCGGCGCGGTGGAACGTCTCGTAGCGGTTGAACACCGCTTGCACGGTATAGTCGCCCGCCGGCAGCCCGGCGAGTTGGGTCGGCCAGCCGAACGTCTTGTCGAGCGCGACGGTCGCCCCCGGCGCCGCGTTGTCGACGGTCTGCCCGAAGATGTACGGCGTCACCAGGGGAGACTCGAGCTTCACATGCAGGCGGGGCTCTGTATCCGCATCGGGCGAAACGATCAGGATCATACGGCCGTCGAGCGGCCCGGGGGCGTCGGCGGGAAGCACCGTCGTCACCGCGATCGGCGAGGCCGGTCCGGCCGCCGGGTTGCCGGATACCGGACCGGCGGACGCCACACTTGCCGATGTCATGACGGGCGAGGCGTCGGCGGCAAGCGGCTGCGCCATCGCCAAAGCCGCGATCGCCCCGATCGTGTGATACTTGCTCATGCCGCATGTCCCCCACTGCCATCCAAAGGTTAGCCAAACCGGCGCGGCGGGCAAGCCCGTAGGCGACGTCGGTTGCGCATCTCCTGGAGCGCGCGGGAACCCGCGCGGCGATGCGACGATGATCCCGCATGGCTGATGATGACGAGACCACCGGCGGGCCTGATCGCCGGAGCAGCAGCGCGGTGCCGAGCGGGCGGTTGGCGCGGCTGGGCGGGTTCGGGCGGTTGGCGGGGGGCTTGGCCGGCGGAGTGCTGGCCGAGGGCGCGCGCAAGCTGGCGGCGGGCGAGCGGCCGCGCATCGGCGATCTGTTGCTGACGCCCGCCAACGTCGGCCGCGTCGCCGATAGCCTCGCGCATCTGCGCGGCGCGGCGATGAAGCTGGGGCAGATGATCTCGATGGACGCGGGCGAC
>CAXSZV010000021.1:0-36600 GCA_964242815.1 uncultured Novosphingobium sp.
GCTCATGCCACTTTTTGAAACGGTTTTGTCCAGTCGGATCATATCCGGTCTGGCTCGCGCTCCACCTCAAGGTCCAAACTGCCTTGGGGGTGGGTGATTTCCTTCGAAGCCGATCTTGGCGCTAAGATGCTGATTTCATTAGCTTTTAGGGTGATTTCCTCTGGCTTCCCTCGGGCGCTAAGCATGGCCTTTGCTACGTCATCGAACGAAGCATCAATCGGCTGTATGAGCTTCTTATCGTCAGGCATTGATCAGGCCCTTGTAGGTTAGGCGCTTGCCGATCATCCGGCTTGCGGTCGCTTCAATGAAGCGCATTGTGCCGTCGTGCGCCGTGTTGTGGCGGAAGGCGAACTCGTGAACGTAGCGGTTCAGATGCTTGGCGCTCATGTAGTGATAGACGCCAATGTAGCCGCGCTTGAGCAGCGACCAGAAACTTTCGATGCCGTTCGTATGGGCCTGGTATCGCAAGCTTGGCTGGCCTGATCCGGACACCGTTCAGCGCGCGGAATGGTCGAAGGGTTATGCGCCGATGGACACCGGTCCGGCCGACGGGGCTATGCACTATCTTGTAGATACAGAAACCATTTGACGCAGCATGTTTCCGTAGCTACAAGAACAGCATGGAAATTGAGTTCGATCCAGCGAAAGACGCCAGCAACATCACGACGCACGGCGTATCGCTTGCTCGCGCCGTTGACATCACCGATGCGATCGTGATCGCGGACGACCGGTTCGTCCAAGAGCAACGCTTTCGCATCTACGGCACGATCGATGGCGCTTGGCATTGCGCCGCCGTCACGCTGCGCGGCAACGTCGTCCGCGTCATCAGCCTTCGCCGGGCGCACTTAAAGGAGATCAAGCGCTATGTCTGACCAGCCCCCCGTCGTGTTCGATGACGATAATCCCGAATGGACCGAGGCCGATTTCGCACGCGCGCGGCCGATTGAGGATATTCCCCAGCTCGCCGCCGCTTTTCCGAAGTCGAAGGGAGGTCGGCCGAAGGGATCGAGCAAGCAGCTCGTTTCGCTCCGGCTCGACACGGACGTGCTCGACAAGTTCCGCGCCGCCGGCCCTGGATGGCAGACGCGGATCAATGAGGCTTTGCGGCGCGCCTGATCCATTACGTCGCCGGCGATGCTACTGCGCGAGCCCCGCCGTGATCCAGTCCATCGCCTCGTTGTGCGCGGCTAGGGCGTAGGCTTCGAGGTCGGCAGCGGCTTGCACGTCTGCGGCGGAGAGAACGACAGGTGAGGCGGGCAATGGCGTAGGAACGTCGGAACTGTCTGCTTCGGCGGCGCGATCGGTTCGGCCGAGTGCACCGCCAGCGCATGCGGCGCGCAGGCTGTGATCGTGAACGTAGCGATTTGCAGCAGCGCGAGCCGCGAGGGATGAACTATCGTAAGCATCATCGGCGTCCTTTGCGATCTGTCGGGACTTGGCTTCGGCGGCATCGTTCGCGGCGCGCTGTGCGGCGGCGGCGGCGACTTGCGCGGCTTTGTAGCTGGCCTGCTCATCGTGCAGCGCCTTCATCGCGAGGCCGGCGGCGCGGTGCCATTTGTCGGCGTGATGTTCGGCGCGCATGAGCAAGAGCGCCAAGCCGGCACAGGCGACGATGAGTAGGTGCGACGTGCTTGCGGTGATCCAGCCCCACGCGCGGCCAGCGAACATACGGATTGCAAGAAAAGCGGTCATGATCGCAAAGCCTCAATCTCAGGCTCGCAGCGTTCTTCGAGCCGGTTCAGCGCATCGCCGGGCGTGATCGCGTCGAGCTTGGCGTGCATCGCCAGCGTGCCGCGCCGCGCCGATCCGATCAGCAGCGCGAGCAGCACCATGGGCGTATAGGTCGCATACCCGTTCGCCGCCCCAGTGCCCCACAGGGTCCCACAGGGTCCCGCACAGGACGCAGCCGAGCAGATAGAGGCTCGCGCCCTGCCAATGCGCCAGCGCACGTTCCGTCGTGGCCGAGAGCCGGTCGAAGGCGCGTTGTGGGCTCACCGTACCGTAGCGATGCTGTCATCGACCTTGCGGGCAAGGAACACCTTCTGCGCGTGAACGCGGCGGATCACCCACTGCCCCCATACGACGGCGATCGGCAGTAGGAACGCCACGGCTGGCGCGAACTCGGCACTGGCGATGTAGTTCACGAGTTCGGTAACGTCATGCTTGCCGAACAGCGCTACGAGCGACGGCAACACCGCGATAAAGATGATCGCCTGCCGCGTGATCCCGCCTACCTGTGCGGCAGCAGCGCTTTGATTGACCTGCATCGGCGGTGATATCGTGTCGGGATTCAGTTCTTCGGGCATATCAACGCTCCATCACAAGAAGGGATTGCGGCCGCCGCGACTGGCCCATGCGATCAGCGCGATCCATCCGGCGGCGTAAGTAAGCGGCACTCCGATCACGATGCCGATGATCCACCAGAGCCATGCGGGCATCACGTCATCTCCAATGCTTGTTTCAGTTCATCGGCGTATCGATCGACCACGATCGACCGGCGCTGCGCCGCGACCGCCGGGGATGCCTTGCGCGCCAGCTTGAGCATGTAGGCAGAGCGATGGCGGTAGATCGCGCGGATCAGCGTGGCATCATCTGCCTTCGCACCGACGTCGGTCACCGCTTCGATGAGGATATGCGCCGCCTGGCCATGCTGCACCGCGCACGACCATGCGGCATCACGCACACCCGGGCCGCGTGCATTGAGGTTGACGCCCGTCCCCTTGGCGACGGCGCGCACGCATGGATCGTAGTGCGACCGCTTGATATAGACCCGCTGCGCGTCGGCGAACTCGGCGCCGTGCTGTTTCGCCGCCGCGCGCCATTGCCCGCCGAACGCGCCGCTGCCGGGCTGCGCTGTCAGGTCGAACTTGCGCCCCTCGTTTCGCGCGAAGTCCGCCGCAGCGCCGGTCGCGCTCGATAGCTGGTAGAGGCCATAAGACACGCCGCCTGCATCATGCAGTCCGCTCGACACCGAACCTGGATCGCCGCCGCTTTCATAGCGTTCGGACAGCTGCCCAAGATGCCAGGTCATGGCCGTTCAACCTTGCGGATACGATCGATGATGTTGAGCATGTCCAGGGGAAGGGCATTCTGCCGGGCCACTTCGCGCATCACATCGTCCCGCATACGAAGGATCGCGTTGTTGAGTTCGTCGCGCACGTCGCGGATGGCTTCGCGCGTGCACTCGTGCTCGGAATGAACGTCTCCCGCGAACACCTGCGGGTTTTCATCGGGCCTGCTGCTGATCGCGCGGACCTTGTGCTTGAACCATCTGTCGATCGCAGCGACAAAGACCGCGAAGCCACCCGTGACGATGGCGACCCATACCTCATTTGGCAGCACCTCGCATGGCCTCCCCAACCGCTCCGAGCCTCATGATGTTCAGCCCTTCGATCCAGATGATCATCATGAAGCCGACCGTGCCGGGCAGGAACAGGCTCGCCTGCGAGCGCAGCCCCTCGATGAAAAACTCGACGAAGCTGGCCCACAGCGGCAACCACACTGTAAACAGCGTCGCCAGCGCGAGGACGTATCGGACGATCGGCGATCGCGGGTAGAAGCCGTTGACGATCAGGAACGCGAGCCGCAGCCCGCCGAGGAACGTCGCCACCCATCCCCACACATATTGCGGGGCAAGCATCGCCATCAGGCCGTAGGCCGGCTGATCGGCGAAAGTTCGGGGGCACATCGACCATCCGAAGCCCAGCGCGATCGTGCCGACCGCCAACACGATTTCGAGATGGCGGCGCACAAGCTTGGAGACCCAAGCGTCAACCGCCTCCGAAGTCGTCATCATGGCGCTCCCACCCAATTCCGCACCGCCGCCGCCACCGGCTTCGGCGTGCCGTCGTTGTGGAACAGGCCGTAATGCATTTCGCCCTTGTTCTGCTTGGCGCTGGTGTCGGGCCACCCGTCGAACAGCTGGTAGAGCATGACGAACCGCACGCGCATCCGCTCCGCCGCGTTCAGTCCATCGATCACGATCCGCGTTTGCGTCGCTTCGGCGGTCGCCCGATCCAGCCCCGTCGTCGTGTTGCCCAGTTCGGTGATCGCGGGAACGATGCCGGGGTGCGGCGGCGCGATGTCCTTACCGCCGCCGCGCGGTTTTGTCGGACCCAGCACCGCGACGACTTCTGCTGTATCGCCCGCCGACGCGCGCACCGCCTTGGCGACCGCGATCAACGATGCGCCAGGCGTCGCCTTGGCATAGACGTGCGCGTTGGGCAGGTCGCAGTCCTCGATCTCGAGGCCGGGCAGGCCGACGACGCCGGCGACCGGGATATCGCGCGTCACCGGATCGGCCTTCATCGCGGCGTAAAACCGCTTCATCCACGCGATCGTTGCCTTGTAGTGCCAGTAGTAGTTCAGCGGCGGCGCGAACCTGCTGTCCTTGTCGCGCACGCCGTCGAGCGTGACCGGCGCGTTGTTGACCTCGTTCGGCCCTTCGACGAGCTTGATCGCGCCCGGATAGCGCCGTGCCCACAACGCGACGTGCGCCGCCTCGCTCTCGGGGTTGTTGTGCCCGTTCGCGACCAGATCGAACGTCACCCCGGTGTCGGCAACGTCGGTCGTGATCTTGTAGAACTGCACCGGCTGTCCCGGCTTGTAGAACGGCGTCGGGATGCCGATCCGCACGAAGTGGATGCCGAGCTGGTCAAGGCTCGCGGCGATCAGCTTGGCGTCGTGATATCCGGGCTGCCCAAGATGCAGGTTGACGCCCGGTTCGGTATCCGCGCGCGCGGGCGTGGCGATCAGCGTCAGTGCGACTAGGATAGGTGCAAGGATGCGGCACGCTGTGTGATGGATCATGGGATACTCCGGCTTGATCATTCGAGGATGACGATGGACGCTTCGATTTCGTGCTGACGTCCCGTCAGGGGCGGGTCGGTCGTGACGACGATCGCGAGGTATTGGACGCGCGGATTGGGGGTCCCGCCCGCCAAGTTGAAGCGGACGACGCCGCCATCATTCCATGTCCCCGACACGAGGACATCGCCGGTTTTCACCGTGACCTGAGCGCCGGTGATCGCGACACCTTCATTGGCGGCCCATGCGGTAAAGTCGGCCGCGTAGGGGAGCCGGTCGCGCGTCCGCCGCGCCGGCAACTCGTAAGTCACCGGTCCGTTTGCCATCATTGAACTATTTCCTAGCTGATGAGGATCGTGCGGTTCTGCGGCGCGATCGTGATCGTCCGGTGCTGAGCGGCGATGGCGATGGTCCGATCGGCCGGGGCAATCGATGCCTCGCTGCCGGCGACCGCGCCGGATGCGATACTGGTCGCGGGATCGAGCAGCGCGCTAGCGCTGGCCCGCAAGGCGATCTGCGCGGACCCGCCACCGAGAACCGGATCGAGAGTCGAAAGGCCCGCGCAGGACAATCTGAGCGAGCCCGACGCAACGGAGGCGACAGGTGCCAGGCCAGCAAAGCCAGTTCCTGTGAGCCGAAAACCGACTCCGCCCGAGCCGGTTGCCGGCATCAGCGCCGCCGCGCCCGCTCCAGCTATGCGTACCACCGCCGCCGACATCAGGCTCGCCGCCGTTGGCGTTTGCAGTGATCCGGCCGAAATCGACAGCTGACCGGTTCCGGCGCCAAAAGCCGGCGTTAGCGACGCGTTGGCGTTCGCACCGATCCGGAAGCCCACGCCGCCGGAGCAGGATGCGGGGCTTGGCTGCGAATACCCAACCGCAGTGATGCCGATTGAGGCCGACCCATAGCCGACTGCGGGTGACGGTTGGGGCGTGCCAACAGCGCCAAGCTTCAGCGTACCGGCGCCCGAAGCGACTACTGGCGCAGTAGTTGTGTTGCCGGCACCGGAGATCGCCAAGTTCGCCGCGCTTGAGCTCGCAGCTGGCGCCAGTTGCGTGGCCAAAGCGCCTTGAGCCACGACAGAAGAAGCGCTGGAGGCACTAGCTGGCGCAAGGCTCGCCGTTCCATTGGCGTTGATCGCGAGCGCCGCTGCCGTGATACCCGCCGCCGCCGCAAGCGTGACGGCCGCCGCCGCTGCGATCTTGAGAGAAGCCGTCCCCCCCGCCGCCGATGCACTTAGGGTTTGCGCGCTAGAGGCGTTGATGCCGGTCGAGACATCCCCGCTGGACCAGTCATCGAGCTGGTTAGAGCCGCTCGCCGAGCCACCACGACTGAGCACCGCGACGCCGCCCGACGAAATGTTGGTGTCGGTGACAGGGCCGACGATGGCCGCGCCTTTGAAGATCACCGATATCGCGGAACCAACGGCCTGAAGCCGGACCGCGTTCGCCGCGATATCGGCGGCGGTCTGCGCCGACGATCCCAGCGACGTCAGAGTTCCGGTCGACCCTCGGCGATATAGCGTGACCGAGCCGGAATTATAGCGAGCGTAATATCCGACCCCGGTCGCCGTGGTGAGATCAACTCTCACGCCCAACGGCAGCGATCCGATATTTGTGCCGAGCAGCGCTTGGGCAAACTGATCGGCACCGGACGGTTGACTAGTTGGGGTGTGAAGCGTGGACGATGCGGTCGCTGTGCCGGCGGTCAGCGAAAAGCCCGACGTTCGGAACGGACTTGTCGGCGTAGCTTCCGGTCGGCTGGGCGTGAAACAGATAGAGGTTGATGCCGACAGTCTGGATCGACGCGGCGCGCGCGCGGATCGATTGAATGATCCCGCTCGATGCGGCGTCGAACAGGCTGGCGAATTTTATCGGACCACCGATGATCTGCCCTGTCGAGTATCCGGTGGTCGCCACATTGAACGTCGAGCCGTCGAGCTTTGTCGATACCGCCTTGGCGCTGCGATTGGTGACGCTGCCGATCGTGTTCGTGCCGGCGGGGGTTGCGCTGGTCACGGCGGCCAAGATGCTGGTCAGCTTGGCATCCGTCGCCGCGCCGGTGGGCAGCGGAGCGGACGCTAGACTTATCGGGATTGGCGCGGCGCGCATCTGCGCATCAGTGGCTGGGCCCGACACCGTCAGCGTGGTGCCGAGCTTCGTCGTGATTGCGTCGAGCGAAGCCTTGTCCTCATTCGACAGCACGACAGGTTTTGAGGCGGTTGCGGCGAGGCGGCCGGGCGGTAGGCCGGTTTCAATGGGGGTGACGTTACCCGCCGCGTCCTTCACATTCAGGGTCATTTGATCAATCCTCCATGAACAAGACGGCGAGCCCGCTGTTTGCCGGGTCGCTGAAATCGAGCGTCGATCCGCCGGTCGCGACGGTGGAAACGGTAATCGAGAACGGACCGAGCGCGGCCGAACCGCTGCCGTCGGTAACCGTGATGGTAAGGCCGGATGCCGTGCCGGCGGCGGACGGTGTGCCGCCGATCGCACCGGTCGACGTGTTGAACGTCAGCCCGGCCGGCAACGTGCCGGTCAGCGCGATCGTCTTCGTCGTCCCGTTGCCGCCCGCAATCGCCGGGGTGAAGCTGTACGCGCTGCCGACAAAGGCGCCTTGCGGCGTTCCGGTTATCGTCAGCGGCGGCGTCGCCTGCGGCGGCTGCGTTGTCGGCGGCGGGGTCACGCCGTTCGCCGGAACGCC
Source organism: uncultured Novosphingobium sp. (assembly GCA_964242815.1). Classification (GTDB taxonomy): domain Bacteria; phylum Pseudomonadota; class Alphaproteobacteria; order Sphingomonadales; family Sphingomonadaceae; genus Novosphingobium. Next base: position 7,510 of record CAXSZV010000021.1, read on the forward strand.
GCTCATGCACAGCAGCGTGAACTTGTTTCGTACATAGGCGTGCGCATTCGTGGTGTTGGCATTGACCACGCCACCCACGTTGCCGCCCATCGGCGCGACCCGTCCGTTCGCGGTGAACGGCCGCGCCACGTCGAGGATGACCGTGCCATCGAGCAACGTCAGCTTGATATGCTGCACCGGCGGCGACACGGCGCGATCGATCCACAGCGAGATGATGAAACTCGCCTTGTTATCGGCGGACCACGGCACGATGGTCGTGCCGGTCACCGGTCCGTCGAACGATCCCGTCCGCGCCATCGGGCCGGTCGGATCGTAATGATCAAGCGACGTGAACATCGTCTCGGCCGCGCCCGGCTCGTTGCGATAAAACTTGAACGCGACCCGCTTGTTGAGCGTCCGATCGTCGGTCTGCGCGCCGATCAGCATCGGCGCGTCGCACAGCAGCACGCCGAAGCCAGGCGGCAGTGTCGCCTCCCAGTAGATCTGCGTCGCCAGCGATGCGCTAGGTCCGAACGTGATCAGGTTGCCACCGTCGGGATCGTCGGCGACCGGGTGATACATCTGGCTGCTGGCATCGACCGTGCCGAACACGCCGTTGCGATCGGACAGCAGGCTTCCGACTGTTTGCGAAGCGACGCCCAGGTTCAAGAACTCACCGGTCCGGGCGGGAGCATGGCGATAGTTCGGAAACATCTCGAACACCGGCGGGAACACGTTGCCGACCCCGCTCCCCGTGGTGTTCACCGCCGTGGGCGTTGTCATGCGCACGCGGTTCAACCCGTTCGCGAGCATGCAGACGAACTGCGCCTCGTCGCTGGAGCCCAGGTTAAGCCCGTTGGTGTAATAGGACGCGCCATCGCCGCGAACGAGCGCGGTCGTGACCTGGAACGCGTCCTTGTACGACAGCGCGTTGACCACGTACTGTGACCCGCTCGCGCCTTCCGCCGCTGCCGACGTGATGTTGCGCGCGAACAGCGCGGTGCGCCCGCCGTCGTTCCAGATCAGCGCATCGAGGATGTTGCCCGCGACGGGCAGCATCGCGCCATAGGGCACGACGAGGTTGGCGCCGGGCCGCGAGTTAGCGCCGCGATAGATCAGCGAGTTCTTGGTGGCCCCCGCTTCCGCGTCCCAAGCGAACATTGCGGTGGGGCCGCTTTGATCGAGGTCGAGCACCCGCCCGGGCATCATCTGCTTGAAGACGTAGCTCGCCTTGAACGCGTGGTGGTTGTCGCCGCCGTGCACGCCATCGGTCTGTTCGAGGCCCTGCTTGCCGCGCGCGCCGTCGCGATTGTTGCGATAGTGCACCGCCTGCGCGTCAGCGAAATCCCAGTATTCGACGCCGAAGTTCTGCGCGATCCAGCGGCAGATCAGCGCCATCTCGTTGCGCACCCGCTCGTTGCGCCGGTTGGTGTTCACGTCGTGCGCGGTCTGCTGCAACAGGTCGCAGCTCATCATCACCGGGATCGCGCCCTTGGCGATGATCTTGGCGTAGAGGTTGAGTTTGTTCGCCAGGAAGTTCGCCGCGCTGTAGTTGCTTTCGCCCTCGTCGTTGTCGCCGAACTGGTCGATGACGATTTGCAACTGCCCCATCGGCGCAACGATCGCGTCGTAGTTGAACCATCCCCACGGCGTATCCTTGCCCTGAAACCCGCCGTTCCACACGTTGATGCCGCTGTTGCCCATGATGGAGCGAAGATAGCCTTGCAGCACCGCCGGCCACGCGTAGGGCGGATTATAGGCGGCATCGCCGATATGGTCGCCGTGATCGCCGAACGCGTCCGCGCCGGTCGTGCCGAGCCCCTGCGTGACGCTATCACCGAGCGCCATGATGTTGAGGAAGCCGCCCTCGGCCGCCGTCGCGGTCAACCGGCGCAGCACGCCCGATGGCTTGATCGGATAGTTGAGCAGCGCCGTGTTGATCGCGTTCGCGGCCGCGAGCACTTGCGCGTTGTTGAGCGAACCGATCGCGCTCGCGACCGAGCCGGACTGGATCGTCGCGCGATCGGCATCGCCCTTTGCGCTGCGCGCGTAGGCGGCGCACGCGGCTTCGTCGCTACCGACGTAGATGTCGACGCTCATATCGTCACTCCGGGATAGAGCGTGAGCGGACCGTAGACGAACAGCCTTTCCGCCTGATCCGGCTCGATCGCGAGGATGTCGTATGCGAGATCCAACGGCTCATCGGGCGGCAGCTCGCCCCACTCGATCGCCTCGAGCGTCGCGCGTTCGATGCGCATCGTCACCCGGGTACCGCCGCTCAGCAATCCAGTCTGGCGATTGAACAACGTCGGATCGTAAGCGGCATTGATGCCCTGGTAGGTCGCCGTTCCCGCGTCGTTGAGCGTGACAAGCGAGGTCAGATCATTTCCAGCCGCCGGCCTTACCTGCATCCGGAACCGCCACGACGAACGATCGACGCCGGGCATGTTGATTTCGCCGAAGAACGTCGCCCGCTTCGTCATAATCGCGAGCGGCACGCGGACAGGGTTCATCGCGCCACGCCCGTGGGGCCGGCGTCGTCGACGTCGATCATGTCGTTAAGCCTCAATAATTGCCGGAAGTCTGGAACCGAAGGCTGTTGAAGACCCGCTGCATGTCGATCACGCCGCCGCCGGTTGTGAGCGGCGCGCCCGCCGCCGGCGTCAGGATCTGACCCACGCCGTGCCGGACGGGATGCATGTCGCTAACGATCGCATCGTCGTTGGTTGTCGCGACGAAGGTTTCGGTTCCGCCCATACGCGCGCTATCATCGTAATAGACCGAGTAGGTTGTCGCGTAGGCGAGCCCGCTGATCGAACTTGCGGCAATCGCCACCGTCTTATCCGGATAGAGCCGGCTGTGCGCCGCGATGGTGACCGTGACCGAAGAACCCATGTCCTTCGCGCTGAGCAGGCCGGTCGCGGGAAGCGTGCTGCTCTGCTGGATGTAGATGCGCGACAGGCCGCTGATCGTCGTCGCGCCGGCCGTCACCGGCCCGAAGATCGCTCGGTCCCCCAGCGCGCCGCGCACGCGGTAGCGCACGCCGACCTGGTATTGCGTGCCGGCGGTGACCGTGCTGATCTCCTTGCGCGTCAGCGTCGGTGCTTCAGACGATGCACCGATCCAGCCATCGTCGTCGCCCAGGCCAGCGTCGTAGAGCCGGTATTCGATCTGCGCCGCGTCGGCCGAGGCGTTCGATACCGCGCCGGTCAACACTAGCGCCGGGATCGAGGATCCGTCGTTGCCGGTCAGCGACAGCGCCGCCAACGTCCAATCCGCCGTCGGCGCGGAGATCGTGTTGTCATAGATCAGGCTCGCGATCGGCGGCGCGGTGCCGATTGCGCCGAGCGCGAAGGCATGCTTGCCGTCGGTCTCGCCGCGCAGCGTCATCGTCACCGCGCCCGACTGCGCATCGATCGCGCGGCCGGTGATCAGCGTCTTGATCGAAAAGCCATCTTCGGGAGCGAAGGTGACACAGTCGCCGATCCGATAGTTGAGCCATAGCGGCTTCAGCGGCACGTTGCCCGGCCCAGCCTCGCGCGCGTCGCAAATATCGTACGTCGCGAGCTGCGAGACCTGGTTGACGTCCTGGACCAGCGGATACGGCAGCTCGCGCGTCCGCTCGTCGCCGTCGATCGCGACGTAGTCGGCGACCGACACCGCCTTGGCCGAGACCATCTCCCAGTCATGCGCTTCCGAACGATATTGCGGGATGATCGAATTGATCCGCGAGCGCTTGGGCTGGGTTCCCGAGAACGTACATTTGCCGATTATGTCGGCATGCGTGATCGTCGCCAGGCTGACGCGCGGCGCGCGATTGATGCAGCTGATCCGCCCGCCGATCAGCACCGGTGCCGCACCGCCCGCTTGCAGCATGGCCTTGAGCGAGTTCCAGCTTGTGTCGGGCCGCGTGTAGACTTGGCCGCCCAGCTTCCATCCGCGCGCGTCGTCGAGGTTCGCGCCGTCGACGAAGGCGGCGATATCGATCGCACGCACCGCGCCGGTTGGCACCGTGTTGCCGATGCCGATCCCGGCGACGCGCACGCCGTTTTGGTAACGCCCCAACGCCCACGTCAGGCCATGCAGGTGCGGGTTCTCACTCCAGACGTAGGTACTCTCGTCATAGGCGCGACACGGCCCCGCGCCGCCGGGATAAGTGCTGTCCTGACGCGGATCGTAGACCTTGACGCCATGTATGATCCACGCCGGTTGCGGCACCGCCGTGAGCCCGTTCTTGCTCTTCGCGTCGTACGCGAAGGTGTTCATCACCGCCGCCAGGCCCGACAACTTGTGCGCGCTGGTCCAGCCCGTCGGCGTGCCGATCGGCGGCACCAGCGCCGCCGCCTCGGGCGTCGCGCCCAGCTGCGTCTTCTGCCAGATCTGCCCCGCATAAGTGCCGCTGGCCGGGCCGTTTGCGGCGAACGCGACCGTCGTCTTGTCCATGACCGTCACCGCCGATCCTTGGTTGGCGGGATCGAGCATGCGGCCGAGCGCCATGTCGCCGCTGGGTATCAGCCCGATCTGCAAAGCCGGGGCCTGGTCACCGGTGCTGTCGGCGATGCCCTTGATCGTATCGAGCACGCCCCAGTCGGGGTCGCGTCCGGTGAACTTGGCCCCGCCGATCATTATCTCGCCCGAGCCATCCAGCAGTCGTACCGTACCCGCCGGGAACGCGATCTCGACCGCGCCGAAGATCGTGACGGTCGGCGCCGCCAGCGCTGTCGCCAGCGCCGGGCTCAGTTCCGCCATCGCAGTTCGCCCTATTCGTCTTCGGTGATCGTGATCGTGCCGAAATCGGCCCAGGGCGCGGTCATCCGCGTCCAGGTGACCTCATTGCCCGACAGGCTGCCCTGAATCAGTGGGTGCGCGATCTCGACCGTCTCGCCGTCGCCCACGATCACGCGCAACATCGGCGCGATCGCGATCGAAACCCGCCCCGCGCCGTCCGCCACCGCATTCGCCGCGACCATGTGCAAGTATCGCCGGCCGTTGTGCACCAAGCTGAAGAACTGCCCCAGCTTCAGTACCGTCCCCGGCGTCAGCCCGCGCAGCGTCAGCGCCGATCCCGCCTGCGAGCCACCATCGATCACCGGGTTGCCGGCGGGCGCGATCCGCAGTCCGTCCTGGCCGAAGCGCGCGATTACCCCGTTCAGCTTCGCGCGGGCGAGCGCATCGATCTGCGCGCGTTGCGCGTCGGCCCAGCGATGCTCGGCCTGATCACGCTTGTTCGCGTCGATCTGCTTGGCCAACGCGGCGTCGATCGCCGCCTTATCGATCGTGGCGAGCTGCTGCAGGTCGGTCACGCCTTCTCGCGCCAGCCGCGCCTGCTCCGCGCGGGCGCCGTCGATATCCTGGGTGAAAGCATCGTCGTCGCGGCGCTTGCGATCGGCCGCTGCCTTTGCCGCGTTCTCGGCCGATTGTTCGTGCCGCTCGGCGGTTTCGGGTGACGCGCTACCCGACCAAGCCACGTGAAAATGGTTCGAGTGACCCGGATCGCCGGGACCGAACAGCTGCTCGGTCCCGTTCGCGTTGCGCCGGATTTTGACCCCGGCGGCCTCAAGCTTCTCGCGCACGTCGGCCTTGCTGAGTTCGCTCATGCCGCCGGCGGGGACGAAGTCGATCGCGCGATCTTTGTAGTGGTCGCTAGGCCGGCGTCGGGCAGCTTCAGGACGCCCGAGAGCGAGATCATCACTTCGGTCTGGCCATAAGCGGACGATTTGTAATTGCCGTCGTCCTTCGAAGACGTGTCGATCTTGTCCGAACTGCCCTTGAAGCTGAGCGTGCCTTCGCCGCCTACCTGGGCGAAAGCTTCCGTTGTGGCGCCATCGCCGACCTTGAGGCGGTAATTCTTACCGAGCTTGATCGTAGCCATTGTGCCCTCCTTCAGGCAGGTTGCGCATAGAACTTGTAGGTCGAGAGCCCGACGTAGGTGACGCCGTCGGCCAGTGCTTCGCCGACGTCGGTGCGGACGAAATTGACGCTCTCGAATGTGATGCCGGGCGCGGTGATTGTCTGGTATTCGAGGACCGCGCGCACCGCGTGAAGCATCGCCAACAGCGGCGCGCGATCCTCACCGCGATAAACCCCATGAACTTCGGCGGTGATCTGCTCGAGCTGCTCGCAGGGGACGCTTTCGTTTTCGCTGGTCATCATGCCGATGACGATGAACGGCGGCTGCGTCTGCTCGGGCAAATGCTGGTAGACGCCGAGACCCGTGGGTAGGTCGGGCATCAACTCGACCGGCTTCAACGCGGCGAACAGGGCATCCTGCGCGCCTTGCAGCAAATCGATCATGCGGCGGCGCTCCGGTTGAATACACGATCCCAGAAGCCGTAGATCTTCGCGTTGACAGCATCATCGACGCGGCTTTCGATGTGCACGAATGGGCGCGGCGCCAAGGCGGTCCAGCGCGCGACATATGCCGCCTGAACGTCCTCAAGGCGTTTCCTGCCGCGTTGTAGTCGCAGCTTCCCTGATACGCGTCGACGACGCTGGACCCATTTCGAGCCGGCCGTGCGGCCCTTTTCGACAACGACTGCGTAGAACAGTTTCGAGCGGCCCTTGAGTTGCGGAAGGCCGATGCGGACACGCAACCGCTCAAGTTGCTCTTCGATCGTAAGGGCAGCCTTCAGCTGTCCGGTCAACACCGGCACCGTGGCTTCTTGAATGACCAGAACTTCTTTCGCGATCTCGTCGAGCGTGACCTTCAGCTCTTCCTGTGCGGTTTCGGGTAGGCTGGCGAACAGCGCGTAATCCGCCTCAATATTGGCGAGGCGGCTCACGTATCCCGCTCCACCGAGCCGGTATCAGCGAGGATTTGCAGCCAGCGGCGTCGCCCATCGGGGTCCATGATCGACCGAATGTTGAGCCGCTTTCCGTCATCAAGGATGATCTGATCACTCTGACGAAGATCGTCGCACCAGCGGATCGTCAGGCGATAGAAGCTGATGCCTTCCAGGACTTGCGCCATGACGCTCTCGCGCCCGTCCAGCCCTTTGATCGCCGCCCATACGGACGCGATCGGCGCCCAGGCCGTGTTGTAGCCACCCTTCGGGTTTTGTACCGACGTCGATCTCTCGACGACGATCGAATGACGCAGATCTCGCGCCGAGATCATCGCCATGCCAAAATCCTTTTTCCAGACTTATAGACATTAATGTCTTGACGAGACACGACACGTCTGTCTATATAATAGCATGAACAGTGATCAGTTCCGCCGCCAACTCGCCAAGCAAGGCTGCACCTTCGAAGAGGGTTCGCGGCATACCTTGGTCCGGCTCGGTAATCGGACATCGGCGCTGCCACGCCACGGCGGATCCAAGCAACTCGGCACCGGCTTGGTGAACTCTATACTCAAAGACCTAGGGCTGAAGTAATGCCCGCACACGCATGGAGCGACATAGATGCTCAATTATCCGGTCGACCTGACCCAGGACGACAACGCCACCATAATGGCCCGCATCGCCGGGCTTCCCGGCGCCACGTTCGGCGATGACGAAGCGGACGCGCTCGCCAACGCGCGTGATCTGCTCGAAACCGTCCTGAACGGCTTCATCACGGATCGGCTTGATATCCCCGATCCGGAACCTGCGGATGGTCGGCCGGTTGTTGCGCCCTCGCTACTCGCTTCGCTGAAACTGGCGGTTTACATCGCCATGCGCGGGCGAGGTTGGCGCAAAGCGGATCTGGCGCGCGCGATGGGCGCTAACCCTAAACAGGTTGATCGGCTTCTGAACCTTTATCATGCCAGTACGATTGCGCAGATTGAACAGGCGTTGGCCGTTTGCGGGCAGACAGCTTCGGTTGAAACGCAAGTGTTGGAAGACGCCTGATATGGCATCATCGATACACCAGCAACGGCTCAAGAAGCGCACGTGATGCTCGGACAAGCGACCCATCCGCATCCCCATCGTATTGCGCCTGCACCATCAGCAGAATCGCCGATTTGATCATTTCGGGCACCACAGCATATCCGGCCAAATATTGAACCCGAACGCAACTCGTGGTGCGCGCCGTGTTCGGCCAGCTTGATGCAGTGACGGCGTTACCGAGCGCACTGTAACTCGACGTCGGCATGGACTGGAGCGAGCCCGATGGATCAAGGTAGGTAACCGCGCTGACCGCGACCAGCGGCGGGTAGGGTAGGCGCAGCGGACATCTTCCGGGGAAGTCGTCAAACGCCGCCTCAAGCGTCTGTAATCCAATAGCACGCCCGAGCCAGCCGGACGGCCCATCTATGTTGCCTGTCGCAGCCTCAACCATCGCTGCCAGATCAAGATATTGCTGCGGTGAAACATCCCCCATTCGAAGACGCGTCGCCGCTTGCGCAACCGTCACAACAGGAGCGGGCGGCGTTTTTACGATCGTGGGCATCAGAGTCCGCGCGCCGCCAATGCGGCGTTGATCAGGCTTTCCATATCTGCCCTAAATTCGCCGCCAGCGCTGTCGGTGGCTATAATCGACGTTCCGTCGGTGTAGAGCGCGACCAAACTGGTGCCATCGCGACCAGATCGCCCTATACCGGATTCACCCTTCTCACCACGCTTGCCGCGCCCCGCCGAAAGCATCCAGCCGTCACCGGGCAGGGGACCGGGATTGTCGCGCTTCGCTCGCCACTCAGAGCCATTCAGGCTAACCACGTCCATCGCGCGATATTCAGCCGTTTCATCAAACAGCCCCCGCGCCGCACCAGGATAAGCGTCGATGCCATCGGTGCCATTGAGACCGTCCATTCCGGGCTCGCCCTTCTCACCTTGAGGGCCCGGTTCACCTACCGCATCAACACCGTCGCGGCCAGGTGGTCCGGAATCTCCACGGACCCCTGGTTCGCCGTCTTTCAATGTCGCCAACCGGTCACCGATGGCTCGCACAGTCTCGCCGACCGCCAATCGCCCTTCAGCCATAAACGCATCGAAGCGTGCGGCCCGCAGCTGTTCGGCGTGGCGTATTTCACTATCGTCGGCATCCGCGCCATCGCGGCCAGGCTCACCGTCCTTCGCTGGGGGCAGCGCGGCCATAGCTGATGCCACTGCCTCATTGACCAAGCTACGAATGGCCGCAATATCCGGGGCCGTAGCATCAACTCCATCTCGACCGTCGAGGCCATCCTTGGGAGCTGGCAGACTCGCTACAGCTTTCCCAACCTCGTTCTCGACAGCAGCGATCAGATCCGCCGGATCAAAACTGGCTCCTGTACTACCTGGTTCTCCGTCTTTGCCATCCGTTCCATCCCGTATTGTCGCCAAGCGATTATCTATCGCACGCGACATTACGGCGAGCTGCTCGCGAACCTCTGCCATGAACGCACGATGCTCGGCTGCACGTAGTTGTTCAGCTCGATCGGCGTCGCGAACCAAACCCGCAACCACATTTTCGACATCGCAGACAATACTATCGACCTGCTCGCGCAAGAGCGGTCCGATTGCGGAGACCACCGCCGATGTCGTCTGTTCGATCATCCGGCCGCCTATGAAAAAGAGCGAACCTTACGGCAGCCCTGCTGCAATATACTGGGCTATGCCGCCCGCGACAGATTAACGGATCGGAGAGGCACCGCAGATCTAAGCTCGGACACAATCGAAGACCGAGCATTCTTGGCTGTATTGTCGTCAGAGATGGTCGCCTCGGTCGCCGCTTTCGTCACATCTTGGGCAAGCTTGCCTGCTACACTTAGCGGCAAATCCTGCATCTGCATCCACGGCTCATCACCGAACGGCAGCGTCTCAAGCTCAAAATCAGCCCGGGCGTCGTTGATGCCGAAGATGCTGGAGTTTACCCCAGACGACCACGCTTCTACGCGATCCTTGAACGCAGAGCGCATGAGTGCGGCGGTATCGAATTCCACATATTCTTCAGGTTGCCCGCTTAGCTTAAATAATAAGCCCAGCGCCTCCTCGATGTGGTTTAGCACGAAGCCGAGCCCACCTGCGCGCCAAGACTGCATCAGGGCCTCGGTAGACGCGTAAGGCGTCTTGTCGGCGCTGCCCAAGATTTGGGGCGGTACCCTAAATGAATTAGCGATCGCAGCATCTGATAACTGCAATATCTCTGCGAGCTGCGAATCCTTGGCCGTCGCCCCCACCTGTTGCGCCTTAATGTCGCCAGCGATTATCGGGACGCCACCCTGCGCCATATCGACCGATTGTTCTTGCCAAGATGCTCTGACTTGCGCCCGCTGATCAGCGTTGGGGAAGCCTGGCATCGACAATATAAACGAAGGGCGCGATTGTCGGAGAAAAAAGTTAAGTTGCTGAGTCATCGCGGCGTCAGAAGCTGCCAATTGTAACGCCGTCGAAGCTAAAGGACTGTCGCCGACCAGCGGATGACGATCGGTATGCATGCGGACGTGAAGCACGTCTCTCGCCGGAACTGCTACCTGCCCTTCTAAGCGTGCATCCAAAATAGGATTGCCTGCCAGATAATAGAATATCTGCCCATCAGGGCTGAGGATCGCGGCCGAGTTGCGCGGATTGGTCAGATGAAGCTCGATGGGCTCAAACCGGCTGTTACGGACTACGTAGGCGTAAGCGTTGCCCTCGAGCATCAGATTGCGGACGAGGTTCAACAAAAAGTCCGAAATCGACTGATAGTCGTTGGGCTGTTTGATGATCCGCGAAAGCGCCGAATTGGTTACGCGCTTGCGTCCGCCTTGCACCGTGTAACGCCAATGGCTGCCAGGACACATAGCAACTGTCTGAGCGTAAGCTCCGACGCAGGCCTCGACCATCGCAGACTGGCTGCCGCCCTGAGGCTTCATCCCCATCTGCCAGAAATTCCATGGCGTTTTGGCCGGCAGCCAGCCGCCGTCGACCTGATAGGGGCCGTCGCGATATTCGCCTTCCGCAGCTTTGGCCGCAGAACCGCTGAATATGCGCGACAGCAGTCCCACTGGGTTAACCTTTGGCGTCCCGAGTCATGTATGCGCCGGAATGACCGGCTGCGGCCATGCGAATTTGATCGGCCTCTTCCTGCGAAGGATAGGGCTTCATCTCATCCATGGCCTTCAGCACTTCGGCATCGCGCTTCTGCGCCTGCTTACTGGCTTCCGCAGCTGTCTTGCGGCCTGCCTCGTCGGCGTCTTTTGCGAGAGCCTGAGCCTTGGCTACGTCGGCCGGGTTTACGTCGTTGGTCTTTGGATCGGCCATATGGTCCTCCTTGAACGGATGCGGGCGACGCGGGAGCGCCGCCCACTATTGGTTCGCGACAATTACCAGGTAACGCCATCGATATACTGAACCATGCCGCTGCGGCGCATGCCCCAAGAGATATCCATTATCATGCGCAAGCCCGAAACGCCGGTCTGGAAGAACGAGCGCACCGGCGCCGCGACAGTGGCCGGAGAGCCCGCCGCGCCAATGGCGAGCGGGGCTGTATCCTCCATGTGGACGGTCGCGTCGTTCGAGAGCTCGAACTCCGGCACATCATTGGTCGCGGACACGAAATCCACAGCGCGAACCATGATCACTCGCCCGACCGGGATCGATGTCGAAGTGGCGATCTGATACCGCTCTACGATGCCCTGAGCCCAACCCAGCGTGCCATCGGCCCCAGGCGTCAAATCAAGGGATTCGGCCTGCGAGGGATTGAGCAGCAGCATGAGGCCCGAGCCGGCGTTCGCCGCATCGAACGGTGCGCGCAGCTTCTTGATGTCACCGAGGATAGCGGCATAGCCACCGCCCGCAGTTGCCGTCACGGCGGTTACACCGCTTAGAAGGCCAGCCGGCGTTGCCGCATCTCCGGCCCCGACGCCAACCAGCACGCTGTCAATTGTCAGGGCGGTATCAGCAACGATTTCCTGCCGCAGCAACGCTTCGATGGCAGGCTTCGAATAACGAGCCATCTCACGGGTGAACGTCGTGATGACGCCCATCTTCTTGGGCCCGAGCACGATCGAGGTCAGCCCGAGACGGCGAACTGGGATGGCGCCGCCTTCACCGATGAACGAGCCGCCGATCGAGGGCGTCGCCGCACGCGCGGGGATCTTGATCGCGCCCTGATCGGGACCGAACGTCAAACGTCCACCGCCTGCACTCGACAGAGCCGGATAGACCGATTCTGCGCGCAGCGTGTCGATGAATTCGGTCATCGCCGTGTTGACCAAATCAGCAGCCCAACCGGCCTGCGTTGTGGTGGCCGGGGCGACGGCAGAGCGAACGAGCATGCCGACCGCCTCATCATTGCCGTACATGCGTTCGAGCACGTCCTCCGGATTTTGACGGCTGTGGAACGCGACGCCGTGCACGATCGCCGACCGAATGATCAGGTCAGACGCCTTACCCTTGAACTGGGCGGCGAGCGGCGCGCGAGCAGTCGCAGGCAAAGTGAGGGCGCGCGCTTCGCCCACTTTCGGGGCGAGAGCATTCTCGGCGCGCTTCAGCGCGTCGAGGCCGGTGGTCGCGCGCTCAATGCGCAGCGAAAGCTCATCGGTAACGATCGGATCGGCTTCGTCTTCCTGCAAATGCAGGGTGAGCGCGTCCTTCTGCGTCACAAGTTCGGCCTGGGCCGCCTCGATCCGCTGGCTAAGAGGCATGGTCATCGGAGAAGTTCCTTGAACGATGGGTTTGGCAGGAGCGGCGGGCTCGCCGGGTTCTCGACGCCGACGCGACGCGATCTCGTCGGCAGGCTTGCCAAAGATCGCGCGCTGAGCGCCGGTAGATAGGTTCAGGCTTCGCGCAACTTGCAGCGCATTTGGGTTCGCGGGGACGCTCACCAACGAGCATTCCGACAATTCCGAGCGAGTGTAGCGAAGCCCTTGCTTCGGCGAGTCCGGCATTATCTCTGCCGCCAACGGCCAGAACCCGACCGAGACCGCGCGCAACATGCCTGCGTCCGAAAACGCTCTTAGTTCATCCACTCGCGACGACTTACCCTCGGGCAAAAACTCAAGTTCGCCGAGAAGCTGGCCGTTTTCGACACGGACGTTTTTCCAGTTGCCGATGGGTGCGTTGGCATCGTGACCGAACAGCGCGATCGGATTCGTGTTGACCCGGCATGGCTATCCGCCGAGATGCGACTATGCCGCCGGCTTTCGCGCCAAGGCCGCGCTTACGGCGATGCTGCGATGGGGCAGAGTGACGATCGAACGGCGCGGCATTGATCGCTATGGTCGTGTTCTAGCCCGCGTCCGAGTGAACGGCGTCGATGTCGCGCCACGGATGATCGGCGGCGGATATGCGCGGAGGTGGGGGCCGTGACAGTCCCAGCGCGCATCTCCCAAGACGACATGACCCGCGCCGTGAAGGCAGTTCGGGCAGGTGGCTACGAGCACGCGCGGATTGTCATGGATTTGGCGCAGCAGCGCATCACCGTCATCATAGGCGAAGGCTTGACCGAATCGGACGAGCCCAATCCGTTCGACGAGGATTAAGCGATGGCGCGGCGCAAATGGCTTCCCGACAACGTGACCAGCTTCACGGACAAGTGCGGCCGTGCGCGCTATCGATTTCGCAAGAAGGGTTTCGCGACGCATCTGTTTCGCGCCGAGCCAGGCTCGCCTGAGTTCATGGCGGAATACGAACAAGCCCGCTGCGCGCCGGCGATTGAAGTCGCCCGATTCGTCCCTGGGTCGGTCGATGCGCTGGCGGAGAGCTATTACCGATCGCAACGGTGGAGTCGGCTTGGCGCAAATACAAAGCAGGTGCGGCAGAACGTCATCGAGCGCTTGCGCGTCAAGCATGGACCTAGGCCGGTGCGGCGCATCGAGGCACGTCATATCGACCGTTGGATGGCCGAGATCAGCGATACACCGCACGCGGCGAACAATCTCCGCAAGGTGATCAATCAGCTCATGCGACATGCGATCATGCTAGGCTGGCGTGTCGACAACCCAGTCACGGCGACGGAAGCTATCCGGATTGAAGGAGATGGTTTCCATTGCTGGACCGAGGCGGAGATTGCCCAGTTCGAGGCGCGTTGGTCGATCGGGACCCGTCCGCGCCTGGCGATGGCGCTGTTGCTCTATACCGGTCTTCGTCGGTCGGACATGGTTCACGTCGGGCGGCAGCATAGACGCGGCGATAAGCTTGCCCTGCGCCATTCTAAGAACCGTAGCGATACGGTCGTGCGTATTCTCCCGCCACTCGCCGCCGCGCTCGACGCGATGACCGACGAAAAGCATCTGACCTACTTGGTCACACAAACAGGCAAGTCGTTCAGCGCCGCCGGCTTCGGCAACTGGTTTCGCGAGCGCTGTAATGAGGCCGGCCTATCGCATTGCGCCGCGCACGGGTTGCGAAAGGCGATGGCTAGGCGGTTGGCCGAGTCTGGCGCGACATATATGCAGGGCAGGGCGGTAACAGGGCATCGATCCGACGCCATGTTCGCTCACTACGCTGCGTCGGCCAACCGCGAGATGATGGCCGATCAGGCGCTCGGATCGATGGCGGATAAGCTTGGTTTCGGTAACGACGATGGCAAACCGAAATGGCAAACTAGCGGTAACGGAGGTAGCAATGGCTGATTTGCGGCATGTTCGTGAAGGTGGTGGCTCCCCGAGTAGGATTCGAACCTACGGCCATTCGATTAACAGTCGAATGCTCTACCGCTGAGCTATCGGGGATCGGGCCCATGTGGACACGTCGGGCGTATAACAGCGCGGCGGTGCTTGGCAAGCCTCGGCGAAGGCGCGCTTAGACCTGGAACTGCTCGGCGAAGATGCGTTCGTCGAGGCTGCTGACGCGGTCGAACAGCAGCGTCAATGCCTGGTCGCGCGCGATGGCGACGCGAACTTCGGCGATATCGCGCACCTCCTGATGGTCGGCGACGGCGGCGACCGGGCGCTTGTCGGCCTCGAGCGCGCGAAAGGTCACATGCGCGCTGTCGGGCAGGATCGCGCCGCGCCACCGGCGCGGGCGGAACGGGCTGATCGGCGTGAGCGCCGTAAGGTTCGAGCCCAGCGGCAGGATCGGCCCGTGCGCGGACAGGTTGTAGGCGGTCGATCCAGCCGGCGTCGCGACGAGCACGCCGTCGCACGCGAGTTCGGGTAGCCTCACCCTCTCATTGACCGCGACCTCCAGCTTCGCGGTCTGGCGCGTCTCGCGCAGCAGCGATACCTCGTTGATCGCATAGTGACGCGTCGTCTCGCCATCGCGTGTCGTCGCGGTCATCTCCAGCGGCACCACCGCGACGGGCTTCGCGCGGGCGAGCCGCTCGGCGATCGTGCGACGGCTTTGCGCCTTGTTCATCAGGAAGCCGACGGTGCCGTGGTTGATGCCGAACGCCGGCGTCACGCGGCCGCGATCGAGCATCGCGTGGAGGACGTGCAGCATATAGCCGTCGCCGCCGAGCACGACGATGGCATCGGCCGCGTCGGGCGTGACCCATCCGGGCAGGTCCGCCAACGCGCCAAGCGCAGCTTGCGCCCGGACATCTTCGGATGCGGTGATCGCCAGTTTCATCGCCGCGCTGTGCCACAGTTCGCACGTCTTGCCGAACGTGATTCCGCTCGCGGGTCGTCCGCCCTAGGCGGCTTCGGTCACCGCGACCTTGCGCAGCAGCCCGCTCAACCCCTTGGTCAGCTGATAGAGCCCGTTGAGCCGCGTCTTGGGATCGCTCCACGCGCGCGTGACCACCAGCTTGTGATCGGGCCGCAGCTTGATCGTGCCTTCGCGCCGTTGCGCATAAGCGACCAACGCGGTCGGATCGGGAAAGCTGTCGTTGTGGAAACTGACCAGCGTACCCTTCGCGCCGACATCGATCTTGGCGATATTCGCGTCTATCGCCTGGCGCTTGATTTCGATCAGCCGGATGAGATTGGCGGTCGCGCCAGGCAGCGGGCCGAACCGATCGATCATTTCGGCCTGCAGCGCCTCGATCTCCTGCGCATCATCCGCGTCGTTGAGCCGGCGATAGAGCGCCATGCGGACGGCGAGGTCCGGCACGTAGTCCTCGGGGATCATGATCGGCGCATCGACCGTGATCTGCGGGGCGGGGCCTTTCTCGCGCTCCAGGCCGATGTCGCCAGCCTTCGCCGCCAGGATCGCGTCTTCGAGCATCGACTGATAGAGCTCGAAGCCGACCTCGCGGATGTGGCCCGATTGTTCGTCCCCCAGTAGGTTGCCCGCGCCGCGGATATCGAGATCGTGGCTGGCGAGCTGGAACCCGGCGCCGAGACTGTCGAGATCGCCCAGCACTTTCAGCCGCTTATCGGCGATCTCGGTCATTGATCGATCGGCGGGCGTGGTCAGATAGGCGTAGGCGCGCAGCTTCGATCGGCCGACGCGCCCGCGCAGCTGATAGAGTTGCGCCAGTCCGAAGCGATCGGCGCGATGGATGATGATCGTGTTCGCCGCCGGAATATCGAGCCCCGATTCAACGATCGTCGTCGACAGCAGCACGTCGTACCGGCCTTCGTAGAACGCGCTCATGCGCTCCTCGACCTCGCCGGCGCCCATCTGCCCGTGCGCCGAGACGACGCGCACCTCGGGCACCGTCTTGCGCAGCCAGTCCTCGATTTCCGCCATATCGGCGATGCGCGGCACGACGATGAAGCTCTGCCCACCGCGATGGTGTTCGCGCAGCAGCGCCTCGCGCATCACCACGTCGTCCCATTCCATCACATATGTCCGCACCGCCAGGCGATCGACCGGCGGGGTCTGGATGGTCGACAGCTCGCGCAACCCGCTCATCGCCATCTGCAGCGTGCGCGGGATCGGCGTCGCGGTCAGCGTCAGGACGTGGACGTCGTGGCGCAGCGTCTTCAACTTCTCCTTGTGGGTGACGCCGAAACGCTGCTCCTCGTCGACGATGACGAGGCCCAGGCGCTTGAACTGGACCGACTTCGAAAGGATCGCGTGTGTGCCGACGACGACGTCCATCGTCCCGTCGGTCAGGCCGTCGCGCGTCGCCTTGGCCTCCTTGTCGGGGACCAGGCGCGACAGGCGGCCGACGTTGAGCGGAAAGCCGGAGAAGCGCTCGGTGAAGCCTTTGTGGTGCTGGCGCGCGAGCAGCGTGGTGGGCGCCACGATCGCCACCTGCTGCCCCGCCATCGCCGCGACAAACGCAGCGCGCAGCGCGACCTCGGTCTTGCCGAAGCCGACGTCGCCGCAGACCAGCCGGTCCATCGGCACGCCCGCGGACAGATCACTCAGCACATCGTCGATCGCGCGCTCCTGATCGTCGGTTTCCTCCCAGGGAAAGCGCTCGACGAACTGGTTGTAGCCGCTCTCCTCGGGCGCCAGCACCGGGGCGTGGCGCAACGCCCGCCGCGCGGCGGTGCGCATGAGCTCGTGCGCGATCTCGCGAATGCGCTCCTTGAGCTTCGCGCGGCGGCGCTGCCATGCCTCCCCACCCAGGCGATCGAGCACCGCGCCTTCGTGCTCGCTGCCGAAGCGCGACAGCACGTCGAGGTTTTCTACCGGCACGAACAGCTTGTCGCCGCCCGCGTACTCGACCTGGACGCAATCGTGCGGGCTTTGGCCGACGGGGATCGAGACAATGCCGCCATAACGGCCGATGCCGTGTTCCATGTGGACCACAAGATCGCCCGGAGTGAGCGCGGACAGCTCGGCGAGAAAGGCGTCGGCATCCTTACGCTTTTTCTTGCGGCGGACGAGCCGATCGCCGAGCACGTCCTGCTCGGTGACGATCTCCAGTTCCGCATTGGCGAAACCGGTTTCCAGCGGTAGTACGACCGCCACCGGGACACCCTTGGCGGCAAGTCCCAGCGCCTCCTGCCAGGTCGCCGCTGGCGTCGGCGCGGGAGCGGCGGCCTCGCCCAGGATCGCGCAGAGCCGCGTGCGGCTGCCTTCCGAATAGGCGGCGAGCAGCGCCTTACGCCCGGATTTGGCAACGCCGTGCAGATGCCGCGCCGCCACGGCATAGACGTTGTCGCCCGAGCCGCCCGCGATCCGCGCGCGTTCGGGAGCGAAGTCGCGCGCGTTGGCAAAGCCGAAGTCGACGACCGTGTCGCTCTCGGGCTGCGCGTGCGGTTCGGTGCGATGCGCGGGCCAGGCCGTGATCGCGCGCGTGAAATCGTCCTCGGTCAGGTACAGCGCCTCGGGCGGGAGCGGACGATAGCTGCCCGCCGCCTTGCCCGAGGTATCGCGGCGAGCGGCGAAATAATCGGCGATCTCCGATGCGCGGCCGTCCGCCGCGTTGAGCGCCGCGCCGTCGATCAAAAGCAGGTCGCCGGGCGACAGATGATCGAACAGCGTGGTCAGCCTGTCCTCGAACAACGGCAGCCAATGCTCCTGCCCGGCCAGCCGGCGACCGTCGGTGATCGCCTGGTACAGCGGATCGGCGGTCGCGTTGGCGCCGAACGCCTCGCGATAGCGGAGCCGAAAGCGCTTGACCGTATCCTCGTCCATCAGCGCTTCGCTGGCCGGAAGCAGCAAATGCTGGGTCACAGTGCCGACGGTGCGCTGCGTCGTCGGATCGAACAGACGCAGCGATTCCAATTCGTCGCCAAAGAAGTCGAGCCGCAGTCCCTGGTCGAGGCCCGACGGGAAGAGGTCGAAGATCGATCCACGCACCGCATATTCACCGGCGTCCGCGACCGTGTCGGTGCGCGAATAGCCTTGACGCTGGAGCAGCGCGATCAGGCTCTCGCGGCCGATCTCCATGCCGGTCTTGAGCAGACGGACCGATTCGCGGATGCGGAACGGAGTCAGCACGCGTTGCAGCAATGCGTTCACCGTCGTCACCAGCAGCTGCGGCACGCCGGTCTTGGCCTGCAGGCGATGCAGCGCGGACAGCCGCCGTGCGCTGACCGTCAGCGCCGGACTGGCGCGATCGTAGGGCAGGCAGTCCCACGCCGGAAAGTCGATGACCTCGATCTCGGGCGCGAAGAAATCCGCCGCCTCGACGATCGCGCGCATCGCCGCTTCATCCGATGCGACGAAGACCGCGCGCGCGCCCTTGCCGGATGCGGCGGCGGCGCGCGCGAGGTCGGCGAGCACCATCGGCTGTGCGCCGCGCGTCAACGCGGCGAGAGTCAGCGGCTGCGGGGCGGAGAGGATGCGGTTGAAATCGGGCATGAATTGAAAAATGAAGTCGCTTTGCAAGGCCGGGATTGCGCGAGCGGATAGGGAGGCACGCGGCGTTGGACAAGCCATCCGCCGACGCTGCGCGGTCTATTTCATCGGCTGGTGTCGACGTAGTCCAGGCGGCGCAGCCGCTCCATCATCGCGCCAGCGTAGCGATCGGGGACGGCTTCGGTCCCCAACGCCCAGGCCATCACGGTGACATCGTCCTCGTCGAGCAGTGCTTCGAACCAATCGATGTCGTCCGCGCCCCAGCCGGTCGCGAAGCGATCGAAGAAGCACCCGATCATGTAATCCGCCTCGCGCGTGCCGCGGTGCCAGGCGCGGAACTTGAGGCGGCGAAGGCGGGCGTCCTGCATCGGCGCGAGATACGGGTTGGCGGAGTGAGGCGCAACCTTCAGGTCCTCCCCGGACCGGGGAGGTAGCGGTCCGTAGGGCCGACGGAGAGGACCGTCCTACGATCCTAAGAACCCCACCTCCCCGTGCCAAGGAGGACAGGCGGCCCTTGCTCGTTCACCGCCACGATCTAAACGCGGACCATGCGCCCTGAACGGCTCAATCCCCTGTTTGCCGAAGCCGGCTCGCTCGCGGGTGTCGGCCCACAACTGGCCAAGCCGCTCGACCGCCTGAGGCTGAAACGCGTCAAGGACATCGCCTATCACTTACCCGAACGCTTCGTCGAACGGCGCGTCGTCGGCGACCTCGATCAGGCGAACGTCGGCGATCAGATCGTCATAGCGCTGACGCTGCGCGAGCATCGCGGATCGGCGACCGGGCGCGGGCCCTATCGCGTGCTTGCCGAGGATGCGATCGGCAATGTCTGCGCGATCACCTATTTCGGCCGCGCTTCTTATAGCGCCAAGAAACAGCTGCCGGTGGGCGCCAGGCGCTGGGTCGCGGGCAAGCTCGAGCAATACGGTCAGATGCTGCAGATCGTGCACCCCGATCACATCGCCGAGGAAAGCGGCGCGATGATGGGCCAGCTGTGTGAGCCGGTCTATGCGCTGGCGGATGGCCTGACGCAGAACCGGGTCGCGGCGCTGGTCGCGCAGGCTCTGGCGAGCCTGCCCGAGCTGCCCGAATGGATCGAGCCGAGCCAGATGGCGCGTGCCGGCTGGCCCGGCTGGCGCGACGCGATCACGCTGGCGCACAGGAGCGAGCATCCCGAGGCGCGCGAGCGACTAGCCTATGACGAGTTGGTGGCGAACAGCCTGGCGCTGATGCTCGTGCGCGCCGCCAATCGCGCGCAACGGGGCCTGCCGCTGGTCGGCGACGGACGCCTGCGCGACAAGTTGCGGTTGCCGTTCGCGCTGACCGGCGCGCAACGCCGCGCGATCGACGAGATCGCCGCCGATCTCGTCCAGCCGATACCGATGCTGCGCTTGCTCCAGGGCGATGTCGGCTCGGGCAAAACCGTCGTCGCGCTCGAGGCGATGTTGATCGCGGTCGAGTCGGGGGCGCAGGCCGCGCTGCTCGCGCCGACCGAAATCTTGGCGCGCCAGCACCACGCGACGCTGATGCGGATGGCGCGCGGGGTCGGTGTCGAGATCGCGCTGCTGACCGGGCGCGATAAGGGGCGCCCGCGCGAATCGGTGCTGATGGGGCTGCTCGATGGCAGCATCGACATCCTGGTCGGCACGCATGCGATATTTCAGGACACGGTCGAGTATCGCAACCTGGGGCTGGTCGTGATCGATGAGCAGCATCGGTTCGGCGTCGGCCAGCGCCTGATGTTGACCAGCAAGGGTCGCCGGCGCGTGCCGCATTGCCTGGCGATGACCGCGACGCCGATCCCGCGCACGCTGACGCTCGCGCAATATGGCGAGATGGACGTCAGCCGGCTCGACGAGCTGCCGCCGGGCCGCCAGCCGATCGACACGCGCGTGCTGCCGGTCGAGCGGCTGGGCGACGTGATCGAAGCGGTCGCTCGGCATCTGGAAGGCGGCGGGCAGGCCTACTGGGTTTGCCCGATGGTGCGCGAGCATGAAAACGAAGACCTGGCGGCGGCCGAGGCGCGCTTCACCGTGCTGCGCCAGCGCTTCGGCGACGACGTTGCGCTGGTGCATGGTCAGCTGCGCTCTGAGATCAAAGACGCGGCGATGGAGCGGTTCGCCGACGGCGCGGCGAAGCTGCTCGTCGCGACGACCGTGATCGAGGTCGGCGTCGACGTGCCCAACGCGACGCTGATGATCATCGAGCAGGCCGATCGCTTCGGCCTTGCCCAACTCCATCAGCTGCGCGGCCGGGTCGGGCGGGGTGAGGGCCGCTCGGTCTGCCTGCTGCTGCGCGGCGATATGCTGTCGGAAACCGCCAAGCGCCGGCTGGCGCTGATGCGCGAAAGTCAGGACGGCTTCCGTCTGGCCGAGGAGGACCTGGAGCTGCGCGGCGGCGGCGAGCTGCTCGGCACGCGCCAGTCGGGCGATGCGCCGTTTCGCTTGGCGACGCTCGACCAGATTCAACGGCTGCTTCCACTCGCCGATGCCGACGCGCGATTGCTGATCGAACGCGACGGTGGATTGGTCGGCGCACGCGGCGAGGCTGCGCGGCTGCTGCTCTATCTGTTCGAGCGCGACTACGGTGTGCAGTTGCTGCGCGGCGGATAGAGCGAATTGGTCGGGGAGAGAGGATTCGAACCTCCGGCCCCTGCCTCCCGAAGACAGTGCTCTACCAGGCTGAGCTACTCCCCGACCGGCGCGACGCATCCCAAGGACGTCCGCGAGGCAGGAGCGCGCCTATACGGACAGCTGCGCGGGGTGGCAAGCGAGCAATCGTTGTGGTTAGGATTGCCGATGGCCAGCATCGCGCGTCGCGCCGAATCGCCCGTTCATTGGGAATGGCAATATCTCGACCTGATGCGGCGTGTGTGGTCGCAGGGGGATGAGCGCGTCGATCGCACCGGCATCGGCACGCGATCGCTGTTCGGTGCCGAAATACGTTGCGATCTGGCGGGCGGTGTCATGCCGTTGCTATCGACCAAGCGTGTGTTCTGGAAAACGGCAACGCGCGAACTGCTGTGGTTCCTGTCGGGCGAAACCAACATCCGTCCCCTCTGTGCACAGGGCGTGCAGATCTGGACCGACTGGCCGCTTGCCCGCTATCGGCGCGAGACCGGCGAGCCGATCGACCGGGACGAGTTCTCCGCGCGCATCGTCGCGGACGCGGACTTCGCCGCGCGCTGGGGCGATCTTGGCCCGGTCTACGGTAAGCAATGGACCGATTGGCCGACGTATGAGCCGATCGGCGATGGTGCGTTTCGGCAGGGGCCGGGCATCAATCAGGTCGCGCGGGTGGTCGAAAGTCTGCGCAGCGATCCTGGAAGTCGGCGGCATATCATCGAGGGTTGGAACGTCGCCGAACTCGACGCGATGGCGCTCCCGCCATGCCACAAGACCTATCAGTTCCATGTTGCGGCCGGAGAAAACGGCGGTCGGCTGTCCGGGCTGCTCTATCAACGCAGCTGCGACTTGGGCCTCGGTTTCGCATTCAACATGTGGTCGCTCGCATTGCTCGTCAGAATGATCGCGCAGCAGTGTGATCTGGAGCCGGGCGAGGCGGTCTGGATGGGCGGCGATGTCCACCTTTACCTCAATCATGCGCCGCTGGTGGAAGAGCAGTTGCGGCGTCAGCCCGCTGGTGAGGCGCATCTGACGATCGCGCGGCGTCCGCAAAGCCTGTTCGATTACCGGATCGAAGATTTCGCGGTCAGTGACTATACGCCGCAACCGCACATTGCCGCGCCGGTCGCGGTCTGATGCTGGAATAAACTTGTGCACCGTTGGTATTTTGTTTTACGCTTGCGTGATCGGTTTACCCCGGAGTGATGCGTGAGGGACCTGATCGGCGAGTTCGGCAAACAGCGGGATAACCTGACCCGGCTCTCGCTGCATGTGCCGCAGCCGAAATACCGGCCCGGGGATGTCGTCGATTATACCGATCTCGCGATCCCGCCCGCAGGCGCCCAGGCGCGACCCGACGAAGCTTGCGCCGCAACCGAGACCGAGCCGCTGTGCCGCGACATGATCCGCGTGCTGGGCGACG
The DNA here is from genome assembly GCA_964242815.1 of uncultured Novosphingobium sp. Classification (GTDB taxonomy): domain Bacteria; phylum Pseudomonadota; class Alphaproteobacteria; order Sphingomonadales; family Sphingomonadaceae; genus Novosphingobium. Next base: position 30,507 of record CAXSZV010000021.1, read on the forward strand.
ATGATCGCGCGGTCGGCCCGTGGGATCCGCGGCTCGATCCCGATACGCTTCGCCGGATGTTGAGCGCGATGGCGCTCACGCGCGCGTTCGATGATCGCATGTACCGCGCGCAGCGACAGGGTAAGACGAGTTTTTACATGAAGTGTACGGGCGAGGAGGCGACTTCGGTTGCATCCGCCTTCGCGCTCGCCGGCGATGACATGGTGTTTCCCAGCTATCGCCAGCAAGGCATTCTGATCGCGCGAAATTATCCCCTGATTGAGATGATCAATCAGATCTACTCGAACCGCGGTGACAAGCTCAAGGGGCGGCAGTTGCCGATCATGTATTCGGCGCGCGACCATGGCTTCTTCACCATCAGCGGCAATCTGACGACCCAGTATCCGCAGGCGGTGGGCTGGGCGATGGCCAGCGCGGTCAAGGGCGATACGCGCATCGCGGCGACCTGGACCGGCGAGGGCTCGACCGCCGAAGGTGATTTCCATTCGGCGTTGACGTTTGCGGCGGTGTACAACGCGCCTGTCGTGTTCAATATCGTTAACAATCAGTGGGCTATTTCAAGCTTCTCGGGCTTTGCCGGAAGCGAGCGCACGACGTTCGCCGCGAGGGCGATCGGCTATGGCATCGCCGGGTTGCGCGTCGATGGGAACGACCCACTTGCGGTCTACGCGGCGATGCGGTGGGCGGCGGATCGTGCGCGCGCCAACCTGGGCCCGACGCTGATCGAGCACTTCACCTATCGCGCCGAGGGCCATTCGACATCGGACGATCCCGCGTCGTATCGGTCGGCTCAGGAAGCCAAGGAATGGCCGCTGGGCGATCCGATCACCCGGCTCGCCCGGCATCTGATCGCGCTCGGCGAATGGTCGGATGAACGGCAGGCGGCGATGGATAGCGAGTTGATGGAGCAAGTCCGCGCCGCGACGAAGCAGGCCGAGGCGAACGGCATCCTGGGGCACGGCCTGCACCATCCGTTTCATACCATGTTCGAGGACGTGTACGAGGAACTGCCTTGGCATCTGGAGGAACAAGCCGATCAGGCGATCCGCGAGCGGCGGATCAAATGGCCGGAGTGGAAGGAATGAGCGGCGCGGTCCCTCACCCCCAAGGTGGGAGGGAAATGAGGTGACGTCCACGTCCGCCGCCGTTCAGCCCAAGTTGGTCGAAGGCGCAGCGCCGATCCGCAGGATCAACATGATCGAGGCGATCAACGAAGCGCTCGACGTCATGCTCACGCGCGATCCCGATGTCGTGGTGATGGGTGAGGACGTCGGTTATTTCGGCGGGGTTTTCCGCGCGACCGCCGGATTACAGAAAAAGCATGGCAAGACGCGGGTGTTCGATACGCCGATCAGCGAATCGGGCATCATCGGCGTCGCGGTCGGCATGGGCGCTTATGGCCTGCGGCCCGTCCCGGAGATCCAGTTTGCCGACTACATCTATCCGGGGCTCGACCAGCTGGTGAGCGAGGCGGCGCGGCTGCGCTACCGGTCAGCGGGCGAGTTCATCGCGCCGATGACGGTGCGCTCGCCGTTCGGGGGCGGCATCTTCGGAGGCCAGACGCACAGCCAGAGCCCCGAAGCGCTGTTCACGCACGTATCGGGGCTGAAGACGGTCATCCCCTCGACGCCGTACGACGCCAAGGGGCTGCTGATCGCCGCGATCGAGGACAACGATCCAGTAATCTTCTTCGAACCCAAGCGTATCTACAATGGCCCGTTCGACGGGTATTACGACAAGCCGGTGACGCCCTGGAACAAGCATCCCGAAAGCGAGGTGCCGGAGGGCTACTACCGCGTCCCGCTCGGCAAGGCCCGGATCGTGCGCGAGGGCGAGGCGATGACCGTGCTCGCCTATGGCACGATGATCCACGTCGCGCGCGCGGTGCTCGCCGAAAAGGGGGTAGACGCCGAACTGATCGACCTGCGTACGCTGGTGCCGCTCGACATCGAGGCTGTGGAGAAGTCTGTGCGGAAAACGGGGCGTTGCCTGGTGATACACGAGGCGACGCGTACGTCCGGTTTCGGCGCCGAACTTGCCGCGTTGGTCCAGGAACGATGCTTCTACCATCTCGAAGCCCCGATCGAGCGCGTCACCGGCTTCGATACGCCGTATCCGCACAGCCTCGAATGGGCCTATTTTCCTGGCCCCGTCCGCATCGGCGAGGCGATCGACCGGTTGCTGGGGTGATCCAATGACGCGTTTCACATTCAGGCTACCCGATATCGGCGAGGGCATCGCCGAGGCGGAGATCGTCGCCTGGCACGTCGCGGTCGGCGATACCGTTGCCGAGGACGGGCGGCTGGCGGACATGATGACCGATAAGGCGACGGTCGAGATGGAAAGCCCGGTCGCGGGCACGGTGGTCGAGGTCGCCGGCGAGGTCGGCGACACCGTGGCGATCGGCTCGGCGCTGGTCGTGATCGAAGTGGAAGGCGCGGCCGACGCGGTCGAAGAGCGGATCGAAGCGGAAAATCCGGACGCCGGCGATGCCGACCGGGCGTTGGCGGCGGAAGCATCAGCTACCGGCGAGGCATCTCGATCATCCCCACCCGACGCACCTCATACCAGACCCGACCGTCCTGAGCGTGTCGAAGGACTGTCCTTTCTATCGACCCAGGCACATGGTGCAAAGAACAACGAAGGTGCTTCGACACGCTCAGCATGGGCGGGAAGTGGGCGTTCGTCGCTTGAGAATCGCGAGAAATCCCCGACCGAGCCGGCCGGCACGGCGAGCGCGGCAAAAGTGCTCGCCAGCCCGGCGGTGCGCGCCCGCGCCCGCGACCTTGGCGTGAATCTGGCCGATGTGCGTCCCTCGGAGGACGGCCGCGTGCGTCATGCCGACCTCGACGCCTTCCTTGCCTACAGCCCCGGCTTCGCGTCCGCCGGCCGGCGCCACGCCGACGAACAGGTGCGCGTGATCGGCCTGAGGCGTCGCATCGCCGACGCGATGTCGGCGTCCAAGCGCGCGATCCCGCATTTCTCCTATGTCGAGGAGTGCGATGTCACCGCGCTGGAAGAAGCGCGTGCGCAGCTCAATGCGCATCCCGCCGAGGGGCGTCCGCGCCTGACGCTGCTGCCGCTGTTGATCACCGCGATCTGTCGCGCGTTGCCGGACTTTCCGATGATCAATGCGCGCTATGACGACGAGTCGGGCGTCGTCACCCGGCATGGCGCGGTGCATCTGGGGATCGCCACGCAGACGCCTGCCGGGCTGATGGTGCCGGTGATCCGCGATGCGCAGGACCGGAACCTATGGCAGCTGGCAAGCGAGATCGCGCGGCTCGCCGCCGCCGCGCGCGATGGCGGCGCGACTTCGGCCGACCTGTCGGGCTCGACGCTGACCGTGACCTCGCTCGGCGCGCTCGGCGGGATCGCGACGACACCGGTGATCAATCGGCCCGAAGTCGCGATCATCGGCCCCAACCGTATCGTCGAACGGCCGATGTTCGTTTCCGACGGCTTGGGCGGCGAGCGACTGGCGAAGCGCAAGCTGATGAACCTGTCGATCAGCTGTGATCATCGCGTGGTCGATGGATGGGATGCGGCGAGCTTCGTTCAGGCGGTCCGCGGCCTGCTGGAAACGCCGGCGCTGCTGCTGGTTCGATAGCGCCGCGCGGCATGGACAGCCGCCGTTGACAGGGTGGGGGCGCTGCCTTAGGGGCGCGGCTCCCACAAGGGGTGCGCGTTCGCACGGGCTTTGCGGGTGTAGCTCAGTTGGTTAGAGCGCCGGCCTGTCACGCCGGAGGTCGCGGGTTCAAGTCCCGTCACTCGCGCCATCCCCGGGGTCTTCGCGCAGCGTCCGCGCGGGCTCTGGTCGCGAGCGGGTCAGCCGAACCGGCCGGTTTCCATCCAGATCAGGAACCGCCGCAGTGGCGCGACCCAGATTACGCCGAGGAACAAGTAAACGGGCGTTTGCAGCAACGTCGGCCAGCCGTTCATCAGCGGCGCGACGAAGCGCGCGACCGCGATGCCATAGAACGCCAGCGCGACGAGCAGCAGCAGGATGCCGATCGGGATCCGCCAGGTTGGTTCGGTCCGCATTTCCTTGGGCATGGCGCTATCCTTCATAGAACCGGGTCGGGGTGACGACGGCGTCGAGCCGGAAATCGTGCGGCTCGATCGGTAGCTGATCGACCAATTGGCAATCCCATGCGAGGCCGATCGCCGGAATCAGCGGATGCGTCGCGCGCCAGCGATCGTAGTGCCCGCCACCCTGGCCAAGCCGATGGCCCTGGGCGGTAAACGCGATCAGCGGTACGATCGCCAGCGCGGGTTCGATCGGCGCTGGTCCGGGCAACCCGGGTTCGGGCGGCGCGGCATCGGCAAGCGGTTGCAGCGCGCCGAACGGGCCCGGTTCAAGCAGGTCGTCGTCCCACGGGTCGCGCCATTCGTGAAACTCCATCGTTGCCGTGCGATCGGCGAACCAGGGGAGCGCGATCCGTCGGCCATGTTCGTGGAACCACCGTATGTAGGCGCTGGTCGGCGCTTCGGGCGGGACCGCGTGATAGATGCCGACCACGCTGCCCTCGGGAACGAGTTCGGCGATCCGCGCGGGCGGACGGAGGAACAGCAGCGCCCGCGTCGCGTCGGCGAGCCCCGCCTCATGCGATCGGCGCAGCGTCCGCATCCGGGTTCGCATCGCGCGCTTATCGTCCATCTGATCTCGCGTCCGGGAGGCAAGTGACGGGCCCACCATGGGTCGTTTGCGTGAAATCCTCTGACGCGTTCACGTCAGGTGGGGACCATGTGTGCCAGACCAGGGTCTGACCAGGGACAGCCTCCAAGGATTGCTTATAGCCTCAGGGATGTTCGAAGCTCGTGCCGGGCAGGTCCGTCATCGCTGTATCTAGTCGTCGCGTGCCTCGGCCTCAAGCCGACCCGCCATATTTTCAAGCGCCTCGGCGATCCTGGTGAGGCGCGCGGCCAGTTCCCTATGAGCGGGCACAGTCTGCAAGCGCTCGTCAGCCTGCTTGTGCTGTTCGTGAAGTTCGTCGGCCAGCGTCAGCGCGGCGAACAGCAGCATCCGGGTTTCACCCTGCCCGCCGGGGCCGCCGAGCGCGGCGACGCGCGAATCGACCGCCCGGCCGAGTTCTGCGATATGCGCTTCCTCGCCAGCGGCGCACGCGACGGTGAAACGCCGCCCGCCGATCGAGAAGCTGACGTTGCTCATGCCCTGTCGTCGCTCATGTCCGGTCCGGTGCCCGATCGGTTGCCTCGTGCGCGGCGATCAGCGCGTCGATCGTCAGCAGCGAACTGGCAGCCGCCTCGCGCAGCAGCTCGTGCCGCCGCGAGAGATCGCGATCCGGCCCCGCCGCCAACGCCGTCTGTAGCCGCGTCAGTGCCGCGTCGATCCGATCACAGGCGGCGATGGCCGTTTCGTCCATGGCAGCGGGCTAGCCACGATCAATGATTTTGCAAGCGCTTGCCGCGCGAAGCTTGTGCACAGCCGCAATTGCGCGGTTGACTGGCGTCGTGTTTGGGACAGGGGGCGTGCTTGACGCCTAAGCGCTCGTCCCTAAAGGGATCGGCCCTACAGGGATTGGCGATTCGCCGTCCGCCGCGTCCGCTGCAATCGCTTAGGTTGTTGAGCCGGGTGAAATGTCACCAGGCTGGGCATTTGACAGGAGCTCTTCTTATGGCGACCAAGGTTGCGATCAACGGTTTCGGACGTATCGGACGCAATGTCGCGCGCGCCATCCTCGAGCGGCCCGATTGCGGGCTCGAGCTGGTTTCGATCAACGATCTGGCCGATGCGAAATCCAATGCGCTGCTGTTCAAGCGCGATTCGATCCACGGTCCGTTCGTCGGTACGGTCGAGGTCGATGGCAACGATCTGATCATCAACGGCACGCGGATCCAGGTGACGGCCGAGCGCGATCCGGCGAAGCTGCCGCACGCGGCCAACGGCGTCGTCATCGCGCTGGAATGCACGGGCTTCTTCACCGACCGTGCGAGCGCGCAGAAGCATATCGACGCGGGCGCCAAGAAGGTGCTGATCTCCGCGCCCGGCAAGAACGTCGATCTGACCGTGGTCTACGGCGTCAACCACGACAAGCTGACCGCCGATCATACGATCGTCTCGAACGCATCG
>CAXSZV010000022.1:0-35794 GCA_964242815.1 uncultured Novosphingobium sp.
GCCGGCCCCACCGCCGTATCCGCGCGACTTCTCCCGGCGTAACCCCGCGCTCGCCTGCGGGCGATGACGTGTGCCTGCCTGCTCCCCTCCCGCACGCGGGAGGGGTTGGGGGGTGGGCCTGTACTCGCTCACGAAGAAGAACCCACCCCCGGTCCCTCCCGCAGGCGGGAGGGGAGTGGATGCCGTTCGCCAGAGCATTGTTGACCTTCACCGCCCCTTGAACACCGCCTTGCGCTTCTCGCCGAAGCTCGTGATGCCCTCGATGAAGTCTTCGGTCCGCCCCGCCTCGCGCTGACCGGCACGTTCCGCCGCCAACGCCGTCTCGAAGCTGGCGTCGAGCGCGTCCCACGCCATGCGCTTGATGATGCCCAGCGACTTGGGTCCCGCCGCCAGTTCGCGCGCCATCGCCATCGCCGTGTCGTCGAGCTCGGCGTCGGGCACGACTTTCGTCGCGAGGCCCCATTCGAGCGCCTTGGCGGCGGGCAGCTTCTCCCCCAGCAGCATGACCTGCATCGCCCGCACGCGGCCGATCGCGCGACTGAGCAGGTACGATGCGCCGCCATCGGGCACCAGGCCGACATGGCGGAAGGCGAGGAAGAAATAGCCGGTATCGCTCATCAGTACGATATCGCCCGCCGCCGCGAGACCCGCGCCGAAGCCCGCCGCCGGTCCCCTGATCGCGGTGACCACCGGCTGGTCCATGCGCTTGATCGCGAGCAGCACCGGATTGAACGCCCGGTCGAGCTGGCCGCCGAAATCGCGCATCGGGTCGTCGAGCAAAGCGGACGCCTCAGCGAGGTTGGCACCCGAGCAGAACCCCCTTCCCTCGCCCGTCACGAGCACCGCGCGCGATTCCCGCGCGGCGCGGTCGAACGCGTCGACGAGCTCGTGCCCCATCGCCTCGGTCACCGCGTTCATCGTCGCCGGATCGTTAAGCGCGATGCGCGCGACACCATCGGCCAGCGCATAAGTGATGCTGGCATAGGTCATCGCAGCATCGCCGCGAGGCGATCGTTCACGATGCCTTCGGCCTCGCCGATGATGCGGTCCATCAGCTCCTGCACGGTCGGCACGTCGTGGATCAGCCCCTGCACCATGCCGGCCCAGAAGATGCCCTTGTCAAGATCGCCGGTCTGCAGCAGCTCGCGACCGACCGCCCCCGCGACGTAGGGCCGGATGTCCTCGAACACCGCGTCGGGCCGCGCGCTGATCTCCACGACCTTGTCCGACACCGAGTTCTTGCCGACGCGCGCGGTGTTCTTGAACTTGCGGAAGATGAGGTTGGTGCCGCGCTCGTCGTTCTCGACGTACTTGGCCTTCACGTTGGCGTGGATCGGCGCTTCCTGCGTGGCGCAGAACCGCGTGCCCATGTTGACGCCTTCCGCTCCCAGCGCCAACGCCGCCAGGAGCCCGCGTCCATCGCCGAACCCGCCGCTCGCCACCATCGGAATCTTGACCTTGTCGGCTGCGGCCGGGATCAGGATCAGGCCCGGGATATCGTCCTCTCCCGGATGGCCGGCGCACTCGAACCCGTCGATCGAGATGATGTCGCAGCCATGGCGCTCGGCCGACAGCGCATGGCGCACGGCGGTGCATTTGTGCAGCACCTTGATCCCGTGCGGCTTCACCATGTCCCAGATTTCGCGCACCTCCTGCGTGCCCGCGGTCTCGATGATCTCGACGCGCGCGTCGATCGCTGCCTGAGCATAGCCTTTGTAATCGGGCGGCAGGAGTGTCGGAAAGACCGTGATGTTGACCGCGAACGGCTTGTCGGTCATCGACCGGCAGCGCTCGATCTCGGCGCTTAGCGCATGCGGGCTGGGCTGCGTCAGCGCGGTCAGCGTGCCGAGTCCGCCGGCGTTCGACACCGCGCTCGCCAGCTCGGCATAGCCCACGCCCTGCATCCCGCCCTGGACGATCGGATGCTCGATCCCGAGCATCTCGGTGACGCGGGTCTTGAACGGCATGGGGCGCGGACTCCTGCTAAATCGCAACGCCCGCTTTGTCCGCACAAGCAACGCGCGGCAAGCCCCGTCGCCACTCACGCATCCGTCGCTGGAGCTATCGCCCTGCATCGGATCGACGGGCGCGATGACCGACAAGCCCTCGATCGTCAGACCTCGGCGAAATCCACCACCGGACGGCTTTCACGCGTGCCACGATACCGCGCTTCGGGATCGTTGGGATCGCCGGCGATGATCACATGGTCGTCATGCACCTCGATCAACGTGCCGACGAAGGGAAACCCGTCGAGGCTGCCGGTCACGCGATAGCTGACGGTATCGCCCGGCTTGAAGCTGTCTGGATCGAAATTGAATTCGAACGGACAGTCCTCACCGGCGGTTTCGCCCATTCCCTGCATCACACCTCTCCTTTGCCGGCGCGCTTACCGCGCAACACGCTTATCGGAAATTGTCAGCATAGGCCTGCAGCTTCAAGCGTTTGGCCGGGGTCGGCAACACGCGCGCCTCGATCCCGTAACGCGTCGCATAGGCGACCGCCGCCGCTTCGTCGGGAAACGAAAGCTGGACTTGTTGCTGCATGTCGCCGCTTCCCGCCCAACCCATTAGCGGATCGGGCAGCTTGGCCTCGGCGGGAACGAATTCCAGCATCCACGCGTCGACGCGTGCCTTGCCGGATTGCATGGCGCTTTTGGGGCGCTGATAGATGCGAGCGGTCATGCGCATCCTATGTCAGGAAAACCGCAGCGCGTTCAAGAACCGCGTTGCGACGCCAGCGCGTTTCGCGTCCTGAGGCTCGCCTCTTCGGTCCATGGCTCGTCGGGCCAGCGATGGCGCGGATAGCGTCCCTTCATATCCCGCCGCACATCGGTCCAGCTTCCGCGCCAGAAACCCGGCAGATCGCGCGTTACCTGGATCGGACGCCCGGCGGGGCTCGTCAGCCTCAGAAGCAACGGGGCGGGCGGATCGCCGAAGGTCGGATGGCGATCGAGCCCGAACAGCGCTTGCACGCGCACCTCGACCGACGGCCCGCCCTCGTCCGCGTAATCGATCGCATGCCGCGTTCCCGCCGGAGTAACGAAAGAGGGCGGGGCGAGCCGTTCGATCAGCGTCCGATCGGCATGAGCGAGACGCGCGCGCAAAGCCTCGTGCAGCGCCACTGCGTCGATGTCGGCCAACCGCCGCCGCAGCGACGGGGCAAGCCACTGGTCGAGCTCGGCAAGCAGCATCGCTTCGGACAACGCCGCGATCCCCGCGAAACGCGCGCGACGCAGCAGGGCGAGGCTTTCTTGCGACAATGGCAAAAGCGCCAGGCCACCATCGCGCACGCGATCGCTCAGGAACGCGGCGATCGCGGCGGCGTCCGGCTCGGGATCGGGTCCGCGCGCGAGCACCAACGCGCCCAGTCGGCGCTCGACCAACGCCTCGACGCGCGCCTCGTCGGCCCGCCAGCGGAGCGTCGCCGTCCGCTCGATCCGCGTCGAGAGCCAGCGATCCACATCGGCGGCGGTCAGCGCGAGCGCCGCCGTGATCCGCGCGCCCTTCGCGTCGCCCTGTGCCTCGCCGACCGCGAGGAACTCCGCGCCGACAAGCGGCGAGGCCTGGTCGAGCCGCAGCCCGCGTCCGCCGGCTGTCAGCCAATCCTCGTGCGACGCGGCGCGCCGCCGTGCGACATTGTCGGGGAACGCCTCGGCAAGCAGAACCGCGGGCGGCGGCGGGGTATCCGCTGGCTCACCGCCACCCAAGGGCGCTTGGAGGCCGCGCGCGAGCCGGGCCCAACGCGCCGCCAGCTTGCGTGAGCCGTCCGCGCGCGCGGACCGATCGCGCGCCAAGCGATCGGCACGATCGGCAAGGTCCTCGCCGCGTCCGCCGAGGCCACGTTCCTGAAGCAGCAGCGCGAGCCGCGCAGCCTCCTCCTCGACGCCGTAGCGCGCAGCGAAGAGCAGCATGTACGCCAGAGGCGGCTCAAGCGGCAGCGAGGCCATTGCCGCCCCTTGCGGCGTGATCCGCCCTTGCGGATCGACCGCACCAAGCGCCGCCAACCGCGCGCGCGCCGCGCCGAGTGACGGTGCCGGCGGCGGGTCGAGCCACCGCAGCGCCGCCGGATCGGTCGCGCCACACCGCGCGAGCACCAGCACCAGCGGAGCGAGATCGGCGGACAGCATCTCGGGCGGATCGTACGCCGCCCGGCCCGCGTGCGCCGCTTCCTCCCACAGGCGGTAGGCGACGCCAGGGCCCTGCCGCGCGGCGCGCCCCGCCCGCTGCGCCGACGCGGCCTGGCTCGCGCGGTGCGTGACGAGGCGCGTGACGCCCGTCGCCCGATCGAATTCGGCGCGACGCGATAGCCCGGCGTCGACCACGACCGACACGCCATCGAGCGTCAGCGATGTCTCGGCGATCGCGGTTGCCAGCACGATGCGGCGGCGCGCCTGCGGATCGCGGCGGATCGCGCTGCGCTGCGCTGCGGGATCGCACTGACCATGCAGCGGCAGCACCAGCGCTTGAGGCAAACTGTTCGCGAGCCGATCGCGCAGCCGCTCGATCTCGCCGACGCCGGGCAGGAACGCGAGGATGTCCCCCTCCTGCTCGCGCCAGGCGACGCCGATCGCCAGCGCCATCGCTTCATCAAGCCGCAGATCGGGTCGAGCGCCAAGCCAGCGTATTGCCAGCGGATGCGCGCGGCCCTCGCTGGCGATCACCGGCACCGGCTGGTGATCCGACCCGAGCAACGACGCGAAGCGCGCGCCATCGATCGTCGCCGACATCGTGAGTAACCGCAGATCGGGACGAAGCACCTCGCGGCTCTCGATCGCCAGCGCCAGACCAAGGTCCGCATCGAGCCGCCGCTCATGCGCCTCGTCGAACAGCACGGCGGACACGCCCGCGAGGTCGGGATCGTCAAGGATCGACGCGACGAAGATCGCCTCGGTCATCACGAGCACGCGGGTCGACGCCGATCGGCGGCTGTCGAGCCGGGTCAGATAGCCGATGGTTTCGCCCACCCGCTCGCCGAGCATATCGGCGATTCGCTCGGCGGCGGCGCGCGCCGCGACGCGCCTCGGGCTGAGCACGACGATCGTGCCCGTGCACCACGGCTCGGCAAGCAATGCGGGCGGTACGCCCGTGGTCTTGCCCGCACCAGGCGGCGCGACGAGCACCGCCGCGCCGGCATCGCGCAAAGCCACCAGCAGTTCGGGCAACACCGCTGCGATCGGCGCATCGGGCGGCGCATCGGGCAAGATCATGGATTTGCCGCGCGGATCATCGAAAAACGGCAACCATCCGTCGGCACCTGGGTTTGCCATCGGACCGGCCCGCCGGCCGGACGGTTTGGAGAACAATCATGGCCAAGACCCTGGCACAGTTCGGCATCAAGCGCAGTGGCGAAGACTATCTGCTGACGATCGAGGACAGCAACGGCGAAACGACCGATTTTACCGTCGACTTCGATCAGCTCGATCTCATGACCGAGGCGATCGAGGAAGCGCTCGACGCCGATGAAGAGGAAGAGCTTGCCGTCGACGACGAAGAGGAGGCTGAAGAACAATAGCCGCGCAGGCTGGCCGGCGGCGTTCCTGGATCACGGGAACGCCCCGTTCGGCCTATCGCTCACGCGCTCAATAGCGACGCGAAACCGCAAAAGACGTGGCTTCCACCATCGCTTCGTGCGCCGCGCTTGCCGGGAAACCTGCGATCGCATCGATCGCACGTTGCGCGAAATAACGCGCTCGATCACGCGTGGCGGCGATCGCGGCATGGCGCTCGATCAGCGAGACCGCGTGGGCTAGATCGTCATCATCAGCACGAAATCCGGCGATCGCATCCCGCCAGAAACGCCGCTCGTCCGCGTTCCCCCGAGCATAAGCCAGGATCGCGGGAAGCGTCATCTTTCCCTCGCGAAAGTCGTCGCCCCTGCCCTTGCCCATTTCGGCCGCATGCGATTCGTAATCGATCGCGTCGTCGACGAGCTGGAACGCGATCCCCAAATTGCGGCCATAGTCTTCAAGCGCGCGTTCCTCCGCTGCATTGCGTTCGCCGACCACCGCGGCGATGCGGGTGGCGGCGGCAAACAGCGCGGCGGTCTTCGCGCCGATGATCGACAAGTACCGGTCCTCGCTGGTCTCGATCTGCCGTTGCGCGGTCAGTTGATCGACTTCGCCCTCGGCGATCACCGCAGACGCGTGGCTGAGAATTTTCAGCACCTTGAGGCTGCCGTCCTCAACCATCAGCTCGAACGCGCGGCTGAACAGGAAATCGCCGACCAGCACCGTCGCAGGATTGCCGAACACGATGTTGGCCGTCTGCTTGCCTCGCCGCAGGTCGGACCCGTCGACGACATCATCGTGTAACAGCGTGGCGGCGTGGATGAATTCGACCGCGGCGGCGAGCTTGAACTGGCGCGTGCCATGATAGCCGCACAACTCGGCACCCGCGATCGTCAGCATCGGCCGCAGACGCTTGCCGCCCCCAGAGATCAGATGTCCGGCCAGCGCCGGAATCAACGGGATTTCGCTCTGCATTCGGTCGAGAATCACCGCGTTGACGTTGTTCATGCCCGCCGCCGTCAGTGTCAGCATCGGCGTCAGTGACGGCGGCGCCTCTCGCGGGCGAAGCGAAACGACGTCAGCGCTCATCGGCACTGCCCATGCACGGCGGGGATCGTCAATGGCAAGCGCATTTGGCCTGAGTCGCTGTGCCTTGGATTTGTGCGAAATCGCATGCTACCCCAACGCAATGACTGAGCACGCTGTTCCAGCGCCCGACGCCGTTCACCCAGATTCAGTGCTAAGCGGTTATCGCGCGAGCATCGACAATATCGACGCAGCGCTGATCCACATGCTCGCCGAGCGGTTCCGCATCACCAAGGCGGTAGGGGCCTACAAGGCGGCATCGAGCCTGCCCGCTTCCGATCCTGCCCGTGAGCAGCGCCAGATCGCTCGTCTGCGTGCGCTGGCGCAGGAGGCGCAGCTCGATCCCGACTTCGGTGAAAAGTTCATTCGCTTCGTCATCGACGAGGTCATCCGCCATCACGAACACGCCCGTTCGTTGGGCTGAGCGCTCGTCACTGGAACGGCGCGGCCGCTCGCATGTTGCCCTCGTGATCTATTCAGGAGCGATCATGGCGAGCGAACACAAGCCGACCAAAGCGATGGCCACGAACGCGAAGAAGGGCCTCGATCTGCGCGAGAAGTTCAATCGCGGCGGCACCGATGTGGGCGTCAAACGCGCGAAGCAGATCGTCGATGGCGGCCCGATGTCGGATCAGGACGTGAAGGCGATGCACAGCTATTTCGCGCGCCATACGGTCGACAAGGACGCGAAAGCGAAGGATTGGGGCGACGACAGCGATCCGTCCGCCGGCTACATCGCATGGCTGTTGTGGGGCGGCGAGGAAGGCAAGACCTGGGCAGACAAGGAGCGCGAGAAGATCGAGGATTGACGCCGCGGCGCGGCTTTCCAGGGAACCGACGTCATCCCGCGCGCGGCAACCTCAGTTTGACCAATAGTCCGCCAAGGTCCTCGCTTTCGCCCAGTTCGACATCGCCGCCATAGATTTCCGCGACGTCGCGCACGATGGCTAGGCCCAGACCGGTGCCCGGCTTGCCCGTGTCGAGCCGGGCGCCCCGATCGAAGATGCGCGCGCGCTCGTCTTCGGGGATACCGAGACCATCGTCCTCGACCCAGATCTCGCACAAGCGCGGATCACTTACCGGGTCGACCGTGACGAACACGCTGCCGCCGCCATATTTCGCCGCGTTCTCGATCAGGTTGCCGAGGATTTCATCTAGGTCCTGGCGCTCGATACCGACCGCGGCGGCGCGGTCGCCGTCCATGTCGAAGCGCGTGCCGCTGTACAGGCGGGTTACCGCGCGCACGACCGCATCGAGGCTCGCCCAGACCTCGACACGCGAATGGCCGACCGCGCGCCGGCCGACCGCGCGTGCCCGCGCCAGGTGATGATCGACCTGTCGGCGCATGACCGCCGCCTCTCGGATCACGGTGTCGGACAGATCGGGGGCCTTGGCTGTCGCGGCGTTCATCACCACGGTGAGCGGCGTCTTCAGCGCATGCGCGAGATTGCCCGCGTGCGTACGCGCCTCCTCCGCCTGACGTTCGGTATGCGCGAGCAACGCGTTGATTTCCTGCACCAGCGGCTGGACCTCCAGCGGCAGCGGCTCGCTCACCCGATTGGCGCCGGCGGAGCGCATCTTCTGGATGGCAAGGCGGATGCGCCGCAGCGGCGACAGGCCGGCCCAGGTCTGCAACCCGACCATCGCGAACAGGCCAAGCCCGAGCACGAGGAACCCATAGCCCAGGATGGCGCGGATACTGCTGATTTGACTGTCGAGCTCCTGACGGCTGGCGGCGACGGTAAACCACCATACGGTCTTGCTTCCCGGCAGGACGATCGACCGCTCCATGATGCGCATCGGCTGGCCGTCGAATTCGGAACTGTCGTAGACGTGGGGCTGGGCATCGAAATGATCGAAGCGGACCTTGATCGAACGGTCCCAAAGCGAACGCGATGGAAATGTCTCGTGTCCTTTGCCGCTGATTTGCCAATAGAGCCCGCTGTTCGGCTCGAGGAAGCGCTGGTCACCAAGCGGCCGATTGAAGAACACCTCGCCGTCCTCCCCGATCTCGGCCGAGCCGACCATCCCGGTCAGCATGTAGCCAAGCTGATCGTCGAAGTTGCGCGTCACCTGACCGGTCAACGTCCGGTCAAGCGCGAGACCGCCGATGACGAGCAACGCGGTGATCCAGATCGCGGCGATGACCAGCATCCGCCGCGCGAGCGAGCCGGTATGTTCGGGTCGGCGAGGCGGGGGTGGGGCGGCTGACGCAGGTTCGCCGGACATCACGTCGAGGCTGGCGAGTTCGCGCCCTGGCTTATCCCCCACGCCGTCCGTCCTGAGCTTGTCGAAGGACCGTACTTGCCTCGGCCGCGAAGCCTATGGTCCGAAGAAATGGACGGTGCTTCGACAAGCTCAGCATGGACGGAAGAAGGACAAGGCGCCCTCCTCACCCCCGCGCGGCTTCGGCGGGATCGTCGAGGCTGTAGCCAAGGCCGCGGATGGTCGTGATGACGTCGGCGCCCAGCTTCTTGCGGATACGCGTCACAAACACCTCGATCGTGTTCGAATCACGATCGAAGTCCTGGTCGTAGATATGCTCGATCAGCTCGGTGCGACTGACGACCTTGCCCTTATGGTGCAGCAGGTACGACAGCAGCTTGTATTCCTGCGCGGTCAGCTTGACCGGCTCGCCATCGCGCGTCACCCGGCCCGAACGCGTATCGAGCCGCACGTCGCCTGCGATCAGTTCGGACGAGGTATTGCCCGACGCGCGGCGGATCAGCGCACGCAGCCGGGCGATCAGTTCTTCGGTCTGGAACGGCTTGGCGAGATAATCGTCGGCGCCTGCGTCGAGGCCCGCGACCTTGTCGGACCAGCTATCGCGCGCGGTCAGCACCAGCACCGGGAACTTGCGTCCTTCCTTGCGCCACATGCCAAGCACGGTCAGTCCATCGATTTCGGGCAAGCCGAGATCGAGGATCACCGCATCATATTCTTCCGTGCTGCCGAGAAAATGCCCGTCCTCGCCATCGGTGGCGAGGTCGACCGCATAGCCGGTTTGCTCGAGTGTCGACTTGAGCTGGCGGCCCAGCGTCGGCTCGTCCTCGACGATCAGGATGCGCATCGACTGCCTCCGTTGCGGTCATGCGCAGCCATGCGGGCAAAGGACCGAAGCGTCAACCAGACGGTCAAGCGAGCGCCCTTATCTGCTCTTGCCGATCACCCGACCAGTCCTCGCGTCGACATCGACGTATAGTACATGGCCATCGCGGATGAACTTCAGCCGATACGCCATCGCCGCCGGATCGTATTCGGGCCCCAGATATTGCGACCCCGGCATCGTCGGCAGCACATCGCGCTCGATCTCGCGCAGCGAGCGGACGCTGCCGCCCTGCGTCGCGCGCCGCATCGGCGCCTGCTCGCCGCCCTGATCGGCGGCGACGGGGATCGGCGTTGCAACGGTCGCGAGCAGCAGCGCCGCCGATGTCATCCATCGCTTCATCGCAAGGCGCCTAATGGCGGCGCATTGAATAGCAACTGAATAGGCGCGTCGGGTGAATAGGCGCGTCGGGCCGTCGCGGTTGCCAATCCGCATGGTCGGTCGCTAGAGCCCGAGCGATGGCCACGGCACCGATCCTGAGCTGGGAAGGGCTCGGCCTGATCCAGGGCACGGGCTGGCTGTTCCAGGGCCTCGATCTCAACATCGCCCCGCGCGATCGGCTCGCGCTGATCGGCCGCAACGGCGCGGGCAAGACCACGCTGCTACGGCTGATCGCCGGGCAGATCGAGGCGGACCGGGGAAAGCGCTCGGTTCAACCGGGGACGAAGATCGTCCTGCTCGAACAGGATCCGTTTTTCACCGGCTACGACACGCTGATGGATTTCGCGCTGTCGGGCGAATACGCGCCGCCGCGCCATGAGGTGGAGGCGGTGGCAGGCCAGCTCGGCATCGACCTGACCCGATCGGCGCAAAGCGCGTCCGGCGGCGAGCGTCGCCGCGCCGCGCTCGCCCGCGCGCTCGCGGCGGAGCCCGACCTGCTGTTGCTCGACGAGCCGACCAACCATCTCGACCTCGCGGCGATCGATTGGCTGGAAAGCTGGCTGTTGCGCTTCACTGGCGCGTTCGTGGTTATCAGTCACGACCGCACGTTCCTCACGCGGCTGACCAGGGCGACGCTGTGGCTCGATCGCGGATCGCTGCGGCGTAAGGAGGTGGGCTTTGGTGGGTACGACGCGTGGGAGGATCAGGTCCATGCCGAGGAAGCGCGCGCCGCCGAGCGGCTCGATGCGCGGCTCAAGCTGGAAGCGCATTGGCTCGAACGCGGCGTCACCGCACGCCGCAAGCGCAACCAGGGCCGGCTGGAGAAGCTGTGGGAAATGCGCGAGCAACGCGCCGCGATGCTCGATCCCGCCGGCGCCGCCAAGCTTAAGGTCGTCGCCGACGACAGCAAGACCAGGTCGGTGATCGTCGCCGATCACGTCACCAAGCACTTCGGCATCACGGGCGAGGAACGCCCGATCATCCGCGACTTTTCACTGCGCATCCAGCGCGGCGATCGCATCGGCATCGTCGGCGCGAACGGCGCGGGCAAGACGACACTGCTGAAATTGCTGACCGGCGAGATCGAACCCGACGAAGGCAGCGTCACGCAGGCGAAGACGCTGGTCGGCACGGTGATCGACCAGCAACGCAGCCTGCTATCGCCCGACAAGACACTGCGCGATGTCGTCGCGGAAGGGGGCGATTGGGTCGACGTGCGCGGGTCGCGCAAGCACGTGCAGGGCTATCTCAAGGATTTCCTGTTCGATCCCGGCCTCGTCGATGCCAAGGTCGGCACACTGTCGGGCGGCGAACGATCGCGCCTGCTGCTCGCGCGCGAATTCGCGCGGATGTCGAACATCCTGGTGCTCGACGAGCCGACCAACGACCTCGACCTCGAAACGCTCGACCTGCTGCAGGAGGTCGTCGCCGATTACGAAGGCACCGTGCTGATCGTCAGCCATGACCGCGATTTTCTCGACCGCACGGTGACGGTGACGCTGGGTCTCGACGGTTCGGGCTCGGTCGATATCGTCGCCGGTGGGTACGCCGATTGGCAGGCGAAGCGGAAGCACCGGCCCACCCCTGGCCCCTCCCGCAAGCGGGAGGAGGATGCTGCCGATTTTTCCCCCCTCCCGCTTGTGGGAGGGGCCAGGGGTGGGCCGCCCAACGCACAACCCCCACCCAAACGCATCAAGCTCAGCTACAAGGATCAACGCGACTACGAAGTGCTGCCCGCGCGGATCGAGGAACTCGACGCCGTGATCGCGCGCGACGAGGCGGCGCTTGGCGACCCCACGCTGTTCGTGCGCGATCCGGCGCGGTTCGCGGCGCTGACGGCTGCGATCACCAAAGCGCGCGAGGACAAAGGCACGGCGGAAGAACGTTGGCTGGGACTTGCGGAGCTTGTCGAGGGTTGAGCCGGCACCTACGCCAGCTTGTAAAACACCTTGAGACGATCGAGCGCCAGCTTCAGCACCAGCTTGCCGCTGCGCGCGGGCCATTCCAGACCACGCTCCGCCTCCGGGAGGCCCTCGCCCGCGCAGACCACGCGCCACAGGATATCGGACAGACCGGGGCCCGCCGCCGCGACCGCCGCATCGAACCGCGTTCTCGCGGCGATCTGACGCTCGCCCGGCTCGAGACCGCGGTCGGCGCTCGCGACACGCACCGGGTCCCAGCGCATCGTGAGCGACGGCGCGAGCTGCGCGCGTTCCCAGTCCGCGCGCAGCCGCTCGCCCGCCGCATATTGCGCGTCGCTGAGCAAGCCCCGTGCGTGAAGCCAGGTCAGCGGCGATTCGGCGAGGTTGACGGTCACGCGCCGACGCGCGGCCCCGGCCGGACGGCTGGGTCGGTCCCCGATCGGTTCCGCCAGCGGACCTTCGCTGCTCAGTTCACGTTCGACCAGCATACGCGGCATCGGCTTTCCCCATCAAGATTAACGCACGGGACTTGCCAAAGACAACCGCATGTAGGAAAGCCTAAAACCATATGGGTTAGGAATCAGCTGATGATCAATCGTATTCGGGATGTGCGGCGGCAGAAGGCGATGACGCTGGCCGATGTCGCGGCGGCCTGCACGCCGCCGACGACGGCGCAGACCATCGGCCGGCTGGAAACCGGCATGCGCACCTTGTCGCTTGGCTGGATGAACCGCATCGCGGCGGCGCTCGGAGTGGAGCCGGGCCTGCTGCTTGCGCATGAAGAGATCGAGCGGCCGATGGTCGTCGCCCGATTGACCGCGGCCGGCGCCGAAGCTTTGGCCAGGCCCGCCGAGGCCATCCTGCCCACCGCGCTTGGCGGCGAAGGCGCGGCGATCGTCCTGCGCGTCGAAGCCAGCGCGGGGGATTACCGCGCGGGCGACCAGATATGGCTTCGCACGGTCGATCCGAACGCCGGGGCAACCTTCATCAACCGCGACGTGCTGGCCCCCCGTCCCGGCGGCCGCTTCGTGTTCGGCCGCCTGATCGGCCATGCCGATGGCAAAGTCGCGTTGTTGCCCCCCGGCCACGGCACGCGCCAGACAGTCTTGTCATCGCCTCAATGGCTCGCCGTCGCCGAAATGCTGGCAAGGCGACTGTAAACCCGCGTCAAAGCGGACGCATCAGTTCGCGCACGAAGCCGATCAGCCCGGTCTGCCGCGCGCGGCTTAGGCGTTCGGCGGCGAGTATCCCGACCACCTTGGCAAAACATTCGTCGATATCGTCGTTGACGACCACGTAATCGTAGCCATCCCAGTGGCTGATCTCGGCCTGCGCGCGCGCCATGCGGTCGGCGATGACGCCCGCGCTGTCGGTGCCACGCCCGATCAACCGGCGGCGAAGCTCGTCGATGCTCGGCGGCAACAGGAACACGCGAACCACATCGGTTTCCGCGCGCTGATAGAGCTGCTGCGTGCCCTGCCAGTCTATATCGAACAGAAAGTCCTGACCCGTGCGCAGGCCCGCCTTGATGTGCGCCTTGGGCGTACCATAGCGATGGCCGAAGACGTGCGCCCACTCCATAAGTTCCCCGTCCGCCACCATCTGACCGAACCGGCCATCGTCGACGAAGAAGTAATCGTGGCCCTCGACCTCGCCCGGCCGCATCGGCCGCGTCGTGGCCGAAACCGATAGGCGTATGCGCTCGTCATGCGCGAGCAGACGCCGCGAAATCGTGGTCTTGCCCGTGCCTGACGGGGACGACAGGATCAGCATCAATCCGCGCCTGGCGAGCGTGTCGGACCTGGGTGTTCGCGCGCTATCGGCCATGGCCGCTGATGGCGGCGACTGGCGGGCGAATCAAGTACCGGCGGTCGCCGCCGGTGCCGAAGGCACGGCTAATCGCCTTTCTTGGTCTGCTCCGCGATGTCTTGTTCGCCCTTGGCCCGCGCCTTGCGCCCATCCTGCGTGCGATCGTAGAGTGTCTTTGCCAGCATGCCGCCGCCGACCAGCAGCGCGCCGGGAACCGAACGCGTCGCGATGCGGCCAAGCGCCGCGCCGACGATCGTCTGTTTCAACGTGCGTCCGGCGGCAGCCTTGCGCGCCTTACGCCCACCATAGCGTCGACCGAGCAGCGCCGCCTCGACGCCCATGCGAAGCAGCTCGCCGCCGCTGCGCATTGCCACATCGGCAAGCACTAGATTGGTCGCCGGGTTGGGGCTCGGCCCATGCGTGATCGGGTCCGACAACGCCTTGCCCGTGCGAGCCTTCAAGCGGCGCGCGTGCCCATCGGCACCCGTGCCTTTGTTTCTGAACCAATCGCGTAACGCCATGTCCGCCCTTTCGCCGCTCGCGAAAGAGCGGCCTATTTCTTCTTCCCGAAGTCGACGGTCACGACATTCGAGCCATCGTCCGGTGATGAAACGCGAGCCGCCGCGTCACGTTCCGCGCCCACCTGCCCGTCGGGATCGTTCTCGGCAACGTCGTGCGGCTCGGGGTCGGCTTCGCTGGCGATCGCCTGGAACTGCAAGCCGAAATCGACCGCCGGATCGACGAAGGCCGTGATGGCGGCGAACGGCACCTCGAGCTTGGCGGGGATCTGGTTGAACGTCAGTCCGACCGAAAAGCCATCTTCCGTGACGATCAGATCCCAGAACTTATTCTGGAGGACGATCGTCATCTCGTCGGGAAAGCGTTCGCGCAGATGCTTGGGGATCGAAACCCCGACGGCACCCGTCTTGAAGGTGATGTAGAAATGATGATTGCCGGGCAGCGTCCCGTCGGTCACCTCGACCTGGCCCAGCACCCGGCCGACCACCGCGCGCAGGGCTTCCTGCACGATTTCATCGTAAGGGATCAGACTGTCGGGCGTAATGTCGGTCATGGCGGTGTACGTGGCGGCGTCGGATTCGCGGGTCAAGGCCGATAGTTTCAAGAGGCTCGTTGTTCGTGCGATTTGCTTCGCCCGCCACGCCGCCTATAGGCACGCGCATGCGTCACGCCCGGATCGCCCGTAGGACCAGCGAAACCGACATCGCCGTCGAAGTCGATCTCGACGGGACCGGGCAATACCGGGTCGAGACAGGGATCGGCTTCCTCGACCACATGATAGAGCAGTTCGCGCGCCATTCGCTGATCGACATCGACTGCCGGATCACGGGCGACCTTCACGTCGACCAGCACCACACCACCGAAGACAGCGCGATCGCAATCGGGCAGGCCTTGCTTCAGGCGCTCGGCGACAAGGCGGGCATCGGTCGCTACGGCAGCGCTTATTCGCCGATGGACGAAACGCTGGCGCGCGTCGCGCTCGACATTTCGGGCCGGCCGTACCTCGTCTGGCATGCCGCGTTCAGCCAGCCGCGGCTCGGCGAGATGGACACCGAACTGTTCGAACATTGGTTTCACTCGATCGCACAGGCCGCCGGCATCACGCTGCATGTCGAACTGCTGTACGGGCAGAACAACCATCACATCGTCGAGGCGATCTACAAGGGTTTCGCGCGCGCGATGCGTGCAGCGGTGATGCTCGACCCGCGCAAGGCTGGCGCGATCCCCTCGACCAAGGGGATGCTCGGTGGCTGAGGTCCCTTATGGCTGAGGTTATCGCGCTGATCGATTACGGCGCAGGCAACCTTCATTCGGTGGCGAACGCGCTGAGGGCCGCTGGGGCGGAGGGTGTACGCATCACCGCCGATGCGGACGTCGTCCGCGCCGCCGATCGCATCGTGCTGCCCGGCGTCGGCTCGTTCCGCGCCTGCGCGCAAGGACTGCGCGCCATCCCGCAGCTGATCGAGAGCATGACCGAGCGCGTCGAGATCGGCGGCGCGCCGTTCCTTGGCATCTGCGTCGGCATGCAGCTGCTCGCCACCCTAGGCGTCGAGCATGGAACGACGCCGGGCCTCGACTGGATCGCGGGCGAGGTCCGCCTGGTCGATCGAACCGACCCCGCGATCAAGATACCGCACATGGGCTGGAACGACGTCGCGCCGATGCCGCACTTGCGCGCCGACAGCATGGCGGGCAGCTTGATCGAGCCGGGCGAGGCCTATTTCCTCCACTCTTACGCATTCGCCGCGAATGACCCGCGCAGCATCGCGGCAATGACCGACCACGGCGGCGGCCTCGTCGCGGCGGTGGCAAGGGACACGATCGTCGGCGTGCAGTTCCACCCGGAAAAGAGCCAGGATTATGGGCTGGGGTTGTTGCGGCGCTTTCTCGACTGGCGACCGTAACTCGATCGTCGACGCGCGGCGGTCCAGCTTATCTCTCGGCCGTCAGCGAATTGAAGGTCAGGCCTTCAGCACATCCTGACATCCTGAGTTGACCGCGCAAGTCTTCGCCAACCGCGTGCGCAGTCGCGCGAACACTTCACCGCCATCGTGCTTCGCGCTCCAGCGACGCAACGTCCTCGCCCAATCGCCCATGCGCTTTTGCGTGCGTTGCGCATAGCCCGCGGTGTTCGCGCCCAACGCGTCGATGACCATCCCCGCCGCCTGCTCGACCGTCGCCTTGTCGTTAGGAGCCATCCGGATCGCGCCGGTGGAGTACATCACGGCCCATTGGATACGCGTCGCCGGCCCGTCCGCGCTCTGCGCCGCCTGCCGCAGCCAGCCGATCGCGGCCTTTGTGTCGTCGCGCTGCTCGGCGAGGTAAGCGAGGTCGACCATAAAGTAATAGGGGGCGATCGCGTGCGGCAGTTCCTTCTTCAACAACGCTTCGCCCGCCGCCGGGTCCCCCGCGTCGGCGAGCATCTGGCTCGCGGAAGGCATCACCGCCTGCCGCATCTGCGGATCGGTCGCCGCGCGATCCGCCATGGCCACGCGTTCGCGCACTTTCGCAAGTACCCCCGGTGGAACCTTACCCTTCCCACCCGGCCCCTTGGCGAGCGCGATGTCGGCGTTGACCGCATCCAACCGATCGCCGAGCGGGATCGACTCGTCGCCCGCGAGCCGATCCATCGCCGCGATCAGATGGTTGCCCAACAATTTGCGTTCGGCGGGATCGGGCAACCCTATGATCCAAGCCGGCGCGCCATAGGCGAGCTCTTCCCGGTTCGCCTTGGTTTCCGCGTAGCTTGCCAGCACGCCCGGCAAAACGCGGCGCACCTGCGCGAGCTGCGCGGACGTCAGCTTGGTGGCGGTGTCGCTGGCCCCCATCCAAAGCGCGGTCAGTGCAAAATGCCGCGCCATCGCCGGATCGGGCGCGGCGGTGGCAAGCTTGGCGACCAGCGCCGCGCCTTTCGCCTGATCGTCCACATGCTTGGGATCGTTCATCCAGTCGAAGTTTGCCAGCAATCGCCAGTCGTCGGCCGAAAGCTTGCTCGGAACCTCGGCTCGCCGCAGCAGATCCTCGGTCGACGAGGCGCGGGTCGCCGCGAGCTGAAGCACCTGCGCCAGCGTTCCCACGGTTCCCCCACCCGACAGTCGTGTCACCTCTGACCGGTCCGGCCGCAGGACGATAACCGTGGGATAGCCCGCTATGCCGAACTTTTCGCCCCAGACCTGCGCGCCCTTGGCGTCGCCATCGAGGTGCACGGCGATAAAATTGCGCGTCTGCGCGATGAATGCGGGGTCCTTGAACAGCGTCTGCTTCATCAGGTTGCAAGGTGGACACCACTTCGCGCCCCAATAGAGCAGCACGGGCTTGTTCGTCTCGCGCGCTTCGGCGAAGGCATCCTCGACGTCGCCCTCGCGCCAGGCGATCTGTGTCGCGGCAGCCGCGGTCGGCGCGCTTTGTTGCGGCGCGCGATGGCAAGCGGCGCTGAGCAGCAGCACCGACAGAGCGGCCGGCGTGATCGCATGACGCATGTTCGATTGCCTTATGTATTTCGCACGCGAATGTACCGCGCTGATCGATGGAGGCAATCCTTGCGGCGCTAAGGCAATGGAACCTCTCGCGCTGCCGCCGCTTGTCGGGCGCATGAGCGCTTTTGCGACCGATCGGCTGGTCATCACCCCGCGCGATATCGACTTGTCGCGCTCGCCGCTCTCCGGCCGGATCGATGCGGAGACCTATGTACTCGGCGCGTTCAACCCCGGGATGACACGGCTGGCGAACGGCAACATCCTGCTCATGGTGCGCGTCGCCGAGGCGCTGCGCCAGCCGATCGCCGACGGGCATATCCGCGCGATCCGCTGGGATGACGGCCGATATCTGCTCGACGCATGGCCCACGCACGATACCGACATCGCCGATCTCCGTCAGATCGGCGTGCCCGACGACGGGGGCTGGCCGGTGATCGCGCTGACTTCGCTATCTTGGCTGCTGCCGGTCGAGCTGTCGCTCGATGGGCTCGAGCCGATCGCGTTCCACTACGACAAGGCGATCGCGCCGTCGCATCCGAGCCAGTGCTATGGCATCGAGGACGCGCGGATCAGCCGGATCGGCGATCGCTGGCTGATGACCGTGTGCAGCGTCAGCCCGGAGCGGCAGGGCACCACGCTCTACGTGTCGGACAATGCGCTCGACTGGCGCTGCGAGGGGCTGGTGCTCGATCATCAGAACAAGGACATGCTGATCTTCGGCGGCTTGGTTGACGGGCATTACTGGGCGCAGACGCGACCGCTCGGCGCGCTGTGGTTCGCCTATCCGCCCGACAGCGAATACCGCGCGGGCCCGTCGATCAATCTCGCCTCGTCACCCGATGGACTGCATTGGCGGCCACGCATGGAGCCGGGCATCCGGCCGCATGCGGCGACGAAATCAACCGCGCGAATGGGCGGCGGCGCGCCGCCGATCCTGACCAAGATCGCCGGACAGCGCGGCTGGCTGACGCTATGGCACGGGGTGGAGCCGAACGATGGTGTCGGTATCTACCGTACCTATTGGTCGCTGCTCGACGAGCATCAGCCGTGGCGCGTGATCGCGACGCAGCATCACGCACTGATCGAGGCCGATGTGGACCTCACCGCGCCGATCGAGGACCTTATGTATCTGCGCGATATCGTCTTCACCACCGGAGCAGTCGATGCTGGCGATCACCTGATCGTCGCTTCGGGCGAGGCCGACCTCGCCTGCCGGATCACGCACGTACCGAAGAGCGCCTTCCGCTAGACGCGCGGCGCTGCTAGCGCGAAGAGCATGATCGTTTATCCCGCCATCGACCTGAAGCAGGGCCAGGTCGTCCGCCTGGCCGAAGGCGATATGGCGCGCGCCACGGTCTATGGCGACGATCCGTCGGCGCAGGCGCGGGCGTTCGCCGCCGCCGGCGCGACACATCTGCACGTCGTCGATCTCGATGGATCGTTCGCCGGGCGCGCGCAAAACCGCGATGCCGTCGAAGCGATCGTCGCGGCGTTTCCCGGCCGCGTGCAGCTCGGCGGCGGTATCCGCGAAGCGGGCGCGGTCGAGGGCTGGTTGAAGCTCGGCATCGCACGCGTCGTCATGGGCACGGCGGCGCTGAAGGACCCGGCGTTCGTGCGCGACATGGCCGCCGCGCATCCCGGCGCGATCGTTGTGGCGGTCGATGCGCGCGACGGCATGGTCGCAACAGAAGGCTGGGCGGCGGTATCGGACGTGCCGGTGCTCGATCTCGCCAAGCGCTTCGAGGACGCCGGCGTCGCCGCGTTGCTGTTCACCGACATCGGCCGCGATGGGCTACTCAAAGGCTGCAACGTCGAGGCGACGGTGGCGCTGGCGCGTGGCTGCACGCTGCCGGTGATCGCCAGCGGCGGTGTCGCGGGGATCGAGGATATCGAGGCCCTGATCGCGCACGAGGGCGACGGGATCGAAGGCGTGATCACCGGGCGGGCATTGTACGATGGGCGGCTCGATTTGACCGAAGCTTTGGCGGTAGCGCGAGCGATGGCATGACCGTCCGCGTCCGCGTCATCCCTTGCCTGGATGTGCGCGACGGGCGCGTGGTCAAGGGCGTGAACTTCGTCGACCTGATCGACGCGGGCGATCCGGTCGAGCAGGCGCGCGCCTATGACGCCGCCGGCGCGGACGAACTGTGTTTCCTCGACATTTCGGCGAGCCATGAGGCAAGGGGCACGCTGCTCGATGTCGTGCGGCGCACTGCCGAAGTCTGCTTCATGCCGCTGACCGTCGGCGGCGGGGTGCGGACCGCCGAGGACGCGCGCGCGCTGCTGCTGGCCGGCGCGGACAAGGTCGCGGTCAACTCCGCCGCCGTCGCGCGGCCCGAAGTGGTCGCCGAGATCGCCGAGCGATTCGGCAGCCAGTGCGTGGTCGCCTCGGTCGACGCGCGCCGGCAAGGCGACCGATGGGAAATCTTCACCCACGGCGGCCGCCGCGCGACCGGGATCGACGCGGTCGCGCACGCGGTGCGGCTCGCGGAGCTCGGCGCGGGCGAACTGCTTGTCACGTCGATGGACGGCGACGGCACGCAGGCCGGGTACGACCTTGCGCTGACCCGCACGATCGCCGATGCGGTATCCGTCCCGGTGATCGCCAGCGGCGGGGTCGGCACGCTCGATCATCTGGTCGCGGGCGTCACGCAAGGACATGCCAGCGCCGTGCTCGCGGCGTCGATCTTTCATTTCGGCAAGCACTCGGTCGCCGACGCGCACGCCGCGCTGCGCGCCGCCGGCTTGCCCGCGAGAGGATGACATGAGCGACACTTTGACCCGCCTTGAAGCGACCATCGCCGCGCGGCGCGATGCCGACGCGGGCAGCAGCTATGTCGCAAAGCTTACCGCGCGCGGCCTGCCCAAGATCGCGCAGAAGCTTGGCGAGGAGGCGGTGGAGACCGTCATAGCCGCGTTGGCGGAAGACCGCGCCGCGCTGGTCGGCGAAGCGGCGGACCTGCTGTTTCATCTGATGGTGTTGCTAAGCGCGAAAGGCGTGCCGTTGGTTGAAGTGTTGGCGGAGTTGAATAGGCGAGAGGGTGTGTCGGGCATCGCCGAGAAGGCGACACGTGGGGCCTCCCACCCCTAACCCTCCCGCAAGCGGGAAGGGAATTTGTTCAAGTGACCCAACGCGCCGGATGTCCTCCCCTCCGCTTGCGGGAGGGGTCGGGGGTGGGCAGCCCTAGGAGCGAACCATCAATCGGAGTAAGCACGATGCCGATAGATCCCGCCCTGCCCTACGATGACACCAATGTCTTCGCGCGCGTACTGCGCGGCGAGTTGCCGAGCCGCAAGGTCTACGAAGACGATCACGCGATCGCGTTCCACGACATCAACCCGCAGGCGCCGGTGCACGTCCTGGTGGTGCCGCGCGGATCGTATGTAAGCTGGGATGATTTTACCACGAAGGCGGACGACGCCGAGATCGCCGGGGTGATGCGCGCGGTCGGCACGGTGACGCGGCAGCTGGGCCTCGACAAGGACGGTTATCGCCTGATGGTCAACATGGGTCAGCACGGCCATCAGGAAGTGCCGCACTTGCATATCCACGTGTTCGGTGGTCGCCAGTTCACACGGATGATCTGCGACTGAGCGTTCGCGATCGACCTGGAATGGCTTGCCGCGCGACTCCGCGACCGGCTAAACTCGTATCATGTCCGCGCCCACACCCAGCGGCGGTCGTCTCGACGGCCCGATCCATCGCATCGCGGTGCGCGTCTATTACGAGGACACCGACCTGTCGGGCGTCGTCTATCACGCCAATTACCTGCGCTGGTTCGAGCGCGCGCGATCCGATCTTCTGCGCATACTCGGCATCGACCAGCGCGCGGGACTTGAGGCGGGCGAAGGCGGTTACGCGGTAGCCGATCTTGCCATCCGCTACATCGCCCCCGCGCGGCTGGGCGACGCGGTACTGATTGAGAGCACCGCGCGTGAATGTCGCGCCGCCAGTTGCCGCATGCGCCAGCGCGCACTACGGGGCAGCGAACTGCTGGCCGATGCCGAGGTCCGCATCGGCTTCGTCGGGCCAAACCTGCGTCCGCGTCGGCAACCATCGGAGTGGCGCGCGGCATTGTCCACGCTGCTGCCCGTTCTTTGAGCGAAGGATGACGATGCTCCCGCTGCTGACCGCCGCCCCGTCTTTGGGAGGGCCGACCCATCTGAACCCGGTAAAACTGTTCCTCGATGCCGATATCGTCGTGCAGGTGGTGATGGCCGGGTTGCTACTGGCGAGCGTCTGGGTGTGGACGATCATCATCGGCTTCTCGCTGCGGCTGCGCGGTATCGAACGGCGCAACGCGGCGTACGAGCAAGCCTTTTGGCAGACCGCCGATTTCGCCGACCTCCAAGCCAAGCGCGGCCAGGGAGACGTTCCACTCGCGCGCATCGCCGCCGCCGGGTTCGCCGAATGGCAGCATTCGAACGCGGCCGCAGGCACGCGGCGCGACAACGTGGCTGCGAAGGTCGATCGCGAAGGCGTGCGGCAGCGGCTGGCGCTGACGCTCGAATCCGAAGTCGCCAACGAGGCCGATCAGCTGGCAACCCGGCTCGGTTTCCTGGCGACGGTGGGCTCGGTCGCCCCGTTCGTCGGCCTGTTCGGCACCGTCTGGGGCATCATGGCAAGCTTTTTCCAAATCGGGCAGCAGCAGAACTCGTCGCTCGCGGTGGTGGCGCCGGGCATCTCGGAGGCGTTGTTCGCCACCGCGATCGGCTTGTTCGCCGCGATCCCCGCGGTGATCGCCTACAACCGGCTGTCCCAGTCGGTGAACCGGTTCGAAGCGCGGCTGCGTCGTTTCGCCGATCGCTTCCTCGCCTCGCTCAGCCGTCAGTTGGATACTTAGGGCGTGGCGATGGGCTTACCCGGTGGCGGACGCAGGCGACGCGGATCGCGGCGCGCGCCGATGGCGGAGATCAACGTCACCCCGCTGGTCGACGTGATGCTGGTGCTGCTGATCATCTTCATGGTCACCGCGCCGCTGCTGAAGGCGGGCGTGCCGGTGCAGCTGCCCGACAGCCGCGCGCGCGCCCTGGCCGAGGACGCGCATGCGATCGACATCACGATCGACCGCGCGGGCGCGATCTATCTCGACGGCGACCCCGTGCTCGCCGCCGATCTGCCGCGTCGGCTCGCGACCATCCCTTATGAGCGCGACGGCAAGCCCCCGGCGGTCACGCTGCGCGCCGACCGCGCGTTCACCTGGGGGCCCGCGATGGCGGTGCTGGGCGAGCTCAACCGCGCGGGGTTCAAGTCGATCGCGCTGGTGACCAACGTCAGCGGCACGGCCCCCCGGTGAAGCGTCGATGATGCGTCATCGGCGGTTCAGCGCACGGCGATAGGGTTCCGCGCATGGCCGCGCCCGCCTTCCCCCGCGACGAGCGCATCGGACTGATCGCGGCGATCGCGCTGCACGCGGCGGTGCTGGCGGCGCTGCTGTTGGGGCAGAACGGCACCGCGCCGCCGCCCAAGTCCGAGCCGGTAACGATCACGATCAGCGATGACATCGCGCCGACCTCCACCGCGCCGCGTCCGGCCGCCGCCGCGCCCGATGTCGCGCCGCAGATCGGCGAGCCCGCCCCGCCCGCGCCGGAACCCGCGCCGCCGCTCGACGCGCGACCCGCCATCGAGCCGCCGACCCCGGCTCCGACGCGCGCACAACCGGTCAAGCAAGCGCCGCCTACGCGAAGCGAACGCGCCGAGCGCAGCGCCCCGCCGAAGGCTGCCCGCGCCGCTGCGCCATCGCGATCAGCGGCTTCGGCCAGCAAGGCCGCGCCCGCTACACCGCCCAAACAGGCTGGCGGCAGCCGGATCGGCGCCGACTTCTTGAAGGGTATGGCCAACGCGCCCGCCACCCCCTCGCACGGCCAACCCGCCGCGGCGATTGGGCCAGCGCAGCGGGCATCACTGTCATCCGCCATCGCTCGACAGCTGAAACCTAATTGGAGCGCACCGCAGGGAGCCGACGCGGACCTCTTGGTGACGACTCTCACGTGGGATCTCGATGCAAGCGGGCGCTTGACGGGCAAGCCACGCGTTGTCGGCCAGCAGGGCATCACAGACGCCAACCGATCGCAAGCCGCGCGCCACGCCGAACAGGCGATCCGTGCGGTCGAACTCGCCGCGCCGTTCCAGTTGCCCGCGCAATACTACGCCGGCTGGCGGCACGTCGCCGCCTTCCGCTTCGATAGAAAGCTGTCGCAATGAGCATACGATATCGATTTGGCGCGCTGACCGGCCTCGCGCTGGCGTCTGCGATCCCCGCGTTCGCGCAGACCGCGCCAGCGCCAGCGCCGACCGAAGATGCCGGGGGCCTGACCGGCTCGGTGTCCGACGATAAGCCGTGGCAGGACCTCGGCATCGCGATCACCAGGTTCGCCACCGATCAGGACGTGCCGACGCCGACCACCGCGGGCTCGACCGCGGCGCTCGGCCACGCGCTCTCGGCCATCGTCGCGGGCGATTTGCGCAACAACGGCTTGTTCAAGCCATCGGGCCCCGACGGTCTGGTGCAACCCGCGTTCGCTCAGGTCCCCGCGCCCGACTTCGCCAGTTGGCGCGATCAGGGCGCGGACATGCTGGTCCAGGGCTATGTCCGCGCCGCGCCGGCCGGGCAGATCACCGTCGGCTGCTATCTTTATGACGTGAAGCTGGGGCAACAGCTGCAGAAGGCGGGCTACGTCGTCGCGCCCGAGGACTGGCGGCGCGCCGCGCACAAGTGCGCCGACATGGTCTATTCGCGGCTGTCGGGCGAAAGCCCGTTCTTCGACAGCCGCATCGCCTATATCGCCGAGACCGGCCCCAAGAGCCACCGCATGAAGCGGCTGGCGGTCATGGATTCGGACGGAGCCAACCCGCGCTATCTCACCAGCGGCCAGGCGATGGCGCTGACGCCGCGCTATTCGCCCGATTACAAATCGATCCTCTATCTGTCGTACCTCAACGGCCAGCCGAGCATCTACGTTTACGATCTTTCAACCGACAAGCAGCGCCTGGTCGCGCGCACAGGCAACCCGACCTTCGCGCCGCGATGGTCGCCGGACGGCCGCACGATCCTCTATTCGATGGCTGTCAGCGGGCGGACTGACATCTATCGCATTGGCGCCTCCGGCGGCGATCCGGTCAAGCTGACCGATGGCCCCGGCATCAACATCGGCGGCAGCTTCAGCCCCGACGGCAGCCGCATCGTGTTCGAATCGGATCGTTCGGGCAGTCAGCAGGTCTATGTGATGAACGCCGACGGCAGCGGCCAGCGGCGCATCAGCTTTTTCGGTGGGCGCGCCGCGACGCCCGAGTGGAGCCCGCGCGGCGACCAGATCGCCTTTACCCACATCGCCGGCAACTTGCGCGTCGCGGTGATGAGCCCATCGGGCCAGGGCATGCGGTATCTGACCGACAGCTGGCAGGACGAGGCACCGACCTGGGCGCCCAACGGCCGCATCATCCAGTTCTTCCGCACCGAGAAGAACAGCGGCCACGCCTCGCTGTGGCAAGTGGACCTGACCGGGCGCAACGAGCGCCGCCTGCCGACGCCGGTCGATGCGTCGGATCCCGCCTGGGGGCCCATTCGCCAGTGATGTGCGTTGAGTCGCATGATACAAACCGTTTTGCGAAGGAGTAGCCAACCCATGTCTCGCCAGACCAACACCGCCATCGCGCTGATGCTCGCCGGATCGATCGCGCTATCCGCCTGTGCGCCCAAAGCGCCCAAGTCGCTGCCGCCACAGCCCGGCTCAACCGAAAGCGCGGGCGATACCGGTACGCCCGGCGCATTGCGGCCGGGGAGCCAGGCCGATTTCCAGAACTTCACCGCCGGGGCGGATACCATCTACTTCGATACCGACAAGTACGACATCGACAGCGCCGATATCGCCGCGCTGCAAAAACAGGCGCAGTGGCTGCAGCGTTACCCCGGCAAGCGCGCGACGCTCGAAGGCAACACCGACGAGCGCGGTACGCGCGAATACAACTTGGCGCTGGGAGAGCGGCGCGCGAACGCGGCGAAGAACTACCTCGTCAGCCTGGGCGTCGAACCCGCGCGGCTGACCACGGTCAGCTATGGCAAGGAGCGCCCGGTCGCACTGGGTTCGGACGAGCAGTCATACGCGCGCAACCGCCGCGCGGTGACCGTGACGATCGATTGATATCGTTCACGTTGCGACGATCAACGCTCCCAGCCCCCAAACCCAAACCCGTCCACTCTGAGCTTGTCGAAGGGCTGTTCTGTTCTTGCCAGGTTGCGCCAAGCTTCCGAAGACAAGTGCAGCCCCCCTTCGGCTGGCTGCTTTCAGCAGCCGCTCAGGACATGCTTCGACTAGCTCAGGGTGGACGGAGTATATTATCCGGTCACCGCACCCACTGCGCGAGCCAGTCCGCCAGTCCCTGCGGGTTGAGGCTGCGCGCGTCGGACAACGCCGCGATGCGCCCCGCGTTGATCAGGCGGTTACCCTTGGGATCGATCACCAGCAGCGCGGGCACGCCCTTGGGCCGGCCCGGCGCGCCGAACCGCGCGGGGATCTGCAGGTTCTTGTCGAACCGGCCGACGTCGACCGTCACCGCCTCGTAATGCGCGTCGACCCAGCGCTTCAGCACGGGCACCGCGATCGTGCCGGCGAGCAGGCGACAATCGAGGCACCAGTTGCCGCCGAGGTCGATCAGCAGCAGCTTGTGCGCCTGGCGCGCGCGCAGCAGCGCCGCCGATACCGCGCGATCGGCGTCGGCGTGTTCGTCATAAGGCAGCGGCAGGGGCTTGGCGAGTTGCTCGAAACTCGTGATCGGCAGGCGCGGCGCGGACGCGGCGAGCGCCGACGCGGGCAGCGCGGTAGCCGTCGCTAGCGTCATCAGTGTCCGTAGCCGCATATGCCATCTCCCATGATCCGATGGGACGATCGATAGGCGATCGATCGCGCTTACCGCCAGTCGTTTCGCGTACTCCGGACCAAGGTCGCGGCGGGTTGGGGGTTGTCGCGCCCCCTCACTCCCCGCTATTTGCCGGCGATGGCGCGCGGGCGAAGATCGAGTGACTGGGGCTTCCCCCGCTGGCGCGCCTATGGCGCAAGCCAGGAGGCGGCAACGGTGCGCCTCTGCGACCGGCACGGCTGCACCGAACCGGGCGACTGCCCCGCGCCCAAGGCGCCGAACAAACCCGAACGCTGGTACTTCTGCCAACGCCACGCCGCCGAATACAACGCGCAATGGGACTACTTCGCCGGCTTGACCGACGAGGAAGCGGCCGAACGCGAAGGCGACGAGACGCGCGACGCCGGCGGCTATCGCAGCGCCGCGCACTACGGCTGGGGCGGCTCGGGCGACGGCACCCGCAGCCAGGACGAACTGCGCGCGCTCGACCTGTTCGACCTGCCGACCGACGCCGACTTCGAAGCGGTGCGAAAAGCCTGGCGCGCGAAGGCGAAGGAGGTGCATCCTGACGTGCGGCCAGGTGATGCGGTGGCGGCTAAGGCGTTCGCGGGGTATCACGCGGCATATGAGGTGTTGCGGGTGGCGGAGGAGGCGCGGGAGTGGAAGGGGTGATCGCGAGCTATGTTCGCTCGCGTCAATCATGACTTGACGGCACGTCATGCTATGCATTACATCGCTGCATGGATGTCGAGAGCATTCGGCATAAAGCGCTGAAGCGATATTTCCTGACCGGCAATTCGAAGGGTCTTGATGCGGGAACGGTCGGCCGTTTGCGCAGAATGCTGGTGTTCCTGGCTACCACAGGCGGAGCGGACGAATTGCGCGTCCCGCCTAATTACAACGCACATCAGTTGACCGGAGATCGTGCCGGCGTCTGGTCACTGACTGTTACGCGTAATTGGCGGATGACCTTCACCATCAACAACGCCAATGCGATCGTCGATCTCGATTTGGAGGACTATCACTAATGGCTCTAACCATGCACCATTCGCTTGCGGTTCATCCGGGCGATTGGGTCCGCACCGACATCATTGAAGCGCACGGCATTGCGATAGGCGAAGCCGCGCGCTTGCTGCATGTCAGCCGCCAAGCCTTGAGCACCCTGCTTAACGCACGAGCCGATCTGTCATCGACGATGGCGATCCGACTCGAGAAAGTCTTCGGCATCCGCGCCGACACGCTCATCCGCATGCAGGCCGAGTGGAATATCCGCCAAGCGCGTGAGCGTGAGCATGAAATCGAGGTGGAGCGAGCGTATGCATGATGGCTTTTGAAGCACGGCAAACGAAACCGACATAGTAAGGCGCGTTTTATCGGCCGATTTGGCCCTACTTCGGCGAAACCACCATCAGCATCTGCCGGCCTTCCATCCTCGGATAAGCCTCGACCTTCGCCACCTCCGCGATGTCTTCCTGGACCTTGCGCAGCAGGTCCATGCCGAGTTGCTGATGCGACAGTTCGCGGCCTCTGAACCGCAGCGTCACCTTCACCTTGTCGCCATCGTCGATGAAGCGCTTCACGTTGCGCATCTTCACGTCATAGTCGTGATCGTCGATGTTCGGACGCATCTTGATCTCCTTGATCTCCTGCGTCTTCTGCGTCTTACGCGCGATGTTGGCCTTTTTCTGCGCCTCGTAGCGGAACTTGCCGACGTCGAGGAATTTGCAGACCGGCGGATCGGCGTTGGGGGATACCTCGACGAGGTCGAGGCCGACTTCGGCGGCCTGGGCGATGGCTTCGCGTGTGTATAGAACGCCGAGGTTCTCGCCCTCATGGTCGATCACGCGGACCTTGTCGGACTGGATCAGGTTATTGTAGCGCGGCCCGCTCTTCACGGGGGGGGTCATCAAGCGCCGGGGTGGGGGAGCGATAGCGGGGCTTCCTTCAAATCATTGGTCGGGTCAGGCGATTGCGCGCCATAGAGCGATTCGCGCGGGCGTGAAAAGCGGATAAATCATCCTTTGCCCGCCCGGGCGCAAGGCCCGGTCAGACCAGCGCTGGCCGCCACAGCGGATAGCGCAGCAGGCGTCCAGCGGCCGGCACGATCGCATCGATATGGCGCGCCGGCTGCATCGCCGCAAGGATTGCCGGATCGCCTGCGTCCATTCCGCCGGTCAACGCGCCGAATGCGGGCAGGATCATGCGGCCCTCACGCGTCGTCACGCCGGCGCTCACCACGGCGCAAGGGCGCGCGATGCGCCGGCCGCGCGCGGTGATCGCCAGCTTGGGATGGTAATGCCCGGACACTTCGGGCGCATCGCTGATCCGCTCCGCGCGGTGGCGCAAACGGATGCCGCCGACCAGCGCCTCGAGCGCGATCGACCCACCGCAAGCGTGCGCGGAGACGCCATCGTGGTTACCCGCGATCCACACCCAATCGACCGCGCGGGTAAGTGCGCCGAGCATCCCGCAGACGTGCGGATCGAGCCGATCGACACCATCGCGATCGTGGAAGTTGTCGCCCAATGCGAACACCCGTCGCGCACCGGTTTCGCGGATCGCCAGCGCCAGCCGCTCCAGCGTTTCGCGGCTATCGTACGGCGGCAGCATCTGGCCGAACTTGGCGAAAAAGCTCGCTTTCTCCAGATGCAGATCGGCGACCAGCAGCGCAGCCTCGCGCGGCCAGAACACCGCGCGGCCATGCACCAGCCGCATCTCGTCGTCAGCGAACGAAAAGGGAACCATCGTCCGCCCTTGCCCGCCCGTCCGGCTTTTGGCAAGCGCGCGTATGGCCCAACCCAGCGACAATACCGATTGGAGCACCGAGCGCGATCGCGCGCGCGCCTGGTTCGAATCGCTTCGGGATCGTATCTGCGCGGAGTTCGAGGCGATCGAGCGCGAAGCCGGCGGTGACGCGTCGTTCACCTATACCCCATGGGACCGGATCGCACACGATGGTGATGGTTCGGGCGAAACGGGTGGCGGTGTACGCGGGGTGATGAAGGGGCGCGTGTTCGAGAAAGTCGGCGTCAACGTCTCGACCGTGCTCGGCGATCTGTCGGCCGATTTCGCCGGATCGGTCAACGGTGCGTCGGCCGAACGACCCGCGTTCGCCGCGACGGGCATCAGCCTGGTCGCGCACATGGCCAACCCGCACGTGCCCGCGGTGCACATGAACACGCGCTTCCTCGCCACCACGCGCGCGTGGTTCGGTGGTGGAGCCGACCTCAATCCCCCCCTGCCCTACGCGCAGGATACCGAAGACTTCCATGCCGCGCTGAAGGCCGCCTGCGACGCGCATGGCGATGGCTATTACGCACGCTACAAGCAATGGGCGGACGACTACTTCTACATCCCGCATCGCCAGACGCATCGCGGCGTCGGCGGCATCTTCTACGATCATCTCGAGTGCGCGGACCCTGCCGCCTGGGAAGCAAACTTCGCGTTCACGCGCGACGTCGGCGAGGCGTTCCTGGCGGTCTATCCACTGCTCGTGCGGCGGCGAATGGGCATGAGCTTCACGAGCGAGGACAAGCTGCGCCAGCTCGAATGGCGCGGGCGCTATGCGGAGTTCAACCTGGTCTACGATCGCGGTACGCTGTTCGGCCTGAAGACCGGCGGCAACATCGAGGCGATCCTGATGAGCCTGCCGCCCGAGGCGGTGTGGACCTGATCACCGATGGCCGTCAAAAAAGCTGCCGGAACACCCAGTACAATCCGCCCGCGAGCGCGATGGAAGCGGGCAGCGTCAGCACCCAAGCGATGAGCAGGCTGCGCACCGTCGCCCATTGCAGGCCGGCGCCGCTCGCCGCCATAGTGCCCGCAACGCCCGACGAGAGTACATGCGTGGTCGAAACGGGCAGACCGAGCGTGTCGGCGCCCATGATCGTCGCCATCGTCACCAGCTCGGCCGACGCGCCCTGCGCATAGGTCATGTGCGACTTGCCGATCCGCTCTCCCACGGTGATCACGATCCGCTTCCAACCGACCATCGTGCCAAGGCCGAGCGCGAACGCGACCGCGATCTTGACCCAGCGCGGGATGAAACGCGTGCCCTCGTCGAGCGAATCCTTGTAGGTCGACAGCGCCTTCGCCTGCGATGCGTCGAGATCTTTGCTCGTCTCCAGGCGCTTGATCGCTTCGGACGCGAGGTACATGTCATTACGCACGTTGGCGACCGCCTCGGCCGGAACCTTCGCGAGCGAACCGTATGCGCCGACCTGGCGGTCGATGTCGGTAACCAGCGTCGCCAGCGCGGGCCGCGTCGCGGACGCATCGTGACGATCGGAGATGTAGCGTGTGATCTCGGCCCGCGCCGCCGCTGGCGTCATCGTCGTGGGCGAGCTCTGGATGGCCTGCGACGCCGCGACCGAATTGCTATGGAACGCGGCGGTATATTGCTCGGGCACCGCACGGTTCAGCGCATAGGCGGTGGGGACGGTGCCGATCAGGATCAGCATGATGAGCCCCATCCCCTTCTGCCCATCGTTCGATCCGTGCGCGAAACTGACGCCGGTGCAGGTGAAGATCAGCAGCGCGCGGATCCACGGCGGGGGCGGCTTGCCGGCCTCGGGCTCCCGGTACAGCGCGGGGCTGCGCACCAGCAGCTTCATCGCCACGAACAGCAGCGCGGCGACACCGAAGCCGATCAGCGGCGAGAACAGCAGCGCCTCGCCGATCTTGGCCGCCTGCGACCAATCGACGCCCGATATGCCGCTGCGCCCGTGGATCATCGCATTGGCGACGCCGACGCCGATGATCGAGCCGATCAGCGTATGCGAACTCGACGAAGGTATGCCGAGGAACCAGGTCGCGAGATTCCAGATGATCGCCGCGATCAACAGCGCGAACACCATCGCAAAGCCCGCTTGGCTACCGACCTGTAGAATCAGTTCGATCGGCAGCAGCGAGACGATGCTGAACGCGACTAGGCCGCTCGACACCAGCACGCCGAGGAAGTTGAAGAATCCCGACCAAACGACCGCGACGCTGGGGCTCAGCGCGTTGGTATAGATCACCGTCGCCACGGCGTTGGCGGTATCGTGGAAGCCGTTGACGAACTCGAAACCCAGCGCGATCAGCAGCGCGACGAACAGCAGGACGTATGGCAGGATCGCCACGGCGTGAACGCCCGCCGCCTGCGCATCGTGATAGACGCAAAAAGCGACGAACACGATCGCGCCGAGCACGGCCATTAGGAAGCCGGTGACGCCGATCCGGCCGAAACCGCGATCGAAATCGGGTCGGCTCGACCGGGAAGCGCTAAGCGCTAAACTCATCACACACTCCTTGGCGCATCGGAACTCCTGTCCCGCGCGTGCCCTCGGGCGGGCTGCTACAGCGCTTCGTGTTCAAAGCAAAGGGGGGATGCACCGCTTGTTCACCGGCAAGACCGTTCCAGATCATCACGCGCGAATTCACCGGGCACCTACATTCAGCATCCGCGCTCGATGTGGCTACCGGGTGGCCAAAATGCCAGCGAATGCCTTCCGGATCGCGAGCTTGACGGAAAAAGCCCCCCGGCCCGCGCAACTCATCCATCGCTTCCGCCCTTGCCGGACGGACCGAATTGCTACCATCTGTCACCCGAATGCTGCGTCAATATGAACTTGTCGAACGGGTGAAGGCCTACGATCCGGACGCGGACGAAGACGTGCTCAACCGCGCCTATGTCTATACCGTCCAGAAGCACGGCAGCCAGAAGCGCGCGAGCGGCGATCCCTATTTCAGTCACCCGGTCGAGGTCGCCGGACTGATGACCGAACTGAAGCTCGACCAGGCGACGATCGTCACCGCGCTGCTGCACGATACGGTGGAGGATACGCTGGCGACGATCGAGGACGTGACACGCATGTTCGGCCCCGAAGTCGCGCGGCTGGTCGATGGCGTGACCAAGCTTTCGAAGATCGAGACACTGACCGAAAACGAGCGCGCGGCCGAGAACCTGCGCAAGTTCCTGCTGGCGATGAGCGAGGACCTGCGCGTGCTGCTGGTCAAGCTGGCCGACCGTCTGCACAACATGCGCACGCTGCACTTCATCAAGAGCGAGGACAAGCGCCGGCGCATCGCGCGCGAGACGATGGAAATCTACGCGCCGCTCGCCGAGCGGGTCGGCATGTACGAATACATGCGCGAGATGCAGGCGCTGGCGTTCGCGCAACTGGAGCCCGAAGCCTATGCGACGATCGCCGACCGGCTCGCGCAGATCCGCGGCCGGGAAGGCTGGCAGGTCGATGCGATCGCGCTGGGCATCAAGCAGGCGCTGGCCGAGGCCGGATTGTCCGTCACCGTTTCGGGCCGCGAAAAGCACCCGTTCTCGATCTGGAAGAAGATGGCGCAACGCCATGTGACCTTTGAACAGATCACCGATATCATGGCGTTTCGTGTGACA
Source organism: uncultured Novosphingobium sp. (assembly GCA_964242815.1). Taxonomy (GTDB): domain Bacteria; phylum Pseudomonadota; class Alphaproteobacteria; order Sphingomonadales; family Sphingomonadaceae; genus Novosphingobium. The sequence continues at coordinate 33,054 of CAXSZV010000022.1, forward strand.
GCCGGAAGCGCGGACGATTGTTATCGCGCGCTCGGGGTGCTGCATCAGACTTGGCAAATGATCCCCGGGCGGTTCAAGGATTACATCTCGACGCCCAAGGAGAACGGCTACCGCTCGCTGCACACCGCGCTGATCTACGAACACGGCATGCGCATGGAAGTGCAGATCGGCACCGCGGCGATGCATCGCACCAACGAATACGGGCTCGCGGCGCACTGGGCCTATAAGCAGGGGAAAAAGCCCGACAGCGAAGTCGGCTGGCTGCGCGACTTGATCGAGATCGTCGACGCGAGCCACGATGCCGACGAACTGCTCGAGCATACGCGCATGGCGATCTACCAGGATCGCATCTTCGCTTTCACCCCCAAAGGTGCGCTGTTCCAGCTGCCGCGCGGGGCTACGCCGATCGACTTCGCCTATGCGGTGCATACCGATCTCGGCAACTGCGCGGTCGGCGCCAAGATCAACGGGCGCCACATGCCGCTGCGCACGCCGCTGGCGAACGGCGACGTGGTCGAGATCATCAAGAGCCGCACGAGCGCACCCCAATTGTCGTGGCTGGCGTTCGTCGTCAGTGGCAAGGCGCGCGCCGCGATCCGCCGCGCGGTCCGCGTGCGCGAGCGCGCCGAGGTCGCGGTGATCGGCCGCGCACTGTTCGAAGCGATCGCCGAGCGGCTCGCCGCACCGATCGGCAAAAAGGCGATCAACGCGGCGCTCAAACGCCTCGGCTATCGCGACGAAGAAGAGCTGATGGTGGCGATCGGCTCCGCGCGATTGAGCGACCGCGCGGTGATGGAGGCGCTGGTCCCCGGCAGCAGCGCGGGCATGGTCGCGGACGAGGATCTGGCGAAGCGCGGCCACGCAATCTCGATCCGCGGTCTGACGGCGGGCATGGCGTTCCATCTGGGCACTTGCTGCCACCCGGTGCCGGGCGATCGCATCGTCGGCCTGCGCGAGCCGAGCAAGGGCGTGGTCGTGCATACGATCGACTGCCTCACGCTCGCCGACGCCGCCGACGCCGACTGGGTCGACCTGTCGTGGGGTGATCGCACCACCGGCGCGACCGGCTGCATCCGCGCCCTCCTCTACAACCGCCCCGGCACGCTCGCCGACGTCACCGGCATCATCGCGCGCACCCACGCCAACATCGTGCAACTGCGCATGGTCCGCCGCGACGACTTGTTCGGCACGTATGAGGTCGACGTCGAAGTTACCGACCTCGCCCACCTGACCCGCATCGTCAGCGCCATGCGCGCGAGCGACGCGGTGGCGGAAGCGGAGCGGGTGTAGATACCTCCCCTCCCGCCTGCGGGAGGGGCCGGGGGTGGGCCTACCTGCCCCTATCCAGCAACCCGCCTCACCGGCACCGGCACGTTGCAGATATCCGCGCCCCCTGCCGGCACCACGAAAAACGGATCGCGGCGATTGGCGCGCGCATCGGCATAGCGCGCGAAGCTCGTGCTTTCGGTCGAGAGGTATTCATAACGCGGCAGTTCCGGAACCTTATCGCCGATCCGCACCGACACGATCGGCACGCGCTCGGCCGCCGTCTTGTAGAAGCCCAGATCACCCGTCCCGCGCGGCAGCGAGGACAGGAACTCGATCCCCTCGATCACCCGGCCGACGACGGCAAGGTTGCGATCGAGCTGGCGCGGAGCCTGGCCGATGACCGCGTAAAGCTCGGCACCCGAGCCGGTATCCGGCGGCATGTCGCGCCCGACGCCGACGGTGCCGTAGCAGTGGATGGGCCAAGCGCGTTGATGCCCTCCAAAGGCGACCGGCCATCCCTGCAAAATGTAAGCGCCATCCGCGTATGGCTCCTTGTAAGACATATCGCCATGGAGCGCAGCCTTGATCCGCCGTTCCATTTGCAGGTCCAAATCAGAGAGCCAGAGCTTCCCAAGGTCGCGCCCGATCGCAAGAACGTAATAGGCCTGCGGGATCTTAGCCAAATTCGCCGGCAGCGGCTTCGCCTTTGTCTTGTCCTCCGCCTCACCATCACCCCACTGTACGACGTAGTTGTCTTGCACCCGGTTGACGCTCGTCCCGTCCCACCAATGCGCCGCCGCGAGCGTACGGATGTTGCCGATCCAACCTTGCGAGAACGGCGGCGGCATCAGCTGGATCACCACGTGTCTGGGCTTGCCGTGCTCATCCGGCGCGAGGTCCATCACCAACAGGTCGCGCGGCGCGATCGCCACCCAATCACTTGCCGAAGCTGCGATCACCAATTCGTTCGGCGATCGCGTATCGACCGGCGCGGCGGTGGCGAGCGTGGCACTGGCGGCGAGCAGCGACAGAACGGCGGTGAGCATCGGCGGCATCCTTCGGCAAGACCCGACGTTGTCTGATCGGCAACGAGGAAGGACGCAATGGCCGTGTCCGGGTTGCGCCAGCTATCCTTGTGCTCGGCCAGATACCGCTCATTCAGTTGCGCGAAGGTTCGGTGCATGCCAAGCAGTTTTCCGCGCAGCCGACTGACATCGCGCACAAGACCGCCAAACATCGCCACTAGGCGCAAAGCCAAGCTTGCGACACGCCCGCCCCTGCCCTAGGTGCGCGCGTTCCAGGTTACGCGGAGCGGTGGCCGAGTGGTCGAAGGCGCTCGCCTGGAAAGTGAGTATACGCCAAAAGCGTATCGAGGGTTCGAATCCCTCCCGCTCCGCCATTTACGTCCCTGACGGGGCTTCCAAAATCAAGCAAAAACGGCTAAAAACCAAGCGTTTGCAGCGCTCGGGATG
>CAXSZV010000023.1:0-19788 GCA_964242815.1 uncultured Novosphingobium sp.
GGCGGCAACATGATGAACTACGCCAACCTGTTCTGGCTGTTCGGCCACCCCGAGGTCTATATCCTGATACTGCCAGCGTTCGGCGTCTATTCCGAAGTCGTCGCGGCCTTCTCGTCGAAGCGGCTGTATGGCTATGAATCGCTGGTATGGGCGACGATGGCGATCGCGGTGCTGAGCTTTACCGTATGGGTGCACCACTTCTTCACGATGGGGCAATCGGCGAACCTCAACGCCGCGTTCGGCATCGCGACGATGACCATCGGCGTTCCGACGGGGGTGAAGATCTATGATTGGATCTGGACGATGTTCCGCGGCGAGGTGCGGCTGACCGTGCCGATGCTCTATTCGATCGCGTTCATGATGACGTTCACGATCGGCGGGTTGTCGGGCATCGTCCTCGCGGTGCCGCCGCTCGATTACGTGTTCCACAACACGCTGTTCCTCGTCGCGCACTTTCACAACATGCTGATCCCAGGGCTGTTGTACGGTATGCTCGCCGGATATCATTACTGGTTTCCCAAGGCGTTCGGCTTCCGTCTGCACGAGAACCTGGGTCGTGCGTCCTGGGCGTGCTGGGTCGCGGGGTTCTGGCTCGCGTTCATGCCGCTCTACGTGCTCGGCTTCGCGGGGATGCCGCGCCGCTCGTCGCAGATCGAGTTCACTGACTTCGGCCCATGGCTCTACGTCGCGCTGGCGGGCGCGTTCGTGCTGCTGAGCGCGTTCGTGCTACTCGGCGTGCAGCTGTTCATCTCGATCCGGCAGCGCGAGGCCAACCGCGTCCTCGCGGGCGACCCATGGGACGGGCACGGGCTCGAATGGTCGACCTCCGCGCCGCCGCCCGAATACAATTTCGCGGTGATCCCGCATGTCAATGACCGCTACAGCTTCTACGACGGCAAGCGCGACGCCAACGTCTACGATCCGCCCTATCGCTATAAGGCGATAAACGTGCCGAAAGAGTCGGCGCTCGGCCCCGCGATCGGCATCGCCGGCTTCGCCTGCGCGTTCGGTCTCGTCTGGCATATGTGGTGGCTCGCCGCGCTCGGCCTGATCGCGGGCATCGCCGCGCTGATCACGCGCAGCTGTCAGCGCGATGTCGAACGCACGGTTCCGGCGGCGATGGTCGAGGCGACCGAGCGCCGCTGGCTGACCGCGGTGCACGAGCACATGCCGGTGTCGCGCAAGCTGGAGCTCAGCCCACGCAACTTCGGTGTGGCCGAGGGCGCGCGATGAGCGCCACCTCGTCGCGGCATCCCGGCCTCGCCATCGGCGAAAATGCGGAAGTCTCGCAGGACGACGCCGAACATGACCTGTTCGGCTTCTGGATATTCCTGATGAGCGACGCGGTGATCTTCGCGCTGCTGTTCGCGACCTACGGCACGATGACCGCCGCGACCGCCGGTGGCCCGGCGCCCCGCGACGTATTGGAATTGAAGCCCGCCTTCATCGAAACGCTGTTGCCGCTGTCGAGCAGCTTTACCTGGGGCATGGCCTCGATCGCGCTCAAGCATCGCCTCGGCCACGCGCGGTTGCTAGGCTGGATGGCGGCGACGCTGGCGCTCGGCATCGCCTTCCTGTCGTTCGAGGGGCACGACTTCGCGACGATGTTCGCGCACGGGGCCTATCCTACCCGCAGCGGCTACCTGTCGGCCTTCTTCGGCCTCGTCCCGCTGCACGGACTGCACGTGCTGGCCGGCTGTCTGTGGATCGTGGTGATGGCAATTCAGGTCGTCGTGATTGGGGTCGATGCGCGCACCAGCGTCAACCTGTTGCGGTTGGGACTGTTCTGGCACTTCCTCGACATCGTCTGGATCGCGATCTTCAGCGTTGTCTATCTGGGGGGTCTCGCCCCATGAGTTCGCCTGCCAGGAACGACGCGCGCAAGGACATCGCAGCCTATGTCACGGGGTTCGCGCTGGCGCTGATCCTGACAACCATGGCGTTCGCGGCCGTCTATCGACCGGCGCTGTTCGGGCGGCAGACGCTGGCGACCGTATTCTCGCTCGGATTGCTGCAGGCGATCGTCCACTTCCGCTATTTCCTGCACGTAAAATTGACGCGGTCGTCACGCGACGATCTCTTCCTGCTGTTGTTCTCGACGCTGATCATCACGTTGATGGTTGCCGGCACACTAGTGCTGCTCGGCAACCTGCGGATGCGGATGACGTAAAGCTGCGATCGTGACGGACGGCAACCGACGCGGAAGAAAAATAAGAATCATTCGCAAAAGCCTATTGCAATAGGCTCGCAATAGCAGCTAACAGCCTTCCAGTATCAGGAGGGCAAAATGAAATCTCTGACACGCTTGGCGATGGCTGGCGCGGCGGCACTGCTATCTTTGTCCGCATCGCCGGCGATCGCGGGCGAGGGATTGTTCTCGCGCCTCTACACGACCGACACGACCCCAAAGGGTACGTTCGAGATCGAGCAGGTGGTGCGCGAGCGCGAAGGCCGGGCGTTCGGCCATTACGACGCCACCGATTTTCGCACTGAACTCGAATACGGTGTCACGGACGACCTCCAGGTAGCAGGCTACCTGAACCTCAATCGAATGCATGCGACGGGGGCACCCGATGATGACGACGACCTGGGCAAGACGGGCTTCACCCGGCACAACTTCACCGTGCAGAGCGTTTCGGCTGAATTCATCTATCGGGTGATCAGCCCCTACAAGAACAAGAACGGTTGGGGCCTCGCCTTTTATCTCGAACCGGCGTATGATTTCCATGATCTCCACAACGGATTAAAGTACGCGCCGCGCACGATGGAGCTTGAGGCGCGAGCGATCGTGCAGAAGAACTTTCTCGATGACCGGCTGATCATTGCCTACAACCTAGTGCTCGAAGCCGAGACCATTCGTTTTGCTGGCAACCCTGATCGCAATAGCGAGCTCGACTGGAACAATGAACTGGGCGCCAGCTATCGCTTCAAGCCGAATTGGTATGCGGGACTAGAGTTCCGCAACCACAACGAATACGGCAACTTCAAGAAACACGAGCATTCGATCTTCTGGGCGGGGCCGGTATTGCACTACGGCGGCGAAAAGTTCTGGGCGACGCTCGGATACCTGCGCCAGTTCGCCGGCAGTCCGGGATATGACGATGACGGTGATTTCATCGGCGGCGGCCTGTTCACGAGAAGCCATGAGAAGAATGAGATCACCCTGAAGGTAGCTTTTCCCTTCAAATGATGATCAGCGTCATTAGGACACCACCATGCACAGCCGCTTCCTGCTGATCGCCGCCGCGCCCGCCGCGATCGTTTCGCCCGCCGCGGCGACGACCTATCTCAGCACGCCGCAAGCGCAGGCTCTACTGTTTCCACGCGCTACGCTGACGCCCGACTTCCGCACGCTGACGCCTGACGAGGCGAAGGCGATCCGCGCCAAGACGGGCGTCAACCTGTTGACCAAGCAAGTGAAGCTGTGGCGCGCCTCGACCGGCGGCTCGCTGATCATCGACGAGGTTGTGGGCAAGCACGAGTTCATCACCTTCGCGCTCGCGCTCGATGCGGGCGGCGCGGTGCACGGGCTCGAGATCATGGAGTATCGCGAAACCTATGGTGGGCAGGTGCGTGATCCCGCCTGGCGCGGTCAGTTCAACGGCAAGCGCGACGGCGCGCCACTGACGCTAGGCAAGGACATCCGCAACAATTCGGGCGGTACGTTGTCCGCCCGCCACGTAACCGATGGCGTCAAGCGCCTGCTCGCGACTTATGCGATCGTCTATTCGCGCAAGGCCTGAGCGCAACTTGGCTCCGATCGAACGGGCGCGGCCGCTGCTCGGCACGATCGTTGCGCTGCGGATCGAAGGGCTGGCGACGTGGGACGCGCATCGGCTCGCCGACGCGGCATTTGCCGAGATCAAAGTGATCCACGACCTGATGAGTTTTCAGCAAACCGACAGCGAGCTGAACCGGATAAACCGTGACGGCTCGCGCGCGGCGATAGCGCTTCACCCGCACACCCGCGCCTGCCTCGCGCATGCGCTCGACCTTGCCGGCCAGAGCGCGGGCGCGTTCGATCCGGTCCGCGGCGGCGGATCGTGGCGCGACATCGTGCTCGACGATGACGAGGTGCGGACAACCGCGCCGCTGACGATAGACTTGTCGGGCATCGCCAAAGGCTACGCGGTCGATCGCGCCTGCGATATCCTGTGCGGCAGCGGTGCGTCGGCCGGGCTAGTCAATGCGGGTGGCGACCTGCGCGTGTTCGGGGCGGTCGAGGAAACCATCGTGCTGCGCCCCGTCGATTGCGCCGAACCGGCGGTGCTATGCCTCGCCGACGGCGCGGTCGCGAGCAGCGATCCCGCGCGCGACGTAAGCGACCGCGGCGTGCCGCAACACTTCGACGGGCGCGATGGACGCGTCGTCGACGATCGCTTCGTCACCGTCTGCGCGCCGACCTGCATCGATGCCGACGCGCTGACCAAAATCGTGCTGGCGCTGGGCCACGGAGCGATGGCGCTTCTGCGCGCTAGGAGTGCGATGGCGCATGTGTACGAGGCGGATGGCTGGCGCACCATTGGCGTCGGTACTGGCGACGGCGAGCCATGACGTCGGTGACTCCCAGCCAGATCAAGCTTTCGCGCCTTCGCCGCCTGTCGGTCTATGCGGTCGCGGTGGGCTTGTGGCTCAGCGGCGCGGTCTGGCTCATCGCGCACTACTGGCTTGTCAAGCAGGGTGAATACGGGCCTCAGATCAGCCCGATCGAGCCGTGGACGCTCGATACGCACGGCGGCTTCGCAATGCTCGCGATCTGGGCGCTGGGGCTGCTATGGGGCATCCACGTGCTCGCCGGCTGGGGCGCGCGGCGCGGACGGTGGAGCGGCGGCATCCTGCTGGGCGCGATGGCGGTGCTGATGCTCAGCGGCTACCTGCTCTATTATATGGCGGACGAGGATCTGCGCGGTTGGACCTCGCTGATCCACTGGGCCCTTGGTCTGGCCACGCTGCCCCTGTTCGTATGGCACCGCTTCACCCGCAAACCGCGCCGTCCGTCGCGAAATCAGGCGGCCGGGTCGTCCATCGGCCCCTTGGCGCGGCAACGGTCCGAACAATAGCGCACGTTCTCCCAATCGCGCTCCCACTTCTTGCGCCACGCAAACGGGCGGTGGCAGCTAGCACAGTCCTTGGTGGGCAGATGAAGCTTGCGATGGGGCATTACGAAGCGGGGTTAGCCAACCCGCGCCCCGGCCATCGGGTAGGTCCCGAATATCCCCGCCTTGACCGTACCGGTCAGCACATCGCCATCGACCGCCGCTTCACAGACTAGCTTTAAGGCCATCGGCTTTTTCACGTCCATCGTCCATTGCAGCCGACCGTCCGCGATTGCGCCATCGGCGATGTCTTGTGAGCCGAGCTCGCCTGAGAGCGAGCCGGTGAAGCGGTCGCCTTCGGGCTCCACCGACAAGCGGCCGCATTGATCGCCGAGCGGCGTCTTGACGATGATGTCGTAGCTTCCGGCAAGGCTGGCGGCGGCGCTCATGGCTTGGCTACCCTCGGCGCGCCGGCGTCGGCAGAGGGTGCGGCGCGGTATTCGATCGGCAGGCCCAGCCCTTCGATCTGCGGTTTCACCTTGGCCGCATCACCGACCACCACCCAGACGAGCCGCGACGGATCGATCGCGCCGCGCGCGGCGGCGTTGAACTTCGCCTGATCCAAACCGCGATAACGGTCGGGCAGCGTCACGTAGTAATCGTCGGGGCGGCCATATTGCTCGATCCGCATCAGCCGGGTGAGCACGTCCTGGCTGGTCTCGATACTGCCGGGCAGCGACAGGATCAGCGTGTTGATCGTGTCGTGCGTTTCGGTCGGGGTGACGCCACCGCCAAGGAACCCCGCTAGGTCCGCGCGGATCGCGGCGATCGATTCACCGGTCTTGTCGGTCTGCACCGGCGCAACCACCAGCAGCGGGATGTCGTGCTCGACGTCGAGCAGATCGCTGCCCGCGTAATAGGCCCACGACTTGGTCTCCCGCAAATCGGTGATCAGCCGCGAGGTCGTGGTCCCGCCGAGCACGTCGTTCGCCGCGCGCAGTGCGAGCGGATCGTCGGTGCCCTTTATCGGCAGCACCTCGCCCGCGATGATCATCGACTGCGGGCTCTGCGGCTTGTCGATCAGGATGATGCGTGACTGCGATGGGGCGGTGGGCCGGACGGCAAACTGCTTGAGGCCTCTCGCCACGGCAGACGCGCGCCAGTCGCCCAGGCGCGCCTCGAGCAGCGGCAGCACCGCGGCCAGCGTCGTGTCGCCGACCACGAACACGGTGCCGTTGTCGGGACGGAACCAGCGCTGATGAAAAGCGGCGAGATCGGCAGGCGTCACCGCCCTGACCCCGGCGGCGGTGCCCGATCCCGTCAGCGGCACGCCGTACGGATGACCGGGACCATAGATCAGCGGCGGCAGGGTGCGATAGGCGATCGCGGTCGGCTGCGTCTCCTCGCTGGCGATCTGCGCGAGCAACACGGCCCGCAGCCGCTCCACCTCCGCCGGCGCGAAGGCCGGATGGCGCACGATATCGGCAAACAGGTCGAGCGACGCGCCGAGATTCGGGACGAGCGCCGACATCGTGATGCTCGCGCGATCGGACGAGGCGCTGGTGGCGATCGAAGCCCCCAGCCGTTCTTCCTCCTGCGCAATCGCCAGCGAGTTGCGCGTGGTGGTGCCTTCCTCGAGCAGCGACAGCATCAGCGCCTGCGTGCCGAGCTTGTCTTTGGGATCGGCGGCGGTGCCCGCGTCGAACACCGCCGAGACGAGGACGACCGGCACCGCGGAGCGCCGCGCGAACACGACCTTCATCCCGTTCGCCAGCCGCGCGCGCTCGATTTTGGGAAAGGCGAGATCGCCGACCGGCGCGACCGGCGGCGCGGCGCGCTCGGGGGTTGACGGCGCGGTCGAGAGGGCCGACCCGGATGCGGGCGCGGCCAGCGCGACCCGCTGACTGTCGTCGGGCGAAGGCGCGCCGCCTTGCGCCGGGCTGCGGAGATAGGCGGGGCCGCCGGGCCTGCGCGCGTCGCCGGCGATGCTGATATCCGCCGCGCTGCGCTCGCCCGGCTCAAGCCGAAGCGCGAAGACCGGGCGACCCATCCAGGCGCGCGCGGCCGCGCCGACGCTGGCGGGAGTCGCCGACGCGATCTCGGCAAGTTCCTTCCTATAATGCGCCGGATCGCCTGCATAGAGCTGGCCCTGCGCGAGCGTGACCGCCTTGCCGCCGAACCCCCCGACCGCCTCGAGGCCTTTGACCCGCGACGCCAGCAGCGTCGTCGCGGCGCGGCGGACCTCATCCTGGCTCGGCCCGTCCTTCAGGAACTGCGCGATGATCGCGTCGAGCCGGCGCGAGACGAGATCAGGATCGACGCCCGGGCGCACTTCGGCGCTGACGGTTACGAAGCCGATATCCTCGTGGCTCTGCAATCGGGCGGACACGCTCACCGCGAGCTTCTCGTCACGGACGAGCACGTTCTCAAGTCGCGAGCTGCCGAGCCCCCCGAGAACGCTGAGCGCCAGATCGAGCTGCGACGTAACCGGATCGGCGAAGCCCGGCGCGGTCCATTCGCGCGAGAGCGTGACGGTCGCGACGCGATCGCGCATCACTTTCGAGACGGGCGCGGCTAGCGTCGGCACCGCCGGCGTCGGATGCACGGTCGTGGGGCCGCGTGGAATATCGCCGAACCAGCGCTGCACTTTCGCGCGCGCGGCGGCGACATCGATGTCGCCGGCGAGCACCAGCACCGCGTTGTTGGGGCCGTAATGCGCGGCGAACCAGTTCTTGACGGTCGCGAGGCTCGCGGCATCCAGATCCTTCATCGAGCCGATCGTATCGTGATGATAGGGATGCCCGGGCGGCACCAGCGTCGCCAGCTCGGTATAGCCGGTGAGACCGCCCGGCTCGTTGTCGTTCATCCGCTTTTCGTTCTGGACCACGCCGCGCTGCGTATCGAGCGTCTTTTGCGTCACCGCGCCGAGCAGGTGCCCCATACGGTCCGATTCGAGGAACAGCGCCCGATCGATCGCGCCGACCGGCACCGTCTCGAAATAGTTGGTCCGGTCGAACCACGTCGTGCCGTTCCAGTCGGTCGCGCCGATCTGCTCGAGCCGGCCGAACAGCGATCCGGGCGCGTTCTCCGAACCATAGAACATCAGGTGCTCGAACAAGTGGGCAAAGCCGGTCTGACCCGCCGGTTCGTCCTTCGAACCGATGTGATACCATACCGAAGCGGCGATGATCGGGGCCTTGCGATCGGTGTGCACCAGCACGGTCAGGCCGTTCGCCAATACGAACTTGTCGTACGGAATGTTCACCGCGGCGACGAGGTCGGACAACGGCGCGGGCGTATCCTGACCCGACGTTGCGGCAGCGGCGCCGGGGGCAGCGCTCGCGAGCGCGATAGGCTGAAGCATCAGCGCCGCGAACGGCAAGGTCTTGATCAGGCGCACGGGTCGCGAGTGTCCTTCATGATTGCAGCGCGGGGTTGCAGCGCGGGGTCTAGCAGGTAAGGCGCAGACGCAACGCCCTGCACAAGCGAAAGTTTGCGGGGAGCGCCGATTAGCTTCATTGCCTGGTTCATCGCGCCGCCCGCCGCTCGATCGCCTGGAACAGCGCCTCGATCGCCAGCGCCATCGCCGCCGCAGGGATCGCGCCTTCCAGGATCAGCCCGGTGTCGTTGAGCCTGATGCCGGTGAGGATCGGCTGGCCGTACCCCCCTGCGCCGACGATCGCGCCCAGCGTCGCGAGGCCCACCGCGATCACCGCCGCGATGCGCACTCCGGCAAGGATCGTCGGCAAAGCCAGCGGCAGCTCGATCCGCCGCAGCCGGCTCCAGCGCGATAGTCCCAACGCCTCCGCGCTGTCGAGCAACGCGGGCGCGATGCCGGTCAGGCCAGCGTAGGTGTTGCGCACGATCGGCAGCAGCGAATAGAGGAACAGCGCGACGATCGTCGGCGCGGCGCCGATGCCGAGCAGCGGGATCAGCACCACGAACAGCGCCAGGCTGGGGATCGTCTGCAACAGGCCGGTCGCGGGCAGCACGATGCTCCCCAGCCGCCGGTTCCGCGCCGCCGCGATACCGAGCGGGATCGCGACGATCAGCGCGGCGACTAGGGCCAGCCCGACCAGCGCCAGATGCTCGCCGGTACGATCGAGGATACGCCGCCAGCGCCCGTCCGCGCCGCGCCCGTCCGCATCGTTCCCGGCGTCGGGTGCTTCGCCCAGCGCAATGCGGGCGGCGGCGGTCTCGCTCTTGCCGTCCATCCGCACCAGGCGGTTCAGTTCGCGCATCCGCGGCTCGTCGATGCGCCCGGCGAGCGCGTTGAGCACCGCGACCGCGCGCGGATCGAGACCCAGGCGATAGACGAACACCGCGTCATAGCGGGGAAAGAAACCGCGATCGTCGGTCAGCACGACGAGTTTGTTCGCGGCGATCTCCGCATCGGTCGTATAGGCGTCGGTCACCGCGATCTGTCCGGCGATGAGTGCACGATAGGCAAGATCGTGATCGATGCCGCGCAGGTTCACGGGCGGGAAGCCATAGACTTTGGCGAGAGCCCGCCAGCCGTCGGCGCGATCGACGAATTCGTTCGAGATGCCGATAGCGATACCCGAATGTCGCGCCAGGTCCGATATCGTGCGGATGCCCAGCCGGCGCGCGACATCGCCCCGCATCGCGAGCGCATATCCGTCGCTGAAGCCGATCGGCCGCGCGAGCGCGAGGCCCTGCTTGGCCAGCGCGGCGGGCAGCCCCGCGTCGTCGGTTAGATGCTCGCCGGACAGGATCTCGAACCGCAACGTACCGGTATAATCGACGTAGACATCGATATCGCCCGCCTGCACCGCATCGAACAGGATGCGGGTGCCGCCGATCTCGCGGCGGTGGATGGCGGCGATGCCGGCGCGCTCCAGCGCCAACCGCGCAACCTCACCCAGGATCACGTTCTCGGTCTGCTTCTTCGAGCCGATCACGATATCGCGCGCGGCGGCGGTCAGTGGCGCGAACAGGGCGGCGATCACGAGCAGGATCGCCAGGACCTCACCCCCAATCCCTTCCGCAACCGGGAGGAGGCAAGATTCTCGGTTATGGGTAACAAAATCCCCCTTCCGCCCGCGGGAGGGGTTAGGGGTGGGCCTGGACGGTGCCTCCCTCACATCGCCTCCTCCGCCGCGAGGAACTCCGCAACGAACGGGTCTGCCGGCGCGGCGAGCATGTCTGGCACCGCGCCTTGTTGCAGGATGCGCCCGCCGTTCATCAGCACCGCGCTCGCCTTGTCGCGATCGGCGGCGAAGAACCGCGCCTCGCGCATGTTGTGGGTGACCATCACCACCGTCTTGCCCAGCCGCGCGATGAGGTCGCGCAACTCGCTCGCCAGCCGCAGCCGGGTGATCGGATCGAGCGCGGACAGCGGCTCGTCGAACAACAGCACCGCCGGATCGAGCATCAGCGCGCGCATCATCGCGACGCGTTGCCGCTGCCCGCCCGACAATCCCGCCGGCCGCCGATCGAGCTGCGCCGCGTCGAGCCCGACCAGACGAGCGAGCTCCTCGATCCGCGCGGCGATCCGCTCGGCCGGCCAGCGCAACTCGCGCGCGACCAGTCCGACATTGTTCCGCGCGGTCAGATGCGGAAACAGCCCGCCGTCCTGGATCACATAGCCCAACCGCCGCCGCAACGGGCGCCAATCGCGCACCGGTTCGCCCTCGAACCGCAGCGTGCCGATGAACGGCGTCAGGCCCACGAGCGTGCGCAGTAGCGTCGACTTGCCCGAGCCCGACGGCCCGAGCAGCACCAGCGTCTCGCCATCGCCGATCGCCAATGTCGTCGGGGCGAGTGCGACGACGCCCGCATAAGTGACCGCGACCTGATCGAGCGCGAAGGTTGGCGGAGATACAGGTAAGGCCATCGCCACACTGTGGCGGCGGATCGCGCGGCGGGAAAGAGGTATGGCTCAGCAGACATCCTCGCGCGCCGCCGTCCAGGTCAGCGATACCGGACGAGCGCGCTCGGCTTGCCCGGTCGTCGCAACCCCGCCATAGCCGGCGGCATCACACCGCCGATCGCGGCGTCGTGGAGGCTGGCGATGAAAGTGCGTGTCCATGTGAACCTGAAGCCGGGCGTGCTCGATCCGCAAGGGCGCGCGATCCACCACGCGCTCGAAGGGCTCGGCTTTGCGGGAATTCGCGATGTCCGCGCGGGTCGGCTGATCGAGCTCGATGTCGACGATGCGCTTGGCGACGGCGAGCTCGACGAAATGTGCCGCAAGCTGCTCGCCAACATGGTGATCGAAACCTATCGCGTTGAAAAGCTAGGCGCTGGGAAAAGCGCATGAGCACGCTGCGCGCCGCGGTCGTCACTTTTCCGGGGTCGAACTGCGATCGCGACATGGCGACCGCGATTGAGCGGGTATCAGGCATCGCGCCATTGCGCGTATGGCATGGCGACGTGGAGTTGCCCGATCGGCTGGACCTCATCGCGCTGCCCGGCGGCTTTTCCTATGGCGATTACCTGCGCTCGGGCGCGATGGCGGCGCGCAGCCCGATCATGCGCGCGATCGCCGACGCGGCGGCGCGCGGCGTCCCGGTGCTAGGCGTGTGCAACGGCTTCCAGATCCTCACCGAGGCCGGGCTGCTGCCGGGCGCGCTGGTCCGCAACGCGGGCATCCGCTTCGTCTGCCGCGAGGTCGACTTGAAGGTAGAGACAGCGCGTTCTCCCTTCACCACCGGTTATCGCGACGGGCAGCGCATTCGCCTGCCGGTGGCGCATCACGACGGCAACTATTTCGCCGACGACGCCACGCTCGACCGGCTGGAGGGGGATGGCCGCGTGGCGTTCCGCTACGTCGAGCCGGTCAACGGCTCGGCGCGAGACATCGCTGGGGTACTGAGCGAGACGGGAACGGTGCTCGGCATGATGCCGCATCCCGAACGCATGATCGAGGCGGCGCAGGGGGGAAGCGACGGGCGCGCGCTGATCGAAGGCGCGATCAACGCGCTGGTCGGCGCGTCAGCGAGGTAGCGGGGCCGGTCGTCGCGGCCCCGCTCCGCCGTTCGCGGACTATCGGACGACCTCAGGCCGGCGCGTAAGACAGCTGCAGCCGCGTCCGCGATTGCGCCCGACGCATCATGCCGCCGACCGCGCCGAAGCCCATGACCATCATCGCCCAGGTCAGCGGCTCGGGAACAGCAGGCAGCGCACCGAAAGTGAAGGTCGAGGTTCGCGTCGAAGCACCGGCCGGGATCAGGTTGGGCGAGACAAACGTAAGTCCGTTGCCTTCCTTGTTGACCCGGAAGAGCCCGTTCAGCTCATTCAAGGTCAGCGCCGCGTTGTCGAAGAAATGCGGCTTGTTAGTGAAGATCGTGAACCGGAACGGAAACGCGCCGTCCGTGCTCGTGTCCTTGATCGTCAACGATGTCGAGGTGACGTCGAAGATATCGGTGTTGAATTGGTCCTGGAAAGCGTACTCGATCAAGTTTTCGTCGATGTTCACCTTAAGGCCGCCGGCGTTCTCGGCGAATCCAGGCACAAACCCGTTCGCCGGATCAAGGAAGTTGGTCCCCGTGCTGAACGGCGGCGCGACCAGCGGCGTGAAGCGCAGATAAGCGGTCGCCTGCACCACGGGAGCGGCGTGCGCGACCCCGACCAGACCGAGCGCGCCGGCCAACGCCGTACCGATGAAGCGCAATTTCCTACCCATAACGCGAATCCTAGATTGTCCGAAGTTCATGGATCGGCGGTATGCCATTCATGCGGTGCAACAAAGCCTAAATCGAGCCGCGCGAAAGCTTGGAAAAACACTTAGATGGCGTACCCCGCGTCGCCTTGCCGAGGATGTTTGAAGAGCGATAAAACGCCGCTGAGACTTCGATTTAAAACAGCTGGAACGCGCCGGTTACCGCTCTTCGCAGATGCAAAACGCACTTTCATGGCGGCTGGAAACGTGCCGCAACGCAGCAATCTAACGCGCTTGATTTGGTCAGAGAAAGCCTACCGCGTATCGCGATGGCGGCGGCTCGATAGTAGGGGGCATGTGTCATTTCGTAACAAGAGCAAACGAACGCGGATAAATTTCTTCACGCTTGTGAGGCGAAAAAAGTCGTATTTCTACTGAGTGTTGGTGCGTTGCAGCAGAGGCGCGGACTGGTCACGGTTTTGCGCATCCAGTCATCCTGACCGACTTTTCGCTAACTACGCGACTGGGGTCCACAGCGAGCTGTCGAACGCAGCCCCCCGCCTTACCATGCCCTGGCTTTGCGGATCATGGCGTCTGACGAGGCAGAGGCCGATCGGCCAGCTTTCTTCCGATCGGCACATGATCTTCGCCGACCCGTTAATCGAAGCCAACGATTTTCGCCAAACGGGGACATAAAGCATCACGCACGATGCGGTCCACTCTCGCCATAAGTCGCAGTAATTGATCGAGACGGCCGAGCTCGACCGATCCAGGCTCCCGCAAAGTCCGCACTTGGCCGAACGCCATCTACGCTCGCACCGATCGCGTTATCGCTATGACAAATTCGTTCTGATGACGGCGTCGTTGCGTGACGTGCGATCCCCCGGCCTTGCTCCGCCGCAATCCGCCCGCCGAACCCAGCCTGTCAGCAAACTCGTTTTACCGCGAATAGGCCAGTCGCGGCATGACGCGGGTCCGGGCCAGACGCATGGCCGCGCCGATCGCGCCGAAACCCATCACCATCATCGCCCAACTCGCCGGCTCGGGTGTGGCCGCGCCGACGCCGAGGAACGTGATCGATGCGACCCTGGTCGACCCGCCGCTGGGGATCAGGTTCGGCGAGACGAACGTCAGACCGTTGCCCCTGCTGTTGACGCGAAAGACGCCATTGAATTCGTTTAGCGCAAAAGTCGCATTGTCGAAGAAATGGTTGCGGTTCGTAAACACCGTGAAGCGGAACGGCGATGCGCCGTTCGTGCTTATGTCCTTGATCAACAAGCTCGTTCCGTTGATGAAATCGACGGTATCGAGGTTGATGCCATCGTCGAAACCGAATTCGACGTTGGCATCGATCGGCACGGTTATGCCGGCGCTGTTCGACGTGCCGGCCGGCACATAGCCGTTCGCCGGGTCGAAATAGTTGACGCTCGACGTGAAGGGGAGCGGCGTCAGCGGCGTGAAGCGCAGATAGCCGGTGGTCTTCAATATCGGCGCGTCCGCATGAGCGACGCCGCCGACCATGCCGGCAACACCCGCCAACGCGATCACGAGCTTCTTCAACGGTCCGCTCATACAGCAAATCCTAATGGCTGGGCTTTATAAAAGCGCAATATCACAACCCCTTGATAAGTTGAACCGGCTGGACGGCAAAACGATCCCGCAATCGCCTCCGTTTCGGATCGATCGCGATCGTGGTCAGGCGACAGCGCTCCGTCAGGAACGCGCGGCGAGGCGTACCGCGCCGATCACTCGACCGTCACGCTCTTGGCAAGGTTGCGCGGCTGATCGACGTCGGTGCCCTTCACGCAGGCGACGTGATACGCGAGCAGCTGCACCGGCACCGCATAGATCAGCGGCGCGATCAGCGGATGGACGCGCGGCATCGCGATCGTCGCAAGACAGCCCTCGCCCGCCTCGGCGATCCCCGCCGCGTCGCTGATCAGCACGACCTTGCCGCCGCGCGCGCGCACCTCCTGCATGTTGCTGACGGTCTTCTCGAACAGCGGGCCCGACGGCGCGATCACGATCACCGGCACCGCCTCGTCGATCAGCGCGATCGGCCCATGCTTCATCTCGCCGCTCGCGTACCCCTCGGCGTGGATGTAGCTGATCTCCTTGAGCTTGAGCGCGCCTTCGAGCGCCAGCGCGAAGTCCGGCCCGCGCCCGAGGTAAAGCACGTCACGCGCGGGCGCGATCAACGGAGCGATCGCGGCAATCTCCTCGTCGCGGTCGAGTGCCGCATTAAGCCCTGCGGGGGTCCGCAACAGGTGCCCGACCACCTCCGCTTCCTCGTCGCGGCTCATCCGGCCACGGCGGACCGCGAGATGCGCGGCAAGCGCCGCGAGCACCGCGAGCTGGCAGGTGAACGCCTTGGTGCTGGCGACGCCGATCTCGGGCCCGGCGTGCGTCGGCAGCAGCAGGTCGGCCTCGCGCGCCATCGAACTGGTCGGCACGTTGACCACCGCCGCGATCGTCTGACCGTTCGCCTTGCAATGCCGCAGCGCGGCGAGCGTATCGGCGGTCTCCCCCGATTGCGAGATGAACAGCGCGAGCCCGCCGGGTTCGAGCACCGGATCGCGATAGCGGAATTCGCTGGCGAAATCGATGTCGACGGGCAGGCGCGCGAACTGTTCGAACCAATACTTGGCGACGAGGCCCGCATAGTAGCTCGTGCCGCAGGCGACGATCGTCACGCGCGTGATCGCCGACAGATCGTAATCGATCTGTGGCAGCGCGACCGACTGATCGACCTGGCGGATATAGCTGTGCAGCGTCTGCGCGACGACCGTGGGCTGTTCGTAGATCTCTTTTTGCATGAAGTGGCGGTAGTTGCCTTTCTCTATCGCCACCGCCGATGCGCCCGAGGCGACGATCGCCCGTTCGACGAGTCCGTCGGTCTTGTCGTGGATCTCCGCCCCGTCGCGCGTCAGGACGACCCAGTCGCCTTCCTCCAGATAGCTGACCCGCTGCGTCAGCGGCGCGAGCGCGAGCGCGTCGGAGCCGAGGAACATCTCGCTCATCTCGCCCGTACGGTCATCGCCATAGCCAAGCACGAGCGGCGAGCCGAGCCGCGCGCCGATCAGCAGATCGGGGAAACGCCGGAACGCGATCGCCAGCGCGAAGGCGCCGCGAAGCCGTGGCAGCACCGCCGCCACCGCTTCGCGCGGGTGCGCGCCCGCCTCGATCCGTTCGGACACCAGGTGCGCGACGACTTCGGTATCGGTCTCGCTTTCGAACCGGCGGCCGCGCGCGATCAATTCGTCCTTCAGCGCCTTATAGTTCTCGATGATGCCGTTGTGCACCAGCGCGACCTCGCCGGTCGCGTGGGGGTGCGCGTTCGCCGCGGTCGGCGCGCCGTGCGTCGCCCAGCGGGTGTGCGCGATGCCGATCGTGCCGAGTGCCGGATCGAGAGCAAGCACCTTGACGAGATTGAACAGCTTGCCCTCGGCGCGGCGGCGGATCAGCTTACCGTCCGCCACGGTACAGACGCCCGCGCTGTCATAGCCGCGATACTCCATCCGCCTGAGGCCATCGACCAGCCGCTCCGCCACGGGCTCGACCCCGACGATACCGATGATGCCGCACATGGTGTCACTGCTTTCGTATCAGAGAATATAGGGAACGCGGATGCCCGGCATCTGCGCGGGAAAGTCCTTGGTGTTGCGCGTGACGAGCACGCGGCCGCGTATCTGCGCCGACGCGAGGATGATCGCGTCGGGCGATTTGAGCCCCGGCCGTTCGCGGCGCAACGCGGCGGCGCGGGTGGCGATCTCCACGTCCACCTCGTCCGCGCCGAATCCCTGCAGGAACGTTTGGGCCGCGCGAAGCTGCGGACCTTCGCCCTTCGACATCACTTCGACCCATACCATGCGACTGATCCATACCCGGCCACCGAAATCGAGCGCGCGCCGGATCTCCGAATGCGCGAGAGAAAAGCCGGCGAGTGCATCGATCAGGATGTTCGAATCGAAGCTGAACCCGGTCACACGCCGCCCGGCTTGACCGCATCTGGATATTTCCCGGCGAGCATCTCCAGATAGATACGCCGCTGCCGATCGTCCTCCGCATCGAACAGATCGGGGAACTCGGCCTTCACCTCTTCGTAATCGTCATCCCAATGGCGGGTCCACGACGCACGCTCGCGGCGCTGCCATTCGACCGCGTCGCCGATGTCGGTTCGGTCCTTCCAAGCCCCGAATCCGATGTCGAGCCAGCTCGTGTCGTCCTTTGCCGGCGTCTGTGCGCGATAAGATGATACCGCTTCGCGCAACACAGCGGCGCGCGACTTGCCTTGTTCGCTGGCGGTCTGGTCGAGCCAGCCGAGATCGTCGTCCGGAATGTCAGCTAGGAAGCGAGGCATGGCTATTAGATATCAGCATATGATATCATGTCAACGCCGACCGAGGCTATTTCCGCTCAGCCTTCTTCTTCTTCATCGCGTCATGAAAGCTGTCGGCCCAGCCGGGCTTGATCATCTGTTCGGCGCGCACCAGGCGCAGCTCGCCGTCGGCGACGTCGCGGCTGACGGCGCTGCCCGCGCCGACGATCGCGTCCGCGCCGATCTTGAGCGGGGCGATCAGCGCCGAGTTACTGCCGACGAACGCGCGTTCGCCGATTTGGGTGCGATATTTGAAGTATCCGTCGTAGTTGCAGGTGATCGTGCCCGCGCCGATGTTGGCCCCCGCACCGACGTCGCTGTCGCCGAGATAAGTCAGGTGGTTGGCCTTAGAGCCAGTCATCATATGGCTGTTCTTGATCTCGACGAAGTTGCCGATGCGGCTGTTCGCTTCGAGCACGGTGCAGGGACGTATCCGTGCGAAGGGCCCGACCGAAACGCCGGATTCGATACGCGCGCCGGCGATGTGACAGAACGCATGGATCACGACATCGTCGGCGATGGTGACGCCGGGCCCGAAGACGACGTTCTGTTCGATCGTCACGTCGCGGCCCAGCTGCGTGTCCCAGGCGAACCACACGGTCTCAGGCGCGATCAGGCTCGCGCCATCGGCCATCGCGCGCGCGCGGCGGCGGGCCTGCCAACGCGCTTCTGCTGCCGCGAGTTCGGCGCGGCTGTTGATCCCGGCGACCTCGTCCGGATCGGCGGCGATAACGACCGCGCATGTCCGCCCGTCGGCAAGCGCCAGGTTGACCACATCGGGCAGGTAGTATTCGCCCGCCGCGTTGTCGTTGCCGACCCGGCCAAGCAAAACGAACAGGTCCTGCGCCCGCGCGGCGAGCACGCCAGAATTGCACAGGCCGCAGCCGCGTTCGGCCTCGTTCGCGTCGTCGTATTCGACCATCCGCGCGATGCGCCCGCCCTCGGCGATCACGCGGCCATAGCGCAGGGCGTCCGCCGGCTCGAAGCCGAGCACCACCACCGCGGGCCCATCCGCTTCGTGCAGCCTGGCGATCAGCGCGCGCATCGTGTCGGCCGAGACGAACGGCACGTCGCCATAGAGCACCAGCACGTCGCCGGTGAAGCCCGCCAGGGCGGCCTCGGCCTGCCGCACGGCATGGGCGGTGCCGAGTTGCGGCTGCTGCAACGCGATCGTCGCGCGGTCGCCCAGCGGTCCCTCGAGTTGCTCGTACCCGTGACCCGCGATCACGATCTGCTGCTCGGGCGCGAGCTCGGCCGCGCTCGCGAGCAGGTGATCGAGCATGGGGCGGCCGGCGATCGGATGAAGCACCTTGTGCACCGCGCTGTTCATGCGCGTGCCCTTGCCGGCCGCGAGGACGACGATCGCCAACGGTCGTTCTGGCGGAAGATCGATCTGGGGTTCGGTCATGTCGCGCGCGCCTTGGCAGCAATCGGTTGCGGTTTCCAGCCATGGACGCCACCGGCATAGGGATGACGACCGCCCCGCACCCGCCGTTCCCGCCGACCCCGTTCCCATTCGCCATCGTCGGCTTCGACCTCGACGGGACGCTGCTCGACACGCACCTCGATCTCGCCGCCGCGCTCAATCGTGCGCTGGCGCTGGCGGGTCGCGCACCGCTGCCGCCCGATGTCACGCGCACGTTGATCGGCGGGGGGACGGCCAAAATGCTGGAACGCGGCCTGCGCCTGACCGGCGGCATCGTCAACGATGAGGCGTTCGCCAGGCTGCGCGACGCGCTGGTCGCCTATTACGAGGATCATATCGCGGTGCACACCCGCCCGTTCCTGGGGGTAGAGCCCATGTTGGCCGATCTGGCTGAACGCGGCGTGAAATGCGCGGTCGTCACCAACAAGCTTGAACGGCTGGCGGTGAAGCTGGTGGCCGAGCTTGGCCTTGGCGAGCGGTTCTATACGGTCATCGGCGGCGATACGCTCGGCCCCGGTCGCGCGAAGCCCGCGCCCGACTTGCTTCTTGAGATGATCGCGCGCGGTGGTGGTGGCGGCGGCAAGGCGGCTTACGTCGGGGACACCAGCTTCGACAGCCGCGCTGCGGCGGCGGCGGGGATGCCCTGCGTGATCGTGCGCTTCGGTTATCCCGATATGGCGCAAGATGCGCTGCGCGCCGACGCCATGATCGACCGGTTCGCCGACTTGGTCCCGACGTTGCTGGAGCTAACCGCCGGCTGATAGCCCTTGGTCGGCCCGCGTCGGACGACGCCCGCTCGCTGTCACAATAGCGTCACCGACAGCGCCTACCGGGACCTCGTCGCCAGCGCGGCCGCCTTTGCGGCGCAGATAGAGCGACCGACAATTTCCGCTTTCCAGGGGGCTTTCATGATTCGCCACGCCGTTCGCCTTTCGATCGGATGCAGCATCCTCGCGCTCGGCCAGGTGCCGGCGACGGTGTTCGCGCAGGACACAACTGGCACCGCCGCGCCCGACGCCAGTGGTCAGGCGACGACCACGACCAGCGACCAGACCACCGCTACCGCGGGCTCCACGCCATCCGCGCCGAGTTCCGCCGCGATGGCGGGCGATGGCCTGTCCGAGATCGTCGTCACCGCGACCAAGCGTGAGACGAATCTGCAGAAGACGCCGATCTCGATCTCGGTGCTGGGCGCGCAGGCGCTGGCCGATCGCCACGTGCTGAGCCTCATCAACCTGGGCGACGGCACCGTGCCTTCGCTGCGCGTCGCCACGTTCGAGGCGCGCCAGTCCGCGCTGACGATCGGCATCCGCGGCATCGTGCC
>CAXSZV010000024.1:0-14212 GCA_964242815.1 uncultured Novosphingobium sp.
GCGAGATAGAAGGCGCCGTTCCACGGGGTGAACCCTGCCACCACGCCCAGCGGTTTGCGCGTGACCGTCGCGGTCCGGCCGGGTACGTCGCTCCGCAGCACGTCGCCGTAGGGCAGATAGCCCCAGCCGGCCGCCTGCCGCAGCATCGCGGCGGACAGCTTGACCTGGAACGCGGCGAACGCACGGCTTGCCCCGCCCTCGATCGCCATCAGCCGGACTGCGTCCTCCATCCGGCGCTCGACGATGTCTGCCGCGCGCAGGAACAGCGCCTGCCGCTCGCCCGGCGGCATCGCAGCCCAGGCCGGGAGGGCTCGCTCCGCCGCGCGCACCGCCGCCTCTGCCTCGGCGCGTCCGCCGGCGGCAATCTCGGCAACCACCGCGCCGTCGAACGGATTGTGATCGGCGAAGGTGCGTCCGTCAGGGGCTGCCCACCGCCCATCGATGAAATGGGTGGTGGGGCCAATGGCGGGCCTTACAGGCGACAATTCGTTCATGCTCACCCTCTTCTCGCGCTTGCGCCCGACGGTTTGGTTGCCTTACTAAACCGTCGGTAGGCGCGCGGCAAGCTGACCGTGCAGGGGAGAAAGTACCGATGGCGGCCGTTGGACCTTTCCCTCGCCTGTTGCTGGGCACCGGAACGTTGCGGCAGCTGCCGGCCGAACTTGCGCTGCTCGGCGCGACGCGCCCGCTGCTGATCAGCGATCACGGGCTGGAGCGCGCGGGCGCGGTGGGCGCTGTGCTTGCGGTCTTGTCGATGCCGACGTTTCTTGATGTGCCGGAAAACCCGACCGTCGCCGGTGCGGACACCGCGCTGGCGGCCTATCATGATAACGGCTGCGACGGGGTGGTCGCGTTAGGCGGCGGCTCTGTGATCGATACCGCCAAGTTCGTCGCGGCGCTGGCCGATGGTGCCGACGGCGCGGCCACGTTGCTAGGCAAGCCGGATCCGGTCGGGCGGGCGACCGTGCCGCTGATCGCCGTGCCCACGACGGTCGGCACGGGCAGCGAGAGCTCTCCGGTCGCAGCGCTGCACACGGTGCGGGGCGGCGCGGTGATCGGCACGCGTGGACCGGGCATGGTGCCGCGCGTCGCGATCGCCGACCCCGATCTGGCGCGCACGCTGCCGCCGCGCCTGATCGCCGCGACCGCGATCGACGCGCTGTCGCACTGTGTCGAAGGCTTCTTCGCCGAGCCTGCCAATCCCATCGTCGATGCACTTGCGCTCGATGGCGCGGCACGCGTCATGCGGTCGCTTCCTGCCGCATTGGCGGGGACGGACGGCGCGTTCGAAGACCTGATGGCGGCGGCGTTCGCGGGCGGCTGCGCGATCCATAAAGGGCTGGGTCCGGCCCATGCGGTCGCGCTCGCTTGCGGCGACCAGGACCTCCACCACGGAACGCTGATGGCGATTTCGCTGCCGGTGACGACCGCGCTGCTTGCCCGGCGCGTGTCGGCCAAGGCGGCCCGCCTGGCGGACGCGATAGGGCTCGGCAGCGTCGACGCGCTCGGGCGAGCGCTGCGCGACCTCGTGGCCGCCACGGGCCTTCCCGCGACGCTGCGCGAAGCGGGCTACAAGGTCGGCGATGCTGACGGCCTTGTAGCTACCATGGTCGCGAGCCATTTCAACCGCACGAGCCCCTATGCGCCCGACGCCGCCGGATATCGCGGCATCCTCGACGCGATCGCTGGCTGAGCCCGCGCTCCCCGCTCGCGAAGGGCGTTGGCGATACGAAAACCCGGGGCGGGTTCTGTTCGCCGCTGCGGATCGCTTCGTGGCCGATAAGCTTGCGCTGTTGCGCCCCAATGGCCCGGTGCCGACGCCCGCGCTCGCCATATTGTTCGAGCATCTCGATCAGGGTGGAACCCGCCCCAGTGTGCTTGCCGAGCGCGCCGGGGTGACGCGATCGAGCATGACCGAGCTGATCGCGCGCGCGATCGCGATGCGATTGGTAGAGCGCCGCCCGGACCCCGACGACGCCCGCGCCCGCGCAATCGCGTTCACGCCCGCCGGTCTGGTGTTACAGCAACGGCTGCGCGCGGGCGTGCTGGGGGCGGAGCGTGCGATGACGCGCGCCGTCGGCACGGTGTTCGTCGGGCGGCTCAAGGCGGGTCTTAGCGATTACCTCGCGGCGGACGGCATCGGCCCATCGATCGCCCCCGCCAATCCGGCATGGCGACGGTTGAGCATCGGTCGCGCGCTGCCATCGGCGGCGCGACTGTTCGCGCGTGACACGCTCGCCGTCGTGCGCCGACATGGCTTCGGCGAGGTCAACGAGGGAGTTCTGGGCCTGTGCCGGCTGCTCGATGGCGACGGGACGCGCCTGACCGAACTCGCCCGCCGGGCGCGGATGACCAAACCCGCGATGGCGGAGCTCGTCACGCGAGCAGATGCTCTGACGCTGGTCGAGCGGCTGCCCGATCCCACCGACGGCCGCGCGCGCGCTATCCGTTTCACGCCGCACGGGTTTCGGCTGCTCGACGCCGCGCGAACGGGAGTAGCGGAAGCGGAAGCTCGGATGGTCGCCGTCACCGGCGCGCCGTTCGTGGTGGAATTGGTTGCCGGGTTGAGCGCTTATGCGGCAGACCGACCTTCGCGCGCGAGGGCATAGTTCAGCGCCGCCTTGCGCATCTGATCGCACAGATGCTCGGCCATCGGCGTGAGCGGCAAGCCATGACGCCGCACGATGCAGATCGGCGCGCTGACCAGGGCTTCCTCTAGCTCCAACGCCTCTATCTCGCCGTCGGTCAGCGGCGTCTCCAGCCATTGCTGCGGCAGGATGGTCAGAAGGTCGGAGTTGGCGACGGTCAGCACGGTGACCAATGCGGATCGGGCGTGGACCACGATGACCGGCGGCGGCAGGCCGCGCTTGACGAACTCAATATCGAAATCGCCCTCGGTATTACGCAGCGACAGCGTCGGTCGCACCCAGCGCGCTTCGCCCAGATCGGCCAGGCTTCGCGCGTCGCGTAGCGGATGGCCCTTGCGCGCAAGCACGCGGCGGTGATTGTCGAACAGCTTCTCGACCTGGAACTGCGGCGGTGCGGTCGAGCGTTCGAGCGGTCCGATCCAGAAATCGACCGTGCCGTTTTCCAGCTCCGCCTCGATCGGCTGAAACAGGCTTTCCGATACCTTCAGCACGCCTTCGGGGTATCGGCGACGGAACGCGGCGGTGGCGACGGGCATGATCGCGAGGCAGGATGCGGTCGACAGCGCTACGGCGACTTCTCCGGCATTGCCGCCGTTGAGTTGCGCGATCTCCTCGCGCGCGCGCCGCAATTCGGCGTCAAAGAAGCGCAGACGGCGCAGGAATATCTCGCCGGTGTTCGTCAGCTTGACGCCTTTGGCATGGCGTTCGAACAGCGACACGCCCATCTCGCGTTCCAGTTCACGGATCGAGCGCGTGATGGCCGGCTGCGCGATGTTCAAGTGCCGCCCAGCAGCGCGCAGGCTGCCGAACTCGGCGACGGCGAGAACATCACGAAAATGGCTCAACTTCACGCTCTAGGGTCCCCTCGCGACGGCCTTCGGCTTCACTAGGGGCCACGATCGGCGACTTCAACCATAGCTCGGTCAGGCGGCGACCGGCTCGCTTGCAAAGGGCTGCTCGTCCGTCTCGTAGTTGTGGACGAAATCGTCCGGTACCGCGGGTCCCCACGATGCGAGGCTATCTTCCATTCCGTAGTTAGTCGGGGTCCACAGCGCGTAATCGTCGATGTGGTCGATGTCGGAAAAATACTCGAACCACGATCCCCATGGATCCTGGATGTAGTGGAAGAAGTTCGATCCGATCGTATGGCGGCCGAAACCCCAGTCGCCGCGAGCGCTCTTTTCAATCAATGCGCGACCGCCGCGACCGACCTCGTCCGGGTCGCCGACCTGGAAACTCACGTGATGGAAGCCGACGCCAGGCGACTTTGCGAACGCAACGACATGGTGGTCGCTGTCCTTCTTCGCGCAGGTGAATGCAATGATGTCTTGCGCGCGGTCGGCCAGTCCCATGCCCAGCGCGCCTTCCATGAACGCGACGCTTGCGGGCACGTCGGGCGAGAACACCAGGATGTGGCCCAGCCTTAGCGGCTTGGCGGGCGCATAGGCCGCGCGCGGCAGCATGGCCGAGCGACGCTTGCGGATGATGCGGCCCGGGCCATTGATGTCCCACGCCTGCTCGGCGGCGATCAATTCAGGATCGGCGGCGCGCTCTGACAAATGGATCAGCATCCCGTGCGGGTCTTCGACCCACAGTCCGTTGTCCTCGAAACCTTCGGGCGCGGCGACCACCGCTCCGCCATGAGCGGGAGCCGCCGCGGCGATACCCTCAAGGTCATCGGCCCTGAGCGAAATGTGTTGCAGGCGCTTGCGCGCAAAGCCCCCCATCAGCACGATCGAGTCGCGATCCTGCCCCTCACAGCGAACCCGCGCCACGTCGCCCTCGCGCACCACAACCAACCCGGCATCGGTGTAAAACCGCACGCCCGGCTCGACGTCCGGCACTTCCAGCGTGACGGATAAAGCGTTCAATACCGCCATCTTCGCTCTCCCTAACCCGCGACCGTGTTCTCGATCGCGCCGATACCGTCGATCTCGCACCGTATGACATCGCCGGGTTGCAGGAAGCGCGGCGGCTCCATGCCGACGCCTACGCCCTCAGGCGTGCCTGTCGCGATGAGGTCGCCGGTTTCTAGCGTGAACGCGGTCGACAGGTAGGCGATCTGCGCCCAAAGGTTGTTGATCATTCCGCCCGTGTTGCTCGACTGCCGCTGCTCGCCATTGACGAAGCACCTGAGACCCAGCGCGTGCGGATCGGCGATCTCGTCGGCGGTGATGATCCACGGTCCGATCGGCCCATGCGTGTCGAACGATTTGCCCATGGTGAACGTCGTCGTGTGAAACTGCCAGTCGCGCGCGGACACATCATTGCCGACCGTGTAGCCGAACACGTGCGCGGGGGCCTCCGCTTCGCTCACGCTCTTGGCAGGGGCGCCGATCACCGCGACGAGTTCGACCTCGTAATCGAGCTTCTCGGTCACGCCGGGCTCGATCGGATCATACGGACCGCTGATGCAGGTCGTCTGCTTGTTGAACCATGTCTGATACTTGGCGCGCGCGACGCCGAGCTTGTCCGCCTCTTCAAGGTGCTTGGCATAGTTCATGCCGATCGCGAGGTATTTGCCGGGCCGCTCGATCGGCGCGAGCAGTTGAACGTCGGCCAGCGCGGCGGCCGGCTTCGCGTCGGGCAGCGCGGTCCGCAGTCGGTCGAGCAACGCCGCGCCTCCGCCGGCGAGTTCGCGCACCGTGGCGACACCGGGCAGCAGGTCTTCCAGCCGCGCCACGCCATCACCGATGACCACGCCGACCGAAGGGGTGCCGTCTTGCAGGAAACGCACGATCTTCATGGCAATCCTCTCTTCATCGGCCGGCGCCGGGCAGGCCCGCCATTGCCGCGCGGCGAGCACCCGAGGACGATGCCAGTGTCCGCGCGACGATGCCGCCGGGGCATCATCGGATACGCTGTCGCGTCTCCTTCATGGGCCTACAGGTGCGGCCTTGTTGAGGTCAACTAAACCCCAAGGATGCAGCACACTTAGTCGAAACGCTGTGACTGCACCATGTCACCCAGCCGCTGTTGCTGCTGCCCTGCGGTTTGCGATTGCTCGACGGTCACGCCGACTTCGAGGCTGGTCTGACCCGCACCCTGCGACAGGCCGGTGATCGGCGCGGCTTCGCGATAATCGCCGCCGGTGGCGACGCGGATGTAGCGCTCGTCGGGGCAGATCTCGTTCGAAACGTCGAAGCCGACCCAGCCAAGCCCTTCGACGTGTGCCTCGGCCCAGCCATGCGTCGCGCTCGCCATGTTGGCGATCTTCTCATCCCGCGTCTCGCCGCCGGCCCCCCGCCCTTCATCAGTCGCCGTTTCGTCGCTCGCGTCGAGCTTCAAATAACCGCTGACATAACGCATCGGGAAGTCGAGCAGCCGGCCCGCGCCGATGAAGGCGTGCGCATGGTCCTGGCACACGCCCTTCCCCGCGACCAGAGCCTGCTCGGCGGTGGTGTTCACCTCGGTCGCGCCGGGCTCGTAGGCGATCGCCTCGCCGACCGCACGTGACAAGGCGTGCAACACGTAGAGCGGATTGTTTCGGTCCGCCTCAAGCGCGTCGACCAGCGCGGCGAGCCGTGCGCCCGGGCGGGTCAGCGGCGTCTGCCGTTGCAGCGCCCACAGCGGCATGTGGCCTACGTGCGGCCCGACGACGCCCGCGTTGTCGATCGTCTCCACCGTGCCGGTGCAACTGATAATCAGTTCACGCGCGCCTGGAAGCGTCGAGACCAGCAGCGTCGCGTTGTGATGCTGGTCCTCGTAATCGGCCTCCGCCAGCGCGCCGTCGAGCCGCATCGTCCAGTCGATCACGGTTTGCCCGCGTGTCGCCTTGGGCCGCAGGCGAAGCCGCTGCATCCCATAGGTAATCGGCTGCGCGAAGGCATAACGGGTCGTGTGGCTGACGGAGAGGCGCAAGCGGGGCGTTTCCTTTGAACCTATTGAGTGAACCGGTAATCGGCGGCGATCGCGCTGGCGATGCGCAGATTGCCATGGATGAACGCGGTGATGAACTGGTGCAGCCCCCCTTCGATAATCGTCTCGATCGAGGTGCGTTGCAACCGCGCACCCGCATCGCGCAGCAGTTCGTGCGCGCTGGTCTCGCCGCCATACTGCCGCGCCAGGCTGGCGAGATTGCTGCGCAGCTTGTCGTAGCAGAAGGCCAGGCTGCGCGGAAAGCGTTCGTCGAGGATCAGGAACTCGGCGATACCGCGCGGCTCGATCGTACCGGCATTGAGCCAACGATAGGCGCGGTCGCCGGCGGCCGAACGCAGCACGGCTTCCCATTGTACGTTGTCGAGGCTCGATCCCACCCAGGCGACCGAGGGCAGCAGCACGTAGTACTTGACGTCGAGGATACGCGCGGTGTTGTCTGCGCGCTCGATGAACGCGGCGATGCGGCTGAAGTTGAACACCTCGTTGCGCAGCATCGACCCTTCCAAAGCGCCGCGCACCATCGTCGCGTGCCGGCGGATCGCGCCAAGCACTTCGCCGAGGTTGGTCTCGCGCACCTCATCGGACAGGCATGCGCGCAAACCCATCCACGCCTCGTTGGTCGCCTCCCACACATCGCGCGTGATGCTGGTGCGCACCATGCGCGCGTTGGTCCGCGCGCTCTCGATCATCTGGAGTACGCTCGATGCGTTGTCGGAACCGCGAAGGATGTAGTTGAACACCTGCGCGCCTGCGTAATCGGCATAGCGTTTGCGATAGGCGTCGTGCTGGCCGATCGTGACCAGCACCGACTTCCACTCCTCGTCCTGACTGACGTTGCCACGCGTCATCGCCATACGAAAGCCGACGTCAAGCAGCCGCGCGGTGTTCTCCGCGCGCTCAAGATAGCGGCTCATCCAGAAGATGCCGTTGGCGCTGCGGCCTAGCACGATGTCTGGACCATCACTCGTCGAGCACCCAGCTGTCCTTGGTGCCGCCGCCCTGCGACGAGTTCACCACCAGCGATCCTTCCTTCAGCGCGACGCGCGTCAGGCCGCCGGGCGTAATGTCGACGCCTTGCGGGCTGACGAGTACGAACGGACGCAGGTCGACATGGCGCGGCGCGAGGCCGCTGTCGTCGAAGATCGGCACGGTCGAGAGCGCCAGCGTCGGCTGCGCGATGTAATTGTCGGGATTGGCGCGCAGCTTCGCCTCGAAGTCCGCCAGTTCGGCCTTCGAGGCGGCGGGGCCGATCAACATGCCATAGCCGCCCGAGCCGTGCACCTCCTTGACGACGAGGTCAGCCAGGTTGTCGAGCACATAGCCGAGCGCGTCGGGCTCGCTGCAGCGATGCGTCGGCACGTTCTGCAGGATCGGCTTCTCGCCGGTGTAGAACTCGACGATTTCGGGCATGAAGCTGTAGATCGCCTTGTCGTCGGCGATGCCGGTGCCCGGCGCATTGGCGATCGTCACCCGGCCCGCGCGATAGACGTCGAGGAACCCCGCGACACCAAGCAGGCTGTCGGCGTTAAAGCTCAGCGGATCGAGATAGTCGTCGTCGACGCGGCGATAGATTACGTCGATCGGCTGATAGCCGGTGGTGGTGCGCATCGCCACGCGCCCATCGACGATCCGCAGGTCGCTGCTCTCGACCAGCTCGGCACCCATTTGGTCGGCAAGGAACGCGTGTTCGAAATAGGCGGAGTTGAAGATGCCCGGCGTCAGCACCGCGACGACCGGACGAGCCCCCGTCCCCTGCCCTGCACAATCGGGCGCGCAGGCGGCGAGGCTGCGCGCAAGACGGCGCGGATAGTCCGACACCGGGCGCACCGGTATCTTGCTGAACAATTCGGGGAACATCGCCATCATCGTCTCACGGTTCTCCAGCATATAGGAGACGCCGGACGGCGTGCGCGCGTTGTCTTCGAGCACCATGAACTCGTCCGGCCCGGTGCGGACCAGATCGATGCCGACGACATGCGTATAGACCCCGCCGGGCGGGGTGAAGCCGACCATCTGCGGCAGGAACGCGGCGTTCTCACGCAGCAGCCGCACCGGCAGCCGGCCTGATCGGACGATCTCCTGGCGATGGTAGAGGTCCTGGAGGAACGCATTGATCGCGCGGACGCGCTGCTCGATCCCGCGCGACAGCTTGCGCCATTCAGCCCCGGTGATGATCCGCGGGATCAGGTCGAACGGGATCAGCCGCTCTTCGCCCGCATCTTCGCCATAGACGTTGAAAGTGATGCCCGTGCGGCGAAAGAAGCGCTCCGCCTCGTGATCCTGGCTCTTCAGCCAGTGCCTGTCCTGCGCCTGATACCAGGTGTTGAAGGCGCGATAGGCGGGTCGCACGGCGCCATCGGCAAGGAACATCTCGTCGTAATTGGCACCCGTCATCAACCGCGTCGCACCTTCAAGACCGGCCGGTGATGCCGCAAGGCAATGCTCTTGCCAAGCGCTTATGCCGCGACTGCGAATGGCGCGCCGCGCGACGCGGGGAAGCCTCCGGCTCCGCGAAGCCCACGCCTTTGACGAAGTAGACCGGCGCAGGCTTGGAAGGCCGGGTCCAGTCGCGCTATCAGCCTTGACGCGCCTTGAACCGCCGTTGCGTCTTGTTGATTACATAGGTGCGACCGCGACGACGGATCACGCGATTGTCGCGATGACGATCCTTGAGCGACTTCAGGCTGTTGCGAATCTTCATGGGCTTCGTCCGGTTGTCGGCGGTTAAAGCCGCCTGAATCAGGTGCGGCCCGATGGCGCAACCGTGCGTGCAAGTCAACGCCGATCCGGCGCGCGGGCAACCGGTCCAGCACCATTATGCCCCCACCTCACTCTCCTGTGCTTATTCATAGGCGGCTAATCGCCGTGCTCGCACGTTTCGTCCGGTGGATGTGGTGGAGAGGACAATGAGGATAAACAGGATCGCTGGCATCGCCTGCCTAGCAGCGTTGGTGGGCGGCTGTGCGACCGTGGCCGGGCCGGTCGAGGTGACGCGCTTCTCGCGTCCAGAGATCGCCACCATGCCGCGCGTCGGCATCAGCATCATGCCCGCGTTCAGCGCGGGTGCCGATAGCCTGGAATTTCGCAGCTATGCGCCGCCGTGGGGCAAGAGCTGGCGCGGCTCGGCTATCGCGAAATACCCGGTAGCGCGACGGTGGCGGTCATCGAGGTGCAGCGCCGCGTCGCAGTCGCCGAACGCGCCGGCGGCGGGCCGGTATCGGTCGGCGTCGGCGGATCGACGGGCGGATACGGTTCGGGGCTTGGGCTTGGCGTCGGCTTCAACCTGGGTGGTCGGCCCAAGGATCGGATCGAGACGGTGCTGGCGGTGACGATCCGCGACCGCGCGGGTGCCGAGGAGGCTGGTGGCGCCTCGCTCTGGGAGGGCCGCGCGCGGCTGGTCGCATCCGAAGGCTCGCCGCTCGCCAATAGCCAGCTCGGCGCGGCGAAGATGGCGCAGGCGTTGTTCCAGGGGTTTCCGGGACGGTCGGGGGAAACTATCCAAGTGAAATGACCCGCCCCGACGCCGCTATCCCGCAGATCAGCATCGACGCCGCTTTCGACAGCGGCAACATCGAAGTTCTGTCGATTGACGGACACTCGGCCCGCCTAGCGATCCGCAAGGATACGGGTTCGGATTTCTTTCAATGGTTTCATTTCCGTGTCACCGGCGCGGCTGGGCAGACGGTCGAATTGCGGCTGACCGGCCTCGCGCTCGCCGCGTACCCCGGCGGTTGGCCCGGATATCGCGCGGCCGTCTCACACGACCGGCAATTCTGGGGCCGCGCCGAGGCCGCGTGGGACGAAACCGTCGACGGCGGCACGCTAACGATCCGCCACGCGCTGACGTCCGGCATCGCCTGGTTCGCCTATTTCGCACCTTATTCGCTCGAGCGTCACCAGGACTTGATCGCCCGCGCCGCCGCGAGCCCCGGCGCCAGCGCGCGCGTGATGGGCCATAGTCTCGACGGCCGGCCGATCGATTGTATCGAGCTTGGCGAGGGCGCGACGCAGGTCTGGCTCTATGCGCGCCAGCATCCGGGCGAGAGCATGGCCGAGTGGTGGATGGAAGGCGCATTGGCCGCGCTGACCGACCCCGCCAATCCGATCGCGCGCGCGCTGCGCCAGCGCTGCACCTTTCACATCGTGCCGAACTGCAACCCGGACGGCAGCTTTCGCGGCCACTTGCGCACCAATGCGATCGGCGTG
Organism: uncultured Novosphingobium sp.; assembly: GCA_964242815.1. GTDB lineage: Bacteria > Pseudomonadota > Alphaproteobacteria > Sphingomonadales > Sphingomonadaceae > Novosphingobium. The sequence continues at coordinate 10,734 of CAXSZV010000024.1, forward strand.
AATCTCAACCGCGAATGGGACACGCCGACGCTAGAGCGCTCGCCGGAAATCGTCGCGATCCGCGATGCGATGGATGTGACCGGCGTCGACTTCGCGATCGACGTCCACGGTGACGAGGCGATCGCGGCGGTTTTCCTGGCGGGGTTCGAGGGCATTCCCACGATCACGCCCGATCAGCTTGCGGGATACCAGCGCTACCGCGCGATCCTCGAACGGCGCACGCCCGACTTTCAGACCAGGCGCGGCTACCCGGTAACGCCCATCGGCCGCGCGAACGTCGCGATGAGCACCAACCAGCTTGCCGAGCGCTTTGGCTGCGTGTCGATGACGCTGGAGATGCCGTTCAAGGACAACGACGATTTGCCCGATGCCGCGCAAGGATGGTCCCCCGAGCGAAGCGCAATGCTGGGGCGCGAGTGTCTGGCCGCGCTATGGGAGTGGTTGGCGACAGGCGACATGACATAGCATTGCAAGGGATAAGCGGACCCCCGGTCAAGCCAGAGCGACGCAATAATAGCGTAGGCTTAATAACCTGTCCGTCGTCCCGGACTTGATCCGGGCCCGGCTTTCATCCAGGCGGCTACTTAAAGCGCAAACTCCCCGGCCCGAACGCATGCGGCAGCAACAGCGACAAACGTTCCTCGCGCACCTGCCCCGCCCCCACGCACCATACGACCGGATCGGTTCCGCCCGCCTGCGCCAGTTCGCTCAGCACCTGCCGGCAGCGTCCACACGGCGTGACCATCGGACCAACCTCACCCTCGATCCCACCGATCACCGCGACCGCGACCAGCCCCCCTCGCCGTCCCGCCGCCATCGCGCTCGCGGTCGCGACCGTCTCCGCGCAAAGCGACAGGCCGTAGCTCACGTTCTCGACGTTCGCGCCGGTAATCACCGCGCCGTCGTCGAACGCCAGCGCCGCGCCGACGTGGAAGCGCGAGTACGGCGCGAAGGCGCGCGTCATCGCCACGCGCGCGGCGGCGATCAGCGTATCGCGGTCCATCATCGCCGCGCGAGCCAGCGCAGCGGGCGTTCGGCGACTTCGGTGCGCACGGCATCGTTCGCGGTCCACACGCTCCACGGCCGCCCGGCGTAGCGCGGCTCGAGCCAGTTGCGCGTCAGCCATAGCTTGCGTTCAAACTTGGCGGCGATGCCGTAGCGCCGCTCGAAGCCCGGCGACAGCTTGAGCAGCGCGGGCTTGCCCGTGTGCGTCTCGATCTGGTTGAGGAACGTCGTCAGCTCGCTCTCCACCGCGCCGTCAGAAACATGCACCGGACAGTCGTCGGCCAGCCGGTCGAGGTCGACCGCCGGCGGCAGCAGCGAAGGATCGCGCGGAACGAGCGTCATGAAGTTGCCCGCCTGGCGATCGGCCGGCTGACACGGATCGTAGCGATGCACCGCACCGACGCGCAAGCCCGCCGCGCGCGCATCGTCCATGTTGCGCGTGAAGGCCGGATCGCGCGCGAAGGCGCTCGCGCTGGCATCGAGGTACGCGAACGTGCCGCCAATCGCGCGCACGCCACGCCAATCGACCACGCCGTCGTCCGCACTGACTTCCACTCCTTGCTCAGGATAACGCGCCGGATCGGGCCGCCAGTGGCGCCACTGCCACCAGGCGAAGGCGGCGAGCGCCGCCGCGATCAACAGTAATGCGAAAACGACTCGCCAGCGCGGCACGCGACGCGAGCGGCTGCGCGCCATCGATTGCCTCGAACTCACGCTCACCCTCGGATATGCAGCACGCAAATCAGCGTGAACAGCCTTCGCGCGGTGGCGAAGTCGGTCTCGACCTTGCCGTCGAGCCGCTCGATCAACAACTCGGCCGCCTCATTGTGGACGCCGCGCCGGGCCATGTCGATCGTCTCGATCTCCTGCGCGCTGGCGCGGCGCACCGCCTGGTAATAGCTGTCGCAGATCGCGAAGTAATCTTTGATCGGCCGCCGCAACCGCGCCATGCCCAGAATCAGCGTCTCAAGCAGCGAACCGCCTTCCTGTGCGATCGCGATCGCCAGCCGCCCGTCCTGCACGGCAAGTTTCAGTTCATACGGTCCAACATAGCCGTTGGCGAACGCACGCAGCGGTTTGAAGCTGTTCTCCTCGATCAGATCGAACATCGCGATGCGCCGCTCCTGCTCGATATCCGCGTTGCGCGTCAAAATCGTTGCCTCGTCGAGATCTATCCGGGCTATGCGGGCGCTCGCGCTCATCGCGCCTGATTGCGCAAATGACACAGCGGAGCAAGAGACGCTGCGGCGACGCGGGTTGTCCCCGATTTCCACAGGCCCGCAAGTTTCGCTCGAGTCACGGCTCCGCCGCCGCTTGCCGCAGCCGCCGACGCGGCGCAAACCCACGCGCTTATGCCCGACCAAGCCCTTCTCGATCGCCCTGCCAGCACCAATTCCAACGCCGTCGCCGGACGCACCCTGCCCGCCAACGTCGCGGCTGAGGCCGCCTTTCTCGGCGCGGTGTTGATCGACAATCGCGTGGTCGAGGAACTGCCGGTCAACCTTGCCCCCACGCACTTCTTCGATCCCTCGCACGGCCGCATCTTCGAGCGCGTGACGCACCTGCTCGATCGCAAGGCGGTGGTCACGCCGGTGACGCTGCGCCCCTATTTCGAGGCCGACGAGGCGTTGAAGGAGCTGGGCGGCGTCGCCTACCTCGCCCGGCTGACCGCCGACGGACAGGGCCTGCTCGCGCCGCGCGAGCTCGCCGAGCAGATCTACGACCTCGCGCTGCTACGCGAGCTGATCATGGTCGGCCGCAACCTCGTCGAGGCCGCGATGGACACGTCCGAGGCGGTCGAGCCCAAGGAGCAGATCGCGCTCGCCGAAGCTGCGTTGTATCAGGTCGCGGAAGGCGCGGCTGGCACCACCGAGGCGCAGACCTTCGGCATGGCGACGCGCATCGCGATCACCGCGATCGAGCGCGCGTTCAATTCGGGCGGGCATATCGCGGGCAAGACCACCGGGCTGACCACGCTCAACGAGAAGATCGGCGGTTTGCACGATTCCGACCTCGTCATCGTCGCCGGGCGGCCGGGGATGGGCAAGACCGCGCTCGCCACCAACATCGCATTCAACGCCGCCGACCGCCTGCGCCGCGACATCGCCGACGGCATCCCGAGCGAGCAGTCGGTCGGCGCGGCGGTCGCGTTCTTCAGCCTGGAGATGAGCGCCGATCAGCTCGCGACACGCATCCTCGCCGAGCAATCGGGCATCAGTTCCGAAGCGCTGCGCATGGGCAAGATCAGCCGCGAGGACTTCCAGTCGCTGTCGTTCGCCAGCCAGAAGCTCGCCGAGCTGCCACTTTACATCGACGACACCCCCGCGCTGTCGATCGCCGCGCTACGCACCCGCGCGCGGCGGCTGAAGCGGCGGCACGACATCGGCATGGTCGTGGTCGATTACCTCCAGCTGCTACAGGGCACCGGCACCCGTGAGACACACAAAGAATGTATGCATGTTTTGGCCTTATTC
>CAXSZV010000024.1:14222-16615 GCA_964242815.1 uncultured Novosphingobium sp.
GCCGCGGCTTGAAGACGCTGGCGAAGGAACTGAACGTGCCCGTCGTCGCGCTGTCGCAGCTCAGCCGCGCGGTTGAAAGCCGCGACGACAAGCGGCCGATGCTGTCGGACCTGCGCGAATCGGGATCAATCGAGCAGGACGCCGACATGGTCTGGTTCGTGTTCCGCGAGGATTATTATATCAAGGCGTCCGAGCCCAAATACCCGACCGATACCGATCCGCCCGACGTCGTCGCCAAGTTCGAGACTTGGCGTGAGAAGATGGAGCAGGTGACGGGCCTCGCCGAACTCATCGTCGCCAAGCAGCGCCACGGCGCCACCGGCAAGGTGCGCTTGCGGTTCGAGGCGCGCGTGACGCGGTTCTCGGATCTGGCGGAGGATGCGCTGGGCGGAGATCGGTATGAGTAACGCTGACTTATTGTTCAAATTCAATGTGATATAATTGCGGTGCAATACCAACTTGCATCTCCCGCCGAACTTATGCCATGCGCGAAGTAATCGATCGGGGTCTATCATGGGCCGCCGACATCTTGGGGGTGGGCATGCGCGTACTTGTTTCCAGTATCGCGATCGCATCGACGTTGCTTGCGTCGATGCTGGCAGGTTCGCCCGCGCAGGCGGGGCCGCGCCAGGCCAAGACTTCGAACGCCGAGCAGCTCCAGCGCCAGGCGATGACCGACGTGCCGCATTGCGAGCGCAAGCTCGGCACGATTTCGATCGTCGACGGGGACGATCCCAGCGGCTGGACGCAGTATAGCCTCGCGCCGCCGCAGAAGCTGCTGAAGGTGATCGTCGCGCGGTCGGGCTGCTTCAACTTGGTCGATCGCGGCAGCGGCTTACAGGCCGCGCAGCGTGAGCGCGACATCGGCGGTGCGCTGGGACATCAGCGTCGCTCGAACGTCGGCCAAGGGCAGATCAAGGCCGCCGACTATGTATTGCAGGCCGAGGTCCAGTCGGCGAACAGCAACGCGCAAGGGTCGGGCGCGGCGGGCGCGATCGGCGGATTAGTCGGCGGCCGGTTCGGCGGATTGCTCGGCGGCATCCGCAGCAAGAAGCTGGAGGCGAACACCGTGCTCAGCGTCACCAACGTGCGCACGACCGAAACGATCGCCACGACAGAGGGGTACGCGGCCAAGAACGACATCGGTTTCGGCGGCGGCGGCGGGTTCTTTGGCGGCGTCGGCGTCGGCGCGATCGGCGGCGGATACGACAACACCGATATCGGCCGCATCGTCACGCTTTCGTTCATCGATGCTTACGGCAAGCTGGTGCACGAACTCGGCGGGGTCGACGTCGGCAATGCGCCGGTGTCCGCCGCGGCCGCCGCGCCGAGCAAGACCTTCACCGCGATCGCCCCCGCCGCGATGCGCAAGGCCGCGTCCGCGGGAAGCGCGGTCGTGCGCACGCTTCCGCCCGGGTCGATCGTCTATCCAACTGGTGAGAAGAACGGCATGTGGTGGCAGGTCGCCGACGAGAACGACAACGTCGGCTGGGTGCTCAATACCAAGCTCGAACCAAGCCGGTAAGCGGACCCTCTCCGGTACGGGGAGCCGCCACCTTCCCCTCCCGTGGAGGACCAAATCCCGCGTCTCTTGTCGCTCGCCCACGCTTGCCTTACATTGCGAGGCGAAAGGACGTTTCCAAACGCCATGAACAACGACGAACAGCCCAGCGGCAGCGGCGGCAACCCCTGGCTCAAGAGCCTGCTCATCTGGGGCGGCATCTTCCTTGCGCTGCTGATGGTAGTGTCGATGTTCGGCGGGCGCGGCGAGGCCGCCGGAGCGATCCGATATTCGGATTTCCGCGAGAAGGTCGCCGACGGCAGCGTCGCCGAGGTGCAGGTCGGGGCAGACCGCATCGTCGGCAAATACAAGAACGGCGATACCTTCAGCACGGTGCCGATCCCCAACGACACGACGCTGCCGGCGCTGTTGCAGCAGAACGAGGTCAAGTACGCGGGCAAGGAACCTGAGGGGCAGAACGTGCTCGCGTTCATCCTGATCCAGGCGCTGCCGTTCGTGCTGATCCTGGGCATCGCTTTCTTCGCACTGCGCCAGGTGCAGAAGGGCGGCGGATCGGGCGCGATGGGCTTCGGCAAGTCGAAGGCGAAGCTGCTGACCGAGCGTCAGGGTCGCGTGACCTTCAACGATGTCGCCGGTATCGACGAAGCCCGCGAGGAACTGCAGGAGATCGTCGAGTTCCTCAAGGACCCGCAGCGGTTCGCCAAGCTAGGTGGCCAGATCCCCAAAGGCGCGCTGCTCGTCGGCAGCCCCGGCACCGGCAAGACGCTGCTGGCACGTGCGATCGCGGGCGAGGCGGGTGTGCCCTTCTTCACCATATCGGGCTCGGACTTCGTCGAGATGTTCGTCGGCGTCGGCGCGAGCCGCGTGCGCG
>CAXSZV010000025.1:0-16433 GCA_964242815.1 uncultured Novosphingobium sp.
GGCCCGTGTGCGGGGCAGATCGGACGAGGCCTTCGTCCCCCCGCACCCGCCGCTTGGCCGCATGGGCGAACCCGTGCGGACAGCGGACCATATAGCCTATTTGGTTATATGTGTCAAGCTGTCAAACAATCCCTCCCCCACGCAGCGCTGCCACCCGCTCTGCCCCATATCCCAATTCGTCCAGCACCTCGTCGGTATGCTCGCCCAACATCGGCGGGGCCATGCGGATCGTGGCGGGGCTGGCCGACATCTGCGCGAGCGGGCTGGCGATGAGGTCGACGCTACCGGCTTGCGCGTAGGCGTGCGGGGTCGTCGCGCGCAGGTTGCGGTGCTGGACTTGCGGGTCGCGCCAGACGTCTTCGAGGCTGTTATAACGCGCGCTGGGGATGCCGGCTTCGTCGAGCTTGGCGACGATCTCGGCCACCGTGTGCCGGCCGCTCCACGCGTTGATGATCGCCATCAGCTCGGCGCGGTTGGTCTTGCCGCGCTTGAGGTTGGTGTCGAAGCGCGGATCGGTGTTGAGCTCGGGCTGTTCCATCAGCACGGTCAGCCGGCGATAGTGCTCGTCGGTGCCGGCGGTCAGATAGACGATGCCGTCGCTGCAGGTCATGAGGTCCGCCGGGCCACCGCCGTTGCCGCCGTTGCCGAGGCGCGGCGGCGCGTTGCCGCTGATCAGGTAGTCCTGCATGATGTGGCTGACCATCGCCACCGAACTGTCGAGCAGCGCGATGTCGATGAACTGACCCTCGCCGCTGCGCTCGCGGTGCATCAGCGCTCCGAGGATGGCGAGCGCGGTATTGTGGCCGGTGATGAAGTCGACGAGGCTCGGCCCGGTCTTCAGCGGCCCGGCGCCGGGCTGGCCGTCGGGGATGCCGGTGACCGCCATCATGCCGCCGGTCGCCTGGAACAATCCGTCGTAGCCGGGCAGCGCCGCCATCGGGCCGGTCTGGCCGAAGCCCGTCACCGAGCAATAGATCAGCCGCGGGTTGATCTCGCGCAAGGTGTCGTAGTCGAGGCCGAAGCGCTTCAGGTCGCCGACCTTGTAGTTCTCGATCAGCACGTCGGCGGTGGCGGCGAGCTTGCGCAGCACCTCCTGCCCCTCGGGCTTCGCGTGGTTCAACGTGATCGAGCGCTTGTTGCGGTTGCTGACGGTGAAGAAGCTCGAATGGCGAGTGTCGATCCCGTCGCGGCCCTTGACCCAGCTGAAGCCATAGCCGCGCCCGTCGTCGCCGACGCCGGGCCGCTCGATCTTGATCACGTCGGCGCCGAGATCGCCGAGGATTTGCGCGCCGACGGGGGCGGCGAACACGCGGCTCATGTCGATCACGCGGATGCCGTCCAGGGCCCCGGGTAGCGCGCTGGGGGAGGGGGTGGTGGTCATGGAGGCATCCGCTTTGTTGGTCTTACGCGATGCGATAGCGGCCGGTTGTGTCCGGGGGCAAGTGCCGGTGCGTGGGCCTTCGCCGGGCGGCCGATCGCTTCACGCCCTTTCTCTGTAGAGGAGGGATGGCGTCTCGCCTCGACACGCCGCAGCGCGCTGCTATCGACATGAGATCGGCGGGAGCGGACGGCATGAAGGTAGCGATCATCACCGGCGCGGGCAGCGGCATCGGCCTTTCGGCGGCGCGGATGATCCATGCGGCAGGCGACGCGGTGCTCGGCGTCGGGCGCGATCCCGCCAAGCTCGATAGCCTGGTGAACGCGCTCGGTGCTGGCGAGCGGGTCGCCACGATCGCGGCCGACGTCACCGCCGACGATGCTCCGGCGCGGATCGTCGCCGCAGCGTTCAATCGGTTCGGGCGGATCGATCACCTGGTCAACAACGCCGGGGTGGGCAGCCCCAAGCCGGTGCACGAGGCGACCGACGCGGACTTCGACGACTTCATCGCGATCATGCTGCGTGCGCCGTTCCGGCTGATCCGCGAGGTGCTGCCGCATCTCTCGCACGGATCGAGCATCGTCAACGTGACGAGCACCTTCGCGCATATCGGCGGGCGGCGCGGCGGTGCGTATTCGGCGGCGAAGGGTGGGTTGAAATCGCTGACCGAGCACATGGCGGCGGAGTATGGCCCGCGCGGTATCCGCTCAAACTGCGTCGCGCCGGGGGTGACGATGACCGACATGGTCCGCCACCGCTTCGACGACGAGACGTTCAAGCGCGCCAACGTCGAGACGACGCCCTACCCCCGTCTGGCCGAGCCCGACGATATCGCGAGCGTGATCGCGTTCCTCTGCTCGCCAGGCGCGGAAATGCTCAACGGCCAGTCGATCGTCGTCGACGGCGGCTGGTCGGGCACCAAATATCTGAGCCCGCGCGCGACGACGACAAAGTGGGTCGCGACGGAGTGAGGCTACGGGTGAAGGGCCACAGATGCCCTTCTTGCCTGAACGGGAGCGCGCGCCAGCGGTTTGTTTTCGTTAAGGTTTCTCGTTTTAAAGCTTAATTATCGCTGGGGCTATAACCTGCGTGAACCGATTGCACGCTCGCTCGTTATGCGGCGTAGCATTCATGGAACGGAGACAGAAGATGATGAAATCAAAGGTGCTTCTCGCCATTCTCGCCGCCTCGGTGGCGGTGCCGACGATCGATGCGGCACCGGCGTTCGCCAAGAACCATGACTACTATTATGATCGCAACGGTCACCGGGTGTACCGCAACAACGACCGCGACTATCGCTATCGTTGCAAGCGCTCGAACGGCACGACCGGCCTGATCGCCGGTGGCGCGGGCGGCGCGCTGATCGGCAACGCGGTCGGCGGCGGCGTGCTCGGCACGGTGGCCGGCGGCGTCGGCGGCGCTCTGCTCGGCCGTCACCTCGACAAGCGTCACGACCGCGCGCAGAACCGCCGCAACGGCTGCTGATCGCGCTACCGGCTTATCAAAGCTTGAGGGCCGTCGCTGGATGCAGCGGCGGCCCTTTTTGCGTGGCTATTTGTCGTCCGGCCGATCGTAACCGCTGCGGTCGACCGTCCAGGTGTGGTTCTCGACCACGTCGGCATCGACCGCGCGACCGTTGGCGTCCCGTGACGGCTTGAAGCGAAAGCGCTGTTCGATGAGCCGGCAGGTCGCGCCATCGAGTTCCGTCGAGCCGCTCGACCTGGTAACTTCACAGTCGCTGACGCGGCCGTTCGTGCCGACGCTATAGCGCACGCCGACCCGGCCGCCGCGCCCCCCCGCGCGCATGTCTGCCGGCAGATCCGCGTAACTGAGGCGGCCGCCCACCTGGCGTGGCGGGGTGAAGTCGCCGTCGCCGCCGTCGCCGCCGCCGCCCAGGCCATCGCCGTTGCCCCCGGCACCCTGTCCTGGCCCGGCGACATCGGACGCGCCGTTGTTCGAAGTCGCGCCGATGCCGGCTTGCGGCGCGGCGACGACCGGTGGCGGCTTGATCGGCGGCAGCACCGGCGCGACGACTTGCGTCGCCTTGTTCCTGAGGTTGCGCGGCGAGGGATCGCCCTTGGCCGCGCGGGGCCGCTCATGCGGTGGCGGAGGCGGCTTGGGCACTTGGCGCGGCGGCGGGGGCGGGTTCAGTGCCAGCGAGACGAGCGCCTGTTCAACGGCGCTACGCATCGGCGCGACCGAGAGCCCCGACAGCAGTGCCCAGCCGAGCAGCGCGATCATCGTCGCGGATGCGATCGCGGAAATCAGGTGTTCGCGGGACGAAACGTACATCAATGCGATATCTGTTCGCGCCGCCTGCTATCAAGGGCCGGCGATCTGGACCTTCGGTGGGGCCGTGACGTCAATCCCTTGCCAGCAGCAGCGCGGCCGCCAGCGGGCCGCCGCCGCTGGTCGCCACCGCGACCTGGGGATCGCCGGGGATCTGCCGCTCGCCGCCGAGCCCACGAAGCTGCGTCACCGCTTCATGCGCGAAACCGAAGCCGTGCAGGCGGCCTGCGCCAAGCTGGCCCCCGCCGGTATTCATCGGCAGTTCGCCATCGATCGCGATCCGGCCGCCGCCCTCGATGAAGCTGCCGGCCTCGCCTTTGCCGCAGAAGCCGAGCCCTTCGAGCCACGTCAGCGGCAGGAAGGCGAAACCATCGTAGAACTGCACGGTGTCGACGTCGGAGGTCGAATAATCTGTGCGCGTCCACAAGTCGGCACCGGTCTCGTAACTCGCGGGCCATTCGGCCTGGTCCCAGCTGTAGCGGTTGACCGAAGCTGACATCGCCGCGATCCGCACCGGCATGCATGTAACCTCGTCGAGCGCATCGCCGGCGGACACGATCACCACGGTCGATGCGTCGGTGAAGCGGTCACAATCGTAGAGGCACAGCGGATCGGAAATCATCCGCGCGGACATGTATTTGTCCATCGTCAGCGCTTCGCGGGTGATCGCCCGCGCGCGCGGATTGCGCATCGCGTTGCGCGATCCGTTCAACGCGACCTGCGCCAACTGTTCGCGCGTCAGGCCATAGCGATGGACGTGGCGGTTGGCATATTGCGCGGTCCAGCACGCGGCGGAGATCGCCCAGAACGGCGCGGTCCATTGCGACGGCCCGTCAACCGTATCGCGGCGCACCGGCGCATATTCGTCGGGGCGGGACAGCGCCGCCGCTTCATAGACCGTGCGAAAGCAGATGACGTGGCGGCACAATCCTTGCCTGACCGCCTGCGCCGCGGTGCCGATCGCGGAAAGCTGCGCGCCCTGCTCCATCGCCCCATTGTGCCACTTCGATTTGATGTCCAGCGCCTCGATCAGATCGTCCGCGCCCACCGGCGAAAAGCCGAGGTAGCCCGCCAACCGGCCGGGGTAGGTGAACACGCCATCGATCTGCCCGATCGTCAGCCCCGCCTCGTCGAGTGCTTCGCGCACCGCGTCGATCGTCAGCAGCAGCGGATGGCGTTCAAGTCGTACGCCGACTTCGGACTGGCCGATGCCGGTGATATAGGCTTCGCGCGCAGGGGTGATCGGCATCGCTCAGGCGACCTTTTCGAACAGGGGGTAGAAGATGCCGTCCTGTTCATCGAACGTGACCCGGACGCGATCGTCGAACGCGACTTCTTCGACCGGCGAGCCGACGATATTGGTCGTCAGATAGACCCCGGGCACTCCGTCGAGCGCCACCCGTGCGATGACGAACGGCACTTCGAGGCCAGGAACCCAGGCCTGATGATTGACCGACAGCGTGTCGATCGTCCCCGTGCCCGCGACCGCCTTGGGCCCGACGTTCTCCGAATGGCAGTGCCGGCAGATCGGGAGCGGCGGATGCGTGTATTGTCCGCAGTCGGCGCAATGCGTGATGTTGAGCCGGCCTTCGCCGCCGCCGGTCCAGAACGGCCGATTGATCGCATCGAGGCGCACGCGCGGGCGGGGAGGGTTCATGGCATCGCTCTTTTCATGTTCTGATTATCGCTGGTTATGCGCCATCAGTCGCCGCCCCATCGCGCGCCGTCAAGCGCGCCGCCGTCGCAGCCACAGGATAGCCCAGTCGCCGCGCACCGATCGCGCCGCCAACCGCAGCCCGACACGGCGGTAGGCGCGGCGCACCGCGGGTTCCTGCGTCGCAAGCAGCCCGGCGAGCAGCACGTTACCGCCGGGCACGAGCGCGCTCGCGAACGCGGGGGCGAGCGCGATCAGCGGCCCGGCGAGGATGTTGGCGACGATCAGATCGTACGGTCCCCGCGCGGCGAGCAGCGGATGGTCGAGCCCCGGCGCAATCACGCGCAGCAGTTCGCCCCGTCGCGTGCCCAACGTCACGCCATTCGCGTCGGCGTTGTCCGCGATCACCCCCGCGCAGACCGGATCGATGTCGCTAGCGGTCATCAGCGTGCCCGGCCACAGCGCCAGCGTCGCGAAAGCGAGCAGACCTGTCCCGCTGCCGACGTCGATCGCGTTGCGCGCGATAACACCGCGCGCACGCATCGCGGTCAGCATGGCGAGGCATCCGGCGGTGGTCGCGTGCTGACCCGTGCCGAACGCCTGGCTCGCGGGGATGACGAAGTCGATCGTCGCCGGGTCATGCTCGGTCGGGCGCTCCGGGGTGCGCACCGCAAAGCGGCCGGCGCGGATCGGCGCGAGATCGCGCTGGCTCAGCGTCACCCAGTCCGCTTCGGGCACGGGCTCGATACGATGCGCGGGCAATATGCCGCCGAACAGGTCGGTCATCGCGACGAGGTCCGCCCTGGCCGGACGGCGCGGCAGCCACGCCTCGAGCAGCCAGTCGTCGGGGTGATCCTCGGCGATCTCGCTGCCCGACAGAACGATGTCCGCGTTCCACCAGACGGCATCCTCATGCGCAAGCAACGCGGCCTCGATCACGCTACGCGGGGCGGGGACGATGATCTTCCAGGTTCGCGCCAGGACCTCGTCCGTAATCACCCCTGTTGATTGAAACGTGCGCGATCGCTGCGCGCTTTGCATCATAGGCCCCCCGCGCCAGCCTTGCACGACCTCATGTTTTGGCTAAGGGACGATTGCGAGGGGCTTCCCCCGGGGTTCGCAACCGTCCGTACAGGGATCGAGACGCACATGGCACAGGCCGGCACATCCGCGCGCAGCAGACCGATCGCGCCGCATCTGCAGATCTGGCGTTGGGGTCCGGGGATGCTCGCCTCCATCCTCACGCGCGTGAGCGGCGTCGGAGGGGTGGTCGGCCTGCTGATCCTGGTGTGGTGGCTCGGCGCGCTGGTTACCGGGCCGTCGGCGTACGCGACGTTTGCCTGGGCGCTGACCAGCCCGATCGGCTACATCGTACTCGTCGGGGTAAGCTGGGCGGTGATCGGCCATGCGCTGCTGGGCGTCCGCCACTTCGTGCTCGATGCGGGCGCGGGATACGAGCTTGAGACCAACAAGCGCTGGTCCACGATCTGCAACATCGGCGGGCTGGTACTGACCGCATTGTTCTGGGCGGCATTCGTGCTGCTGCATCGCTGAGGACGAACTAGATGGGCAACGGCACCTCGATCGGCCGCGTACGCGGGCTGGGCTCCGCGCATAGCGGCGTCGATCACTGGCTGAGCATCCGCTACACCTCGATCGGCAGCCTGCTGCTGACCGTCTGGTTCGCGGCGTCGCTGCTGATGCTGCCCTCGTTCGACTTCGCCTCGGTGCGCGAATGGCTGGCGCGGCCGGTGCCGGCCACCGCGATGGCGCTGTTCGTGATCGTCAACTTCTGGCACGCGGCGCAGGGGCTGCAGGTCATCATCGAGGACTATGTGCATGAGCCGGCGACGAAGGTCGTCAGCCTCGTGCTGCTTCGTCTGGTCGCCTTCGCGGCAATCGCGTTCGGCCTGTTCTGCATCGTCCGCATGGCGCTGGGAGGCGCGTAAATGGCATCCTCGTCCGCTCAGCCGTCGTACAAGATCATCGACCACACCTATGACACCGTGGTCGTCGGCGCCGGCGGATCGGGCCTGCGCGCGACGATGGGCAGCGCCGAGGCCGGCCTGCGCACCGCCTGCATCACCAAGGTGTTCCCGACGCGCAGCCATACGGTCGCGGCGCAAGGCGGCATCGCCGCAAGCCTCAAGAACAACACGCCCGATCACTGGACCTGGCACATGTTCGATACCGTCAAAGGCTCGGACTGGCTCGGCGATCAGGACGCGATCGAATACATGGTGCGCGAAGCGCCGCAGGCGGTCTACGAGCTCGAACACGCGGGCGTGCCGTTCTCGCGCAATCCCGACGGCACGATCTATCAGCGCCCGTTCGGCGGGCACATGCAGAACATGGGTGAGGGGCCGCCGGTGCAGCGCACCTGCGCCGCCGCGGACCGGACCGGGCACGCGATGCTGCATGCGCTGTATCAGCAGAGCCTGAAGTACGCCGCGGACTTCTTTGTCGAATACTTTGCGATCGACCTGATCATGGAGCGCGGCGCCGATGGCGTGCCCGTCTGCCGCGGCGTAATCGCGCTGTGCATGGACGATGGCACGATCCACCGCTTTCGCAGCCAGGCGGTGGTGCTGGCGACGGGCGGCTATGGCCGCTGCTATTACACCGCGACCAGCGCGCACACCTGCACCGGCGATGGCGGCGGCATGGTGCTGCGCGCCGGACTGCCGTTGCAGGACATGGAATTCGTGCAGTTCCATCCGACCGGCATCTACGGCGCGGGCGTGCTGATCACCGAAGGCGCGCGCGGCGAGGGCGGATACCTAACGAACTCCGAAGGCGAGCGCTTCATGGAGCGCTATGCTCCCTCGGCCAAGGACCTCGCCAGCCGCGACGTGGTCAGCCGCTCGATGGCGCTCGAGATCCGTGAGGGGCGCGGCGTCGGACCGAACAAGGACCACATCCACCTGCACCTCGATCACATCGACGCGGGCGTGCTGGCCGAGCGGTTGCCGGGGATTACGGAAAGCGGCAAGATCTTCGCGGGCGTCGATCTGACGCGCCAGCCGCTGCCCGTGGTGCCGACCGTGCACTATAACATGGGAGGCATCCCGGCCAAGTGGACGGGCGAAGTCGTGACCATCGGCCCCGACGGCGATCCCGAGACCGTGGTTCCGGGGCTCTACGCGGTGGGCGAGGCGGCGTGCGTTTCGGTCCACGGTGCGAACCGGCTCGGCTCCAACTCGCTGATCGACCTCGTAGTGTTCGGCCGCGCGACCGGGCATCACCTGCGCGACAACATCAAGCCCGGCGCCAACCAGGACGAGCTGCCCAAGGATTCGGCCGATCTCGCGCTGACCCGGCTCGACCGGTTCCGCAACGCCAGCGGCGGCTCGCCCACCGCGGCTATCCGCGGCGAGATGCAGCGCGCGATGTCGACCCACGCGGCGGTGTTCCGCAACGACGAGCTGATGGCCGAAGGGGTCGAGCAGCTCGAACGCACCTATCACCGGATGCAGGACATCGGCGTGTCCGATCGCGGGCTGATCTGGAACACCGATCTGGTCGAGACGCTGGAGCTCGACAACATGATCACGCAAGCCTCGGTCACGCTCGCCAGCGCGTACAACCGCAAGGAAAGCCGCGGCGCGCACGCACACGAAGACTTTCCCGACCGCAACGACGACGAATGGATGAAGCACACCGCCGCCTGGTTCGACGGCTGGGGTGGGCAGGGTGGCACCATGCGCCTCGATTACCGCCCGGTGCACGACTATACGCTGACGACCGACGTTGAGTATATCAAGCCGAAGAAGCGCGTGTATTGAGGCGGCGCGGGTCATGCTGTAGCATTGCAGCATGAACGCGGTTGCCTTTGATACGTTGGCCTATGCCAAGCGTTTGCGTGACGCAGGTATCGATGCGCAACATGCGGAAGCACAGGCCGAAGCGCTCTCGTTGGCTATCGGCGACAGTCTGGCGACGAGCGATGAACTGAAAGCCGTCGAAACGACGATCACTAGCGAGTTGAAGTCGACTGAAGCGCACCTTCGCTCAGAGCTGAAAGTTGCGGAAACGGCCGTTCGTACTGAGCTCAAAGTTGTCGAAACGGCTCTTCGCACAGAGCTGAAAGATGCCGAAACCGCCCTTCGCACGGAGCTCAAAGCCACCGAGGCAAGTCTTAGAGCGGAGATCGAGAAACTTGGCCTCGAACTACGCAAAGATATCCGTGAAGCGCAAATCAGCACTATCAAGTGGCTCGTGCCGCTCTTATTCGGTCAGACCGCGGTGTTGGCAGCGGTAGTCAAGCTGCTTTGACGCCATCATCTGCATGGGCAAGCACGTAGCAGCAAGCTGATCGCTCGGGCGGCGCAACGGACGGGCGTCACCGAAGGTATCTGACGTTCACCCCCCATGATCCCCGCGCCCGAAATCAGGCCGCGCGTCGTCCTGGCCTTCGTCGACCACCGCGCGCCGGATCGCGCGCGTGCGCGTGAAGTGGGCGTGGAGCGCGTCGCCGTCGCCGATGCGGATCGCGCGTTGCAGTGCCGTGAGGTCCTCACTGAAGCGTTGCAGCATCTCGAGCACCGCGTCCTTATTCGACAGGAACACGTCGCGCCACATGACGGGATCGCTCGCGGCGATGCGGGTGAAGTCGCGGAAGCCGCCGGCCGAATACTTGATCACCTCGCTGCGTGTCACCTCTTCAAGGTCGGACGCGGTGCCGACGATCGTATAGGCGATCAGGTGCGGCAGGTGGCTGGTTACCGCGAGCACCCGGTCATGGTGCTCGGCGTCCATGATCTCGACGTTGGCGCCGAGCGCTTCCCAGAACTCGACCAGCGCGGTGAGCTTGGCGAAGTCGACCGGTTCGGGCGGGGTGACGATGCACCAGCGGTTGCGGAACAACGCGGCGAACCCCGCGTCCGCGCCTGAGTTCTCGGTCCCCGCGACCGGATGCGCGGGAATGATCGCGTGATCGGGCAGCGCTTGCGCCAGGGCCTTGGCGATCGCCTGTTTGGATGAGCCGACATCGCTGATCAGCGCGTCTGTGGCGAGCGCGGGGGCGATTT
This sequence comes from uncultured Novosphingobium sp., assembly GCA_964242815.1. Taxonomy (GTDB): domain Bacteria; phylum Pseudomonadota; class Alphaproteobacteria; order Sphingomonadales; family Sphingomonadaceae; genus Novosphingobium. Next base: position 10,352 of record CAXSZV010000025.1, read on the forward strand.
GCGCGGCAACGTCGCCCATGACGCCGGGCGGCACGCACAGGATTACGAGGTCTGCATCGCGCACCGCGTCCGTCGCGTGCTCGTATACCGTATCGACCAGGCGGCGCTCGCCCGCGCGGACGCGTGTCGCCGGGTCGGCATCGTAGCCCGTCGTGGCGACGCCGGGCAGGTACTCGCGTACCGCGAGCCCGATCGAGCCGCCGAGCAGGCCGAGGCCGATGATGGCGACGCGGTGAAAGCTCACGCGGGAACGGCTCCTACCCGCGCCATATCGGCCAGCGCGGCGGCGATGAAGTCCATGTGCGCGGCGGCGCCGATCGTGATCCGCAGCGCCTGCGGCAGGCCTTGCCCCGGAAGCCAGCGGACGATGACGCCGCGCTCGGCCAGGCCATGGTACGCGGCCTCGGCGCTCAGCGCGCCTTCGAACAGCACGAGCACGAAGTTCGCCTCGCTCGGCAGCGGGCGGATGCCGAGGTTGCCGAGCGGGCGCAGGCTCTCGACGAAGCGCGCCCGCTCGATCGTGGTGTGTTCGCGTGAGTGCACGACGAACGCCTGATCGCCCAGCGCCGCGAGCGCGCTCGCCTGCCCGATATTGCTAATGTTGAACGCGCCGCGGATGCGGTTCAGCACCTCGATCAGCGCGGGCGCGCCGGTCGCCCAGCCGATGCGGTCGCCCGCCAGGCCATAGGCCTTTGAAAACGTCCGCGTGACCAGCACGTTGTCGGCACGCTTCGCCAGCGCCAGCGCGCCGTCGTCGCTTTCGGGCGGCACATATTCGGCATAGGCCTGATCGATCACCAGCAGCACCTCGGCGGGCAGTGCTGCATGCAGCCGGGCGATCTCGTCGGCGCGCAGGAAGCTGCCGGTCGGATTATTGGGATTGGCGACGAACACCACGCGCGTCCGCTCGTTCACGCAGGCCAGCAGCGCGTCGACGTCGGTCCCGTAATCGCGATCGGGCGCGACGATCGGCGTGGCGCCCGATCGGCGAATGACGATATCGTAGAGCGAGAAGCCGTACCGCACATAGACGATCTCATCCCCCGGCCCGGCAAACGCGCTGGCGGCGACGCCGAGCAGCTCGCCCGATCCGGTGCCGCACAGGATGCGTGCCGGATCGATCGCATGCAGCCGGCCGAGCGCGGCGCGCAGCGCGATGCTGTCGGCATCGGGATAGAGCGAGGGCATCGGCGCCGCGTCTCGCGCCGCCAACGCTGCCGGGCTGGTGCCCAGCGGGTTTTCGTTGGCCGAAAGCTTGATCAGCGAGCGGCCGTCCGCGCCCGAAGACCTGCCGGGGACGTAGGCGTGGATGCGGGCGATCCACGGTTTGGGCTGAGGGGCGGGCATGCGCGGTGCTTTGGACCGGCGCGCGACGGCGGACAAGGGCCTCGTCCCTCGGTTCGCCGCCCGGCCTCACCATTGACACGCATCGCCCGCTTGCCCAAGTCCGCCCGCACGATGGCAACCGCCTCCGCTTCTTCCGGCGCGCATCAGATCGCCAACGATGTCCTGTTGCTTGCCGCGCCGCTGCCGCTCGATTGCGGGCAATCCCTGCCCCATGTGCGCGTTGCCTATGAGACCTACGGCAGGCTTTCGGCGGCGCGCGACAACGCGGTATTGGTATGCCACGCGACCACCGGCGACCAGCACATGGCGAGCGTCCATCCGATTACCGGTAAGTCCGGCTGGTGGGATCGGATGGTTGGCCCGGGGCGACCGATCGACACTGATCGCCTGTTCGTCATCTGCGCCAACGTGCTCGGCGGTTGTATGGGATCGACTGGCCCCGCCAGCGCCGCGCCCGACGGCAACCCGTATGCGATGCGGTTCCCCGTCATCACGATCCGCGACATGGTGCGCGCGCAGGTCGGGCTGCTCGAAGGGCTGGGGATCAAGCGGTTGCACGCGGTGGTCGGCGGGTCGATGGGCGGAATGCAGGCCCTGAGCCTTGCGGCGAACTGGCCCGACATCGCCGAGCGCGTGCTCGCCATCGCCGCCACCGCGACAATGCCGGCGCAGAACATCGCGTTCCAGGAGGTAGGGCGGCAGGCGGTTATGGCCGACCCGGCCTGGCAAGGCGGCGATTATTACGGCACCGCCGACGCCCCCGACGCGGGGCTCGCGGTCGCGCGCATGGCGGCGCACATCACCTATCTGTCGGAAGCGAGCCTGACGCAGAAGTTCGGGCGGCGGCTGCAAGATCGCGAGCGCGTCGGCTTCGGTTTTGACGCCGATTTCCAGGTCGAAAGCTATCTGCGCCATCAGGGACTAAGCTTCATCAGCCGGTTCGATGCCAACGCCTATCTCTACATCACCCGCGCGATGAGTTATTTCGATCTGGCGGAAGAGCATGGCGGCGTCCTGGCCGACGCGTTTCGCGCCAGCCGCGCGCGCTTTTGCCTGATCAGCTTCGATACCGACTGGCTCTATCCGACCGCGCTCTCACGCCGGCTGGTGCACGCGCTGAACGCCGCCGGCGCGCCGGTCAGCTTCGTCGAGCTGTCCGCGCCGTATGGCCACGACAGCTTCCTGCTCGACGTTCCCGCGCTCGATCGGGTGGTCTCGGGGTTCCTTCAGTGAGCGGGCTGGTCCTTCGCCCCGATCTCGCGCTGATTGCCGGGCATGTCGCGCCGGGATCGCGCGTGCTCGATGTGGGTTGCGGCGACGGCGCGCTGCTCGCCGCGCTCCGTGACGAGCGCGGCTGCGACGCGCGCGGTCTTGAGATCGACGCGCACAACGTCGCCGATTGCGTGGCACGCGGCCTGTCGGTCATCCAGGGCGACGCGGATCGCGACCTCGCGTTCTATCCGCCCGCCTGCTTCGACTACGCGATCCTCAGCCAGACGCTGCAGACCACGACGCGGCCCGGCCATGTGCTCGACGAGTTGCTGCGCGTCGGGCGGCGCGCGTTCGTCAGCTTTCCCAATTTCGCGCATTGGCGCGTGCGGCTGTCGCTGCTGTGGGGCGGACGGATGCCGGTGACGCGGCTGCTGCCCGAGGGGTGGCACGAGACGCCCAACATCCACCATGTCACGATCGACGATTTCCGCGCGCTGACCCGCGAGCGCGGAGTGACGATGGAAGACGCCTGGTTCCTCAACGGCGACCGCCTGACCAGCGCGGCAGCGGCGAACTTCCGCGCCGAACACGCGGTGTTCCTGTTGGCGAGTTGACGCGCGGATAGCCCCTTATTTTAAAGAGGAAGGGGAGCAGAGGCGTCGTTCACCAGCAGCACGCTGTCGTCGCGCGCCAAGGCCCACAGGCTGAGGCCGGCGGCGGCGGCGCGTTCGACCGCAAGCGTAGTGGGGAGCGATATCGTGACCAGCGTCGTCGCACCGGCGCGCACGACTTTCTCGACGATCTCGTAGCTGCACCGGGCGGTCGATACGATGAACCCCGGCGACCGTGAACGATCCGCGCGCAACATCGCCCCGATCAGCTTGTCCATCGCGTTGTGCCGACCGACATCCTCGCGCAGCAGGTGGATCGTGCCGCCTGAGTCCGCGAACGCAGCGCCATGCACCGCGCGGGTCGCGTTGCCCAACCGTTGCAGCGCGGGCAGCGCGGCATGCGCCGCGAAGATCGCCTCGCTTGCGATCCGCGCATGGCCTGCCACCGCCGGAAGCGGCTGCGCCAGCGCGGCGAGGTTCTCGATCCCGCAGAGCCCGCAGCTCGATTCGGCGACACGGGTGCGCACGCGTTCGGTCAACCGATCGATGCCGAGGTCCGCGATCGTCGTGCGCACGATCCAGCCGAGCTCGACTTCGGCGATCGAGATGTCGGCGATGTCACCGGCGCGCGTCGCCAGCCGTTCGGCGATCGCGAAGCCGGTGGCGAAGTCCTCAAGATCGGTCGGCGTCGCCATCATCACCGCATAGGCGACGCCATTGAACTCGAGCGCGACCGGGACTTCGGCCGCCCAGCTGCGTTCGGTTCGCTGCTCGCGGCCGTCGCGAAAGACTTCGAGCGCATCGGCCATCGCGACACCTTCCGTCTCGTGTTCGCGCGCCTTGTATCGGCGCGCCGACGGTCGTCAATCACGGCGGGCGTCGATTGTCCTCCTGCGCTTTTGCACGCCTTATCGGCCCGCCGCCCCCGCGCGCGTCTGGACGACATCGAGGCGCTTGGGCATGGCGGGCAGGCATGTGGCAGATCCTTCAGTTTCCGCTGTGTCCGTTCAGCCGCAAGGTCCGCCTGCTGATGGCCGAGAAGGGGATCGCCTTCGATCTCCTGCGCGAAAATCCTTGGGAGGCGCGCGATGAATTCGTTGCGATGAGCCCCGCCGCGCGCACCCCGGTGCTGCACGACGCCGCGCGCGGCATCACGCTGTGCGACAGCCGCGCGATCTGCGAATACATCGAGGAGACGCAGGACCGGAACCCGATGATCAACGGCACCGCGATCGGGCGTGCCGAGATCCGCCGCCTGGTCGCGCTGTTCGACGAGAACTTTCATGCCGCGGTCACCGGGCCGTTGATGGAGGAACGCATGCGCAAGCGGCTGGTCTCGCGCCAGTCGCCCGATTCGCGTGCGCTGCGTGAGGCGATGCGCGCGGCGCACGATCATCTCTATTACGTCGACTGGCTGGTCGATACGCGGCCCTGGCTCGGCGGCGCAACGATGAGCCTCGCCGATCTCGCCGCCGCCGCGCAGATTTCGGTCGCCGATTACCTTGGGGGGATCGACTGGAACGGGCATGATCAGGCCGCGAGCTGGTATTCGATCTTCAAATCGCGTCCGAGCTTCGCCCAGCTGCTGAGCGAGCGGATGGACGTGATCCAGCCGCCTTCGCATTATTCCGACATCGACTTCTGGCCGCCAGCGAAGCGATGACGGCGCGCCGGCGGCCTACTTTCCAGCAAGCTTCGCGCCGAACCGCCCGTGCTTGCGCAGCGGCACCATCCAGCGATCGAGATAAAGCCCCAGCGGATGCGCGGTGACGCCAAGCTCGGCCAGCCCGGGCAACGACCCCGACGCGACGTTTCCCTGTTTCAGCAGGCCCCACTGATCGGGTGAGATCGGCGCGCCCGGCACCCAGCCGATCGCCGATGCGATCGCGCCCGACACCGCGTCGGGCAGCGGAATGAACAAGCGCTTGCGCCCTTGCGCCGCCGCGATACGCCGGTTGAGCTCGAGCATCGTGATGACTTCGGGTCCGGCGATCTCGAAAGTCCTGCCGCCGTGCGCCGCCGGATCGATCAGCGCGCGCGCGATCGCCTGCGCCGCATCGTCGACGAACACCGGCTGCAGCTTCGCCTCGGGGCCGAACACCGGCAGCACCGGCAGGTTTGCGATCAGTCGGCCGAACATCGTGGTGAACGCATCGTCCTGCGCGAACAGGATCGACGGGCGCAGGATCGTAGCTGTCGGAAAGCCCGTGCGCACCGCGCCTTCGCCATCGCCCTTCGTCCGCGCATAGGCATAGGGGGATGCGGGATCGGCGCCGATCGCCGAGACATGCACGAACGCGCGTGCGCCGGCATCCCGCGCGGCTTGCGCGATCCGTCCCGCGCCCTTGCCCTGCAACGCGTCGAGATTGCCGCCGAACGCGCCGACCAGGTTGACCGCCAGCTCTGCCCCTGCGAGTGCCGCCGCCAGGCTCGCCGCGTTCGTGACGTCACAGCGCACGAGCTCGATCTGGCCAAGCGCGGCGAGCGGCTTCAGCCGGAATGCGCGTTCGGGCGTCCGGCTCGCGATACGCAGCCGCGCGCCGTGCCTCAGCAGCTCCTGCGCGACATGCCGACCGAAGAATCCGCTGCCGCCGAGCACCGTAACCGGCACGCCGAAGAGTTCCTTGCCTTCCCCGTTGCGCGCCATCGCCTTCGCCTGTCCTGTTGATCGCCTTAATGCGCCGACTCGATTGGAAGGTGGGCCGCGCCGATCGGCTTGCCCAAGTCTTTGCACCCCCCGTCGCTCGCGCGCAACCGATGAACGCCGCCCGGCATTGTGCGCGATCGAGCGTTGACAACCGCCACCCGTGCTCGCTATCGGCCGCCACCTACCCGGCGACACGCGATCACGCGCGCGCCCCGTGCCCAGATGGCGGAATTGGTAGACGCACCAGCTTCAGGTGCTGGCGCTC
>CAXSZV010000026.1:0-9703 GCA_964242815.1 uncultured Novosphingobium sp.
TCGCCGGTGCGGATCACGTTGCTGACCAGCAGATCGTTGGTGCCGTCGTCGCCCGTTTCATCGGCGGCGTCGGCGCCTTCGTGCGCCTGACGCAGGATGATCTCGTGCGCTTCGAGCAGGCGCGACAGTTGGCTGGGAACGTCCTCGCGACCGCGCGGGGGCCGAGGGATCCTGGTCGTCTCGGCGACATCGGGTGCCATCGCGATGCTCACGCCGCCAAGCGCCATAATGCGTTCGGCGATCATGTCGACCAGTGCCGCTTGTTCCTCATAATGCTTGTCGAGCAACAGATGGAGCTGATAGAACGTCGCACCAGACATCTGCCAATGATGCTTTTTATACATGTCGCGAAGCGTTATAGTATCGGAGAGAACCTGGTTCAGCGTTTCGACGCTCTGCTTGCGCGCATTGTCGTCAATCGCGATCGGCAAATCGCGCAACTCGCCATAGGGCTGTATTTCGCGATATTCGACCTTGTACTGCGGCTGCGCTTCGGACGACGGGTTTAGCGGGGGTTTCTTGGCCATCGTAGGTATCCTTGCACTGGCATCGTCGGCAGGCGATGCGATGATTTAGACTGAGCAATCTAACGCGTTCAGGCCGTTCAGGCTCCCTGCCGACTTTAAGTCGGCGGACTTTAATTTACGGCCTTCAAATGATCTCCATCGCTTGATTCGATCGATCGCCGTTTTGCGGACGAGGATCGCAACCCGTGGCCTCGCCAGGACTTTATCGAAGGTTAGAACGATTTGTGCGGGGCGCGAGAGGATGCCCCGTCAACCAATCGATCTGCCGCAACCTATCCAAGGACCGCACGATGGCCGACCTGCCCACCGACACCAAGACTTCCGCCAAGCGGCCGACCAAGACGGCAGCCAAGGCCGCCTCCGGCGCGCCGACCCCGGATATCCCCGGCGTATCGCCGCAGGTGGCCGATCCCGTTCCCGGCGACGCCGAGATCACCTATGCCTACGCAGAACAGCAGGGCACCGGCGGCGAGACGCATCAGGTCGCCGGCAATGGCGTCGTCACGATGACCAACGCGTTCGGTATCCCGGTTTCCGACGGGCAGAACCAGCTCAAGCAGGGCGCGCGCGGGCCGGTGCTGCTTGAAGATTTCCAGTTCCGTGAAAAGATGTTCCACTTCGACCACGAGCGGATCCCCGAGCGCGTTGTCCATGCGCGCGGCTATGCGGCTCACGGCTATTTCGAGATGACCGAGAGCCTGTCCGACATCACGCGCGCCGATGTCTTCCAGCGCGTCGGCGAGCGGACGCCGGCGTTCGTGCGATTTTCAACCGTCGCGGGCAACAAGGGCTCGTCGGACCTCGCGCGTGACGTGCGTGGCTTCGCGGTCAAGGTCTATACCAAGGAGGGCAACTGGGATCTCGTCGGCAACAACATCCCGGTCTTCTTCATCCAGGACGCGTTGAAGTTCGTCGACGTGATCCACGCCGCAAAGCCCGAACCCGATCGTGAATTCCCCCAGGCGCAGACCGCGCATGACAACTTCTGGGATTTCATCAGCCTTACGCCCGAGAGTTTCCACATGGTCATGTGGATCATGTCCGATCGAACGATCCCGCGCTCGTTCCGCACGATCGAAGGCTTCGGTGTCCACACGTTCAGGCTGACCACGGCTGAAGGCAAATCGACTTACGTCAAATTCCATTGGAAGCCCAAGCAGGGCTTGCAGTCGGTGGTCTGGAACGAAGCGGTCAAGATCAACGGGGCCGATCCCGATTTTCACCGCCGCGACTTGTGGGGCGCGATCAATTCGGGCGACTTCCCCGAATGGGAGCTTGGGCTTCAGTTGTTCGACGACGATTTTGCCGACAGCTTCGATTTCGACATTCTCGATGCGACCAAGCTCATTCCCGAGGAACTGGTCCCCGTCCGTATCGTCGGTAGGCTGGTGCTCGATCGCGTTGTCGACAACTTCTTCGCCGAAACCGAACAAGTCGCGTTCATGACGCAGAACGTGCCCCCGGGCATCGACTTTTCGAACGATCCGCTGCTGCAGGGGCGCAACTTCTCGTACCTAGATACGCAGCTGAAGCGGCTGGGCAGTCCCAACTTCGCGCACATTCCGATCAACGCCCCCAAGTGCCCGTTCGCGCATTTCGAGCAGGACGGCCACATGGCGATGCACAACCCCAAGGGGCGGGCGAATTATGAGCCCAACAGCTGGGGCCCAACGAACGGAGGCCCGCGCGAAGACCCAACGCGAGGTTACGTGTCTTTCGCACAAGAGGCCGAGGGGCCCAAGCAGCGCGTGCGTTCGGAAACGTTTGCCGATCACTACAGCCAGGCGCGCCAGTTCTTCATCAGCCAGACCGATATCGAGCAGAAGCATATCGGCGACGCATTGGTATTCGAACTCTCGAAGGTTGAGCGACCCGATATCCGCTCACGTGTGGTGTCGCACCTGGTCAACATCGACGCCGGCCTTGCAGCCACCGTCGCCGATGGCTTGGGCTTGCCGTTGCCCAAGGCGGCACCGCCCGCGCGCGCGCCGATCACCGATCTGCCGCCCTCGGACAAGCTTAGCATCGTCAAGAACGGTCCCGATAGCTTCAAGGGACGCAAACTTGGCCTGCTGCTCACCGACGGGGCGGATGCGACGCTGGTCAAGGCGCTGATCGCCGCGGTCGATGCAGAGGGCGCGGTGTACGAAGTGATCGCGCCGAAGATCGTCGGCGTGACGCTGTCCGATGGCACGACGGTGGCGGCCAAGCAGAAGATCGATGGCGGTCCTTCGGTGCTCTACGATGCGGTAGCGGTCGTCGTGTCCGAAGCCGGTGCGGCGCTGCTGGCGAAAGACGCGGCGACAAAGGACTTTGTCAGCGACGCTTTCGCGCATTGCAAGTTCATCGGCATCAGCGCTCCGTCGAAAGTCATCTTCGAGAAAGCCGGCCTCGCCGACGATCTTGACGATGCCTGCCTGCCGCTCGCCAAGCCGGCCGACGCGAAGACGTTCATCGAGGCTTGCCGCAAACTGCGCTTCTGGCCGCGCGAGTTGAAGGTGGACCTCGACGCCAAGTCGATCAAAAAGACGGCCGACGTGAAGGCGTGATGCTCTGACGACTGTCGCTGAACTTACCGTCCTATGGCCACCGCCCTGGTGACGTTCGTCGAGCACTTGCGATCATCATAATACTGACGCGAAGCGTTTTCATCACTTACGTCGTCGCCCCGAACTTGTTCCGGGGTTCCACTTTCCTGGCGCGGTGGCAAGGCAGAGGGATCCCGGCTCAAGGCCGGGATGATGATAGATTGAGGTTGATCAGTAATGCTTGGTTCAGCGTGGCTGTCCGCTGCCGCGCGAGTTCCGCCGCATAGGCGGCATCGGCCTGCCTCGCGCCATCCGCTGTCGTGTGCAGCAGTCCGTTGGGGCACGCCCGATCGTCGTCCCAGCCGGGATGATCGAGAACCGGATAAAGGCAGACCCCGGCAATCGGTACGCCGATAGCTTGCGCGCGTCGCACCTCGGTCATGACATGGTTGAGCCAAGGCGCTCTCTCGTCACCCTCGATCCCGGTCTCGGCGATGAAGATCGGGCGGCCATATCGCGCGTAGGTTTCCGCTAGAACGCGGTGGAACGGCTTGCTCAGCGGATGATGGCGATCGATCGGTGGACCGCCGTGGATCCACTGGTTGTTGTGATAGTAATTGACGCCGACGATATCGAGCAGCTCGGGCCGCCCGCCAAGCTGCGGCCAGCTTGTGCCCGCGATCATATCCCAGCTTTGGAACTGGGCCTGACGGTGCCCCTCTGCATGCGGCGCGTCCCATGGCCTTGTCGGATCGGTGATGACGTTGATCGCGGGCTCGGCGTGCACGAAGCGCGCGGCGGGATCGTCGCGCAGGATCGCCTCCATCGCGGCTACGCCCGCGCGCACCAGCTGCGCCTTCAGCTCGAATCCGCGCCCGCGTGCGAACGGGTTGAGATAGGCGGCATCGCCCCCGCCCCACGACAGGAACGATATTTCGTTGATCGGGCAATAGAACCGCGTGCCGGAGGTATGCGCGCGGATCACGCGCGCCGCCTCGGCAGCGAAGCGCGTGAAGCGATCGACGAACGCCGCGCTCCACACATCGACATCGTCGGGCCAGCCATAATGCAGCAGGTCCCAGATCACCTCGGTGCCGGCGACGCGCGCAGCCTCAAGCTGCCCCAGCAGGCTCGACCAGTCGAAGCGGGCGGGCTCCTTCTCAACCAGGTGCCAGCGCACTCCGTCGCGCACGGTGCGGATGCCGTGGCGGGTCGCCAGCAGGCGATAGTCGTGCTCGGCCAGCGCGTCGTGACGCGTCGCGGCGATCACGTCGACCCGCCGGCGGTCGTGCGCACGGCGATGGGTCGAGCATTCGAAGCCGCCGTGAAAAAAGCTTTTGAACAGCGGTGAAGGCCGAGGCGGCGCGGGGCGGCGTAGGTCGTCGAACAAGCGTTCCCATTGCGGCACAACCACCTCGGCCGCGTATTGCGCGCGGACCTTCTCCCGCAGAGCGTCGCCCAACCGATTGCGTAACGAAGGATCGTCGATCAGGCGCAGCATCGCCGCGGCGACTTCGACCGGCCTTTCATGCGGCACGAACAACCCGCTGACGCCGTCGACGATCTGTTCGATCGCGCCGTTGTCGCGCGTCGCGATCACAGGCAGCCCCGCCGCGCCCGCCTCGGCGATGACGTGCGGCATCCCCTCGCCGCGCGACAGCCAGACGAACACGTCGAGCGCGGCCAGCAACGCCGGAATATCGTCCCTATCGCCGAGGAAGCTCAGGACTTCGTCCAAGCCCAGCGCGCGTGTCTGCGACCGTAGCGCTTCGGCATATTCGGGCATGAACGCATCGGGGCCGCCGATCACGACGAAGCGTGCGTCGGGCCGCGTGTGATGAACGATCGCGGCGGCGGCAATGAAGTCTTCGACGCGCTTCTTGGCGTCGAGCCGGCCGACCCAGCCGATCAGCGGAGTGCGCTCGCCGATGCCGAGCGCCGTGCGCGTCGGGACACGCAGTGCCGGATCGAACGCCGCCGTATCGACCATCGAGGGGATTAGCAGCGCATCGCGCTCGCGCCCTGGCATCCGGCTCGCGGCGGCATCGCGGATCGATGCGCAGACGCCGACGTATCGCGTGGTGAAGTGCTTGGGGCCGGCCAGCGCTTCCGACACCAGTCCGCCATGCTCGATCAACGGGGGCCGCAGGTGCAACCGTTCGAGCGCCGGGTAGACGTCGGCGACGTCCTGGCACGCGACGACCACGTCGTACCCCGGGATCAACCCGGCGAGGTAGGTTACGGTATCCTCGAACGACAGGTGGTAGGGCGTGGTATCGACGCGGACGCCCAATGCTTCCAATTGCCGGTGGCTCTGGCCCGACATGCCGTCCTTGTGGAAGCACACGACGACATCGATCGCATGGCGCGCCGGGTCGAGCGCTTGCGCGAGCAGACGTACCTCGGTTTCCTCGCCGCCGACGACGAGCCAGGCGAAAACGAACAGGATGTGCAGCCCATCGTCGGCGGGCGGCCGGCGACTGTCGACGACCCCATGCATGCGCTCAGTCGGCGCCCTTGAATACGATCTGCAGGAACTCGGGTCGCTCGGCCACGAGATCGCGCAGAAACGCGGGCGCATCCTCCATCGGCACGACATGCGTGATGAGTTGTGCCTTGATCGCGTCCCCGCGCGCGGCGAGCAGCCGCACGGTCTCGTCCGCGAGCCGGCGCTTGTCCCAGGCGACGCCCATGCCGCGCGGCACGCGGTTGATCTGCGCACAGCGCAGGTTGAGGCCGTTGTGATGGAACTCCTCGCCCAGCCGCAACCGGTCCGCACCGCCCTGATAGAACGCGAGGTCGATGACCGTCCCCTGCGGCCGCAAGGCCTGCATCGCCGCATGCAGCGAGCCGCTGTCGGCGCGGGTCTGGAACACGACGTCCGCGCCGCGATCGTCGCCGCCGTGGTGCCAGCGCGCCTTCGCGTGCGCCCAGGCATCGGCTTCGAGCATCGGCGTGAAGCCGAGGCACGCCGCGCGGATGCGGCGGAACTCGGACGGATCGGCGATCACCACCTCCGCCGCCCCGGCAGCCTGCGCGAATAGCGCGACGAACAGCCCGACGATACCCGCGCCGATCACCATCACCGGCCGGTCCTTGATCCCGGCGCCGAAGAATGGCGCGCACAGGCCGAGCATCTCGGCGTCGGCGTGAAGGATGCCGTTCGCGGCGATCGGGCCCATCTGGCCGACATAAATTCCCAGGATCGGATCGATCGCAGGGGGCAGCGTGGTCAGCACGTCGTGGAACGGATCGGCTGTGTGGCCGGTCTTGTGGCCGAACACCGCGCCGACCACGTCGCCCGGCGCATAGTCGCCGACGGTGGACTCGCTGACCCGCGCGCTTTCCATGTAGCCGAGGAACGGCACCGGATAGTGCTGCTGCGCCTCTCCGCCCACGAACACGCCGCGCGCGCCGTCCCAGCGCGAATGGAGGTAGGGGTTGGTGTTCTTGAAGAACGTCAGCTCTGTCCCTGCGGAAAAGCCGGTGTAAAGCATGTCTAGCCGCACCTGGCCCGGCCCCGGCGGACCCTCGTCATAGCCGTGCAGATAGGCCTGGCGCGGCCGTTCGACACCCAGCGAGCGGATATGACGCCATTCAGACAAGCGCCGGCTCTCTCACGCTGACTTCCACATCGAGGGTAATCGCCCGGCCGCTGCGCGCGGACTCGCCGATCGCGAGCGCCAGCCGGTGCGTTTCGACCGCCTCCGCATAGGGACAGCGGATGCGGTTGTCCTTGCCCTGCACCGCGTCGATGAAGTCGCGGTCCTCGCGCCAGACCGGATCGCCCTGCGCCCCTCGCACCGGCCTCCCGCGCCCGACGTCGATCATCAGGTCATGGTCGGTGATCTCGATCGCCAGCCGATCGCCGAACAGATGCAGCCCGACGCGGTGGTTCCAGCCGAGCAGGCAGGTCGAGGCGAAGTTCGCGATCGCCCCGCCGGCGAACTCGACGCTCGCGGTGCTGACCGTAGGAACGTCCAGCCCGGGAAACTCGGCGCGGGTCGTACGCCCGGCGAGGCCAAAAACCCGCTTGACCGGGCCGGCCAGATAGCGCGCGAGATCTAGCAGGTGCGTGGTCTGTTCGACCATCTGACCGCCCGACCGGTCGGTGTGCCACCACCATTGCGGCGGCGGGGTCGAATCGAGCCAGTAGCCGCTCATCAGCCGTGCCGGGTTCTGCGCGAGCAGCCCGCGCACTTCGTCGACCGTATCGAGATAGCGCCAGTGATAGCCCACGGCAGTAACGAGCCCCGCCGCCGCGACGTCGCGCGCGATCGCCTCGGCAGTGGCGATATCGAGCGCCACGGGCTTTTCGACGAAGAACGGCAGCCCCGCCGCCAGCGCCGCGCGTTCCGGCGCGCCATGCGCGAACGGCGGCACGCAGATGTACAGCGCGTCAAGGTCGACCTCGGCCAGCATTGCATCGGCATCGGTGAAGGCGCGCGCGCCGAAGCGTTCGGCCGCCTGTTCGGCGCGTGCTTGTTCGACATCGCAGACCGCGACGATCGCGACGTCGGCGAAGTGTTCGAGCACGCCGAAGTGGCGATTGGCGATACCGCCTGCGCCGATGAAGCCTATCCTCGTCACGCGCGCTCCCTTGTTCCGCGAACTGTGCCGCGCTTCCTCGTCGTAGACCGCCGCCGTCTCGTCGACCATGCGCGCGGCGGTGTATCGCGACCGGTAATCGTCGAGCGCAGCGGCGGCGACCGTGCCCATCGCGGCGGGCTCGGCGAGCGCGGTGATCACCGTGGCGGCCAAGGCACCCGCGTCGCCGGCGTCGGCGAGCCAGCCCGATCGCCCGTGCTCGATGATCTCGGCGTTGCCCAGCGCGTCGCTCGCGACGATCGGCAGTCCCGCGGCCATCGCCTCGAGCGCCACAAGCGGCAGCCCTTCGAAGCGCGAGGGCAGTAGCAGCAGATCGGCCGCCGCCATCAGATCGCGCATGTCGCTCCGCTGACCCAGCAGCCGCACCGACGCGGCCAGACCACGCGCCGCTATCTGCCGCGCGACCTCCCACAGCAGCGGTCCGTCCCCCGCTATCAGCACCGTCGCGTCGGGTCGCGCCGCGAGGATCGCCGGCATCGCGTCGAGCAGCAACGCGTGTCCTTTCTGCGCGGCGAACCGCCCGGCCATCAGCAGCACCGGACCCGCGTCGATCGCCCATTCGCGGCGCAACACATCGCGCGGTCTTGACGGCGGCGTCGCCGGGTGAACCCCGTTGGCGATCGTCGTCAGACGGTTGCCAAGCCCAGCGTCGCGATGGCTCGCGGCGACCGCGTCGGACACCGCGATCAGCCGGTCGACCGTGCCGAGTGCCCGCCGATGCCGGTCGCGCTGGTCGTCTTGGGTCAGCAGATAGGGCAAGTGCTCGGTACGGATCACCCGCGCGCCGGCGGCATGGGCGGCGTTGGTGCTGTCGTGCCCCTCCCAGCCGATACCCGCGTGGACATGCACGAGCGACGGCTTCGTCCGCGCGAACCAGCGCGCGGTATCGCCGTGATCGTTGGGGTCGATCGCCTTGACGCCCAGCCCTCGCGATCGCGCGCGTTCGAGCAGGCCCGTGCCGCGCGGTGCGCCGAGCACGATCTCATACCGGTCCGCAAGCCCGTCGGCGAGCGCCAGCATATGCTCGCCGACGCCCGACGGCGCGGGGCTTTCGGTGACCAGATACAACCGTGGCAACGAGCTCATGCGGCGGCGGTAGCGTGTTCCAGCCTTGGCGCAAGCCGCCGATAGGTCGCGAGCGCCTGTCCGACGACCTGATCCATGTTGTAATAGCGATAGGTCGCCAGCCGGCCGATGAAGCTCACGTCGGGCAACCCGTTCGCCAGCGCTTCGTACCGCCGGTAGAGGTCCTGGTTTTCCGAACGCGGGATCGGATAGTACGGATCGCCTTGCGCGCACGGATATTCATAGCTGATGCTGGTGCGCGGCGGACCGCCCGCCGGCGAGGCCTGGCCGGTCAGCTGCCGGTATTCGGTGATCCGCGTATAGGGCACCTCGACCGCCGGATAGTTGACCACCGCCGCCGGCTGAAACCGTTCGACATCGTGCGTCTCGTGCCGGAACTCGAGGCAGCGATAGGGCAGCGGGCCGAAGCGATGATCGAAGTATGCGTCGATCGGCCCGGTATAGACTGTGTGTTCGGCGCGCGCATCGCAATCGGCCATGTCGACGCCGGTGCATACGGTGATGTTGGGATGGTCAAGCATCGCCTCGAACATCGCAGTATAGCCGGCGGCCGGCATCGCCTGATGTTTGTCGAGGAAATAGCGGTCATCGGTATCGGTGCGCGTCGGAACGCGCGCGGTCACCGATTTGTCGAGCTCGCTCGGATCGAGCCCCCATTGCTTGCGCGTATAGCCCTGGAAGAACGTCTGGTAGAGTTCGCGCCCGATCGCGTTCACCACGACATCCTCGGACGTGCGCACCTCGCGCGGTTCGGCGCGCGCGGCGAGGAACGCCGCCGCCTGCCGCTCGTCGCACAGGTCGAGGCCAAACAAGGCGTTTAGCGTCGTTCGATTGATCGGCATCGGCACCAGCTTGCCGCGCGCGCTGGCCAGCACGCGGTGTTCGTAGGGCCGCCAGCGGGTGAAGCGCGACAGATAGGCGAACACATCGTCGCTGTTGGTGTGGAAGATGTGC
>CAXSZV010000027.1:0-7334 GCA_964242815.1 uncultured Novosphingobium sp.
TCCTCGCCGCCCTCGCCGGTGTTCGACTTGCCGCCGATGCGGTTCATCGCCACCGCCAGCGTCGTGTGCGCTTCGCGGCTGATCGAGCCATAGCTCATCGCGCCGGTGACGAAGCGGTGGACGATCTCGCTCGCCGGCTCGACCTCGTCGATCGCCAGCGGCGTCTCGGCGGGCTTCAACCGCAACAGCCCGCGGATCGTCAGCATGCGTTGCGACTGATCGTTGATCGTCTGCGCGAACTCTCGGTACTTGTCGGGCAAATTGCCACGCACCGCGTGCTGGAGGGCCGCGATGTTGGCGCTGGTCCAGGCATGCTCCTCGCCGCGCAGTCGCGATCCATAGATGCCGCCGACGTCGAGCATGTTGCGATAGAGCGGATTGTCGCCATAGGCGACCGCGTGCCGTCGCACCGTCTCCTCGGCGGTTTCGAGCAGACCGACGCCTTCGATCGTCGTTGCCGTGCCCGCGAAATACTTGTCGACGAACGCCGATGACAGCCCGATCGCATCGAAGATCTGCGCGCCGCAATATGATTGATAGGTCGAGATGCCCATCTTGGACATCACCTTGAGGATGCCCTTGCCAATCGCCTTGACGTAGTTCTTCTCGATATCCTTCAGCGCGTGCGGCAGCTGCTTGCGTGTCCGGATGTCGGCGAGCGTCTCAAGCGCGACATAAGGATTGATCGCTTCGGCGCCATAGCCGGCGAGCATGCACATATGGTGCACCTCGCGCGCTTCGCCCGTCTCGACCACCAGCCCGGTCTGCATGCGCAAGCCCTGACGGACGAGATGACCGTGCACGGCGGCGGTCGCGAGTAGCGCGGGCATCGCGATACGGTTCGGCCCCTGCGCGCGGTCCGACAGGATCAGGATGTTCTGGTCCGCCAGCACCGCCTCGGTCGCGGTCCAGCACATCTCCTTCAGCGCCATTTCCAGGCCTTCGGGGCCGGAAGCGGCGTCCCAGGTCATATCGATCGTCTCGGTGCGGAACGCCCCGTCGAGCGCGGCTTCGACCGAGCGGATCTTGGCGACGTCCTCGTTGGTGAGGATCGGTTGCGCGACTTCCAGCCGCTTGTGCGCGCCCGCCTCGTGCCCGAGCATGTTGGGACGCGGGCCGATCATCGAGACGAGGCTCATCACGAGCTCCTCGCGGATCGGATCGATCGGCGGGTTCGTCACCTGCGCGAAGTTTTGCTTGAAATAGTCGTAAAGCAGCCGCGACCGGTCGGACAGCACCGCGATCGGCGTATCGGTGCCCATCGAGCCGATCGGATCGTCACCGCTGCGCGCCATAACCTCGAGAAAGCGGCCGACGTCTTCCTGCGTATAGCCGAACGCCTGCTGCCGCCGCAGCAGCGTATTGTCCGCCGGATCGCCGCCGGCCCGCGCATATTGCGCGAGGTCGGGCTCGACCGCGTCGAGATCGGCGAGCTTGTATTGCGCGGCGTCGAGCCACTGCTGGTATGGCCGCGCCTTCGCCAGGCTCGCCTTGATCTCCTCGTCCTCGACGATGCGGCCCTGTTCGAGATCGATCAACAGCATCTTGCCCGGCTGTAAGCGCCACTTGCGGACGATGTTGTCCTCCTTGATCGGCAGCACGCCGCTCTCCGAGGCCATCACGACGATATCGTCGTCGGTGATCAGATAGCGCGCCGGACGCAAGCCATTGCGGTCGAGCGTCGCGCCGATCTGCCGCCCGTCGGTGAACGCGACCGACGCGGGGCCGTCCCACGGCTCCATCAGCGCGGCATGATATTCGTAGAACGCGCGGCGGGCGGGATCCATCTGCGGATTGCCGGCCCAGGCCTCAGGGATCAGCATCATCATCGCATGAACCAGGCTGTAGCCGCCCGCGACGAGCAGCTCGAGCGCATTGTCGAGGCAGGCGGTGTCCGATTGGCCATGCGGGATCAATGGCCACATCTTGTCGAGATCGGCGCCGAGCAGGTCCGATTCGAGCGTGCGGCGGCGCGCATTCATCCAGTTGACGTTGCCGCGCACGGTGTTGATCTCACCGTTGTGCGCGATGAACCGGAACGGATGCGCGAGCTTCCAACTCGGGAACGTGTTGGTCGAAAACCGCTGGTGCACGAGGCCCAGCGCGGAAACGCAGTCCGGATCGCGCAGATCGTCGTAAAAACTGCCCACTTGCGTCGCCAGCAGCAGCCCCTTGTAGACGATCGTCCGGCTCGACAAGCTCGGTATATACAGCTCGGAGAGCCCCGGCATCCCGTGCTTTTCGGCGAGCGCGTCGAGCGGGTTCTGCGTCTGCTTGCGGATCGCCAGGATCTTGCGCTCGAACGCATCCTGATCGGCGCAGTTCGTCCCGCGCGCGATGAAGCACTGGCGGATCACCGGCATCGAGGCGACCACCGCCTTGCCCAGGCCCTCGACCGTCGTGGGCACGTCGCGCCAGCCGATCAGCCGCTGGCCTTCCTTGGCGATGAACTTCTCGAACGTGCCGATCACGAAGTCGCGCGCCGTGTCATCCTGCGGCAGGAAGCACATCGCCACCGCGTAATCACCGGGCGGGGGCAAGGTCAGCCCCTCGGCATCGGCCCAGACACGGAATAGGCGATCGGGCAACTGGATCAGGATGCCTGCCCCGTCGCCGAGCAGCGGGTCCGCACCGACCGCGCCGCGATGGTCGAGATTGTGTAGGATCTCCAGCGCCTGCGTCACGATCGCGTGGCTCTTGGCACCCTTGATGTGTGCGACAAAGCCGACGCCGCAAGCGTCGTGCTCGTTAGCCGGATCGTAGAGGCCCTGGCGCTGCGGCAATTCCATCGGTGCGATCCATTCTATCGTAAGCGTTCGTCCATTCCTGCGCGCCGACATTCGCGCACCCGAACGCGGCTCAACCCGGTAACCCGGATTAAGGCGCGCTTCAACGCAATGCCACCCAGCGAAATTATTGCAATGGCGAAGGGGGTCTGGACGGCACTATCGCAACGATAGGCGACAATCCTGACATTGGTACACGCGAAACGCGGCCTGACCACGATGCCCCAAACGCATGACGATTGGCAGGAGTGGAGGGTGGCAGGAGTGGAGGGATTCGAACCCCCGGCACTCGGTTTTGGAGACCGATGCTCTACCAGCTGAGCTACACTCCTGTGCAGCGGCGGGCAGTAGCCAGCGGTGGCCGCGAAGGCAAGCCACGCGAAAGCCGCTGCTACGCGATGCCCGCGATGCTAAAGGCGTTGGCGATGCCTACGCCCGGCCCGCTCTCCCAGCCGATCATCGATCCCGAACTTCTGCTGCTCGCCTATCGCGCGGGCGTGTTTCCGATGGCCGACCGGCGCGATGATCCCGACGTGTTCTGGGTCGAGCCGCGCCGGCGCGCGATCCTGCCGCTCGATGGTTTTCACCTGTCGCGCTCGCTGGCACGCGTGTTGCGGCGCGATGTCTATCGCGTGACCTGCAACCGCGCCTTCGGCGAGGTGATGCGCGCCTGCGCCGCCCCCCGCCCCGATGCCGACGGCGGCGGTGATGAGGTTGGCGGCGGCGACGGTGATACAAAAACCGGGGAAAGCTGGATCAGCGATCGACTGCGAGCGAGCTACCAACGGCTGCACGAGATTGGCGACGCGCACTCGATCGAATGCTGGGTCGGGGGCGAGGCGGGCGCCGAGCTGGTCGGCGGCCTCTACGGGGTCGGCTTCGATCGCGTGTTCTGCGGCGAAAGCATGTTCAGCCGGCGGCGCGACGCATCGAAGGTGGCGCTCGCGTGGCTCGTCGCAGCACTAAGGCTCGCCGGGGCAGCCCTGCTCGACTGCCAGTTTCAGACCCCACACCTCGCCTCGATGGGCGCGATCGAGCTCAGCCAGCGCCGCTACAAGCTGCTGCTTCGCGACGCGCAGCACCATGCGGATTCGGCCTATCACGCCCCATCCTCCTCACGCGCCGCCGGGGGGGCCGAAGGCTCGGGCAAGGCCGGCAATGAGCCCCTGGCCGCCGGTCGCGCGCTGACCCTGCCGGTTGCCTTCGCCGAGTTGCTCGATGTCGCGGCGGCATCCTCCTCCTCGCCGGGGAACTTCATCGCGCAGCTCTTGAGCCAGACATCGTAGACCGGATGCTCGACGACGTTCAGCGACGGCGAGTTCTTGAACATCCAGCCGGAGAACACCTTGCGCCATTGCAGCGCGGCGGCGTTGGTCGCGCGTTCCTCGACGAAGAGCTGGACGAACGCGCCTTCCTCGGCGGGCTTTTCCCAAGGCAGCGTCCGCTCGCAAGTGGCGAGCCGGATCACGACATTGCCGATCCGCCGGGCCTCGCCCGATCGCAACACGACGTCCTGCGTCACGTTGTTGCGCTTGTTGAGGAAACCGAGCGTCGCGACGCGATCCTTGACCGGCGTGCCATAGCTGCTTTCGACCACCGGGACCGCGCCTCTGGGTGCCGCTCCGACCTCGCTGGGCACGCTGGTGGCGGTGGGTTCGGGCTCCTCGCGGTTCGCGCTACCGCAGGCGCTCAGCGCCATAAGGGGCGCCAGCACCGCGGCCGACAGCAGCAAGCCAAGGCAGTTCGCGACGGGCGGTCCCGACCGCCGTCGCGGCAACTTCAAGCAGCGCACCGCCAACGCCTCAGGCGTCCGGTGACCAGGCTTCGTAATCGCCGGTCGCGCGCGCGCGCTGGCCGCCGCGCTGCAACGCGCCCTGCGGCAGATAGGCGGCGGGCGTACCCGTCTCGTTCGGGACGAACTCGGTTTCCCAGATGCGCGGCGGCGGCAAGTGGCTTTCGGGCACTCCGTCGATGTTGCCGTGGAGCCAGCCATGCCATTCGGACGGCACGCGACTCGCGTCGTTCGCGCCTGCGGGGATCACCCATCGCCGCTTCCGCCCGGCATAAAGCCCGCTCTTGGCCGGCTTTTTCGACCGGAAGTATTGGTTGCCCATCGCATCGGTGCCGACGTGCTCGCCGTTGCGACGGCTCCACAACATCGTGCCGATCGTCGCGCCGTCCCACCAGGTGAACATTTTAGCCAGCATACCCATGGCGAAGCGCGGTAGCGGATCGGCAAGGGGCGGGGCAAGGGGATTGGGCGGCGCGACTTCGCGGCACGATGGCTCGGCTCGCGCCGACGACCTAACCGAGCGCCGCGCGTACCGCCGCGATCGCGTCGGCCGCCTTTGCACCGTCGGGGCCGCCGCCCTGCGCCATGTCGGGCCGCCCGCCGCCGCCCTTGCCGCCGAGCGCTTCCACGCCGCGCCGCACGAGGTCGACCGCGCTGAAGCGCTCGGTCAAGTCGTCGGTCACCGCCACCGCGAAGCTCGCGCGGCCATCGTTGACCGCCGCGATCGCCGCGATGCCCGAACCGATGCGCTGTTTGGTCTGGTCGAGCAGGCCGCGCAGGTCCTTGGGATCGAGGCCCGCGAGCACTTGTCCGGCGAAGGTCACGCCGGCGATGATCTCTTCGCTGCCGCCGCTCGGGGCAGATGCGCCATCGGCTGCCGCGCCGGCGAGCGCGAGCGCCTTGCGCGCCTCGGCAAGGTCACGTTCAAGCTTGCGCCGCTCGTCGATCAGCGCGGCGACGCGCGTCTCGACCTCGTCCGGCGCGCTACGAAGCAGCGCCGCCGTATTCTTCAGCGCCTCGTCACGACCGACCAGCCACGCCCTCGCGCCCTCGCCGGTCAACGCCTCGATCCGGCGCACGCCCGAGCTTACCGCGCTTTCGGCGACGATGCGCAGCACGCCGATATCGCCCGTCGCGCTCACATGCGTTCCGCCGCACAGCTCGGTCGAATAGCCGAAGCCGGTGCCGCCCCAATCGGCGCGGCCGATCGTCAGCACGCGCACTTCCTCGCCATATTTCTCGCCGAACAGTGCCATCGCGCCCGCTTCGATCGCGTCGTCGGGGCTCATCAGCCGGGTCGTCACCGGATCGTTGTGGCGTATCTCGGCGTTCACCTCGGCCTCGATCGCGGCGATGTCCGCGGCGTTGAGCGCGGTCGGATGTGAGAAATCGAAGCGGAGGCGATCGGCGGCGACGAGCGAGCCTTTCTGCGCGACGTGCGCGCCGAGCCGGTGGCGCAGCGCGGCGTGCAACAGGTGCGTCGCCGAATGATTCGCGCGGATCGCGTCACGTCGCGCGACATCGATCGCCAGGTGCACGGTGTCGCCGACCCGCACCGCGCCGCGCTCGATTGTCCCGCGCATTGCGTGCAGCCGGCCCAGCGGCTTGTCGGTATCACGGATCGCGACGCGCAGCGCGGGTTCGTCGCCAGTGACGCCGCCGGTGATCGACCCCGCGTCGCCCGCCTGCCCACCGCTTTCGCCATAGAATGGCGTCTGATTGGTGAGCACCGTCACCTCATCGCCCGCGTGCGCGGCCTCGACCTCGGCGTCGCCCTTGACCAGCGCGACGACGCGGCCTTCGCCCGAGGTCGCGGTGTAGCCGGTGAACTCGGTCGCGCCTTCGCGTTCGGCGATGTCGAACCACACTTCGTTGGCGGCCGCGTCGCCCGAGCCTTTCCAGGCCGCGCGCGCGGCGGCGCGCTGACGCGCCATCGCCTCGTCGAAGCTCGCGCGCTCGATCGTGATGCCGCGCGCGCGCAGCGCGTCTTCGGTCAGATCGTAGGGGAAGCCGAAGGTGTCGTAGAGCCTGAAGGCGGTCGCACCCGGCAGATTGTCGCCATCGGCCAGGTCGCCGGTCGCATCGTCGAGCAGCCGCAAGCCTTTCTCGAGCGTCTGGCGGAAGCGCGCTTCCTCACGCTCGAGCACTTCCTCGATCAGCGGCTGCGCGCGGCTGAGTTCGGGATAGGCCTGGCCCATCTCGGCGACGAGCGCAGGCACTAGCCGATGCATCAGCGGCTGCCGCGCGCCGAGCAGGTGCGCATGGCGCATCGCGCGACGCATGATCCGGCGTAGCACGTAGCCACGCCCTTCATTGGACGGCAGCACGCCGTCGGCGAGGAGGAAGCTCGACGAGCGCAGGTGGTCGGCGATCACGCGATGACTGGCGCGCGCGTCTCCGTCGGCGATCGTGTCGGTCAAGTTCTCCGACGCGGCGATCAGCGCGCGGAACGTGTCGATATCGTAGTTGTCGTGTTCGCCCTGCAGCACCGCGGCGATGCGTTCGAGCCCCATGCCGGTGTCGATCGACGGGCGCGGCAGATCGACACGCCCGCCATCCGCCTGCTGATCGAACTGCATGAACACGAGGTTCCAGATCTCGATGAAGCGATCGCCGTCCTCATCGGGACTGCCCGGTGGACCGCCTGGGATATGCGCGCCGTGGTCGTAGAAAATCTCGGAACAAGGCCCGCACGGCCCGGTGTCGCCCATCGACCAGAAGTTGTCCGACGTCGCGATGCGGATGATGCGCTCCTC
>CAXSZV010000028.1:0-7069 GCA_964242815.1 uncultured Novosphingobium sp.
ATCGCGCTGGTGCTGTCGGCGGTGTTCCTGCCGATGGCGTTCTTCGGCGGATCGACCGGGGTGATCTATCGGCAGTTCTCGCTTACCATCATTTCGGCGATGGTGCTGTCGGTGCTGGTCGCGCTGATCCTCAGCCCCGCGCTCACCGCGACGCTGCTCAAGCAGCGCGGACCCGACCAGGGGGCGGCAAGGGCCTCGCGTCGGTTCCCGCGCCGCGGCGAGCGCGTCGATCATTTTCGCGACAGCTTCAATCGCGGCTTCGACCGGATGATCGACCGTTATGTCAAGACCGTGGTAACGGTCGTCGACCGCACCTGGCTGTTCGTGCTGATCTACCTTGGCGTTGTGGCGATCATGGCGCTGTTGTTCCTGCGGCTGCCGACAGGGTTCCTGCCGACCGAGGACCAGGGCGTGATCAACGTCCAGTTCCGCCTTCCCTCGGGCGCGACGCGCCAACGCACCGAAGTCGTGCAGCGCGCGATCGAGAAGTACTTTCAGCAGAACGAAGCGGCCAACCTCGCCGCGATCTTCACGGTCGCCGGCGGCGGGCTCGGCGCGTCGGGCCAAAATGCCGGCCAGGGGTTCCTCAACCTCACCGACTGGGACAAGCGCACCGGTAAAAAGAACAGTGCGGACGCGATCGCCCAGCGCGCGACCGCGGCGATGCGCGCGTTGCGCGACGCGCAGTTCTTTGCGCTGGTCCCCGGCGCGATCCGCGGCCTCGATCAGAATGCGGGCTTCACGATGGAGCTACAGAACACCGGCGGCATGAGCCGTCAGGCGTTCCTCGCCGTGCGCGACAAGCTGCTCGCCGCGGTCGCCGCCGATCCCAAGCTCGCGCAGGTCCGGCCGAGCGACCTGCCCGACGTGCCGACGCTGAAGGTCGACACCGATACCGAGCGCCTGTCCGCCTATGGGCTGACCTCGGCCTCGGTCAATTCGACGCTCGCGACCGCTTGGGGCGGCAGCTATGTCAACGATTTCATCGACAGGGGGCGGGTGAAGCGCGTCTACGTGCAGGGCGACGCGCGCTATCGGTCCGATCCGTCCGACCTCAGCCAGTGGTACGTGCGCGGCACCGATGGCAGCATGTCGCCGTTCTCCGCCTTCGCGCGCACCGCCTGGTCCACCGCACCGACGACGAGCGCGCGCTTCAACGGCATCCAAACCTTCGAATTGCAGGGTCAGGCCGCGCCCGGGGTAAGCTCGGGCACCGCGCTCGCCGAGATGGAAAAGCTCGCCAGCCAGTACCCCGGCGTCAGCGTCGCCTGGTCGGGCTCGGCGTTCCAGGAACGGCTGTCGTCGGGCCAGGGCCCGGTGCTCTACGCGCTGTCGCTGGTGGTCGTGTTCCTATGCCTTGCCGCGCTGTACGAAAGCTGGTCGATTCCGGTCGCGGTGTTGCTGATCATCCCGCTCGGGCTGGTCGGCGCGATCATCGCGGTGACGCTGCGTGGCCTCGAAAATGACGTCTATCTCCAGATCGGCCTGCTTACGACGATGGGCCTAGCCGCAAAGAACGCGATCCTGATGATCGAGTTCGCCGAGCAGGAAGAGCGCAAAGGCAAGAGCGTGATGGACGCCGCGCTCGCCGCCGCGCGCATCCGCTTGCGCCCGATCCTGATGACCAGCTTTGCCTTCATCTTCGGCACGTTGCCGCTGGCGCTCGCCAGCGGCGCGGGCGCGAACAGCCGCATCGCGATCGGCACCGCGGTCGTCGGCGGGATGTTGACCGCGACGTTGCTGGCGATATTCTACATCCCGCTGTTCTTCGTGCTGGTGCGCAGCGGCGTGCGCAAGAGTGTGATCGCGCTGCGTGATCGGTTCGTCGGCCGCAGGCGCGATACGCCAGAACAGCCCGATGGGCACGTCGCCGACCACCCGCTGACGCCCGGCGCCCAACCGACATGACCGCGCGCCGGCCGGTTGCCTTCGCGGCGGCGCTCGCACTGTCGGCGGGTTCGCTGACGGGCTGCTCGCTCGCCCCGCATTATGTCCGCCCCACCCCGCCGGTGCCTCCATCGTGGCCGACCGGCGACGCGTACCTGCGGCAGAGCGAGGCGGCGCTGCCGACGCTGGCCTATACGGCGATCTTGCGCGATCCGCGTCTGCAGGCGCTGGTTACGCAGGCGCTGGCGAACAACCGCGATGTGCGCGTCGCCGCCGCGAACCTTGCCGCGGCGCGCGCGCAGGTCCGCGTGATCCGCGCGAACCAGTTCCCCGAGATCGGCGTCTCGGCCGATGCGACGTACACGCGCAGCAGCTCGGCCAATCAGACGAACACCATTATCGGCACCGGCAGTAGCACCGGCATCACGGGCACCGGAATCGGCGGTACCACCGGTGGTACCGGCACCACGGGCACCGGTGTCGGCATAACCACCGGCAGGGGGGCCAGCTATACAAGCTTCGCGGTCCAGGGCGGCATCTCGTCGTTCGAGGTCGACCTGTTCGGCCGTCTCGCCAACGCCACCGCCGCGCAGCGTGAGCGCGCGCTGAGCACCGAGGCGGCGGCGCGGACCGTCCGGCTCGGCCTCGTCGCCGATATCGCCAACGCCTGGGCGACCTATGCGGCGGACAAGGACCTGTTCGCCATCGCGCGCGATACCGTCGCCAGCGCGCAACGCAGCGTGACGATCACCAACGCGCGGCTGCAAGGGGGCGTCGCGCCGCGCACCGATCTGCGCCAGGCCGAACAAGTGCTGGCCGTGGCGCAGAGCGATGTCGCGACGCAGACCACCGCGCTTGCGCAGGACGGCAACCTGATGCGGCTGCTTGTCGGCGCGGACTTCGATCCCGCGCTGCTTCCCGGCAACCTTGGGCAGGTTCTGGCATCGATCGACACGCTACCCGCCGGGGTGAGTTCCACCGTGCTGCTGCGCCGCCCCGACGTGGTGCAGGCCGAATACGATCTGCGCGCCGCCGATGCCGACATCGGCGTCGCGCGCGCCGAGCTGTTCCCGACGATCTCGTTGAGCGCGCTGCCAGGGCTTGCCAGCACGGCGTTGAGCGCGCTGTTCACCGGCGGCGCGTTCCGCTTCTCGGGTGGCGGCGGCGTCAACTATTCGATCTTCAACGCGGGCGGCCGCATCGCCAACGTGCGCGTGACCGAGGCGCAGCGCGACGCGTTTCTCGGCACCTATGAAAAGGCGATCCAGACCGCGTTCCGCGAAGTATCCGACGCGCTTGCCGACGAGGGCACGCTGAGGGAGCGGCTGCGCGCGGCGGCTGCGAACACCAGCGCGGCGGCCGACGTCGCCACGCTGAGCGGCGCGCGCTATCGCTTCGGCGTCGACAACTACCTCGCCGTCCTCGACGCCCAACGCACCCTCTACGCCGCCCGCCGCAGTGAAGTAACCCAGCGGCTGCTCGCGGCCCAGAACCGGGTGACGCTGTACCGGGTGCTAGGGGGCGATCAGGCGAGCGAGGCAGTGGCGGCGGGCCCCGATCGGCGATAGACCGGACAGATTGACCGCTAAGGGGGGCGAGATCGACGATGCGTCTGACATGGCCTGAAATCCGCGCCAACGCCGCCCGCTTCAGCGAAGAGTGGCAGGGAAAGGGTTACGAGAAGGGTCAGACACAGACGTTCTATGACGAATTCTTTGCCATCTTCGGCGTGCCGCGCAAGCAAGTCGCTGTCTACGAACAACGGGTGAAGGCGCTCGACATCGCGCGGACCAGCGGTTTCATAGACTTGTTCTGGCCGGGCACGCTGATCGTCGAGCAGAAGAGCGTCGGCCGCGACCTCACCCGCGCCATGTCTCAGGCGCTCGATTATTACGATTGGCTGCCCGAGGCGCAGCGGCCGCGCTACATGATGGTCTGCGATTTCCAGCGGTTCGAATTGGTCGACCTTGAGACGCGCCGCACCTGGCCGTTCGCGCTTGCCGACCTGAAGCGCCACGTCGAGGCATTCGCGTTCATAATCGGCGTGCAGCCGCGCCTGTTCCGCAACCAGTCACCGGTGAACCGCAAGGCATCCGAGCTGATGGGACGGCTTCATACCGCACTTGTGGCCGATGGCTACGCAGGGCACAACCTGGAGCGCTTGCTGGTCCGCCTGCTGTTCATTCTGTTTGCTGACGACACGGGCATTTTTGAACGCAAGGACCAGTTCCTTGTTTTCCTGGAGCAACGGACCAGCGTCGATGGTCGGGACCTTGGCCGGTGGCTCGGCGAACTGTTCCAGGTTCTCGACACACCACCGGACAAGCGCCAGCGCGGCCTCGACGCCGATTTGGCCGACTTTCCGTACATCAACGGCGATCTGTTCCGCGAGCGTATCGACATGCCCGCGTTTGACAACGCGATGCGCGATATGCTGCTGGACGCAAGCATGTTCGACTGGGGCGAAGTATCGCCTGCCATCTTCGGTTCGCTGTTCGAAAGCGTGATCGACAAGGTGACGCGTCGCAAACAGGGCGCGCATTATACGCCTGAACAGGCCATCCTGAAGGTGATTGGGCCGCTGTTCCTTGACGACCTGCGAGCCGAGTTCGAGCGGCTGAAGGCGCTGAAGTCCGGACGGGAGCGAGCCTTGCGCGCGTTCCACGATCGGCTCGGCGCGTTGAGCTTCCTCGATCCGGCGTGCGGCGCGGGCAATTTCCTGGTCGTCGCCTATCGCGAGCTGCGCGAACTGGAGCGCGAGCTGTTGAAAGAGTTGGAGACGCAGCGCGTGACCGACGTGGCGCTGCTGTCCAAGCTCAACGTCGACGCCTTCTTCGGGATCGAGATCGACGAGTTCCCCGGGATGATCGCGCAAGTCGCGCTGTGGATGACCGACCACATCGCCAACACCCGTCTGGCGGAGGATTTCGGCCAGCATTACGCGCGCATCCCGTTGGTGACCGCGCCCGGCATCCGCCACGCGGACGCGCTGGAGCTGGATTGGAACGACGTGTTGCCGGCCGAACATTGTTCGTATGTGTTCGGTAATCCGCCGTTCGTCGGCGCAAAGTACCAAAACGAAGCGCAGCGAGCGCAGGTCCGGCGGCTGGCTGGGCTGCCGGGGAGCGGCGGCACGCTGGATTATGTCGCCGCATGGTTCATCAAGGCGGCGCGCTTCGTTTCGTACGGCGATGCGCGGATCGCCTTCGTTTCCACCAACTCAATCGTGCAGGGCGAGCAGGTCGCGCAGCTCTGGCCCGTATTGTTCAAGGCTGGCGTAGAGATCGGTTTTGCGCATCGGACGTTCGTCTGGCCGGGCCGGGCGGCGGTGCATTGCGTTATCGTCGGGCTGGCGCCGCGCGAGGATGAGCCGTCCGAGAAGCGGCTTTTCAGCTATGCCGATCCGAAGGGCGAGCCGACAGAGACGCGCCACGCGGCGCTGACGGCTTACCTGTTTGATGCGAAGGAGGCTGATCGGCATCTCGTGGTTAAGGAGGAAAGCCGACCGGTTAATGGGATACGACGCCTTATCGCGGGCTCCCAGCCTATCGAAGGCGGTCACTACATCTTCGACGCGAATCAGCGCGCACGGTTTTTGCTCGAAGAGGAAGGAGCAGCAACCTTCCTTAAACCGCTTCTGGGAGCTGAAGAATTCTTAAACGGGGGGGCCAGATGGGTGCTGGACCTGGCCGAAGCTTCGCCAGCCGAGTTGCGGGCGATGCCACACGTGCGACAACGTCTAAAGAGCGTACGCGAATTTCGAAGTGCCAGCCGCCGCAAGCAAACGCTGATCGCTGCGGAAACACCTGAGGCATTGGCGATTCGCGTCGCTCCTTCTGGAAGTTACCTTGTACTTCCCAAAGTAAGCGGGGAGCGTAGAGACTACGTACCTATTGGTTGGGTAAACCCGCCAACGATCCCGACCGACCTTCTCTTCGTTCTTGAAGGAGCGGCGCTCGATACGTTTGGTTTTCTCACGAGCCGGATGCACATGTCATGGCTTCGCCATATCGGCGGCCGCCTTGAAAGCCGCTATCGCTACTCCATCGGCCTGGTCTACAACACCTTCCCGTGGCCCAACGCCACACCCTCCCAGCGCGCGAGGATAACGGCGCTTGCGCAGGCGGTGCTAGACGCGCGGGCGCTACCGAAGAACGTCACCTCGACGCTCGCCGACCTGTACGACCCGGATACCATGCCAGCCGAACTGCGCCGCGCGCACCGCGAGCTCGATATCGCCGTGGACCGCCTCTATCGGCGCGCGCCGTTTGGCTCCGATCGGGAGCGGGTCGAGCATCTGTTCACGCTCTACCAGCGACTGGTCGATCCGCTGCAGAACGAAGGCGTTCGCCAGAACAAGCGCGTCGCGCGGCGCAAGGCGAAGGCCGATCGCGAGGATGCGGCCTGACCCTCAATCCTCGAACAACCCCGCCAGCTGTTCGATCATCGTGCCGCCCAGTTGCTCGACGTCCATGATCGTCACCGCGCGTTTGTAATAACGGGTTACGTCGTGGCCGATGCCGATGGCCACCAACTGCACGGGGGATTGGCGCTCGATCCAGTCGATCACCTTGCGCAGGTGCGTTTCGAGGTAGCCGGCGCTGTTGACCGACAATGTGCTGTCATCGACCGGCGCGCCGTCAGAGATCACCATCAATATGCGGCGGTCCTCGGGCCGCGCGAGCAGGCGGGCGTGTGCCCAGAGCAGCGCCTCGCCGTCGATGTTCTCCTTGAGCAGCCCCTCGCGCATCATCAGCCCCAGGTTGCGGCGCGCGCGGCGCCAGGGCTCGTCGGCCTGCTTGTAGACGATGTGGCGCAGATCGTTGAGGCGACCCGGATGCTGCGGCTTGCCGCCGGCGAGCCACGCCTCGCGGCTCTGCCCGCCCTTCCACGCGCGGGTGGTGAAGCCGAGGATCTCGGTTTTCACCCCGCAACGTTCGAGCGTGCGCGCGAGCACGTCGGCGCTGATCGCCGCGATCGAGATCGGCCGGCCGCGCATCGATCCCGAATTGTCGATCAGCAGCGTGACGACCGTATCCTTGAACTCGATGTCGCGCTCGACCTTGTACGACAGCGACTGGCCCGGGCTGATCACCACGCGCGCAAGCCGCGCGGCGTCCAACAGCCCCTCCTCCTGGTCAAAGTCCCAGCTGCGGTTCTGCTGCGCCATCAGCCGGCGCTG
>CAXSZV010000029.1:0-6099 GCA_964242815.1 uncultured Novosphingobium sp.
CCGTTCGTCTGCCCCATTTTGAGAAGCGCGCGTCAGAGGCCGCCATCAAATCCGCATCATCGGTGGCCCGCATATCAAGCGCGCGTCCGGCGTCCGCAATCACTCGTCAGCGAGGATCACATGTCGTGCCGCCCAGTCGCGCCCAGACAGGCAAGTGCGCCGCGGTACGATCGCCGCGGGTACGAGCGCCGCGCCGTGCTCGCTTGGCGTGAGGCACAGCAATCGGCCTGAGAAACCGTCGATCGCGTCGATCGTGACCCGGATCTGTGCGGACGGCGACGATGGTATCAGAGGTGGCGGCGATGCGGCGGCGGCGATCCCGGCTGCCGTTGTAGACAGCGTGGCGAAACCCAGCAGAGCGCGAAAGGTCGTTTGCGGCATCGAAAAGCTCCTGTCCCGCGCATCGGTTCGATGCGCCCGAAGGAGAGGTGCAGTATTCATGCTATACACCAAGGAGGACGCTTATCCGCCATTTAAGGGGGTGGCCGTTGCTGAGTCCCGCGATTGCGCCACGGTATTTCGCCAACGCTTGGTGTTTTGTCCCAATACCGAGGCTATGCGGGCAGCCGGGCGATACGCTCGGTCGCGGGCATGAGACGGGGTCGCGAGGTCCAGTGCGATCTCCGGACACGGTCGCGGTATTTCCGCGGTTCGTGCGCTGCGGCCGTGTCCAGGGCGAAGACCCGCAAACCCGAACACATGCCGGGCAACGAGCCCGACGGTGGTGCCATGTCGAAGGAGCCGCGCATCGGCTTGCCGGACGCGGTGGCTGATCAGGGTACGGTCGCGGAGAGTGTAGCCGTTGCGTCCCACTAGCGCACCGAGTTCCTCCTGCGTCGACCACCCCGCGTCCGAGCAGACGCATAGGATCTGAACCGGAACGCATGGATTGGCGTGGCGCGACCGCGTAGCGTGTCACGGGACGCAAATGCTCATCCAAAGGAGCGGATATTGAACCGACGTAACTTCTTGGCCAGCTCGATCGCAGCTTCCCTGACCATCAACGACGCAGCCCTCGCAAACACGCTCGACGTGGCATCTGGCCCTCGAATGGACGCCGGAAGCGCACCATCGTTCCGCACATCCAACCCGCGCTGGCAAGCGGCCTATGACAAGGCGCTATCGGTGCTGGCTGGAAACGTTCAAGTCATGCCGTACGTCGATCAGCCGGTGTTGATCGAGGGGTCGGTCTATCGCGGCATCTGGCAGGAGTGCGGGCCGCACGAGGCGCTGGTCTACCGCAAATTCCGGCCGGACGTGGCCCGGGCGAGCCATATGACGTTCTTCGAACTCCAGCGCGCCGACGGCCAGTTGCCGGCAAACAACAAGCTGTCCGAAACCGGGTTCGGGCAGATCCAGATGGTCGTGCCGATCGCGGCGACGGCGTGGGAGCTGGCAAGAGCCACCGGCGATGCCGCGCTCCTGGAAACCGCATATCGCAGCTGCTCGGCTTGGGATGCCTGGTTGCGGCGGTATCGCGACACACGCGGGACCGGCCTGATCGAAGGTTTTTGCACCTTTGACACCGGACACGACAACAGCCCGCGCTGGGCCGGGATGCCGAACCAGTGTCCCAACAAGAATGCGCGAACCCATCACCCGATGGCGTCGCTGCCCCGCTTGTGCCCGGATCTTTCCGCGACGGGTTTCGGCGCACGCCGGGCCTTGGCGGCGATGGCGCAGGCTTTGGGCAAACCGGCGGAAGCGGACCGCTGGCTCGACGATGCAGAAAAGATCCGCTCCGCGATCCTTGCCCGCCTCTACGACTCCCGGGAAGCCACCTTCTATGACCGCGACGCGCAAGATCGCTTCGTGCGAGTCAATTGCGACCTTCTTTCGAGGGTAATCGCGGAGCACGTACCCGACCAGCGTCTTTTCGAACGGCTCTGGGACCGCCAGATCCACAATTCGAAGAAGTTCTGGGCTCCCTTTCCCCTGCCGTCGGTTGCGTTGGACGATCCGGCATTCGTCAGGCCGATACCCGCCAACAGCTGGGGTGGCGCGGCCCAGGCCCTTACCGCATTGCGCGCTACCCGATGGTTCGATCATTACAACCGTGCTGCCGAGTTCGGCGACCTCATGAACCAATGGTGTGAGGCGATCCAGCGCGACATGACCATGCGGACTCAGATAGATCCGATCAGCGGGCATTTCACCATGGCGGATGCTCCCGGCTACTCGCCGACGGCATTGGTCATGATCGACTATACGTGGCGATTGGTGGGCATATCCGAGGAGCATGCGTTGTTGCACTGGAATGTCCGACCGGACCATCCGGCCGCGCGAGACACACGCCTAGAGATGCGCACCGATGCCAATCTACGCGCGAGCATGCACTATGCGGCAGAAGGCGCCACGCTCGAACTCGCGGGTAAACCCATCGCGCGAATCGAAGGCGGCGCTGCTCGGCTGACGACGGACTCCACGGGCGTGCCAAAGAGTCTCACGGGTATCGAAGCCAAGCCGCAGGCCATCACGCTGAGCCTGCCGTCGAGACCGGCACGCTCGTTCACCCTCCGCGCGAACGAGACGATCCCGCTAAGCTGACGCTGTCGGTGCTCTGCGGCCGTGATCCCGCAGAGCACCGATGCGCCACTCTGCTTGATCATGCCTTCAGGCACGTGTCGCTCAGGCCGTTCCCATCACCTGGGCGGCAAAGCGCTCCATCTCGTCTTCCTGCGGGCTCATCTGCAGCAGCAGCAGATCGAGCCCCGCCGCTTCATATTCGGCGATGCGTTCCTTCACCTGCTCGGGCGTACCGACCAGATTGGGGCGAAGCCCGCGATTCGACACCGAATATTCCTGCAGCTTCAGCTCGCGTTCGAGCTGCGTGCCCGACAACCATTGGTCGAAATTGGCGTAACCGGCGGGAAGCTCCGTCACCGTCGTGATTCGCTCGAGCTCGCGCCTGGCCTCGGCCTCGCTGTCGCGCACGATCGCATAGGCCGCCATGCCGTAGCGCATCGGCGCCCCTCCGGCGGCCGCGCGGCGCGCCGCCATGTCGGCGATCTTCGGCGCGATCGCCGCTACCGGATCGCCATGCATGACATAAGCGTCGCAGCGCTCGGCGATCATCGCCTTGGCTTTCTCGCTCTCGCCACCGGCATAGACGATCGGTTTTCGCGCGGGCTTGGGCGCGCAGATCGCCTGGTCGGTCTGGTAGAATTGCCCGGTGAAGCTGAAGCGTTCCTCGCTCCACAAGCCATCGACCACTTGCAGCCATTCGTCGGTGCGCGCGTAGCGGTCGTCATGCTGGTCGAACTGCAGGCCATATTGCCTGGCTTCGTCGGCCCACCACGACGAGACGACGTTGAGCGCGAGCCGCCCGCCGCTGATCCGGTCGATATTGGCCGCGGCCTTGGCAAACAGAGCCGGGTGGTGGAAATTGGGGCGCACCGCGACCATCAACTCGATTCGCTCGGTCACCGCGGCGAGCGCGGCGGCGGTCGACCAGGCATCGAGCGCGGGCTGTTCGATGCCCTTGATGTCGTTGAGGTTGAGTTCGGCGATCAAGGTGAGGTCGTAGCCGATCCGCTCGGCGCGCTGTGTCAGGCGCTTGGCATAGTCCCAGCTCGCCGCGGGCTCGTCCGCCACGTTGCGCAGCCAGCCGCCGAACACCGGCATCCAGTAACCGTAGCGCATCAGCGCGCTCCTTCGATCCGCGTGAGAAGGTAATCGACGAGCTGGTCGTGCGGGTCGTAGCCGAGCACGTCATGCGGCTTGGCGACGAAGTTGGACAAAGCGTTGATGTCGTAGAAGCGCGGGGTGCCGTCGCGATCGTCGATCATCACTTCGATCCCGCCGACATCGAGATCGACCGCGCGCGCGATCCGCTCGGCGGCGTCGCGCAGCGCCGGGCCGGGATCGGCCGCGACCATCGCGATCGGCGCGGCATCGTCGCCACAGGCGTCGGCCGGGCAGAGGTCGAACGCCCCACCGCCGGCGATATCGAGCGCGTAGAGATATTTGCGGTCGAGCGTCTCGATCCGCGTCACGCGGCCGTCGCGCGCGGGCACATAATCCTGCACCAGCAACACGCCGTCGACGCTGCTCGGCAGTTCGCTCGCATTCACCGCGTAGCGCAGTTCGGCCAGATTATCGAAGCGCGTGATCCCCGCGCCGGATCCGCCGATATTGGCCTTCACCACCAGCGGGAAGCCGACCGCCTCCGCCGCGGCGACCACATCCTCGGCGCGATGGACGACGCGCGTCGCGGGAATGGCGAGGCCGAGCGACGCGATCAGCGACAATTGCCGCGCCTTGGAAGAATCGATCGCCAGCACTTCGGGGCCGTTGACGATTCGGGCGCCGCCGCGGCGCCAATGATCGAGCAACGCCGTGGCGTAGAAGATCGGATGCTCGTCCGAACGCAGGAAGCTCGACATCGCGATCCGGTTGAGCACCACGCGCGCCGGGGGCGCCGTGTCGGCGGGGTCGAACGCGCCGGGCTTGAGCGCGACATAATCGACCCCGCGCCGGTCGAGCGCAGCGAACAGCGGCACGAACCAGGCGGGATGCTCGTAGAGGATCGCGAGATCGGGCATGTTATTTCGCTTCGGCCAGCGCCGCCTTCGCGACCGCGCTCGTCCAGTCCATCCCGCCGGTGGTGCGCCACACCTCATGCCCGGTCGAATCGAACAGGATGCTCATCGGCAGGCTGGCATTGTAGGCGATGCTCAAGCCGACCTGCTTGTCGAGATAGGGCTGCAGTCGCACGAATTTCTCCTTCGCGAAGAAAGCGGCGACGGTCGGGCGGTCCTTGTCCTGGCTGATCGCGGCAACGGGGATGCTCGCGGCGGCTGCGTCGAGCGTCGGCATCTCCTTGACGCACGGGCCGCACCAAGTCGCCCACAGATTGACCAGCACCGGCTTGCCGTTGAACGCGGCGATGCTGGTCGGCTTGCCGTCCGGGGCCTCGAACGTCACCGTCGGCGCGGCTTCGCCCTTGTGGCTGCGGTCGATCTTGCTCGCTTCGGCGGGTGCGGCGATCGGCGTGTTGGCGAGCTCCGCTTGCCGGTTGGTCGAGACTTGCTTATCGCACGCGGCAAGCGCGAGCAGCAGGACCGAAGCGATCACCGAGCGAAACGACATGAGCGATACATCCAATGCGATGTGGGGTGGCCGCTTCGCCGAAGGGCCGGCCGCGGTCATGCGTGCGATAAATGCCTCGATCCCGTTCGACAAGCGTCTCTGGCGGCAGGATATCGCCGGGTCCAAGGCGCATGTCGCGATGCTGGGCGCGACCGGCATCGTTTCCCCGGAAGACGCAGCGACGATTTCGGCCGGGCTCGATCAGGTCGCGGCGCAGTATGAAGTGCATGGCGTCGCCGAGGATCTGGCGCTCGAAGACATCCATATGCAAAGCGAGTCGCGGCTCGCCGCCGCGATCGGCCCGGTCGCCGGACGGCTCCACACAGCCCGCTCGCGCAACGACCAGGTCGCGACCGATTTCAAATTGTGGGTGCGCGATGCGATCGACGAGGTCGATGCGGCGCTCGGCGCGTTCCAGCACGCTTTGCTGTTCCGCGCGGAAGAGCATGCCGAAAGCGTCATGCCCGGCTTCACGCATTTGCAAAGCGCACAGCCGGTGACGCTCGGTCATCATTTGATGGCGTATCACGAGATGATCGCGCGGGATCGCAGCCGCTTTGCCGATGCGCGCGCGCGGATGAACCTGTCGCCGCTCGGCTCGGCGGCGCTCGCCGGCACGGGCTTTCCGATCGACCGGGACATGACCGCAAGCGCGCTCGGCTTCGACGGCCCGACGCGCAACTCGCTCGACGGCGTGTCCGACCGCGATTTCGCGATCGACTATCTCACTTCGGCGACCCAGACGTCGCTGCATCTGTCGCGGCTCGCCGAAGAGTTCGTGCTATGGGCATCGCAGCCGTTCGGCTTCGTGGCGCTCTCGGACCAATGGTCGACCGGCAGCTCGATCATGCCGCAGAAGCGCAATCCCGATGCGGCCGAACTGGTGCGGGGCCATTCGGGGCGGATCCTCGGCTGCATGACCGCGCTGATGGTGACGATGAAGGGCCTGCCTTTGGCCTATTCGAAGGACATGCAGGACGACAAGCCGCCGGTGTTCGAGGCGCACGA
>CAXSZV010000030.1:0-4505 GCA_964242815.1 uncultured Novosphingobium sp.
AGCTGCCCGATCCCAAGTTCAGCTCGCAGACCAAGGACAAGCTCGTCTCGTCCGAAGTGCGCCAGCCGCTCGAATCGCTGATGGCCGACAAATTGGCGGAATGGCTCGAAGAGAATCCCGCGCACGGCAAATCGATCGTCGCCAAGATCATCGACGCCGCCGCGGCGCGCGAAGCCGCCAAGAAGGCGCGCGAGCTGACGCGCCGCAAGGGCGTGATGGATATCGCCTCGCTGCCCGGCAAGCTCGCCGATTGCCAGGAGCGCGATCCGGCCAAGTCCGAGCTGTTTCTGGTCGAGGGTGACTCGGCCGGCGGTTCGGCCAAGCAGGGCCGTGACCGCCACTTCCAGGCGATCCTGCCGCTCCGGGGCAAGATCCTCAACGTCGAGCGGGCGCGCTTCGACCGGATGCTGTCGTCGAAGGAGATCGGCACGCTGATCCAGGCGATGGGCACCGGCATCGGCCGCGACGACTTCAACGCCGACAAGCTGCGCTACCACAAGATCGTCATCATGACCGACGCCGATGTCGACGGCGCGCATATCCGCACGCTGCTGCTGACCTTCTTCTACCGGCAGATGCCCGAGATCATCACCGGCGGGCATCTCTACATCGCGCAGCCGCCGCTCTACAAAGCGACGCGTGGGCGCTCCGAAGTGTATCTCAAGGACGATAGCGCGCTCGACGAATATCTCGTCGAAAATGGCGTCGCCGGCACCGTGCTGGAAAGCGTCAACGGCTCGCGCTCGGGCCAGGATTTGCGCATGCTGGTCGATCATGCACGGCGGATGCGCACGCTGATGCGCTATATCCCGCGCCGCTACGATCCGACGATCGTCGAAGCGCTGGCGATGGGCGGCGCGCTCGATCCGGCGCTCGACCTCGAGGCACGGCGCGAAGTCGTGGTGCAGGTCGTGCGCGGCCTCGACGCCGGCGATCCCGAGGCGCGCTGGTCGGCGCGGCTCGCCGAGGACGGCGGCTTCCATGTCGAACGCGTGTGGCGCGGCGTGACCGATCACCACATCATCGAGGGCGCGTTCCTCGGTTCGGCCGAGGCTCGGAAACTGCACGGCCTCGCGGTCGAGCAGGGCGAGGCGTATGAGCAGACCGCGCGGATCGTCTCGTCGAAGGCGGCGGCTGCGGCACAGGCCGAAATCGACGCGGCCGAGGACGAAGCGGCGGCGACCGAAGCGCCTGCGCAGGCGCCGGCGGCGACTGCTGCGAAGGGTTCGACGATGGTCGCGCGCCCCTCGCAATTGCTCGATGCCATTCTCGCGGCGGGCCGCAAGGGTCTGGCGATCCAGCGCTACAAGGGCCTCGGCGAGATGAACGCCGAGCAATTGTGGGAAACCACGCTCGATCCGCAGGTGCGCTCGATGCTCCGCGTCGAGATCGAACAGGCCGATGTCGCCGACGAGATCTTCACGCGGCTGATGGGCGATGTGGTCGAGCCGCGCCGCGAATTCATCCAGGAGAATGCGCTGAACGTCGCCAATCTCGACGTCTAGCGTGCAAGCATGAGGGGAGACGGACGATGCGAGCATTTCTGACGGGCGTAGCAGCAACGGTTCTGATCGCAGGCGTCGCATCGGCGGCCGGGGTTCCGGCCTCGACGCACAGCGCCAAGCAGACGCAAAAGGCGGTCGCCGCCGGCCTCGCCAACCCGGCACGCGCCGATCAGGCGGGCGATGACGCGAAGCGCAAGGCGGCAGACGTGCTCGCTTTCTCGGGGGTCGGTCCGGGCGACGAAGTGCTCGATTTCTTCCCGGGTGGCGGCTATTGGACGCGGATCTTCTCGGGCGTGGTCGGGCCGGCGGGGCATGTCTATTCGATCTGGCCCGCAGCCGGCGCCAAATACGCCTCCAAGGCGGTCCCGGCGATGGAAGCGCGGCATTTGTCGAACGTCACCGTCAAGGTGCTGGCGTCGGGCATCGTCGCGGCGTCCGAGCCGGTCGATCTGGTATGGACCGTGCAGAACTATCACGATCTCGCCAATGACGGCCTGGGCGAGGCCGGGATCGACCGGCTCAATGCGGAGGCGTTCACCGCGCTCAAGCCAGGCGGCACCTATATCGTGATCGACCATGCCGATGCCGCGGGTACGGGGCTGACCGGCACCGAGACCAAGCATCGCATCGACCCGGCGGTGGTCAAGGCCGAGGTGGCGAAAGCCGGCTTCCAGTTCGTCGGCGAAAGCGACGTGCTGCGCAACCCGGCGGACGATCACAG
This sequence comes from uncultured Novosphingobium sp., assembly GCA_964242815.1. Lineage (GTDB taxonomy): Bacteria > Pseudomonadota > Alphaproteobacteria > Sphingomonadales > Sphingomonadaceae > Novosphingobium. Next base: position 2,227 of record CAXSZV010000030.1, read on the forward strand.
CGCCAAGGTGTTCGATCCGGCGATCCGCGGGCATACCGACCAGTTCGTCTACAAGTTCCGCAAGCCGCGCTGAGGCGACTTTGACGGTTGGCGGCTAACCCCTCCACCGTTCGGGCTGAGCCTGTCGAAGCCCTGCCCTCCACCAAGCGCGACGGTTCGCGTGGAGAGGAGCCCTTCGACAGGCTCAGGGCGAACGGTGTGCGTTTACGAAGTTGAGCTAGTCCAATGCCGCACGAAGCGTCGCGCGGACGCCCGAGCGCGCGCCGGGCGCGTCATATTCGACGATCGTCTGCAGGCTCTGCGCCATCGCGCGGATCAGCTTGGTGCCCACCCCGGTGCCGCGCGGCGCGGCGTCCGCCACCATGCCCACGCCGTCATCCTCGACCGCCAGGCAAAAGCGGCCCTCGCCATCCTCGGTCAGCGATACGCGCACTTCGCCGCCGCTCGAAGGATAGGCATATTTGCAGGCGTTGCTGACCAATTCGGTGACGATCACGCCGAGCGATACCGCGCGATCGGTCGATAGCCGGATCGGTTCGGCCGCGAGCGACAGCCGGCGCGGCGCCGCCGGGGTCGACCAGGTCTCGCCCAGCTCATCCACGAGCGCGCCGAGATATTCGCGCATGTCGACCTGCTCGACATCGTCGCTGGTGTAGAGCCGGCGATGGACTTGCGCGATCGCGGCAATGCGGCGCTGCGTATCTTCGAGCGCCAAGCGTGCGCTGTCGTCGACCAGCGCATTGGACTGCAACCGTACCATTGCCGAGACGATCTGCAGCGAATTGGCGACGCGATGGTTCACCTCGCGCAGCAAGGCTTCGAGCCGGGCGTTGCTCGCGCGCAATTGATCCTCCGCGGCGGTCTTGTCGCGCTCGAGCGCCGCGCGCTCCAGCACCTGGCCGAACGCACTCGCCAGCAGGTCGAAAAAGTCGGTGCCGACGGTCTTCACGACATAATCCGCCGCGCCCGATTTCAGCGCGGCGACCGCGATGCGGCCTTCTTCCGACCCGGTGACATAGACCACGGGAGGCATGTCGGGCAGGATGCGAAGCCGCTCGAGCGTCTCGAGCCCGTCCATGCCGGGCATATAATGGTCGACCGCGATCAGATCGAACGGCCGGCCCTCGGCATGTGCCGCCTGCGCCAGTGCGATCCCTTCGGCACCTCCCTCGGCGGTGGTCAGCGCATAGCCGTGGCGCGCGAGCGTGCGCACGGCGAGGCGGCGGAGGCCGGCATCGTCGTCGATATACAGGATCAAAGGGCCGGCGGCCTTGTTCACCCCTGCGGCTCGATGTCCGGCACCTGGATCACCGAGAGAAACAGGCCGAGCTGGCGGATCGCAGTCGCGAAGCTTTCGTAATTGACCGGTTTGGTGATGTAGACGTTGCAGCCGAGGTCGTAGCAACGCTGGATCTCGATCTTGTCGTCGGTGGTGGTCAGCACGACCACCGGGGTGCGGCGCAGCGGGCCATCGGTCGCCTTGATCTTGGCGAGGATATCGGTGCCGCTCATGTCGGGCAAATTGAGATCGAGCAACACCAAGGCCGGGCCGTTGCGCTGCGGCCCGTCCTCGCTGTTGAACAGATAGTCGAGCGCGGTCGTGCCGTCGGTGAAATGCGTGATTTCGTTGAGAATGCCGGCGCGGCGGATGTTCTTCTCGATCAGCCGGGCATGGCCCTCATCGTCCTCGATCATCACGATGCTGACGCTTTTGTGTCCGGTCATCTCAACTGTCCCGCGTGTCTGTGGTTGGATCGACGTAAATCCTGGGCAAGATCAAGCGGAACGTCGTGCCGCGCCCGAGTTCGGAGGTGACGTCGATAACGCCCCCGAGGCGATACGCCAAGGCGCGAACGTGCGCGAGGCCGATGCCTTCGCCGGGCTGGTCCTGGTTGCCGGCGCGGCGGAACAGGTCGAACACGCGCTGATGGTCGCTGGCGGCGATGCCGCGGCCGTTATCCTCGATCTCATAGTGCACGCGCGCGCCATGCAGCGTGCCGCGCACCACGATTTTGCCGGGGCGATCGTTGCTGAGATATTTGACGGCATTCTCGATGATGTTCGAGAAAATCTGCTCGATCGCGAGCCGGTCGCTGACGATGCCGGGCAGCGGCGCGTCGATCGTCACGCTCGCGCCGCGCGCTTCGATCTGCGAATGAAGGCTCGCCTTGATCCCCTCGACAAGGGCCGCGACGTCGAGCGTCTGCGGAGTGATCACGCGGCGACCCTCGCGCGACAGCTTCAGGATCGCGTTGATCAGCCGGTCCATCTTCTGCGTC
>CAXSZV010000031.1:0-3450 GCA_964242815.1 uncultured Novosphingobium sp.
CCGACCACGTTCGGCCCGCGCCGCAGCGCCATCGCCGCCCAGATCTTGCGATCGGCATAGATCACCATCGCTACCGCCAGCATCAGCGGCAACGCGATCAACAGCACGCCGGCGATCGTGGAGATGCCCCAAGCCCAGGGATACGACATCCCCCAATGGGTGAAGACGGGGATCATCGCGCGATTATCCTGGGGGGCGATGAAATGCGCATCATCCGCAACCCATATATCCGCCCATCCTGAGCTTGTCGAAGGACTGTTCTGTTTAAGTCCGGGCGTAACGCCGAAAGGAAGTACGGTCCTTCGACAGGCTCAGGATGGGCGGGAGCGGTCATTGCGGTCACTCCGCCGCCTCCGCGAAGTCTTCGCCGTGCAGCAGTTCGGCTGAGCAGCGCTGCATCGTCGGGCTCGATCGCGCGATCGGGTTGGTGAGGTAAAAGTCCTTGATCGGATAGGCGATCGTGCCCGACGCCGAACCGCCACCGGCCGGCAGCGCCGCGCCATAGTCCGCCAGCCTCTCCTCGCCGAGCGCCGGCACCGCCGCGATCATAGCCGCGCGAAGGTCGGCGAAGCTGTCGAAGCCGACCGACACACCGAACGCATCGGCAAGCGCGCGCAGAATCGTCCAGTCCTCGCGCGCATCGCCGGGCGCGAACACCGCCTTCTCGGAGGTCTGCACGCGGCCCTCGTTGTTGACGTAAGTGCCGGCCTTCTCGGTGTACGCCGCGCCCGGCAAGATGATGTCGGCCGCATGCGCACCGGCATCGCCATGGTGGCCGATGTAGACGATGGTCGATCCGGCGAACTTCGTATAATCGACCTCGTCCGCACCGAGCGACAGAACGAGCTTGGGCGCCGCCGCGACGATATCGGCGATGCCGCCGCGTTGCGCGAAGCCGAGCATCAGCCCGCCCATCCGGCTCGCCGCCATGTGCAACACGTTGAACCCGTTCCACGCCGACCCGTCTTCAAGCGTGCGCGTCAACCGCCAGTCCGCCGCCAGCGCGAGCGCGGCGCCATGGCCTCCACGTCCCAGCCCCGCGCCGCCGACGATCACCGCCGGGCGCTTTGCCTTGCCGAACGCGTCGCCGACACGGTCGGGCAGGTCGCCCAGCAGCGCCAGGTCTACCCCCAGGAACTCGGCGTTAAAGGTCGCGTCCCACTCGGGCCCGACGACAAACATCTTCGCGCCACGCTTCGCCGCCTTGCGCAGTCGCGCCTGCACCAGCGGCGCTTCCCAGCGGACCTTGCTGCCGACGATCAGGATCGCGTCGGCGTTCTCGATACCGGCGAAGGTCGTGTTGAAGTTCACCGCCGCCAGGTTGTCGGTCGCGTAATCCATGCCGGTCTGGCGGCCTTCGAGCAGGCTGGAACCCATCGCGCCCAGCAGCGCCTTGGCTGCGAACATCGTCTCGCAATCGAGCAGGTCGCCGGCGATCGCGGCGATGCTCGCACCCGGATTGACCGAGGCGATCGCCGCGAACGCTTCATCCCAGCTCGCCGCCATCAATCGGCCGTCTCGCCTGATCCACGGGCGATCCAGCCGCCGCCGGGTCAAGCCCTCGACCTGATAGCGCGCCTTGTCCGACAGCCACTCTTCGTTGACGTCATCGTTGATGCGCGGAAGCACGCGCAGCACCTCGCGGCCCCGGCTGTCGATGCGTATGTTCGCGCCGCAAGCATCGGACACATCGATGCCGAAGGTCTTCTTGAGCTCCCACGGCCGCGCTTCGTATTGATAGGGCCGGCTGGTCAGCGCGCCGACTGGGCAGAGGTCGATCACGCAGGCGCTCATCTCATGGCTTGCCGCGTGCTCCAGGTACGTCGTGATCTGCATGTCCTCGCCGCGATAGAGCGCGCCGATCTCGTCTACCCCGGCGATTTCCTCGCTGAAGCGGACGCAGCGCGTGCAGTGGATGCAACGGTTCATCTGCGTCTTGATCAGCGGGCCCATGTACTTGTCGGTGACGGCGCGCTTGTGCTCGTGATAGCGCGACGCGCCGCGGCCATAGCCCATCGCCTGGTCCTGCAAGTCGCACTCGCCGCCTTGGTCGCAGATCGGGCAATCGAGCGGGTGGTTGATAAGCAGAAACTCCATCACCCCCTCGCGCGCCTTGCGCACCATCTCGCTGTCGGTCCGCACTTCCTGCTTGTCGGCGGCGGGCAACGCGCAGCTCGCCTGCGGCTTGGGCGGCCCGGGCTTCACTTCGACCAGGCACATGCGGCAATTGCCGGCGATGGAAAGCCGCTCGTGATAGCAGAAGCGCGGGATCTCCTTCCCCGCCATCTCGCACGCCTGCAGCACGGTCGCGCCCTGCGGCACCTCGATCTCTTCGCCGTCGATGGTGAGCTTAGGCATCGTGGTCATCCTCGCGTACCGGCAGCACACCAACGGCCATTGAGCCGGGGAAATTCGGGTTGGCCGGGTTGGCGATAAGCTGGCGGCTCAGCGGATGAACAAGGACATCCATGTCCTCCATCGGGATGGCACCAAGCAGCGCTTCGTCGCCCATTACCAAAGCGCCGGTGAAGGCGTTGCGCTTGCCGAAGCGAACCCGGACCGGCCCGACATAAGGGACCAACTTGCGTGCACCATCGGCCAATGTGATCTCACGTTTCTCCAATTCTGTCAGGCTGAGTTGGTTCGCCACGTGCTGTGGAATGACTAGCCAAGTCGAGCCGCTGTCCACCAACATATGAACGGCAATTGGATCAAGGTCCGATTGCGCCGGGTTCGACAGTTCTATGTCAGCGTAGACCAGTCCCATCACTCCGCCGCCTCGCGCACGTCGCTCAACCGCTCGTGGATCCGCCGCTCCAGTTCCGGCCGGAAGTGCTTGATCAGCCCCTGGATCGGCCAGGCGGCCGCGTCGCCCAGCGCGCAGATGGTGTGGCCTTCGACCTGCTTGGTGACTTGCTGGAGCATGTCGATCTCCTCGACCAGCGCCTCGCCGTGGCGCAGGCGCTCCATCACGCGCCACATCCAGCCGGTACCCTCTCGGCAGGGCGTGCACTGGCCGCAGCTCTCGTGCTTGTAGAAGTACGACAGCCGGCTGATCGCGCGGACGATGTCGGTCGACTTGTCCATGACGATGACCGCGGCGGTGCCGAGGCCCGAGCCGACCGCCTTCAGCCCGTCGAAGTCCATCGCGCAGTCCCAGATCTGGTCTGCGGGCACCAGCGGCACCGACGATCCGCCGGGGATTACCGCCAGCAGATTGTCCTTGCCGCCACGGATGCCGCCGCAATGCTTGTCGATCAGTTCCGAGAACGGGATGCTCATCGCTTCCTCGACCACGCATGGCTTGTTCACGTGGCCGCTGATCTGGAACAGTTTGGTGCCCCTGTTGCCCTCCGCGCCGAAGCTTGAAAACCAGGCCGCGCCGCGCCGCAGGATCGTCGGCGCGACCGCGATCGATTCGACGTTGTTGACCGTGGTCGGGCAGCCATA
>CAXSZV010000032.1:0-2860 GCA_964242815.1 uncultured Novosphingobium sp.
CAACGCCCGCGCCTTCGCCGCGGTCGGCAGCGTCGCCAGCGTGCGCGCGGCGGCGCGCGCGCGCAGGGTCATGTCGGCGAGCAAGGTGTTGGCGTCGGTCATGGCGCCGCCGATATCATGCCAGTGTGCAATGCGGCAAAAACTATCGCATTTGCATAGGCCGCTGTTATGCTGCGGGCATGTCGGGGGAAATCGGGGCAGCTGGCGACATCGCCACGGGGATACTGGTCGGGCGCGTGGTCGAGCCGCACGCCGGCGAGATCGCGGCTGGGCGGCACGGCGCAGCGTCGCACGATCCGGCTTTGTGCCTCAATTGCGGCACGTTGCTGCGCGGGGAATTCTGCCATGCCTGCGGCCAGGCCGGGCATGTCCACCGGTCGCTGCATTCGATCGGGCACGATCTGCTGCACGGCGTGTTCCATTTCGAGGGCAAGATCTGGCGCACGCTGCCGATGCTGATCCTCCATCCCGGCGTATTGACGCGGCGCTATATTGCGGGCGAGCGCGCGCGGTTCGTTTCGCCGCTCGCGCTGTTCCTCTTCTCGATCTTCCTGATGTTCGCGACGATTCACGCGTTCGGCGGCGAGCTCGGCGAAGGCCTTCCGCCCGAGGCGCGGACCACCGCGATGCAGAATATCGACGGTGACATCGCCAGAGCCACCGCCAAGCTCGTCCGATTGCAAGCCAGGCCGCGCACGCCCGACCGGCAAAGCGAGATAGCGGACTTGCAGACCGACCTGCGCAGCCTGCAGACCGCGCGCGGCGTGATGACGGGGGTGCGATCGGCCGATAGCGGCACTGCCCTCAACATCGGCAAGAGCAACTGGCGGGCGCTCGACCAGGGCATCGACAAGGTCAGGGCCAATCCCGGGCTGGCGATCTACAAGCTGCAATCGAGCGCGTACAAATATAGCTGGGCGCTGATCCCGATCTCCACGCCGTTCGTGGCGTTGCTGTTTTTATGGCGGCGGCGCTACAAGATGTACGATCACGCGATCTTCGTGACCTATTCGCTGGCCTTCATGACGATGCTGGTGGTGGTGCTCAGCCTGGCCTCGGCCGTCGGCGTCTCGGGCGATGTCATCGCTTCGGTCGCGCTGCTCGCGCCGCCGGTGCACATGTTTGCGCAGTTGCGCGGCGCCTACGGCCTGCGCAAGCGATCGGCCCTGTGGCGGACCGTCGCGCTGCTGCTGTTCGCGTGGATCGCGCTGCTGACCTTCGTCTGCCTGCTGCTGGTAATGGGGTTGATGGAATAGCGGCTGTGCCTGCGAGCGCACGGCAACGCGTCGTCGCCCCGGCGGAGGCCGGGGCCGCTGGGTAAAGAGGCACTGCGGCGTTCAACGAACCAAGCGGCCCCGGCCTTCGCCGGGGCGACGATGACGCGGCGACACGAAAAGGCCGCGCCCGACGAGTCGGACGCGGCCTTTTGCGTGACCGAGGATAGCGCGTTACGCCCCTGCAGGTGCCGGAGTACCGAACGGCCCGCCGCCCTTGGGCCGGCGCGTCTTGGGGATCGAAGTTCCCGCACCGGGCACGATCGACACCGTCGCATCGGGATCGTCGCGGCCGATATCGCCGTCGAACGCGAGCCGCTTGATCTCGTCGCCGGTCAGCGTCTCATATTCGAGCAAGGCGCCCGCGATGCGGTGAAGCTGGTCGATATGCTCGGTCAGGATTTCGCGCGCCTGGGTCAGGCCGCCATCGACCAGCTTGCGAATCTCGCTGTCGATCATCAGCGCGGTCTCGTTCGACATGTTCTGCCGCTGCGTCTGCGAGTAGCCGAGGAAGGTCTCGCCCTGCTGCTCTTCATATTGCAGCGGGCCGAGCGCCTCCGACATGCCCCATTGCGACACCATCGCGCGGGCGAGCTTGGTCGCCTGCTTGATGTCTCCACTCGCGCCACTCGACACCTTGTCATAGCCGAAGATCAATTCCTCGGCGACGCGGCCGCCCATCACGGTCGCGAGATCGGCATACATCTTGTCGCGATGATACGAGTAATTGTCGCGCTCGGGCATCGACACGACCATGCCCAAGGCGCCGCCGCGCGGGATGATCGTCGCCTTGTGGATCGGGTCCGACGCCGGGGTGTGGACGCGCACGAGCGCGTGACCGGCCTCGTGATACGCCGTCATCCGCTTTTCATCCGCGGTCATCACCAGCGAGCGCCATTCGGTGCCCATGATGACGCGGTCCTTGGCGGTTTCGAACTGCGCCATCGCCACCAGCCGCTTGCCGAGCCGCGCCGCCATCAGCGCGGCTTCGTTGACGAGGTTGGCCAGATCGGCGCCCGACATGCCCGGCGTGCCGCGCGCGAGCGTGCGTGCATCGACGTCGGGGGCGAGCGGCACCTTCTTCATATGCACTTCGAGGATCTTCACTCGACCCTCGATATCGGGCAGCGGCACCGTCACGCGGCGATCGAAGCGGCCCGGACGCAGCAGCGCGGGGTCGAGCACGTCGGGGCGGTTGGTCGCCGCGACGATGATGATGCCTTCCGAAGCCTCGAACCCGTCCATCTCGACCAGCAGCTGGTTGAGCGTCTGCTCGCGCTCGTCGTTACCATTGCCGAGGCCAGCACCACGATGACGGCCGACCGCGTCGATTTCGTCGATGAAGACGATGCACGGTGCCGATTTCTTGGCCTGCTCGAACATGTCGCGCACGCGGCTCGCGCCGACGCCGACGAACATTTCGACGAAGTCCGAACCCGAAATGGTGAAGAACGGCACGCCCGCCTCACCCGCAATGGCGCGAGCAAGCAACGTCTTGCCGGTGCCGGGCGAACCGACCAGCAGGGCGCCCTTGGGGATCTTGCCGCCGAGGCGCGCGAACTTGGTCGGGTCCTTCAGGAACTCGA
>CAXSZV010000033.1:0-2287 GCA_964242815.1 uncultured Novosphingobium sp.
CGCGGCGCCAGCCTGGTGGTGTGGGCGATCCGCGACGGCCGCGACGTGGCGGCGTCGATGCATGGGTGGCTGAAAGCGCGGGCGGCGGATGTGCGGAGGGCGGCGTGAGACTGAGCGACGAGGAGGTGAGGGCGATCAAGGCGTCGGCCATCGAAGCCTTCGGGGAGCCGGCCGTCGTGCGTGTCTTCGGCAGCCGGCTGGACGACAGGCGGCGCGGCGGCGACATCGACTTGCATATCGATCTGCCGACCGATCAACCTGTGCTCGCCGCCACCGCGCTGTTTCGCGAATTGCTGAACAAGCGGGTCGGAGAGCGAGAATACGACATCCTGGTCTCGCAGCCCGGCCAGTCCCCATCGTCCGTTTGCCGCAAGGCGATGGCCGAGGGCGTCGTGCTGTGAACAGCCGTCAGGCTCGTCTCGCGGAAACGTGGGAAGCGATCGGGGGCCCGCTCGCGCGCCTATCCCTTTCGCTGCGCGACGATGGTGAAGCCGTTCGCCGGGCGGAAGAGGCAAAGACAGGGCATGACTTGATGGCCACCGACGCCTTCCTGCAGCGGTTCCAGCAGCTCACGGATCTGACCCTGCGCAAGCTCATGCCTCGTCTTCTGGCGGTGCTGGAAGCGAGCGACGTGCGCCACCCCTTCGGGGCCGTGTTCGACCGGCTCGACGGCTTCGAGGTGCTGATCGATGTCCCTTGGTGGATCGCGCTGAACGAGCAACGCAATCGGCTCATCCACGAATACGCGATGAGCGCCGACGATCGCGCGCGCGAGCTCGCGAACGCCTGGGAAGCGGCCGGTCGTCTCCGCGACGAGCTGGTGCGGATCAGGGATGATCGCGTCTTGGGAAGAAGGTTGTTCGGCCATGACTGATCCCCGCGCCCACCTCGCCGAGCACGGGATGTACCGCCCCGAGTTCGAGTCCGACGCGTGTGGCGTCGGCCTGGTCGCCGCGACCGACGGGCAGGCGTCGCGGCGCGTGGTGCAGTCGGCGATCGATGCGCTGAAGGCGGTGTGGCATCGCGGCGCGGTCGATGCGGATGGCAAGACGGGCGACGGCGCGGGGCTGCACCTCGACCTGCCCGTGCGCTTCTTCGACGACGCGATCGCCGCGTCCGGTCACCCGGTGCGGCCGAACCGGCTGGCGGTGGGGATGATCTTCCTGCCGCGCACCGATCTGGGCGCGCAGGAGACGTGCCGGACGATCGTGGAATCGGCGATCATCGAGGCGGGCTACACCATCTATGGCTGGCGGCAGGTGCCGGTCGATGTCGGCGTGATCGGCGCGAAGGCGCAGCTGACGCGGCCCGAGATCGAGCAGATCATGATCGCCGGCCCACTGCCGGACAGCGTCGATCAGGCCGAGTTCGAGAAGACGCTCTACCTCGTCCGCCGCCGGATCGAGAAGCGCGTGATCGCCGCGCAGATCAGCGGCTTCTACATCTGTTCGCTGTCGTGCCGCTCGATCGTGTACAAGGGCCTGTTCCTCGCCGAGAGCCTGTCGGTCTTCTACCCCGACCTCCAGGACCAGCGGTTCACCTCGCGCGTCGCGATCTTCCACCAGCGCTATTCCACCAACACCTTCCCGCAATGGTGGCTGGCCCAACCCTTCCGCTGCCTGGCGCACAATGGCGAGATCAACACGATCCGCGGCAACAAGAACTGGATGCTCTCCCACGAGATCCGGATGGCGACCCTCGCGTTCGGCGAGCATTCGGAGGACATCAAGCCGGTGATCCCCGCCGGCGCGAGCGACACCGCGGCGCTGGACGCGGTGTTCGAGGCGATCTGCCGGTCCGGGCGCGACGCGCCGACCGCCAAGCTGATGCTGGTGCCCGAGTCGCTCGACGAGACCGGCGACACCCCGCCCGCGCACGACGCGATGTACCGCTATCTCGCCTCGGTGATGGAGCCGTGGGACGGGCCGGCGGCGCTGGCCATGACCGACGGGCGCTGGGCGGTGGCGGGGATGGACAGGAACGCGCTCCGCCCCCTGCGCTACACCCGCACCAGCGACGGGCTGCTGATCGTCGGCTCGGAAAGCGGCATGGTCGTGGTGCCGGAGAGCACGATCGTCGCCAAGGGGCGGCTCGGCCCCGGTCAGATGATCGCGGTCGATCTCGACGCGGGCGAGGTGCTGGAGGATCGCGCGGTCAAGGACCGGATCGCCGGCGAGGCGGATTACGCCGCGCACATCGGCGCCTTCGTGACGCTGGCCGACCTGCCGCCGTCCGAGACGGTCGTCCGCTTCCCGCGCGCCGAGCTGACCCGTCGCCAGGTCGCGGC